>CAWHYZ010000024.1:0-221553 GCA_963833605.1 uncultured Alphaproteobacteria bacterium
CCAGGACTCACAGATCGACAAGTCCGAGTTTGAGGGTGGCCCAAAAACCGACTGCAAGAATCGCATTCATCTCTGCAAGGCGGCCTGCTGCCGATTGCGTTTTCCGCTTTCGCCTCAGGATCTAGAGGAAGGCATTGTCAAATGGGACTTGCCCCACCCGTATCTGATCGCGCGCGGCGCCGATGGCTATTGCCGTCATTTAGAACGTGGGAGTTGCTCCTGCACGATCTATCAGCACCGCCCGCTGCCCTGCCGTGCATACGACTGCCGGAAGGACGAGCGGATTTGGGCAGATTTTGATGCCAAAATTATTAGCCCGGAGCTGGAGAAGCTGTTCGATAGCCCATCTGTAGCTGGCCAAGGAGCATAAAGGAGCATAGACGAAATGCCATACTTGGTCAGCACCATTGCATAGGCGTAGCGGGGACGCGAAGTCGGGCGATCGCTGAAGTGCAAGTGGGACATCGCGATGAAACTCAGCATCGGCAAACGAGCAGACAAGGAAGAACGCATCGGCAAGCGGTCACAGCCTTCCTCTCAAGTTGTACCGGTGCGTCAGGGACGACCGCCAGCCCTCGCAGCTTCCCTGCTCCAGCTCCAACGCACGCACGGGAACCAATTCGTGCAAATGATGCTCGTTCAGGCTCAACGAGCGGACGGTGAAACAGAGGTTGTGCCGGAGGTGGAGAACGCGATCCAAGGGGCGCACGGCCGGGGGGAGGCTTTGGATAAGGCCATGCGCACGAACATGGAAACGGCTTTTGGCGCGGACTTCAGTCATGTACGGGTTCACACTGATGTTGAAGCAGATCAACTCAACCAAACGCTCAACGCACGAGCTTTCACGACAGGCCAGGATATTTTCTTCCGCGACGGCGAATATAACCCAGGTGACGTCCGTGGCCGAAGGCTTTTGGCTCATGAGCTGACCCACGTGGTCCAGCAAACTGGCGGGGTGCAGTTCAAGCGTACCCTTGGCCAAGCAGGTGATCAATACGAACGTGAAGCGGACCGAGTGGCAGAGGCGGTGATGCCGATGCTAGAATGGCAGGCTTCCGATGCAGCCGTAGTCCCGGGCACATCCAGCCTACCCGCCTCCAGCGCCTATGTTCGGAATGCGAGGAAGAACAAGAGATAGCCCTGCAGGCCAAGGAAATCCCCGGCCATGCTCCGCAGGGGGTAGGTAGGACGGCTGATCATATCGCCACTCGAAGGCCAGTCGCGGAGGCTCAGCACAATGAGCCTGACCGGCACCACGTATGCCCAGAAATGGTTCAACGAACACCGGCACCCCCAGCCTATGGGGGCGTTACTGGCACGCGAATCTCACCAAAATCAGAGTCGATGCTGTCCCCGACTTTGTACCAAGCATCTTCGTCCCTGTGCGCGTTGTCAACGTTCATGTGAGCGATCCGGCTGTTAAACACATTTCCTGGGAGTTGTATGACCCGAGCGATCAACTGATGCCCGGGAGTTACTCCACCCTGCCGGGACACCCAAGTTCCATCACGAGGCCATTTCTTTTGATGCACTCACATTTTTCAGGAGCTGGCTTTGTAGCGGGAAAGTACCTCTTGCGGTGTGTTGGGCGCAACGCCAGCCATCAACCGGTCATCTACGCCGATCGCGACTTCAACGTACTCACGTCTGACCTCACGACCGGCACAGCACTCCCGACAACATACGGTGATCTTACCTTTACCAAGTACGATAAAACAGATGCTAGTCCACCGGCAAATCCGAACTATTCAATTGACGTAGAATTGAAGTTTTTGCCTAAGACAACAGTGGTATGTAACGACGTTGGATTCATGCAATCAATGCAAACGATTGATCACCAGGGTCGAAGTCAACAAAATACGGTAAATGTCGAACAGGACGCACGGCAAACGCCTTTAGCCTGGTCTATCGACCGTGTAGCAGGGGCTCCTTCACCGTTTTACATTACGGGGCGTGATCCGGTAACTGGAAGCATTGTTGATGTACCGGGCTGGGGCCGTGCCGGAAGCGGTGGGGCAACGCCGAGCGAGGCAACTTTAATTGATCAGCCAAGCTGGAACCAAGAAAACTATGCTAAGTTTGAGTCTTGTGTCATTTGTCGAAGTGGAGCCAATCGGGGTCAGGTATACGGCTGTGCCACCTGGGGCTATACAGCCAACGCTGCTGGTAAGGTATCGCTTACGCCACGTGGCTTCCGCCAGATGCCCTCAGATCAGTTCACGGAGGCGCGAGATGCCTGGAACACCTGGCGGACCAGCGTACCGGCTGCCACTCGGCCTGAAGAAGCTCCAAATTTAACAAGTCCATAGGAACAGAGAAATGGAACAGAGAAATCAGCCCAAAGAGCTGCAGCTCTCGAACTTAGCCATGCAACTTCAAGAAGATGCGGCGCGGGCTGTACCGCCCTTCGGCGCAGAGAGTGTGAAGATCGCACGCATTCTGGGGCCAGCAGCCACAAACCTTTTGCTGCAGGAGATTGCGGTGCGGGGGAACACAGCCTTGTTGGCTTTGGAAGCTTTGCGCGAAGCTAACCCAAGCGCGTACAGCGCGCTTCCGGTTCGAGAACGGGCGGACATTTATGTTTCTAGCTTGCAGAGCAGCATTTTTTTTAACGCTTGGGGGCTGCCAGGCTATCAGCTGACTCCAACCGCACAGGCTCTCATCGCTCTCGGCGATGACGCCGTGCCGGCATTAGAGCCATTGTTGGCTGCCCATCAGCCCGCCCCACTCTCAGGTAGCCAGGATGCGACAACCAGTAAAATGTACGGCAATCGTATTTGCGATTATGCCTGGGTGTTCATTTGTGAGATCAAGCGTCGACCATACACCTATGATCATAGTCCAACCGAGCGTGACCAGGCTATAGTGACGCTGCGGCAAGAGTTGCAAGGCTATACCACTATCAAATGAGAGCGGAATTGATGTGCGATGCGCGCTTGGCAGGCAGGTGTTTCGAGGGTGGTAGCTTCGGGGTAGAGAAGTTGTTGCGAGTATGATCCGTGACCTGAGCCTCACATTGCAGGCGATTTTGGACGATCCCGCGCTGGGGGCCACTTTCCCGGAGTTGGCTGCGGCCCAGATCGTCTTCGACCGCCCGGTGGAGACCTTCAATCCGACGCAAACGACGATCGATCTGTTCCTGTATGACATTCGCGAAAATATGGAGCTCCGGAGCAACGAGCCGACGCTTCGGCGTCTCAACGGGCAGGTTGAAATCCAGCGCCCCCCGCTACGCGTTGCCTGCTCGTACTTGATCACGGCGTGGCCTGTCGGCGGCACTGACCTGGCCTTGCAAGAGCACCGGTTGCTCAGTCAGGTATTGCAGGTGCTCTCACGCTACCCGCAGATTCCTGCGGCGTTTTTGCGCGGCCAACTCGTGGGGCAAGAGCCGCCGCTTCCAATGATGACCGCTCAGACCGAAGGGCTGAAGGAGCCACCCGAGTTCTGGACGGCCATCGGCAACAAATTGCGCGCATCGCTCACGGTAACGGTGACTATTGGCATGGAAGTCTTTGCCCCGGTGACGGCGCCCATCGTGGTGACTGAAGAGGTGAGACTGGGCGAGCGCACGGGGCCGGATGAGGAGGCCATTTCCCTGCCTACACGCCAAGTGCTTTTCCGCATCGGCGGGCTCGTGACAGACGTGAGCCATGCGCCGGTTGCGGGTGCGATGGTGACGCTGCTGGGTACTAGCTTGGCGACACAGACAGAGGCCGATGGCCGCTATGTGCTCGGCTCGATTTCGGCAGGCACATACACCCTACGTGCCCAATTGGACGCGACGATTAGGGATGTCGTGGTAACGATCCCAGCGCCGGCTGGGAGTCACTACAACGTGCAGTTATAAGCTATCTCATAACCAAAAGGAAAACACATGGCAACATCATACTTATCACCAGGCGTCTATGTCGAGGAAGTACCCTCGGCCGTTAAGGCTATTGCGGGGGTCAGCACCAGCACCGCCGGTTTTATCGGCATCGTCCCGAACACGGTGGTCATTCCGGTCGAGTCCGTGACGGACCGCACCATTGGCACGGGAGATGGCATAGATACGACCTTCGACCTCCCGCAACATCCCGTGCTCACCGCGAGTGGCTCGTTTCAGATCAGGGTGAACGGGACTCCAGTCTCCGCCACGCTAGCCGCCAACGCTGGGAATACTGCCACGACAGCGACGCTCGCGTCAGCCCCCGCCAGCGGAGCACGGGTTACTGCAGATTACGTGGTCATCAACAACTTCTCGCTCCCCGCGGCGGCGGGCGAGGTGAAGCTGTGCACCAACTTCAGTGAGTATAAGACGATCCTTTGGTGATTTTTCGACCGACGCTGGTCAGCGCAATCTGACCCACGCGGTCTTCGGCTTCTTCAACAATGGTGGTAGTCGTTGCTATGTCGCGCGGGTGACGGCGACGACCGGCATCCAGGGCGTCTTGACAGGTTCGAAGCCATCGATGAGATCGCCATCGTGGCGGCGCCAGGCGTGACGGATGACAGTGTACGGAGTGCCATTGACACGCACTGCCGCCAGCGGACCCAGGACCGCTTCGCGATCTTCGACAGTGCGGAGGTGGTCGAGAGCGGTGGCAATCTCGACACCACATTGCTCGATCCGTCGAATGCGGCCAACGTCTTGCCGGATAACTCCGACTTTGCCGCCTTTTACTTCCCGTGGATGCAGGTCTTCGATCCGGCTACCAAGATTCAGCATCCGACGGACACAGGATTGCAGTTTGTGCCACCTAGCGGCCACGTCGCCGGCATCTATGCCCGCGTGGACACGCAGCGAGGCGTGCATAAAGCCCCGGCCAATGAGCCGGTGCTGGGGGCGCTCGGGCTGAAGTATGCGATCAGCAAAGTCACAGCAGGATGGATTGAACCCACAAGGCGTCAATTGCATCCGCGATCTCAACGGCAATATCCGCGTTTGGGGCGCGCGCACGCTGGGCGGTAATGCCAACGCCGATCTGAAGTACATTAATGTCCGCCGGACGTTGCTCTTCCTGCGCGAGTCGATTGACGAGGGCATGCAGTTCGTCGTCTTCGAACCCAACACGCCAGCGCTCTGGCAGAAGATCGTGCGCAACGTGTCGGCATTTCCTGACCAACGTCTGGCGTTCCGGGGCGCTCTTCGGCACGACGCCGCAGGAGGCCTTCTTCGTCAAATGCGATGCGGAACTCAATCCGCCGGAGGTGCGCGAGCTGGGGCAGGTGATTACCGAGATCGGCGTGGCGATCGTCCGGCCGGCCGAATTCGTCATCTTCCGCATCAGCCAATTCACCGCGGCCGGGCAGTTAAGCCGCGGCGAGAGCGAGACACGCAATGGCACTGAGCTACAAGACCCCAGGTGTCTATCGGCAAGAGGTATTTCTCAAGCCGGAGACCGTTCTGCCGACGGGCGTGCCTGGTTTCGTTGGCTTTGCCGACGAGGGTAGCCGAGGTGGACCGCCTGTCAATACACCAGTGTCCCTGCACCGCAAGGAAGAATTCGCCGACCGCTTCGGCAGCCGCCCTGAGAGCTATCTGGCCGATGCGATCGCCGGGTTCTTCGATAACGGTGGTGTCCGCTGCTATGTGGTGCGCGCCGATCCGAGCGGCGATCGCCGTGGCCGCCTTGCAGCATGCCCTGGTGCCTCTGGCGCCGCTGATTGACCTCGATCTGGTGGCGGTGCCCGATGCGATGAGCCTGCGCTCGGCCGGATGGCCAGCCGGATGTTACCGCTATTGTGCAAGTGCAGCGGCAGATGCTCATCCATTGCGCCGAGCAAGGTGACCGGCTGGCTCTGCTGGATGCTTTGCCGGAGGGCACCACCGGCGGCTGTGTTGACGCAACGCGACCAACTTGCAATCGGGCAGGCAGAGCCGGTCAACGGAGCGCTTTATCATCCCTGGTTGCGTACTGTCAGTGGGCGTCTGGTGCCTCCATGCGGCCACGTCGCGGGCATTTTCGCGCGCAGCGATGCCCGGGTGGGCGTTTTCAAGGCACCCGCGAACGAGGAGGTATTCGGCGTGCTCGACCTGGAGACCGACATCGACAACAGCATCCAGGATCAGCTCAATCCTGAAGGCGTCAACTGTCTGCGGGCATTCCGGGACGCGGCATTCGCGTCTGGGGCGCGCGCACGCTCAGCCGCGACCCCAACTGGCGTTATGTCAACGTCCGGCGCCTCTTCCTGACGCTACGCCGCTGGATCGACCTGAATATGGCGTGGGCCACGTTCGAGCCGAACGAGCCGCGTCTGTGGGTGCGGATTCAGCGCGAGTTGACCACGTATCTCACCAAACTGCTGCGTGACGGAGCGCTCAAGGGCGCCACGCCCGATCAGGCATTTTATGTGAAATGCGATGCTGAGACCAATCCGCCGGACCTGCGGGAAGTCGGACAGGTGGTCACTGAAATCGGCTTGGCGCCGCTCGCGCCAGCGGAATTCATCGTGGTGCGCATCATCCATCGTGCAGGTGCGACAGAAAACAGTTGATCGAGTGCAGCGGAGGCGGCCAATGCCGCGTCTCCAGCAGTATCATGATGGTTGCAGTCGTCCTGCAGATGCTAAGGAGGAATGCGAATGGCGACCGGAAGTCGAACTGATCCCTATCGTGGTTTTAATTTTATGGTGGAGATCGATGGTATCACCCAGGCTGGCTTTCAGGAAGTCAGCGGGCTGGATGCGAGCACTGACAGCGTGGATTATCGCGAGGGCACAGACCCCAATCACGTGCGTAAGCTGCCGGGCTTGAACAAGTATTACGCCGATCACACTCAAGCGTGGCATTACCGATTCCGACGAGTTGTGGAAGTGGCGGCAGACGGTGATAGATGGCAAAACCGAGCGCAAGAACGGCTCGATCGTCCTGCTTGATGAAACGGGCGCGGAAAAGATTCGCTGGAACTTCTCCAACGCCTGGCCCACCAAATGGACCGGGCCATCGTTCAACTCGCACCAGTACGGCAGTGGCGATCGAAACGTTGGAGATCACGCACGAGGAATTGAAGCGCGCCTTGAGCTGGTAGCCGCTGAATCACCCTGGTCATCGACAGTGCCGGTCGCTCGGAGCCGTCCAGCGGCGGAGCATCGGGAGTTGTCATGCTGCAAACCGAATTCGCCTTTACATTGCCCCTGGGCTATGTGGATGCCGAAGGCAACCTCCACAAAGAAGGCGTCATGCGTCTGGCGACCGCATTCGATGAGATCGCCCCGCTCAGAGACCCACGCGTGCACAACAACCCGGCCTATCTGCTGATCATCCTGCTGTCACGTGTGATCACCCGGCTAGGCACGCTGGAGCAGATCAATCCGAAGACGATCGAAGGGCTTTTCGCCGCTGACCTGGCCTATCTGCAGGACGTTTACCGCCGGATCAACGAGAATGGCCACAATCTGGTGCGTACACAATGCCCACATTGCGCGCAGCAGTTCGAACTGGAGCTCAGCAGCCTGGGGGGGCCTGGCGCTACCCCTTAGAGCGGCTCTATGAGGAGGTAGCGTATATTGCCTATCACTTTCACTGGCCGCACGAACAGATTCTGGCGCTGGAGCACGCTGAACGCCAACGCTGGGTCGCGGAGATTGCGAAGATCAATCAGCGCTTCAATGAGCAGATGAGCCGAGTGGTTCTTGACGCGAGCATTCGCTCTGTAACCGGTTCGCTACGAGGGATACGACGCCAGAGGAGATCGACCATGCCTGTCATTAGGACTTGAACGCTGCTTTCGGCCTCGTCACCAACCTGCTCGGCATTCGTGCCGACCCCTATCAGGTCTTCAACTTTCTCGTGGAGATCGAAGGCATTCTGGCTGGCGGCTTTTCCGAATGCAGCGGCCTGCAGGTGGAGACCGAATTCTTCGATTACCGCGAAGGCGGGCTGAACGAGTACGTGCACCGTTTCGCCGGACCGACCAAATATCCGCCACTCGTGCTCAAGCATGGCCTGACCCAAATCGATGGCCTGTGGAGCTGGCATCAGGACGTGATCCAGGGTAAGATCGAGCGCAAGAACGGCACGATCTACCTGCTCGATAAGCAGCGTATCCCGGTCATGTGGTGGGACTTCAAAGAAGCCTTCCCGTTCAAGTGGACTGGGCCGGACCTGCGCGCCGATTCCGGCAACGTCGCGATTGAAAGCGTGGAGCTGGCGCATCGCGGCCTGAGCCGACCGACGCTGGGCAATATCCTGGCGGGCATTGGGGCGGACGATCAGTGGTTCGGTCGATGTCTCTTTCGGGCTATAACGTATGCAAGACTCTACTAGAGCCAATCGGAGCACCTCCAAGAGCGAGCGCGCCGCCCACTGGAGCTGGGCCAGCGTCTGCTGCGGCGGCGTACCGAGCCCCTCGGCGTGATCGACGTGCGCCACCCACAGCAGCATTATGCGCGCACCGCCGGCTGGATCGCACAGCGTTTCGCGCTGCTCGAGCACTGGAAGACACGCTATGGAAGCGACGAAGATCCGTCGACAGCAAACGCCGGCATGGTGTTCGCCGCGCTGTCGCCGACGGTAGCGCCAGGGACTGTCGTGCCGAGCCCCGCTCAGCTGGTGCGCGCCGCCACAGAGTCGGTCGCGTCACCGCCGAGTGTCGCCTTCACAGCCGCATCCTCATCATCGCCCTCGCAATTTCGCGTCAGGCGCCGCGCCGCGCCACCGCCTGCACTGTTGCAGAGGCTGGCCTCGCCTGCCTCAGGGTTCGACTCCACCATACCTCCAGAGGTCAGCATGGCCACATCCGACAGCTCTGATATTGCTGCGCCGGATCGAACTGGGGAGCCCACGCGCCGTGCTGTAAGCTCTCCCCAGCATGGAGAAACTTCCCCGCCGACGCAACTTGGGGATGCATCGCCCTCTGGAAACCTGGTTGGGGACAGCACTCGCGCCACGCCCCGCCGTGCGATGCCGTTGATTACAGATGTCGTGCCGGTGCACATAAGTCGCCAAGTGGGGCGCTCCGCACCCTCTCCGCGCGGTGAGGTGCGGGGGGGTGAAATCCCCGATATGGCGTCCCCGGCTACACCAGCCCCATCCGCACTGATTTTACCGAAGCGCCTTCCCGGGGGTGTTGCGCCTGAGCCGGAGATGGTCGGAGAGCTCTCACGCAACCTCGAACATTCACCTCAGGACGAGACGGCTTTCCTCCCAACCATTGTCCCTAATCAACCGCCTTCTGGAAGCCAGGTGGATGACAGCGCTAGCGTGACGCCCCGCCGTGCGCTGCCGTTGGCTGCGGCTGTCGCGCCGGAGCCGGTGAGTCGCCTGGAGGCGAGTTCTCTCCCACTGCCCCTGCAGATACAGCGGCAGGCCAGCCCGGCAACCACGGAGCTGGCGAGGGGGCAAGAAACCATGGGGCCAATAGTCGCTATGGCGACCGACCCAGTGCCGTTAGCTATGGGGAATACCGGACCGGCGCGCGAGCTTACCCGTCCGATGGTGGGGCGCTCAGCGTATATCGTGACGGGGACTGCGGCGGCCACCGTTGCACCGGCAGTCGATTTCCCTCTGGTTCAGCGTCAAGCCGCAGACAGCATGCACTCTGCCGAATCAGTGCCTGGTGAGATGGCAGAACGTCCGACAGGCCAGGGCTACGGAAATTCGTGCCACCCCATCCGAGGCGCTGCAACCGACCATGGCGTGGCGTCAGAGTGCTGGTGGAGTCTCGTCTGTGGGAATGTCAGGGGAAGGGACGGTTTATAGCGTGCCACGTCCTTTGCCTTTAGCCATCCATTCGCTGAGTCGGGGGGAAATGCCGGTGGCGCGTCAACCGATGACTGGTGAGTCAACCACGTCGACAACTAATGAGGACACGCAGCCGCCGGCGGAAACGCCGGTATCGGCGTTTCCGCCGGCCAACGAGATCGATGTGGGGCATCTGGCCGCGCAGGTCAGCCGCTTGATTGCGCATCAATTGGTGATCGAGCGTGAGCGACGAGGAAGGGGCAGATGATGCCAGACAAATTGGAGATCAGACCACTGCCGCCATCGGACCTTCAGCCAATCAATGTGATGTTTAATCCGAGCTCGTATTCGATTGCCAAATCGGTTCAATGGGACCCTCCCCCACCGCCGATCCACTCGCCTGGAAAAAAGGAAATAACTGCCCAGCGGAAATTGAATGCACCGACGTTGAAGTTCGGCGGTGGAAACAGCCGGCAACTCACATTAGAGCTATTTTTCGATGTAACCGAGCCGGTCCTCGGCCAAAAAGATGTCCGAGACGAGACCAGCAAAATTGTCAAGCTCACGCGCATCGAGCGTAAGGTAGGTCGGCCGCCGAAGTGTCAAGTCTCCTGGGGGCACCGGGCGAATGACCCTGATTTTCCATTTGTCGGTGTGGTGAGTGATTTGCAGCAAAGATTTACGCTGTTCTCAAGCGAAGGGATCCCGGTGCGCGCCACCTTGAACGTGACCTTCAAGGAAGTTCTGTCGCCGGAGGACGACCAGCGGGAAACCGATCCGGAGTTCACGACGCGTCTGGTCAAGCGCGGCGATTCCTTGAGCAGCATCGCTTCCGAAGTCTACCGCGATCCGACGCTATGGCGGTGATCGCCGGAGCCAACGCTCTGGACGATCCGCGCCATCTCCCGATCGGCCTGCGGCTGAATGTCCCTAAGCTGCGTTGAAGGACAGAAAGCTATGCCAGTTGCCAACCCTGACAATCCCCTTGTGGCGGATTTCGATGTGCATCATCAATGGCGCGCCGTTGCCGGTCGAGGCTGCGGCCTACGTCGCTGGCGTGTCGGTCGACGAGAGCATCGATCTACCGAGCATGTTCACACTGGAGATGATCGGCTCGGATGCGCAAGAACAGGAAGATTCCGTGGATCGATGACCAGAAGCTGTTCGCCATTGGCAATGTGATCGAAATCAAATTGGGCTATGTCGATGATTTGGAGACGTTGCTGATTGGGGAAATCACCGCATTGGAACCGGAATTCGTCTTCAACCGGTTGCCCGGTCTGACGGTGCGGGGCTACGACCGCCGCCACCGTTTGCAGCGAGGCCGCAAGACGCGCACCTTCGTGCAGCAAAAAGACAGCGACATCGCCGCGCAGATCGCCAGCGAAGCAGGATTGACCGCGCAAGCTGAGGACAGCGGCACGGTCCATGATTATGTCCTGCAGGCCAATCAGACCGATCTGGAATTTCTGCACGAACGCGCCAGCCGCATCCAGTACGAGGTCGTCGTCGAGGACAAGACGCTGTTCTTCCGTCCGGTTGCAAACGCCCAAGGCGAGGTCCTTACCTTAACGATGGACGATGACTTGCTGGAGTTCTACCCACGCCTCTCCTCCGCCGGTCAGGTAAGCGAGGTGACGGTGCGCAGTTGGAGTCCCAAGGATAAGAAAGAACTGATCAGTCAGGCGAAGGCGGGCGACGAAGTGTCGACGATGGGTGGGCAGCAGAGCGGTGCGGCGCTGGTTGAAGGTGCCTTCGGTGCAGCGATCGAGCAATGGAGCACACACCCGGTGGCGACGCAGGCTGAGGCGGATCAGACTGGCCAGGGCCCGCTTCAACCATCGGGTGCTGGAATCTGATCTCTGGCGAAGGGGTCTGTTGGGGGCGCACGGATCTGCGCTCTGGCAAGGTCATCAAGATCGAAGGCCTGGGGCAGCGCTTCAGCGGACAATACTATGTCACGGCCGCCATCCATCGTTATTCGCCGCAGCGCGGTTACCAAACGCATTTTACGGTGCGGAGGAATGCTTCATGAATCTTCTCGATCTGATGAGCGGCCCGAAGAGGAAGCCAGACGCGATGGGACGCATTAGCCGGGGTGGTGATCGGAGTGGTGACCAACAACAAGGATGACGAGGGGCTGGGCCGTGTCAAGGTGCGCTTCCCCTGGCTGAGCGAGGCGGATGAGAGCCAGTGGGCGCGCATCGCTGCGCCGATGGCTGGCAAAGAGCGCGGCATCTACTTCCTGCCCGAAGTGGACGACGAGGTGCTGGTGGCCTTCGAGCATGGCGATGTGCGTTTCCCGTATGTCCTTGGCGCGCTTTGGAACGGCCAGGAGTCGCCGCCAGCGAGCAACGACGACGGCAAGAACAATCTGCGCGTCATCAAATCGCGCAGCGGGCACATCATCCGGCTCAACGACGAGGACGGCAAAGAGACGATCGAGATCGTCGACAAGAGCGAAAAGAACAGCATCGTCATTCGACACCGCCAGTAACACGATCACGATCACCGCTGACAAAGACATCACGCTCTCGGCGGCACAGGGCACCATCAAGCTCGACGCGCAGAAGATCGAGATCAAGTCTTCCGCCGATGCCAAGCTCGAAGCCGGAGCCGGCATGGACATGAAAGCCAGCGCCGCGATGAACCTCAAAGGGCGCAACGGTCAACATCAATTGAAGTGAGGAGTAGCGATGGGCCAACCCGCAGCCAAACAAGGTGACCAGATCGTGGCGGTCGATACGCATATCGTCATGGTGCCCGCGCCACCCGGACCACCCGTGCCGACGCCGCTGCCGCATCCGTTCACCGGGATCATCAACGGCAGCTTGAGCGCGATGTGAACATCATGGGGATGCCAGCCGCGACCGTGGACAGCACGGCAGACAACACGCCGCCGCACATTCCTACGCCGCCGGGCACGGCTTTTCAGAAGCCCCCGGCGAACAAAGCGACGATCAAGTTGGGCAGCCCGACGGTCAAGATCAACGGCAAGATGGCGGCACGCAATGGCGACATGGCGCTGACGTGCAACGATCCGGCGGATCTGCCCAACGGCCAGATTTTCGCTGTCGGGCACGGTCGTTTATCGGCTGAAGCGGAGAAGCTCTATGCCGAAGGCATTTCTGGGTGTCGGTTGGGGATTTCCCCATCAGCGTCTATGCTACAGGTGAGAACGGCTGGCAAGCTGCAGCTCGCCGCCATACGAAGAGAGCGTGCGCCAGGCGATCTGGATCATCCTCGGCACGGCCAAAGGCGAGCGCGTCATGCGCCCGGAGTTCGGCTGCGGCATTTACGATCTGGTCTTCGAGCTGAATTCGGCGTCGACTGCCGGGCGGGTTGCCCAGGCCGTGCGCGAGGCACTGCTCCAGTTCGAGCCGCGCATCGATGTGCGCGACATCCAGGTGCAATCACAGAACGGCGGCGAAGTGCTGCTGATCAGCATCGACTACGAAGTACGCGCGACCAACAACGTCTTCAATCTGGTCTATCCGTTCTACCTGGAGCGCAGCGCAAACCGATGACCTTCCAGTCCCTGAGATAGATCAGCGCACGGCCATCAGCATCGCCCAGCAGGTGCAGGGCTTGCTCAAAGTTTACACACCGCGCCTGGGAGGAGCTCGATCCCGTGACTGGGGTGGCAACCGGCGTGAGTGGCGCGCTGATCGGGGTCTTTGCGCGGTTCTCAGAAGTCATTATTCAGCGGCTTAACCAGGCGCCGCAAAAAAATTTCCTCGCCTTTCTCGATCTGCTGGGTGCCGCGCTGCTGCCTCCGCAACCGGCGCGCGCGCCACTAACGTTCTCTCTGGCTGCCGGTAGCGCCGTCGATGGTTTGGTGCCCGCTGGAACCCAGGCCGCCGCGCCACCCGCCGAAGGTGAGAAAGACCCAGTCATTTTTGAAACCGAGCGCGAATTGACCGTCACCGCCGCACAGTTGGCCGCGCTCTTCGTGCGCGATCCCGAGCACGATATGCAAGCCGATCTCAGCCCCATCATCACGGCTAGCGCCATCACCTCTGGCTCTGCCGTGGGAGAGCGTGTGTTTCAGGGCAATCGGCCGATTGAGCATCTTCTCTACCTTGGCCACAGCCAGTTGCTGGGCTTTCCCCGGATTGCCGCTCTCAGCCTCCTGTTTACGTTGGAAGCAGCGCTGCAAGATGCGCGCGAGGTCTGCTGGGAAATCTGGGATGGTCAGCAATGGCAGGCGCGGACGCCGAGCAATGACCAAACGCAAAATCTCACCCACTCCGGCGTCGTGACGCTTGGGAGTATACCGCCCATTCCCGACAGTCAGGTGGCTAGCGTCCTCAACCGCTGGCTGCGTTTTCGTCTGATCACGCCTATCACTCTGGCAAGCGAGGCGCGGCTCAACATGGTGCGCGCTACCCAGCTCCCGAAGGTGCAGCAAGTGCTCATACGCGTTGACCTCCTCCGTGATCTCAGCCAGGGGCTAGCGCCGGATGCGGGTTTCACCAATGCACTGCCAATCGAGCTCGGGAAAGACTTCTTTCCATTTGGGGAAAAGCCACGGCTCAATGATGCTCTCCAACTGGCCAGCGTTGAAGCATTTTCCAAAGATCGCGCGCAGGGGTTGGCGGCCGCTGGCGCGACTGTACAACTCGACATCCGGATCGCCAACTCGCATCTGTTGCCTACGGTCACCAGTGTGCGCCCCGCCGCGGACCTGCAATTGGTCTGGGAATGTTGGAATGGAAGCGCCTGGCAACGGGTCGGCACGAGCACAGCACCTCCCTGGCTGCGCTTACTGGAAGTGATTCCGCCATTGGAGGTAACCACCGATACGTCTGTGACGGTCGAGGGCCGCGCGCAAAGAGGCACCGTGGTGCGAGCGCAGATCAGCGGTCAGGTGAGCGGGGTCGCTACTCGCGCCTTGCGGGTTGGCGATGACGGCCGGTTTGCTATGACGCTGGTATCTCCCTCGGGCCTGATTGTAATCACCTTTACCGCCACCCTTGGCGCCCAAACGACCAGAGCCTGGGCCACCTTCTTTGCCATGACCGGAGAACTGACGCGGAGGATTGAGCTGACCGTCCAAATACCCTCACTGCCCGTGAGGACTGACACAGTTAACCTCATAGTGAATGCCACAGGCACGGACGCCGGCCAAGTGACACAAATCCGTATCACCAACGGCAGCAGTACATCTCCGCCGGTGCTAGGCGCCAAGGGCACTACTTTGCAGGTTGGCTTACTCGAAGGCCGCAACGAATTGCTCATCGAAGGACTGGCATCCGCGACAGGCAGTGCATTGGCGGCCATCACGCGGACCATCAGCCGCGAAGCCAGCCCGCCTCCGCCTGAGACTGGCACAGGATTCGTCGATGGGACGTATGCACTGTGCCAAAGCGGCATCGTCAGATTTATCATACCAGACCATGTTGAACCAACGTCGCTCGGTGGCCAGCAGAACTTCTGGCTGCGCGTCCGCCTGATTCGGGGCGACTATGGCAAAGACGCGAGTTACAAGCTCCAAAACCCGGAAGCACCGGAAGCAGGGTTCATACTGATCCCGGAAAACTTCCGCCCGCCTGTGCTCTCGAGCGTCACCATTGGTTACGCACAAACGCTGACCGGGCCACCGGAGGTGATGCTGGCCTATAACAATTCGACAGTTACTACAGTGGCGAATGCCACGCAACCCGGTGATCCCCCCTTTGAGCCATTCTGTCGTGCGCCAGAGGACCGGCCAACTCTCTATATTGGTTTCGCGCTGCCAGCGGACCAGGCCGTATTTCCTAATCGCACGCTCAGTCTCTATGCCCACGTGGGAGAATCCAAATATGGTGAGCGGCCTATCCCCATTGCCCCCGAAAATAGCAAAGAAATCGGCGTTGCTGCTTCAACGGTGCGTCACGATTTCCTGATCACCAATGTGGCCGCTGTGCCGGCCACATTCACCTGCAGCGTTCTCGGGACGCGGTGGCAGCCCCCACCTGCGCCAGTGCCAGCCGCTCAAACGGTGCCAGCCGGAGAGTCACGAGCGGTGGCGATTCAGGTCACTGTTCCCGAAGGGACGCCGGTGGGTCGAAGCGACCGCGGCTTTCTAAGATTGGAGATCTCCACGGAACAGGGTCTTGAGTACGTGGCAGATTTTGTCACCTTTGCCGGCGCAGAGGTCTCCACGGGCGAGCGGCTGCAGCTCGTATGGCAATATTGGAATGGCCAGCAATGGGCGGTGTTGACGGTGCGCGATGATACCGAGAATTTCACCCGTCCAGGCCTCATTGAATTTCTCGCTCCGCCGGACTTCACTGCGCGCCGCGAGTTTGACCAGGGGCCACGTTACTGGCTGCGCGTGCGCTGGGAGAAAGGCGAATATGCGCTCGCGCCCAGGTTGCAACGGATGCTGCTCAACACCACGATGGCGGCGCAGACAGTGACCCTTCGCAACGAGATTCTCGGTTCGAGCGATGCCAGCGCCGAGCAACAGTTCCACGCCACGCGGATGCCCATCCAGCCGGGACAATCCCTCGAAGTGCGTGAGCCTGAGCTGCCTTCAGCTGCCGAGCACGAGGTCGTTACAAGCGAGGAAGGAGCGGATGCGATCACCCTCATTGTGATACCCTGGCCGGCCCAAAGAGATCTGGGTGCGCTGGCATGAAGTGGCGGATTTTTATGGCTCAGGCCCGCGTAGCCGCCATTATGTGCTCGATCATCTCACCGGTGAGATGCGCTTCGGTGACGGATTGAACGGTCTGATTCCACCCGCGGGTATCGGCAATATTCGGCTTGGCGCGCTATCAAATCGGCGGGGGAAGGCAGGCAATAGACCAGCGGGCACGATCGTGCAATTGAAGACCACGGTACCTTACGTCGATAAGGTCACGAACACGGAGGCGGCAGCCGGCGGGGCCGACGCTGAAACCCTCGATTCACTGCTTGAGCGTGCGCCGCGCACGCTGCGCCATGGCAATCGTGCGGTAACCGTGGAGGATTATGAAGACCTGGCAATGTCTGGCCTCGCCGGAAGTGGCACGGGCGCGCTGCGTTCCTTTACGCAATCTGGATCGAAGATCCGCTCGGCGCGCAGCCGACGGAGCGTGGCGAAGTCAGCGTCATCATCGTGCCGCGCTCACGCGAAGCCAAACCGCAGCCGAGCCTGGAGTTACTCAGCCGAGTGCAAGATTACCTGGAGGCATACAGCGTGCCAACGGCGCACATCTCGGTCGTCGGGCCGTTCTACGTCCGCGTCGAGGTGAAGCGGAGATCGCGCTGGTCGTCGCTCGAAGGCGCAAGTGCTCGTCGAGCAGGCCGTGCAGCAGACACTTGCCGCCTTTTTGCATCCGCTGACCGGCGGGCTGGATGGTACCGGTTGGGATTTTGGCCGCAAGCCGCACCGTTCAGACCTCTATGCGCTTGATCGAGGCCAGTACCTGGTGTCGATCACTCCGTTTGCTCGCCATTGCGGAGATTGAAGATCAACCCGGCGTGAGCGACCGGTGACCGTTTCTTGGTCTTCTCCGGCACGCATACGATCAGCCTGGTTTTTGAAGAGGCCTGAGTCGAAGGCGTGAACCCGTTTCCAAGAGATATGGAAGAAGGCGCTGTATGCCACTGCAACTGCCCAATCTCGATGATCGCCGCTACGCCGATCTGGTGGATGAGGCGCGCCGTCTGATTCCGACTTATGCGCCGGAGTGGACCAACCATAATCCTTCCGATCCAGGCATCACGCTCGTTGAGCTGTTCGCCTTTTTGAGCGAGATGTTGCTCTACCGACTCAATCGCGTCACCGCCGCCAATGTCCTGTCTTTCCTCAAACTGTTGAACGGAACGGATTGGAACCCATTTGAGGAGGGCGAGCGAAAGCTGACTGAGAGTGAGAAGGCAGCGATTGCCGCGCAGCTCCGGCAGCTTTCCGCGGCAGGAGCTCACGCAGTTGATCGCCCAACAGCTACCGAAGACGGTGCTGAAGTTACGACGGCTTGGAACGTACGGTGTCGTGCGGGGATTTCGAGACTTTGGCGCTGGAAGCCGACACGCGGGTGGCCCGCGCCCGCTGCCTGCCGCGCCGCAACTTGGAGTGGAGCTCGGATCAGGAAAAGCCTGGCCACGTGAGTGTGATTATTCTGCCGCGATCGAACATGGGTCCGGAGTTGCCAAAACTGCTTGCGGCCGTTGAAAACTATCTGACACCGAAGCTGCTGTTGACGACGCAATTGCATGTGGTCGGACCGCTATTTTTGGCTGTGGGGTCAAAGCGACTGTCGTACCCCTGCCCGATGAGTTGGAATCAACACTGCAACAGCGAGTGTCGATGCGGTGAAGTACTTTCTCGATCCCCTCACGGGTGGGGAGGACGGCAAAGGCTGGCCGTTTGGCCGCAATGTGTTCGTTTCGGAAATGTATAGCTTACTCGATCAACTTCCGGGCGTTGATTACGTGACGGCCATTACTCTGACGCCTCCCACGCCCGATCGTTTGCTCAATAACAGCGACAGGTGAGTTGATCGGCGTTGAAGTGAAGCCTTACGAGCTGGTCGACGGCGCAGATGACCCCAGCTGATGTGACGGTGCAGACATCGTAGCTCAAAGCCGCACTTCAGGTGAATGCGATGGCGATTGATCCGAATGCGCTGAGTAGCTACTTCCAAAACTTACCGGCGATCTTCAGTGAGGATCCATTTTCTGGGCCGCTTCCTGTTGGCCTTCGAGCAGGTCTTGACCGGGCTGCCGGGACTGGCTGGTCGTGAGCCTGAGCCAGCGCATGGCCTGGAAGAAATCATCGCGACGATCGCTAGCTTGTTTGATCCGAAAGAGACGCGGGAGGAGTTTCTGCCGTGGCTGGCGAGTTGGGTGGCGCTTGGCCTGCGAGCCGACTGGACCGAAGCCCAGAAGCGAGACTTCTTGGCTAATATTGTGCCGCTCTATCGTCGGCGGGGTACCAAAGACAATTTGGCCGAGTTGTTGCGTATCTATACTGGCCTCAGCCCGGTAATTACGGGGGCAGGAGATAGCGATTTCCAGATTGGCGTACATTCGACCATCGGCATGGACACGCAGATCAGCGGCAGCGCACCCGCATTTCTTCCGCGTCAGCGTGACCATGCCCAATCCCGACCCTGCCACTTTAAAGCGCCAGCGCAAATTGCCACAGCTCTGATCGAGCTGCAAAAGCCGGCACATACGGATTATGAGCTAGAGATTTTATTCAGAACCATGCAGATCGGGGTGCGTTCCACTATCGGCGTAGATACGCTGCTGGGAAGCCTCTCCATCACATAACACAGGAGAGTAGACATGGCCATCAAGCGATTGCATTACTTTCGACCATCAATTTCTCGTCGAAGCGGATTTCACCGACGAGCAGAAATACCATCTGGACATGCGCCGCCGCCTGAACCGGCTGCTACATACGTTTGGCATCGCAGAAGGCTTGGGGGTGGTGAAAAGCGCAAACAAAACGGTGACCGTGCGTCCCGGCATGGCGATTGATCGCCTCGGTCGGGAGATGATCGTGGAGGCGGACCAGGTAGTTGACTTGAGTAATGCCGTCGCGTTTCCCGCCGGTGCCACCGTGTTCATCACGATCGCCTACCAGGAGCAAGAAAGTGACCCGACCACCGCCACAGGGGTATCCGGCAACACCCGCATCACCGAGCAGCCTGGCGTCCAGGCGGTAACGGTCGCTCCGCCGAGCGACGGTACGGTGGTGCAACTAGCCCGTCTGACGCTGGACTCCAGTGCCAACGTGCCGGGCAATGTCAACGACGCCTTCGATGGCGGCGCGCGCCAGAGGATCGGTCCCCGAGGTGAGCGAGGGCCGGCGACCATTGATAACGTCAGCAATCCAGGGGGAACATTGACCTGGTCCCGGCCAACACCGTTACCATTGTGCCAGACGATGCCAATAACCGCATCACCATTGGTGAGACCCACTCCGCCCTCACCAACAACCCGCATAATACCACGGCCGCACAGGTCGGGGCCGTGGTCAGCGTCGATGGGGTAAGCAACGCGGGAGGGAATATCGACCTGGTGCAGGCCAACACCGTCACCATCGTGCCGGACGATGCCAATAACCGCATCACCATTGGTGAGACCCACTCCGCCCTCACCAACAACCAGCACAATACCGCGGCCGCCCAGGTCGGGGCCATGGTCAGCGTGGATGGGGTGAGCAATGCGGCAGGGAATATCGACCTGTTCCAGGCCAATAGCGTCACCATTGTGCCGGACGATGCCAATAACCGCATCACCATTGGTGAGACCCACTCCGCTCTCACGACCAACCCGCACAACACCACGGCGGCGCAGGTTGGGGCGCTCCCTGTTGCTGGCGGTACTGTCACAGGTACTCTTTCGATCAGTGACGGTACGGCAATGATCGGTCTTGGCGGTGACGCCACCACTGGTTTCGGGACAGCGACTGGTAAACGGCAAGCCCTCTTCATCTCGGGCGCCACAAACACTAGCGTGGGTGGAGGTCCAACCACCGCTGTCTTGATCTGGCCGCTGGCGCAAAATATGTCAGGCCTGAATATTTTTGCCGCGACAGGCGCCGTGGATACGCTGAATGTCGCTGGGACAGCGCGTTTTACCGGGACCAAAATCGGTTACGTCGCGGACAGCTTTGTCAATGGCAGTGGCACCATGCTGCGCACAGGAGATGTGGTGAAGCTGAAGGCGGGCGGCAGCATTCGTTTTCACGGGGACAATAATCGCATCCCCATCCCAGAAGTCACCCTGGCTGATAGCGAGAACGACCCCCTGGTTATTGGCATCGTCGCCCAGGAAGCCACGCCTGCGGTGGATGAGCCGGACCGCCGCACAGAGCCGGACGACCCCACGACCATCCCGGACACCGGGGAGCTGTTCGTCGTGACGTTGGGAACCTATGCCCATTGCAAAGTGGATGCCACTGTAGCCCCCATCGAGGTGGGCGATTTATTGACATCCTCTGCCAATCCCGGTCACGCCAAAAAAGCCACCGATCCGAAGATCGGCGCCATTATCGGCAAGGCGTTAGAACCCCTGCGCGAAGGGACCGGTTATATCGCCGTATTTGTGAACATCCAGTAGGAGGAAAGGAGGAAGCGATGCCTACGGCGTTTTTTCAAGTGCGTGTGTCCGTTCAACCCAAGAGTGGCGGCGAGGCGGAGCTGATGCCACCGCCAGCCATCCAGGGATTGAATTATCAATTCGTCCTTGTCAAGGATGGGGGCGAAGAGGCCATTATGAAGCTTGACGGACCTGACTCAGCGCTCAAGCAAGTCGAAAAGGATAAAGATTGCAAAAAATTGACACCGAGGCAAGTAGAAACCCTGCGAACTACTTATCCAAAACCCAAGCTTAAAATGAAATACCGTGCACAACTCCAGCTCCAGGAAAGCGGAGAGGCCATACCGGTGCCGGCGTCGTTTGAAGTGGATGAGGCAGGAAATAAGATTGTCGAGACTGTTCAAACGGTCCGTTCGGGATTCTATCTGATTGACGTGCCAGTCTTATCACAGCCGACCACCGCATAGAGCGCACAGGGGAGGCCGCCATGCATGAACGCCTGGCAATTCGCATGCTGCCCCCCTCACGCCTTCCCTCTTATCCCAGTTATTCGTGCTCGCCAAAATGCGGCGCAGGCTCTGTGCCCCAACGATACAGGGCGTCTTGCTCCGGGAAATCGTGCGGCTCCGAGGCACAGAGCTCCGGGCTGTGATCAAGATCGAAAAAGTACTCGGCAACGCTCCCCCAGGGATCACGGATGTTGAGCCGATTCCCATAAGGGTTACGAATCCAGTAATTGGCGGGAGGGAAGGCGGGAAGAAAGGGCATTTCCCGCGGTAGGCGAGGATAGGCTTAGGCGTCCTCCTGCTGCCGCCAACCCAGCTCACGATCCGCCAGCTGGTCGTGTAAGGGAGGAGGCCGGCCCTGGTGGGCCGACCCCCGCACGACTCACTACGTAACGTCGTACCACACCTCATAGTGGTAGCCCGACGAAGTCGCTGTAAGGGGCGGATTGCCGACCAAGGTCGGCGTCTGATTGACGGTCCACTTGCCGAGCGACTTTTCGCTCTTGTTGTTGTTCTGCTCCTTAAGTTCGACCAGAACGCTTCCGCTGAAGCTGCGTGAGACATTCGGGTGCTCCCTCTCACCCTTCTCCATCTTCGCATCCCAGACCTGCTGGCCGGCGATGTAGAGCCGTGGCTCGTCGTTGCCGACGATGTCTTGCGGCCGGATGCATGTGACCGTCCCTTTCGGCCGAACGGATTCAGCTGTGCTGATTGCCCCTGGTGACAGGCTTGTTGATACTGCTGGCGAATTCACAAAACCCCGATTCTTACATCGAGGTCAGTCCCGTAAATGCAGGGGTTCCGAGCGGTGTTAGACAATCCGCCAGCAGTATCACTTTTGGTGAATGCCAGCTGATGCCCCAGCTGATCGCGAGAGGATTACCCGTTACTCCGTTGATTAACCAGCATTTTCTAGTGTGCCACCCTCGCCACGCGCGTGGCCATTTCGCTTCGATTCACCCGAATCACAAAAAGTGCGCAAGAGCCACTATTGTTTACGTCTGTGCGGAATGAAGCCGACCGTGTTGGACCCGCGTAACCTATTGGATTTCTGCCCTAGGGCTTTCCTATATCGGTGACTACCTTCCATGCACCGTGCGGCTTTCGGGGTGGGTTAAGCGGGTGTTTGGTAAACAAGGTCGAGTTCACTCCGCACCAGAGTAAAGGATGTCTTGGCGCGCGCTGCGATGGTGGTCAGTGCATTTTACATGTTCGTGCGGCAAGAGACGAATCGTGAATGAGGCGCCGCCTATTTTGACGAACAACGCCGCCACCACGTGGTGGATCGATTGATGCGACGGATCGAGCAACTTGGCTATTACCTCCACCTCGAACCGTGACCCACGACTGCATCGTAGGTTATTTTCAGGGGAACCGTATGGAACACCTGGGAGCCGTGTTCGTCATGCTCATCATGAAGGGAGGCCGTTATGGGTGACGCTGGTATGTCAGCTCATGTCGCTAAGGGACCTGTACATCAAGCGGTGGATTGGGTCGTGAATCATCAGGGCGGAGATGGCCATTCGATATGCGCCAGAGTTTCCTCGACGATCTCAAGTCGAACGGAGATTATCTAGACATCCTCTACGATGCCTTGCGCTCCTTCCTGAGGGCAGAGGGATTGCCTTCCCAGTTGGCAGACGAGCATGCGGCCTCCCTCATCCGTCACCTCTCTAGGAGTTGGTACAATGAGTGGTGGCGCCAGCATCAACCCGTGCTACCCATTGTGCGTGCTGGGTTGATCAAAGCTATCCATGTGGCGAATACGGTCAAACCCCAGCTGCCCATTGAGTCCTATTGGATCGCGGCTGGCCCTCACGACAGCCCGGCGAGTCCCTTTGAGGTGATCGTTTGGCGTTGTCAACTTGTTGCCTGTCGACATGATCAACGCGCATGCGGGTACACGATGGCCTCATCGTGACGTATGAGGCCACGGGCGAACAGGAGCTCTTCCCCGTCGCGGTCGCTCAGACAGAACCGGCAAGAGAGCCAGACGCCATGGCTGATGATTTCAGGTGGAAATCGGTGGTTCTTGGCGGTGGGGGTTGACGTATTCATGACTGGAGTAGGTCACACTGAGCGAGGCTCAGCAACAAGTTGACAATGCCCCAATTTCAGCGTGGTCAGGGTCACCCGCGGCACGTCGAATACGAGCGATTCGGCCACTTCGACGTCGCCGTCGTGTCGGAGTTGGTCGATCATGCGCCCCAGCAGCCCGGTTTTGCCACTGCCGACCACGCCCGTCAGGGCGATCAAGCCCCCTTCACGGGTGGCGACGCTGAGGTCTTTCAGGATTTGGTGGTGATACTCGGTGGCACAGTAGCCGACCTGACGGAGACTCCTGCGCAGGCCAAAATGCTCCATGACGTCGCTGAGCATGCGCTTATCCTCTCTAGAAGGGCTCGAGGTGATGCCGCACATGGTCCCACACCAGCTGTTTGGCCAATGTGGGGCGTCGGCAAGGATTCGAGTCAAAAACTCACGGATCTTGGTATGCGCGGAAAATTCGAGCAGTTCTGAAGGAGGCCGTTTACTAAACTACAGGTAAGTAAACGCCCCAAGCGTACGGATCTCTCACTGAATTTGCAAGGGGTTACACCAGGGAGAGAGCAAAGGGTTTAGTAAACACCCCTGTACCGATGCTGTCGGTGGGATGTGCGGTGTGTGGATCGTACGCGAATCGTTGCCATAGCCTGCGAGGAGTTACAGGGTCCTGCAGCACTCCGGTACGACACATCCGTGAGTTTTTGACCAGAATCCTTGCCGCCGTCCTATCCGGTGACTAACGTCTCATAGGCGTAAGGAGCATCTCTCATAAACTCCTGAAGGCGGTCCTTGAGCTTAGGATGAAGGTTTACCGAATCCACGCGCGTCATCCGCCGCTCACGTGGGACAAACGGTGTCATGTAACCGATGAGGCCAACTAACTCCCCAATAATTTTCTCATGTTCCTGACGGGCTAAGGCGATGTTCTGTGTATTTTGCTCAGCGACCTGCTTGGCAATAGTTCTCCTTGAAATCCTCGACATCCCGATCAACCCGCACCTTATACGCCTGTTCACGCTGAAGCGCTGCTGGATCACTCACGGTGTCGATTACCAGATTCATGGCGTCCATCATCCGCTTCATAGCATTGTTGATATGCTCGAAGTCTTGTAGTACGCCGCTCAGCGCTTCAATCCTCACCTTCTGAGCGTCCATGCCTTGCTTTAGCAGTCTGATGTACCAGAGAAGTCCTCCCCCGATGATGAGTAGAAGAATAATCTGCACCCAGGCCAAGATGCCTGATGTAGTCATGACTTGTCCTCCGCCGCCTGTCGCAACGTAAATAGCCCATCTAGTACGATCTAGCCCTAGGCAGTGAGGCTAAGCTGCTACATTTCTCCTTCGGTCAGACTACTCACTGACAACCTTTAGGGTGTGCACTCGAATCGGTGGAGAGGTCACCTTCGAGGACGGCGTCACCACTTTCACCTCGAACGCTCCCGTGCGTGTGTCAATGACAAGCAGACTCATGTCGCCAAAGTTGGACACCTGAAACCAGCCATTCTGGCTCATGTGCCACAAGATCACGAGACCGACAACCACCACGACCACGAGGCTTACCCATCGCACGTATCTCATGATCCGCTCTCCTGAATCTGCCCCTCAGCGACTTCTGTTCTATGCCGTGGCTCAGGCCTCCGGCCAGAAGTCCTCATCGAGCACCTGCGCCACCGGCCACGGACAGGCCTCGGGGAAGGTCGCCAGTGGCAAACCGGTGTCGTCGGCCGCATCGCGTCTGGCCCGCCGATAGGCCAGGGGCACCCGCTGTGCAGGATAGTTGTGCAAGCTGTGACTGCCTTCGATCACATCGGCGATCGCATCGCGGGCCTGGCGGATCGTGCGGCGCCAGCTTGGGGTCCGGTGGGTCGGCTGATAGGACCACTTCAAGAGGTGGGCAAGCAGTCGCTGCAACTGGCGGCTCATCGCGCGCTTCTCGTGCATACCTAAGGTCTCGATCTCCTCGGCCAGGTGCTCGATGTCTATGGCGGGCCAGTCCTTAGCCTGTAGAGCCTGAGCCTGAGCTTGCGTCCAGGCGTAGAAATCGGTGTCATAGCGAGGAATAGTCATCGTGTCTGTTCTCCCTGGGCCACATCCCCGTGCGTCACGCGCCCCAGCGCCTGCATGAGGTCCTCCAGGCTGAAGCCTTCGTTGGTCTCAATCTCGTTGAGCGCTGGTGGGTCGCAGTCCACGTCTCAGGTGCCGATGGTTTCCGACTCCTCGGGCGTTGCCGAGTGTGCCTAGTGGTGCGACCACCGAGGGATGGCGGCCGTGCACACCGGTCATTATCGCCGCGGCGCTTTGGCTTTGGTCTTCTTCTGGTAGCGTTGCTCCAAGACCTCCAACCCATGGCAGCACGGCCGTCTTCGACATCCGGCCGAGAGCACGCACTTCAGGGTCCTCCGCCAGCATCTGCACTATGGCCTCCGCACGTGCGTGCACGTCACGGGACAAGCGTAATTGCGTCGGTTTTTCGAAGGGCTCCACCATCAATGTCTCCATCGTCTCGACAGACGGATTCCCCGCCAGAAAGCGCGCCGTCCGCACCGCCAGGTCAGGCCGCTGGCGCAGATGCGCGGCCAACCGCTTGTGGGTCCCGAAAACCCGTTGCAACCGTAAACCAGCCAATCAGCGCACATGTCATCACGCCGCCCGCCGCTCATAATGATGATGCAATCCATCCACTTCTGAGACTGCCCTGATCGGGCCAACCTCCGGCGGTTGGACTGGCCGTGGCCGTGGACAATCCATGGCTAACGCCCGGTGCGTGCGCCAGCGATGATAATATCGGAAGTACTCAGTCAGCAATCGCCGCAGATGTCGCTCGTGCAGGACGATCACGTGGTCCAGGCACTCGCGCCGGATACTCCCGATCAGCCGCTCGACGTAGGGGTTCTGCCATGGACTTCGCGGGGCAATGACGAAGTGTTCGATCCCCATGTGCCGCACCTGCTGTTGAAAGGCAGCACCGTAGATGTGGTCCCGATCATGCCGGAGATACCGAGGGGCCTCGTCCCACGGGAAGGCATCGATGACCTGCTGGGCGGTCCATTGGGCTGTGGGATGCTCCGTCACGTTGAAATGCACGACGCGGCGTCGCTGATGGGCCAGGATCAGCAGCACGAACAGCACGTTGTGGGTGACCGTCGGCACGACAAAGGAATCCAGAGCCACGAGGTCCTGCACGTGATTCTTCAGGAAGGTCTTCCATGTCGGTGATGGCGGCTTCTGAGGCCGCACCCGATATTTCTCCACCGTCGACTTGGCCACCTCGATGCCCAGCTTGCGCAGCTCGCCGACGATCCGAGGCGAACCCCAGGTGGGATTCGCCTGCCACATCGTGCGGATGAGATCGCGGACCTCTTTGGCGATCGTGGGACGGCCGGGCGTGCCTCCCTGGCTCAAGCCTCTCCAGTGGTCGCCAAAGCGCTGGCGCTGCCAGGCAATGACGGTCCGCGGCTGAACAAGCGCCAGGGCGCTTTGCCAGTCTGACCACAGACGAGACAGCCATGCCCAGAGTAGACGATCGGTCGCACGGAGGTGCGGTCGGGGCACCGACCGCTGATAGACTGTGAGCTGATGCCGCAGCGCCAGGTGTTCCAGGTGCAGCGATGCGCGTGAGTCGTGGCGTGGTAATCCAGGTAGATAGGTGGTGTGGTAGGCAGCTTCATGGTTGGCGTGTCCTGGTGTTCCCCCCTCGTGTTCCTATGGGCTATCGATGTAAGATCTCTAAAAATACGCGGGGAGAGACGATCTGAATGCCCTGGTACGTCCCCAAGGAGAGGAGCAGGCGGTCGCCACTGACGAGATACGCCGCCGCGCCTTCCACTGCACATTCCAAATACCAATTATCCGCAGGGTCCTCCTGAATAATCCCAAGGCTCAAGGTCCCTGGGGTCATCAGGGCGAGGTGGGCAAAATCCTCTAGCCATTGCCGCAGCCGTTCTTCGGACCAGCGATGATACACGGCCACGCGGGGATAGCGCAATACCCGTCCGATCTCGTCGAGAATCGCCGCCGACAGCACGACCTGAAAGCGCTCAGCCCGCCACGCATCGAGGACCTGTGCCGGGATCCCCTGCGGGTTGATCAGCGAACTCACCACGACATTCGCATCTAACACGGCCCGGATCACGTTGATTGCTGATTCCCGGTCCGTGTGGCCTTGAGGGCGTCCTGAATGTCCTGCTCAATCGCTTCCGGTGAGGTGCCCTCCTGCCCCTGCCGCACCTCGTCCACCATGCCGAAGAACCGTTCGCGGCGTTTCAGCCACTCTTCCAGGTACCAGACCGGCACAACAGCGGCCATGGGCTTGCCCGCGCGCTCGATGATATAGTGATCCCCCCGGTAGTAGACCTCTTCCAGCAGTTGTCCGAGAGTTTTCCTGGCCTTCACGGCCGTGATTTTTTTGACCATCTCATCCACCTGGAGTATCGCAATCGGCTGTATCCATGCAATTGCCACAATCATTACGATCATAGCATAGCCGCATAGCTTGTCAACACGGGAGATCCGTTTACGCTTGATAATCCCGTTTATCTTGGGTTGACCCCCTGGGAAGTGAGCGAAGGATCAAAACTCTTGAGTGACGCTCTGTGACTCGCCGGTGTTGTCTTGCGCAGCAATGATATGCGGAAAAAATAATCGTCCTGTTCGTTTCAGGACTTCCAATGTATTTGAGGCCGTGGCCCGGCTATAATAAAGCTTCCTGTGATACTCGGATGTGCTTAGGACCTGGGCAAAAATAATTTGAACATTCAGGCTCTTGGGGAGAGGGTATCATTCCATGCTCCATGCAACGTATCGCGTTGGCTTCGGAGCGCCGCCGGTTGTTCGTCGGTCACCTTCAGGCCAATGTCATCGAGGTGTCGATCCAGGGCGGCTTTGATAGGCAACCCTGTTGTCGTTTGGGTGTTGCCCATGCAGTTGACGATGACGGAGCGGCTGATGCAGGGTCTCCCACGCCAATGGTTGGTGATCTGGCAGAACATCCGATGTTCGATTTTGTGCCACTTGCTGGTGCCTGGTGGCACATGGCAGACCGAGAGGCGCCGGTGACGGCGATCGGCGAGCTCCTGCACGGCCACGTTCCACCACCGCGCACGACGGCGATGGCTGCCGCCGGCGTCCGCCGTCACCAAACGGTCCTGCGCTTCGGGATACACCTGTGCGGCACTCCTGCCACCACCGGCGGCTGGTGTCCGTGGCAACATAGGCGGTGTCGTGATCAAGACCCACACGCACCCAGCCCGCGTTGTGGGTCGGGTCGTCGACGCCATCTGGGGTGACCTGGCCCCGCGTCTTCGCCTCGACGTCATGCGGGCGCACGGGCTTAGGAGAGCCCTGCGGCGGCCATGCCCGGCCACCGTTCGTGCAATCTCCGACCCGTGCCTGCTGCTTCGCGTCACCGGAGCTGACGGGTTGCCCCCGCCGCGGACATACCCGCACGCGCTGGTTGAGATACTTGAATGGGGCGTCACGAGCAGGATGCGACGCCCCCTCACGGGTCTTGGGGGGCGCTGGCACGCTCTAGTCCAGCGCATGGAGCCGCGCCGCGACCGTGCGATCGCTCACAGGATGCCCCCGCTGCGGCAACGCTTCGGCCAGTTGGCGGGTGCTCGTGCACGTCCCCCGCCGCGGGGACGGCGGATCACCACGGGTCGTCGGCTCGACCAACGCTTCGAGATCCTGGAGCCGCGTGGGATCGCTGTCCACCAGCGGCTGACGGCCGCCTCCAGGAGCGCGGCTTCGCTCCGCGGGCAGCGGCTCCCCGTCCCGCCCTGCGGGTGTTGAAAGGCTCTGCATCCCGGCCCAGATCGTGGTGCGCGACCACCCCGTCGCCTTGGCAACGGCGGCAACGCCTCCACGTTCCAGGGCCAGCGCTTCACATGCAGCCCACTGCCGGCGCATCCGCTCGTGCATCAGCGGACGGAGCTGTGGGTATTTGGTGTGAACCGACTCAATCATGGCTGCCTTGATCATTCCCGGATTATGACCGATGGCTCCCACATGTTGAAGTTATTTTTGCCCGGCTCCTTAGCTTTGCTGGCACGCCGCGGGCTGGCACTGCCTACCCCCTTGGTGGTCGCTGATCGTTGGTTTGGGGACTCAAAGTTGATGACCCATGTGAGCCACCAGCATCAGGGCACCCCTCCTGGTCGAGGGGAAAAGGTCGTATGTCTTTGCATGAGCTGATGGGCGTCAGATCACGGGCCGCGACCTCGTGCAGCGCGTGGATTGGCCGTGGCGCGACAGACCCCAGGAGTCACGGGTGCGCTATGCGCGGCTGAGAGCCACGAGCCCGACCTACGGACGGGTGACTTTGGTCCTCGTGGACGAACCGGGGCGGGATCGCTTTTATCTGATGTGCCTGGAGACGCCGTTGAACGCGCCGCGGCTGATCCGACTGTGGCGGCGGCGCAGCTGGATTGAGTATTGCTTCCGAACGCTAAAGCACCTGTTGGCCACAGAAGCCTGCCAAGTCCAGGGCGAAGATGCGTATTATGCGCACTTGGTGTTGCGGTTGATGGGGTGCTTCGTCTTGTTTTATACCACGCGCGTGATCTGCAAAGGACGGATGACGATAGAAGAGATCGTGTTCAGTCTCAAACATTACTGGCGCTTTGTTGACTCAGAAGCTATGGAGTTACAAAGACTTTCATGGGGGGCCGAACCGAAAGTCGCATGAATACAGGCGGCGATCATAAAACGGGAAAAGTCAGCTTAGCTGGAATCTATCGGGACAAGCTCGAACTCATGAAAGATATGTGGTTCGTGCAAGCAGGGATCTATAACGGTGTGCCACTCGACGATCGCTCATGCGCTGAAATAACGGGACAGGCACCTCCTCAGTTGACAGATTCCGTAGGGTCAAAAAACTCATGCAGCTTCGCGCGTGTAGTATTTCAGGAGTCCCCCAAGCCGTTCGCGACACTGAATCGGGCCTTGGCGGTCTGTATCTTGGCTGACCGCGGGAAAGAGCAGCACGTTGCCCTTGCCCTGATGATTTCTCTCGTGATGAAAATGCTCCACATACTGCGTCAGCGCATGGCGAAGCGACGCTTCCCCAAAGAGGATCAACCGCGAGAGACACTCTTCCTTGACCGACCTCACCCAGCGTTCCGCGTAGGCGTTCAGATTTGGCGACCGCGGCGGCAACGGCACCCGCGTCACCCCGGCCTCGTCGATCATCTGCTGAAAGGCGGGGCAGTACTTCCCGTCTCGGTCATGGATCAGGTACTGCCCGGGAGCCAGGAAGCCCCACTCCTCCATCGTGACATTGCGAGCCACTTGCATCATCCATGGCTCGTTGGGATGCGGTGTCACCCCGGCAATATGCACCTGCCGGCTCCCCAGATGGATGAAAAAGAGCACGTAGTAGGTCACCAAGCCCGCCCAGCGTCCAGACCTCGGCGGTGAAGAAGTCGGTGGCGACCAGCACGTCCAGGTGCGTGCGGATAAACTCCTTCCACGTGGTCGTCGGTCTTGCGCTCTGGGGCCGGTGGGAGGCTATGGCGCTTGAGGATGTTGCCCACGGTCTGGTCACTGATCGTGTACCCGAGGTTGGCCAGGGCGCCGACGATCCGGTCATAGCCCCAGGAGCGATTCTCCTGCGCCATGCGCACGACCAACTCCTCCACTCCTTGTCGATCGTGGGGCGACCTGGAGCCTTGCGCTGCTGGGAGCCGTCAAACTTCTGGGCCACGAGCGTACGGTGCCAGGCCGAGAATCGTCTCGGGCTTGACGATCTTCGCAACTTCCCGTAGGGCTTACTTGCCCAGCTTTTGGCCGATTTCAGCCAGCGTCTTGCGCTCGCCATCCGTCGGCCGCAGACGGCCCGTGATCTGGTCGCGTAAGATGCGATTCTCTGTGACCAGAGATTCGTTACGCAACAGGAGTTCCTGATCGACAGTTCCCGTGATATACGCCAGCAGGTGTTTCCAGTCCACTGCCTCTCTCCTCAACTTTGGCCGTCCATAGTGACGCTGAGTATGGGTGAAAGTCGAGTGGCAGACAAGCCAAAGCGCAGGCAGTGGTCGAGGCGTAACCTCCGGTGGGAAAGCAAGTTCGAATATTTTGACCATACGACTAGCTATAATGCTTAGTTATAGCCAGTGGGAACACTCGGTAGCTCCGCAGTTAACCGTGGTCACGGACACCACCGCGTAATCAGGCGTTGCAGCGCACGCGAGCGGCGCCCGCGCTGCTTGGGTGGGATCCAGCGTGGTGGTGGCACATGAAACGACAGCAGCTCCCGGACTGTCCAGCAATGGTCGGTGATGCCAGTGGCCATGGCGGGCGTCATCGCGCCCCGGCTGTTGCCCAGACTCGCGTGCGGTGTGCAGAAGTTATAGACGGTGCCGATCAGATACATCCCGTGCTCCAGGGTCAGTGGTCGGCGTGCCAGCGCCCGGCCGCGGCGCGTCAGCACTGCCAAGCGCTCCCGGAACGTCGCGTTCAGCCGTTCGATGTAGGACGTGTTGATCACCCCCTCCCCTTGCGACCGGCGCAGGAGCGTCGCCACGCGTGCAGCTGTACCGGCGATGATCCGATGCTCGACGGCAACGACATGCCGCTGCGCGTAGCGCTTCACGACCTGGGTGACGAGGAGGTGCTTCCAGGGCCGCAGCCGAGGACGCCCCTGCCCTCCCGTGCGCTGCGGATCACGAAACGTCTCGCGAATCGCCCGGACATAGGCGACAAACCCGTCAGTACAGAACAAGAGCGGGCGGTGTACGGCACCGCGACGCACCCGCTCCATGAGGCGCCGAATCAGGGGCAGGTCACGGTGGGCGCTGACCTCACCCGCCAGCCACAAGCGGGTGCGGACCATCATCGCCAGGGCCATCCACACAATGCCCCCTTGGGTCTTGACGCGGATCTCGTCGGCTTGCACCTGCCCCAGGTCACGCGGTTGCTCGACCAGATGCTCCTGTACGGCCTGCCCTTGGACCCCAGCGCGTGCCGCCCAGCTCGCCACGGTCCGTTCGTCGAAGCCAAAGGCGACGACGATCGCTTGCAATGGACAGCCATGGGCGAGGAGCGTGACCACAAGGGTCACCGTCTTCGCCGAGGTCCGCAAGTGGTACAACGCCGTGCCTTTCGTCACGGCAAACGTTTTACGGCACGCCGTGCAGAGGAACCGCGTGTCCTGACGCGAGTGGATACGAATATTGCCCTGGCCTGTTTGTCCTCTGGCAGGGCACTTCAGATTCGGGCAGAAGACGATGCTGGGGTCCATGATTGTCCTCCTGGCTTTGCTTGGGAACATACCAAGAGGAGTATCTCTGGTCCCCAGTCTTCATCACAACTGAACTGCACCACGGTTTAGTGTGGAGCTACCGGAACACTCTGCTCGTGTAAAATGTAGTTAATTGAGGTATGGCAACGATTCAGCGCAAAATGAGCTATACACGGAGGGGGTGATAAATAATGAGTCGGTTAGTTGCACACTTTGAGGTGAAGTTACCTGGACAGTGCTTGGTGGTGTCACGAGTGGTCCAATATCCCGTCAATTGCACCATCAATGATTTCGAGGTTACCGTTCAGGGTTTTGGCCTTAAGAGTATCATGAAAGCCGTACAAGACCAGCACTGGACCTATATCATCAAGCACGCAGTCGTGAAAGTGGCCCGCGATGAGGATGAAGACCCTCCGCGGGTAGTACCTGATGAGCAAGGCCAACTTGACTATACGGTGCAGGCAGAGTACTTCTCCAATCGAATCGGGGCATATGGTGCCGCTGCCTGTGAGGCCGTAAATCGCTTCATTCGGTTTTTCAAGTTCAAAATGAGGACTCCATTCTTAAAGGAGCTTCCATCTACGCATGAGTCCTTTCGAAACGCCGAGTGGAAGGATACTTCCGGTGCGCTTGTCGGCATACGGAGTTTGGCATTTGTCGCCCACGCTGTGCCTGGACTTCGGGGGGCACTGGGAGTCCAGAAGCTACGGCAAGAGTCAGTAGAAGCGTTGCAGATAGCCCTAGTGAATCCGGTAGAGCCCACACTCTATGAAGAGATTCTTTCAGACGCTCAGACCGCAATATTTGAAGGAAACCTCAGGCGGGCCGTACTGGAACTAGCGATAGCATCTGAGCTCGTCGTCGAGCGGAAGTTCTTATCAGGCGATTCGCCCGCTGTCGCAGCGTTTGAGTACCTTGAAGAGAATGCTTGGTTCAGAGTACGGGTGGTCGATTATATTCATGGTGTAGCACGAAAGGCTTTTGGTAAGAGCTTCCGTCAGGATTATCCCGAAGACTATCACAATATCGACCACCTCTTTCAGTGCCGAAATAAAATAGCTCATATGGGTGAATTGTCGTATCGGGATCAACAAAATGTCATAACAGTTGACTATGAGGTTGTTGCGCATTGGTGGGACTCAGTGATACGACTAATTGATTGGCTAGGTTCGTTACAATGAATTAGGTAACTTGTCCCTTCCATCTCCATTTTCTTACTTGGCAAAAGCAGTTGGAAATGACAAACCCGCGCCAACAGGCACGCCGCCCCCGGAGCATTTCCGATAATGTGTGGTTATCGGAAATTGGGATAATGGAGTTACTAGCTATAATGCCTAGTTATAGCCAATACGCATACGCGGCTCTGATGAGGCATGGTTAATCAAGGTATGGCAACGATTTGCCGGAACATGGGCCACATCTGGCGTTCATGACAAATCCTTTGTGGCGAGCACCTGATGCGCGTGTTCCAGTTGGGGATCAGCCACGGTCTCAAGCAGGGTGAAGACTTCCTTGAGACGTCTCCACTGACCCCCGTCATCGGTTATGATCGTGCAGGGCAAATCCAGGCGGACATGCTGGCAGAAACGGGTGTCTTCATAGTCGTTCAAGTCCAAGTTGACACGAGAGGGCGTCAAGTAATCACGTGCGCAAAACACTATGAAGGCAAAGTAGACGTAAAGGATTCTCAGGACTTGCACATCCTCATTAAGATTAAGAGGCTGTCCGCATTCCCTAATGTGCCAACCGTTCGTCAGGCTGACCGTAGCGCAATGGCAATCCCATAGTGTCCTTAGTGTTGAAGTGCCCGCTTCCACCAACTCGACGATCTGACGCACAAAGCCCAGAAAGCGTTCCTCAAGCTTTCGCAGTACATCTTTCCCGCGAGCGGCAAATCCGGAGAGGGTGCGAACATTCCCTTGAGAATCGCGGATGAGTTTTGCGTAGAAGCTGCTAAGTGAGTCTGACTCCCGTAAGGCGCCGAGAGAAACGTAAATTAACTCGTCGTCAGAGACACGGGGTCTGCGCAGCGATGTTGCACTTAGTTCCGCAAGGGCTATTGCCTCCGGATCATTGAGGACGTAGACGTGGCGGAACTTCATGAGGTTGCCCTTCACTCGGGGAAACTGATCCGGTTCGTCGAGGTGACTTGCAATCTCCCAAAAGCAAAACGGCGAGACCAGTAAGGGCCGCTCCGCTGCAAGTCTCCCGAGTCTGTCGGAAGCAAGTGCCTTGAAAGCCGAGGTGTCGAGAAGGTAGGGGGTTGTCATGAAGTCAGGTTGTGTTTAGTCACCAATCGTTGGAGCTGCTTGGCGAACTCTTGATCATACAGAAAAGATTAACTGACTCCCCTTATAATAGCACAGATAGGAATGGGGGTTTAGGGGAGAAACGGAACAGTTATGGAAAGCTTTCCATAACTGTTCCAAGATGTGTTGCCAAGCATCGCCTAACGAGACGCCAGCTTGACCGCAACGGTAGTTAGCGTTCTCCGGGGTCAGCCGCCGAACCAGTCGCTGCAGCAGACGGCGGCCGCGATGCTGGTTTCTCGGAGTTCACTGTCACTCAGCGCGGCCGCCGCTGCTGAGCTTCGGAAAAACCCCGTTAAGAGATTCCGCGCCGTCTAACTTTCCCCCAATCGTAGAGAATGGGGACTGCATAGAATTTTGTTACTGCGCAATTTGCCACGGTTTGGGAGGGCTCCAAGCGTACTTTCACGCTGAAAACGGGGTTGAAGTGCGTGGTCATCCAGCCATCACGCAGTCCTGCCAGGAGGCCCATAGCATGACTCTGATGGATCGTCACCTCGTCTCATCGCCAGTGTGGAACTCGCGCGAAATACAGGTCATGAGAGCTTAACGGAGGTTTTCGGTCGGTTGTGCTTAATACCCCAAGCTTGTTTGCAGGGACGTCGACAATGCGTAGAGTCCTCGCACGGGTTGACATTCACAGGCTACCGCCCTACATTATGCATACGTCTCCAACCCTGTGATGCTGCTGCCTCAGCTCGTTGAGGCAGCCACAGCCAAGGAGATTATCATGAAGAAACGATTTGCCAGTCTTTCCCCCGCCTCCGAGTGTCCGGCTCTGCCGGTGCTCCCATGTCGATCCCGCTTCCTGGTACGGCCTAATTGCTGACGCTCGCATCAGCCTATGTCCTGAGCAGTGCCTGCTGGCGCAGCCGGGGCATGGCCTGATGGGATGATCACGCACGAGCATTGATCGCCTTCCTCCGAGGTCCACATACTGGGGCGCTTCCTTGGTGTACCGAGGACGGTGCGCCAAGCGAGTGCCCAGCCCAAGGGAAGGTATGGCTGCCAGATGGCAAGCCCGCATCTCAACATTTTGCGGTGTATATAAGGAGAGGACCCCACGCACGGCGCGCCTCACGGCCTGTCTGCCGGAAGGGCCCACCGCTGCGTCTTGACGAGCCCAGGGGTGGTGCCTGATAGGGCTGGAGGGACCACGAAGGTCGCACCGGCTGTGGAATGTACCTCTTCTCCTGGAGATCGATTATGGCTACGGAAGCTACAGCTGATATCGCAAAAGTCGTTCGTCGGGTGCTTGACGAGGAGTTAGGTGAGGACAGTGAAGCCATGTTGAAAGGCATTCAGCGGGTGACTCGGCTGTTGACGGATCAAGTCATCCCAAAGCTTGCCGAGGAATCCGCCGACGAGGGCCCCGCGCCGACGGTCTCGTCGGCGCGGGGCGGCGTTGCGACCGGCACACCGGGAGGGAAACCCGTTCCCCATCCACCTGGAGGACCGGACAATCCCGAACCGGACGAGCCGCCTCTAGGGGTGCTTCCAGAGGGGGCCGTAGAGGCCTTCGAGGCCCTGTACGATCGCCTGTCCGCTGACCAATCCCAGGCGCTCGCCGCCTTTTTCACCGGGCTCAGCCATAAGGCGGATGAAGGGGAGGTCACGGATGGGGAGGGCCTGACTGCGAGAGGTGCAGCGCCAGATGCTCTGACCAGACTCGCAACCCGCAAGCCGGAGGCATTCCAGGCGGCGGTCGACGCGCTGACGCCGTACGTCGCCGAAGAGGAGGATGGCACGTTCAGTCTGGCGGCGTCGAAGCGGGTCATCGCTGGAGTGGATGCTGACGCTTATACCGCGCTAACGGAGTCGCTCGAACACGCGAACCGGATAATCCAGACGGCTCAGACGGCGCAGTCGGCGCCCGGGGGATCACACTACCATGGAAATTGATCTGGCGGATGTGCGCGCGGCTGGGCAAAAAGGTGTTGTGGTTTAAGGTCGCCTGTGCGATGGCCGTCGTGGTCCGAAATCAGCACCGCTACCCCGGTGACCCGCCACAGGCCCGGTGGCTGAGGCAGCGGCACGCAACGTGATCAGGTCCTGCCTCTAAAGCGTCACGCGTTGGCGGGGATGGCGACGACCCGAGACCGTATTGGGGTTCGTCGCCATCCCCGAGGTCAGCGGTCCGAAGCGCGGTGGGGGCGTGTGCAGGGCCTCACGCGCCCGCACCGCGCCACAGCCTCCTGGGTCCGTGCCATACGCGGTGCAGCACAGAGATGATAGACCTCCCGTCTTCCTTCCGATGACGCCACGTTGAGGTTGCTATCATCCGCCTTCATCGAGCCTGGCACAGATCTGAATGGATCGCCGACAAGCAAGGGGCCGGTGGGCCTTGTTCAGTCTGGTGGCCGAATGCCAGTCGGCACTGTTCTCGCTGCGGATCCGAGAGGGGCGAACGGCCCCTGTAATCCCCCGGGCCATGCACAGGGGACGGGCCCCGAGCCGGCGATCCAGACCTTCTGGGCGCTTCAGGGGTCGAAGGCCTCATTGGCGTGCATTAGAGGGATAAGGGTGGACCGCTAGACGCGATCCCTTCACCCCCTGACGTAGACGCGTGCACGATCCTCTGTGCGAGCGAAGACGCTCCATCGTACAGCGGACATTACTCCCCCGGGAGGAAGCGCATGAATGACATCGTCATTGTGGCAGAACGCCTGATCCCCCTGATACACGAGCACCGCCATGCTACCGAGCGTCGCCGGTGCATCGCGGACCCGATTGTGCGTGCGATTCGCGAAAGCGACTTGTGTCGCATGCTCCTCGATACGGGGAGGCCCCCGCGCTACACTCCGGAAGAGTGGTTACATGTGCTCGGGATGCTGGCACGCGCTGAAGCATCGGTGGCGTGGATTGTTTGGAACAACACGCTACCCTGTTTCTGGGCGCGCTTCCTGGATGACGCGGCACGCGAGAGGATTTTCGGCGATCCTAACAGACTGTTCGCGGGCTCCACACGACGCCGCCAAGCCGTGGCCACGGAAGGGGGGTTCCGGCTGAGCGGTCGCTGGTCGCTCGTCTCTGGCTGCGAACTGGCCGACTACGTCCATCTCATGAGCCTGGTGCACGAAAATGGTGTCCCGCGCATGCACGCCCTGGTCAGCCCGATGTCCGCGGGCGCTTCGTGCCCAAGGGCCACTACGCAATCCTCGACACCTGGCATGCCGGGGGGTTACGGGGCTCCGGGAGTCATGACGTCGTTGTGGATGATGTGTTCGTGCCATAGGAGACACGTGCGCACCTTCGCCGCCCGTGGCGGCAAGCAAGTTGGCGCAACTCCCCATTCTTCCCGTGATGACGGCGGGTCTTGGTGCGCAGTTCCTGGGCATGGCGCGCGCGGCGATTGACGTCACACTCGAAATCCTGCGCACCAAAGTGTCCGTTGATCCTGGGACTTCAATTCACGAGCGACCGAGCGTGCTCGCGACATCGCGTCGCACAGTACGGCGGTCGCGGCCGCGAGGAGCCACCTCCACGCCAGCGTGGCGGCCGTGTGGAACAAAGTCAGACACCAGCTTCCAACCGCCGAGAGCGAGGACGCTGTACAGCGCAAGTCTGCATGCCGTCGCCATCGGGCGATCAGGTGTCATGGCCATGCACGCCGCCGCCGGGACGCCAGCACTCTATGTTGACTGTCCCCTGGAAAGGAGTCTACGCGACCTGCAAACGATGCAGCAGCATATCGCGGCGCAACCGCTGTGGCTGGAGGACGCCGGGAGGGTGCTGTTGGGGCATGCGCCGACGAATCCATTATTTCTGATTTGAGGGTTGTGGCCACGCTGCCTGCCGTTGACGGGGAACGTTTGACGCAGTGAACTCAGTGTAGGTGACGACCGAGAAGGACGTAGCACTGGCGTGAAAGTTCCAATTGCATCTGGACGATGGCGTGTGCGCGTCGGTGGAGGACTGCCATCGACGTAAGGTGCCACCCGTCGATGGCTCGGTGGATGGGGCCGGTCGCCCCGAGCAGACGAGGGAGGAAAGACCATGCCGGCGAAGATTCCAGAAGAGATTTGCCACCTCTTCCAATACGCCATGGCCGAAGGCAATCTCGACGCAGTGCTGAGCGTCTATGATCCGGAAGCGGTCTTCTTGGATCAGTCGCGGGACGTCATAAAGGGCCGGGAAGGTTTGCGACAGGTGTTGGCCCCACTCGCGGCGAGGAGGGATCGCTTTGACTTCACGATCAAACAGGTCATCAAGGCCGGTCACATCGCACTGATGCACACGGAGTGGAGGTGCGGGGCCGCAGCCCATGAAGGTATACGCGATTGAAGTCGCGCGTATGACAGCCGGATGGCACGTGGTGCTGGCTCATTGGTGACCCCTATACGGTCGGCCGCGAGATAGGCTCTTGGGGTTTAAGTATTGAGTAGGACCAGATGTATTGGCCAGGGGAGGTGTTCAACAACAGTATCGTAAAACGAGCCCATTTCACGTTAGAAAATCAGCGTCCCAGTTGGAAACTTGTCCTCATTCCTCAAGGAATCCTGCTGATCAGTCGTTCCTGAAAGCTTACAGCAATGCAACAAAATGCTCCAGGTACAGGCTGATTCTACATAGAACCTCTGTTGTGCGCACAGTCAAGAAATCTTTTCCCTGTCGCTACAAGTACTTGCCATGGAGGGAGATCATCGCAATTACCCGCACCCACGCGACCGCATTACGAGGCACCACGGACGGAGCGTCGCCGGTGGCCGGCTCAACGCTGTGCATCCAGCGCCAGATTGAGGCCCAGTGAGAACGAACGTGTTATGAGCGGCAAACTACAGCCTATGCCCCTTATGAACCGTGCCACAAACCTTCGTTAATGCCTCAACGCTGCATACCCCTTAATGTTGTCGTTACAAGGTGGTAAATGCTGTGCCACAAGCCGTGCCAGTATCAACGTGCCAACGGATTGGCCATCGAACGAGTTGTGGCACAAATATTTTCCCCTCTGTTGCACAGGTGAGCCTGGTGCTTGGAGGATCCCGATTGTTTTATAGATTAGTAGAGCTACATTGCCGCTGGTAGCAGCTTCGTTCTCACTGAGCCATTGAGGCCCAACACATTGACACGCGGCTCCCCAAGAGGCCGAGCTGCCGGCCCTGAGTGTGCTCGCGTACGAGCGCCCGTACCTGTGTCTCCGATCGACCTTCGTGACCTCGCCACGCGCGGCACCTGAAATGCTGCGGTGGCCGGTGTGATATGGACCCACAGCACTGAACATGCGCTAGCACGCCATAATTGCTATCCCTTTGCAAGGATAGGGTCTATCGCTCTAGTGGGTCCACAAGACAATTTTCCGCTATTGGTGGTTATGTAGACAATCCAGCCTCAACTCCGTATGGTCCACAGCACATGATGGTGTGGAGAAAAGGAGAGAGGTATGGAGGAACGACAGCCCGCCCCGAGGCTCCAGGAGTTTCCACAGCTCGATCGATTACCCTTTTTCAGTACCCAGACTCAAGGTTTGCTCGCGGACTATCTCGCCCATCTGCGCGCTCGCCACTATGCCCCGTCGATGCAGGAAGCCACAATCCGCGCCCTCAAAAGTTTCGCGGTCCTGATGCCTGAGGCGCGCCAAGCCAGCCTCTATCAGGATTCCACGCAGACCACCCCTGTAGATATCGACGCCTGGATCGAAGCCTCCTTCCAGCAGCGTCTAGCACCAGGGACGATTGAGACCCGTCTTCGCGTGATGCAGGGCGTCTTCGCCTATTGGCGTGATCAGGGCTATATAGCCCAGTCTCCCATTCGGCCCCGCGTCATCAAATCCTCGTGCCCCAGGACCTCCCTCGCCCCATGGCGGAGGACGAGGTCGTGGCGTTCTTTCGGGTCATCGATGCCCTGCGGGATCGCACGCTGTTTTTGTTGATGCTGCGGTGTGGCCTCCGGGTCGGCGAAGTGAGCCGCTTACCCTGGGCGGCCATCAATTTCGCGCAGGGCACCGTCCGCATCGACGACAGCAAAGGGCATGTGGATCGGATGGTGTATCTGTCCCCCGATGTCGCCAAAGCCTTACGGCAGTGGCAGAGTCTGCAGACGGCCGCGGCACCGTATGTCTTCCCCAGCCGCGTCACGTGCAAGGGCAGAACGCCTCTGACGGCCCGGCAAATGCGCAACCGGATGACGTATTACCTGAAGCTGGCAGGGATCACCAAGGCCTATTCGCCTCACTCACTCCGGCATACGTTTGCCACCCAGCTCCTCAATGCCGGGGCATCACTCGAGGTCGTCAAAGAACTGATGGGGCACCGCTCCATTCAGGTCACCCTCCGCTACACGCAACTCTATGACCGGACCAAACGAGCGCAATACGATCAGGCCATGGCACAGGTCGAAAAGCGCCAAGGGCTACAGGGGAGCTAAAGCATGGACGACATCCTCCAATCTGCCGTCGACCGGTTTCGAGCGTACTTGGAGCGGCGCCAGTTCTCGGCGCATACTGTTGTGAGTTATACCATTGATCTGCGCCTGTTCTTTGGCGAGGTGACCGTCGCCCTCGCCCAGGTCTCCTTTCGCGAGGTCGACCACTTCGTCGAGGTGCAACATCAGCACAGCCGATCGTGGGCGACCATTAACCGGCGGCTCAACGCGCTGAAGCACTTTTTTGATTTTTGCCTCGACCAGCAGCTGGTCACGGGGAATCCTGTCAAGCCCAGCCATTTTGTCCGACGTGGACGCCCCTTGCCCAAAGCGCTCTCCCGCGAGCAGGTCCAGCGCCTGTTTGCCCAGATAGACCATCCGATGGACCGTGCGCTGTTTCTGGTGATGTTGCGGTGTGGCTTGCGTGTCTCCGAGGTCGCACAGCTCAAACTGGAGCATATTGATTGGGAGCAATCGGCCCTCACGATTGTGCAGGGCAAAGGGCGCAAAGATCGGCGCGTTTATATGTCGCCCGACGCGGTCGCGAGCGTCCAACAGTGTGTGGCGCAACATCCAGGCGCGCGGGCGCAGGGCTATGTGTTTTGGAATCGTAAACGCCACACCCACCCCCTCTCCGTGAAAGCGATCCAAAAGAAGATGGAGCGCTATGCCCAAGCTGCGGGGATCACCGCCAGTTGTCATAGCTTGCGGCATACGTTTGCCTCGAACTTGTTGGAACACGGAGCCGAGGTCGTGACGATCCGCGACTTTCTGGGCACAGCCAGCTGAGTTCGAGCGAGCGGTATGCCCAACTTTCAAGTCAGAAGACCAAACAGGAGTATCTGCGGACGATGCAAAAAATCCTCAAACAGAGCCAAGTGTAAACAGACAAATCGAGGCAGCAAGATATTTTTATACCACAAAAAATATTGATGTGGTATTATCTATGCAGATGTTTCTAGAAAGGAGGGCCTACGCATGGATGTGAAGTCTTCCCGCCCCGTGAGCCGTTTGGCAGGCACCCAGCGGCCGTCCGAGGAGGAGCCCACCGCGAGGCAACCGGTGGGCCGCCCGAAAGGCGCACCGTCAATTATCGTCAACGTGCGGCTCCCGCTGACGCTGGTGGCCCAACTGGATCGCTATCTCGATCGCCTGGAGTCGCAGACGGGCCTCAAGGCCAATCGTGGCATGATCGCCCGGCGGGCGTTAGCACTCTTTTTGGCGGCGCACACCCCGGAGGACGCCCCAGGTAGCGAGGGATAGCTGATGGTATTGTCGCCAATAACCGCGATTGTCGCGCATAACCAGCGGCGGTATAGACGATTGTCGCACATAACAGGAGCGCGGACGGCAAGGCGTTCCTCGCGGAGGTGCTTCAGGAGAGACAACCCCTTGTTTCCAAGAGGTTAGAGCACATTGTCGGAGTTGACTTATTGTCTACATAACGGGTGGAACCGGCACTATTCTCGCCAGTCTGGAAGCTAAAAAGGTGCGTTGACTGACCCTTTTCACGAGAAATTGCTAGGTCCAGATGTAAAAACGGTAATTCTGGGCGCTTGCCACACCCCTTGTGGCGTCTCATCGCAGCTTCCGTGCTGTCAGGTCCAATAAGCACAACAGGACCCAGCCGAATGAAAGAGAATAGCTCATTCTCTTCGTGGGTTGAGCACCACAGCCTTATGCAGAAGCTGCAAAAGAGTTTCCTTCGGCGCCTCTGGAATCCCAGAGGATGAAAGTTATGGTCGGAGAACTACTTTCAATTACTCGGACTTTAGAGCTCATTACTTCCTATTGCCCCTGGTGACAGGCTTGTTGGGTTTGGGCCAGGTGACAAGGTCAGAACTTTTCGCCGCGACCTTGACCATCGCCCTACTCGGTGGGGAAGCGGCCTGGGCTGGTCGTGGGCACCCTTCCGACTGGCAGCTCGGGCTGCAGGAAGCTGGATCGCCGGTGATGGAGGAGATCGTCTGGTTCCACGACTACCTGCTGTTGGGAATCACCACCGTGATCGCAGCATTTGTGTTGTTGCTGCTGATCATCGTTATGATCCGCTTCAATGCGCGGGCCAACCCGACGCCCTCGCGGACCACCCATAACACTTGGCTCGAATTGGCTTGGACGGTTTTGCCGGTGGCGATCCTGGTGGTGATCGCAGTTCCCTCATTCAAAATCCTGTTCAACCAGCTCAACATCCCGCCGGCCGATCTGACGGTCAAGGCGACCGGTAACCAGTGGTTCTGGAGCTACACCTATCCCGACAACGGCAACTTCGAGTTCAACTCGATCATGGTGCCTAGCGACAAGCTCAAGGCCGGTCAGTTACGCCTCCTGACTGTCGACAACGAGATGGTGGTACCTGTCAACAAGGTCGTGCGCGTGCAGACGATCGGCTCCGACGTGATCCACTCATTCGCAGTGCCCTCGTTTGGCATCAAGATCAACTCCGTACCCGGCCGTCTTAACGAAACCTGGTTCAAAGCGGAGCGCGAAGGCGTCTACTACGGCCAATGTTCCGAGTTGTGCGGCCGCGACCACGCATTCATGCCGATCGCGGTCAGGGTTGTGAGCCAGCAGGCATTTCAGGCTTGGGTCGAAGATGCCAAGAAAAGATACGCCGTAGCCCCTGAAACGACCAAGTTGGCGGCAACCTCGCAGTGAGGTGCCGGGCGGCGAGCGGACAACCGTGATGTCGAAGGACTTGTAATCATGGCTACAGCGGCAGCATACGACGCAGTTGCAACGCACGAGGGGCATGATGAGCACGCCATTCCCCACGGATGGCGCCGGTTCGTCTATTCGACCAACCACAAGGACATCGGGACCATGTACCTGGTGTTCGCCATCATTGCCGGCTTGATCGGCGGCGCGATGTCGATCGCGATCCGCATGGAGCTGCAGCATCCGGGCATCCAGTTCTTTTCTACTTCACATGAGTACAACGTGTTCGTCACCGCGCACGAACTCATCATGATCTTCTTCGTGGTCATGCCGGCGATGATCGGAGGCTTCGGTAACTGGATCGTGCCGCTGATGATCGGCGCGCCAGACATGGCATTCCCGCGTCTGAACAACATCTCGTTCTGGCTGCTGCCGGCTTCCTTTACGCTTCTGCTGTCTTCCATGTTCTTCGAGGGCGAACCGGGCGGCAATGGGGTCGGGGGAGGGTGGACGCTGTATGCGCCATTATCGACATCAGGCCACCCCGGCCCGGCGGTCGATTTCGCGATCCTGGCGCTGCATCTCGCCGGCGCATCGTCAATTCTGAGTTCGATCAACTTCATCACCACTATTTTCAACATGCGCGCGCCAGGCATGACGCTGCACAAGATGCCACTATTCGTGTGGTCGATGCTGGTGACGACGTTCCTGTTGCTGCTCGCGCTGCCGGTGCTCGCGGGTGCCATCACCATGCTGCTGACCGACCGCAATTTCGGTACCACGTTCTTCACTGCGAGCGGCGGCGGCGATCCGGTCCTGTTCCAGCATCTGTTCTGGTTCTTCGGCCACCCCGAGGTCTACATCCTGATTCTGCCTGGGTTCGGGATGGTGAGCCAGGTTGTTGCGACCTTCGCGCGCAAGCCGGTGTTCGGTTATCTCGGCATGGCCTACGCCATGGTCGCCATCGGCGTGATCGGCTTCGTGGTGTGGGCCCACCACATGTATACGGTCGGCCTATCCACTAGCACCCAAGCCTATTTCGTGTTTGCCACCATGGTCATCGCGGTGCCGACCGGCATCAAGATCTTCTCGTGGATCGCGACCATGTGGGGCGGCTCGATCGAGTTCAAGACGCCGATGCTGTGGGCGATCGGATTCATATTCCTGTTCACCATCGGTGGTGTCACTGGCGTCGTGCTGGCCAATGCCGGCGTCGACCGGGTGCTGCAGGACACCTACTACGTAGTCGCCCACTTTCATTATGTGCTGTCACTCGGCGCGATCTTCTCAATCTTCGCCGGCTGGTATTACTGGTTCCCGAAGATCACCGGCTACATGTACAATGAGACGATCGGCAAGGCGCACTTCTGGGTGACATTCATCGGCGTCAACCTGATCTTCTTCCCGCAGCATTTTCTCGGACTTGCTGGAATGCCGCGCCGCTACGTCGACTATCCGGATGCGTTTTCTGGCTGGAACGATGTGTCGTCATGGGGCTCGTACATTTCGGGTGTCGGAGTGCTGATCTTCCTGTTTGGCTTGGCCGAGGCTTTCGTCAAAAAGCGGCACGCGGCCAACAATCCGTGGGGTGCGGGCGCCACCACCTTGGAATGGACGCTGCCATCACCGCCGCCGTTCCACCAGTACGAGGTGTTGCCGCAAATCCGGTGATACGACAACGCCGTGTGTCGCGAAGGCGCCAGCCTTGTTCGCGCGCCGCGGCCATGTGAAAGACGGGTTGACCAATGTCGTTGCTGAGCCAAGGCGCTGGACCCTCGCCGCACGTTGCTGCGGACGGGAGGGGTATTGAGCCGAGCCTCGCCGGGGTCGACGATTTCGTAGCGCTGATGAAGCCGCGTGTGATGTCGCTCGTTGTGTTCACGGCGCTGGTCGGGCTGCTGGTAGCTCCCGGTCACCTGCATCCGGTGCTTGGTTTTGGCGCGCTCCTATGCATTGCGGTTGGCGCCGGCGCCGCCGGCGCGCTGAACATGTGGTACGACGCCGATATCGACGCGATCATGGCACGGACCGCGCGGCGGCCAATTCCAGCGGGGCGCGTCAGTCGTGGCGAGGCGCTCGGGTTCGGGGTCACACTCGCGGTCGGCTCGGTCGTCGTGCTCGGGCTCGTCGCTAACTGGCTTGCGGCCGGCCTTCTCGCTTTCACGATCTTCTTCTATGCGGTGATCTACACGATCTGGCTCAAGCGCAGCACGGCGCAGAACATCGTGATCGGGGGTGCCGCCGGCGCGTTTCCGCCGATGATCGGGTGGGCGGCAGCAACCGGCGGGGTCGGCCTGGAAGCGATGTTTCTGTTCCTCGTCATCTTCCTGTGGACTCCGCCCCACTTCTGGGCACTTGCGCTGTGTCGTGCCGGCGACTACGAGCGCGCGGGCGTGCCGATGCTGCCGGTGGTGGCGGGGACGCAAGAGACCGTGCGACAGATCCGCCTCTACGCGATAGCACTCGTCCCGGCCGCTGCCGCGCCATGGCTGATCGGATCGGCCGGACTGCTCTATGGCGCAACTGCGGTGTTCGCAGGTGCGATCATGGTCGCGCTTGCTTGGCGCGTGCGTGATGGCGGCCGCGAGGCTAAAGCGCTGTTCGGCTACTCGATTCTCTATCTCTTCGTGCTGTTTGCTGTATTGCTGGTCGACCATGCCCTGTTCGGCCTTTGGGCGGCGGGCGCAGGGGCAGCAGGATGAGTTCCGCGAGATGACATGGATAACAAGCGCGATGACGATCAGCGCGGCGAGGGCGGCATCGTGCTCACCGAAGAGCAGAAACGCCGCCGGCGCGCGCGCTCGATCGCGATTGCGCTCGTGCTGGGCGCGCTTGTGCTGTTCTTCTACGTCATCACCGTTGTCAAGCTCGGTCCCGGCGTCCTGAGGCGGCCGCTATGAAACGCCACGATCGCAACCTTATCGTCGCCGGCATCTGCGGGGGTGTGGTCGGCGTGATGGTGGCGCTCTCCTATGCGGCGGTGCCTCTCTACAACTGGTTTTGTCGCACGACCGGGTTCGCCGGTACGACCCAGGTTGCAAGCGCAGCGCCCACGCAGCAGCTCGGCCGCAGGATCACTGTGCGCTTCGATGCGAACGTTGCATCCGGTTTGCCGTGGCGCTTCGAGCCGGAAGTGCGGGCAGTCGACCTCAGGCTCGGCGAGGTCGCGACGATGATCTATCACGTCACCAACTTATCCGCGCGCGAAACCGTAGGCGCCGCCGGCTACAATGTCGCGCCGCTCACGATCGGCGCTTACTTCCAGAAGATCAACTGCTTCTGCTTCACCGAACAGAGGCTCAAGGCCGGCGAGCGGCAGGATATGACGGTTGTTTTCTATGTCGACCCGGCGCTTGCCAAGGATGCCGAGCAGGACGACCTCAACACCATCACTCTGTCCTACACTTTCTACCCGGTGCGCGAGCCGCAACGCGGCGTTGCCGACGGCGCCGCGCCCGGGCGCAGCTGAATCGATCCGGCGCGGTTCGTCGTTTTTGTGAAACGCGAACCCTGCCGATGACGAGTTGAGAATGGAGACGGTCATGGCCGACGCGCAGGCGAAGCAGCACGACTACCACCTGGTCGATCCGAGTCCGTGGCCGATCGTCGGATCAGTCTCGGCGCTGGTGCTCGCGGTGGGGCTGATTTCCTGGATGCATCACATCTTCGCGGCAGCTCCGCTGGTATTCGGCGCCGGCGCGATTGGCGTCCTCTACACCATGGTCGGATGGTGGCGCGAGGTCATCATCGAAGCCGAATACCGGCACTTCCACACCCGTGTGGTGCAGATCTCGCACCGCTACGGCATGATCCTGTTCATTGCCTCCGAGGTGATGTTCTTCGTTGCCTGGTTCTGGGCCTATTTCAACACCGCACTGTTTCCCAATGAAGTCGTGCAAGTGGTGCGCGGCGAATTCATCGGTGAGGTGTGGCCCCCCAAGGGGATTCAAACATTCGACCCTTGGCATCTGCCGCTGTTCAATACGTTGATCCTGTTGACCTCGGGCACGACCGTGACCTGGGCCCACCATGCGCTGCTGGAGAATGACCGCGAAGGTCTCAAGTGGGGTCTTATCTGCACGATCATTCTCGGCCTGTCGTTCACCGCCGTGCAAGCTTTTGAGTACAATCATGCCGCTTTCAGCTACGGCGGCAACATCTACGGTGCGACGTTCTTCATGGCCACCGGCTTTCACGGTGCGCACGTGATCATTGGTTCGATCTTCCTGATCGTCTGTCTTGGCCGGGCCTTGGCGGGACAATTCAATCCGACACAGCACCTTGGCCTCGAGTTTGCCGCCTGGTACTGGCATTTCGTCGACGTCGTTTGGTTGTTTCTATTTGCGTGCATCTATGTGTGGGGCGCCGGTCCCCTGATCCCGGGTGCTCACCACTGACAGCATGCAGCAGTCAGTGATCAATAATCAGAGGCTCCACCATAAAGCCGACGTTTGTGGTCTGATTAATGACCCTGTACTGATACTGATGACTGGTCGTTATGCGTCACTTCGATGCGATTGTGATCGGAAGCGGCCAAGCCGGTCCGTCCTTGACCGCGCGGCTCACTGCGGCTGGCATGAGCGTCGCCTTCATCGAACGCGAGCATTTTGGCGGAACCTGCGTCAACGACGGATGTATTCCGACCAAGACCCTCGTGGCGAGCGCGCAGACGGCCCATGTCGCGCGCCGCGCCAGCGATTATGGAGTTCGGATCGCGGGCCCGGTCGAGGTCGACATGAAGGCGGTGAAGGCGCGCAAGGACATGGTCTCGGGACGCTCGCGTAGCGGGGTCGAGAACTGGCTGCGCGGCATGGAACGCTGCACGATCTTCTGGGGTTCTGCCCGCTTCACCGCGGCGAAACAGGTATGGGTCAACGGCGAAATGCTCGCCGCCGAGCGCATCTTCATCAACGTCGGCGGGCGCCCAAGCGTGCCGCCGATTCCCGGGCTCGATCAGATACCTTACCTGACAAATGTCTCGATGATGACGGTCGATTTTCTTCCCGCCCACCTGGTGATCCTCGGCGGCAGCTATGTGGGCCTCGAGTTCGCGCAGATGTACCGGCGTTTCGGTAGCGCCGTCACGGTGATCGAAGCGCTGCCGCGCCTGGTGGCGCGCGAGGATGAGGACATCTCGGCCGAGATCGCGAAAATTTTGGAACGAGAAGGCATCTCGGTGCGCGTCGGAGCCAAGGCGTTGGCCGTCGCCCGCAAGGGCAACGGCATCTCGGTGTCGATCGAGACGCCGCAGGGGCGCTCGGAGATCGAGGGTTCGCATCTCCTGGTCGCGATCGGGCGCCGCCCCAATACCGACGATCTCGGCCTCGACCAAGCTGGTATTGCGGTCGATGCCCGTGGCTTCATCAAGGTCGACGATCAACTTGCCACCGGCGTGCCGGGCGTTTGGGCGCTGGGTGACTGCAACGGCCAGGGCGCCTTTACCCACACGTCCTATAACGACTACGAGATAGTCGCAGCCAATCTTCTCGATCATGACCAGCGCCGGCTCAGCGACCGCATCGTGGCCTACGCCCTCTACATTGATCCGCCGCTCGGCCGCGCTGGCCTTTCGGAAGCCGATGTGCGCAAGACCAGAAAGCCGGCGCTTGTGGCAAACTGGCCGATGGAGCGGGTCGGTCGCGCATTCGAGCGCGGCGAGACCCAGGGCTTCATGCGCATCGTGGTCGACCAGGCGACGAAGCAGATCCTTGGCGCATCACTGCTCGGCCTCAATGCCGACGAGGTGATCCACAGCGTGCTTGACCTCATGTACGCAAGAGCGCCTTACACCACGCTACAGCGGGCGATGCATATCCACCCGACGGTCTCGGAATATCTCCCCACCATGCTGGGTTCGCTGAAGCCCCTCACCTGAGCGCCAGAACCGTGCGACAAGTCGCGCAGGACGCTGGGGCCAATGCGCGCTACGAACAGACCGAATGCCTGAGATTTTAAAACCATCGCCCTTTGCGTCGGGCCTACTTGGCCGCTGTCCGAACTGCGGGAAGGGCCACCTGTTCGACGGATTTCTTACGTTGCGCCAGCGCTGCGAGGCGTGTGGGCTCGACTTCGGATTCGCCGACGCTGGCGACGGGCCGGCCGTTTTCGTGATTATGATCGCCGGTTTTGTGGTGTGCGGCGCGGCCCTCTTGGTCGAGATGCATTACGCTCCGCCGCTCTGGGTGCACGCGCTGCTGTGGCTTCCGTTGGTTCTAATCGCGACGATCGGGCCGCTGCGTCCACTCAAGGGACTGCTGATCGCGCTGCAATTTCATCACAAAGCCGCCGAAGGCCGGCTCGACAGGCGTGGCTCGTGACCAACGCCGGCTTGCGGTATGGGCTTCTGGTGCCAAGCCTGGTGGCAATCGCGGCGTTCGCGGTGTTGATCGGGCTCGGCACGTGGCAACTCGAACGCAAGGCCTGGAAAGAAAAGCTGATCGCCGCCATGGACAAGCGCTTGGTCGCCTCGCCGGTCGCATTGCCGGAGGCGTCCGAATGGCCACTGCTCAATCCCGACAACGCGGAATTTCGCCGGGTGACGTTTCACGCGCAGTTTCTGGAAGGGCGCGGGGTCTTTGTCTACGTGGCCGGCTCGGCGTTGCGCAACGACATCAAGGAGCCCGGATACTTCGCGTTCCAGCCTGCCCGTCTTGATGACGGCCGCACCATCATCGTCAACCGAGGCTACGTACCGATCGACCAAACCATTCCGTGGCGCGGCGGCATCGTTAACGTCGTCGGCTATCTACGCTGGCCGGAAGCGCGCCCCTGGGGTCTGTCCGATACCGACACCTCGTCCGACACGTGGTTTGTGCGCGACCAGCGTGCCATGGCGGCCGCCAAAGGCTGGGGCGTCGTCGCCCCATTCTATGTTGATCAGGAGAGCCCGGTGACGCCAGGGGGTTTGCCGCGCCCAGCGGCGTTGAAGGTCAACCTGCGCAACGACCACTTGCAATACGCCATGACTTGGTACGGCTTGGCAGCCGTGCTGGTAGGAATGTTTTCTGCTTGGCTAATCGCCCGCCGACGTGGGGGTGCGGGAGGGCCAGCACCATCCGTACCTCGGGCCCGCTGACAATGATGCGCTTGTCTTCATAGATGCCGCTCGTCTGCGCGCGATGGCGCCTATGACCGCACCCAGCAAATATTCCTAAAATGGATCTCATCGCATTCAAGTCATCGCTCCCCTGCGCCATTGCGTCACCCTTTCCTTGTGCGAAGCGACGCTTTCAGCATAGTCTGACAGGGTGGCGGTTCGATCCCAGCTGCCGCGAAGAAATGCCATTCCAATCAATGGCTTAGCGTAAGCGTCAGGGCCGGCCGCGGGATCGGACCGCCCTTCGGCCTTGGCTGTTTCCACTTTGGTGACAAGGATTTAGGAACCGTGCGTTACGTCTCGACCCGGGGCGAGGCCCCGGCGCTCAACTTCGTCGAGGTGACGCTCGCGGGTCTCGCCCGCGACGGTGGACTTTACGTACCGGAAGCCTGGCCCCAGCTCGACGCCGAAACCATCGCTGGGTTTGCCGGCCAGCCCTATGCGGAGGTCGCCGTCGATGTGATCCGGCCGTTTGTCGGCGACGCGATCGCGCCATCAGATCTCGCCCGCATGGCGCGCGAAGCCTACGGCACGTTTCGCCACCCAGCGGTGGCGCCGCTGCGCCAGCTCGGACCCGGCACATTCGTGCTTGAGCTTTTTCACGGCCCCACGCTCGCCTTCAAGGACCTGGCGATGCAGCTGCTCAGCCGGGTCATGGACCATGTGCTCGCTAAGCGCCGGGAGCGCATCACCATCGCGGTGGCGACCTCGGGTGACACTGGCGGTGCCGCGGTCGAGGCGTTTCGTGGGCGATCCCAGATCGACCTCGTTGTTCTGTTCCCCAACGGCCGCATCTCCGAAGTGCAGCGGCGCATGATCACGACGGCGCGCGAGGACAATGTTCACGCGCTCGCGATCGAAGGGACCTTCGACGACTGTCAGGCGATCGTGAAGGGCCTCTTCAATCACCATGCCTTTTGCGATCAGGTGCGGCTGTCAGGCGTCAACTCGATCAACTTCGCTCGCATCGTCGCGCAGGTCGTCTATTACGTCACGGCGGCGGTGGCGCTTGGCGCGCCGAAGCGCAACGTTGCCTTTACGGTGCCGACCGGAAACTTCGGCGATATCTTTGCTGGCTACGTGGCAGCCCGCATGGGACTGCCGATCGACCGCCTGGTGATCGCCACCAACGTCAACGACATCCTGGCGCGTGCGCTCAAGAGCGGTGCCTACGAGGTGCATTCGGTGACGGCGACCGCCTCGCCCTCCATGGACATCCAGGTGGCTTCGAATTTCGAAAGGGCGCTGTTCGAAGCCACCGGCCGCGACCCGCGCGCGGTGCGGGCCATGATGGGCGCGCTCGCACAATCCCGACGTTTCGTCATTCCGGCGCGCGCGCTCGCTGAACTGCGCGCGCTGTTCAGCGCCGACAGCGCCGACGAGCAGGAAACGGCGGCGACCATCCGCATGATACGGCGCGAGGCCGGTGACCTGATCGATCCACACACCGCGGTCGCGCTCGCCGTGGCCGAGAAAGAACGCCGTGACGGCACGGTGCCCATGATCGTGCTTTCAACCGCGCACCCAGCTAAGTTTCCCGCCGCGGTCGAAGCTGCCTGCGGGGTGCGACCGCCGCTCCCCGACTGGCTCGCCGACCTACCCCATAAATCCGAACGCCAAACCGTCATGGCCGCCGACCAAGCGGCGGTCGAGCATTTCATTTCGAGTGTCAGCCGCGTCGCGCGCGAAGGAGCAGCCGCATGAGTGTTGAGGTCTCCCGTCTCCCCTCTGGCCTCACCGTGGTGACGGACAAGATGCCTCACTTGGAGACGACTTCGCTCGGCGTCTGGATCGCGTCCGGCAGCCGGCACGAAGCGCGGGAAGAGCACGGCATCTCGCATTTCCTTGAGCATATGGCGTTCAAGGGCACCACCCGCCGCAGCGCGCGCCAGATCGCCGAAGAGATCGAGGCCGTCGGCGGCGACCTCAATGCCGCGACGGGCATCGAGACCACCGCCTACTATGCCCGCGTGTTGGGCGCTGATGTGCCGCTCGCGCTTGATGTTCTTTCAGATATTCTGTCCGAGCCGACATTCGATCCAGATGAGCTGACTCGCGAGAAAAACGTCATCATTCAGGAGATCGGCGCCACCGACGATACGCCGGACGACCTCATCTACGAATTGCTGCAAGCGACTGCGTTTCCCGACCAGGCGATCGGGCGTTCGATCATGGGCACCCGTGCGACGGTGAAGTACTTTGACCGCAAGCGCCTGCGCGCTCATCTCGTGACCCACTATCGCGCCCCCAACATGGTGGTCTCCGCCGCCGGCGCGCTTGATCACGCGACAGTGGTGGACGAGGTCAACCGTAAGTTCGAGGCCTTTGCCGGCGCGGCGGCGCCGCGGCCGGAGCCGGCACGCTTTGCTGGCGGCACCCGTATCGAGAAGAGCGACCTGGAGCAGGTGCACGTGACCCTCGGACTTGAAGGCGTGCCGCAGACCGATCCCGCAATCCACAGTCTACAGGTCTTCGCCATCGCGCTCGGCGGCGGAATGTCCTCACGCCTGTTCCAGGAAGTGCGCGAAATCCGCGGGTTGTGCTACTCGATCTACGCGTTCCATTCGCCCTATCAGGACACGGGGCTGTTCGCTCTCTATGCCGGCACCGATCCCGCCAACGTCGAAGAGCTGATGCGGGTCGCGGTCGGCGAGATTGTGATCGCGGCCGAGACCATCACCGAGGTCGAGGTTGCCCGCGCCAAGACCCAGATGAAGGCCGGGCTGTTGATGGCGCTCGAAAGCTCGGCCACCCGTGCCGAGCAGCTCGCACGCCAGATGATCATCTATGACCGGCCGATGCCGCGCGACGAGATCATCGGCAAGATCGAGGCCGTTACGGTCGAAAGCGTGCGCGAGGCCGGCCGCGCGCTGGTGCGCCGAAGCCGTCCGGCGGTCGCCGTGCTTGGGCCCGGCACCGGACTTGAAAGCGCTGCCGCAATCGCGGAAAGTCTAGCTCGCCGGGCCGCATGAGGCCGCTGGAGCTTCCGGCAGCATGGCGTTCTTCCGTTCCGTTGCATCCGACCAGCCGCCCGCGATCGAAGGCGACGGCGTCATCCTTCGCGTGCCCGACGTTAGCGACTATGCTGAGTGGGCCAGTCTGCGCGAAAGAAGCCGGGATTTTCTGACCCCTTGGGAGCCGATCTGGCCGGTCGATGACCTCACCCGCGGCGCGTTCCGCCGGCGCATCAAGCGCTATGTCGAAGACCAGACCAACGATCTCTCCTACTCGTTCTTCGTGTTTCGCAAGCTGGACGACGTGCTGGTCGGCGGACTAACGATCGCCAATATCAGGCGTGGCGTCGCTCAAGCCGGAAGCCTTGGCTATTGGATGGGCGAGCCGTTCGTCCGGCGCGGGCATATGACGGCGGCAGTGCGCGCCGTGGCGCCGTTTGCATTCGGGGCGCTGGCGCTGCATCGGCTCGAGGCCGCCTGTATCCCGACCAACACCGCTTCGACTCAGACTCCTGCAGAAATGCGCGTTTGTGCGCGAGGGGTTGGCGCGGGAATACCTTTGCATCAATGGCATGTGGCAGGACCACCTGCTGTTTGCCCGCCTGCGGGACGACCCGGCGCCGTCGAATTGACACCATGGTTTGATCGATAGATTGGGCGTTGAGGGGGTAGTGGAAGCGGGGGATCTTGATGCGCGATCGGTCGGACGGCCAGCGTGCCACTCGGGGAGGGGTGGAAACGCTCGCCCTGATGTTGGCCCTTTGCGGCGGGCTCTGGATTGAGCCGGCGCCAGCGCAGGAACCTTCGATTGGCGACCGCGTCGGTGATTTCTTCAAGCGCTTGGTACCGGGTGGAGGTGGCGATCAGGCCCAACCGCAGCAGCCTCCCGCTACCCCGCCGCCTGGGGTCCAGCCGCCCGCAGGACAAGCGCCGACCGCGCAAACGCCGCAAAGCCAGCCCCCGCAAGGACAAGCATCACAGGGCCAGGGACAGGGCCCTGTCGGCCAGGCGCCAACCGCCCAGTCGCAGCCGGCCGTGCGTAGGACCGACCCTTCACTGACAGACCGGGTCGGAGATTTCTTTAAGGGCCTGGTACCGGGCGGAGGTCGCATGCGCAGGCCGCCCGCAGCCCAACAGGCACCCGCCGCACAAGTAGGCCAACCCCCGCAAGGACAAGCGCCACAAGGCCAGGCGCAACAGGGGCAGGCCCCCGCGGGCCAGGCCCAGCCCGGCCAAGCGCCGGCTGCCCAGTCGCAGCCGCGACCAGTGGTGCGCCGGGCCGACCCCTCACTGACCGACCGCGTGGGCGATTTCTTCAAACGCCTGATGCCAGGCAGCGGGTCGGAGGAACAGGCTCCCGCACTACCCGCCGGCCGGACCACCGCCGGCGCAAACCAACCGGACGACGAGTTCGACTGCCCGGGCGTCGATATTCGCGAGGGCGCTTCCACCCTGATGGTGCAAGGGCAAGGCGAATCACAGGCGCTTTCGCTGCGCTATCAAGCCTCGTTCGTTCGCGCGGCGCGCGAATGTATCGTCAAGGGCAAGGACGTGACCATCAAAGTCGGGGTGCAAGGGCGCATCATTCTAGGGCCTGCCGGCGGGCCGGGCGAGCTTAAGATTCCGCTGCGCTACGCGCTGGTCTACGAAGAGCTCGGCCGCAGCCGAATGATCTGGTCGAAACTCTACATTCTGCCCGTCGATATTCCGGGCCAGCAGGCCAACGTCCCGTTCCGCCATGTGGAAGAGGACATGACGGTGCCGATTCCCAAGGCGTCGGAGCTCGAGAACTACATCGTCTATATCGGCTTCGATCCCAATGGGCTGCCGCCGGAACAGCCCAAGAAGCCATCGCCGAAGGCGAAGCCGCCCAAGAAGCCGCCGGGATAGAACTCGCTAACTCGCGCCGCCGTGCGCCAGCGCGCTAATTCAGCTTCGTCTTCACGTCTTGGATGCCCTGGCTGATGAGGTCGTCGGCGACCTTGCCTTGCACGGTCTTGCCGAGAATGCGCTCCGAGGCTGCAACCGCAGCATCGGCGGCGGCGGCGCGCACTTCGGCGACCGCCTGGCTCTCAGCCTGGGCGATCTTTTGCTCCGCCATCCGGGTGCGACGGACGACGAAATCCTCGGCCTTGGCCTTCGCCTCTTGGGCGACCCGTTCGGCCTCCGACCGCGCGCCCTCGATAATGCCTTGCGCCTCTTGCTCGGCCTCCCGGCGCTTCTTCTCGGAGGCGGTGAGGATCGCCTGTGCCTCCTCGCGCAGGCGGCGCGCCTCGTCGAGCTCGGTTGCGATTCGCTTAGCGCGGTCGTCGAGCGCCTGCGCTACGGTGCGATGCACGCCCAGCCGGACCAGAATAATGACGAAAATGACGAACGCGATCGCCACCCAGAATTCGGCTTCGTAGAGCTGTTCGAGCATCGCGGGTCTCCTCGACCGCGATCAGCGCTTGAGCACAGCGTCGACCGCCTCGGCGAGCGCGTGCTCGGCAGGCGCGACGCCGGTCAGTTTGGCTACGATCGCGTGGGCGGCCTCGGCCGCGATACCGCGGACGCTGCCCATGGCCCGATTTTTTGTGTCGGCGATGGCCTTCTCAGCCTCGGCGAGTTTGGCGTTGAGCGTTGCTTCCAATGCCTTGCGCGCCTCCTCGGCCTCGGCATTGAGCTTCGCGCGCGTCTCACCCGCGAGGGCCTGGGCGCGCGCGCGCGCCTCCGCCAGGGCCTTTTCGTAGGCTGCCATGGCGGCTTCGGCGTCGGCCTTGAGCTGCCCGGCGGCGCTGAGATCGCGCTCGATATGCTCGCGCCGCGCCGCCATGATGCTGGCAACGCGAGGCAGCGCGATTTTCGCCATCACCGCATAGAGAAGCACGAACGCGAGGGCGAGCCAGAACAGCTGAGTGACGAACGTTTCCCGCTGGAACGGGGGAAAGCCCCCGTGTCCGCCCGAGGGAACTTCCGTATGCGCGTTCAACGTCTCGGCCATTGCTCGGCGGCCGTGGCTACAGGACGAACAGCAGCAGCAGCGCGATCAGCAGCGAGAAAATGCCGAACGCTTCGGCGAGCGCAAAGCCGAGAAACAGGTTGGTGTTCTGACCGCTGGCGGCAGACGGATTGCGCAATGCGCCCGTCAGGAATTGACCGAAGATGGTTGCAACGCCGATGGCCGCGCCACCCATGCCGATACAAGCCAAACCGGCACCGAGGTACTTGGCCGCTATTGGATCCATGTGAAAACTCCTTTCAGGGGCTGATACGCGTGAAGGGGACAAGCGCGCGCGCTTAATGCCCGGGGTGGATGGCGTCGTTGAGATAGATGCAGGTGAGAATGGCGAAGACGAAGGCTTGCAGCCCGGCCACCAGAAACTCGAGCGCGGTGAGCGCGACCGTCAACGCCAGGGGCGCAAGGGCGGCGAGCCAGCCCACGATCCCGACACCGCCCAGCATCGCGATGAAGCCGGCGACAAGCTTGAGCGTAATGTGGCCGGCCAGCATGTTGGCGAAGAGCCGCACGCTATGCGAGATCGGGCGTGAGAGGAACGACAGCAGCTCGATGACGACGATGAGCGGAGTCATCAACATCGGGACGCCGGACGGTAGGAACAGCTTGAGAAAATGCAAGCCGTGCCTCCAGAAGCCGTAGATGATCACCGTGAAGAACACCAGCAGCGCAAGCGCCGCGGTGATGATGAGGTGGCTCGTGACGGTGAAGGCGTAGGGTACGAGTCCGATCAAGTTCGCGAACAGGATAAACATGAAAAGCGAGAACACGAGCGGAAAGAACTTCATTCCCTCTTCGCCCGCCGTGTTTCGCAGCGTGTTGGCCATCAGTTCGTAGGTCAGCTCCGCGATCGACTGCATGCGGGTTGGTACCAGCCGGCGGCTGCCGGTCGTGCCGAGCAGCAGAAGAATGGTCAATCCGACCGAGATCGCCATGTAAATCGCCGAGTTGGTGAGATGGATCTCGGTGCTCCCGATCTTGCCGAGCGGAAACAATTCGTGGATCTGGAATTGATGGATCGGATTGATCGCCATCGGTCTGTTCTTCAGCCTTCCTTCGATCCGCCGCCCGGCCCCGGACTATTTACGCAGGCGCCAATCGCCTTTCGCCATCATCCCGAGGGAGCGCATCATGTTGACCAGCCCGGCAACGAAGCCGAGCAGCAACAGCACGATGAACCCGAACGGCTTGGTTCCGACGAAATAGTCGAGCGACCAGCCGAGCACCGCCCCCACCACCACGCCCGCAACCAGATCGCTCGAGAGCCGCAATCCCTGCGCGAGCCCCGACGAGTCGGCGCGCTTTACGTCCTGTTGGGGAGGTCTTGCCGCGCGCTCGTCACCGAGCCGCTTGCCAAGACGCGCGAGCCTCGCAGCCAGCGCAGCCTCGTCGGACCGGTCTTCGCCTTCTTCGCGTGCATCGTCATCCATGCCACGCTCGTGGAGAAGAACCCCCGTCAAGTCCCCTCAAAGCCGCGCGGACCATACTGAGTGGGTTTTCGCGAGTCAACAATCTGCCGCATTTGCGAGATGTGGCAAAATGTGCGTGAAATCAGTGGTTTCGTGACCCTAGCCCAATGATAAGTGCTGCGAAATTCCGAGGGTGATTCCTTTCCGATCGAAGGATTCGGGGAGGATCGGATGGCCTGGGACCAACGTAGCCCTCTCGAAGCGCTTGCATGGCGGAAACTAGACCGCGATGCGCGACCAGATCGGGCGGCCCTCGCATTTCGCTGACGCTCCATCGGGGCTACCATGCGGACCGGGACGCGTGTGCCGATTCCGAAAGTCGCAAACCAACGAGCCGGAATTTGAGGTACAGGCAAATTGATGATTCCAGGGTGGTTTTTGGATTCGACGTGGTTCGACGAAAACGCAGCACGCGTCGTCAGTACAGCCAGCCCACCATACCCGAGAGGTGACACCATGCGCTCCTTGCTCATCGCCCTCGCCGTCACGATCTGCGCTGTACCGGCGTTTGCCCAGTCGGCCGACCCGGATGACAAACGTTTCACGTTCCACAAGGTCGAAGACGGTTTCCTGAGGCTCGACGGCCGCACCGGCGCAGTCTCGCTGTGCACGCGTCCGGAAGGCGGCTGGGCCTGCCGCACGGTTCCCGACGAGCGTTCGGCGCTCGAGGGCGAGATCGCGCGTCTCGCGAAGGACAATGCAGCGCTCAAAACCGCACTGCTCGATCGAGGTCAGGCGCTGCCCGGCCTGCCACCGCGCCCACCTGCGGATGTGGGTATCGACAAAGCCCTGCCAAGCGACGCTGAGGTCAACCGCGTGATCGGGTTCATGGAGAAGCTGTGGCGGCGCATGCTAGACATGATCGCGAACATACAGCGCGATTATGCCAACAAGTCATAACCCCCGGACGACCCGAATATCATAGCTGGGCCGGTCGGAATCCCGGCGGCGATCCAAGTCTTAAGGCAGCAACGTGTGAAAGGCAGTGACGAGCACGGCCATGGCGACCTCCGGAGCGCGGCGCGCGAGTCATACCATTCCGCGTCCGTGCCGAGTCACGAGGTAGAGGGTCGCCAGAAAGAGCAGAGCGCAGCCCTGCGCCGCCACAAGCGTGCTCATTGGGACGTTGAGAACCGGAACAATGATCCGGTCGAGAGTGCGAATGAAAAGTTCGACGACCACAAAATAGGCACTCCATGCGCCGAGCATTAGCAGGATTCCGGATCTGAGGTCCTCGATCCGTACACGGCGATCGGAATCGAGTGCGATCGCGATCGCCTTTGCGCCGCGTCCCTGCGTTGCCATGACAAAATCCTCCTGTTCGAGCGCCGGATCGAGTACGGCCGCAGCCGGCGGCGGCGCGAGGCCTCAAAGCGGCCCCGCCCGCTGCCGCAATGCAGGGCATGTGCCACCGATGGTCCGGCGGACCGGTGCGCGCGCGAAAGTCTCTGACCTGTGGCAAAACCGCACTGGACAACCCTGTCCCGAGCGCGGTGCCTGCGCACACGGGAAGTTCTGCGCGCTTGGCGCGCCTTGCGCTACCGCACGGTCAGTCGGACAATGACACCGATTACGAAATGCGCATGGGCCACCGGCCGGCCGGGACCCCTGCGCCCCGGGGCAGGAAACACGTGACCGACCGCTATCGCTTTGTCATTGCCGACGACCATCCACTGTTTCGCGGCGCGATGCGCTCGGCCCTGTCCGGCCCCTATGCGGGCGCCGAGATCGCCGAGGCCGGCTCGTTCGACGAGGTCTCGGCAATCCTCGACCGCCTGAGCGATGTCGACCTCGTGCTGCTCGACCTCGCCATGCCAGGGGTGCGCGGCTTTTCCGGACTGATGTATCTGCGCGCGCAATATCCCGGCGTGCCGGTGGTGATCGTTTCGGCGAGCGACGACCCTTCGGTGATACGTCGGTGCATGGATTTCGGCGCCTCCGGTTTCATCCCGAAGACGCTGGCTGTCGAGGCCATGCGCGGCGCGATCGCGTCGGTGCTCAATGGCGGCATCTGGACGCCGCCTGACGTTGATCCGTCCGCCTCCGCCGACGCCGAGACCGCGGCCGTGTTGGCGCGGCTCGTCACCCTTACCCCGCAGCAGGTGCGGGTGCTGATGATGCTGTCGGAAGGTTTGCTCAACAAACAGATCGCCTACGAGCTCGGCGTGTCGGAGGCGACCGTGAAGGCGCACGTCTCCGCCATCCTGCAGAAACTCGGCGTCGAAAGCCGTACCCAGGCGGTGATCGCGGCCGCCAAGATTGAGATTGGGCAATTGCCGAAGGCCAAGCAGATGACAGAGGACGGATGACAGATACGAAGCAGCTGTTCACTGTGTCCCTGCCGCTCCGCTATTCCGCCGCGACCTGCGTAGGCGCCACGAACTGCGACACCCACTTGTTGCGGCGCCGCAAGTTGGCCCGATACATCGCCTCGAACTCGGCAGGCGCGAACGAATGGGTGGATGGCCGCGCCAGCAGCGCGTCGCTCCAGGCCTTTAGCCGCGGAAACCTCTCGATCACGCCCAGTGGCTTCACCCGATCGAGGAAGTAATAGCGTTGCAGGAATGGCGCGTAGGCGGCGTCGACCAGCGAATAGCTGGTGCCGTTGAAGTAGGGGCTGCGGCCTTGCTTTTCGAGCGCCTGCTCCAGCCGTTCGAACGCGCCGGGGATCTTGGCCGCCGCTTTGTTGTAGTCCGCCTCGCTGTCCGCATATGCGGTGGCGGTCACGGCACCTGCGAAATCTGGCACATAATCGGTCCATGCCCGGTTGACGGCGCGTGCAACCGGATCGGCCGGATGCAGCCGGGGCGCAATCGTCTCGTCCAGGTATTCGGCAATGGCGTTCGATTCGAACAACGACACGCTATCGTCGATGCGCAGCACCGGCACCTTCTTGTGCGGTGAGATTGCCAGGAACCAGTCGGGCCGGTTGTCGGGCTCGATGTGGCGGAACTCGAAGTCGATATTTTTCTCGCGCAGCACGATCGCGGCACGCTGCACCCAGGGACACGTCTTGAAGCTGACCAGCAGATAGTTCGCCATAACGCTCTCACCGTTGGTTGGGCCCGGCCCATGATCGCATGGCCACAACCGCGGCTCAAAGTGCGATTGGCGCAGGGTAGGGTGGGCAAGATCGCACGTTGCGGCGAGCACATTCACGGCGCTCGCCCGTCTCGTCCAACCCGATAGGACGCCGCGCTTAAGGTCCGCTCATCCAACGCTGCTTTTCCGAGATCTCGACACGGGCCTGATCCGAGTGCTTGCCCCCGATTTGGCCGGCACCGCGGCCGCGGCCGCAAGTGCGGCGTCCCGGGCCAGCCGCAACGCGCGCAGGCGCTCGGTCCGCTCGCGCAATGCGCGACCCTCGGCCTCGTACTGGGCTCTCGCCTGCTCGCCATCGCGCGCTTGCTGCACCTTCTTAAAGCGGGCCTCGGCTTGATCGTTGAGTTTCGACGTGTTGGACAATGCAAACCTCGTTCGTTTTGAGCCCCTTATATGGGGACGCCGTGCCCGAAATGCGAGCCTCAAGAACGGGTTGCTGGCAACCCGCGCGACGACCCAACGTGACAGGTTGGCGAATGCCCTTGCATGGCCGGCGCCTCATGGGGCCGCACGGAGGGATTGATCGTGCGGTTCAAAGGTGACGCCGCAAAGAAAAGGCCGCCGGGCAAGGGGGCTTGCTCGGCGGCCTTCAAGTCTGCAGGGACCCTTGGGGGGGCGGGGGAGTAGGCCCCTGCGCTCGTTATGGGTTAGAGGTAAGACGATTCGGCTCCTCCGCAAGCGGGCCTGCGACAACGCGCCATCACGTTGGCGTGTTTGTGCCTGCGGGGTCGCGCACGCCAGGCGCAAACAAACATCGGTCGCACTGCGGCGGATGGCGGATGAGGGAGCACGTACATTCGCGCAGCGACGCCTCGCAGGAGCGTGAACGGTGTTTGCTGACGTGGCGTCCGCGGAGGTCGCGGCGACAAGGTCAAAACGAGGCTGCGGCTCGATCTCGGTCAAGGGCGCACCCGCATAGCGGCGCCGACAACACCATGCAATGGATCTACGGCACCTACGAGACCGGCAACGCCATCAGCCGCACCGTGGTGCGAGACGTTTGCCTCGGCAGGTCAAGAACCCGGCTGAATCCGATCGCGACTATCCGTGGCGAAAACGCGTTCCGCCCGCTGGCGAAAGGCGGCTGTCCGGCACTGGACGAGGAAGTGAGACGCCTCGTCTCATTCAAATCCCTGCACCGGCACCGGCGCGCTACTTGCCGCCAGCGATGGTGCGGCGGGACTGACGGCCGGCGCGGCAACGGCCGGGCTCGACGCGGCTTGCGCCGGCATCGCCTGCGCCTGTGCTGTGCGCCCCGGCACGGGCGGTGGAAGAGGCGAGGCTTGTCGCGACGCGATGCTGCTCGCGCGCGTCGCATGCCTTCTGGTGTGTGCGCGATGCACTCGCTGCGATCGCCGCAGCCCCCACGCATTCGCAATCGTCGGACCCGCGGTGTAGCCGACGACTGCGCCGGCGACGACACCGATCGGTCCCAGGATCAGCCCGGACGCCGCACCCAGCGCCGCGTCGCCGACGCGTTCCTGCGCGCTCGCACTCATCGGCGCCAGCAATAATGCAAGCGTAATGGCAAGAAGACTCTTGTTCATGGCTGTGCCTCCCCACTCAGGCTCTACAAGTATAGCACCGGACGCTGGCGTTGCGGCGGTACGCTCGTGCAGCAAATTATGTCGAAAAGGTGCACGACATTGGCGTGCCACAAGTTCACGGAGGTCGACGCACGCAGCGCGTCGGTCAGGTGTCTACTCTTGCGGGCCAGGAGTGGTGGGTCGCGACTTCAAGCGCTTGGCCGCCACACGACGCGCTGGCGACCGGGTGCTGCTATGTTGCGCCCAAATGGGGAGCTTGAGATGGCCGACATCGCCGCTGCTGCGCCGGCGCCGTGGTACCGAGCGCTCAATGCGACCCAATGGAAGACGCTCGCCGCCACCAACCTGGGCTGGCTGTTCGACGGGTTTGAGACCTACGCGCTGTTCCTCACCGTCGGTCCAGCCATGCGCAGTCTGCTCGAGCCCGCGCAATACGCGCAGATCCCCGAGTACATCGGCACGGTGGTAGCGATCACGCTGCTGGGCTGGGGCACCGGCGGGCTGATCGGCGGGGTGCTCGCCGACTATATCGGCCGCAAGCGCATGATGATCTATGCCATGCTGGCCTACTCGATCATGACCGGGCTCACCGCGTTCGCATTCAGCTGGGAAAGCTTTGCACTGCTGCGCTTCCTGGTCGGCATCGCGATCGGCTCCGAGTGGGCGACCGGTTCCTCCATGATGGCTGAGCTGTGGCCAACGGACGCGCGCGGCAAGGGCGCTGGCCTCATGCAGTGCGGGCTCGCCATCGGCTTCTTCCTCGCCGCGTTCATCTGGCTTTATCTCGGCGAGTTCGGGCCCGAGAGCTGGCGCTTGATGTTCCTGCTCGGCGTGCTGCCGGCGCTGCTCACCATGTGGATCCGCACCTCGATCGACGAATTGAAGATCTGGCGCGAGGCCCATGCGCACCGCTGCGCCGCGATTGCGCGGGCGCAGAGCGGCGCGGCGCTTTCCGCCGGCGAGCGTGCGCTCGTCCGCTTCACCGTGCTCGACTTGTTTGCGTCGCCGGCGCTGCGCGGGCGCGTGATGCTGCTCTTTCTCATGTCACTTGCGACCACGCTCGCCTGGTGGGGCATCGCCACCTGGGTGCCGCCCTACGTCGGCTCGGTCGCGGCCGCGGCCGGACGCTCCGCGCACGACTGGGCGAGCTACGCCGGCATGACCTACAACTTCGGTGCCATGCTGGGATATGTGTGCCTCGGCTTTGCAGCCGACCGCATCGGGCGCAGGCCGGTCACGTTCCTCTACTTCGCGCTCGCCTTGCTGGTGACCCCGGTGCTGTTCTGGTCGACGAGCAGTCTCGGTCTTCTGCTCCTCGCCGCCACGCTCAACGGGTTCTTCACCCTCGGCCTTTTTTCCTGGATGCCGGTATGGCTGCCCGAGCTCTTTCCGACCCGCTCGCGTGCCACCGGCGTTGCCTTCATCTTCAACGCCCCGCGCTTTATCGCATTTCTCGGGCCGCTATTCGCTGGCGCCCTGATCGTACATCTCGGCGGCTACAGCACGGCCGCGACCATTATCAGCACCATCTACATTCTGGGACTAATCGTTGCGCCGCTGCTGCCGGAGACATGCGGGAAGCCGTTGCCGGAGGACGTGGGGTAGCGAACCCGGTCGGTTGCGCCAGCCGTGACTGGCGCAACCAATGCCGATGTTGGCACAGTTGATCAGTATCCTCGCGTCACTGTTGCGAGGGCGCCATAGGCGATCGCCGTGTCATGCCGCTACTGCCGGGAGCGGTAGACACGGTCGGCCGCGGCGGTTCGTAGGGTTTGAACTCGGCGGCCGCGGTGAGCTCCTCCTTGGTCATACCGAGCTTGAGCTGGTCCGCATTGCCGTCTTTGCCCGAAACCACCTGGAATTCCTTGAAGCCGAGCGCGACGTCCTTGGCGCCGATGCCGAGAAAACCGCCGACCCCGACCACGATTGCCTTGATCGTGCCGCTGCGGTCGAAGAGGAGATCGTCCACGCTTCCGATCTTGGTGCCGTCGAGACCGATCACGTCGGTTCCTTTGAATTTCGACGCCAGCCACTCGTCCGCCATTTGGGCGGCGATGAGGCGGTTCGCGCCGCTGGGCGGGGCAGCCTTGTCGGATTTGCCGCTATCCTGTGACATGGCGGGTGGCGACGGACCTGCCGGCGGGTTTCCCGGCGCCTGCGCCAGCGCCATCGATACGGTCAGAGTGCTCGCGGCGGCGAGCGCAAGAATTGTCCTGCTCATTTTCGACCTCCTCGAACCCCCGCGCGTCTCGGTTATAAAACCGAAACCACGGATGGTTGGTTCCGGCGCGAGCCATTCCTGCGACGCTCGGCGGGTCGGCAGTTTGATGCCTGGATGCGGCATGATGCGCTGCAGCAGGCGGTTGACAGTGCGGGCGAAAATGGGCTGATACGGCGCGGTCGCGCGGGGGCGTGCCGACCCCGAGATTTTCGCAAACGGACTATCCGGAGGCCGGGTGAGGGTTTCTGTCGTCGTCTTGGCGCTTGCGTTGTTCGTGTCTGTCGGCCGTGCATCGGATCAGTTCCTGTTGCTGCGGCTCGACGGCGTCCACGTGAAATGGGGCGCGCCGCAGCTTGGGACCTCGGCGCAGGTTCGCTACGCCTTCGCGACCGGAGCGACGGCGGTTCCCGGCGCGATCAATTGCGAAGTAATGATGCCGCCCGAGGCGCTGCTCGAAGCCTCGCACATCAACCGTGCCCGTTTCCGGCAGGAGGTCGCAATCGCGTTTGCCATGTGGCAGGGCGCAGCCGACATCGGCTTTGTGGAAGTTTCGGATCCGACCTCCGCCGATATCCTGATCGGCGCTCAGGGGAACCCGCGCGGCTTTGCTTTCACTAACGTCGACTACGAGCGCGCTCACGGTGGTGCATCGGTGCAGCGCATCGAAAAATCGCTGATCTGTCTCAATCCAAATAAGCGTTGGAAGATCGGCTTTGACGGCAACATGGACGTTTACGACATCCGCTACGCGATTGCCCATGAGGTCGGGCATGCGATCGGCCTCGATCATCCAAGCCCGAGCGGGCAGCTGATGTCGTTTCGCTACGGCGAAGATTTTCGCACGCTGCGGCCGGGCGATGTGAGCGGCGCCGTTGCGCTCTACGGCCGGCGCGGCGCGCCTGTGGTGGCGGCTGCGCCGAAGCCGGGTGCGCCGGTGCCGGACATGGCGCTGAGGTAGGGCGCTCCCTGCCTTGGCGGTCGATTACTCCTGCGGCGCGCGGTGCGGCCGCCCGAGGTTCGGCGATGGAGCGGAAACCTGATTCCGGCTCCGTGATCACTCTGACGGCCGACCCCCTTGTGCTGTTTTGCCGAATCGCTTGCTTTCCAACTCTTGGAAGCCAAGCTAGGCGCCAGGAGATAAAGGGAGCTCGACTGCACAAAGGGAGTGACAAGCATGGCACGCAGGTCAAGCCGGAAGGCGCGATATTCCGTGGACATGTCTGTCAAGGCTTGGGACCTTGCCAAGGCCGGGTCCGCGCTTGAGATCGCGATCCGCGACCGCGACGTTTTGTTGGGCACGATCCGCATCGGCCAGGGCGGTTTTCACTGGCATCCCGCCCACGGCAAAAAGGGCTTTAGGCGCATCCGCTGGCACGATCTGGCCGCTGATCTCAACAATCACTATTAAGAATAGTTGCGGACGGCTGCCTCTCGATTTTCGTTCGATAAATCGCGGCGGCACATTCAGAGGCTGAAAACCGATGCTTGGTTGTTTTGAACGCGCTTTGTTGATGGGTCCACGCATCGTGCTGTCGCTGTCAGGGCTCGTCGCCGCAAGTCTGCTGCTCGCGGACGCACACGCCCAAAATCGCTGGTCCGAAATCGCGTCCGCGGCTCAACGTGAAGGCAAGGTGACCGTGTACAACGGCACCGGCTTTCGCGTCGTGCGCATGCTTGGCGACCTGTTCGGCAAGGAGACAGGGATTAGCGTTGACGTGCTCGACGGCCGCGCCAGCGAAATCCGCGAGCGCATCCGGGTTGAGCAGGCCGCCAGCCGCGCCATCGGCGACATGATCTATTCGGGCGCAACCAGCATCGCATTGCAGACTGCCGAAGGCGCGTTCGCCCCGCTCGGCGATCTCCCCAACGTCGGGAAAATCGCACCGCCGCTCAAGTCCGATGGCACCTTTCTCCCCGTCAGCGCCGGCTATTTCGCGATTCTGGTCAATGCCAATCAGGTCACCCTGGCGGAGGCGCCCAAGGGCTGGCGTGAGCTCGCCGATCCGAAATGGCAGGGGAAGATTCTCAGCGACGATCCGCGCGCGCTCGGCGCCGGCGAGGTCTGGTTTGAGGTCACCTACAAGGCCTTCGGTCGTGGTTATCACGAACGGATGGCGGCGCAGAAACCGGTCTTCAGCCGCGATTTCGCCCAGAGCAACCAGCGCGTCGCGCGAGGCGAATATACGGTCTACCTGCCGTTCAACGTGTCGGAATATCAGCGCCTCAAGGGTTTACCGGTGCGCGCGATCGTCCCGGAAGAGGGCGTGCCCTACGTGGCGCTTGGCCCGGCGCTGCTCAAGAACGCGCCGCATCCGAACGCCGCGCGGCTATTCATGAACTTCATGCTCGATCGCAGCGGGCAGGGGTTGATCGCCAGCGAAGGCTTCCGCCCGGCCGCCCCCGGCGACGCGCAGGTTCCCGCCGATATCGCGCCGCTGATTGCGGCGAACCCGCTCGGCACCACGACACCCGGCAAGACGCAGTTCTATCTCGATCAGGCGCAGGAGATCTACAAGTAAGTCTCCACCTTAAAGTAATGACGTGCGGATCGTCCTGCGACGCGACTCACTCCGCCGCGGCAGCGGCCGCGAGGCCGCCCTCGATAACGGTCCATGGGCGCACCGGCGAAAATGTCGCGAGGCTGATCGGGCGCTTCTTCACGGCCGGCACTACTGGGGCCGAGCCCGTGCGCTTGCGCGATTGGGCATGCAGCGCGCTGCCGGCCTTGCCGGCGGCGTCAAGCAGGGTGCGCAGGTCGCAGGTCGCGGCGATCGCAAGCCCGATCTCATGCAGATGGGCGCGCGTGTAGCAGAACGCCGCAATGTTTGCGCGCTCAGGGTCGGTGAGTGCAGCGGTGGCCTCCGCTGCGCCGTCGGGTCCAGCGCGGTAGATGCGGCCGAGCAGTTCGTCGGAGATCGGGCAAACGTCGAACACGGAATCAGCACGCGTCATGGAGATTTCTCCTTCGCGCATGCTGATAGCCGAAGAGCGTTTAATATCGGATTAAGCGCGAGGCGTGGTGGCCGGCTATCGCGGCCCGTTTTGCACAGTGCGGATGCAATCGCGCCCGGGCGTTGTGCCTACTAGTCTAACTCCGGCCGAGTCATATCGGCGATGGTCTCGTGGAAAATCGATTAGCCACCGTTTGTCAATGAATGCCCGCCCATATCCGGTCCTCATACCTCGTTCCCTTGCGGGGTGCGCGTGTCCGGCGCATTATTTCCGGGCAGTGATTGCACCTCTTCGCCTCATCGACAACAGGAGGTACCTGATGCGCAAGCTGATGATCACGCTCACCGCGACGGTTGCGATCGGTGCCGTCGGCGTGCCGCTCTGGCAGGCCCAGGCCGCAAACTTTGGCGATCCCGCCATCACGTCGAAGCTCAAGAATTACACGCCGATTGAGCCGGCCGCCTGTCGCGGTTGGGGCCGCTGGTGTGGTCCAGGCCGCGTGCGCGTCTGTGGCCGCTGGCGTTGCTGGTGCGCACTTTGCTGATCAGTCGTAGCGCGGGTTGGACCGCGCGTGGGCGCCCTGACGCATCGTCAGGCAAGTAGGTTAGACGCCTTTTGCGCTCGAGCGGGACGACTTTCTTCTTTCTTCGGATCGTCGTCCGGCTCTATCTGTTTGCAGGAGATGTTTTCCAAAAGCCGGGCACACTGCCCCGCCACGACGAATCCAATCAGAAAGTGCTTTAGTGTGCCGGTTTGTGCACCGGCTTTTCGCCGACCTGTCGCTTCGCATCCACAACTTCGTCGAGTTTATGGTTCTCGTCTCTCGCGGGTCCTTCGTCGTCGCCCGCCATGCCTTCGTTGCTCGCGGTAACGAGCTGACGCGCGTCCTGCTCCCAGGTGTCGAGCGCCTCCTTCTTTTCGGGGAGCGAAAGGTTTTCGTCGCGCACAACGTCGACGGGTTTGTCGTAAGTCTCCGCGGGATGCTCGATCTTGCGGGCTTCGCTCACCGCGCGATCGGTCATGACGCTGATCCGCGCGAGCGGCGCTCGACTCGCGCTCGGACCTTGATCGCGCGTGGCGCCGGCGTGTTGGTGCCGGGAATGCTCAGCTCGAACATCGCACTCAAGATTATCATCGGCAGCCAGAACAACATGGGCATGACACATTTCCGTCATTGCAGCGATCGCATCGATCTTCGGGTAAATAACGTCGTGCCGCGGAATGTGGTTCCGAACGGCATATTTTTGATTTGTTGATGGAACCAAATCGATAGAGCAATCGGGTCGCGCTCGGTGCCGCATGGCGCAACGTGCTGCCGCGGCATTCCTACACGACGTGTGAAGCGGGATTTGAAGGAGCGTCCTACGGCGCGCGCGAGACGCGCCGAAGATGGCAGCCCGACGTGGCGCGGCGTGATTTTCCAGACGACCGGCCTCACCCGCATTCGCGGCTTGGCCGGGCCTTGACTGGGTCTCGGTAGAGTTCCGCTACACGGAAGGAACGGACACGGCGGAGCTACTTGTCCCCGTCCTTATTTTCGCTTTTGCCGCCGAGCTGCTTGAGCTTGGCGAACACTGCCTGCACGTCGAGCTCGCCGGCCGGTTTCTGTGCCGTGGGCTCCTCGGGGGGCGGTTTCGCCGTGGTGACTTCGGCCGGCAACAGGGTCACGCCAGGCTCGGCCGGCAAAGGTTTCTCCTTGGCGGCGCGGGAGACTTCGAGATCGAGATCTATCTGCGAACACAACCCGAGCGTCACCGGATCCAGCGGCTGCAGGTTGGCGGCGTTCCAGTGGGTGCGCTCTCTGATCGACTGGATCGTCGACTTTGTGGTGCCCACCAAGCGCATGATCTGACTGTCCTTGAGCTCGGCGTGGTTGCGTACGAGCCACAGAATTGCGTTGGGCCGGTCCTGCCGGCGCGACACAGGGGTGTAGCGCCCGCCCTTGGCCTTGCGCTTCGGCTCGGGCAACCGCACCTTGGCGGCGGCGAGATGCAGCCGATAGTCCGGGTCCGCCTCAGCCTTGGCGATCTCCTCACGAGTGAGCTGGCCGGTCTGGATTGGGTCGAGGCCCTTGATGCCCTGCGCCGCGTCGCCGTCGGCCACCGCGCGCACTTCGAGCGGATGCAGCCGGCAAAAGTCGGCGATCTGGTCGAACGACAGGGCCGTGTTGTCCACCAGCCAAACGGCGGTCGCCTTCGGCATCAGCGGTTGGGTCGTCATAGGTCCTCCTTCGCTCCGCCCGCCCTTGCAGACGGAGCCCACATCACCGAAATGAGTGGAAAGTGGAGCTTATATAGGCAATTCGGGCGGCGATGCGCAATCCCTGGCAAGTGCTCCGATGCCGAAGTTCGTCAGACCTGCAGTCCTGCTCGATACCAAGGTCGAAATCGAAGAGCACGTGCAAACTTATGATTCTAGTGCGGTTTTGGATTTGAAGTTGGTTCACCAGACGGCCACGAGGGTGATAGGAAGTTCAAATCCGACCACTAGTCTGCTTGACAGCACGGCGACAGCCGGCCCATGCACGCGGGCCGGAGGGCAGATGTGCCTGCCGCCCGTTCGCCCCAACCGGGCCTAAGCTCCAGAACGCGAAATATGATGTCGAAACCACAAAAACCGCCGCTCAAGGTGCTGTTGTGCTCGCCGCGTGGCTTCTGCGCCGGAGTGGTGCGGGCGATCGACACGGTGGAGCGCGCGCTCGCGCTGCACGGTCCCCCGGTCTATGTGCGACACGAGATCGTGCACAACCGCTATGTCGTCGATAGCCTACGCGCGAAGGGGGCGGTGTTCGTCGAGAGCCTCGAGGAGATTCCGGACACCAAAGCCCCGGTAGTATTCTCTGCCCATGGCGTACCCAAATCGGTGCCGGAAGAGGCACTGCGGCGTCACCTTTATTCGATCGACGCCACCTGTCCGCTGGTGACCAAAGTCCACCGCGAGGCCGAGTTGCACTACCGGCGTGGGCGCGAGATCGTCCTCGTCGGTCATGCCGGCCATCCCGAGGTGGTCGGTACAATCGGCCAGCTTCCGGCCGGATCGGTGCGTCTGGTCGAAACGATTGCCGACGCCGAGGCTTTCGTACCGCACGATCCGACCAATCTTGCCTATGTGACACAGACCACCCTGTCGGTGGACGATACTCACGAGATCGTGGCCGTGCTCAAGCGACGCTTTCCAGGGATCGTTGGGCCTCACAAGGAAGATATCTGCTATGCGACCACCAATCGGCAGGAGGCGGTAAAACGTGTCGCGCCTGTCGTCGATGCCTTGATCGTTGTCGGATCGCCGAACTCATCCAATTCGCAGCGGCTCAAGGAAGTGGCGATGCGCAACGGCTGCGGCTATGCGGTTCTGATGCAGCGCGCAGCCGATATTGACTGGTCGAAGTTCATGCACGTCGAGCGCATCGGGATCACTGCCGGTGCGTCCGCGCCCGAGGTGCTGGTGCAGGAAATCGTCGACGCTTTTGCGCAACGCTTTGCGCTCGATATTCAGATTATTGCTGGTGCCGAGGAGGAAGTGTTTTTCCCGTTGCCGCGCCCGCTGCGCGGCAGCGAGGCCGCCGAATGATTAGGTGACGCGTGGCCGTCTATACCGATGTGGCGGTCGAGGAATTGCAGACATTTCTCGCCGACTACGACCTCGGCGACGTACTCGCCTACAAGGGGATTGCGGAGGGGGTCGAAAACTCGAATTTCCTACTGCACACGACCCGGGGCTATTTCATCCTCACTCTCTATGAGAAGCGGGTCGCGCCCAACGATCTGCCGTTCTTTCTCGCCCTGATGGAGCATTTGCACGCGCGCGGGCTCACGTGTCCGCAGCCGGTCAGGAACCGCAAGGGCGAAACCCTGGGCCAGCTCGCCCGCCGGCCTGCGGCGCTCGTCACCTTTCTGGATGGAATGTGGGTGCGGCGGCCAACGGCCGCCCACTGTGCGGCGGTTGGCGAAGCGCTCGCCCAGCTCCATCTCGCCGGTGCCGATTTCAAGATGGTGCGCCCGAACGCGCTCTCAGTCGCGGGCTGGCGCCCGCTCTATGAGGCGACGGGGGAGCTTGCCAACAGCGTGCAGCGCGATCTTGGCCGCGCCATCGCGGCCGAACTCGATCATTTGGAGAGATGTTGGCCCTACGACCTCCCGCACGGCGTGATCCATGCCGACCTCTTTCCAGACAACGTGTTCTTTCTCGGCAGTCAGCTGTCGGGGTTAATCGACTTCTACTTCGCCTGCACCGATGCCCTTGCCTATGATGTCGCGATCTGCCTCAACGCGTGGTGCTTCGAACCCGATCATTCATTTAATGTAACCAAGGGGCGCGCATTGTTGCAGGCTTATGGGAAGACCCGGCCTCTGACCGACATCGAGCTCGCGGCGCTGCCGCTGTTGGCGCGCGGCGCCGCGTTGCGCTTTTTGCTCACCCGCCTGGTTGATTGGCTCAACGTCCCACCCGGTGCACTGGTGCGGCCAAAGGATCCGCTGGAGTACTGGCGCAAGCTGCGATTTCACCAGGCGATCAGGAGCGCGGGCGACTACGGTATCAAGGCGTGTGCGACGTGAGCGGTGACCGCGTCATTATTCACACCGACGGCGCCTGTTCCGGCAACCCCGGACCGGGCGGGTGGGGCGCTATCCTGCAGTGGAACAGTCACACGCGCGAGCTCAAGGGCGGCGAGGCCCACACGACCAACAATCGCATGGAATTGATGGCGGCCATCATGGCGCTCGAGGCGCTCAAGCGGGACTGCATGGTGGAGGTTCACACCGACAGCCAGTATCTGCGGGACGGCATCACCAAATGGATCCACGGCTGGAAACGCAACGGCTGGCGTACCGCCGACAAAAAGCCGGTGAAGAATGCCGAACTCTGGCAGCGGCTCGAAGCGGCGCTCGCCAAGCACAAGGTGAGCTGGCATTGGGTGCGGGGCCACGCGGGTCACGATCTCAACGAACGTGCCGACGAACTCGCGCGCGCGGCGATCGCGGAGCTGCTTGCCGCGACGCGGGCGTAACGGTCGCAGTGAGCAGCCACAGCGGGCTGAGCGCAGCGAAACTCATCAGGTCTTGTCCCCTACGAATTGCGATGGGCTTCGCAAGAGCCCAAGTCATCCCACGCATTTTGGATAAGCGCTATTGTCCTGTCGGCGGTGGTGAAGCGTCGGCAGTGCCCTCATCGCGCAATCCGTATGCCGTCTGCGCCGCCGCAAACCCGGCCACCGAAAATTCGCCGAGCTCCTCCATCTCGGATCGGCACTGCTCGGCGAAGCGTGCCGATGCGACCACCGTGCGGCCAAGCATCGAGGCAACCTTTTCCAGCCGGGCCGCGAGATTCACGGCCGGCCCGATGCAGGTAAAGTCGAGCCGGCCGGCGGCGCCGATATTGCCGTACAGAACCTCGCCCACGTGTAGCGCTAGTCCGAAGCGCAACAGTTGCCCGAGTTCGGCGCCGTTCGCAGCGTTCAACGCGTCGACGTTGGCGCGGGTCGCGCGCGCAGCGTCAAGGGTGCGCAAACAAACCTCATCGACGTCGGAGTCATCCGATGCAATGGGAAAAATCGCCAGCAATCCGTCGCCCATGAATTTCAATACTTCGCCGCCATGATCGAGCACCGCCGGCACCTGGCAATCAAAATAGCGATTGAGCACATCGACGACCGCTTCCGGTGGCAACCGGTCGGACATTGCAGTGAAGCCGCGCATGTCCGACAGCCAGATGGCCGCATGGATCTTGTCGGCATGGCCGCGCCGGATCTGGCCGGCGAGGATGCGCGCGCCGGCATTGTTGCCTACATAGGTGTCGAGCAGATTGCCGGCGGTTCGCTGCAGTGCGCGAATCTCCGCCACCCGCGCAAGCGGGTGAATGACCTGCTGCAGCGCCGCGAAATGCTCGTCGGAGAAACCGCCCGGGTGTTTTGTCGACCACGTTGCGGCATGCAACGAGGCGTCCGTGAACACAAGCGGCATCGCCACGTAGTCGGTAACACCTTCAGCACGCAGCTCGCGCAGGAACGGCGCCTCGTCATCGGAGGGCAGCTCGGTCAGCCGGTGGCGAACGGGTTTGCCGGTCTCGTAGACGACAACGATTGGGCTCTTGTTGTATTCGTCCGTTGACGTAATGGTGTGAGGCGCCGTTCTGATAACCACGTCGGCACCTGGTCGCCAGACGAAACTGCGGCCAAAAAAATCAGGATGCAGCGTACGCACGAAGACGCCAACCCGCCAAAGCGGAATGTCGCAGGCGGAGAGATCCTCGCACAGCTTTTTGAGAACATGATCCGCCCGCAGCGTCGAGCGTGCGCCGTCGATGAGCCAGTCTACAACGTCGGAAACCTGGCCGACCATGGCGCCTCATTCTGCCGGCAACCCCGCGATCAATCTGAGCGCGGGGCGGCGTGGTTCTGCAGTGGTCAGAATTGCTTGAGCAGGTTCTCGGCGCCGGAGACGTCCGCTTTGCCCGGCGCCTCTTCGATGTTGAGCTTTTTCACGACGCCGTCTTCCACCACCATGGAGTAGCGTTTCGAGCGCACGCCCAATCCCATCGCGGAGCCGTCGAGCCACAGGTCGATCGCCTTGGCAAAATCGCCATTGCCGTCGGACAGAAACTCGATCTTGCCTTCGGCGCCCGAGGCCTTCTTCCAGGCATCCATGACGAACACGTCGTTGACGCCCGTTACCGCGATCGTATCGATGCCTTTGCTCTTGATCGCGTCGGCCTTTTGCACAAATCCGGGAAGATGATTCTTGTGGCAGGTCGGCGTGAATGCGCCCGGCACGGCGAACAGCACCACCTTCTTGCCTTTGAAAATTTCGTCGGTGGTCTTCACCGCCGGCCCCTCTGCGGTCATCACTCTGAACTTGGCTTCAGGCAATCGATCACCGACCTTGATCATGATACGCGTTCCTTTGGTTGAGTAATTGCTTCGCGTCCGGTCGTCCGGAACGCGCGTAAAATAGAGCATTCGTGCCGACGAAACCAGATTAGACCGCAGAGCATCCGGCGCCCCAATTCCTAGGAACTTCGCGACGGCACTAGTGCCCGGGTTCCGAAGTTCGTGATACATGCCGGCATCCTCTGACACGAACTTCGGAAACAAAAGGGCACTAGCAAGTATATGATTCTAGTGCCGCTTCTCGATTTGAAGTTCCTGAACGACATTGCGGCAGCTGGTGCAGGAACTTCAAATCGGCGGCACTAGTCGAGACGAGCCTTCACTTCGATCGCCGTACCGTCGGCCACCGCGGTCAAGGTCAGGGTTGCGCCCTGTGCGCTTGCCCCCGGCGGCACACCGTCGAGATCGAACGCAAAGCGCTGTATGCCGGGCGGTCCGCCGTCGACCGGTGCTGGTAGCGGCAAGGCCCATTCAGGGGTCGGCCCCTCGGCGAAGAGGTCAACTTTTGCGCCGGTTGGCGCGGCCACATCGACGACCAAGTGTGGAAAGCGTGCCCCCGGTTCTTGTCGCACGCTGCGGATTGCGAAGGCAGCACCGCCTCCAACCGGCGCCGGCTTGGGCACGCGCGCTTCGGCTGCTGCCAGCGTGCCGTCGTTGGCTGCGGCGCCGGGCGCGCCCACCAGCAACAGTTCCACACTGCCATCAGCAGGCACACACAATTTCTCGCAGACCGCGTAGTCGAGTTTGAGCCGCAACGTTACCGGTCGTAACGGATCTTTTGCCACGACCTCGACCGGAAAGATGACGCTGTCCTCGTATCCGATGGACTGACCATTGGCGTCGCCGAAGCGGTGCGGTGACGGCCAGCGGAGCGTGGCCGACTGAACATTGCTTGATTGCGCAAAATCGAAGCGCGGCGGAACGCCTGAATCACCAGGGTAGCGCCAGTAGGTTTTCCAACCCGGTGCCAGCCGGACTTCCACACCTGCGCGCAGCTTCGTTCCATCGGAGCTTATGGGAGTACCCGCAATGATTCGCACGGCCGAGCGTGCGTCGCCGTCCCACGCCGAGGCATCCGCGGCGCGGGCATTCACGAGTCCGATGGCAAGGACGAGGCCCACTGCGCCAAGGCGCCGCGATACGGTTGCAATCATAGCCAATCGTCTACATTTGCCTGACCGTCGGAGGAACTGAATTCGTCGTGAACGTTTGGTGAATTGTGGTTTCGTCCGGAAACGGACCGGGGTAATATTCGGCAATGAAGCTGGCAACGAAGTCAACCAAGGGTCGGCGGGGATTCCTCGACGGCCAGATGCTTATCGCCATGCCGAGCATGCGCGATGAGCGCTTTGCTCGTGCCCTGGTCTACATGTGCGCGCATTCCCCCGAGGGCGCCATGGGCATTGTCGTCAACCAGCCGGCCGCGGACATCAATTTCCCTGATCTGCTGGTGAAGCTCGACGTAATTCCAGCCGAGGAGCGCATCCAGCTGCCGCGCCGGGCGGGTACCATCAAGGTGCTGAAGGGTGGACCAGTCGAAACCCAGCGCGGATTTGTGTTGCACACTGCCGATTTCTTCATCGAGAACTCGACGCTGCCGATCGATGAAGGGATCTGTCTGACCGCGACGCTTGATATACTGAAAGCGATTGCGCGCGACGAAGGCCCAGCGAGTGCGGTGTTAGCGCTCGGCTATGCGGGTTGGGCGCCGGGCCAGCTGGAGAACGAAATCCAGCACAATGGCTGGCTGCATTGCACCGCCGATTCCGATCTGGTGTTCGGCACCGATACCGGCGGCAAGTATGAGAAGGCCATGGGCAAGCTCGGCATCGACCTTGGCATGCTGTCGAGCGACGCCGGCCACGCCTGACGCGCTTACCGCGCGACAGCAACCTTCTCGCGCGTCAGCAGGCGGCCAGCCTGATCGGCATCCATCGGCTCACCAAACAGGAATCCCTGTGCGAATTCGCACCCGAGCTGTTCGAGTTCGGCGGCATCGGCTTCGGTCTCGGTGCCCTCGGCCACGACCTTCATTGCGAGATCGTGCGCCACGGTCACGATCGAACGCAGGATCGCCGGCCGTTTGCCCTTGTTGTTGGGGCGCACGAAGGACTGGTCGATCTTGAGCGTATCGAACGGAAATCGCTGCAGGTAAGCTAGTGAGGAGTGCCCAGTGCCGAAGTCATCGAGCATCAAGCCGACGCCGAACTCGCGCATGCGCTGGAGGACCTGGGCAGCGTATTCGGGGTTCTCCATCACCAGAGCCTCGGTCAATTCGAGCTTGAGGGCTCCGCGCGCGAGCCCTGCGCGGCCTAGCAGCGCGCGCAGATCATTGGCGAAGTCCTGACGCAACAGCTGGCGCGACGAGACGTTAACGCTGGCAAACAGAGGCTCGCGTGCGCGTGCCGAGCGCTGCCAGAGGGCGAGCTGCCGTGCCGTCCGCTCGATCGCGAACATGCCGAGGTCGACGGCGAGGCCGGTTTCCTCGGCGAACGCCATGAACTCCGCCGGCGACTGGCTTCCGAGCTTCGGATGGTCCCAGCGCAGCACGGCTTGGAAACCCGCGATCGTGCGGTCGTGCAGCCGCGCGATCGGCTGGTACTGGAGGGAAATCTGCTCGCGTTCGATCGCCCGCTTCAATTCGGCCTCGAGGGTGAGCTTGTCCATCTTGCGTGCGCGCATTGTGGGCTTGAACACCTCGATGCGGTCGCCGCCCAGCCGTTTGGCATGGTACATGGCGAGTTCCGCGTCGGTGAGAACGTCCTCGCCGCGCGTGGGCTGAGTATCGCCGAGCGCAAGCCCGATCGAGGCCGTGAGGAAGATCTCGCGATCATTGAATGCAATCGGAGCTCGCAGCGCCTTGCGCAACGTCTCGCCGAACGTGGTGATCTGGGTGGGTTCGCGCACCGAGAGCAACACGAGGCCGAACTGGTCGCCGGCCAGGCGCGCCAGCACATCCTGGGGCTTGAGCAGGCGGCCAAGTCGGCGCGCAATCGTGAGCAGGATCGAAATCGCCAACCGCCATCCCGACCGAATCGTTGACCTGTTTGAAGCGGTCGAGATCGATCACCATCACGGTCGCCTTGATGGCAGGGTCGGCCTTGCCCAAGGCAAGCACGGAATTGAGCTGATTGAGGAACAGGGCCCGGTTCGGCAGCCCGGTGAGGTTGTCGCGCACCGCGTCGTGCAGCAGCCGCTCTTCAGCGGTCTTGAACTCGGTCACATCGGTGAGGGTACCGACGAGCCGCACCACTTCGCCATCGGAGCCGACGACCGGTCGCGCCTTGAGCGTGAACCACAGGTAGTGATCATCGGACCCGCGTAGTCGGAGGTCCTGGATCAGGCGCCCGCGCCGATGCTCGAGCAGGCCGTCGAGGGTCGCGCGGAACCGGTCGCGATCGGTCGGGTGCACGAACTCGAGCCAGTGCGCGGCCGATCCTTCGAGTGCGCCGCGCTTGAGCCCGAGCATGGTCTCGGCTTCGGGGCCAGTGAAAACCTTGTCGGTGGATACGTCCCAGTCCCATACCACGTCGCCGGCGCCCGCCAACGCCAGCGCCCGCCGCTCGAACGTCGGATACGAGTCCGTGCGTGACGCCGCCCGCGAACGCGTGCTGCATGACCGTGAAGCCGATCAGCATGACGATCAGCACCAAGCCGCCGAGCAGTGCAGGCGCGACGATGTCATTGGTCACCATGCCGGCGACGGTCAAGCCCGCGGCAATCACCCAGGTCAACAGCAGGAACCAGGTCGGAATCAACAGCACGGCGCGGTCGAAGCCGCGGACGGCCAGATAGACCACGAGCACGAACCCGACGATGGCGACGAGGAGGAGCGAAAGCCGGGCGATGCCGGATGCGGTTGGTGGATCATAGAGAGCCACCGCGGCCAGCGCGGCGAGCGCCACGAGCCAGACGATTGTCACGTGCGCATAGCGTACGTGCCAGCGATTGAGATTGAGGTAAGCAAACAGAAACACTAGCAACGTTGCGGTCAGGATCGCTTCCCCGGCCGCGCGCCAGATGCGCTCGGCGCCCGCCGACATATCGAAGACCTTGCCCCAAAAACCAAAGTCAATCCCGATATAGACGAGCACGGCCCAGCCGAGCGCGGCTGCCGCCGGAAACATGATGGAACCTTTCACCACGAACAGAATGGTCAGGAACAGCGCCAGCAGGCCGGCAATGCCGATGACAATGCCGTAGTAGAGGGTGAACGAGTTGATCTTGTCTTTGTAGGCATCGGGCTCCCACAGGTAGACCTGGGGCAGTTCGTCGGAGCGCAACTCGACCACGTAGGTGATGACCGTCCCGGGATCGAGCGTCAGACGAAAGATATCTGCGGTCGCGCTGTCCTGTCGGTCTGGTCGGTCGCCGGAGCTTGGCGTGATGTTGACGACGCGCGAGAGGCCGAGGTCGGGCCAGAAGAAGCCGGAGCCGACCATCCGATAGTGCGGCACGACGACAAGCCGGTCGATCTGCTCGTCGCTCGAATTGGCCAGCGCAAACACCGCCCAAGACGCACCGGGCTCGCGCGCTCTCACACCGATCCGGCGCACGATCCCATCGGCGCCGGGAGCAGTTGATACTTGCAGACTGTCACCGTCGGCCTTGGGTCGCTCGACCACGTCAGTAATATCAATTGCAGCGGCGTCGAGACGTACGTTGACGGCTTCAACGGCGTGCGCCGCGCGCACGGCTAGGCCGAGCGCAAGCAATAGAGCAACCGCGTTGATGAAACGCAGGTAAGGCAAACCCCCAGCTCCCCCGTGCGGGCCCCCTCAAGAACAGCCATGGTTAGACGCAGGTTGTGGCGAGAAGAAGGTTTCCAGGTAGCGGTTTGCGGGCTGGAGTGACACCACCAACAGACTGGAAATGCACACAAAACAGGCTTTCAGGGGTGGTTGCTCGCCAGCAGTGCCAGCCGCCGGTCGCTGGCCTGCAAGTCAAGCGGGCGCAGCCGCCCGTCCGCAACGGCGAGCAACAGGCCCCGCATGACCTCGAAATATTGGTCAGTGTCGTAACTGATCAAAATCAGATCGACCCCGGCGTCGAGTGCCTTGACACTCGCGCCGGCGATCCCGTCCCAACTCTCGTATACCGCGCCCATGCTGAAATCATCGGTGATCAGAACGCCGTCGTAATTCCATTCGTGTCGCAAGATGTCGATGACCGGCTGTGAGAACGACGTTGGATGGGCCCGATCAATTGCGGTGAGGCGGGCATGACCAAGCATGGTGACGATGCCGCGCCCCATCAGCGCGCGAAACGGCACCCAGTCCGTCACCATTAACTCGGCGAGTGACACGTCGAGGTCTGCGCTTCCCATGTGGGTGTCGTTAACGACGCGCCCCAGCCCTGGGAAATGTTTGAGGGTGCACAAGACGCCCGCGTCCAGCAGTGCCGCGCAATACTGTGCAGCCACGTCTCGCACGATGCCGGGATCGCTGGCGATCGCCCGCTGGTCGATATGGGTATAGCGGTCGCCCGAGATGTGAGTGTGGAAGTTGAGGTCAATAACCGGTGCAAAGTTGAGATTGACCCCGACAGCGGCGAGTTCGCTCCCTTGTCCCAAGGCATACTGCCGAACCGCGGCTTGCCGTGCGACCGGATCGGGATGCGACGCGACCAGGTCAGCAAGGGAAGGGAATCGCGTGAGCGGAGGCGACAGCCGCGACACGGCACCACCTTCCTGATCAACCGCAATCCAGAGCGGCGGCAGTCCTTGGCGGCGGCGGATGATCTGCAGCGCATCAATGTCTTGCCGGATCTGCGCGGCGTCCTTGTCGCGCACGTTGCGGGGCGCGAGAAAGACGCCGGCGATCGCGCGCTGCTCGACAAGTTTGCGCAGTTCGTCCGGATCGCGGAAGCCGACGATGACATGGCGTCCGATCATTTCGACATCATGGGCGTCGGCCGTCAGCACCTGACTGCGGATCCAATGAAAGCGTGCCTCCAACGCGAGGGTCACCAGCAGCACCAGCAGAGCGGCAGCCAAAGTCGCAAGTCGTAGCGGGCGCACAAATTTGCCTGCTGATTGTGACTGCCGCTCGTTCCAGATCGCGAACGCGGCGATCGCCGCCGGCATGGCGATCAGCACCATGAGCGCCCACGGTCGAAGGCTCGCAAGCAACGGCGATCGCCAGTCGAGGGCAAACGGGAGCAGCGCCAGGATCAGCAGCAGGCGAACGGCGCCAAGCGCGAGCGTCATGGGCCGCGGTCCGCACACGTTACACGGTCAGCACGATCTTTCCGATATGCTGGCTCAACTCCATGCGCGCGTGGGCGGCCGCAGCCTTGGCGAGCGGGTAGGTCGAGTCGAGCACCGGCTTCACCTTGCCTGCGGCGATCAGCGGCCAGACCTTGTCTTCGAGTGCGCGGGCGATCTTGCCTTTGTCGGCGACGGAGCGAGGCCGCAGCCCGGACCCGGTATGGTGCAGACGCTTGGTGAGCATGCGGCGGAAGTCGACGTTGGCTTTGGGACTTGCCTGGAACGCGATCTGAATAATGCGGCCTTCGACCGCGGCCAGATCATAGTTGCGATCGATGTAGTCGCCGCCGACCATGTCGAGAATGACGTCGACGCCGCCTTCGGCCGTCGCCTTCTTGGCAACCGCGACAAAATCCTCGGTCTTGTAGTTGATCGCGATCTCGGCGCCGAGCTTTTTGCACGCCGCACATTTCTCCGGCGATCCGGCGGTGGCAAATACACGCGCGCCGAACGCTTTCCCCAGCATGATTGCGACGGTGCCGATGCCGGAGCTGCCGCCGTGGACGAGCAGCGTCTCGCCCGGCTTCAACGCGCCGCGCTCGAACACGTTCGGATAAACCGTAAAGAAGGTTTCAGGCATTGCGGCCGCCTCGATCAGACTCAGCCCAGTGGGAATCGGCAGGGCCTGCACCTCCGGAACCGCGCAATATTCCGCGTAGCCGCCGCCTACCACCAGCGCCGTCACCTTGTCCCCGAGCTTCCAGCGTTGCACGCTTGGACCAAGCGCCACGACTTCGCCGGCAAGCTCTAGGCCCGGGATATCGGTTGCCCCCTTGGGCGGCGGATACTGGCCCATGCGCTGCATGACGTCGGGCCGGTTCACGCCGGCGGCCGCGACCTTGACCAGCACCTCGGCTTGGCCGGGTTGCGGAACCGGGCGCTCCTCCGGCACCAGCATCTCGGGCCCACCCGGGGCGCGGATGACGATTGCAGTCATGCGGTTGGGAATGTTGGGCATGGACGAAATTCCTTGTGAAACCGGACGGCAAAACCGCAGGACAGAGGACGGAGATGATGACTATTTTCTGTCCTTCGTCGTCTGTCTTCTGCCGGCTGCCAACGCTATGTTCGGGTTTGGGCTTCCTGACGAGCGACAACTATGCCGGCAATCGACGAAGATGACCGTCCCAAGAAGAAGATCACGCACGAGATTGGGCAGGATTTGACACTACTCTCGGTCCGCGAACTCGGCGAACGCATCGCGCTGCTCAAGGACGAAATCGCCCGCCTTGAGGCGGACATCACGCGCAAGCAGGCGTCGCGGTCAGCGGCCGATCAGTTCTTCAAGAAATAGTTACGACGGCGACGCCTGCGTCGGCCGGGCGCGTCATTAACGCGCCGTTAAGAAATCGGGTCCATCATCGTCAGCGTCCACTTCTGGACATCGAGTGGCTCCTGTCCACTCTGTTTGACGCCTCCCTGTTTAACTTTGCGAGCCGCCGTCCCCCGGCGGCTCCTTTTTGTGTTGCACCGAGGGTCTCGACCAGGATTTGAAGTCGATTGTCCAATGTCGGCTCGCTTCGGCAGCGATGTAGCGCTGATGCTCTGGGGCTCCGTCGCCGTTTGGCTGCGTCTATTGTAGGCCACGGTCATTGGCGTGCTTGCTGTGGCTTCGGTTTTGGCCGTGCGTGCCGGTGTCATGACCCCGGGTGTTGCCTTGGCCGCCGATATCGGCGTCCTTTTCGTGGGGATCATGGGCCTGGTGGCGTTGGGCTATGCGGTTTCCCGCAGCCGCACCTTCACGCCGCCGGCTGAGCTTGCGACAACCGCGCCGCGCGCAGTTGTCGCCATTTTTACTGAATTCCTGGCCATTCTGGCCCTGTACGCCGCGATCGAGCCATTCGAACGGTGGTGGATGGGCAGCGACGCCATCGGTCGTCTCCCGGCTGGACGCGTGCCGGTGTTGTTTGTTCATGCCTACCTCAGCAACCGCGGGCAGTGGTGGTGGTTGCGGCGAGGATTGCGCCAGTGTGGCATAGCCGTGGCGACGATCAATCTCGAGCCGCCGTTGCAGAGTATCGATCGTTTTGCCGAGCAGCTCGGGCAACGCATTGAAGCAGTGCTTGCCGAAACCGGGGCTCAGCGACTTGTTCTGGTCGGGCACAGCATGGGTGGTCTCGTCGCGCGCACCTTTGTGCAACGCCATGGCGCGGGCCGCATCGCCGAACTGATCACGATCGGCACGCCACACGATGGAAGCTGGTTTGCCTTTGTCGCCCGCGGGCAATGCGCACGCGAGATGCATCCGGGCGGCGAGTGGCTGAGGCGCCTGTCCTCGCGGACGCCGTCGCCGGTTCCGACCCTGAATATCTGGAGCGCGCGCGACAACTTCATCGCCCCTCAGGACAGTGCGATGTTGCCCGGAGCTCGGGAGCACGTCCTGCCCGCTATCGGACATCTGTCGATGATGTTCTCACCGACCGTCCTCGCCATCCTGCGGCGCGAGGTCAGGACCTACGACGCAGGCGGGAGCACGCCGTAGCGCACGCAGGTTGGATCTCGAAAAGCGCACTCGTCCCACGATCATGCCCCCCGTCGCGCTCCGCTCGACGCACGTGCTGCCCTACGCCAAGTGCGCGCCCGGGTGCAACGACTTGCCTCGGGCTGAAACCGGAAAGCCATGGAAAAATTTCGTTGGTTCAATGATTTGCCCGCCACAAGCAAACGTGCGGCCGGGTCTGCCAGTGCCCTTGTTAGCTATATCTTAAGGTTTCTTAACCGGGCCCTGGACATCTCGGTCGGTGAGAGGCCATGCTTCAGTCGAGGCTGAGGCGCAAGATGTCCGAAAAATCGACGAGCGCGGCGGGTCTGGTGGCGTTTGGCGAGAAACTGGCCTCGTCCCAGACGTTTTCGACGTTCTTTCGTGAAGGCATGGCCTTGGTCGAGGAAACCGCGGCCTATCTCGACGGGCCCGGTCGCCAGGACGCCAAGAAGCTCGACCGCGCGGCAGCGCATGCCTACGCGACCGAGAGCATGCGGCTGACGACCCGCCTGATGCAGCTCGCGTCGTGGCTGCTCCTGCACCGGGCCGTCAATGAAGGCGAGATGTCGCTCGCCCAGGCCAACAAGGAGAAGAAGAAGGTCAAGCTCGCCTTGGGCGTACCGGTTGACGAGGCGACCTTGCGGGTGTTGCCAAATCGACTGCGCGACCTGGTCGCGCGCTCGAGCCGATTACACGACAAGGTGCGGCGGCTCGATGCCACCCTTCATGCGCCGCCGGTTGGCGAACCCATAGCGAGCCCGGTCAACAGCCAGATCACGCAATTGCGGGCCGTCTTCGAGCGCAGCGAGAGCTGAAACGACGATCGCGCTTGCCTAGGCCCAGCGGGGCGGAGCACAATTTGCTTGGCGGCGCGCCTGCCTGGCTACGGCCTATTTTTCCTTCAGGAAGCCGGAGAACTTCTTCTGAAAGCGCGACACCCGGCCACCGCGATCGACCAGGTGCTGCTGGCCGCCGGTCCAGGCCGGGTGCGACTTCGGATCGATGTCGAGGTGGATCGTGTCGCCTTCCTTGCCGAAGGTGCTGCGGGTGGTGAACTCGGTGCCGTCGGTCATGACGACCTTGACGGTGTGGTAGTTGGGATGGATCTCGGGTTTCATGTTTGAACGGCTCGCGTCGCCGTCCCCTGCCTGGCATCGTGTGAAAGTTGCGGCTCTATATCGCACCACGGCGGGTAAAACAACCCAGGTCGAGCCCCCGCAAACGAGGTATGGCGACGCTGCCCCGTTGCCGTCCTAAGAATCGGCGGCACTAGTGCCCGGCTTCCGACGTTCGTGATACATCGCGTGTCGCGCGCCATTGCTGGCCGTGGGCGGAGTCTGCTGAGGAGGCGAAACATGGGCGAAGCGAGCGTCGCCAAGCCAATCGTCATCGCCGGTGGGGGCATCGGGGGCCTGGCCGCCGCGCTCGGGCTCGCGCAGAAAGGCTGCAGCGTTGTGGTGCTCGAAAAAGCCCCGGCGTTGGGCGAGATCGGTGCCGGAATTCAGCTCGGACCGAATGCGTTCCATGCCTTCGACTATCTCGGAGTGGGCGAGGCGGCGCGCGCAATGGCGGTCTACATCGATACGCTGCGATTGATGGATGCGCTCACCGCCGAGGAGATCACGCATATCGATCTCGGCGAGGCGTTTCGGGCTCGTTTCAAGAATCCGTACGGGGTCGTCCATCGGGGCGATCTTCACGGCGTATTCTTGAAAGCCTGCCGCGCGCGCGAGGGCATTGAGCTGCGGGTCAACAGCGAGGTGGCGGGCTACGACCAGGACGGGTCGGGCGTGGGCGTGCGCCTTGTGTCGGGCGAGCGGATCGCGGGCAGCGCGCTGATCGGCGCCGACGGTTTGTGGTCGAACGTGCGCAAGCAACTGGTCGCCGACGGTCCGCCACGCGTCTCCGGACACACCACATATCGCTCGGTCATTCCGACCGATCGCATGGCCGAAAATCTACGCTGGAATGCCGCGACCTTGTGGGCGGGTCCGAAGTGCCATCTCGTGCATTATCCGCTCTCGGGTTGGAAGGTATTTAATCTGGTGATCACCTGTCACAATGACGCTCCCGACCCGGTCGCCGGTAAGCCGGTTTCCCGCGACGAGGTCATGCGCGGCTTTGCCCATGTGCACGAGAAGGCGCGCCAGATCATCGACCTCGCGAGTGAATGGAGGCTTTGGGTGTTATGCGATCGCGAGCCGATCAACAATTGGGTCGACGGCCGCGTGGTGTTGCTTGGCGACGCCGCGCATCCGATGCTGCAATACATGGCCCAGGGCGCGTGCATGGCCATGGAGGACGCCGTGTGCCTGTCGCATATGGTCGAAAGCCATCCGGGCGATCTCGAGAAGGCATTCCGGGCCTATCAGGCCAGGCGGGTCCTGCGCACCACGCGGGTACAGTTGCAGTCTCGAGCCATGGGTGAGCACGTCTATCATCCCTCCGGCGCACATGCGCAGTTGCGCAACGCGGTGATGCGCGCGACGCCGCAGGAGCAGTGGCTCGACACGTTGCAGTGGCTCTATGGCAGCACCGGCCTGAACGAGAACAACTTCGGGTGACGCCGAACGTGGATCGCCCATGAATGACAATCCGGACGGGCGAGCCGCGGGCGTTGAGGCGGCAAAACCGGTAGGCCGCGGGCGGCTGCGGCCGTTGCTGTCGCTATGGCCGTTCGCGGCCCGCTATCGCGGCCGCATCGCGCTTGCGTTCGTCGTATTGCTGGTCGCTGCGCTGACGACGCTTGCGGTGCCGCTTGCGCTGCGCCGCATGATCGATTTTGGATTCGCGCGCGACCGCATTGGGCTGATCGATCAATATTTCATGGTCATGATTGCGGTCGCAGCCGTGCTTGCGGCGGCGAGCGCAGTGCGCTTTTACCTCGTGACCACGATCGGCGAGCGCGTCGTTGCGGATGTGCGCGCGGCGGTCTTTGATCACGTCACCGGGTTGTCCGCCGCGTTCTTCGACAAGGCTCTGACCGGCGAGCTGATTTCGCGACTCGCGGCCGACACCACCCAGATCAAGTCCGCAGTCGGCGTGTCGGTGTCGACTGCATTGCGTAATCTCGTGCTGTTCTTTGGGTCGGCCATCATGATGGTGGTGACGAGCCCGCGGCTCTCGGCGTTCGTGCTGGCGGTCATCCCGGTGATCGTGATTCCGCTGGTCGCCTTCGGCCGGCTGGTACGGCGGCGCTCGCGCACCGCCCAGGATAGCCTCGCCGACGCGTCGGCCTACGCGGCCGAACTCATGGGCGCGGTCCGCACGCTGCAGGCCTACACCAGTGAGGCGCTGGCCGGACGCCGTTTTCGCGCGGCGGTCGAGCGCGCGTATCGGGCGGCGGTCGCGTCGATCCAGGCCCGCGCAATGCTCACGGCAATCATCATCTTCCTGGTGTTCGCGAGCGTGGTCATCATTTTGTGGGTGGGGGCGCAGGATGTGCTGGCTGGACGCACTTCGCCCGGCCGGCTTGGCCAGTTCGTCCTCTATGCGGCGTTCGCCGCCGGCGGCTTGAGTCAGATTTCCGACGTGTGGGGGGAACTCGCGCAGACCGCAGGCGCTGCCGAGCGCATTGCCGAACTGTTGGCAATCGCGCCCGAGATCACGGCGCCGGAACATCCGGTGCCGCTACCCGTGCCGCGACGTGGCGAGGTTGCGTTCGATCAGGTGCGTTTCGCCTATCCGACGCGGCCCGGCGCACTCGCGCTTGACGGGGTCTCGTTCGGGGTGCGCGGTGGCGAAAAGGTTGCACTTGTCGGTCCCTCCGGCGCCGGCAAGAGCACCATCTTTCATTTGATCCTGCGCTTCTACGATCCGTTATCCGGGACGGTGTCACTTGACGGTGTGCCGATATTGCAGGCGGATCCGCACGACGTGCGTGCCCATATCGCGTTGGTGCCGCAAGACACCGTCATTTTTGCCACCAGCATCGCGGACAATATTCGCTTCGGGCAGCCGGACGCCACCGACGCGGACGTGGTGCGTGCAGCCGAGCTTGCAGCCGCGACCGAGTTCATCAGGCGGTTGCCGCAGGGCTTTGAGACGCCTGTTGGCGAGCGTGGATTGACGCTCTCCGGCGGCCAGCGCCAGCGCATCGCGATTGCACGTGCGATCTTGCGCGACGCACCGCTGCTCCTGCTCGACGAGGCGACCTCGTCGCTCGATGCGGAGAGCGAGAAACTGGTGCAGGAAGCCCTGGCGCATCTGATGCAGGGACGCACCACGCTCGTGATCGCGCATCGGCTCGCGACCGTACTCAAGTGCGATCGCATCCTGGTGATGGATCAAGGCCACATCGTCGAACAAGGCACACACGAGAGCCTGGTCGGGAAGGGCGGTCTTTACGCCCGCCTGGCGCGGCTGCAGTTCGAGATGGCGTGAGCCCGCGCCGCGTCCGCGTGCGGGCGTTTGATCCGATCGAACGAGCGCAAGGAATTGGTTTGATCTGCGCAAACAATCGCTCGGTCTTTTTGCATATTGTCACGCGTCCAATGAATGCAAACGCAATGGTGCGTAACGCGTACGCGTTTGCAATGAGCGTGGGCGGGAGACATGCGAAAATCGAATGAGGCGGATAGGAATTTCCGCCATGTATGCCCATGGATGCCCACCGGGGGGGCAGGCGCAGGAGGGCATCCATGGGCACACATGGTGAAGCATGGGCATCCATGAGTGCTGGCAGTTCTGCTTTTTGGGCATGGCTCAATCCGGTCGCCAACTCATACGATGCAGCGCCGCGCCCGAGCGCGGGTTCGTCTCGGCGCCGGTGATCGAAAAACCCTGCTTCTCGTAAAAGCGGATGGCACGCGCGTTGTCCTGGTTGACCAGCAAATCGAGGCCGATCGGTGAAATAGCCTTGGCTGCGTCGATCAACGTAGCGGCCACGTTCGATCCCCATGCCTCAGGCGCGACCACGATCTGATCGACATACCCGGTCGCGTCGACGGTAACGAAGCCGGCAATCGCGCCGGCCCGCTCGGCGATCATGATGGTCGCCGTCGGGACGAGCTCATTCTTCCAGCGCTCGCGCCACCAGTCGACGCGCGCTGCAAAATCGAGATTTGGGTAGGCTTGTTGCCAAGTCCTTTGCCACAGCGCGATCGCGGCCGCCTCGTCGGCAGCCGCATAGGGCCGCAGCTTCACGTGTTCCGGAGCGTCTTCCGGAAAAGCGGGCACCGGTTCTCCGTCCGAAAATCGACCAAGGACCAAATCCGCTCACCGCTCCGTGAGCTTGAGTTCGATGCGGCGATTGCGCCGATAGGCGTCTTCGGTATTGGCGCTGTCGAGCGGCTGAAACTCGCCGAAGCCGGCCGCAACCAGGTGCTGGGGCGACACCCCCTTGCTGATCAGATATTGCACCACCGATATGGCGCGCGCGGCCGAGAGCGCCCAGTTCGACGGAAATTGCGCACTGGCAATTGGGCGCACGTCGGTGTGGCCGTCCACCCGCAGCACCCAGGCGATTTCTGGAGGAATTTGCCGCTCGAGCTCAAGCAGCGCGTTGGCCAATTGGTCGAGTTCGGTGCGGCCTTCGGGATTGAGCACGGCCTGTCCGCTGTCGAACAGCACTTCCGATTGGAACACGAAGCGATCGCCCACGACCCGGATGTCGGCCCGGTTGCCGAGGATCTCGCGCAGACGGCCGAAGAAATCGGAACGGTAGCGCGTCAGCTCCTGCACGCGCTGGGCTAGCGCGATATTGAGTCGTTCGCCGAGCTTGGCGATCTGGGTCTGCTGGTCTTTGTCCTTGTTTTCCGACGCCTGCAGGGCCTCTTCGAGTGCGCCCAGCTGCCGCCGAAGCGCGGTGATCTGTTGGTTGAGCAAATCGATCTGGGCGATCGCGCGCGCTGAGAGCTTCCGTTCGGCATCGAGCGCGCTGGTCGCTTGCCCGAGTTGCTGCTGCGCAGAGGCGGCGCCTTGGCCGGCTCCTTCGGCAGCGTCGCGCAGGCGATTGCGCTCGCTCTCCGTCGCCGCCAGCGAGGCCGAGAGCCGGGCGATTTGCTCCTCGAGGTCGACCTTGCCGGTCTTTTCAAGCGACAGAAGGTCGGTGAGCTGGGCGATCTGGGCGTTGAGGCGTGTGAGTGCCGTATCCTTGCCGGCGATGTCCTGCGACAGAAAGAACTGCACGACCACAAACACGGTCAACAGAAAGATGATGCCCAGCACCAGCGTCGAGAGCGCATCGACGAAACCCGGCCAGTAGTCGACGCTGCGGCGGGAGCGGGCGAGCGCCATCTCAATTGCTCCGGGTGGTCTCGCGAGCGATGATTTCCAGCAGTCGACGCACCTCGCCGTTCTGCTCCGCCTGGGCATCCGCCCAGTTACGGATCATCTGCTGTTCCTGGCGCATGTGGTGAACCAGGCCCTGGATCGCCTCTGCCAGATTGGCCATGGCATTGGTGGCGGCTTTGCTCGATCCAGTCTCGGCAATGACCTCGCGCAGCTTGTCCATCGCGCTGCGGACCTCGGCTGTCATCCCCGAAGTCGCTGCCGCAGGCGGGGCGGGATGTTCGGCAAGGTCGCGCACTGTGGTCGAGAGCCAGTCTTCCAGGTCGACGTAGAAACAATTCTGCGCCTGGCCCGATTGCAGATCGAGGAACCCGAGTACCAGCGATCCGGCGAGACCAAACAGTGAGGATGAGAACGAGATCCCCATACCGCCAAGCGGGGCCGCCAGTCCGTCGCGCAGCGAATCGAACATGGCGGCGGCGTCGCCGCCCACCTTCAAGTTCTGGATCACACCGCCGACCGATCCGACCGTTTCGATCAGGCCCCAGAACGTACCGAGCAGGCCGAGAAACACCAAGAGGCCGGTCATATAGCGCGACGTGTCGCGCGCCTCGTCGAGGCGGGTTGCGATCGAGTCCAATAGGCTCTTCATGATCTGCGGCGAGATGGCCATGCGGCCACCGCGCTCACCGAGGATCGCCGCCATGGGGGCGAGCAACACCGGCGAGCGCCCGCGTGCAAGGCTCGGATCAGCCAGGCGAAAGCCATTGACCCACGCGATTTCGGGAAACAGCCGCAGCACCTGGCGAAACGATAAGATGATACCGATCAACAGCACGACGATGATCAGCGCGTTGAGGCCGGGGTTAGCCAGGAAAGCCTGCCAGATCGGGCGGTAGAGGATGAACGCCAGCAATCCCAGGAGCACGAGAAAAACCAGCATCCGGACCAGGAAAATCCGGGGCGACGACAGCTTGAACGGGTCGGTCTCAAAGTCTCGGTTCGGCATGGGCGCGGGCTCTGCAGCCTCGACTATGGCACAGGCCGGGCTTGACGTAACCCGGCATCTGGAACGCTGCCGAGCGCCGTTGCAATGCGCCCGTCCGAAAAACGCGGCCAAACAACAAATCGGAAACGGTTTGCAGCGCCCATGATAGCGCGGCGAGGCCCATCGTCATCCCCTCAAGCGATCGCCTTCAGCAATTTGAGCAATTCGCGATGCATCGTATCGTTCCCCGCAATGACGGATCCGCTGCTCAGCATGGCGTCGGTGCCGTTGAGATCGCTGACGAACCCACCGGCTTCACGTACCAGTAACACACCAGCGGCCATGTCCCAGGGTCCGAGGTTGCGTTCCCAATAGCCGTCAACGCGACCGGCCGCGACCCAGGCGAGATCGAGCGCCGCCGAGCCGAACCGGCGAAGCCCGGCAACCTTGTCCTGCACGACTTCGAATTCCTTGCGGAACAAGGCGAGATCGCCGCGTCCGCGATGCGGCAGTCCGCAAGCAAACACCGCGTCGGACAGGTCCCGGCGAGCTGCGACGCGCAGGCGCTGGTCGTTGAGGAACGCACCCTTGCCGCGTTCGCCGGTGAACAGTTCGTCGGCGATCGGATTGTAGATCACCCCGGCGATCAACGTGCCCTCGCGCTCGAGCCCGATCGACACGCAGAACTGTGGAATGCCATGCAGGAAATTGGTCGTTCCATCGAGCGGGTCGACGATCCAGGTGTGGGTCTTGTCGGTTCCCTCGTGGCGTCCACCTTCTTCGCCGAGAAACCCGTAGCCCGGCCGCGCCTTGGCGAGTTCCTCGCGCAAAATCTTCTCCGCCCGATGGTCGGCGGCGCTGACGAAATTGCCCGGACCTTTAAGCGAGACCTGCAGGTGTTCGACTTCGCCGAAATCATGCGTGAGGCTGCGCGCGGCCTTGCGCGCCGCAGCGATCATGACGTTGAGCAGCGCCGACCGAAGCATTTGTCCGGTCTGCCTGCCAGGCGAACGGGCGTCAAGAGCGCGAGAGCGCGATCACGGCAACCCACGGCTTGGCGGCGGCTTCGCCGGCCGCACGGGTCTCGGCGCTCTGCTTGCTCATGAACTCGTCGAGCATCGTGTCGCCAAGGCCGCCGGCCTTGGCGATCAAATGCCATTTGATCGCCGCGACCGGATCGGCGGTCACCCCACGTCCGTCAGAGAGGATTTGCGCCAGCCGATTCTGCGCAATAGGGCTCCCCTTAAGGGCCGCACGGCGCAGAACCTGGGCGGCGGCCGCTTCGTTCTTGGCCACACCGGTACCGTTGAACAAGGCAATCCCAAATTCGACCTGTGCGTCGACATTATCGGCGAGCGCCGCCATGCCGAGCAGCCGCGTCGCCTGAGCGGCATCCTTCGGCAGGCCCTTGCCTTCCTTGTAAAGGGTCGCAAGTGCGTACATGGCTTCGGTACTGCCGGCCTGGGCGGCGGCGCGAAAGAGTTCAGCAGCGCGGGCAAAATCCTGGGGAAATTCCCGGCCTTCGAGATATAGAAGACCAAGGTCGTAGGTGGCCGGCGCGTTTCCAAGCTTGGCGGCTGCGGCGAGAAGTCGGATCGCTTCCTTGCGATCGTTTTGCCCGCCGCGGCCGCTGATGTTGAACAAGGCGAGGGCAAACATCGCGTCGCCGTCGCCGCGATCGGCCGCGAGCTTGTACCATTCGGCTGCCTTTACATCGTTTTGGGCAACTCCGAAGCCGTTGGCATAGAGCTCTGCCAGCAGCGTCATGGCCTTGCGGTCGCCGGTCGCATTAATTCGCTTGGTGGCTTCATTGAACGCGGTCAGATAATAGCCGCGCTGAAACGCGCCATAGGCCAGGTCGGGCTCGGGTCCGGGGGCTGCTGCTGCTTTCGGAGCCTCCAGCGGCTTAGTCGCAGCCGGTTTGGTCGCGGCTGGTTTGGCCGGCTTCGCCGGGGGCGCGGCGGGCTTTGCTTCGTCCGGCCTCAGGGAGGGGGGTATCTGCAATTGGGCGCGGGCGATATCGGTCGGACCGAGCAATACCAGGAGCGCGAATACCAACGCGGCGGGGCTGTAGCGGGCTGGGTTCATGCTGGTAGTCCAAGCTGCGCCTGTGCCATTGCGGCCGCGCATTGGCGCGGGTCGGCAAAGGCCGCGTCGCCGATGGCGACGAAATCCGCTCCCGCTTTGCACAACTCGCCCATTTCGCCGAATCGCTCCGCATAGGCGACACAGGGAATCTCGAACAGTTCCGACCACCACGCAACCCGCTCGATGATCGCAGCGAACGAGGGCCGGTGTCCGTCCGAATCAGGTTCGCCAAACATGACATAATCGACGCCCGCTTCGGCGGCGAGCATGGCGTCGTGGCGGGTCCGCAGGTCCCCGGTGCCGACGATGCGCTGCGGTTTGAGCGCGGAAATCGCCGGCCCCAACGCTCCACTGCCGCTGAGATGAACTCCATCGGCGCCGGCACGCGCAACCAGATCAGGGTGACCGTCGATGAGCAGCGCGGCCCCGCTGGCCTGCACAAGCGGAGCTAGCGCCTTGATTCGGTTGATCAGTGTACGCTCATCCGTCGGGGCAAGCCGCAGCAGCACTGCCGCGATATCGGTCGCAGCAAGCACGGCGGCGAGCCCATCACGGATGGCCGACGGGTCCGTGACGCTGGGCGACCACAGATAAAGCCGCGGGGCAGGGCGCGTTGATTCGGGACGAGACCGCATCGTTCATCGATTGTCGTCTCATTCCGGCGGAATTGGGAGCAAGCCGCCCCTGGCCGACCCCATGATTCGCCGAAATTCAGAGCGCCGCGACGTTCAGCGCTCAGGCGGCCTTGCGTTCCAGATCGGCCTTCCATTGGCCGAGTGCCGCGAGGCTGTTCATGCGAGCCCGGTGAGTGAACGCGCGCTGGGCCGCGGCCACGTTCTCGCTCTTGCCGCTCCACGCCTTCTGCGGTGCGGCCTGCAGGGCGCGGCCATAGGAGAAAGTGAGCCGCCAGGGCAAATCACCATGTTTGTTCATGGCATCGAGATGCGCGGTCGCCTCCTCGTCCGACTGGCCACCGGACAAAAACGCAATCCCGGGCACGGCGGGCGGCACGCAGTTCTTGAGGAGCTTGATCGTCCGCTCCGCGACCTCATCCACGGATGCGCGCTGGCCGGACTTCTTGCCCGGAACGACCATGTTGGGTTTCAGGACAATGCCTTCGAGCGCGATTCTTTGACAGGAAAGCTGCTGGAACGTTTCGTTGAGCACGAATTCCGAAACCTGGTAGCAGCGGTCCATGTCGTGGTCGCCGTCCATCAGGACTTCGGGTTCCACGATCGGTACGATATCCTGTTCCTGACACAGCGCCGCATAACGACCGAGCACGTGGGCGTTGGCGGCGACGCAGGCGTAGCTCGGAATTCCGGGTCCGATGTCGATGACCGCGCGCCATTTGGCGAATTTGGCGCCGAGCTCACGATATTCGATGAGGCGCTCACGCAGACCGTCGAGACCCTCAGTGATCTGCTCACCCGGGCAGAACGGCAATGCCTTCGCGCCCTTGTCGACCTTGATGCCCGGAATAGCTCCGGTCTGCTGAATCAGCTTGACCAGTGGTGTCCCGTCCTTGGCTTTTTGCCGGATGGTCTCGTCGTAGAGAATCACACCTGAAACGTATTTTGACATCGCCTCGGTCGACCGGAACAGAAGCTCGCGGTAATCCCGGCGGCTGTCGGCAGTCAACTCGACCCCAATTGAGTCGAAGCGCTTCTTGATGGTCCCCGAGGACTCGTCGGCCGCCAGAAGGCCTTTGCCGGGAGCCACCATCGCGTTGGCGATCTTGCTCAGTTCTGCGAGGTTCATCGGTTCCTCCTCATCTTCATCGTCAAAACGGTGCCGGGCGAACCGGCATGCTGCGCTATTGATTGCGCGATTGTGCTGACGTTCGTTCCACGCGCAGCACTTCGACGCCGGGCAGCTTCTTGCCCTCCAGCCATTCCAGAAAGGCCCCTCCCGCGGTCGACACGTAGGTGAAGCGATCGGTCACGCCGGCAGCATTGAGTGCCGCCACCGTGTCGCCGCCGCCCGCAACGGAGATGAGTCTGCCGGCTTGCGTCAATTCCGCCGCGGCTTCCGCAACCTCGATCGTGCCGTTGTCAAACGGCTCTTTCTCGAATGCCCCAAAAGGCCCATTCCAAACCAGTGTTTTGGCGCGGGCCAAAACGGAGACGACGTGCTCGACACTGCGGGGGCCGATATCAAGGATCATGTCATTCGCACCTACGTGATCCACGTCGACGACCCTCGACGGAGCATTGGCCTCGAACTTTTGCGCCACCACGACATCAAGCGGCAAAACGATTTGCCGCCCCAGGCTCCTGGCCTTGTCTATGATGGCACGCGCGGTCGACGCCAGCTCATGTTCGGCCAGCGATTTGCCGACCGGTTTTCCATATGCGGCGAGAAAAGTATTGGCCATGCCGCCGCCGATGATAAGGACATCAACTCGTGCGAGCAGATTGCCAAGGAGGTCGAGCTTGGTCGAGACCTTGGCGCCACCCACGATTGCCGCTACGGGGCGGGCAGGCGTTTCCAACGCCTTGGTCAGCGCGTCAAGCTCGGCCTGCATTGCTCGGCCGGCGTAAGCGCTGATATTCGATGCGGTTACGATTGTCGTGTTGGCGGCGTGCGCGCGATGTGCGGCCGAAAACGCGTCATCAACGAAAATGTCACCCAAGGCGGCGAGCTTTTTTGCAAAGACAGGGTCGTTCGCTTCCTCTTCCTTGTAGAAGCGAGTGTTCTCCAGACAGAGAATATCGCCATCGCGCATTCGAGCGATGGCGGATTCAGCGGCTGGCCCAATGCAATCCTCTGCGAAGGCAACCGGACGTCCAATGATTCTTGCGACCTCGGCGGCGACCGGTCTGAGAGATTGGCTCGGATCACGTCCTTTCGGGCGGCCGAAATGCGAGAGCAGGATGACCTTGCCGCCCCGAGCGGCGATCTCGGTGATCGTTGGGGCTTGGCGCTCTATGCGGGTCAGGTCGGTGACCTTGCCGTTCTGCATTGGCACGTTGAGATCGACGCGCACGAGCACGCGCTTGCCCTTGAGGTCCGCTTCGTCGAGGGTGCGAAATCGCAGCCATTCATCACCCGGCGCGGGAGGTCAGCACGAGGTTGCTCCCTTCGCGATCGCCGTTCGCCTCAGACCAGCTTGCCCATGGCGACCGCCGTATCGATCATGCGGTTCGAAAAACCCCATTCGTTGTCGTACCAGGACATCACGCGCACGAAATTGCCGTCCATCACCTTGGTCTGATCCATGTGGAAGATCGAGGAGTGCGGATCATGGTTGAAGTCGTGCGAGACGTTGGGCGCATCGGTGTAACCCAGAATGCCCTTGAGTTGCTGCTCGGCGGCGCGCCTCACGGCGTTGTTGATCTCGTCCTTGCTGGTCGCGCGCTTGGCCACGAACTTGAAGTCGATCAGCGATACGTTCGGCGTCGGCACGCGGATCGCGACGCCGTCGAGCTTGCCGTTGAGCTCTGGCAGCACGAGACCCACCGCCTTGGCGGCGCCGGTCGAGGTCGGGATCATGTTGAGGGCGGCGGCGCGCGCCCGGTAGAGGTCCTTGTGCACCTGGTCGAGGGACGGCTGATCGTTGGTGTAGGAATGTATGGTGGTCATGAAGCCTTTCTCGATTCCGACCGCGTCGTGGAGCACTTTCGCGACCGGCGCCAGGCAATTGGTCGTGCATGACGCGTTCGAGACCACCGCATGGGTCTTGCTGAGCTTTTCGTGGTTGACCCCATAGACGACGGTGATGTCGGCGCCGTCGGCGGGCGCTGAAACCAGAACGGATTTGGCGCCGGCCTTGAGGTGAGCGGACGCTTTCTCCTTCGTGGTAAAGAGGCCTGTGCATTCGAGTGCCACATCGACGTTGAGCTCGCGCCAGGGCAGCTGCGTCGGATCTTTGATCGCCGTCACTTTGATCCGGCCGGTGCCGCAGTCGATGCCGTCACCCTCGATCTTCACCTCGCCGGGAAAACGGCCATGAATGCTGTCGAAGCGCAGCAGATGTGCGTTGGTCTCGACCGGCGCGAGGTCGTTGATGGCAACGACCAGGATGTCCTTGCGACCGCCCTCCACGATCGCGCGCAGGATGTTGCGGCCAATGCGACCAAATCCATTGATGGCAACGCGAGTCGACATTCTGATCGCTCCTTGAGTCCAATTGGCCATGCCCGGCGACGTGCAAGCGCCGCTTGCGCGAGCGGGCATGTAAGGTGGGAAGCCGAAACCTGTCCGGCCGGGACCACGAAACCGACGAGGTCAGCGCGTTGGTATCACTTTTGCGGCAGAATGCTCAACACTCTGCACGCCGCGTGCCCACTGCTCAACGTTTGCCCAATTTGGACCGCGCTGCCTCGGCCACCTTGTCGGGCGTAATGCCGAACTGGGTGAAGAGTTCCTTGTAGGGCGCACTCGCGCCAAACCCGGTCATCCCCACAAAAACACCATCGGCGCCGATGATCGCGTCCCAGCCCTGGCGTACCGCCGCCTCGATTGCCACTTTGACGGGAGCATCGCCAATGACGGCCCGGCGTTGCGTGTCCGATGCGCCAAGCAAAAGTTCGACGCACGGCACCGAAACCACGCGCGACGAGATGCCGCGCGCGGCCAGGATCTTGCGCGCTTCGACCGCGATTGCGACTTCGGAACCTGACGCGAACAGGGTGACCTGAGCGTCACCGCCTTCGGCGGGAAGAAGTTCGTAGGCGCCGGTCGCACAGCGGTTGCGCTCATCGGCATCGCTGCGCAACAGCGGCAGGTTCTGGCGCGTCAGCGCCAGCACGCTCGGGCACTCGCGCGCCGCCAGCGCGAGCTGCCAGCATTCGATCGTTTCGATCATGTCGCAGGGGCGGAACACCAGCAGGTTTGGAATCGCCCGCAATGCCGCCAGGTGTTCGACCGGTTGATGGGTCGGACCGTCTTCCCCAAGGCCGATCGAATCATGGGTCATCACGTGAATGACCCGCTCGCCCATGAGGGCCGCGAGCCTGATCGCGGGCCGGCAATAGTCCGAGAACACGAGGAAGGTGCCCGAATAAGGAATGAGGCCGCCATGCAGCCCCATGCCGTTCATGGCAGCCGCCATGGCGTGTTCGCGGACGCCGTAATGGATGAAGCGGCCGCTGCGGTTGGCGGCGGAAAACGCCGCCATACCCTTTGGCCGCGTGTTGTTTGAGCCGGTGAGGTCGGCCGAACCGCCGATCATCTCCGGGAGCACCGGCGTCAGCACCTCCAGCGCCAGTTCCGACGCCGCGCGCGTGGCAATCTCTTTCGGAGCGGCGAGCGTGCTTTGCTTGAAGGCCCGCACTGCCGCGGCAAGCCTGTCACTGGGCAGATCACCGCGCTGGCGGCGCTCGAACTCGGCGCGCTGGTCGGCCGCAAGCGCGGCCACGCGCTGGTGCCAAGCAGTTCGCGCTGATTGCGAGCGGCGCCCGGCGGTGCGCCATGCGGTCGCCGCTTCTATAGGTACGTCGAACGGCGCATGCGCCCAACCCAGCGCCTCGCGCGCACCGGCAATTTCGCCGGCGCCGAGCGGCGAACCATGACATTTCTCGGTACCGGCTTTGGTGGGCGCGCCAAAGCCGATGGTGGTGCGGCACGCGATCAGGCTCGGTCGATCGGATTGCAGCGCGCGCGCAAGCGCGTCCGCGATGGCCTCGGGATCGTGGCCGTCGATGCGCGTGGCGGCCCAGCCGGCGGCCTCGAAGCGAGTCACCTGGTCGACCGAATCGGTGAGCGAAAGCGGCCCGTCGATCGAAATGCCGTTGTCATCGAACAGCACGATCAACTTGTTGAGCCGCAGATGTCCGGCAAGCGCGATCGCTTCGTGGCTGATCCCCTCCATGAGATCACCATCGGAGGCCAGCACGTAGGTGCGATGGTCGACGATCTCACTGCCGAACTCGGCTGCGAGATGCGCTTCGGCTATCGCCATGCCAACCGCGTTGGCGAGGCCCTGGCCGAGCGGACCGGTTGTGGTCTCGATGCCGGGCGTGATGAAATTCTCGGGATGCCCCGGGGTCTTCGAGCCGAGTTGGCGAAAGCGTTTGATCTCCTCGATGGTCACCGCCTCGTAACCGAGGAGGTGGAGGAGTGCGTAGATCAGCATCGAGCCATGACCGGCGGAGAGCACGAAGCGATCGCGATCAGGCCATGTCGGGTCGGACGGATCGAATTTCAGGTAACGGGTGAACAGCACGGTGGCGATATCGGCTGCCCCCATGGGCAGGCCCGGATGGCCGGATTTCGCGGCTTCCACGGCGTCCATGGCGAGTGCCCGAATGGTGTTCGCCATAAGGTCATGGGCGGCGCGCGCCGGGTTGGTGGGGGCGGCACGCGTGGAAGCTGCGGCTTGGTTTTGCACGGACTTTTGCGCTCCACGGAGGGTGCGGCACCGGATAGCACGTGATGGAAGCGTGTCAACGCGCGGCCAGAACCGCCGCCGGCGCCATTGATCGAAACCGGGAGCCCGCGGAGGCCGTGGACAACGTTGACCGCGGCGTTGACGGCATGCTGCCAACGCACGTAAAACTCTGCGTCTAACTCCTTAACGAGCCGAGTAATTTCGTGGCAATGCAGCGGCGCCAGGCGAGTTTGGGCGGGACCCAAATAGGCGAAGGGACGCCGGTCGAGGCCGCGGTCAAACGGCTGCAGCTTGCGCTCGACTCGCTTGAGGCCGCATTGGAGCGCAGGTTGCAAGCCGACCGTCGCGATGTGGCGCTGGCCGAGCAGGTTCACGTGCTCGACTCCGATCGGGCACAACTCGCTGCAGAGCTCGACAATGCGACCGCGCGCGCACGCCGGCTGATGACTGCCAACCGAGATATTGCTCAGCGGCTTGATGCCGCAATCGAAACGGTCCGCTCGGTGATCGCGGCGCAGTCACGATGAACAGGTGATGCGATGGCTCAGGTCAACGTCACCATCAATGGTCATCAATATCGAATGGCCTGTCTCGACGGGCAGGAAGACCATCTGCTGCAGCTCGCGCAGGGTCTCGACCAACGCATCGAGGGATTGCGGACAAAGTTCGGTGAGGTCGGCGATATGCGGCTCACCATCATGGCGGCGATAACGGTCGCCGATGAGCTGTTTGAAGCTTCCACGAAAATCCGCCGACTGGAACAGGAAGTCACCGCCGGGGAGGAAGCTCGATTGGTCGCCGCCCAGCGCGCACAGGTCACCGAAGCCGCGGTCGCCGCGGCCTTCACGGCGGCCGCGGACCGCATCGAGACCGTGGCGAGGAACCTCGCGCGCAATCCTCCCGCCGAAGGCGACGCCGCCGGGTAGCTATGGCGTTGCGCGCGCGGCCGCACTAGATTGGCCATGCGGTGCTGCGAGGTGCGTCAGGAGTCATATCCCCGGGGCCTTATCGATCCTGAAGGGAGCTGTCCCTGGCCGGGCTCGTGGGCTCGGACATATGGCGCCCACCTACTTTCGTAGGGAACCCGGGATCGACACTCCGACGGCCATCGCGGCCCGCACTTCCGCCCATCCAGCGAGCTGCCTGGAACGTCAAAGCGGGCACGAGCAAATTTTTCTTCGAGCGCCGTTTTTCGAATTGAAGTTCCTACATCACTAGCCGCAAGCTCGCGAAGGAACTTCAATTCGGCGGCACTAGCCGAAGCCTTCCTCATGCATTAGTCCTGCATTGATGTCCGACGTCGATCCGATCGCCCGGCGCAAGGTTGAGCTGCGCAAGGAAAGCCGCGCGCGCCGCGAGGCATTGCCGGTTGCGGAGCAGAGCGCCGCCGCGCAAACAATTGCCGCCCGCGGCTTGCCGATTCCGGTGCCGGCCGGCGCCGTCGTTTCCGGTTATTCGCCGCTCAAGTTCGAGATCAGTCCGTTGCCGCTGATGCGGCGCGCCGCGGAGGCGGGAGCCAAGCTTGCATTGCCCGTCGTTCAGGGACGCGGCACGCCGTTGATCATGCGCGCCTGGGCGTTCGGCGAAGGGCTCGGCTCCGGCGTATGGGGCATTCGCGAGCCAAGGCCGGAAGCGCTCGAAGTGTTTCCGGATATCCTGATTGTGCCGATACTCGCTTTCGACCGCGCCGGTTATCGGCTCGGCTACGGTGCCGGCTATTACGATATGACGATCACGCGCCTTCGTGCCATGAAACCGGTCACTGCTATCGGCATCGCGTTCGCTGTCCAGGAATTCCCCGAGCTCCCCAAAACTTCCCGCGACGCGCGCCTCGATCTCGTGTTAACGGAGCGCGAGATCATCGACTTGAGAGCCTGACGGGTGCGAATTCTTTTCATCGGCGACGTGGTGGGTCGCAGCGGCCGGAGCGCGGTTAACGAGCGCCTGCCGGGTCTTGTGCGCGACTGGAAACTCGACTTTGTGATCATCAACGGCGAGAACGCCGCCGGTGGCTTTGGCATCACCGAAGCGATCTATCAGGAACTCGTCGATGCCGGCGCCGACGCGATCACGCTCGGCAACCACGCCTGGGACCAGAAAGAGGCGCTGGTGTTCATCGAGCGCGCCCCCAAGCTGATCCGGCCGTTGAACTATCCCAATGGGCACGCCCGGCCGCGGCACCGCGCTGTTCGAGGCGCGCAACGGCGCCAAAGTGCTGGTCGTCAATGCCATGGGGCGCATCTTCATGGATCCGCTCGACGATCCGTTTGCCGCGGTTGCGCGCGAGCTGTCGATCTGTCCGCTCAAGGGCGACGCCGACGCCATCATCATCGACATGCATGCGGAGACCACGAGCGAGAAGCAGGCGATGGGTCATTTTATCGATGGCAAGGTGACTGCGGTGGTCGGCACCCATACCCACGCGCCCACGGCTGATCACCGTATCCTTGCCGGCGGGACGGCGTTCATCTCCAACGTCGGCATGTCGGGCGATTATGACTCCGTCATCGGCATGGCGAAGGACGAGCCGCTCAGCCGTTTCCTGCGTCGGATCTCAACCGGGCGTTTTGAGGTGGCTGACGGACCAGCAACTTTGTGTGGGCTCGCGATCGAAGCCGATGATGCGACCGGCCTGGCGCGTCGCGTCGGCGCCGTTCGGATCGGTCCTCACCTCGAAGAGGCGCGGCCGACGTTTTGGGACGGCGCATCCTGATCAGGCGGCGTTCGGGTCGCGCGTGGGGTTGCGCCACGCGCGGGGAACGGCCTATCTAAATTCTCGCATGCTCATGTCACCGCCACAGACGCCAGGATCAGGACCATGGCCGGACATTCGCAATTCAAGAACATCATGCACCGCAAAGGGCGGCAGGATGCGGTCAAGTCGAAGCTATTCGGCAAGCTCGCGCGCGAAATCACGGTTTCGGCAAAGCTCGGGGTTCCCGACCCGGCTATGAATCCGCGCCTGCGTGCCGCAATGCTGGCGGCGCGCGCGGAAAATATGCCGAAGGACAACATCGAGCGTGCGATCAAGAAGGCACTCGGGGGCGAGGCCGAGAACTATGAAGAAATCCGCTACGAGGGATTTGGCCCGGGCGGGGTCGCCGTCATCGTCGAGGTCTTGACCGACAACCGCAACCGCGCCGCATCGGAAGTGCGCGCGAGCTTCACCAAAAGCGGCGGCAACCTGGCGGAGACCGGGGCGGTCTCGTTCATGTTCGCCCATGTCGGGGTGATCGAATATGACGCCGCCAGGGCCTCGGCCGACGCGATGCTGGAAGCCGCGATCGAAGCCGGCGCCGACGATGTGGTGTCGGGAGAAGCGGGGCATGAGATCTATGCCTCGCCGGAAAGCTTGCGCGATGTCGCCAAGGCGTTGGAGCAGAAATTCGGCGAGCCACGCAAGGCCGGCCTCATTTGGAAACCGCAGAACACCATCGCCGTCGACGACGAACAGGGCGAGAAGGTCCTGCGCCTGATCGAGACGCTCAACGACAACGACGATGTGCAGAACGTCTATGCCAATTTCGAAGTGTCGGACGCGCTGGTCGCCAGGATGAGTGCGTGACGGGGTACGCCCGAACAGCGGGGGATTGGCAGCGCGTGCTCTGACGCGGACGCCCGCGGCGGAGTATGAAAGCGGCATGGGCGCGCCGCTGATTCGCATCCTTGGCATCGATCCGGGGCTTCGCCGCACCGGTTGGGGCGTGGTCGACGTGCTGGGCAACCGGCTGATCTTCGTCGCCTGCGGCTCGGTCGAGACCGATGAGCGCAGCGACGTGGCGGTTCGCCTCGTCGCCATCCACCAGGGGCTGGCGCGGGTGTTGGCCGAGCATCGGCCGCAGGAGGCGGCGGTCGAGGCGACTTTCGTCAACAAGAATGCGACCGCAACCCTGAAGCTTGGACAGGCCCGCGGCGTCGCGCTACTGGTGCCGGCGCAGGCCGGCGTGAGCGTTGCCGAATACGCGCCCAACCTCGTGAAGAAAACAATCGTCGGCGCCGGTCATGGCGAAAAGGCGCAGATCCGCATGATGATTTCCGTGCTGCTGCCGAAGGCCGCGCCGCAATCAGAGGACGCCGCCGACGCGCTCGCCATCGCGGTGACACATGCGCACCATCGGCAGAGCGTCATGCTGCGGGCGCTGGCGCGATGATCGGCAAGCTCAAAGGCATCCTCGACAGCTACGGCGAGGACTTTGTCGTCATCAACGTCAATGGCGTCGGTTACGTGGTGCATTGCTCGGCCCGCACCCTGCAGGCGCTGCCGGCACCGGGCGAGGCGGTGACGCTGTCGATCGAGACCCATGTGCGCGAAGATCAGATCCGCCTGTTCGGTTTTCTGGCGGACGTTGAGCGCGAGTGGTTTCGGCTGCTGCAGACCGTACAGGGCGTCGGCACCAAGGTGGCGTTGGCGGTCCTCGGCACCCTCAAGCCGGCCGACCTCGCCACCGCCATAGCGATGCGCGACAAGGCTATGATCACACGCACCCCCGGCGTCGGCTCCAAGGTTGCCGAACGTATCGTGACGGAGCTCAAGGATAAGGCGCCGGCCTACACCGCGCTCGACCCGGCGGTGGTGCGGCTCTCCGGCGCGGTCGACGAGAAACGTGCGCCGGCGCCGGTCGCCGATGCGGTCTCGGCGCTGGTCAATCTCGGCTATGGTCAGCCGCAGGCGGCAGCCGCGATCGCCGCGGCGGCGCGGGCCGCGGGCGAGGGGGCGGATGCGCGGGCGCTGATCCGGCTGGGGCTCAAGGAGCTGGGGAAGTAAATGACCTCCATTCCCCGCGTCGTCACGAGCGAGCGGCCGCGACGAGGACATCGCCGAAACCTCGCTGCGCCCGCAAAGGCTCAGCGAGTTCATCGGTCAGGAGCAGGCCCGCAAGAACCTTGCCGTGTTCATCGCGGCGGCGCGCGCGCGGCGCGAGCCGCTCGATCACGTGTTGTTCGTCGGCCCGCCCGGGCTCGGCAAGACCACGCTCGCGCAGATCGTTGCGCGCGAGCTCGGCGTCAATTTCCGCGCCACCTCCGGGCCGGTGATCGCCAAGGCGGGCGACCTCGCGGCGCTGCTGACCAACCTGGAGGAACGCGACGTCCTGTTCATCGACGAGATCCATCGGCTCAACCCGGCGGTCGAGGAAATCCTTTATCCGGCCATGGAGGATTTTCAGCTGGATCTCATCATCGGCGAAGGGCCGGCGGCGCGCTCGGTCAAGATCGATCTGGCGCGGTTCACGCTGGTCGGCGCGACGACGCGCGCCGGCCTCCTCACCAATCCGCTGCGCGATCGGTTTGGAATCCCGATCAGGCTCAATTTCTACACCGAGGCCGAGCTCGAAGAGATCGTGACCCGCGGCGCCCGGGTGCTCGGGATCGGCATGACGCCGGATGGCGCGAACGAGATCGCACGCCGCGCTCGCGGTACCCCGCGCATCGCCGGCCGGCTGCTGCGGCGGGTGCGCGACTTCGCGAACGTGGACAATGCCCCAGCCATCGACCGCAAGGTCGCCGATCGCGCGCTGCTTGCGCTCGAGGTCGATGCCGCCGGGCTCGACGCCATGGACCGTCGCTATCTTTCGACCGTCGCGGTCAACTACGGCGGTGGACCGGTCGGGGTCGAGACCATCGCCGCCGCCCTGTCGGAGCCGCGTGATGCGATCGAGGAGATCATCGAGCCGTTCCTGATCCAGCAGGGGTTCGTCCAGCGCACCCCGCGCGGGCGGCTGCTGACGGGGCATGCGTTCCGGCATCTCGGCCTCGCCGAGCCGGCGCGCGATCCGGCGCAGTTCCGGCTGTTCGGCGAGGGCGAGGAGTGATGCCCTCTGATCGCTTGGAGCGGATGCGTCGCAATCCGGCTGGCGATTGGCAAATCAGTGATGTCGAAGCCGTCTGCCGCGAGCATGGCCTGCTTTTTCGCCACGGCAAGGGAACGTCGCATGCTCACGCAAAGCATCCATCGGCCCGCGAAATTTTGACCATTCCGGCTCGACGACCAATTAAGGCGGTCTACATCCGGAAGCTCGTGCGCTATATTGAGGCTCACACAGGTGTTGCATGAAACTAGAGTATGCGGTTCGCATCGAGCGGTTGGCGGAGGCTGACGGCGGTGGCTACCTTGCGACGGTGCCCGACCTGCCCGGCTGCATGTCTGATGGCGATACACCTGAAGAGGCGTTGAAGAACGTTCAGGAAGCTATCGCTTCCTGGATCGAGGCCGCCAAGGAATGGAAGCAGGACATCCCGCAACCTTCGCCGCCGCTGGCCCGCGCAGGCTAGTCTTATTCGGGCTTCTGACGCTTGGAACTCCCAATGCTGCAAACCATGGAAGGCGGGTGTCACTGCGGGCGCGTGCGCTTCCGCGTCACCGGCGATCTCGCGCAGACGACCTATTGCAACTGCTCGATCTGCACCAAGAAAGGCATCTTGCATCTGATCGTGCCGCCCGAACAGTTCGAGCTTTTGCGCGGCGCCGACGATCTTGCGACCTATCGGTTCAACACCGGCACGGCAAAGCATACGTTCTGCAAGGTTTGCGGGATCCATCCATTTTATGTTCCGCGCTCTGATCCGGACAAGATCGACGTTAACGTGCGCTGCCTCGACGATGTGGATGTCGCGGCTTTGTCGCCGAAGGCGTTCGACGGCCGCAATTGGGAGGCTGCGATGCAGAAGAATGTTCCGTGGCGATGAACTCTACCCTCGATGGAGAAATCATCGACGGCCGCCACATCCTGCACGTGCGCGTCTACTACGAAGACACCGACTTTACCGGGATTGTCTATCACGCCAACTACCTGCGCTTCATGGAACGCGGGCGCACCAACTATTTGCGTCTGCTTGGTGCTGATCACCGAGCCCTGTTTGAGGCGACGGAAGCGGAGGCGCCGAGCTTTTCCTTTGTGGTGCGGTCGATGCGGATCGACTTCCTCAAGCCGGCGCGCATGGACGAGGTGCTCGATGTCGTCACCCATCCGCAGGAGGTGAAGGGCGCCTCGATCACCCTTAATCAGCGGGTTCTTCGCAGCGAGGACTTGCTGGTCGAGGCGCATGTGCGTGTTGCCTTCGTGTCCGGCGGCCGCGCACGGCCGATCCCGAAACCGCTGCGCATCGCCATGCGCGCCGATCAGGAACGCGGGGATGGCGGCGCGTAATTCGGCCGCGCCTCGCCATCGTCCGCCAGCCCACAATCACGCGGCCTTGTGCCCGGTCTGCTCCTGCGCGAACAGCGCGCCTTCCGCGGCCAGCGTGCGGGCTTGATTTGCGGTCCTGGTCCTGCCGTCCGTTGATCGGAGCAGGGCCGGTCGACGGGACGCCCCGGTTCATGTAAGACCTATTTACATGAGCTGGAAATCCGGGCCGCGCGGCTATCACCACGGTAACCTGAAGGAAGCCCTGATGCGGGCCGCGCTCGACCTGATCGCGGAGAAGGGTCCCGCGGGTTTCACCTTTGCGGAGGCTGCGCGCTCCGCCGGCGTGAGCCCGGCCGCTCCCTACCGGCATTTCCGCGATCGTGATGCACTTCTCGCCAACGTGGCGCTGCGTGGGTTCGATCAATTCGAGGCCGCGCTTACGCGCGCCTGGGATAGCGGGCGCCCCGACGCGTTCACCGCGTTCGAGCGCATGGGGCGCGCGTACCTGGCATTTGCCCGTGCTGAGCCGGCCTACTATTCGGCCATGTTCGAAGCGGCCGTTCCGCTCGACACCAATCCGGAGCTCCGCCAAGCCGGCGACCGTGCCTTCGCCGTATTGCGCCTGGCCGCTGAATCCCTCATCACGGCACTGCCGCTCAAAACCAGACCACCAGCCTTGATGATGGCGTTGCACATCTGGGCGCTCGCGCATGGCATCGCGTCGCTGTTCGGCCGCGGCGACGCCGCCCGCCGCACCTTGCCGATGTCGGCGGAGGAGCTCCTGGAGGCCGGCGTGCTGGTCTATTTGCGCGGCCTTGGCCTCGCCAACCCTGGACTTGGCCCCGCATGACCCCACTTGACAGCCATCGTCCGGGGGGTTTATGTAAATGTTATTAACATTCACACGTGAGGTCTTCGATGCCAATCACAGCAAAGCTCGATGAGTTGGGCCGGCCGGCCTGGATCGTGCTGATGATCCTGGGCTTCATGGTGTGGTGGCCGCTGGGGCTAGCGGTCCTGGCCTTTCTGATAGGGAGCGGACGCATGGGTTGTGGACGATATGGCTCTCATTGGGAGCACAAAATGACGCGCCTGCAGGACAAGATGGACCGGGTGCGCGGCAAGATGGATCGCATGGGTGGTGGCAACTGGTGGGGACCCCCCTCGAGCGGCAACTATGCATTCGACGAATACCGGACCGAGACGCTCAAGCGTCTGGAAGAGGAGCAGCGCGAGTTCCGCGAGTTCCTCGAGCGCTTGCGCTTTGCCCGGGACCGCGCCGAGTTCGACCAGTTCATGGCCGAGCGCCGCAATCGGCCCGCGCCCGAGGCACCCCAGGCGCAGGTCTGATCCCGCGCAGCTGACGGCTTGTTTCGTCCGCCCCGCCTCGCCCTGAGGCGGGGCGTTTTTCTTATCTGCTTGGTTGGCACCAGTTTTTGCAGTTGGCGTAAACCGCCCCTTAACCGCCCCTGCGGCGATATGCAGTCGGCCATAGGCCGGTCCCGCGCCCTAGTTTGGTCACGTTTGCCGGGAAATCCCAAGGTGGCCGCGAGGGGGCGGCCTGCTTTCCACGGTTGAGGGTCTGCTGGGCGCACTCCTTGGTGCACGGCGAGCCTTTGACGGCGCGATGTGCGGGGAAGCCGGAGAGCCGAGAGGGAACCGAATGAACCCAGCCGACGTAGCCCAGTCGGCATTGCCGCTGACATCCTCCGACCTGTCGCTGCTTACGCTGTTTTGGCAGGCTCATTGGATCGTCAAATTGGTCATGCTCGGGCTCGTGGTCGCGTCGATCTGGGTGTGGGCGATCGTGATCGACAAAACGATCCTCTACCGTCGCTCCCGCCGCTCGATGGACAACTTCGAAACCGCGTTCTGGTCGGGGCAATCGCTCGAAGAACTCTATCGCACGCTCTCGGCCAAGCCCGCCTACTCGATGGGGGGCCTGTTCGTCGCCGCCATGCGCGAATGGAAGCGCAGCTTCGAGGGCCACGCCAAGTCGTTCGCCGGCCTGCAGACCCGCGTCGAGAAGGTGATGAGCGTCTCCATTGCCCGGGAGATCGAGCGGCTGGAGAAACAGCTGCTGGTGCTCGCGACGGTCGGCTCGGCCGGGCCCTTTATCGGCCTGTTCGGCACGGTCTGGGGCATCATGACCAGCTTCCAGTCGATCGCCGCCTCCAAGAACACGTCGCTGGCGGTGGTGGCGCCGGGTATCGCCGAGGCCTTGCTGGCGACCGCAATCGGCCTTTTCGCCGCCATACCTGCGACCATTTTCTATAACAAGTTCTCCTCCGAGGTGAACAAGCAGGCGCAACGGCTCGAAGGGTTTGCGGACGAGTTCTCCGCGATCCTGTCGCGGCAGATCGACGAGCGCGGCTAGCGTCGGATGGGATTTAGGTCTGGGGATGCCGGCCCGGGACATGGCCGGGTTGGGACACGGGGTTACGCCGCATGGCGATGAAAGGGTTGTCCGCCGGAACGGGGCGCCGGCGCCACGCAATGATGAGCGAGATCAACGTCACGCCCATGGTGGACGTGATGCTTGTGTTGCTGATCATTTTCATGGTCTCGGCACCGCTGCTCACGGTCGGCGTGCCGATCGACCTGCCGCAAACCAAGGCCAAGAGCCTCGATCAGGACAAGGAACCGCTCGTGCTTGCGGTCAACGATAACGGCAAGGTCTACCTGCAGGACAACGAGATCAGCATCGACGACCTCGTCACAAAGCTGCAAGCGATTACCCAGGCTCGTGGCGGCTTCGACGAGCGCATCTATGTGCGCGGCGATCGCAAGGTGAACTACGGCACCGTGATGCGCGTGATGGGTCGCTTGTCGGCGGCGGGATTCCATCGGGTCGCGCTGATTACCGAGGTGGAGCAGGGTTCCTGAGGATGCGGCTTGGCGCGACCATAGCGTTCCTGAGGATGCGGCTTGGGGCCACCATATCGACGGTGGGACACGCCCTGATCCTGGGCTCGACCCTGATTTGGTTCTCGTTCAATCCGCCGCCAGCCAGCACCGAAGATGCGGTGATGGTCGACGTTGTTTCCCTCAACGACGTTCTCCGCACATCACCGCCGGCTCGCGCACTGCGCCGAAGGCCGAGACCCCGAAGCCGATCGTTGACAAGATTGGCGATCCGCAGCAGTCCAAGGATCCGGCCCCGAAAGTAGCCGACAAGCCGGAAGTCAAAACCGAGACCAAGGCCGCCCCGACGCCGCCGGATCCCAAGTCCAAGCCGGCCGAACACAAGTCCGATCCGATCGCCGAGGCGCTCAAGAAAGAGCAGAAGAAGCCCGACCCCAAGCCCAAGAAACCGCAGCCGAAGCTCGAGTTCAGCCAAATCGAGAGCAAGCTTGCGCTGCTCGACAAGCGCGATCCTCAGCGCAAGTCGACCACCGGCGCGACTCTGAACAACACGGCGTCGCTCGGCACCGAGAGCGGAACGGCATCCGCGTTGGATGTACGCTGGCAGGATGCGCTGACGACCTATCTCAACAACTGTTGGCAACTGCCGGATTGGGCGGCCAATCGCGTTGTGTTCTTCGATGTCTATGTGCGGCTCAAGCAGGATGGTTCGCTCGCGGCGGAGCCCGTCCTGGCCAGCAAACATGACGACATGGCCTTCCCGATTGCATCAGAAACCGCTTTGCGCGCGATTCGCACGTGTGCTCCTTTCCGCTTTCTTCCGGTCGCCAGATATGAGGCGTGGAAGGAGATCACGATAGGTTTCGATACGCGCCTGCGGCTCCAAATGCTGAGAAACGTAGCGGCCCAATGAGCGAGTCTGTTGGAATTCGCAATCGGCGCCTATTGACGCGCCGTTGCGCGCTGAGCCTCGGCGGGGCGTCGATGAGTATGCTTGCGGCTGGTTGGCCGCTCTCCTCTCTGGCGCAATCCCGTCTTGCGCAAGCCCGCATTACCGTCCAGCCCAGCAGCGAATTCAAGCCGATGCCGATTGCGATTCCGGATTTCCTTCCGGGCAGCGCGGCCGAAGGCGACATGCCGCGCAACATCACCCAGATCATCACCAACAATCTCAGTCGCAGTGCGCTGTTCGCGCCGATCGACCAGGCGGCCTATATCGAGAAGATCACCGACTTCAACGCAACACCGCGCTTTCCGGATTGGCGCACGATCAACGCCCAGGCCCTGCTGGTCGGCCACGTGACCCGTCAGCCCGACGGGCGGATCAGGGTCATGTTCCGGTTGTGGGACGTGAATGGCGGCAGCCAGCTCACCGGTCAGCAGTTCATGACGCCGACCGATAATTGGCGGCGCATTGGCCACATCATCTCGGACATGGTTTATGAGCGGTTGACCGGCGAAAAGGGCTACTTCGACACCCGCGTCGTGTTTGTCGACGAGACTGGCACCAAAGAGCAGCGGATCAAACGCCTCGCCATCATGGATCAGGACGGCGCCAACGTGCGCTATCTGACGCGCGGCCAGGATCTCGTGCTTACGCCACGCTTCTCGCCGACCACGCAGGAGATCACCTACATGTCGTTCGGGCAGGGCGACCCGCGCGTCTACCTGCTCAACATCGAAACGGGCCAGCGCGAGATCGTCGGCAATTTTCCTGGCATGACGTTCTCGCCGCGGTTCTCACCGGACGGCCAGCGCGTGATCATGAGTCTGTCGCAGGGCGGCAACTCCAACATCTTTGTCATGGACCTGCGCTCCAAGGCGACGACGCGGCTCACCGACGCCGCCGCGATCGACACCGCCCCTTCCTATGCGCCCGACGGCTCGCGCATTTGTTTTGAGTCCGATCGTGGCGGCAAGCAGCAGATCTACGTCATGGGCGCCAACGGCGGCGCCGCCCAGCGCATCAGCTTTGGCGACGGCGCCTACTCGACGCCGGTCTGGTCGCCGCGCGGGGATACGATCGCGTTCACCAAACAGTTCCAAGGCCGGTTTGCGATCGGCGTGATCAATCCAGACGGCTCCGGCGAGCGCATCCTGACCGAAGGCTTCCACAATGAAGGGCCGACCTGGGCGCCCAATGGCCGCGTCTTGATGTTCTTCCGCGACCCGGGGGGCAACGCCGGACCATCGCTGTTCACAGTCGACCTGACCGGTCGAAACGAACTGCGGGTCCAGACACCGGGCTACGCGTCCGATCCGGCCTGGTCGCCCCTGCTGTCGTCCTGAGTGCGGCCTGGTTCCTCTCGCTAACCGGTTGAGCACTGGTAAGATTTTGGGGAAAACTCCGAATCGGCTCATGATCAATGGTTTGCCGCGATGTTGCCGCCTTCACGTTGCATTAACCATCGTTCATACTTTCCAATGGTTCCGGGGATTTGGAAGGGGGGCATCACGACCGCATCATGGTTGACGGAACCTTCGCTTAACTAAAGCCCTGATAGACCTTAGGCAAAGCGAGCGACCGGGGCGACCTCCGGTCACGTGTCTACGAGGAGTCGCTGGAATGCCGATGCCTCTCATCCGGGCCATGCGATTTGCCGCGGCTCTCGCCGCGACGCTGACGATTGCGGCCTGCGCCAACAATCCGTCTCCCCAGACCCTTGCGGGGGCGGCGGTGCCGGGCAGTCAGCAGGATTTTGTCGTCAACGTCGGCGATCGCGTGTTCTTCGAGAGCGATCAGAGCGACTTGACGCCGCAGGCGCGCGCAACGCTGGACAAGCAGGCGCAATGGCTCGCCCAATACAATCGCTACACATTTACGATCGAGGGTCATGCCGACGAGCGCGGCACGCGCGAGTACAACATCGCGCTTGGCGCCAAGCGCGCTCAGTCGGTACGCGAATATCTTGCGTCGCGCGGCGTCGAGTCCTCGCGCATGCGCACGATCTCCTACGGCAAGGAGCGCCCGGTCGCCGTGTGCGACGACATCTCGTGCTGGTCGCAGAACCGGCGCGCGGTCACGGTGCTCAACGCAAGTTCGTAATTGACGGTTGGGGTGGGGACGGCAGGCCGGCGCCCTTCGGGGCGCCGGTTGCCTTTTGCGGGGAGCGCAAGCCGCACGCGCGGCACGTTGCGATCGACGCGCACGAGCAAACTTATGATTCCAGTGCGGTTTCGGATTGGAATTTGGTGTCCGAAATGGCCGCCAAAACTGCAGGAAATTCAAATCCACCACACGCGGCCGGTTATTTCGCCGGTCTGGATTTGCCAACGAAATTGTTCCGTTCCGATTTTACAAATGGTATCACCAAAAAGGCGATGTCCGCGAGGAATGCTGTCGTTATGATTGGTGTCGTGTTGTCGGCCGAGCATCGCGGTTTGCGCGCGGCATTTGGGGAGCGGCGTTGTGCTGGTGCTTTGAAGCTCTTTTCCGCCAGCCTCGGATTGCTGGCGCTCGCTGCCTGCGGCCAGCAGAACGCGTTTGTCCCACCTCCGCCGCCTAAGGTCATTATCGGGCAGCCGCTGCAGCAGGACGTCCCGCTCTTCGTGGAACTCACGGGCAATACCAAGGCGTTCAATGAAGTGAAGCTCGAAGCTCGTGTTGAGGGGTTCCTCGAGCAGATCCGATATGTCGACGGCGCGATGGTCAAGAAAGACGATCTGCTGTTCGTCATCCAACAAAACACCTACCAGGCCCAGCTCGAGCAGGCGAAGGCGACACTCGATTCCAACAAGGCTTCGCAGGCCAACGCCCAGGTCGAATATACCCGTCAGTCGACGCTGGGCCAGCAGCAGTTCGCCTCGCAGGCGCGCATCGATGACGCCAAGACCAAGCTCGCGGAAACCACCGCCAACGTCCTGAGCGCGCAAGCCAACCTCGATATCGCTACGATCAATCTCGGCTACACCCAGGTCACCGCGCCGTTCGACGGCGTTGCAACGCGCCATCTGGTCAGCGTGGGAGCCCTGGTTGGCAATGCCGGTCCAACCGAACTCGCGAGCGTCGTACAGGTCGCTCCGATCTACGTCTATTTCGAGGTCAGCGAGACGGTGGTGCTGCGCGTCAAGGAGTTGCTCGCCCGACAGGGCAAGACGATGCGCGAAATCCACAACGTGCCGGTCGAGATCGGGCTGCAAATCGAGGACGGCTACCCGCACAAGGGTGTCATCGACTACATCGCGCCACAAATTGATGCCTCGACCGGAACGCTGCAAGTCCGCGGCATTTTCGAAAACAAGGACTTGGCGTTGTTGCCCGGCATGTTTGCGCGCGTGCGTGTCCCGATCCAGCGGCCGGCGCCGGCGGTGCTGGTCCCGGATACGGCGATCGGTACAAGCCAGCTCGGTCGCTACGTGCTCGTTGTCAACAAGGACAACGTCGTCGAACAGCGCATGGTGACGATCGGCCAACTCGACAATCACCTCAGAGTGATCGAATCGGGACTCAAGCCCGATGACTGGGTCGTGACCGACGGTATCCAGCGTGCCATTCCGGGCGGCAAGGTCGAGCCCGAACGACAGAAGATATCCGTGTCCGCCGCCGGGGGGTAATCGCGCTCAGACGAGGCCGACCGCCTTTCATCACGGTTAACCGCGAACGTACGGCAACACCATGTTCTCGCGTTTTTTCATCGAGCGGCCGGTCCTGTCCAATGTCCTGGCGATGGTCATTGTGTTGATTGGGCTTGTCTCGCTCATGCGCCTGCCCATCGCCCAGTACCCAAACGTGGTGCCGCCGACGGTCTCAGTGACGACCAAATATCCCGGCGCGAGCGCCAAGACCGTCATGGATACGGTGGCGCTGCCGATCGAGACGCAGGTCAACGGCGTACAGGGCATGCTTTACATGCAATCGACCAGCGCCAGCGACGGTACCTACCAGCTGATCGTGACCTTCGCGATTGGGACCGATCCCAACATGGCGCAGGTCCTGGTGCAGAACCGCGTCGCCTGGGCGCTCGCGCAGTTGCCGCAGGCGGTCTCCGCACAAGGAGTCACGACCCAGATCAAGGCTACGTCGGTGCTCATGTTCGTGACCCTGAATTCGCCGGATAGCCGCTACGACAGCCTGTTTCTAACCAATTATGGCGTCATCAACATCGAGAACGAGCTCGCCCGTCTGCCCGGCGTCGGCAACGTTACCATCTACGGTGCCGGCTCCTACGCGATGCGGGTGTGGATGGATGCCAATCAGTTGCAAACGCGCGAACTGACCCCGACTGACGTCATCAATTCCATCAAGAACCAAAGCCAGGAAGTCTCCGCCGGCATGCTCGGCATGCCTCCCACGCCGAAGGGTCAAAACTTCCAGTACACGATCGACGTTACAGGCCGCTTCAACGACCCGAACGATTTCGAAAATATCGTGGTAAAGGTCGACAGTCGGACCGGGGCGCTCACGCGCATCAAGGACGTCGGCCGGGTCGAGCTCGGAGCCCAGACCTACAGTCAGGTTTTCGCGCTCAACAATACGCCGTCCGCCGGCATCGGGATCTATCTGCTGGCGGACGCCAACGCCATCAAGGTGGCCTCCGAGGTCCGAGCCAAGATGGAGGAGCTCAAGAAGGCCTTCCCATCCGGCCTCATCTACGTCATCCCATATGACACCACGGTCTTCGTTAAAGCCTCGATCAATGAGGTCTGGCTCACCCTCTTCGAGGCCGGCATCCTGGTCCTGATCGTCATCCTGGTGTTCCTGCAGGACTGGAAAGCGATGCTGGTGCCTGCCACCACCGTTCCGGTCACCATCATCGGTGCGTTTGCCGCCATGGCGGCACTCGGCTTCTCGGTCAACCTTTCCACCCTGTTCGCCATCGTGCTTGCAATCGGCATCGTGGTCGACGATGCGATCGTGATTGTCGAGGGCGTCGCGCGCCATATGGAGGATGGCCTATCCGGGCGCGAGGCGGCCGTGAAGGCAATGACAGAACTGTTCGGGCCGGTCGTCGGCATTACCCTGGTGCTGATGTCGGTGTTCCTGCCGGCTGCCTTCATGCCAGGGCTGACCGGTCAGATGTATCAGCAATTTGCGCTGGTCATCGCTGCGACCGCCCTGATCAGCGCCATCAATGCCGCCACCCTCAAGCCGACCCAGTGCGCGCTCTGGCTGCGCGCGCCGGTGCCGCCTGCTCAGCGCAACTTTTTCTATCGCGGCTTCAACAAGGTCTATGACTTTAGCGAACGCTGGTACACGGCCCTCATGCGCCGCATGGTGAGCGTGAGCGCGCTTATGGTCATCGTGGCGCTGGCGCTCATTTGCGTGGCGTTCTGGGGCATGTCCCGCGTCCCGACGGCGTTCATCCCAAACGAGGATCAGGGTTACCTGATGGTGAACGTGCAACTGCCCGACGGCGCGTCGCTCGAACGCACCAGTCGTGTCCTGACCCAGGTCACCGAAATCGCCAAATCTACCCCCGGGGTGGACAACGTGATCGCGATCAGCGGCATCTCGGTGCTCGATAACAGCGCGTCGCTGCCAAGTTCGGGTCTTGCCTACGTGGTGTTGGCCGACTGGTCCGTGCGCGAAAAGGCCAAGGACCAGGATATTCTTTCACTGTTCCGCATTCTGAACGAAAAGTTCGGAGCGCAGCTGCTCGAGGCGGCGATCACGATCATTCCGCCGCCCCCGATCCAGGGGATCGGGAACGCGGGTGGTTTCAACATGATCATCCAAGTCAAGGATGGCAGCGTTGATTTCAACAAGCTGCAGAATGTCACCAATCGAATCGTATCCGACGCGGCATCGCAGACTATGGTGCGTGTGGTGTTCACGCCGTTCCGAGCGACCTCGCCGCAGATCTACCTCGATGTCGACCGCAGCAAGGCGGAGAAGCTCGGTGTCACTGTTGGACAGGTTTTCAGCGCCTTGGAGGACTACATCGGCTCGAGTTACGTGAGCCAGTTCAACAAATTTGGCCAGGTGTTCCAGGTTTATGTGCAAGCCGATTCTCGGTTCCGCTCACATCCCAACGACCTCCTGAACCTCAAGATAAGAACGCCGCAGGGCCAAATGGTGCCGCTCGGAACGCTGCTTGAGATCAGCAGCAGCCAGGGGCCGTCGCTTATCGGCCTCTACAACCTCTATCCGGCCGCCACGATCTCTGGCCAGCAGGCGGACGCCTTCAGCTCCGGACAAGTGATGGGGCTGATGGAGGAGATCGCCAAGGCCACGCTGCCCCCGGGCATGGGCTATGAATGGACCGCCATGTCGTATCAGGAGAAGCTCGTCGGCAACCAGATCTACTTCGTGTTCGGGCTCGCGGTCGTGCTCGTGTATTTCGTGCTTGCTGGACAATACGAAAGCTGGTTCCAGCCAATTTCGGTCATCCTGGCGGTGCCGCTTGCGCTGTTGGGAACGGTCGGGGCACTCACCGGGCTCGGCATTGCCAACAACCTCTATACCCAGATCGGCCTCATCCTGCTGATTGCGCTCGCGAGCAAGAACGCCATTCTGATCGTCGAGTACGCGCGCGAAAAGCGGGCGGAAGGAATGGAGATCATGGATGCGGCGGTCGAGGCCGCGCGGCTGCGATTCCGACCGATCCTGATGACCTCGTTCGCCTTCATCCTCGGCGTGGTCCCCCTCGTCCTCGCGACCGGCGCTGGGGCCAATGCGCGGAAGTCAATCGGCATCGCGGTGTTCAGCGGAATGCTGGCGTCGACTTGCCTTGCGGTGCTGTTCGTACCGTCGTTTTATGTGACGGTGCGACGGTTCGAGGAATGGCGGCTCGCCCGCAAGGCGGCGAAGACGGCGAGCAAGACCGGGCCCGCAAGCACCGCTGCCGCATAGTGACGGAGTTGGGTATGAACGAGCAGCCCCGGACGACGAAGTCGCACATGGACCTCGAACGACCTCCGTTCGAGTGCATCGCTTTGGTGTTGCAGGGCGGCGGGGCGTTGGGCGCGTACCAGGGCGGTGTCTATCAGGCGCTGGCCGAAGCCAAGATCGAGCCCAACTGGGTCGCCGGCATTTCGATCGGCGCGATCAACGCGGCGTTGATCGCTGGCAATCCGCCGCAAACGCGGGTCGAAAAGCTGAGAGCTTTTTGGGAGGGGGTCACTGCACCATCCGGGCTGGGCGTAGTCGATCTCCTGCAGAATTACTGGCAAGGAGACCAGGCCCGCAGCTTCTTCAATCAGCTCAAGGCCAGCGGCGCGCTGATACAGGGCGCGCCCGGGTTCTTCCAGGCGCGCGTGCCACCGCCGTTCTTCTATCCAGCCGGGACCGTCGAGGCGACCAGCTACTACGACACAAGCCAACTGCGCGGGACGCTCGAAGGTCTGATCGACTTCGATTACCTCAACGCCGGAGCGATGCGGTTCAGCGTTGGTGCCGTGAACGTGCGCAGCGGCAATTTCGTGTACTTCGATTCCACCAATCGCACCATCAAGGTCGAGCACATTCTCGCCAGCGGCGCGCTGCCGCCGGGCTTTCCGGCGGTCGAAGTCGACGGCGAACTCTATTGGGACGGCGGTCTGATCTCCAACACGCCCCTGCAATGGGTGACGACCGGCGGCGAGACCGGCGAACGTCGTGACACGCTCGCCTTCCAAGTCGACCTGTGGAGCTCGCGCGGCGATGCGCCTGCCGACTTGGCCGAAGTCATCATGCGGGAGAAGGAGATCCAGTATTCGAGCCGCACCCGTTACAACACCGATACGTTCAGGCGGATGCAGACGGTCCGTCGCACCCTGGCGGAAGCACTCGACAAGGTGCCGGCTGAATGGCTCGACAATGAGGAAGGCAAGCTCTTGCGGGCTTTCGGGGATCGCAAGGTGTACAGCGTCGTGCACCTGATCTACCGCTCGAAGAACTACGAGAAGCAATCCAAGGACTACGAGTTCTCCGCGGTCAGCATGCGCGACCACTGGCAGGCCGGCTACAATGATACGGTGCGCTCGCTGCGGCATCCGGAAGCCTTGGAGCGCCCGACTGATCGTAGCGGCGTTGCGACCTTCGACCTCGGCGTCGGCGCCCGCGACTGATTTGGTGCGTTCCAAAGCTCGCATGAGAGGGTGTCGCCCGGGTTTGCGAACGTCGGATCGGGACGCCAGCCGAACCCCGCCTACTGCGGCGCGACCGGAAGTCACAATTTCGACGGCTGGCGCACGTAACGTTGGACATCATCACGCGATTCTCGGGCAACGCTCCATGACACGAACTCTCCGCGCTCTTGCGCTCGCCGCGCTCTGTGGCAGTGCGGCATGTCCGGCAGCCGCCCAAATGACCGCTTCCGATCTGATTGTTCGCCTCGATCAACTTGAAAATCAGGTGCGTCAGCTCACGGGCCAAGTCGAGCAGCTGCAATTTCGCAATCAGCAACTGGAAGGCCAGCTGCGGCGCATGCAGGAGGAGGGCGGCCCGCGCCAGCAGGCGATGGTTCCGCCGCGCTCCGGCGGTGCGCTCCCGCCCCCCGGAGCGCTCCCGCCCCCCGCAGCGCCACCTGCTGTTAGTGCAGGGCGCGGCGACGCGTTTGATCCAGCCCTCAACCCGGGTGCGCCAGGAGTGCCGCGCACGTTGGGCCCTCCGGGACGCCGTATCGACGCCGGCAGCCCGGGGGAGACGGGCTATCCGCTGCGACCGATGGGTGCGATGCCTCCCGGAGGCCCAGCCCCGATCGTTACCGACGCGGAAGAGGATGTCGGGGCTCCCGGTGGCCGGCAGCCTGGCGCTCCTCTGGATCTGTCCACCATGGCGGGAGCGGCGGTGCGCGATCCAGCGCTCGCGCCGGGAGGCGGGGCGCTGCCGCCGCCGCCTCCGCGCAATCCCAATGCAACCGGTGCGACCGCAACCCTGCCGCCGACGCAAACGCCGCGTGACGAGTACGACCTCGGCTATGGCTATCTGCTCCGGAAGGACTACGCGCTCGCCGAGGAGACGCTCCGCGCCTTCCTCAAGAAATATCCGAGCGATAAGATGGCGGCGGACGCCCAATTCTGGCTTGGCGAAAGCATGTTCCAGCGCCAGAATTACAGGGACGCCGCAGCCGCGTTTCTGGATATGTCGAAGAAACATGAATCTCACCCCAAGGCTCCCGACGCGTTGCTGCGGCTCGGTCAGTCGCTCGCGGCCTTGCACGAGCGCGACCTCGCCTGCGCGACGCTGAGCGAAGTTGGCCGGAAATACCCGCGCGCTTCCGGCAGCGTGAAGCAGGCCACCGAGCGGGAACAGAAGCGTGCCCACTGCTGACCACCCGCTGACCGATGCGGAGGCCGATGTTCTCTTTGCCGATCTCGCCGATGCGCCCTCGCTGTTGCTGGCGGTGTCGGGCGGTCCCGATTCGACCGCGTTGCTCGCGCTTGCGGCCCGTTGGCGGGCGCGCCTGACGCGCGGGCCGCAACTGATCGCGGTGACCATCGATCACGGCCTGCGGCCGGAGGCGCGACGCGAAGCTGCCGCGGTCAAGCGACTGGCGCAGAGTTTGGGCGTGCCGCATCGAACGCTACGCTGGACCGACGCGAAACCCCGCACCGGCATCCAGGAAAAGGCACGCCTGGCCCGCTACGATCTCTTGAGTCGCGAGGCGCGCCGCCTCGGCGCACGCCATTTGGTGACAGCGCACACCCTCGACGATCAGGCCGAGACGATCTTGTTCCGGATGGCGCGCGGCAGCGGGATCGGCGGCCTCGCCGGCATGGCGCGCGCCACACTGCAAGCGAACGATATGGTCCTGGTGCGCCCATTTCTGCGCGTTCCCAAGGCGCGCCTGATGGCAACGCTTGCCGCTAACGCGCTGCCCTATGTCGATGATCCGACCAACCGCGACCCGCGGTTCGCGCGTGCGCGCCTGCGCCCGCTGATTGCGCGGCTCTCAGAAGAAGGGCTCGACGCGGACCGGCTTGCGCTGTTCGCCCTGCGGATGCGGCGTGCCGACGCGGCGATCGAGGCGGTGGTTGACGCGGCCGGGCGGTTCGCGGCCGGCCAGGCAGGAGCGCGCACGCCCATCGTGATCGACGCGGCCACGTTCAGCGCGCTCCCGGCCGAGGTGGCGTTGCGTCTCATGGGCCGCGCCATTGCGCGTGTGGGCGACGAGGGGCCAGTCGAACTCGGCAAACTCGAGGCCTTCATGGCGGCGCTGGCGACAGCCGGCAGCGAGGCGCGCTTTCGGCGCACCCTCGCTGGGGCCATGGTCACACTCGCGCGCGACCGGATCGTGGTCGAGCGGGCGCCGGCCCGCAAACGGCAGTAACAAACCGCGAAACCGCCTTAAATGGCGGCAAAGATGCGATCAAAGGTCCCATGTTCAGCGAGGGCGGGCAGATCTTTTAGGTTTTTGCGCTTTCGCTTGGCAGAATGCGGCCGGGTGCCTACATAGGGCAGGCGAGAGGCCTCGCGGGCGCCAGAGAGACAAAGATGAACGCCAATTTGCGCAACTTCGCCTTGTGGGTGATCATCGTTCTGCTGCTGCTCGCGCTGTTTACCGTGTTTCAGAATCCGAGCCAGCGCTCGGTGTCCTCCGACATTTCGTATTCACAGCTGCTCAACGACGTTGATCAGGGTCGCGTGCGCGACGTTGTGATCCAGGGTCCTGAAATCCATGGCACCTTCAACGACGGGCGCGCGTTCAACTCTTATGCGCCCAGCGATCCGTCCCTGGTTCAAAAGCTCTCCGCCAAGGGCGTCGGCATCACCGCACGTCCGCTGCAGGACAATGTACCGTGGTTCGTACAACTCCTGGTGTCCTGGCTGCCATTCATCGCGCTGATCGGCGTGTGGATCTTCCTGTCGCGCCAGATGCAGGGCGCTGGCGGCAAGGCGCTCGGCTTCGGCAAGAGCCGCGCCAAGCTGCTCACCGAAGCTCATGGCCGCGTCACCTTCGAGGACGTAGCCGGCGTGGACGAGGCCAAGCTCGACCTGCAGGAGATCGTCGAGTTCCTGCGCGATCCGGGCAAATTCCAGCGCCTCGGCGGCCGCATCCCGCGCGGCGTCCTGCTGGTCGGCCCGCCCGGCACCGGCAAGACCCTGCTCGCACGTGCGATCGCGGGCGAAGCCAACGTCCCATTCTTCACCATTTCGGGTTCTGACTTCGTCGAGATGTTCGTGGGCGTCGGCGCGAGCCGCGTGCGCGACATGTTCGAGCAGGCGAAGAAGAACGCACCCTGCATCATCTTCATCGACGAGATCGACGCGGTCGGTCGCCATCGCGGCGCCGGGCTCGGCGGCGGCAACGACGAGCGGGAACAGACCCTCAATCAGTTGCTGGTCGAGATGGATGGCTTCGAGGCAAACGAAGGCATCATCTTGATCGCCGCCACCAACCGGCCCGATGTGCTCGACCCGGCTTTGCTGCGTCCCGGCCGCTTCGACCGCCAGGTCGTGGTGCCGAACCCGGACGTGGTCGGCCGCGAGCAGATCCTCAAGGTGCACGTGCGCAAGGTGCCGCTCGCCCCCGACGTTAACCTCAAGACCACAGCGCGCGGCACGCCTGGCTTCTCCGGCGCCGACCTCGCCAACCTGGTCAACGAGGCTGCCCTGATGGCGGCTCGCCGGAACAAGCGCATGGTCACCCAGCAGGAATTCGAGGACGCCAAGGACAAGGTCATGATGGGTGCCGAGCGCAAGTCGCTGGTCATGACCGAGGAGGAGAAGCTGCTCACCGCCTATCACGAGGGCGGACACGCGATCGTCGCACTCAACGTCAGGGCCACCGATCCAGTGCACAAGGCGACCATCATTCCGCGCGGTCGCGCGCTCGGTATGGTCATGCAGCTGCCGGAGCGCGACAAGCTGTCGATGAGCCGCGAGCAGATGACGTCACGCCTCGCCATTATGATGGGCGGCCGCGTCGCCGAGGAGCTCGTCTTCGGCGAGGAAAAGGTCACGTCCGGCGCCGCCTCAGACATCGAGCAGGCAACCAAGCTCGCCCGCATGATGGTCACGCGCTGGGGGCTCTCTCACGAACTTGGGACCGTGGCCTATGGCGAGAACCAGGAAGAAGTGTTCCTGGGCTACTCGGTGTCGCGCCAGCAGAACATTTCAGAGGCAACCGCGCAGAAGATCGACGCTGAGATCAGGAAGCTGGTCGAGGCCGGCTACGCCGAAGCGCAGCAGATCCTGACCGATAAGCGCGCCGACCTCGAAACGCTGGCCAAGGGTCTGCTGGAGTTCGAGACCCTCACCGGCGACGAGATCAAGGACCTGCTTGCAGGGCGACGGCCGTCGCGCGAATCGGTGATCGAGCCGACAACTCCGCGCGGCTCCGCCGTGCCCCCTGCCGGCCGGCCGCGTCCACGCCCTGAGCCCGGCGGACTGGAGCCGCAGCCGCAGGCGTAGTTCCAGGCTCTTTGTTTGATAGGATCGTCATGGCCGGGCTTGTCCTGGCTGGTCCCGGCCATCCTCCTTTAGGAAGCTCCGGGCGCTCCTATTCGAAATCGCCGGGTCGTAAGCCCTATCCCTTCGGCGAGCCCAGGACGACCGACGATCAGCTCAAGCCGAGTGATACTTTGGCCTTTGCCACGGTCTCTTCCGGCGTTCCCGATGTGTCGATCTCGGTCCAGCCCACCACGCCGAGTTGGTAGCGCTCCTGACGCCGCGCGACCTCCGCGTCGGCGTCGGAGGCGTCGTGAACCCGATCTCCGACGCGCGCGATCCGCGTCGCAAGATCGGCGGTGAGGAACAGGCCGTGAAAATCGAATTTGTCGGTGCGCGCCAGGTTGGCGAGGGTTGTGCGCTCGGGCTCCCGCGCAAAAACCGCGTCCACGATTGCCGAGTGACCGGCTGCTAGGACCCGGCGGGCCTTCTCGGCGAGTGTGGCATAGACGCGCTCGCCTACCTCGCCTCCGTAGGCCTGGGGCGGAAGCTTCTCGGACTCCGCAACGCCGAACATCGCCTTGCGCTCCACGTCCGAGCGCAGCAACACCGCTCCGGGAGACGGCGCCAGCTTTGGCGCAAGCGCGCGCGCCAGCACCGACTTGCCAGTGCCAGACAAGCCGCCGATCGCGACGAGGCGCGGTGCCGGCGGCCGGATGAGATCAAGCGCAAGCGCGAAATAGGCGCGCGCCGCGGCTGCGATCGCTGCGGCTCCGGTATCGCGGGCGTTGGGAAGTCTCGCCGCCGTCACCTTGGCGCGGATTGCGGCGCGCAGCGACATGAACAACGGCAGAGCCGCCAGCGCATCGAGATCGCTCGAAGCGGTGCGTAGCTCCGAGGTAGACGTTGAGCACGATGTTGGCGGCCTCGTTCAGCTTGCGCTCGACGAGGTCCATCAACAGGAAGGCAAGATCGTAGAGTACGTCGCCTGATGCCACCACGGAATCGAATTCGAGCGCGTCGAACGGGACCGGACGGCCGTCGATCAATGCGATATTGCCGAGGTGGAGGTCGCCATGCCCGCGCCGCACCAGACCTCGCGCCCCGCGCGCGACCAGCAACGGGCGTACGCGTGCGAGGGCGGCGCGGCTCGCCGCCGTAAGCGCCTCGACCCTACCGCGGTCGAACAGGTCAGGACGCTCGCGCAGCTCCTGGTCATCCTGATCGATATAGTCGCCGAGCGCCGCGATCCAGCGACCGGCATCGACCACCGGCGCGCGCGCGTGCGCGACGGCAATCGTACGCGCCAGCGCTTCGATCAGCGCGTGGTCGATGCGGCCGGCATCAGCGAGGTGGTCGAGTGTTTTCTCCTCGTCGAAGCGGTGCATCTTGAGCGCCCATTCGACCGCGTCGCCTTCGTCGCTGAACGCTAGCGCGCCGTTGCGGCGCACGATCGGGATCAGCCCGATGTAGAGTTCGGGGGTGAATGGCCGATTGGCCTCGATTTCCGCGTCGAGCGCCGCCCTGCGCTTCTCGCGTGTCGAGAAATCCAGGAATGGGAACTTCACGGCGCGTTTGACTTTATAGGCGGCGGGTCCTGCCAGAAATACCGCGGCTGCGTGGGTGTCGATGCGCTTGACGGCGGCGCCGCCGTGGGTCGAGGGCTCAGCAAGGAAACGAAAGATCGCCTCCTGGTTTTCGGTCGGAGAACGGACGACGGACGACGAATGGTGCCGGCCACCGTCTGTCGGTCCGTCGTCACCCGCCCCCCGTCGTCTGTCCTCTGTCATCCGTCCTCCGTCGTCTGATATATAATCCCGATCCCTCATCGCGAAGCGGAGACACGAACGTGCGCGCCAATGACAACATGCGGACCGCCGCAAAGGTTCTGGTCGATCAGCTTCGCATCCATGGCGTGACGCATATTTTCTGCGTGCCTGGCGAGAGCTATCTCGCGGTGCTCGACGCGTTTCATGACTGCGATCTCGCGCTCACCGTCTGCCGTCAGGAAGGCGGCGCCGCCATGATGGCGGAAGCGGCCGGCAAGGCCACCGGCCGGCCCGGGATCTGCTTTGTGACGCGCGGTCCGGGGGCGACCAACGCGTCGGCCGGGCTCCATATCGCGCGCCAGGATTTCGACCCCGTTGATCATGTTCATCGGGCAGGTTCCGCGCGACGTGCGCGAGCGCGAAGCGCTCCAGGAAATGGACTACCGCGCAACTTTCGGATCGATCGCCAAGTGGGTAACCGAGATCGACGATCCGGCGCGCATCCCCGAGCTCGTGTCGCGCGCCTTCCACACCGCGACCAGTGGCCGACCCGGTCCGGTCGTGATCGCGCTCCCGGAGGACATGCAGCGCGAGCGCGTCGCCGTCGCCGACGCCCCGCCGTTCGAGCCGGTCGAGACCTGGCCGGGCGCAACCGACATGGTGAAGCTGCAGAAGCTGCTGTGGGACGCGCAGCGGCCGGTCGTGATCGTCGGCGGCAGCCGCTGGTCGGAGCCGGCCTGCGCGGCTCTTGCGCGCTTCGCCGAGCGGTTCGCGCTGCCGGTCGCGACCACGTTCCGGCGCGCGCATCTCTTCGATGCGCTGCACCCGTGTTATGCGGGCGACCTCGGCCTTGGCGTCAACCCGAAACTGCTGGCGCGCATCAAGTCCGCCGACGTGGTCGTGGCGATCGGCTCGCGCCTGGGCGAAGTGCCCTCGCAGGGCTACACGCTGTTTGAGATTCCGGGGCCGCGGCAGACGCTGGTGCACGTGCATCCGGGCGCCGAGGAGCTCGGCCGGGTGTTTCATCCGCAGCTCGCGATCAACGCCGCGCCGACGGCGTTTGCGGCCGCGCTCGAGGGCCTGCAGCCGCCCGCGGCGATTCCCTGGAGCGCGGAGACCAAGGCCGCCCACGCCGAGTATCTGGCCTGGACCGAGGAACCGACGACGGTACCGGGCGGAGTCAACCCCGGCGCCGTGATGGTGTGGCTGCGCGAGAACCTGCCGGCGGACGCGATCGTCTGCAACGGCGCCGGCAACTTCAACACGTGGCTGCACCGCTTCTACAGGGTGCGCAGGTTCGCGGGCCAGCTCGGACCCGCCTCCGGCTCCATGGGCTACGGCGTGCCGGCGGCGGTCGGCATGAAGCGGCTTTACCCCGAGCGAACCGTGGTGGCGATCTCCGGCGACGGCGATTTCCTGATGAATGGTCAGGAGTTCGCGACCGCAGTTCAGTTCGAAGCCCCGATCATCGTGCTGATTTTTGACAACTCGCTTTACGGCACCATCCGCATGCATCAGGAGCGCGAATATCCCGGCCGGGTTTCGGGGACGGTCTTGAAGAATCCCGACTTTGCCGCCTATGCGCGCGCGTTCGGTGGCTTTGGCGCGACTGTGGAGAAGACCGCCGACTTCGCGGACGCGTTCAAGGCGGCGCAGGCGTCCGGCAAGCCAGCGATCGTGCATCTCAAGGTCGATCCCGAGGCGATCACGCCGGCGACAACGCTGACCAAGCTGCGCGAGCAGGCACTGGCGGAGCGGCGGGAGTGATGGGCGCTTTTGGTGGATCGGAAAGGCCACCGCGAGCGCGCCGCGAAGTCTGTCACCCGGTTGTTCCTCCGGCTGCCTGCGATCATCAATCTCGCAACCAATAACTGATAACTTAATAATATTATTGACAAATGAATTTCTTGTATTATGATCATTGCATTCTCGCTCGACGAAGGGCGCGTTCTGGAGGCGTCCTGAAGGCGGAGCGGGAACAGCGGCGCCCGCGGGTCTGGCTCGCAACCAGGCTCCCGGGAGGCTCATAGGGGCACCGCCCGGTCGGCACCAGGACCGATCTGCGAGGAGCTTCGCTGAACAGGAAGTGAGGGCCCGCGGCTAATCCCGCCTTGCTCGATCTCTCCTGGAAGCGCGGCCCCAGCCAGAAATCGCCGCAGTGGAGCGCCGACAGGCGCACGCACCCTTCGCCAAGGGTGCGCCCCGTGCCTTACCGGCGCGGGTCAAGTTGAGTTAGCGCCTCGTCGGCGCTCCACCCCCTCGCTTTGGGGATAAGGGAAACAGGACGAAGGGTGGCCCGGCACCCAGCTTCACCGGGGGGCGAAGCGTTGGCCTCGCGAGCTATTTGACATTGTGAAGAATGTTTTTAGCGCGGGCCTTGCCTTCGGCGATGCGGCGCGGCCCCCATATCGCTATCATCAAAATTCGCTTTCTTGCTCGCCCATGGTCTACCGCCGCACCGAACGGGTTCTGCACCGGCTCGCCGCCCGCCACGCCGCAATCATCACTGCCGCCGGCAACATTGCGGCCGAGGCCGGGATGGATGCGGTGCAGATCGTGCCAGTTGCGGTCCGCGCCGGCGTCGCCGCCGGCACGGTCTATCGCTACTTTCCGTCCAAGACCGAGCTGGTCGCCGCCTTGGTCGACCGGGTCGCCGAACGCGAGGTTGCGGCGATCCGGCGGGCCGCTGAAGCCGCGCCGGGACCGCTGTCGGCGCTGGCCGCAGGGATCGTGGCCTTTGCGGCACGTGCCCTGCGCGAGCGGCGCCTTGCCTGTGCGGTTCTGTCCGAGCCGAGCGAGCCAGACGGCGACACGCCGGGCTTGCGTTTTCGGACAGCGCTGGTCGCTGAATTCGCACGACGCATCGACGCCGCGATCGAAAGCGGGCATCTGCCCAGGCAGGATGCGGAGCGTGCCGCGGCCGCGCTGGTCGGCGCGCTGATCGAAGGCCTGCTCGGCCCGCTGGCGCCGCGGGGCGGGGCGCCGCGCGACGACGTGCAGGCGCTCGCGTTGTTTGCCTTGCGGGCACTCGGCGTCGTCGACGCGCGCGCCCGCGGGCTCGTGGTGCAGGCGGAGTGGCCCGTAGAGAAGGGACGACAGATGACGTACGACAAATAACGAACGGCAATACCGCGTTCTTTTGCCGTCTGGTCTGCGTCGTCCGTTTTACTGAATCGTCGCCGCCGCGAGCCAATCCATGACGGCGGCGAGCCCTCCCGCGCGTCCGGCGCCGTTCGCGTGGGTCTCGTACAGCGCGAGCTGCATGTCGGCCAACGTCCCGCCGCGCACGATCGCTCGACACCGCAAAACCTCGTCCGCGCAGCCGAGTGCCTCGGCGTCGGGGATCACATCCTCGATTGCCTCGTCAAGCAGATCCGGCACCGGCCATGCCGGCCCGCCATGGGTATCGATGAAGGTCGCGTGGATGCCATAGCGCTGCGCGCGCCACTTGTTCTCAATAACGATCGCGCGCTGCACCGCGTCGAGGTCGGCGTTGTGCATCGGATCTCGGGTGAGTTTGCGCGCGAGCGACCGGTAGAGCGCCGCAATCGCGATCGAATCCTCGACCAGCGTGCAGCTGTCGGGGGCGCGCAGTTCGAGTGTCGGGTGCTTGAGCGAAGGCCTGATCGCCCACCATACATAGCTGGCATCGGCGATCACGCCCGCCGCCGTGAGCGCCTCGATATAGGTGTCGAACTCCTCGCGGCTGCGCAACAGCTCCGGCACGCCGGTGCGTGGCAGCTCATCGTAGGCGGCGAGCCGGTAGCCCATCAGCCCGGTCGATTCCGACTGCCAGAACGGTGAGGACGTCGAAAGCGCGATGAACAGTGGCAGATAGGGCAACATCCGGTACATCACGTCGAGGCGATCCTCGCCGTTCGGCAATTCGACGTGCACATGCATGCCGCACAGCATGTCGCGTTTTCCGACCGCGCCGAGGTCGTGCATGATTGCATCGTAGCGGGCCCCCGCCGTCGGGACGGCCTTCCACCAGTCCGCAGTCGGATGAGTGCCGGCGGCGAGAATCGCAAACCCATGCTGCGCTGCGACCTTCGCCACTGTGTGGCGAAGGTGCGTGAGTTCCGCGCTCGCGGTACTCATGTCGACATGCGGCAGCGTCGAAACCTCGATCTGTGACTGCAGCATTTCGGTTGCAACCTGATCGCCAAGCGCCGCTTTGACGTCGGCCAGGAATTGCGGGGGCCGCTCCAGCACGACCGCTTTGGTCTCGCCATCGACCAGGAAATATTCTTCCTCGATACCGAACGAAAAGTTGTCGGCCGTGTGCGATCGCAGCAATCGCGTCGCTACGTCCGGGCTCGCCATCTGCCTGGCTGGGCGCAGGCTTCGCCTGGAACGGGCGTCGAGGGTCGCAGTGGCGCCACTGCGCAGGTCACGCCACATTCCGGCCGGAGGCCTTGCCGCACCTGCCGGGTCGCTGTTGCGCTCGCTCATAGCGGGTCTCCGAGTGCGATGATTAATTCCGCGCTCGGAAAAGAGTTCCGCCCATGCAGGCGCCCGAATCGCGAGGGGAAGTGCCGAGCCTGGCGGGACGTTGGACAGATTATTTCGTTTTACCGTCGGCACGGAACTGTTCGGGAACACGCTTCGGTCGTTCGGCGACCACTGGCCAGCCGGCTGCTTTGGTATCGGATTTTGTGATAATCGATCTGCTGGAGGCAACAGAGGGTCATATGACGTTGCGGATGCCTGAACTCGACGCCGGCGTGCTCGCCCGCCGCGGCGAGGTGATTGCGGCCTTGCGGGCGATCGTGCCGGGCGAGGGCGTGATCGCGTCCGAGCGCGCCATGCGGCCCTACGAGTCGGATGGGCTCACCGCCTACCGCCAACTTCCGATGGTGGTCGTGCTGCCGGCGACCACCGATCAGGTCGCCCGCGTGCTGCGTTACTGCTACGCGCACGGCGTCAAGGTGGTGCCGCGCGGGGCCGGAACGTCGCTCTCTGGTGGGGCGCTTCCGCTCGGCGACGGTGTTTTGCTCGGCATGGCGAAATTCAACCGCATCCGTGAGATCGATTTCGACAATCGCGTGGCCGTTGTCGAGCCGGGCGTCACCAACCTCGCGGTCACCCAGGCCGTCGAGCATGCCGGCTTCTATTATGCGCCCGACCCGTCCTCGCAGATCGCCTGCACGATCGGCGGCAATGTTGCGGAAAATTCCGGTGGCGTGCATTGCCTCAAGTACGGGATGACGACCAACAACGTCCTCGGCTGCGAGATGGTGTTGATGACCGGCGAGATGATCAGGCTCGGCGGCAAGCATTTCGATGCGGCCGGCTATGATCTTCTCGGGATCGTCACTGGCTCAGAGGGGCTCTTGGGGGTGGTCACCGAGGTCACGGTCCGCATCCTGAAGAAACCCGAGACCGCACGAGCCCTGCTGATCGGCTTTGCGTCGTCCGAGGATGCTGGGGCATGCGTGGGGCGCATCATCGGGTCGGGAGTGATCCCGGGCGGCATGGAGATGATGGACCGGCCGGCGATCCACGCCGCTGAGCAGTTTGCGCAGGCCGGCTATCCGCTTGACGTCGAGGCGCTGCTGATCGTCGAGCTCGATGGCCCGCAGGCCGAGGTTGACGACCTGATTGCCCGGGTCGAACGGATCGCCAAGGAATGTCGCGCCACGACCTGCAAGGCGTCGACCTCGGAGGAAGAGCGGCTGCTGTTCTGGGCCGGGCGTAAGGCGGCGTTCCCGGCGGTCGGACGAATCTCGCCGGATTATTATTGCATGGACGGCACCATCCCACGCGCGCGCTTGCCGCAGGTGCTCGCCCGCATGCGCGAATTGTCGGACAAGTACCGGCTTCGCGTCGCCAACGTGTTTCATGCCGGCGACGGCAACCTGCATCCGCTCATTCTCTACGATGCCAACGAGCCAGGCGAACTCGAGCGCGCGGAGGAGTTCGGGGCAGAGATCCTCAAACTCTGCGTCGAAGTCGGCGGTGTGCTGACCGGCGAACATGGCGTGGGGGTCGAAAAGCGCGACCTGATGCCCGCGATGTTTTCGGACGCCGATCTCGACCAGCAACAACGTCTGAAGTGCGCCTTCGACGAAAAGGGTCTGCTCAACCCTGGCAAGGTCTTTCCCACACTGCATCGGTGCGCCGAACTCGGCCGCACGCATGTGCATGGCGGGCATGCGCGGTTCAGTGATCTCCCGCGGTTCTGATTGCAAGCAATTGTTTTTCGAAGATTTCCGCAGAGCTGCGCGGTTGCCCGCCGCTTTTGAAGGCAAACCTTACAAATTTGCAATGATTCGATCAGGCATTGCGGATGTAGCGTTTTGCGGGGCGACACAGCAAGGGAGTTCGCAATGACGAGCAAGTTCTTGGTGGCGGCGGCGGCCGTCATCGTGAGTACCAGCGGTCTCGCGCTGGCACAGGAGGACCACAACAATCCGGCGCCGAGCTATTCGACCATGACGCCCACGCAAAGCCAGAACGTTCAGCACATTCAGGACGGCAACAACGGGGCGCCGCGCTATGGCGCGACTGCATCCACATCCGGGGCGTCGAATCAGCAAGTGACGCACATTCAGGACGGCAACAATCCGGCGCCGCGCTATGGCGCGGGCTCGACCACGCCGCCGAAGGCGACCGCACGCACCAAGGCGACCGGCACGCACGCGACAATCAGGAAACGCGGCAATCAAGGGTAGCGTTAGGTCACGACCGCCGGAGGCGGGTCGAGGACGCGATCCACGGCTGTGTGGCGCAATGACACGACGCATTGCGCCACACAGTTGACACGTGATCAAAGGCTCACCCGCCGGGCCGCAGCGCTGGCGCGTTCAGCCGTTCGTTTGGTGGATCGGCAACTGACAACACGGTAAGCCCTCCCCTCGACACCAGGGGGAGTTCGATGCTGCATGTGTGGTTGCATCTGCGGACCGCCACGATCATCGCGGCGGTGCTGGCCGTGTCCGGCTGCGGTCAAGGCCAGCAGCAGAGCGAGGCGCCGCCGCCCCCGCCCGCGGTTACGGTCGTGGCTGTGGCCAAGGACGACATCAAGCCCACCGTCACTTTCACCGGTCGTGTTCAGGCGCGCGACAAGGTCGAACTGCGTGCTCGGGTCGAAGGCTTTCTGCAAAAGCGGCTGTTCACCGAGGGCCAGGAACGTCAAGGAAGGCGATCTGCTGTTCGTGATCGAGCAGGAGCCCTATCGAGCCTCGGTCGACGAGATCAAGGCCAGCATCGAAAAGGCGCAAGCCGCGCTCACCCTCGCCAATGTCGAAGTCGAACGCGCCTCCCAGCTGGTCGCGCGCCAGACCGGCACGCAGCAGCGGCTGGATGAGGCGAACGCCAGGCAAGCCGACGGGCGCGGCGAACTCGCGCGCCAGAAGGCGGCACTGGAAAAGGCCGAGCTGCAGCTGAGCTACACCGAGATTCGCGCCCCAATCGCCGGACGGATCGGGCGCGCGACCGTCTCTGTCGGCAACTTCGTCGGCCCGGCGACCGGCTCGCTGGCGACGATTGTCCGCCAGGATCCGATCTACGTCAGTTTCCCGGTGACCCAGCGCGAGATGCTCGAGGTCCGCAAGGAGGAAAAGGCTGGCGAGGATCCGACAATCTACCTGCAGCTTGCCGACGGCAGTCGTTATGCGCAGGCGGGCAAGATCAATTTCGTCGATGTGACCGTCAATCCGGGTACCGACACCGTGCAGGTGCGGGCAGAGTTTCCCAACCCGGACCGCCTGCTGGTCGATGGGCAGCTCGTCACCGTGGTGGCGGAGGAGGGCGCTGCGCGTTCAGCTCTGCTGATCCCGCAGCGCGCCGTTCAGATCGATCAGGCCGGCCCGTTCGTTCTGGTCGTCGACAGTGCCAACAAGGTCGAGGTCCGCCGTGTCGAGGTCGATCAGGTGCTGGGAGCTCAACTGGTGGTGACCAAGGGCCTCGCGGCGGGCGACAAGATCATCACCGAAGGCGTCCAAAGAGTCCGTCCCGGGCAGGTCGTGCAGGCCACCGAAGTCAAGTCGGGGGTTTAGGCGATGCTGTCGGCTGTGTTCATTGACCGGCCGCGTCTCGCGGTCGTCATCTCCGTCGTCATCACGCTGGCTGGGCTGATCGCGCTCACCGCGATCCCGATCGCACAGTTTCCCAACATTGTGCCGCCCCAGGTCGAGGTGTCCGGGAGCTATCCGGGTGCGAGTGCCGAGGTGGTCGAAGCAGTGGTAGCACAGCCGATCGAGACGCGTGTCGTCGGCGTCTCCAAGATGCTCTACATGAAATCGACCAGCGGCAACGACGGCAGTTATTCGCTGAGCGTGACCTTTGCGGTCGGCACTGATCCCGATATCAACACCGTGCTGGTGCAGAACCGCGTCCGCCTCGCCGAGGCACAGCTCCCGCCGGAAGTGCGCGCTCAAGGCATCAAGGTCGAGAAGAAATCGTCGGCCATTCTCCAGGTCATCGCACTCACGTCGCCGGACGCGCGCTACAACCAGCTGTTCCTGAGCAACTACGCGACCATCAACATCATCGATTCACTCAAGCGCATTACCGGCATCGGCGATGTGTCCCTGTTGACGCCGACCGACTACAGCATGCGGGTCTGGCTCAACAGCGATCGCATGACGAGCTTCGGCCTCACCCCGAGCGACGTCGTAAGCGCGCTCAAGGCGCAGAACGTGCAGGCGGCGGCAGGGCGCATCGGTGCGTCGCCGACGCTCCCAGACCAGCAATTCCAGCTCAGTATCCAGACCAAGGGGCGGCTCAGCACGATACCGGAATTCGAGAACGTGGTGCTGCGCGCCAATCCCGACGGCTCGTTCGTGCGCGTCAGGGATGTCGCTCGGGTCGAACTCGGCGCAAAGACGTTCGAGCAGATCGGGCGGCAGGATGGCCAGCCGGCTGCGGTTATTGCCACTTACCAGTCGCCCGGCGGCAATGCGATCGCCAGCGCCAACGAGGTCCGCAAGACGCTGGAACTGCTGAAGGCCTCGTTCCCGGCGGGCATTGACTACAAGATCACCTACGACACCACCGTCTTTGTGAACGAGAGTATTCACGAAGTCATCACGACCCTGATCGAGGCTTTCGTTCTTGTCGTCATCGTGGTCTATCTGTTCCTCGGCAATTTGCGCGCCACGCTTATTCCGCTGATTGCAGTACCGGTCTCGCTGATCGGAACGTTCGCCGTGATGCTGGCGCTCGGCTATTCGGCCAATACGGTTTCGCTGCTCGCGCTTGTACTCGCCATCGGCATCGTGGTCGATGATGCGATTGTGGTGGTCGAAGCGGTCGAGCATCAGCTCGAGGCCGACCCCACGTTGTCACCGGCCGAAGCCGCGCGCCGCGCCATGGGCGAGATCACAGCGCCGATTATCGCCATCACCCTGGTGCTGTTGTCAGTGTTCGTGCCGGTCGCCTTCATTCCGGGCATCTCCGGCGAGCTGTTCCGCCAGTTCGCCGTCGCGGTCTCGGTTTCGATGCTGATTTCCGCGGTCAACGCGCTCACGCTCTCGCCGGCGCTGTGCGCGGTGTTCCTGCGTGCCAGCCACGGGCCGAAGCGCGGCCCGATCCGTTATGTTTTAGCGGGCATCGATCGCGCACGCGACGGCTATGCGTCGATCGTTGCGCGGCTGGTGCGGCGGGCGGCACTGGGCATCATCGCGCTTGCGGTTGTTCTCGTCGGGGCCGGCTGGCTGTTCAAGGTAACTCCGACGGGCTTTCTGCCGTCCGAGGACCAGGGCGCGATCTTCGGTGAGATCGTGTTACCCGAAGGCGCGTCGGTCAACCGGACCGACGCGGTGGCCAAGCAGGTGGAAGAACTTGTCCGCCACACCAAGGGCGTCGCCGGCGTTACCGAGGTCGTCGGTTACAGCCTGCTCGACGGCCAGGTGAAGTCGAACAGCGCTATGCTGATCCTGACATTGCTGCCGTTCGATCAACGCAAAGGACCGGCGCTCTCGGTCGATGGCATCATCAACGAGCTGCGCGGCCAGTTTCAGGCCATCCGCCAGGCGAATGTGATCGCCTACAACCTTCCGCCGATCATCGGGCTCGGCACCGGCAGCGGATTCGAGTATCAGCTCGAAAGCCTCAGCGGCGGAAGCCCGACCGAACTCGCCGCCGTCGCGCGCGGGCTCGTGTTCAACGCCAACCAAAATCCGGCGCTCGAGGCGGTATTCACGACCTACGCGGCGAGCACGCCGCAGCTTTACCTGGATCTCGACCGCGAAAAGGTGCAGACGCTCGGCATCGATATATCGGTTGTGTTCAATGCGCTGCAGTCAGTTCTCGGCAGCGCCTATGTCAATGACTTCAACCTGTTCGGCCGCACCTGGCAGGTCTATGTACAGGGCGAGGCGTCGGAGCGCAGCAAGATCGACGACATCTTCCGCATCAACGTGCGCAACCAGGACGGCGAGATGGTGCCGCTGCGCGCATTCGCCGATGTCAAGGTCATTCTGGGGCCGCAATCGGTCATCCGCTACAACAATTTCCGCAGTGTGACCATCTTGGGCGGTCCGGCCGAGGGTTATAGCTCCGGCGCGGCGCTCGACGCCATGGAGAAGATCTCCGCGACCACCTTGCCGCGCGGCTACGGGTACGAGTGGACCGGGACTGCGCTGCAGGAAAAGGCGGCAGCTGGTCAAACCGGCTTTATCCTCGCGCTCGCGGTGCTGTTCGCGTTCCTGTTCCTGGTTGGCCTCTACGAGAGCTGGACAATCCCGGTGCCGGTGCTGCTCTCGGTGTCAGTCGGCATCGTCGGTGCCATGCTGGCGCTGCTCATCTCCGGTCTCGACAACAACCTCTATGCGCAGATTGGCCTCGTGGTCTTGATCGCGCTCGCCGCCAAGAACGGCATTTTGATTGTGGAGTTCGCCAAGATCCGGCGCGAGCAGGGCATGTCGATTGCGGAGGCGGCGGAGCGCGGCGCGCGCGAGCGCTTCCGCGCCGTGATGATGACGAGCTTCGCGTTCATCGCCGGGCTGATCCCGCTGGTCGTCGCGTCCGGCGCCGGAATGCTCAGCCGGCGCGGGGTCGGCACCGCGGTATTCGGCGGCATGGTGGCGGCATCGGCGATCGGGATCTTCTTCATCCCGGTGCTTTACGTGATCTTCCAGTCACTGCGCGAGTGGATCAAAGGGTGGGGAGGGGGCAAGCTTGCTGCTGACCCAGCTACGGGGCCACCGACTGAGCATGTGTCGTGAAGCCATTCGCGAAGATTGTCGTTATTTTGTTCGCGGCTGTTTGTGCGTTGACGGGCTTTATTTGGTGGGTGTTTACGCTAGCATCGCTGACGCAGCCCGCGTTGCCTTGGCCTGAACTGGTACAAGGGCTCCCAAGCAGGATCTCGGAAGCTCAGGTAGAGTTTCCGAAGCGGGTTCGTGCGCGCGACGCCCAGCTCGTCGCATATTTAAAGGGCCAGGGATTCCGCCCAGACTGGGGGCAGGACAATTGGCCTCACATTGCCGTTTTTGAACGAAGCGACTTGGTGTGTCGAATCGTGCTGAGAGTATATTGGCGTTCGGACGAGCAAGGAAATCTCGCAGACATTGACGGATCTTACCGCCCAATCTGCGCGTGACTTCTCCCTGTCTATCGCTGCTACCAAAGGTTCAACATGATTGGTCGCTTGGCGCTGACTTTAGGACTGCTTAGTGTGATTACCGCGACCGCTGCGCAGGACGTTCCGGGCATCGAAATCTGCACCGTGGAACGCGACCTCAACCGGCGAACCAGCTGTCTGCAGAGCAACGTCGAGTTCCTGCAGCGACAGATGACCAAGCAGGCCGCGGACACGCAGCAAAAGCTGTCCGCTGCCGCAACCGAGATCAGCAGTCTGAGGGGCTCGGTCGAAATGCTGCGCGCGCGCCTCGACCAGCTGCAGCCGGCGCCGAAATCTCCCGCAGCCAAGTGAAAGCTGCCGCGTGTCCGATCCGCTCAAACCGCGTGATACCAAGGATGTCGAGGCCGCGGTGCAATGGGCGCTTGCGCATGCCAAGACCCTGGAGATCGTCGGCCAGGGCAGCAAGCGTGCGCTGGGGCGACCGGCACAGACCGATCTGACCCTCGACCTGTCCGGGCTTTCGGGCGTCACGCTCTACGAACCGGAAGAATTGGTGCTCTCGGCGGGGGCCGGCACGCCGCTCGCCGAGATCGAGGGGCTGCTGGCGAGCCACAACCAGGAACTCGCCTTTGAACCGATGAGCTATGGGCCGTTGCTCGGATTAGCAGGCCGGCCTGGCACGATCGGGGGCACGCTGGCGACCAATCTCTCAGGTTCGCGCCGGCTCAAAGCGGGGGCAGCGCGCGACCATTTCCTCGGAGTCACGGCGATCTCGGGACGCGGTGAGACGTTCAAGTCGGGCGGTCGGGTGGTCAAGAATGTCACCGGCTACGACCTATGCAAGCTGCTCGCGGGGTCCTGGGGCACGCTCGCAGCCATGACCCAAATCACACTCAAGACGCTGCCGAAGGCCGAGACCGAAGCAACCCTGCTGGTCATTGGGCTTGATGACCGCAAGGCCGTCGAAGCCATGGCGGCCACGTTGCGCTCGTCATGCGATGCATCGGGTGCAGCACATTTGCCGCGCCCGGTAGCCGCGCGCGTACTGGCTGAAGTTGGCATCGGTGATGCCGCGACCGCGATCCGGCTCGAAGGCACGGAGCCTTCGGTCACACATCGAACGCGGGCGCTCGAAGCTCTGATGCGGCCCCTGGCGGCGCTGATGGTGCTCGACCAATCGCAGTCTCGCTCCGTTTGGCGGGCGATTTGCGACCTGGCGCCGTTTGCAGCCGGTGGCGCGGCGGCGGGGCGCAGCGTTTGGCGTATCTCGACCGCCCCGGTGAAAGGCGCCGAACTTGGCCGGTTAATCGCCGCCAAGGCCGATGTTGAGCTCGCCTACGACTGGGCCGGTGGTCTCGTTTGGGCGGCGATTGCGCCATGCGACGATGCCGGGGAAGAGCCGGTACGCGCCGCGGTCGCCGCCTGCGGCGGCCACGCCATGCTGGTGCGCGCCCCAGCCGCGATCCGTGCCCTGGTGCCGGTGTTCGAGCCGCAACAGGGTCCGCTCGCCGCGTTGACGGCGCGGATCAAGGAGAGCTTTGATCCCAACAGCGTGCTCAACCCCGGACGCATGTGGGCTGGCCTATAGCATTATGCAGACCAATTTCAGCCTTGTGCAGCTCGCCGATCCGCAGACCGCCGAGGTCAACCAGATCCTGCGGGCGTGTGTACATTGCGGATTCTGTACAGCCACCTGTCCGACCTATGTGCTGCTCGGCGACGAACTCGATTCCCCGCGCGGCCGCATCTATCTGATCAAGGAGATGCTGGAGCGCGACCAGCCAGCTTCGGAAGAGGTCGTGACCCACATCGACCGATGCCTGTCGTGCCTCGCCTGCATGACCACCTGTCCATCGGGTGTGCACTACATGCACCTCGTCGATCATGCGCGCGCCTACATCGAGCGCACATTCAAACGGCCGCTGCCGGATCAGTTGCTGCGCACGCTGCTCGCTCGGATCTTACCCAATCCTGTGCTGTTTCGGTTTGCCGTCATTGCGGCGTTCCTGGCAAAGCCGCTGGCCCCGGTGCTTGACCGCGTCGGCCTTACCTCGCTCGCCGCCATGCTGCGGCTCGCACCGGCGCGCATTCATCTGCGCCGGCCTCGGGGGTCGGCTTACCCGCCAACGCAAGCGGCACGACGGGACGATCGTGGCCTTGATCATCAACCGGGCAAGCGCCGCGTGGCGTTGCTGACAGGCTGTGTCGCGAGCGTGCTCTCACCACAGATTAACGAAGCAGCCGCACGTGTGCTTGCCCGGCAGGGCATCGAGGTGATCCTCGCGAAGGGAGAGGGATGCTGTGGCGCACTCGTCCATCACCTGGGGCGCGAAGCTGAGGCGCGCGCACAGGCCCGTGCCAACATCGACGCATGGACGCGGGACATTGAATTGGGCGGGCTTGAGGCCGTCCTGATAACCGCCTCCGGGTGCGGCACGATGGTGAAAGACTACGGCTTCATATTTCGCGACGATCCCGCTTATGCTGCCAAGGCAGCCCGGGTTTCCGGACTTGCTCAGGACGTCTGCGAATACCTTGCGAGCCTGCACCTGCAGCCCACGCAAGCCCGCGCGCTGGTTGTCGCTTACCATGGGGCCTGCTCGCTTCAGCACGGCCAGAAAATCACGCGCGAGCCAAAAAAACTCCTTTCCAACATGGGCTTCGTGGTCGTGGATGTGCCAGAAGGGCATCTCTGTTGCGGGTCCGCTGGCACCTACAACATCCTTCAGCCGGGCCTAGCGCGGCGGCTGCGCGACCGCAAAGTCGCGAATCTCGAGCGCCTCAATCCTGCGGTTATCGCCGCTGGCAATGTGGGTTGCATCGCCCAGATCGCGGCCGGCACAGCTATCCCGGTGGTGCACCCGGTCGAACTGGTGGATTGGGCGACTGGTGGGCCGATGCCCGACGGATTGGCCACGAACGACTCGCTCGCGCACCGGCCGCTTGCGGTTGATGCTCTGAAGTAGAAAAATAGGTTGGTATGTTTGGATTTGTACTTGCGCTGCGTTAGCGGCCCGATACGAATCAGGAATATAGTGCTCGCATGTTGTAGGGAGTACGGTAGCGTTCAAGAGGATTGCCCAAAGGATCGGGAGGTCGATCATGGCGAAGGCGACGAAGTCCAAAAAGCCCAGAAAAGCGAAGCGCGCAGCGGCATCCCGCAAGCCGAAGGCAACCAAGGCTTCCGCACGCAAGAAGACGGCGACGCGAAAATCCGCCGCTCGCAAGGCCCCGGCCCGCAAGGCGGCGGCCAAGCGAAAGCCGGTGGCCAAAAAAGCGGCCGCGAAGCCGGCCCGCAAACCCGCAATGGCTGCTCCGAAGCCAGCCGCCAAACCCGCCCCGAAACCGGTCATGCCAGCCGTGGCGAAGCCCGCCATGCCGGCTCCGGCTATGGCGAGGCCCGCGGTCCCTCCGCGACCCGCCGCGCCTCCTCCGATGGCCCGGCCGGCCGCTCCCGCGCCGGTCGCGCGACCAGCAGCGCCTCCGGCGCCGCGACCGGCAGCACCTCCTACACCGCCAAGGCCGGCATCACCACCGACGGCCGCCCCCGCCACCGCGATGCCCCCCCGGCCGGCCCCCGCGATGCCACCACGGCCAGCGCCGGCGGCACCCTCATCGTCACCACCCACGTCCTCGCCTTCCTACGGGGGTCACACACCGTCGGGTGGCAGCGGCGGCGGATCGGACGGTAGCCAAGGCGGACATTAGTCGCGCATAAGTTTCGGCGCGACCCACGTGGCAAGTTGGTTTAAGCCCCGCGCTTAGCGCGGGGCTTTTCAATTGCGTGCGGGTGGAGCTGAACTACATCCGATCGCACTCCCTTTCCGTCGATACGCTGGGCTGTTTTATTGGCCAACCTGTTGTTGTTGCTTGATTGCCACAGCTTTCGGGATTCCAATCCAATTGAGCGAAAACGCCTAAAAATGCAGCAAATGCTACCTGATTGCACTTGCGATACAACCCGGCGTCATCGTTAATCGTCACGTCGAGTAGGGGCTTTGTCCGAACACGACAAAGCGGGGGCCCTCCCAAAATGCCAACGGCGGCAGGGCGGGCGATGACAACGGCAGGGGCTGGTTATGAAAAAGATTCTGATGACTGCAGCAGCGGTGGCGCTCTCGGCCTCCGCCGCGTTTGGCGCCGACTTGAAGCTGGCGAAGGCTCCTCCTCCGCCGCCTCCGGCGCCAAGTCCGTGGGACATTGCGTTCGGCGGCGCTCTGATGAGCGATTACATCTGGCGCGGTATCACGCAGTCGGGCCACAATCCATCCGTCGCGGCGTACTCGGAGTTGCGGTACAATTATTCGTCATCCTTGCAGTTCTACGGCGGTATCTCCGGCGAGAGCATCCAGTTCCCGAACCGCGCCGCGGCTGAGATCGATCTCTACGGTGGTGTGCGCCCGACTTTCGGCCCGGTCGCCTTCGACCTCGGCTACTGGTACTACGACTATCCGGGTGGCGAGTGCTTCCAGAACACCACCTTGACCGCGCCTCTGCTGACCAACGCCGCCAACCCGTTCACATGCAGCAACGGCGCGTTGCCGAATGGGGCAGTCGCGAAGCGGGATTGGAATTTCTATGAGCTCTACGCCAAGGCGCTGTGGACCATCAACCCGCAGTGGGCGCTCGGCGTAAACTATTATGGGACGCCTAATATCCTGAATACTGGGTCGCCGGGAAATTACGTGTCGGGCACGGTGAAGTACACTTCGCCGTGGCAGTTGTGGAACGTGATCGGCTGGTACGCGTCGGCTGAACTGGGCGAGCAGTTCCTCGGCACCAGCGACGCGTTCTACGGCACCGGCATTGTGGGCAATGCGTTCCAGAACGGCGTCCGTTATGCCGACTATGCGACTTGGAACGTGGGCGTTGGCTTCACCTGGAAGGTGTTCACGCTCGACGTGCGCTACTACGACACCGACCTGTCGAAGGCCAATTGCGCGGTCTACACCAGCTCGCAAACGGCTTCGGTCAGCACTTCGTTGATTGGTTCGGCCAACAATCCGGGTGGTCTCCAGTCCAACTGGTGCGGCTCAACGGTCGTGGCCAAGCTCGCCTTCGATCTGACGCTCGACAGCCTGAAGTAAACCTGGCATCCGGACCTTTGTTCGTGGGCGGCCTCTCGCAAAGGGGCCGCCCATTTTCTTGCGTGTCGAACGTGTACTAGGGCGCGGACCTCCCCGCAGAGCGCAAGCCATCGTGCGTCTCCCGAAAATCACGATATCCTGGACCCATGTCATCGGAATTCTCGCCGGGGCCGCCGGCGGCGCTGCTGCCATCGCGGTGATGGAGCTTTTGGCCGCGCGCACGATCTTTTCACTTGAGTTCGTGCCATTCGCGACCTCGATCGTGTTGGTGATGGGGTCGCCGGAGGCCGAGCCGGCGCAACCGCGCGCGCTTGTCGGCGGCCACCTTGTCTCCGCTGCAGTCGGCCTTCTGGTGTTCCACGCAACCGGCACGGGGCGGGCGGCCGCGTTGGCGGTTGGGCTCGCAATCATGGCCATGCGACCCGCACGTTTCATCCGCCGGCCGGCATCAATCCGCTGGTCGTGGTCATCAGGGACATGCCGTGGAGTTTCCTCGTCGTGCCCGTTGCGCGGGCGCCTGCCTGCTCCTGGTTTTGGCCCTGGTCTGGCACAACCTCGTTCGGCGCGGCTCCTGGCCGCTACGCTGGTGGTGAATGCGTCAGCCCGCCGTAGCAAGGCTCGCCTCGCGGGCGCGGAAACGCTCGCCGTCCCCTGAGACCACAAAAATGCGGCGATGAAATGCATCGAGAGTCGAGCGGTGCCCGATCGAAACGATGCTCGCTCGTGGCAGCCGTTCCTCGATGAGGGTGTAGAGCGCTGCTTCCGACGGTTCGTCGAGGGAGGCGGTCGCCTCGTCGAGCAAGAGGTAGTCCGGTGCGTGCAGAAGGGCACGCGCGACCGCGAGCCTTTGCTGCTCCCCAAGCGACAGCATCCGGTTCCAGTGCGCCACATCGTCCAGGCGCTCGATCAGTTTTGGAAGTCCGACCGCGTTAAAGGCGCTGTGGATCGTGTCGGTATCAAATCGCTCGGGTGGCGACGGATAGGTCGTTGCGGCTCGCAGCGAGCCGACCGGAAGATAGGGGCGCTGCGGCAAAACCATCAGGTTTGCGCCCGCCGGGATGGTGATCGTCCCCGAGCCGAATGGCCAAATACCCGCGATCGCCCGGAACAGCGTCGATTTGCCTGATCCGGTTGGGCCGGTGACCAGCACCCGGTCTCCCGGCCCGAAGCTCAGTCCGTCGGCCGCGATCAACGGCGTGCCGCTTGGCAGCCGCAGCTCAAGCCCATGGATCTCGAGCCGCCGCGCCTGCGTGCGCTCTTCGCGCTGGACCACGGGCGGGGTGGTCGCAATCGTGCGCCCGGCCTCGATCGCGCCCGAAAAGCCGGACAAGCGCTCGATTACGGCGCGCCATTCGGCAATTGAGCGGTATTGCGTCACGATGACCGACAAAGCGCCTTGCACGCTGGCGAACGCCGACGCGGTCTGGATCAAGGCGCCGAACGGGATGGTCTTGGCGAAATATGCCGGACTGACGACGATATATGGAAATATGCTGGAGAATTGGCTGTAGCCTGAGGTGAAGCCCGTGAGCCACTTAGTGCGGGTCATGATCGCCCGCCAATTGTTGACCACGAATGCGAACCGATCGAGCAGGCGATTGCGCTCCGCACCCTCGCCGGCCATGAGCGCGATCTGCTCCGCGTTCTCGCGTACCCGCACAAGGTTGAAGCGGAAATCGGCTTCGTAGCGCTGCTGGTAGAAGTTGAGCCAGATCAGCGCGCGGCCGACGAGGTGTGTGAGCCAAGTCCCCAGGATCGCGTACACCAGGGCCGCCCAAACCAGGTAGCCAGGGATGCCCCATTGCCAGCCGAACAACTGCATCGGCGCTTGCCGGGACAGGAGCCACAGGATGACGACGAAGGATCCGAGCGTCACGACCGAGTTCAGGAACTGGAGACTGAGGTTCAGGGTGCGTTCGACGAACATTTGGATATCTTCGGCAATGCGCTGGTCCGGATTATCGGCGGCATCGCCTACGAGTTGCATGCGATAGTGGTTGCCGGCACCGAGCCAGCCTTGCAGGTATTGAATCGTCATCCAGCGCCGCCAGCGAATCTGCAGCCACTGATTCAAATAGAGCTGGTAGACGGCCAGTACGATAAATACGGTCGCCAGCATGCAGAACCACAGCAGTTCACTGACGAAGGTGTCCCACTGATATTCCTGCAGCGCATTGTAGAAGCGGTTGGTCCATTGATTGATCAGGACATTGAGCCCAACGATGCCGAGTTCCATCGCGATCACCGCCGCCAGCAGCGCGCGGCCGGGCCAGCGATCTTCGGAGCGAAAATACGGAAGGGCCAACCGCCCGATCGTGACGAGGGTTGCTAGCAAGCGCTTCACGGCAGGGTTCCTCTTTGCACAGCATTCGGGCACTTACCGTCGCAGCTGTCGCCGCAGTCGGCGCACCTGCGCCCGCCGCTCGCATCGCACACTTAGACTTTTGGCGATAGTGGCGCCGCAGCCGGCCTGCCGAGGCTTGTGGAATGCGCGCGAGGCGTCCAATATCGCCTCCAACGCCGACCGGAATAATGCAACCAGTCCGGCGGTTATGATCACAGCGGTTCGCCGGAACATGCTGTGGCAGGGGATGGGATCGAGCCAGAGAGGAGCAACCTCGTTTCCATCGACAAATCGCAAGGAGTGCTCGGGCAACTGCGCGTCCGAGTGGTCAATCACAGCAATGCGACGATGAACGTCGACCACGAGTTAGGGAGGAATCCATGTGGAAGAAAATCAAATCTGCCGTCACTACGCGCCGCAAGTTCCTTGAGGGCGCGAGCGTTGCTACCGTTGCGGCGGTCGCGGCGCCAACCGTCGTCAAGGCACAGGGTCCGATCAACATGCGTTGGCAGAGCACCTGGCCGTCGAAGGACATTTTCCACGAGTACGCGCTCGACTACGCCAAGAAGGTCAATGACATGACCGGCGGCGACCTCAAGATCGAGGTGCTGCCGGCGGGTGCCGTGGTGCCGGCCTTCGGTCTGCTCGACGCGGTGTCGAAGGGAACGCTCGACGGCGGCCACGGCGTGCTGGTCTACCACTATGGCAAGAGCACTGCGCTTGCGCTGTGGGGATCGGGTCCGGCCTACGCGATGGACGCGAACATGCTGCTGGCCTGGCACAAGTACGGCGGCGGCAAGGAGCTGCTCGCCAAACTCTATGCGTCGATCGGGGCCAACGTCGTGTCGTTTCCATATGGCCCGATGCCAACGCAGCCGCTCGGCTGGTTCAAGAACCCGATCACCAAGGCCGACGACTTCAAGGGCCTCAAGTACCGTACGGTTGGCATCTCGATCGATGTGTTCACCGGCTTGGGCGCGGCGGTGAACGCGCTTCCCGGCGGGGAGATCGTGTCGGCGATGGACCGCGGATTACTCGATGCGGCTGAATTCAACAACGCCTCGTCGGACCGCGCGCTCGGCTTTGCGGACGTCTCCAAGGTATGCATGCTGCAGAGCTATCATCAGAACGCCGAACAGTTCGAGATCACCTTCAACAAGACCAAGTATGACGCACTGCCCGACAAGCTGAAGGCGATCATCGCGAATGCCGTCGAGGCGGCTTCGCAGGACATGCAGTGGAAGGCGATCGACCGATACTCGCAGGACTACATCGAGCTGCAACAGAAGGACAAGGTCAAGTTCTACAAGACGCCGGATGCGATACTGAAGCGGCAGCTGGAGATCTACGACGACGTGGTGAAGAAGAAGGCCGCCGAAAATCCGCTGTTCAAGGAGATCGTTGAGTCACAGCTTGCCTTTGCCAAGAGGACGACGCAATGGGAGCAGGACACGGTCGTGAACCGACGCATGGCGTTCGACTACTACTGGGGGGCGAACGGCGCGGCAAAGAAGGTCCTGTAACGCCCCAGATGCGCTTTCCGATGCAGTTCGACCGGAAAGCGTCGTGAAGCCTGCAAAGCACCATTCGGACGCGCGACCGGATGGTGCTTTGCGTTCTGCAAGCACTCTTCCCTAAAGTGGCCGCAGCGCATGAGCGTTCAAAGCTTTCTCCACACGATCGACGCCATCAGTACTTGGGTCGGCAAGACGGTGGCCTGGCTGATCATCGGGTTGATGACCGTGGTCTGCGTCGAGGTCTTCAAACGCTACATCATGAACATGCCGACGGCGTGGATCTTCGATCTCGACAACATGTTCTACGGTACCCTGTTCATGCTTTGCGGCGCCTATACGCTGGCGCAAAATGCCCACGTCCGCGGTGACTTCCTCTACAGTTCGATGCGCCCGCGCGTGCAGGCCGGGCTCGACCTCGCGCTCTACATCATATTCTTCCTGCCTGGAATCGCGGCGCTGATCTATGCCGGCTCCGACTATGCGGCAGACTCGTGGCGAATCGCCGAGCACTCCAACGTGACGGCGGAAGGCCCGCCGGTCTACCACTTCAAAACGGTCATCCCGATCGCCGGCGCACTGGTCATGCTGCAGGGCGTGGCTGAGATCGTGCGCTGCATTGTTTGTCTCAAGACCGGAGAATGGCCGAGCCGGCTGCATGACGTAGCCGAAATCGACGTGGTCGAAGAACAGTTGGCGCACAGCGAATATGTCGACGAGGAGTCGCGCAAGATCGCAATTGAACGCGCGCACGAAATCGATGAGAGCGCACGCCAGCGCGGAATGGGCGGGGACCTAAACACATGAGCGATCCCGCTCTCGGGCTCCTGATGCTGGCGCTCATCGTGGTCGTGATCATGATGGGTTTCGCGACCGCCTTTACGCTGATGGGTCTTGGAATTTTCTTTGGCTTCATCGCGTTCTACGACCCCAACCAGTCCTGGTGGCACAACCGCGTATTCGATCTGATGGTCCAGCGCACCTACGGCGCGATGACCAATGACGTCCTGATTTCGATCCCGTTGTTCGTGCTCATGGGTTACGTCATGGAGCGCGGCGCGCTGGTCGACAAGATGTTCTACAGTATCCAGCTCGCGTTCCGCCGTGTGCCGGCATCGCTCGCGGTCGCGACGCTGATCGTCTGTACATTCTGGGGGATCGCCAGCGGCCTCGTCGGAGCGGTCGTCGTGCTGATGGGCGTCATCGCATTCAACCCGATGTTGCGGGCTGGCTATGACGTGAAGCTCGCATCCGGCGTCATCACTGCCGGCGGCACGCTCGGGATTTTGATCCCGCCATCCGTCATGATCATCGTCTACGCGGCGGTTGCCGGGCAATCAGTGGTGAAGCTCTACGCCGCCGCGATGTTTCCCGGGTTTTTTCTGTCGTTCCTCTATCTCGTCTATATCATCGGTTGGGCGCTGATCAATCCGAAGATCGCCCCGCGCCTGCCGGAGGAACAAACTAAGGTGCCGGTGCCTGCGTGGGTGCCGAAATTCCAGGCTGCCTATTCGCGCAACATGCTGATCGGGCTTGCGTCGGCGTTGCTCTCGCCGCGCAGGGCGATGGCGATCAATACCGGCGACGGGCGCATTACCTACTGGATGCTGGTCAAAAGCTTCGGCGTCGCGCTGGTGCCTTTCGCGCTGATTGCGCTGACCCTTTGGGGCACCTGGTGGTACGTGGTCATTCATCAGCAGGCCGTCGCCGAAAGCGTTATCGCGCCCGCGGTTCAGCAGCTCGGGAACTCCTGACCTTGCCACCGGGCCGCCTGCGCCCGCCGAGCAGGGGCCACCGGCCGAGTTCTTCGTATGGTACTGGATCTGCGTTGCTTTGGGCGCGCTCGTGCTTGTGCGTTACTATTGGAGGATGGATGGCGATCGCTTCGAGGTTGTCAAACTCTTGACCTCGTCGGTGATGCCGCTCGGCATTCTCACCGTGGTCGTCCTCGCCGTCATCCTGTTTGGAATCACCACGGCGACCGAATCCGCGGCCGTTGGCGCAGCAGGCGCCTTCCTGCTCGCATTCCAAGCGCGCACGCTTGACTGGAAACGCACCAAGGAGGCGGTATTCCTGACGGCGAAAACCACCGCCATGGTGTGCTGGCTGTTCGTCGGGTCGGCGCTGTTCTCGGGGGTGTTTGCGATCCTCGGCGGTCAGGCGCTGCTTGAGAAATGGGTCCTGGCCCTCGACATGTCGCCCGTTCAGTTCATGATCCTGTCACAGGCGATCATCTTCGTGCTGGGGTGGCCCCTCGAGTGGACCGAGATCATCATCATCTTCGTTCCGATCTTCCTGCCGCTGCTCAAGCATTTCAACATCGACCCGATTCTATGGGGAACGCTGGTGTTTGTGAATTTGCAGGCGGCGTTCCTGTCGCCGCCAGTCGCGATGTCGGCATTTTATCTTAAGGGCGTATCGCCACCGCACGTTACGCTTAACCAGATCTTCGCTGGCATGATGCCCTACATGCTGGTCGTGATCCTGTGCATGGTCATCATGTATCTGTGGCCCGGAATGACTCTGTGGCTGCCCGCTTATCTTTATGGCGGCTGAGCATCAAGCTGGCCGCTGCGGTGCGCCGAGCCGCTCCTTGAAGAACGCGATCGTGCGGCCCCAGGCCAGGTCGGCGGCCGCCTTGTTGTAGCGTGCTGCGCTGGTGTCATTGTTGAACGCGTGCTGGACGCCATCGTAAATGTAGATCGTGTGGCGCTTGCCGTTTGCCTTGAGCGCAGCCTCGTAGGCTGGGATTCCCGCATCGATACGCTCATCGTTGCCCGCATAGTGGAGCAGGAGCGCCGCCTTAATCGCCGGCACCTGGTCGGCCGGTACCTGTAGGCCGTAATAAGCAACGCCGGCCTTCAGCGTTGGGCTGATGACCGCGAGGCGGTTGACCATTCCACCGCCCCAGCAGAAGCCGACGGCGCCAACACTGCCGGTTGACTCAGCATGATTTGCGAGGAACGGGACGGCGGCTGCGATGCGTGGCGCGGCTTCGTCGGGCTTGATCACGGCTGCGAACTGGTCGCGCGCCTTGTCTTCGTCAGCCGGTGTGCCGCCAAAAGGCGACAGCATATCGACGCCGAGCGCAAGGAAGCCTTCAAGCGCGATACGCCGGGTCACATCCTGGATGTGCGGGACAAGACCGCGATTTTCATGAATAACGATGACCGCCGGTCGCTTCGCCTTGTTCTTGCCGCGCACCAGATAGCCGCTGACTTTTGTTCCGCCTGCGTCGTAGCCGATCGTTTCGGTTACGAGCCGCGGGTCGTCGGGCGCGACGACAGCGGCCTTCGCGGGGTCGTTCTGCAACAGGGGCAGCAGCGCCGCCGCCGCTGCGGCCGAGCCGGCGACCTCCGTCAGTCGGTCAAGGAACTCACGTCGGCTCAGAACGCCATGGGTAAAACGGTCGTAGAGATTGATGATGCGCTGGTCCATGCAGCGTCCTCCAGGGGCAAATTCGCTGCAGACCATAGGCGCTTCCGGGAGTTTTTTCAGCTGGACGCACGCAATTGTGACCACAGGCCGCATGCATGGGAGTGCGTCGCCTGCTTGGTAGAATCGACAAAACCCGGCCGCCGCATAAGGCGCTTGCACCCTGTTCATTCTGCTGGCATTGCGGGTCGGCACACCATCGAGGATTTCTCTATGATCAAGGATTGGGTCGGCCGCGCACTCGCGCTTGGCCTTGCGCTCTACGTTTGGGGCGCTGGCCAAGCGCCGGCACAAGAGGATTTTCCGTTCGGCCGCGAGCTGCTGCTCGATACACGTCCGCTGAAGGGCTCCAAGCGCCTCCCGAGCATCGAGGTCGAAACCAACGGAGCCGCCACGATTGAGCTATGGTGCGACAGCATTCAGGGCCAGATCGTCGTCAACGCTGACGCCATCACGATCTCGACCAGTGAGAAGACCGACCGGCAGTGCACGCAGGAGCGGGCGCAGGCTGACGAGGAGCTGATCGATACACTCAAGCAGGTGATCAGTTGGCGTTGGGACGGCGAGAGCCTGATTCTGAAGGGCGCGAAGGAACTGCGCTTCCGACTGCAAACAAACTGAATCACTGGAGACGAAGATGCAAAAGCAAGTCATCAAGGCGGATGTTCCGGAAACGGCTGGGCCGTTCAATCTGTGCATCCGCTACGGCAACATGATCTTCATCTCCGGCCTGCCGCCGTTTGATGAAGACTACGCGGGCAAGCTGCGTGCGGCGCGCGCCGCTGGGCAGTCAATTCCCCCGTTTCCAGATCTACCATTCGACCGCCAGGTGCGGATCGTGATGGACCACATGAAAAGGCTGGTCGAAGCGGCCGGCTCCAACATGGATTGCCTGCTCAAGGTCATTGTGTGGCTTAAGGATCAACGCCAGCAGGAGGAGTTCGACCGTATCTATCGCGGCTATTTCTCGAGCCAGGACACATTGCCGGCGCGCACCCGCATGCAGGCCGGCCGCACGCCGATGGATTGCGGCCTGGAGGTGGAAGCGATCGGGTACGTCCCGTGATCAGGGATCGAAGCCAGGGATCAGGTAAAGGAACCAAGGGCGAGCGCCCAACTCCTGACACCTGATTCTGATATCAGCTACCCGGGATGATTAGCCGCCGCGATTTTCTCGACGGTATCGCACTGACAATTGCGACCGGCCTCACGCCGGCCGCTCAGGTCTGGGCGCAGCCCGCGCGCTATCCGCCGGCCTTCACAGGGTTGCGCGGAGATCACCTGGGTTCGTTTGAGGTCGCGCACGCGCTCGCCCGCGAGGGCGCGGCCTTTGCGGTCGAGAAAGGGGCGATTGCGGAAGGCTACGACCTCGTGGTGGTTGGCGGCGGCATCAGCGGGCTCGCGGCGGCGCACTTTTATCGGCGCGCCATCGGACGGCGGGCGCGCATTCTCGTTCTCGACAACCATGACGACTTCGGCGGCCACGCCAAGCGCAACGAGTTCACGCTCGGTAACCGCCGCATCATCGGTTACGGCGGCAGTGAGGCGATGCAGTCGCCGAAAACTCTGTATAGCCCGGTGGCCAAGGAGTTGCTGGCCGAACTCGGCGTCGATCTCGCACGGTTTGAGACTGCCTTCGACCGCAGCCTCTATGGTTCGCTCGGCTTGTCGCGCGGTCTATTCTTTGCCCGCGAAGCATTCGGCCGCGATTTGCTTGTCGCGGGCGATGCTACCAGCCCGGGCAGTGGTATGCCTGCGCGTCGCGGGAACGCAAAGCCGCTTAACGAATTGATCGCGCTCTATCCCGTGTCCGAGACAAGCCGGGCCCAGCTGCTCGCGCTCTACGATCAGATACGCGACCCGCTGCCGGGCCGGAGCATCGCGGAAAAACAGCGCATTCTCAAATCCATAAGCTACCGCGACTATCTGATCAGGATCTGCGGCTTGAGTGAGGAGGCGGCGAATTGCTTTCAGGGCCGTACGCTCGGTTTCTTCGGCGTTGGCTGCGACGCGGTGCCCGCGTCCGACGCGCGTGATTTGGGTTATCCGGGCTTCCAGGGTCTTGGGTTGCCGGACGACAGGAACCCAGCCTGGGAAGAGCCCTACATTTATCATTTCCCCGACGGCAACGCGGCGCTCGCGCGTCTGCTGGTGCGCGCGCTTATCCCCGATGTCGCCCCCGGCAGCACGATGGACGACGTGGTGGAGGCACCGTTCGACTACAACAGGCTCGATGGCGATGGTGATGTGCGCATCCGGCTCGATTCGACGTGCGTGAGCGTTCGTGAGGCGGGCGACCGCGTGCTCATCGATTACGTTCGCGCCGGCGTCCTGCATCGGGTTGCGGCGCGGCAGGCCGTACTCGCATGCTTCCATGCCATGATTCCCTACCTGATGCCGCAGCTGCCGGCACCACAGCGCGCCGCCCTGGCGCGCAACGTGCGCACGCCGCTCGTCTATACCAATGTGCTGGTGCGGGACTGGCGACCGTGGACTGCGCTCGGCGTGCACGCGATCTCCGCGCCAATGTCGTTTCACTGCAACGTGAAGCTCGACTTCCCGGTTTCGCTCGGGGGCTATCGCCATGCCCGCGAGCCCTCCGAGCCCATTTGCCTGCATTTGGTGCATGTCCCATGCGCACCCAATCAAGGCTTCGATGCGCGCGAACAGTTCCGCATCGGCCGGCAGAACCTGCTGTCGATGACGTTCGCGGATTTCGAAGATCGCATTCGCGACGAACTCGATCGCATGCTCGGTCCGGGCGGCTTTGCAAGCGGGCGCGACATCGCGGCGATCACGGTCAATCGCTGGGCCCACGGCTATGCCTACACGGCGAATTCGCTCTTCGATGGCGAGGATTGGGAGGACACGATGCGGCTCGCCCGGCAGAGATTCGGGCGAGTTGCAATTGCGAATTCGGACGCCGGCTGGGACGCCTACGCGCACGTGGCTATCGATCAGGCCGCTCGGGCGGCGCGCGAATTGCTGGAGTAACCGCGCCACCAAATGCGGCCGAGGAGAGCGAGCCCCAACAGCGCGAGCAACCCGAACGGCGCACCTACCATCCAGCGCTCCCATTCACGCGCCTTGCCGCGCAACACTTCTTGGACGAAGCGCTCGCCCTGCGCCATCTCGTTGAAGGTCTGCTGGTAGGAGCCGACCCTTCGGACCTCGTCGTCGGGGAGCGGCGCGCCCTCGTACCGGGCAGTGCGCTCCTTGGCGTTGAGCGTCTCGATTTGCGCCTCGAAGCGTGCCGTGTCGCGCGCTGCGCTCTCATATACGGCCCGGTTGGATGCGCTCAGGAATTGCGAGGGCCCTAAGCCGGTCAAATATTCGAACACCGCCAGCAGTGGCTGGTCGGCGTGCGGATTGGTGATCAGCCACAGGCTCGATCCCAAGATGACCGCGAGTAACGACGCTGCGCCGATTTGCGCCGCCCCGTATCTGTTTCGGCGCCGTTGTTCGTAGGGGACAAACAACAGCGCCTTGGCGATCCCGGCAAGCACAAGCGCGAGGGCAAACGCGGCGACCATGGTGGCGCCAGTCGGGAAATCCAACCAAAAAGATCCAGCAAGCCCAATCGCACTCGTGACGATTCCAACGAGCCAAGCGGTCACAAGAATCTGTCCGACCTTACGCGCAAAGATCGAGCCGATGACGGCCGGCACGATCAGGAAACTGAAAACGAGCAGCACGCCGGCGGTGGTCACCGAACTGGCCACCACCAGACCGAACGATACGAAGAAAAAGAAGTCCCAGAGCAGGACGACAAGCGGACTGCGCGCCGTGGCGTCGCGTTCTCCCACGAGACTGAGCAGCGGGCGGCGCGCCAGCCAGTGCAACAGGCCGATGGCTGCGTAGAGAACGACGAATTTCACCAAGTCTGAAGCGCTAACGGTCAGAATGTTGCCGCTCAGCATCTTCTTGACGTGCTCGGCGCCCTGGGGCGAGCGGTCGATCACCAACACTGTGAGCGCTGCCGCCACTACATAGAGGATCCCGACCAGGGCCTCCTTGCTGACGAATGCCTCAAGCCGGCGGGTGAGAGCCAGCAGCGCTGCCCCGATTACGGTGAGCAAAAACGCGTAGCCAAACCCGGCGGCGCTTGTCGGCGCGTAGCCCAGCGCGAACGCAATCGTCGCGCCAAGCGCCGAGAGCTGGGCCAGCGCGAGATCGGCGAAGATGATGTTGCGGCGCAGAATCTGTACGCCGAAATAGGCGTGGATGAGAACGAATGCGATCGAGGCCGCAAACGGCAAAGCTAGAAACGCCGACGCGTCTGCAGCGGTCATCGCGATTTGGCAAGCGCCGCCCCAATGGACGACAAGTTGTAATCAAACAATGCGAAATAACTGTCGACGCCGGGCACGCTTCCGACTGAAGGAGCCAGCGTCACGACCGGAACACCAAGCTTTTCTGCCAAGAAGCGCGACGAATCGTCGGGCTCGTAGGGTTCGTGCAAGATCGCGTTGACCTTTGTCCTGCGCCCTTGCGAGATAAGTCCGGCGAGGTGCGCCGGGCTGGCCGGGATACCAGGCTTGCGCTCGATGAAGTCGATCACGTTGAGGCGGAAGCGGCGTGCGAAATACGGCCATGAATTGTGATAGGCGATGAAGGTCGCTCCGCCAAAACCGTTCGCCTGCTTGGTCCACGCCGCGAGCCGTCGCGTGAGCTCGTTCACGAACCGGTCGCGGGCGGCGATGATGCGCTCGCGCTGATCCGGCAAACGAACGATGATGGCCTCAGCGATGCCGCCGGTGATGGTGACGGCGCTTTGCGGATCGAGCCAGTAGTGTGGATTGGCGGCGCCGTGGGCGTGACCGCCGTCGTTCGCCACGCTCTGGCTGCGCACGTCGAGGAGTGGGATTCCGACTGAGCCATCCACGTAGCCAGAGGCACCGCGCGCTCCCTGTGCTCTGCCGATTTCAAACAACAGCTTGTCGAGCCAATCGTCATAGCCGAGGCCGAACTCGTACCACCACGTCCGCGCGCCGGAGCTTTTCGAGATCACCAGGACGCGGTTCGAATGTCTCGGCGTCACTCGCGGGCGGGACAAGGTTTTCGACGCTGACCAAGTTCTCGCCGACAGCGCGCGCAAGCTCGGCGAGATCGGACGTGGTCGTGACAATCCGGGTTGTTCCCGCCGCCGGAGCGGCAGCGAGCGCTGTTGCTAGCGCAAAGGTGATCAGGCCTGGCTTCATCCCTCTATCTGGAGGCTACCCACGTGCTCTTTGGGACCAGACAGTAAACAGCTTTCTCGTCGCCGGTCGGAGCCGCCAGCCGACAATCCATCACCATGCTGGCGAGCGAATAGGCATCCAGCCGGCTGAGCTTCTTGTCCTTTTCCAGGAGGCCGATCATGTCCCAAGAGGCGCTGTCCATCGCCTTGTTGAGGTCAGCATTCCTGCCGATCGTGACCATGTAGAGGTCGTTCTCGCGCTCCGGCAATGTTTCGATCGAGCGCGGTTGACCGGCTTTGGCAGTAAAGCAATGCACGCCCTTGTTGACATCGACGACTTGGCTGACGCGGCAATCCCAAGTGTCAATCATGAGTTTGCCTGCTTGCCCAAGGTTTATGTTTTGTTGCTCAGTTAAGAGTTTGATCGTCTGCGCCTTCAACAGATCGAGCGCTTTGTTGAGGTCGCGATCTATGCCGACGGTGATCCATGCATCCTTGGTCTCAACTCGCGGCCAGTCGAGCTTCATGGTCTTGATCACGTCGACAGTGACACTCATTTCCTTGTAGGCTGTCTCCATCGCAGTGAGATTGACTTCGCCGTTGCCCTGGGCGGCGTGCGAATCGCCGGTCCACAGCAGTGCCCCCTTCACGAACACCGGAACGTAAAGAGTTGTGCCTTCGACCATGTCGCGGATGTCCATGTTGCCGCCATATGGGCCGGGAGGCACTGAACTGTACTGCCCGGGTTCGGCGCGCGCGACGCCGAGCGTGCCTGGAAACGGCGCGAGCGGAATCTCGATCCCCGGAGCGAACTCCGCGACCTTCCGGTCGAGGTCGAGATAGAAGTACTTGACTTGGCCGTTTGGGAATTTGTCCGGGAACTGACCAAACATCCCGGGGACATTGAAGTTCGTGGCATAGGCCCGCGGCACGATCCGGTTGATGCGAACTTTGAGCACGTCGCCCGGTTCTGAGCCCTCGATATAGACTGGACCCGTCAACGTGTGTGGTCCGCGGCCGGGGAAATCGGTGCGCAACTTCTTGATCTGTTCGATGGTCGTGCCGGGCACGACCTGGTTGTGCGAATGCATCATTGTTTCAAAGATAATGGTATCGCCGGAATTCACGTGCAGGACCGGCGGCTGCGCGTTGTTAAACCAGCCCCATTGGGTGGTCTCCAGCGTTGCCGGCAGGACATGCGTCTTGCCCGGATAGCGCTTGGCGAGCAGGAGGCGCAGCTCCTCCTGCTCGGGAGTGGAAGCGGGAACGAACGGGATCAGGGCGGAAGCGGGCGGCGCTGGCGGCGGGGCCGCCGGTTGCTGTGCGTAGCTGAGCGCCGTCGACGCGGCCAAAGCCATGCTCACGGCCAAAATCCGATTGCACGTCCGTTCAGATCCGATGCGCATCCAAACCCTCCTACGCCGGCACGATCAAATGGACACTACCATCCTAGCGTAGTTTGCGCCGACGCAAGGGTCTATCAGTAAAAAGGGCGCGGCTTGCGCCGCGCCCCGTAATGTCGCTTCCGGACTGATTTGTCAGAAATCCATTCCGCCCATTCCGCCGCCGCTCGGCATGGCCGGCATCGCCGGCTTATCCTTCGGCACCTCGGCGACCATGGCTTCGGTGGTCACCAAGAGGCCCGCGACCGAGGCCGCGTCCTGCAGGGCGCGGCGCACGACCTTGGCCGGATCGATGATGCCTTTCTCGACCATGTCGACGTACTCCTCGGTCTGCGCATCGAAGCCGAACGTCTCCGATTTCGACTCCATGATCTTGCCGACCACGATCGAGCCTTCGACGCCGGAATTCTCGGCAATCTGTCGTAGCGGCGACTCAACGGCCTTGAGAACGATGTTGATGCCGGCCTGCACGTCGGGATTGTCGTTGTGCAGACGCCCGATTGCCTTTTTGGCGCGCAACAGCGCGACGCCACCGCCCGGCACGATACCTTCCTCAACTGCGGCGCGGGTGGCGTTGAGCGCGTCGTCGACCCGGTCTTTCTTTTCCTTCACCTCGACCTCGGTGGCGCCACCGACCCGGATGACAGCAACGCCGCCCGCCAGCTTCGCCAGCCGCTCCTGCAGCTTTTCGCGATCGTAGTCGGAGGTGGTTTCCTCCACCTGCTGCTTGATCTGGGCGACGCGGGCTTCGATGTCCTTCTTCTTGCCTGCGCCGTCAACGACCGTAGTCTTCTCCTTCTCGATGATGACCTTCTTGGCACGACCCAGCATCTGCAGGGTCACGCTCTCGAGCTTGATGCCGAGATCATCTGAGATCAGCTGGCCGCCGGTGAGGATCGCGATATCCTCCAGCATGGCCTTGCGCCGGTCGCCGAAGCCAGGCGCCTTCACGGCCGCCACCTTGAGGCCGCCACGCAGCTTGTTGACCACGAGCGTGGCCAGCGCTTCTCCTTCGATATCTTCGGCGACGATCAGCAGCGGCTTGCCGGTCTGCACCACGGCTTCCAGCACCGGCAGCATGGCCTGCAGCGCGGAAAGCTTTTTCTCGTGCAGGAGCACGTAGGCGTCCTCGAGTTCGGCCACCATCTTCTCGGCGTTGGTGATGAAATAGGGCGACAGGTAGCCGCGATCAAACTGCATTCCTTCGACGATCTCAACGTCGGTCTCGAGCGCCTTGGCTTCCTCGACCGTGATCACGCCTTCGTTCCCGACCTTCTGCATTGCCTGGGCGATCATCTTGCCGATCGTTGCGTCCCCGTTGGCCGAGATTGTGCCGACCTGGGCGACCTCGGCGGAGGACCCGACCTTCTTGGCGCGCTTCTCGATGTCCTTGATCACGGCATGTACGGCAGTGTCGATGCCACGCTTGAGGTCCATCGGGTTCATCCCGGCAGCCACCGCCTTGGCGCCTTCGCGCACAATGGCATGGGCAAGCACTGTCGCGGTCGTGGTGCCATCGCCGGCATTGTCATTGGTTTTCTGAGCGACCTCGCGGACCATCTGCGCGCCCATGTTCTCGAACTTGTCCTCGAGCTCGATCTCCTTAGCAACAGTCACGCCATCCTTGGTGATGCGCGGTGCGCCGAACGATTTGTCCAGCACGACGTTACGGCCTTTAGGCCCAAGCGTGACGCGGACCGCGTTGGCGAGCGTGTCGACGCCGCGCAACATGCGGTCGCGCGCATCGCTCGAGAATTTGACTTCCTTAGCAGCCATTGAAATGTCTCCGGTTTAGTTGTTGCGTGATCCGCTCGCTGTCAGGCAATCACGCCCATGATGTCGGACTCCTTCATGATTAGGAGTTCGTCACCGTCGAGCTTCACTTCAGTGCCCGACCACTTGCCGAACAACACCTTGTCGCCTGCCTTGACGTCGATCGGGATCAGCTTGCCGCTCTCGTCGCGTCCTCCGGGACCGACGGCGACGATCTCGCCCTGCATCGGCTTTTCCTTGGCGGTGTCCGGGATGATGATGCCCCCGGCGGTCTTTTCCTCGGCTTCAATGCGCTTGACGACCACTCGATCGTGCAGGGGGCGGAATTTCAACTTTGCCATGGCGTCCTCTTTGCCGGCTGATGCGCGGCGCTGGGCTAGAAAGTGAGGGTTCGAACAGGCGCTAGCAGTCTCGGCACGCGAGTGCCAACGCCCGCGGGGACATATGGCCTGCCCCCCGGCCTGTCAAGGCGGGCCTCTCTTGTGGGGTCGCACCCCACAGCTTCCGTTGGTAAATTCTTATCGGTTGCACGCAATGATGCCGGCATGCGCGGTAGCCGACTTGCACTCGGGTGCAGCCCTCATCAAAGTAGGTGGTGACTTCGGGAGATAATGAATGGTCCTTCCATCCGTGCGCCTATCGGCCTTTGTGCTGGCCGCCGCGCTAACGCTCGCGGGGTGCGCAGGAAATCAGAATGCTCCGTCGCCAGCGCTCACCGGCCCGCCACCCAAGCCCAGTATTTCGCCGTCCGACGTGATCGGGCGCTGGGGATATTCGGCGTATCAACGCGAAGAGGATCGCGCTCGTACAGAGGCCGTCGCGAAGGGTCAGTGCAAGCTGCCCTATGTGATAAGCGCCGGAAGCGGCAGCAGCGTTATGATGCTCACCCACGACAGTCCGGCCATTGTCGAGGTTCAGATCAAGGCGAACCAGGAGGGTAAGACCTTCATCGGCCCAGGCGCCGAACCGGGGGGTCCGGATGACCGCCAGGTTGTTTCCTATGATGGGCGCGTCTTGGTCCTGAAATGGGTGGACCCGGAGGTGGCAGGCCGCTACGGCACTGCAGTGCTCGTCCGCTGCGCGCCGAAGGCCTGATCGGCCGCCGTTCCGTCCTGAGTGTTCAGTCGTGTCTCAGTGTGCAAGACCCTGAATACGGTACGGTTTCGGAGGACCGCCGGCCGTAAATCGTGTTGATGCGGTCTTGTCGCGGGGAGCATCCCAAACAAAGCCCTCTTACCATTGGTGTCACTGGCCACTCGCAACAGCGGCCGAGATGCAATAGTCTGCCGAGATCACCGAAAAAGTCCGGCGGCGTCGACAATGGTGCTAGCAGAATCGCCTCATCTCGTTCCCGGCAGGGCGTGCGGAACCTGCATGATGTGCTGCAAAGTTCCGTATATCAAAGAGTTCGAAAAACCCGCCGGCGTGTGGTGTCGCCACGCCGTGCCTGGGAAGGGCTGCAACATCTACGCTGACCGACCGGCCGCGTGCCGAGCCTTCTACTGCATGTGGATGCAGGACGCGAGTTTTGGCCCAGAATGGAAACCGGAAAAAGCCAAGTTCGTGGTCTATCTGCAGCAGAACGGGATCCATCTGCAGATCGGTGTCGACCCAAATTTTCCCAACGCCTGGACCAAGCCGCCGTTCTTTGCCCGCATCAAACGATGGGCTGTCGAAGGTGCGGAACGCGGTCAACTCGTGTTCGTTCGCATCGGCCCGCGAATGATCGCCGTGTTGCCCGACCGCGAGGTCGACATGGGGCAGGTCGACCCGACCGATCAAATCGAGGTGTCACAGCGGATGGGGCCGACAGGATTGATTTTTAATGTCGCGGTGAAGCAAGCCGGGGGCGCCTGATCCGGTTACGGCGATGACCCACCCTCAACCTGACGCGATTCGAGCCGAGTTCAGATTTTTTGCTGTGTCTAGGTATTTTTGTCTCGGTTCACGTAAGCTAGGGTCGAATGCGCTGTGAGGCGTCATCCGCCGAGGCGGACGACGCCAGAAGGAGATGAATGTCAGTTTTGAACAGGGTTCTGCTGGCGGTCGGGGCGGGCACGGTGATCGCATTCTCCGCGGTCGTGTTGGCGCAGGCGCAGACCAAGTCGGTGCCTGCCACGACGATCGAAGAGGGCGATGCGATCATGATCAGCCCGAAGGGGAGCGTGCACAAATCCGATTCCAAGGTGACCTCGGACAAACATGTGGCGGCAGTGTCGAAGGGCGCCAGGGAAATCACGAAAGGTACGGTGATTTATAACCAGGGCGGTAAGTTCTACATGTTGCAGGACCAAGCTAATGAGCGGGCCTCCCAGTCGTTCCAGGATCATTTCGACGTGGACTACTGACGCTGGTTTTGATCGGGTGACCGGGACTGGATTCGGTAAACGCAATTCCCGACCAGGTGTGCCCGTCATGGGTGAATTTTCTTGGCGGGGGGTATTTTTGTCACCGGCCAGATGGGTTAGTCTGTCACAGCCGTACCGGGCCGGATGCTGTTCCGCCGCCGGGGGGGCGTAACCACGATACGAGGAGAAATCTGATGTCAGTTTCGAAGCGGGCGCTGTTGGCGGCGGGAGCCAGTCTAGTGATTGGCCTTTCGACGGTCGCGGTCGCGCAAACGACAAAGGGCAACAAGAAGTCAAGCGAGGTCACGACGATCGGCGAGGGTGAGGCTGTCATGATTGGCCCGAAGGGGCAACGGCTGCACAAATCCAAAGTCAAGGTCAATGCCACCAAGCACGAAGCGGCCATGAAGAAGGGTGCTGTAGAGGTTAGGCCCGGCACGGTCATCTACAAGCAAGGCGGCAAGCTCTACATGATGCAGGATAGCGGCAATGAAAAAGCGTCGGCCCATTTCCAAGATCAGTTCGACGTTGACTATTGAGAATCCCACTCAGCTTAGCTGAGAGAGGCTCTGGGCTGCGAGCGGGACCGGAAAAACCGGTCCCGCTTGCGTTTTGGACAAATGGTTTGGGTGGCCAATTGCTGATTGTGGTGGTGCACTGTCACACTGCGCTAGTCTCGAAGGGGCGTCGGAAGTCGGAAGCGAGCGGAGGGGCCTGTGAGAAGCTTTGTGCGCGTGTTGATTCTCGTGTTGGCGCTGGCTTCGACAAAAGGATATGCCGGTCCCGCAGAGGACGCGGTTGCCGTCGTGGGTCGTTGGGTGGCTGCATTCAATTCCAATGAGGTGATCAATCTCGTCAACCTGTATGCTCCCGACGCGGTTCTCATGGGTACGACGGGCTTTTCTCTCATCGAGGGGCAAGTAGCAATCCGCGACTACTTTTCCCGTTTGGCGACAAGCGGCGACAAGGTTGCGGTTGGCGAGCAGAAAGTCGCCGTGCTCGGCGACAATGTTGCATACGTTACCGGTATCTACGAATTCACTGCTGTCCGAGGCGGCGAAATGAGGAAAGCCCCAGCAGGATTCACCATGGTGCTGGTCAAGCGCGGGGGCGATTGGCTTATTGTTCACCACCATTCGTCGCGGCGCTATCCGCCGGCCTCTTCACCGTCCCGGAGAGGCTGATCCTTGGGCGCCAGACGGGCAGCAAATAAGCTGCTCACCTGTTTGTTACCGTCATTAACAAACCCTCACGATACCAAGCCAACGCGGCTTGGTAGTACGTTGCGTCGGCGCGGAGTGGTTTGCCCGGGCCGCCCTGACGTTGCTCGGACACAAGGAGAGACAGCAATGGCAAATTCCAAACGCGTGTTGCTGGCTGCGGGCGCCTGCCTAGTGATCGGTCTTTCGACGCTGGCAATCGCACAGACGCAGTCCAAATCAAAGCCGGTGGCAAACCTCGCTGAGGGCGAGGTCATCATGGTCAATCCCAAGTCCGGCGCGATCCATAAGTCCAACACCAGCGTGCCTACCGCCCGACATCAGGCGGCACTGGCGAAAGGCGCGAAAGAGATCAGCAACAACACCGTGATCTACAGGCAGGGCGGCAAGATGTACATGTTTGATTATCAGGACGCGGCGAATACGCAGGCGGCGGAGAATTTTCAGGAACAATTCGACAACGACTAGGTTCAAATCAGTCGATTGATTGATGGTGCGGCGGCCGGCAGTGTTGGCCGCTCCCTGCATTCAGGTCCTTCAAACCTCAGGCATCGGTGCTGCCAGCATCGCCAAAACCGCTGTCGGCAATATCGTCGTCACGGATATCGTCAGCATTAAAATCGCCGGCGCCGCGGTCGAGCAGGCCCGCCGTTTGTGCGCCGTCATCGTCGGCGAACCGGCTTCCGCCCAGATCTCTCGTGCCAACGTCGTCGAGGCCCGCCGAGCGGGCAAGGTCGTCGCCCGATGCTTCGTTCCCCCACGGGGATCGTGCTGCGCCGGTGGGCTCATAGCTCCCGAGTGCCGCCGGGTGGCCACCGCCCATCAGCCCGCGAATGCCATTGAACAGGAGGCTGCCCCCGATCATTCCGACGGCGGCTGCGGCTGCCGTTCCTAGGAACGACCCGGCCCCACTGGCCACCTGCCCCGGCATCGTCTGTGTCGGCTGGGGCTGGGGAGGCACAGCACTAGAGCTCGGCTGAACCGTATTCCAGACGCCGCTGGGCCGAACCGAAGGTACGGAGCCACGCGCATCGTCACGGCCACCGGCCGTCCCTCGCCCAAGCAGCGTGCCGCGCATACTGTCGAGGAAGCTCCCCTTAGGCGGCTCGTCGGTGTTGCCTTCCAGCTCTTCGATGCGCGCATTTGCGCGTTTGAGCGCCTCCTCCTGCAGGAGAACGGTCTGGATCAGGGGATAGAGCGCGTGCGGCGCCCGTGCCAGCCCTCGGGTGACGAGGCGTTCGGCCTCGGGATCGCGCGGGTTGGTCTCAAGCGCGGCTAAACGGTCGAACAGCACGGCCACAAGCTCACGCTCCTGTGGGGTCATCGATCGCCTCCTCTGGGTTCGTGGCGCCTGTCAGGATATGGGGGGACGCAAGACGGAGAACAGAAGGCGACGGAAGCGGTAGAAGGAAATCACTCCGCGACATTTCGTCTGCCGCCTGTTTTCGGTTCCACGCCATTCGGTTTCTTGGTCTGCTGTCAACCATCCCTCATGATCGCAAGCGTGTAGCCCCGCTCTACCATCAGCCTCCGAAATGCATCGCTCTTGAAGAACGTGTATTCACGCTCACGCAAACTGGTCAGGGGGTCGTTGCGGGCAAGCTCGGCGTCGACCGTGCCGGGATGGCACATGATGACGCTCCCGTCCGGCAGGCCGTCCAGAAACCTCGGAAACAGATCGTCGAAATTCGCGTTGGGATCGAAATCGTAGGTGCCTGCGAAAGCCGGGTTGGTGTGCACCCCGTGAACCTGCGCGTGGCTGCGAAACCGCCGGCTCAACACATCGAGCAGAAGCGCCTTGCGATCTGAGAAACGGGCGGTCACCCGCCCGCATTGCCGCACCCACGCCCCAGGGGCACAACGGGCCGTCACGGACAGCACACCGCTGCTGATATGCGGAAACAGGTGCACGTGCTGATGGCCGTCGATGAAATCGGGGGGCCGACCGAACGCGGCCTTAAAGCGCACGATCTGCGCTTCTGTTTCTGTGGCTAGTGCGGGAGCGCTCAGCAAACCCAACATCGATCCGGCTAACGTGTGGCGCAACGACAAGAACGTACCGTCGCGCACCGGTGTATAGCCAGCGCTAGCCGGCCGGAATGGCGCCGTGAGCGTGAGATGTAGCCCGATCGCGATCGGCGATCTCGCGCGCAGCAAAGCAAGCTGATCGGCTTCGTCAGCGTCGAAGCCCCCGGCGACCACCATGACCGAGGTGGCGTTGATCACTCCCTGCATCAGGAGATCGCGGATCGCCGCATTGACCGCTCGCGAAATGCCGTAGTCGTCGGCGACGAGCCATATGCGCCGGCTGTCCGGAGGGTTGCGCGTCGACGGGGGCACCGGCCCTATTCCGCGGCCGCGCGCGCCGGCTCGGTATCCACCGCCGCGCGCACGCTGTGCTCGGCCACGAAATAGACCGGGCGCGCTTTGAGCTCGGAGAGAATCTTGCCGATATATTCGCCCATGATTCCGATCATTAGGAGCTGCACACCGCCGATTACCATCAGGCCGACGATCAGCGAGGGATAGCCCGGCACGGTGCGCTCGTGCGCGAACGCTTCGATCAGCATCCAGCTGCCGAAGATCAGGGCGCTGACAGCGAGCAGCAGGCCAAGCAAGCTCGCTAGTCGCAGCGGTGCGACCGAGAACGCCGTCACCGCTTCGACCGAGAGGGCGAGCAGCGCGCGCGCGTTCCAACTGGTGGTGCCATGCACCCGCTCGTCCGGGCTGTAGTCGACGCGCTTCTGCCGGAAGCCGATCCAGCTGGCGAGCCCCTTGAAGAAGCGGCTGCGCTCGGGCAACTGGCGCAGCGCCGTTGTGGCACGCGGCGACAGCAGCCGGAAATCGCTCGCGTCCTCAGGGATCTTTTGCCGAGCACCCCAGTTGATGAGCGCGTAGAACGCTTTCACGCCGAGCCGTCGGCTGATCGGCTCATTGGCGCGGTGTGCCTTGGCGGTGTAGACCACGTCATATCCGTCATCGAGCCAATGCCGGACCAGGGTTTCGATCAATGCCGGGGGATGCTGCCCGTCACCGTCGATGAACAGCACCGCCGCGAAGCGGGCGTGGTCGAGACCGGCCAGCAGGGCTGCTTCTTTTCCGAAGTTGCGCGAGAGCGACACCACCTGAACGTCTGCCCCAGTCGTCGGCAGTTGCTCCGCGAGTGCACGTGTCGCGTCGACACTGCCATCGTCCACATAGACGAGCTCGCATTTCAGCCCACGCTTCTTCCACTGGTCCCTCGCGCACTCAGTAAGCTGTGCATGGAGATGGGCGAGCCCTGCGGCTTCGTTGAAAAGGGGTACGACGATCGATAGCCCGGCCGCGGCCCCCCCGGCCGCCGACAGAGGTGCACTGCTTCGCTCAGGCTTCGGCACAACCATCACGCAGTCTTTCGGTCTCGTTGATATTCATAGCTCATTTGCGCCCTTCTGTCGTCCCGCGGGGACCGCTCCTCGATGACCCTTGGGCGTGTTATGCCAGCCCAATGACGATCCCCTCCGGCCCGCAACGTCTGATCCACGCACTCACTGAACTAGTGCGCACCCGCCTCACATTGATGCGCAAGGCGAGCACTTTTGCGGTGATCGGCCTCATCAATACGGCGGTCGATTTCGGCGTGTTCATGACGGCCTACAAGGTTCTGGGCCTGCCGTTGGTGCCGGCTAACCTCCTGGCTTGGATCATCGCCGTATCGGGCTCATACGTGCTCAACTCATTCATTACGTTTGCGGTCGAGTCCGGCCGCAAATTGACGCTGCGTGCCTATGCCACGTTCGTCGCATCGGGAATTGCCGGCTTTCTTGGCAATACGGCAACCTTGTGGGTCGCCTCTTATTTCGTCCCGGTCGCTCTGGCCAAGGTGGTTGCCATCGGCGCGAGCTTTGCGATCAATTTCTCGGTATCGCACCTGGTAGTCTTCCGACCGCGCCGCAGCCCGGACGGAGCATAGCGAGATCCGGGAAAGAGCCTTTTTCGCTTTGCTTCAGCGGCGCTACAGAACGACTACGAAATGGCGGCCTCCAGCCGCGCGTAGAGCGCATTCTCGGCCGTGAACACGTAGTCAATGTCAGCGATCACCACCGCCTGCGCGCCGTGCTCGCGCAGAAAGGTCGCGAGCGCGTGGATTTCGTGCGGCGGACAATGCAGTGTCAGCATGCCGGAGGACGTCGGTCCGCCGAACGGGCTGGCGACTCCGAAGCGCTCGCTGGCGGTGGCCAAAAGCTTGTCATCGCAGCCGCGAAAGCGCGTGCGAACCTCCCGAAATGCGCCCGCTCGCAAGTGTGCTGCGAGGCGGTCAAGCACAATCCGCGCAGTCGCACGCACCTCATCACCCCATTCGGCGCCGCGCGCCGCAACAAGGTTTGCCTGCGAGCGCAGGATGGTGCCGTCCTCGATCACTTTGAGACCGTTGGCGGCAAGCGTCGCGCCGGTCGAGGTGATGTCGACGATGAGCTCGGCAGTACCGGCCGCGGGCGCGCCTTCGGTGGCACCTGGGCTTTCGACGATGCGGTAGTCGGCGACCCCGTGGGCGGCGAAAAAGTCGCGCGTGAGATTGACATACTTGGTCGCGACCCGCATACGGCGATCGCGCTTGTGCCGGAATGCCGTTGCCACGTCGTCGAGATCGGCCATGCTGCGCACATCGATCCAAGCCTGCGGTATGGCAACCACCACGTTGGCGTGGCCGAAGCCCAGACCCTCGATCAGCACCACCTTGGCGTCGGCGTCTGGGATCATCTCGCGCACCAGATCCTCGCCGGTGATGCCGAGGTGCACGGCGCCTTGTCCGAGCTGATGGGTGATCTCGGCGGCCGAGAGATACGCGACTTCGATGCCGTCATAGCCGTCGATCGTGCCGCGATATTCGCGCGCGCCGCGCGGCTGTATCAACTTAAGCCCGGCGCGCGCGAAGAACGCGTCGGCGTTTTCCTGCAAGCGGCCCTTGGCGGGAACGGCGATCACAAGCGAGCTCATGGCTTGCCTCCGAGCGCGGCCAGCCGCTCGATGAAGACCGCGAAGCCGACAGCCGGAAGCGAAACGTTGCCGAGCCGCGCCAGCAAGCCGTCGTAGCGACCGCCGGCCACAAGCTGGCCATCGGAGCGTCCGGCCGGATCGTGCAGCTCGAACACGACGCCGGTGTAGTAGTCGAACCCGCGTCCGAACGCGGTCGCGAAGCGGACTGACCGGAGATCAAGGCCGCGGCTGGCTAGCAAGATGTTGCGGTCCTCGAACGCATCCAGTGCCGCATCGAGGGCGACGCCGGCGGAGCGAGCGAGTGCGCGCAGCTTTGTCGCCGCCGCTTCCAGGTTGCCGGTCACCGCCAGAAACTGCTCGATCAGGGCGCGCGTGTCGCGGGGCAGGGCGGCGGCGCCGAGGGCCGCCTGCTCCAGGAACCGGTCCGCGATCTCCCCGACCGAACGGCCGCCGACCGCCGTGATGCCGGCGATTGACAGGAGATCAGTGACGAACGCATGGGCGGCCGCAGGATCGGAGTTGGCAAGCGCCGCCAACACACCGTGGTATTCGGGATAGGTGGTCGCGCCAAGCGCCAGCCTTTCGAGATCATGAGCGAGCGTCGTCTTGCGGTTGAAGTCCTTGATCAGCCGGCGCTGCCACGCTGGGGCGAGCTTCAGCGTTTCCAACAAGGCGGCGAACAAGCCAACGTCTCCCATGCGGATGTCGGGCCTCGCCAGTCCATAATGCGCGGTTGCTTCGAGAGCGAGCGCGACGGTCTCGGCATCAGCCGCCGCCTTGTCGGCGCGGCCGAAGGATTCGATGCCGGCCTGGATAAGCTCGGTCGAGCCCAAGCCCTGGTCGCGAAACACAGGGCCTAGATAGCAGTATTTGGCTGGCTTGCCGGCGACCGGGGAGGCGAGGTAGTCGCACGCGACCGGAATGGTGAGGTCGGGCCGCAAGCACAGTTCCGTGTTGGCGGCATCGGTTACAAGCAGCATGCGGCGGCGGATATCCTCGCCTGACAGATCGAGGAACGGTTCCGCCAGCTGCAGGATAGCGGGCTCGACGCGCGTGCAGCCGGCGAGCTCGTAGGCCGCGATCAACGCGTTGGCGCGTGCATCAGGCTGTCGTCGTGCCGGCATGGTTAATTTTGGCGCTGGATCGGGACGGGCGCTGTTTAGCACGCCTTGCGGCGGGGTTCGATCGCGATCCGTGAGCAGGATTAACGGGGGTTCCGGGGCCGCGAACTCAACCCCATTTCGCCCCATGGCGCGCCAGCACCTCGCGCACTGCTTCGACCAGTTGTGCTTCCGGGACCGCAAACTGAGCCGGCCGGCTCGCCCGCCATTCCTGGTTCGACGCGATGGCGGTCGAGGCGCGCGCGCCCTCGATCAGGTCCTTGATTTGGATTTGGTGACGTGCATGCTCGTCGCCACCCTGGATGATGACGCAGGGCGCGTTGCGCCTGTCGGCATATTTGAGCTGTGCCGCCATCTTGCCTTGACCGAGATAGAGCTCGGCGCGGATGCCGGCGCCGCGCAACGCGGAGACCATGCGCTGATAGTCGGCGACGCGGTCCCGGTCGAGAATGGTGACGACCACCGGCCCCGGTTCCGCTTTGTCGTCGACCTTGCCCAGATAGGCCAGCGCAGCCAAGAGCCGCGACACGCCGATCGAGAAGCCGGTCGCCGGAACGCTCTCGCGGCGAAAGCGCGCGACCAGCCCGTCATAGCGGCCACCGCCCCCGACCGAACCGAACCGCGGCGTACCGTCTTCACCAGAAACAGGAAACGTGAGTTCAATTTCGTAGACCGGGCCGGTGTAGTATTCGAGGCCGCGAACGACGGAGGGATCAATCACAACGCGGCCGTCGCCATACCCCGAAGCTACGACCAGAGACCAGATTTCTTCGAGCTCCTGTCGACCTTGCTGACCGACTATGCTGTCTCGCAAGCGAAGATCGATCTGTGCAATCTTGTCGTCGCCATCAGCAACAGATTCGAAAACGCTGAGAATCGTTTGGATCGAAGCGGCGTCGAGCCCCGCACCCCTGGTAAAATCTCCAGATTCGTCTTTACGCCCTTCGCCGAGCAATTGACGCACCCCCGCCAAACCAAGGCGATCAAATTTGTCCATTGCCCTTAATACTGTGAGGCGCCTAGTCTCGTTTGCTTCTCCGGTTAGCTTGATTGTCTCCAGGACTCCATCGAGCAATTTGCGATTATTCACCTTCACGATATAGCTGCCGCGGGGAATTCCCAGCGCTTCCATCGTATCGGCCGCCATCATGCAGATCTCGGCGTCAGCCGCCATCGAGGCGGAGCCGACCGTGTCGGCATCGAACTGCATGAACTGGCGAAAACGGCCGGGGCCGGGCTTTTCATTGCGATAGACATAGCCTTCCCGGTAGCTGCGGTAGGGCTTGGGCAGGGCGTCGTAATTCTCCGCCACATAGCGCGCGAGCGGTGCGGTGAGATCATAGCGCAGCGAGAGCCATTGCTCGTCGTCGTCCTGAAACGAGAACACGCCTTCGTTCGGCCGGTCCTCATCGGGCAGGAACTTGCCGAGCGCGTCGGTGTACTCGATCGCCGGCGTTTCCACCGGCTCGAAGCCGTAGCGTTCGTAAACGGCGCGAATTGTATCGATCATGCGCCTGGTCGCCGCGATCTCGGCCGGTCCTCGATCGGCGAACCCGCGCGGCAGCCGCGCTTTAAGCTTCTCAGGCATCAGGAGTCAGGTGTCAGGAGCCGGGTTTTCAGGGGTCAGGTCGTCAGGTAGTCGAGGCACGGGCGTTACGTCAAGGCAATCGTCCCGAACCGCCGAGTTCCCGATCTCTGATCCGGGCTCAGTTTACCGCTATTCCCGAGACCTCATTGAGGTCTTCGGCGAGGCGATCAGCGACTTTTGCGGAGGGGAACAGCTTCTTGAGTTCGCCGCGCGCGTTCGAGCGCCAAGCCGGCGCCATTTCGACCAGACGGTCATAGGCCTGCCGGGCCACTACCTTGTCGCCGCGCTGGCTGGCGACCAGCGCGCGCGCCATGTGGCCGAGCGAGAATGTCTTGCTTGACAAACGGTCGGCATGGACCCCGGCGTTGGCCAAATTGCCTTGCAGATAGGCCGCGAGGAACAGCGCAAACTCGAGTCGCGTCTGGTGCACCGAGTCGCCCGGCAATCCGTCAAGCAGCGCCTTACCCTTATCGACTTCGCCCAGCGCGACGAGCTGCGACCCGTAGGCGATGCTGACGGTCGGATCGTCAGGATTGAGCTTCAAGGCCGTGTCGCCTGCGGTCAACGCTTCCTCAATGGCGCCACGCGTCATTTGCACGTCGAGCAGCATGGCGAAGTTGCGCGCACTGTGCGGCTTGAGCTCGATCGCACGTTTGACCAGATCGAGCGCGGTGTCGAGCATGGTCGGGTCGCCCGGCTGGTCGCCGGCCCCGAACTGGTACTCACGTAGATAGACGCGGGCCAAGAGCGCGTAGCCGCTGGCAAACGTGGGGTCGCCAGCAACCGCCTGCTCAAGACAACTGCGCGCTTCGGCGTGCATGGCGAAATCGAAGCTGCGCCAATAGTCGAGCGCTTGCAGCACGCAGCGATAGCGTGGATCGGAGATGCGGGCATTGGCGAGCTTGCCACGATCGCGTGCCTTGATCACGCCGAACGGCTGGAACAGCGTCGCCGCCACTTCGCGGACGATCGGGTATTTGGTGGCACGCGGATCGACGCCGATTCGCAAATGATCATAGGACCGTGTCCAGGCGATGGTGCCGTCGCCCGCATCGACGACCCGAAACGTCATGGAGAGAGTGCCGTCCGCATGGTATTCGATCTCGGACGCGAACTTGTAGTCGGGTGGAAACGCCGCTTGCACCGGCGCCGTGGTGCCGGCCGTGGGAGCGTCGGATACGATCGTCACGTCGTCAAAACGCGCAAACGTGTTCCGTAGCCGGTCGAACAGCGACGCTGCCGTGATGGTCGGCGGCGTCGGCGAACCGGTCGCGCTCGTAGGCGACATTTGAATGACAGGACCGACTGGACGACCGCGCCAACGTGCCAGCGACTGCGGGTCAAGCACGCTCGCCGTCACGAACGATGATTTGTTCGCATCATTGCCGAGGAACCAGGTCTCAATCCCCCAATAAGTGGCAGCTCCGAGTATCAGCAGCACTACGGCGGCCACATAGGGCCGGCTGCTGAGAGCAATTCTATTCGCAAGCGCTCGCAACCTGGCGCTTATGTCAATCGGCTCGCGCGGTGGTTTGGTAACGGCGCGCCGATGAAACGTCGGGACATAGCCGCGGGCGGGGATCTCGATACCAATCGGATCGTGCGCCCCTGCGTCAGCATAATAAGTCGCCAGCGCGCGCCGCAATCGGCCGGCCTCGACTCGCACGATCGCGTCGGTCTTCGGATTGAAGTCCTCACCACGACCAAGCGCCTTGATCGCTATGGTGTAACCCTTGATGTCCTCGGTGTGACCTGCCAGCGCAGACTCGACGATAAATTTGAGAAATGCCGCGAGCTGCGGAGAACTTCGGAATACGGGACTCGTAACGACCCGCTCCAAAGCGCCGCGTACTTCGCTATTGCTCGGCTGCCCGAGCTTGTGCCCTCCGAAGCTCACGATGACCCCACTACCGTGTCCCGGGCCCGCTGGCGCAACGGGCGAAAAGCATCAAACGTCGCAAAAGCGTCGCAAAAAGAAGGCGGTTCCTTTAGCATGTGAACCGATCCGATTCATAAGCTAGCGGTTTTTTTACGAATTGGGAATGGAGAACGGACCGGTGCATGGCAACCCTGGCAAGCTGTTTAACAGTCTTTGGGAGGTATGTCAGGATTCGTGAAATTTTCCCGATTCTGTGAATTGCCCCTGTATTTAGTGCGAAGCGGCTATCACAATACCAAGATATCGTTGCATTCGCGAGTCGCGTGTAATAAAATATAATATCAAATGAAGCGCGAATCCATTGCCGGCACAAGCCGCTAATAACGTTGCCGTTAACACTTGTCCTCCGCTTTGCGCGATTTGGCAGGTTGCCGACTGCGGTATGGGAGCACGACTAAACGGTCAGTGCTGGGGTCGCAGAATCGCCCAGCCCACCTTGACGCTTCCATGTCCCCACCGCATCGGCAATTCGAATGGCGGTTGGACTTGCGCTCCGCTCGCGATGGCGGCGTAAGGATTGGGCAAGTTGATTCGATCGTCTCCCGTCCACACCACCGCGGCCCCGTGCGCGCGCAGCTCAGCCTGATCGATCCACGGGCTGCGCGCAGGCTTTCCGTCGATCAAGGTAAGCGGGTGGGTTGGCCCATAATGATGGATATTGCCGCCGAGCCACATGTCGGAGATTACATAGGCGAGTGGTACGCCCGTCGCCGCGCGAAACCGGTCGGAAATTTCGGCGGCGAGGCGGTCGCCCGGGAATAGCGATGCGCGGTAACGGACCCCGATGAACGGCAACACGGCGTAGTCGGCGATGAACGCGAGCACATAGACAAGGGTGACCACCGCCCAGATGACGGTGATGCGCGAAAGTCGCGACCGGTCGATCACGACACGTGCGTGCATCACGATGAGGAGACCAAGGAACAGCCAGAACGGATAGCCCCACATGGTAAACAGTCGGCGTCCGGTGATGAGCGAACCCCCGACCAGCAGGACGGCCGGACCGAATACGAGCAGCGCAAATATTTTACTATCGCGCGCGTCGGCCGCCGGCGTCCGGCGGTCGCTTCGCGGATAGAAGAGGGGCAGCGCGATCAGCAGCGAAGGGACGAGCCAGAACAGCTGGCCCACAACGAAAACCAGTGGCCGTGTCAGGTGATCCAATGCCCCGCGCACCGGGGCAGCACGCGCTTCCGCGTAAGCAAGGGGCAGGAAATCGTTGGCGATGAGCCAAAGCAGGTGCGGTAGGATCACCAGCAGTCCAACCGCGATTGCGACATAGGGCCCGGGCGTTGCCAGCGTGCGCCGCGCCTCCCGGTCAATCAGCACGAACAACAGCATCGGCAGTGCAAGCATCACGATGAAATACTTCGCCCAGAACGCAAGCCCAAGCGCGGCCCCGAGCAGCGCCCAAGACCCGACTTGGCCGCCGCGCAATGCGCGATGAAAAGTCAAACCGGCCAGCGCCCAGAACGGGAGCTGCACCACGTCGTGATTGAACTTCACCGCCGTGAAATTGAAGTAATGCAGGCCGTCGATGATCATCACACCTGCGAGCGCGCCGGCGGCGCCGACTAGCGGCAGCGCGGCGCACCAGACGATCGCAAAGGCCGCAATGACGACGATCTGCGCGAGCAGATAATAGCTCCAATCCGCGCCGAACGCCCGATACATCACCTCGATTGCCCACCACGGCAGCGGCGGCAGCTTATCGTAGCCGAGTTGCCATTCCGGCCCGTAGGTGCGCGCTTCGATCAGGTCGAGCGGCAGGTTGGGATAGAGCACGCTCGGAAGCAAGGTCCAGATCGCGATGTGCAGCACGCAGAAGGCCGCGAAAGCGGCACGTGGATGATTGTCGATGAAGGCCGCCGTTGAGGCGGATTTGAAGTTCCTATCACCGTTGTCGTTCGCTCTCATAGGAACTTCATCCAAGGTCACACTGGAATCGTGTAGTTGCCAGGTCCGTTTGGTTCGGCGTTCGTATGGTCACGCGCGGAAAGGATACGAACGTCGGAACCGGACACTTGGAACCCGCTTGACTCCGAAGTTCGCTGTGGTCCCACAGGGTGTGCGAACTTCTCAATCGGAATACCGGATTAGTCCCTGACCCAAGCGACGGCGGAAATCAAGCTGTGGGGATTGACCCGGCGACGCCTCAAACTAATGATGTGATTGTGCTGGAGCGCTTGCCCGCTGCGCGTCAGAACTAACGGCCGCACGTCACGCGGGCTGCGGCGAGGGCCGCCGATGCCACGATTGACCGAGCTCATCGTTGCGCTTGGAATGATGCTGATCGCCGGCGCGGTCGGAGTCGCTTCACGCGTTGCCTTCGGTCTGGCGCGCGCGGAAGCCGCCGTCGTTGCCTTGGCGGCCTTCACGGTCCTCGTGGTCTATCATTTGGCGACGGTGCGGGCACGCGATCGCCGGGGCAATGCTCGACAGATCGCCGATCTCTCGCGTGCCATCGCCGATCTTGCCCGCCAGATCGCTCAGCAGGAGCGGCGCCTCGCCGCGATCGAGGACCGAGCCGACACTGCGATCCAAAAGGCATCGACGATGAACCAGCCGCTTGCCGCGGAGATCGCCGAGCTGGGCGTCGCCGTCAGGCAACTCTCCGATCAGGCGAAAGCCGGCGAGGCAGCCACACGCCTGCCTGCCGCACGCGAGCCGGACGGTCCGACGAAGCCGGCGATCGAGCAAGCGGCGCTCGTCGACGTGATCCGGCAAGCAATCCAGGCCGACGGCATTGAGATTCATCTGCAGCCGATCGTGACCCTGCCTCAGCGCAAGGTGTGCTCCTACGAAGCCCTCGCCCGGTTACGCAGCCCGAGTGGCGAGCTGCTGCGGCCGCCGGATTTTCTGGCGGCGGCCGAAGCGGCTGGGCTCGTCTGCGAGATTGACCGTCTGGTGACGTTCGGCTGCGTGCGCCTGGTCCGGCGCCTGAGTTCCAACAACGATGGGGTTGCGATCTTTTGCAACATCTCGCCCGCAACCCTGACCTGCGAAAGCTTCAAACAGATCGTCGACTTCATGGAGGCCAACCGCGCACTCGCGCCCATGTTGGTGTTCGAGCTTCCCCTTGCGGCTTGGCGCGCCACGAGCCCACGCGAGCAGGAGGCGTTGTCGACGCTCGCGGGCTTTGGTTTCCGGTTCTGCCTGGATCACGTCACCGACCTCACCTTCGACCCGCATGATTTGGCCGAGCGTCGCTGCGCGTTTGTCAAAGTTCCGGCCGCGCTGCTGCTCGACCAGCGCACGCAGGCCGGCGGTGCCAAGGCGGCGGCCGAATTCCCGCAAGCGCTCGCGCGCGCCGGCATTGATTTGATCGCCGAGAAGATCGAAACCGAGGCTGTGGTCATGGACCTCATCGATCTCGACGTCCGCTTTGGCCAGGGCATGCTGTTCTCGCCCCCTCGCCCGGCTCGGCCTGAGGCGATGCCGGGCACGCCGAAACCGCCGCGCCGCCCCAGACGCGCCAAAGTACGCACTGATGTCGCTTGACGACGGGGCCGCGCTCGCGTTCCTGGCCCGATGATGAGTTCCGCGCCGCACTTCACGGACCGTTTCGAGCTCATGGCCGACCGCTATGACGTCGTCCTCTGCGACGTGTGGGGGGTCGTCCACAACAGTATCGTGGCTTTTCCGGAGGCTGCCGAAGCGCTGGGACGCTTCCGTCGCAAAGGCGGCGCGGTCGTTCTGATCACCAACGCTCCGCGGCCTGGCGAAGTGGTGGGGCGCCAGCTCGACCGCCTTGGGATGCCGCGCGCAAGCTATGACGCAATCGTGGCGTCGGGCGACGTGACCCGCGGCATCGTCGCAAACCGCAAAGGCGCGATCTATCACCTCGGTCCGGAGCGCGACCTGCCGATCTATGCGGGTCTCGACGTTGCGTTCGTGCCGGTCGAGCGTGCCGATTTTGTCGTATGTACCGGCTTGTTCAATGACGAGGGCGAAACGCCCGACGACTATCGCGATCTTCTGAGCGCGATGCGCGCGCGCAATTTGTTCATGGTGTGCGCCAATCCCGACCTCGTGGTCGAGCGTGGCGACAAGCTGCTCTATTGCGCAGGTGCGCTTGCCGACATCTACGGCTCGCTCGGCGGCGAGGTCCTGTATGCCGGAAAGCCCTATGCGCCGATTTACCGGGCGGCCCTCGCCAAGGCGCAGGCGGCGCTCGGAAGTGCAGTTACGCGCGAGCGCGTCCTGGCGATCGGCGATTCGATCCGCACCGATCTCAAAGGTGCGCGCGCGTTCGGCATTGATTGCCTGTTCGTCACCGCGGGAATCCATTCTGAGGAGCTGGGAGGGCGCGAGTCTCCCGATGTAGGCGCGCTCGCCGGTGCGTTCAAGAACGCTGGCGTCGTCCCTACCGCCGTCACCCGCCGACTTGTCTGGTGATCCATGCCGAACCGCCCGCACCAGTTCACGGTCGTGCGCGATGGCTTGCGCCAGGTGCCAGGCGCGCTGCGCGGCGCCGTCGTGGCGATCGGAAATTTCGAGGGAGTGCATCGCGGCCATCGTGTCGTCATCGATAAGGCGGTCACGCTCGCACGCTCGCTCGGGCGTCCGGCGGCGGTGCTGACGTTCGAGCCGCATCCGCGCGCGTTCTTTCGCCCCGAAGAGCCGGTGTTTCGCCTAAGCGACGCGTGCGCCAAGCTGCGTCTCCTGGCCGCGACCAAGCTCGACGGCGCGATCATTCTACCCTTCGATGCTGAACTCGCCGGGCTCTCGGCGGAGGATTTCGTCGATCAGGTACTCGTCCAGCGGCTCGCGATTTCCGGGGCGGTGATTGGCTTTGACTTTCATTTCGGCAAGGCCCGCAAGGGCACGCCGGAGTTTCTCACCGCGGAAGGCGCCCGGCACGGCTTTGCGGTTGCGATCGTGCCGGAGGTTAGTGAACACGCCCGTCGTTTCTCCTCGGGCGCGGCGCGTGCCGCGTTGGCGGCGGGCGATGTCGCCGACGCGGCCAAACTCCTCGGCTATCCCTGGTTTGTCTCTGGCGAGGTGCGCCATGGCGACAAGCGCGGGCGCAATCTTGGGTTTCCAACCGCGAACCTCAGGCTCGATCCCGGATGTCGCCTGCGGCAGGGCATCTATGCGGTGCGCGTCGGGATTGGCGAGCAGCGCTATGGCGGTGTTGCGAGCTTCGGGCGCCGTCCGACCTTCGACAACGGCTCCGTGCTGCTCGAGGTGTTTCTGTTCGACTTTGCGGGCGACCTCTACGGGCAAACGATCGACGTTGCCTTCATCGGCTGGATCCGGCCGGAGCTGAAGTTCGACAATGCGGATGATCTGGTTCGCCGCATGAACGAGGACGCGCGCGCGGCCCGCGCCATGCTGGCTGCCGCTGGCGGCGCGTTTCCGGTGTTGGGCAAGTTGGATTGAGTTCGTCCCTCTCTCCGCAAGCGGAGAGAGGGACGCACCTTGTGATGGCGTGATCAAGCACTCAGCTATGGCCGACCACGTCGAGCGTCACCGGCGCGAGGCCATCAAAGCCGAGCGCATGTGCCGCCGCTGGCGTGAGATCGATCACGCGTCCAGGCACGAACGGCCCGCGATCATTGATACGGACGACGACCGATTTGCCGGTGTGATTGTGGGTCACCTTGACGAGAGTGCCGAACGGGAGCGAGCGATGCGCCGCCGTCATATGGCTGGCATGCGCGGTTTCCCCATTGGCAGTGTGGCCACCCGAGTAGACCGAGGCAATTCCGGATTGGCACAATCCGTAGCGCGAGAAGGCCGTCGAAAATATCAGAAGCGATACAGCGAACATGACGCGTCGGCCATTGAAAGCCATCATGAGTCCTTTTGATTGTTGATGGGAGTGCGAAGCGCGGAGCGCGATCGCGGGGTCGCCTATGCGCGGCTAAATGCGGCTTTTGTGCGTCGCAACATTATTTCAAATATTAATTCTTTGGTGCAAATAGTAATAAATCAAAACATCTGCCACCGGCGCAACAATCGTGCGCCAATCTCCTGCGAAATGTCACGATGTGACAGATCAGTTCATTTTTCGGGTGGGCACGTGTCCGGACGAATCGTCGCGCCGCGGCGCTCCAGCGGCACTTTGCAGTTATCGACGCGCTGTTCGTCGCTCGCCTTGTCCCCCAGGCGTTCCTTGCCGGTCTTGCCCGGCACGGTCGCGTGAGTCCGGTTCGGCGTCTTCGGCAAAGCGTCCTCGGCGTGCCCGAGACCAGCAATGGTCATCGCAACAACGCCCGCAAGGGCGCCCAGAGCATAATCGCGTCGCCGCATTTAAATCCCTCGTTCCGGAAACGCCAGGCTCGCAGCCTCCCGCATTCAAGCGGGGTTTGCCACTCTGTTTCTTGCTCTGAACGGATGGTTACACGCGCCGTCGGCCCTGCTAAACAGCCGGCCATGAGCGTGACCGACTACAGCAAAACCCTGTTCTTGCCGCAGACCGATTTTCCCATGCGCGCCGGGCTGCCGGCGAAGGAGCCCGAGCTCCTGGCGCGCTGGGAAAGGCTCGGCATCTATCTGTGCCTGCGCGAGGCGGGTCGCGGCCGCGTCAAATTCGTTCTCCATGACGGGCCGCCCTACGCCAATGGCAATATCCACATGGGAACCGCGCTCGGCTCCATGCTCAAGGACGTGGTGACGCGCAGCCAGCAGATGCTCGGCTTTGACAGCAACTACGTTCCCGGCTGGGACTGCCATGGCCTCCCGATCGAATGGAAGGTCGAGGAAGAGTACCGCGCCAAAGGCAAGAACAAAGATGCGGTTCCAATCATCGAGTTCCGGCGCGAGTGCCGCGCGTTTGCTCAGCACTGGGTCGATGTGCAGCGGGCGGAGTTTATGCGGCTCGGCGGGGTCGGGGACTGGGACCACTATTACAGCACCATGACCTTTCCGGCCGAGGCTCAGATCGCGCGCGAGATCATGAAGTTCGCCGCCAATGGCACGCTCTATCGCGGCTCCAAGCCAGTAATGTGGTCGGTGGTGGAGAAGACCGCGCTTGCCGAGGCCGAGGTCGAGTATGAGGACTATACGAGCGATACGGTGTGGGTGAAGTTTCCGATCAATCCTGATAAATCCCTATCGGCAGATCCGGGGCAGACCAAGCGCGATCAAATCAAGAGCCTCGACGGGGCGTCCATATTGATTTGGACGACAACTCCCTGGACCCTTCCGGGTAATCGAGCAATCAGTTTCTCTTCGTCAATCCCCTATGGGCTCTATGAGGTTACCGAAGCCCCCGTGGGAAATTGGGCAAAGGCGGGTGATAGGTTTCTGATCGCCAAATCACTCGCAGCTGACGTGATGCGCCAAGCGCGGGTGGGCGCTTTTGAGCTTCGAGCGGATGTTCCAGGTAGACGTCATCTCACATTTAGTAACTGACCATCCGCTGAAGGCAATGGACGCCGGCTATTCGTTCGAAGTGCCATTGCTACCCGCCAGACACGTCACAGACGATACAGGAACAGGATTTGTACATACCGCCCCCGGACACGGCCGTGAGGATTTCGAGGTCTGGACGCTGTACCGGACGCATGTGGCGGGGCGTGGCATCAACACGGTGATTCCCTACACGGTCGACGAGAACGGCGCATTCACCGACCAAGCGCCGGGCTTCACCGGCAAGCGCATCCTCACCGACGACGGCAAAAAGGGCGGTGCCAACGATGCCGTGATCAAGGCCCTGGTCGAGGCCGGCATGTTGATTGCGCACGGACGCCTCAAGCACCAATATCCGCATTCCTGGCGCTCCAAGAAGCCAGTGATCTTTCGCAACACGCCGCAATGGTTCATCGCGATGGATCAGGACATCGCGGATGCGAACGGCATCGCAAAACCGGGCGACACGCTCCGCGCCCGCGCGCTTGCCGCCATCAAGGCAACGCGCTGGGTGCCGCCGCAGGGCGAGAACCGCATCACCGGCATGGTGGCGGACCGTCCTGATTGGGTGATTTCGCGCCAGCGCGCCTGGGGCGTACCAATCACCGTGTTCGTGCGCGAGCGAGCCGACGGTTCGGCGGAAATCCTCAAGGATGCGGCGGTCAACAAGCGCATCGCGGATGCGTTCGAGGCGGAAGGCGCCGATGCCTGGTACGCGACGGGCGCGCGCGAGCGCTTCTTGGGCGAGCGGGCCAAAGAGGGATGGCAGAAAGTCGACGACATCCTCGACGTTTGGTTCGACTCCGGCTCGACGCACGCCTTCGTGTTGGAAGACGCGGAACATTTCCCCGGGCTCGCCGGCATTCGGCGCAAAATTGCGGGCGGGTCCGATAAGGTGATGTATCTCGAGGGTTCGGACCAGCACCGCGGCTGGTTTCAGTCCTCGCTGCTCGAATCCTGCGGTACTCGCGGCCACGCGCCATTCGACATCGTGGTGACCCACGGCTTCATCATCGACGAAGCCGGGCACAAAATGTCGAAGTCGCTCGGCAACGTGATCGCCCCCCAGGATGTGATCAAGCAATCTGGCGCCGACATTCTGCGGCTGTGGGCCTGCGCAACCGATTACTGGGGCGATCAGGCCATTGGCCCGGAAATTCTGAAAACCACGGTCGAGACCTACCGCAAGCTGCGCAATACCATCCGCTGGATGCTCGGCAACCTCGCGCATTTCCGGCCCGAGGATCGCGTCGCCGTCGCCGACATGCCGGAGCTCGAGCGGCTGATGCTGCACCGGTTGTTCGAGCTCGACGCGCTCGTGCGCCGGGCCTATGCGGACTTTGACTACAAGCGCATCTTCGCAGCGCTCAATGCGTTCATGACCTCCGATCTCTCCGCGTTCTATTTCGACATCCGCAAGGACGCGCTCTACTGCGACCCGATTTCATCGGCGACCCGCAAGGCCTGCCTGACCGTCCTCGATCAGCTGTTCCGCACGACCGTGGTCTGGCTCGCGCCCATGCTGTGTTTCACCGCCGAGGAAGCCTGGCTCGCCCGCGACCCGCAGGCGATCTCGGTGCATCTCGAGCGTTTTCCCGAACTGCCGGCGACTTGGCGCAACGACGCGCTGGCCGAAAAATGGCGCAAAGTGCGCGCGGTCCGGCGCGTCGTTACCGGCGCGCTCGAGCTCGAACGCGCCGGCAAGCGCATCGGCTCCTCACTCGAGGCGGCGCCGGTGGTGCACGTCGCCGATCAGGACCTGTTCGCGGCGCTCGTCGATATCGACCTCGCCGAGATCAGCATCACCTCGGCCGCACCCCTGGTGCAAGGCGAGGGGCCTCCCGACGCATTCCGGTTGCCCGATGTCGCCGGGGTCGCAGTCGTGCCCGCCCTGGCGGAAGGGCGCAAATGCGCGCGCTCCTGGAAAATCTCACCTGCGGTCGGCAGCGATCCGCAGTTTCCCGATGTTACGCCGCGCGACGCCCAGGCGCTTCGCGAGTGGAAAGCCTGGCGCGAGGCCGCAGAGTAGTGGCCCGCTTCCAAGTCGTGATACATTGCCGCAACCTCCGACACGAACGTTGGAAGCAAAGGCGCACTAGCAAATCTATGATTCTAGTGCTGCTTCTCGATTTGAAGTTCTTTTGCGAGCTTGTGGCAACTGCTGTAGGTACTTCAAATCGGCGGCACTAGATGGCCTCGCGCTACCTCTATGGTCCCCTGACCCGCCTCGGCTTGATCGTTGCCGTTCTGACCGCGGCCGCCGACCAGGCGCTCAAGCTGTGGCTGATCTTCGTATACGACCTCGGGCGCCGCGGCAGCGTTGCGCTCGGGCCATACCTCGATCTGGTGCTGAGCTGGAATACCGGGATCAGCTATGGCCTGTTTCGCCAACAGGGGGCGCTGGGCCAGTGGGCGCTGCTGGCCGTCAAGGTGATCGCGGTCGTGCTCCTGTGGGTTTGGCTGGCGCGCGCCACCTCCCGGCTCTCGGCGCTGGCGCTCGGGCTCATCATCGGCGGCGCCATCGGCAACGCCATCGACCGATTGAACTTCGGGGCGGTCGCCGATTTTGTGCTGTTGCACGTCACGACGGCCAACTGGCGCTTCGACTGGTATATTTTCAACTTGGCCGACGCGGCGATCGTCGCAGGGGTGGTTGGGCTCCTCTTCGATCAATTGACGGCATGGGATGCCGCAAAAGCGCCCTGATTTTTCAGGATTGTTACGTGGGTCCGGGGGTTTAAGCGCAAAATCCGAGCGAGGTGTCAGGCCTGCGGGTCTGACGGCGCAACCGTCTGGCGGCTTAAGTGTCTGACAAGGCACGGGGGAATCGGGATGCCTGTGACGATCGCAAATCGATGGGGATGGCGCGTGTTGTTGGGCTGCGCGCTCACGGCGGCGTTCATCGCGGCGAGCAGCGCCGGGCCAGCCTGGGCCGGCGATGACGAAACCCAAAACAGCGACGATAGCGACGACTGGATCGATACCAAGATCTTGAAAGGAATCCTGCAGGGCCTCGGCCTGAAGAACACGGTCGAGCCCGGCATCAACTATCACGAGCGCTCGCCACTGGTGGTTCCGCCAACACGCGACCTGCCGCCGCCGCAAAAGTCCGCCGCTGGGGCCGATCCGGCCTGGCCCAAAGACAGGGACATGACGCCCAAGAAGGTTGTGAAAAAGAAGGAAAGCAAACCGGCAAGCGAGGCCGAGCAGGAGGACATGCGCCAGCTGCGTCCGGAGGAGCTCGCGGGCCGTAAACCTGATGGACAGCGCACCGCGACTACGAGCGGACCTGCGCCCGACACGACCGGCAAACAGCTCAAACCGCAGGAATTGGGCTTCCAGGGCTTCAGCCTCGGCAAGCTATTCGACCGCTCGCCCGAAGAGGTCCCGTTCAAGGAGGAGCCGGCGCGCTCGACCCTAACCGACCCGCCGGTCGGATTGCGCACGCCCTCGCCGAAATACACCTACGGAACGAAGAACACGATGGACCCGACCAAGAACGGCCCGGCCGACCAGGCTGTGGGCAGCGGTGTGGAGAAATAGCTTTCCGATTGGTAACTTGTGCCGGCGGCCCGCGCGCCTTACCAGTTTGTGTCGGATTGCGCGGCTTACAATTCACCAAGGGCACAGCGCCGGCAATCCGGCGCCGGAACATCCATGACGAGGTTTGAGTTACCGCGGCCGGTTGCAACAATTCTGCGCTTGGCCATTCGCGTGATTGCTCCGGTCGGTCTCGTGCTTGCGCTCGCCGTTGCGGTGCCGCAAGCCGCTCCGGATGAACTCGATGTCACTCACTTCGCGCTCCCCAACGGACTCGAAGTGGTCGTCATCCCCGATCACCGGGTCCCGGTCGTCACCCATATGGTGTGGTACCGGGTCGGGTCCGCCGACGAGCCGCCCGGCAAATCCGGTATCGCCCACTTTCTCGAGCACCTGATGTTCAAGGGCACCGAGAAAAATCCCAGCGGCAAATTCTCCCAGGTGCTCGCCACCATCGGTGGCCAAGAGAACGCGTTCACCACCGCCGACTACACCGGCTATTACCAGCGGGTCGCGCGCGAGTATCTGCCCCTCGTCATGGAGTTCGAGGCCGACCGCATGACTGGCCTCGTGCTCACCGACGCCAACACGCTGCCCGAACTCGACGTGGTGCTCGAGGAACACAACATGCGCGTCGCCAACAATCCGGACGCGCGGTTGCGGGAGCAGGTGGAGGCGGCGCTGTTCCTCAATCACCCATACGGTCGGCCGGTCATTGGTTGGCGTGGGGAGATCGAAAAACTCAACCGCGAGGATGCATTGGCGTTCTACCGGCGCTTCTACACCCCCAACAATGCCGTGGTGGTCGTGGCCGGTGACGTCACCGCGGATGAGGTGAGGGCGCTCGCTGCCAAGACCTACGGCAAGGTCGCACGTCGCGGAGAGCTCGGAGCGCGCAAGCGCCCGCAGGAACCACTCCCAATCGCCATGCGGCAGGTGACGCTGGCCGATGCGCAGGGGCAGCCGAGCCTGCAGCGCGCCTACTTGGCGCCGTCCAATTCCACCGCCAAGCCCGGCGAGCCCGAGGCTCTGGATGTGCTCGCCCATGTCCTGGGCGGCGGCTCCAACAGCCGGCTCTATCGGACGTTGGTCGAGGACCGTGGTCTCGCCAACAGTGCAGGCGCCAGTTATTCCGGCACCGCGGTCGACATGACCGCGTTCGGTGTGTACGCGACTCCGCGCCCGAATGTCAGCCTGTCCGAGCTTGAGGTCGGGGTCAACTCGGTCATCGACGACCTCGCCAGCAATGGCATTACGCCCGAGGAATTGACGCGCGCCAAAACCCGCATGATTGCCGACGCGGTGTATGCTCGGGACAATCAGGCAACGCTCGCGCGCTGGTATGGATCTGCGCTAGCGACGGGGGCGAGCGTCGACTACGTTAAGGGCTGGACCGAGCGGGTCCGTGCCGTGAACGCCGAGGATGTGCGTGCCGCCGCGCGGACCTGGCTTGACAAGCATCACTCCGTCACCGGCTATCTGATCAAGGAATGGCCCAAGCCTGAGGAGAAGAAGTCTTGACCGGCTTGCGCACGTTCATCCTGCGGATCGCCTCCGTTTTGGCACTGGGGCTCGTGCTGCTGATTCCGGCGCGCGCCGCGACCGAGATCGAACGGGTCATCTCTCCGCTCGGCATAGAAGCCTGGCTGGTGCACTCGCCCACGGCGCCGCTGATTGCGATCGACTTTGCGTTCCGCGGTGGATCGAGCCAGGACCCGGCCGACAAGCCCGGCGTTGCCAGTATGGTGGCGGGTTTGATCGACGAGGGCGCCGGCAATCTCGACGCCCGCGCCTTCCACGATGCGATCGAATCGAACGCGATCGGACTGAGCTTTTCGGCGACCCGCGATCAGTTCTCTGGCTCGTTGCGCACGTTGCTGGACAACCAGGATAAGGCGTTTGACCTTACCAGGCTCTCGCTGACCGCGCCGCGCTTCGACCCCGAGGCAGTCGAGCGCATCCGCAACAGTCTGCTCTCGGATCTGCGCCGTGCCAATACCAATCCGAACCAGATTGCGAGCCGACAGTGGTGGGCGACCGCGTTCCGCGGCCACCCTTATCAGTGGCCAGTGAACGGTACGCTCGAGTCGGTCGCGATGATCACCTCGGCTGATCTCAAGGCCTATGTCGGGCGGGTGTTCGCGCGCAACACTCTCAAGATCGGCATTGTCGGCAACGTGGACGCCGCGACCGCCGGCGCGATCGTTGATCGCATCTTCGGCTCGCTGCCCGAAAAGGCCGATCTCGTTCCGATTGCATCCGCCAACCCGCAGGGGCTCGGCCGCAAGATCGTGGTCGACCTCGATGTTCCGCAATCGGTGGTGATGATCGGCGGCGAAGGCATCCCGATCAAGGATCCGGACTTTTTGGCCGCCTACATCGTCAATGAGATTCTGGGCGGCGGCGCGTTCGTGTCGCGGCTCTACCGCGAGGTACGTGAAGTCCGCGGTCTCGCCTATTCGGTGTATTCCACGCTGCTGCCGCTCAATCACGCCGCGCTGTTCGTGAGCGGGACGGCGACGCGCGGCGATCGCGCCGGGCAGTCGCTGGAATTGGTCGAGCAGGAAATTCGCCAACTCGCGGAAACCGGCCCGACGGCGGAGGAGCTCGCCCGCGCCAAATCCTTCCTCAAGGGCGCGTACGCCCTGCGTTTCGATACGTCGTCCAAGATCGCGGGCCAGCTCGTTGCGATCCAGATGGATGATCTCGGCATCGATTACATCAAGACGCGCAACGGCCGCGTCGAGGCGGTGACGCTGGCCGACGTGAAGCGGGTCGCCAAGCGCCTGCTCGACGGCGGGTTGTTGGTGACGGTCGTGGGCCGGCCGCAGGTCGCCAAGGGCGGGTGACGAAGGTCGGCACGGCAGCTGCCCGCGTCCTGTCCCCGCTTGCGGGAGACGTGACACACCGCACGTGCTTGCCAGATGTGATATCCCTTTGCGCATGCACCGCAACCATGATGGCTGCGGGCCGTTGACCAGTCGCGGATCAACCCATGGCGCTCCTGCAATCGATCAAGCCCGCATGCGGCGCGCGCGTCGGGGCTGACGGCATCGCGCCGGCGGCATTCGAGAAGGCGCTCGCCGGTACTGCGGATGCGCTCGTGCAACTGCGCGCCCGGCACACCGATCGCACCTTGCCGCTCCTGCGCCTGCCGCAGCGGCGTGACGACCTCGATGAGATCGTCGCCGTGGCCGAACGGCTCTGCGCCGAGGCGAGCGACCTCGTGTTCTTGGGAACCGGCGGTTCGAGTCTCGGAGGTGCAGACTTTGGCGCAGCTCGCCGGTTGTGGCGTGCCTGGACTTGGTCATCTGCGCGACGGGCCGCGCCTGCATTTTCTCGGCAATCTCGACCCGGAGACTCTCGACGAAGTGCTGGCGCGGTTGCCGCTCGTCAACACGCGCTTCATCGCCACGTCGAAGTCCGGCGGCACCGCCGAGACCCTGATGCAAACCATGGCCGCACTCGAGGCGGTACGCGCCGCCGGTCTCGCGACCCGCACTGCGGAACTTTTCATCGGCATTTCGGAGCCAGCGCGCGGGCGCAAGCGCAACGGCCTGCGCGATCTTCTGCGCGCTCATGGCGTGGCGGTCCTCGACCATGATCCGCATATCGGTGGGCGTTTTTCGGTGCTCAGCAATGTTGGCCTCCTGCCCGCCGCCGCCGCACGCCTCGACATCGCGGCGATCCGCGCCGGCGCCGCGACCGCGCTCGCGCCGGTGCTTGCGGGCAAGCCGCCCGCTGACGTGCCGGCCGCGGTCGGCGCGGCGCTTGCCGTTGCGGCTGCCGAGCAGTGGCAAGACAATGTCGGTGATGATGGCCTACGCCGACCGGCTCGAGCGCTTCACCCATTGGTACCTGCAACTCTGGGCCGAGAGCCTCGGCAAGGATGGGAAGGGAACGACGCCGCTCGCCGCGTTGGGCCCGGTCGATCAGCACAGCCAGCAGCAGCTGTTTCTCGCTGGTCCACGCGACAAGCTGTTCACCGTCATCACCGTCAATGCGGCCGGACGCGGGCCGGCGATCGACGCAAAGCTCGCCAAGGAGGCAGGTGAACGGGACTTCGCTGGCAAGACCGTCGGCGACCTTGTCGCGGCTCAGGGCCGTGCCATGATCGAGACATTCGTTGCACACGGCATTCCGGTGCGCACCATCGCGCTGCATCGCCTGGATGAGGAGAGCCTCGGCGAACTTCTGATGCACTTCATGCTGGAGACCATCATCGCCGGGCACTTGCTCGGGGTCGATCCGTTCGACCAGCCGGCGGTCGAGGAGGCCAAGGTGCTGGCCAAGCGATATTTGACCTCGGCTTGAGGCTGGCCTTCGCGGCCCCAAGAATTTGAACCAAGCGAACGTTCGCAATGATCCGCGTCACCGATACGATTTCCATCGATAAATCGGAGGTTTCCGAAATCGTTCGTGCGTGCATCCGGTCCCGGCGGCCAGAATGTCAATAAACTTGCAACCGCGGTGCAGTTGCGCTTTGACGTGCGCCATTCGCCGTCGTTGCCTCCTGACCTGCGCGCTCGGCTCGAACGTCTGGCGGGCCGGCGGATTACTCGAGACGGCGTCCTCGTCATCATCGCGCAACGCCACCGCACCCAGGAGCGCAACCGCGACGACGCGCGCGCGCGCCTGCTTGAGTTGATCCGCCAGGCCGCCGTGAAACCAAAACTGCGCCGGCCGACGAGGCCTACCGCCGCTTCGCGCGAGCGCCAAATCGAAGGCAAGAAGCGCCGTGCCGTAGACGGCCGCCTCCAGCCCGCCTGCCCGGTACCGCAAGGCGATCTTACGCGCGCCTTCATCGGAGAGCTCAAACATCGCTGCGCATTGTGGCGTGGACATCCCCTCATCCAACCGCAACAGCACCAGGGCTCGGACCACGGTCCGCACGGGCAGAACGCCGCTCTTCAGGAGCTCCCGTAGGTCCTTGCGCTCCCCTTCGGTTAGCTTCACCGCAGACTTGGTTCGTGACATGCCCAAGTATGCCAGAACTTCGTCGTCATATCCAACTATTTATGCGGTCATGGCACTAGATCGCCGAAACCAAGATCCCGAACCGTTTCGATGGACGGCGGACGCCGATCTGATCTTGGGTAAGGTCGAGAGACTTTGTGAACGAATCTCTGACTCAGGACACTAGCTTAGTACTGACGTTCGGAATTACGGTGACGTATTCTCCTCAGGCTGCGGGGGCCAGGCGTTTGTCGGCGATCTTGGCAAGAAGTGTATGCAGATCGCGGCGGGTGAATGTCCACCTAAATGGCGAGGCTGAGCGCTCATAGTGCCACTGGAAAGCGAGGAGCCGCTGTTCGAGGTCAGCCAGCGAGGAGAAGTCGTTGGGCGTGAGGACCTTTCTCTGGACGATCGAGAAGTAGATTTCGACTTGGTTGAGCCAACTGGCGTGGATCGGAGTGTGGACGAGGATCGCGTTGGGCCATTTGGCGCGGAAGCGGTCCGCGGCTTTCTGGCCACGATGAGCGGAGCAGTTGTCCATGATCCAGAAGACGCGGCGAGCGGATTTGTATGGCTCTTGGTTCATAACTTCACCGACGAGACGCTCTACCGGAGCCATGCCATTCTTGACTTCGCAGCGGCCAAAGACCTTGGCGCGATGAACGTCCCAGGCAGCCAGGTAGGTCCAGGCACCTTCACGAAAGTACTCATGCTCGAGCCTGGTGGGGCGATTCGGAGCGGGCGGCAACGTCGGCTGTTTCCGGCGTCGAGCTTGAATGCTCGTCTTCTCGTCCGCCGAGATCACGAAGTCGTTAGCGCCCAATGCAGCGCCGTCCCAAATGCGCTCGTAGAGATCGAGGACGGGACCGGCTTTGACAGCGAATTTGGGATCGCGAGGGAAGATCCAGCTTCGGTGTTGCCACGGACGGAGAGCGTCGGTGCTGAGCCAACGCCACAAAGTGGCGCCGCTGATTTGCGCGACGATGCCCTGAGAGATGACGTGCTGCCGGATTTCCGCGAGGGAAAGGCGTGACAAGGGCAGTCCGAGGCGGTGAGGAAGTTCGCAGGCAAGCGCCTTAACTTGGACGACGAGGCTGGGGGGAAAAGCGGGCCTTACGCCCGCCGCGAGGCTGAGCCTCCAGGCCAGGCAATCGGGATAGCGCAAACCGTTTGCGCCACTTGCTGACAATCTGCCGGGGCGTATCAAGTTTGGCCGCGATGAGGTCGTTGGGCAAGCCTTCATCGGCAAGAAGGATGATCTTGGCGCGGATCACATCGCAATACGGTGACGTATATTTTCGAGCCATGGACTCCAGCGAGAGCCGTTCCTCACTGGAGAGGAGCATGTCGTAGGGGCTTTTTCTGGGCATCGAAGGTCAGTCGCCTCCAATGCAAGATTAACAAATTACGTCACCGAATCGGCCGCTCTAATACGTCACCGTATTTCCGAATAGGAGTACTTAGCTAGCGGTCTCCCTCCACCGCCGACACTGGTTCAGTGTGGAGGATCATGTCTCGGATCAACGGGACAATCTCCTCCGGTTTCTCGCATGACGTACAGCCAGCCCTGGCACACGCCGCACCATACTCTGCATCAGGTCAGCGGTGTATTCGACGATCTCCAGATCAGAGGCGTCCCTATACGCTTCAACATGCACGAGTTTCGATACAGCCAAGAGCCAAATGGAGCCGGACGACAAAGCGAACTGCAGCAGCCTCTGAGCTGAATTCTCATTACAGCAGATAGCAAGAAACGGCGGCAGTCCTAAAACTGGCTGATTTGCGGAAACGTCCTCTCGCCGCACTCTCCGCCAGGCTGTTACGACTGCACAGCAGAGCGGCTGGTTCAGAGTACACTTCGTCACTGGCGAACGGGCAGTGGGAAGCTTACGCTGCGCATAAACTCAGTCCCAGCCTGGACGTTGATCAGCCTTGAGCGTTGCCTGCGTTGAACTGGGCCTCTTTTTACCCGTTATGCACTCCCGGATCTCGTTAGCGCTTGACTGATGACCACCGCGGCGTGAGCGCTGTCTTAAAATATGGACTTTCATCTGGATGGTCGAGAACGCGAAAGGCGCAATCCCGCTCGCGGGTGTTATTTGGCTAAATTCGTGGCCTTGTAGACATCCACGCGGCCAACTCTCAGCTCAGGGCTAAGCACTCTCGCGCTGCCACTTGTCAGATCACCGGTCGCCTGGGTGGCGTTCTCAACGCTGTTCACCGAGCGCATCAGCGCCACCGTTCCGGTAATGTACGGCGTGCTAAACGAGGTTCCCCACCCTACGCCGTAGCGATTCTGCGGGTAGGTGCTGATCACTGCTGCGCCCGGAGCGGCGATGTCAACGTCCGTCCCGTAGTTTGAAAAGGATGCCCGATAATCATCGTTCGTCGTCGCGGCGACACCAATGACGGGCAGTATGTTCGATGGGTAGACCGTCGTGTCGGTGCCGTTGTTCGCGACCGACGCCACGCAAATCACCCCCGCCGAAGTCGCATCCGCAATTGCTCGGGAGAGTTCCACGGAGTTCGTTGCCGCGCTGAAACTCATGTTGATGACCTGCGCTCCATGGCTCACGGCCCAGCCGATCGCCTCGATGACGTCAGCAATATTCCCCGTGCCTTCGCTGTTGAAGGCCTTCAGCGGCATGATGCGTACATTTGGAGCTACCAGGTGAATGATTCCCGCAACCATCGTCCCGTGACCGAAAGCCGGCGGCACCTTCTTGCTTCCATCTACAAACGGGGTCGTTTCTTGGTCGACAAACGGCGTGGTTTCCTGGTTGAGAATGATCGTGCCGGCGCCATCGACAAACGGAGTCGTTTCCTGATCGACAAATGGTGTGGTCTCCTGTTTTACGGAAGCGTCGGAAGTGCCGGTAAGAAAATTATGCGCCTCCCACGTGTTCAGCACGGGAGCAAGTACCGGGTGATCGTAGTCAATTGCCGTGTCAATGACGGCCACCTTTAGCCCGCTGCTGCCTTGCCCGAAGCGTCCTTGCGCCTCAGGTATGCGGATGATCGTATTGGCTGGCTGATTCAGGTATGCGATCCAGGGAATGCCTGGCATATTGATGAGCGGCGTCCCCTCTCTAAGCACCGGCACCTTGTGGCCAGCATTACTCGAGCCACTCGCAACCTCAGGTATCTGCAGTTCGGCATTGCTCTCGACGTGGCGCACGCGAGGATCCGCTCGCAGCGTGTCGATCACTGCCGGTGACACGTTGCGCTTCGAAACACTCACTAAGTAGAGGCCGTCATCTTTGAGCTTTTTGTCAACCTTGAGATCGTACTGCTTGACGACACCATCGAGGAGGGACGGGTGCACCCGCACAATCCAGCGGTCGTCCCCGGCCGCCTGCAGCACAAAACTCGCCACCAGGACGGAAACACGTACGAGGAATATCAACTTTCTATGCATGACTACCTATTCATTTCTCCTCGATCTTCATGATCCGAAACTTGGCGGCCACACCTCGGTTAATGCCGCCTCGGGAGGAACTCGCGTTGGTCGTGTCTTGAAGCATCCCCAACGAGACGCTCGGAGAGTCACCGGTTTCCCAGGAGCATTCCTCCACGAGATAAGGATGAGGGAAGCAAAATACGAAGACAATACTAAATATAGTGGTCTAACGATATTAACTATCGACCGACGGCTGCTGCAATTGGAAGCGAGCATCATACATCCGCCACGGGTCCATGGATAAAGACGCGTTTAGCCACCGACGAAAGCACTCGGCACCCCCTGGCCGAGATAGATCATTGATCTAGCCGGGGAGGTCCTGCAGATCGCGCAAGGTGACAGTAGGGAACGGACTTCCGCGCGGCGCGACCGGCCGTGCAGCTAGGTGTTGACGAGTTAATCGTCATTGCCACTGTTCCGGCATCATCAGTGCTCGAGTGCCGCGGGACTCCCGATCGGGATCAGATGAATTCCGCTTGCGTGGCATTTGTGCTGACCGCTCATCGGCACCCACCAGTGTTACGCCTTCCGCTTTCGCCGCAGCGTGCATTCGCCATCAAGCGTGACCAGCGGGAGGCACCTACGGTATGCCAGCTTGAGGTGCTCGATCGTAGAGCGTTATGCCATAGCGGCTGTCCAGCCGCGCCGTGGCTCCCCAAGCATGCTGATCGGTTTCGGAATCCACCGTAATCGGCAGAAAGATTCCTAAGTGCCCCATCGCTAAACTCGGTCGGCCGCGCGAGACGCTAATGCCCGGACCGGGCCTTTCAGGAGGCGACGCAGAGGATGTCCTCTCATGCGTTTCTTGAGAAGCCGTCGCGTTCACACGACGGAGTGGTCACTTTCAAAGCTCTGGCGAGAGAAGAAAAAGGAAAAGAGAGAGAGTGGTCAGTGTGGAGCTCGGTAGAGGGATGTCGGGCCGGATCTTGCGTCTGAATCATCCGGCATTTTGAATCCAGCAGTTTGCGGCATGGCCGAACCTCAGAGGCCTAATCCCTCGGCAGCATTCTCTCGGAAGAGATTTCCATCGCGAATATAGCGCCGAACCGTGGCGACACTTCGGTGGCCGGTCTGGTTCATGATCGCGCGTTCGGACTTTCCGGCCGCTGCAGCCGATGTGGCGAGGCCGGCGCGGAGGCTGTGGCCGCCAAATCGCGCCGGATCGTAGCCGAGTTTCTCAACGTAGCGTTTCACCACAATACCCACGGCTTCGGCCGAAAGTCGTTTGTCCAGAATGCTGCCGTGCCGGTTCACTACCCGGAACAGCGGACCCGCACTGAGGTCGGCTGCCGCTCGCCATTGCTCGAGCGCCCAGATGACGCAGGTCGTTTGCTCGGCGCCCTGGGGAATGCCGACACGCCTTCCCTCCCCTTCCTGATCCGTCTTGCTGCGTCGAATCGTGACAATCAGAGCTCCGGAACTCTTTTCCAGGTCGTCGACGTTCACTCCGACCAGTTCTGACCGGCGGAAACCGCCCGTGAATCCGAGCAACAGGAGAGCTCGGTCGCGCACTCCGAGCAGCGAATTGGGCAGAGCACTCAGGATCTCTCGCAGATCAGCGACGAGGACCGGCTGCTTACGGGTAGGTGCGACACCCACCTCCCTCCGGAGGCCGTTCAGAAACTGCTTCACTACCCAACTGCGGGTTGGCGAGTCGAATCCCGCCTGTTGGTGTATTTGGCTGACGGCCGCCAGCCGGCGGGATAGGGTGCTGAGGGTCCGGCGCTCGTTCTTGACCAGGTCCGTACTGTACAGGATCACAGCCTGAGGGCTCGCTGGCAGCGACACAAGACGGTTTCTCTCGCACCAACTGCGGAACAGCTTCCAGTCATGCTCGTAGGCCCGGAGGGTTGCGTCGGCCCGGGCCGCCCTGAAGGATGATTCGGCTTGGGCGACCAGACGCTCAAGGAGGCCACCGCCGGGGAGGTCCTTGGCGGGTTCCGGAAGGCCGGTCGGGCGTGGAGACGCGGGGAGTCGATGCATTCTTTCGGAGTATAACCCTCCTAGGTCGTGAGAAGTCTTTCTTTCTCACGACCTAGGAAATAGCCCAGTGCTGCATTACACCCGGCTTGTTTGCGCGATGTTGCGCTAGCGCGCATAATCGCTGCTACCGTGATATCATACCTTCGGCGTTGAATTTCTCGCAACAGCGCTGGTTTCGAGGGCTTCGAGCATGCCAGACAAGCCAAGTTGGTATGGCCGCCTTGAAGAGGCGATTAAGCAGATCGAGGCTCTTCCCTACCCCTGGGTCGACAGAGCTAGCATTGAGTTCGTTCTCGGCGTGCGCCGTCGTCGTGCACAACAGATCCTGCAGCCCGTACTCAGCAGGCAAGTCGGCCGTAACGGCCTAGCACCGCGCGAAAGCGTAATTCAGCATCTGCGAAATCTCGCCGCCGGTGAGTCTGCGTTTTTCGAGAAGCAGCGGCAAAGGCGGTTTTCGACGATGCTAAGCCGGCTTCGCGAGGAAGCTCAACGCCAACCGAGGGTGCTCGTCGAAGCGCCTACAACAATCGTCAACCAGGAATTTGAGGATCTGCCGACCGGGGTACACTTGGATCCCGGACGGATCGTGATTGACGGCTTCAAAACACCTGAAGAGGCGCTGAGGAAGTTGCTCGCTCTGGTGATGGCCATGGGCAACGATCCATTGGGGTTTGAGTTCCGTATCGCTATTCGGTGACTTGCTTTAGCGACAATCGATTTCGCTCACCATAGGAGAGGAATGAACTGTTATGGAGAGATCCGGCGTGCACTCGCGCGCCAGTGGGAGCCAGATGCAATTCTACGCGTTTCGAATGTTCTCCAGGGTCGCGGTAGAGTTCTCCGAGAATAACATACTGAAGACGCCCTCTCCTGTCAGATTCTACTCGACAGCTAAGGCGACCGAAGGATTTTGCGACGTTAACATCGGAGTGCGACGAGCTGGTGAAGAATGTCAGCTAAACCTCGTTGGTACAGTCGTCTAGACGAGATTATCGGTGAGCTCGAGGCCCTTCCCTCCTCCTCAATCACACGGGGAACAATCGAATTCTTGCTCGATGTAGGACCGCGCCGGGCCCAACAACTGATGGCGCCGTGTGCGACCGAGCAAATTGGGACGAGCATCGTAGCTGATCGGGGACTGCTAATTGGTCACTTGCGTGGCATAGCCAAGGGCGAAACCGCCCATTACGAGGCACAACGACAGCGCAAATTCGCTCAAACGATTGATCAACTGAGACAGAGTTGGATTTCAGCGCCGAAGCTTCTGGTGGAAGCGCCTATCACTGTCGTCAACCAGAAATTTGAAGATTTACCCCCCGGCATTGAATTGGCTCCCGGACGGATTGCGCTCTCGTTTGACAGCCCTTCGGACGCGCTGGCGAAGCTGCTAGCCTTGGCCATGGCTATCGGCAAGGACATGGAACGATTTGAACGGCTCACGGCAACCCCGTTTGCCGCAAGCGACGATACTTCTCTGTAAACCGAGGTGATGGCTGCCGTTCAGGGTCAAAGACTTTGAACGCTGCCGTGTATATTGCCACAGCAGTGTTTATTTCGCGTGTAGCACTTTGCGTGAATTTGTCTGTAGTATTTTAATCGAATCGGCCGGCTGACGTGTCTGCGGATATTCCGCCTGCACGGCTACTGGCACAGGATTTTCCACTGACCTACACTGTGCTGCTGTAGCGCTTCCTTCGCCTGTAGCAGTTTGATCGCCTGGTCCTTCTCCAGCGGTGGGTATCCGTGCCATGTTCTTTACTTCCGTTCCGGCTACTGACGCAGGATTTTCCACTGACCTACACTGTGCTGCTGTAGCGCTTCCTTCGCCTGTAGCAGTTTGATCGCCTGGTCCTTCTCCAGCGGTGGGTATCCGTGCCATGTTCTTTACTTCCGTTCCGGCTACTGACGCAGGATTTTCCACTGACCTACACTGTGCTGCTGTAGCGCTTCCTTCGCCTGTAGCAGTTTAATCGCCTGGTCCTTCTCCAGCGGTGGGTATCCGTGCCATGTTTTTACTTCGTTCCGGCTACTGACGCAGGATTTTCCACTGACCTACACTGTGCTGCTGTAGCGCTTCCTTCGCCTGTAGCAGTTTGATCGCCTGGTCCTTCTCCAGCGGTGGGTATCCGTGCCATGTTCTTTACTTCCGTTCCGGCTACTGACGCAGGATTTTCCACTGACCTACACTGTGCTGCTGTAGCGCTTCCTTCGCCTGTAGCAGTTTGATCGCCTGGTCCTTCTCCAGCGGTGGGTATCCGTGCCATGTTCTTTACTTCCGTTCCGGCTACTGACGCAGGATTTTCCACTGACCTACACTGTGCTGCTGTAGCGCTTCCTTCGCCTGTAGCAGTTTGATCGCCTGGTCCTTCTCCAGCGGTGGGTATCCGTGCCATGTTCTTTACTTCCGTTCCGGCTACTGACGCAGGATTTTCCACTGACCTACACTGTGCTGCTGTAGCGCTTCCTTCACCTGTAGCACTATAAGTTGTGGCTGAAATACGCATTGGAGTGACGAGCGTGTTGCCACAGTAGTACTTTAAAACATTTCTAAAACTTGGCACGGGACCGGCTGCAGGTCTTAGTTGGTAGAAGTTGTTAGCCGCGGCACGATTTCTACCTGCGATCTACGGAGAAAAGCGGGCGTTGCAGTTGGTTCTGCCGCCACTGTTCGAAAGTCGGAAAATTCAGGGATTCACGCACAGCGGCCTCCAGACGTGCGAGGGCTACTTCACGTCTCGTCTCATTGGGTACCCGGTCGAACCAGGCTGGCTGCGCTTTACGAATGCGCCGGGTTTCTTCGTGAAGGGCATTGTCGAGGAGTTCACCGGGATACTGCGTCGAGATCTTCTGCCGCACCTGAAGTTCACATTCGCGATCATATTCCGCCAGAAGCTCAAGTGTCTGGAGGCGTTCCGTTTGCGCCGCTTGTTCGCCAGCCTGTCTCGCGCCTCTTTTGCTCGAAGTGTCAAAGTGCGAAGGCACCGAGAGGTTGCTCTCTATAGCCCAGATGATGAACCCCGCGGGATTGGCGATCTTACCCCTTCCCTGGTGATCCTGCTGGATAAGGTGCTCTGCATATTCGATTTGATCGAGAACCGGCTGAGTGTCCGGAATCTCGAGGGCCAACTGACGCGCCTTTCTTTCAGCGACACCGCGATGCGTTAGTTCGCTCACCCATTGTGGTAGGCAACCTTGAGTCGGGGCACAGGACTCGGAATGCACCATGGCTGAAAAGTGCGGAAGCGACTGCAGCCGCTTTCCTGGCAAAAGGCTCAGTTTGAGATCTGCGCCGCGGCACCTCCGGGAGAGATCCCAATCCGAGAGATATCCAATGGCGACCAGTTCGTTGAGGGAAGGTGCCAAAACAGAGCCGGCCTTTGAAAGATGCGGGTACGCACGAATGTTCAATAATTGGCAGAGATCCGTATAGTTCTTCTCTATAGCCTTGGCCGCGACTCGCATAGAACCACACACTCAAATGTCCAAATAATGCCTTCGAAATGTCGCGCTTCAGTGCAAGGTATGCGTTGAAGTCCAGTGGCAGTACATAACCCTCGTTGAGGTTCGACAACTGCCATTGCGAGAGATAAACTTGGTAGAATTCAGAGCGCGAGCCGTCACGAAGTTCCTCCCCAACGAGGACTACTCGGTCGAATACGTGAAACGTGTCCGTGGCGTACTGGCGACGATCTGACAAGTAGATTGAAGACTCTGACATGATCGTTGTTGCGACCATGCGCTTGCACCAGTCGTTGATCTCGTCGTAGTGAAAACCGCCTTTTCGAAGCCGTAGAAGCCTGATCATATCGCAACCGCTAAACCGGATCGGGTTTTCCAGCCGTCGCTGAAACTCCTTCTGGTCTAAGGCAATCTTCATGAAGGCCATGTACTTGTCGCGATCGGCAGTTGTCGGTAAACCCAAACTCGGGATCGCTTCGATGACCGCTTTAGCCTGGATTCGTTGCCCATCGGGTCTCCGAAAAACCTGAACAACGGTGCGGGACATCTGCCGGTTCGCAGTCGACGCGAAAAAGCCTAGAGAGTGAAGGCTCTTCTCCACGCGTAGGAGGTCGATCTCCTCAACAACAACATCCGGGAGCGGCTGTTGTTCTGTATGAATGGTATCAGTCATAGAACGGCGTGATGTTGTTTAGAAGTTTACTGTAGAACAGATCTAAAAACCTGTAGCAATCTGTATATATTTGAAACTGCATTACTTACGTGCCAAAAACTTCCACGAATCTACACCGTTTCTTCCACGGGACTACACGATTCGGTCCACGCAACTACACTCAGTTTTTCTCGATCCTTCACCATTTTTCCAGGCAACTTCACGATGTTTCCACGGATCTACACGCGCCTAGCGGACAGACTCCCGATGCGGCCCTTCGCCGAAGGCCAGTTTTTGCCACGGAACTACACCGCTAGTCATCGTCGTTCCTCGAGATTTCCACGCAACTACACCGACGAGGGAGAACAATGGTGCCGTCGAAATGCTAACGATGGTATAAATGACTTGCATTTACATCGTCTTACGAATAATCTATAAAGCGTATTGGAATTTTGTCACAAGATCAAAATCGAGATCACTTTGGGGAGTATGCCGCGTAACGGAAAGAAGGGGTCAAACCCGGGCGGAAGTCTGTCAACCCAAGAGGTAGCCACCATTTTGGGTGTTAGCCACCCAACCCTTCTTAAATTACTGAAAACTAGGAAGATTCCAGAACCGCAAGTCCATGGAAATGCAAGATATTGGAGTAACTCCGACCTCAGGCACGCTCAAATTGTGGTGCAGCAGCTTCACATCAACGGGGAATTGCGTGTGAAGGGAAGGTCCTGAGTGCTTCGCGTTGCCGTGGTCAACATGAAGGGTGGTGTAGGGAAGACGACGACAACTGTGAACCTCGCTATCGGACTGGCAAATCGGACAAAGCGCGTGCTCCTCGTCGATATGGATCCGCAGGGCAACATCGCGCACTCGCTTCGCATAAGGGCGAATCAAAACACCATCTACGACTTGATGGCGGACGATATGGTCCTTGATCAGGTGATCCGATCCAATGTCCGGCCGAATCTTGACGTGATTCCGAGCAGCAACGTTGCTTTTGGCCTCGAAAACCGCCTGGCAGGGGAAACCCTGCGCGAAAAGATCTTTACACGCCGGATGCGGCAAGTCCGCGAGTATGACTTCGTCCTTGTAGACACCAGCCCTGCAATGAGCCTTCTCACGGTAAATACGCTGCTCTACGTAGAAGTCGTCGTTCTCATCGTTTCGATGGACCAGATGGCAATCATCGGTGCCGTTCAGAGCTTAGCCGGCTTGAAACGGGTGCTCTCCGCATTTGAATCGCCGGAGAAGAAGGTTCTGGTCCTCCCCACTATGGTCAATGCTGGTACAAATGGCTCAAAAGAAACGATGAACGCCTTACAGCAGGATCCCGATCTTGCTCAGTACCTCATGCCGATCGTCATTCGCCAGGATGTGAAACTGAGCTACGCCGCGGCCGCCAAGAAATCCATTTGGGAGTACGATCCCCGCAGCCGGGCTGCCGAGGACTACAGCAAAATGGTCGACTTTTTTCTAGAAGCGGTGACGAATGAAATCGAAGCGAACGGCTCCGTCGCGGCGAAGAATTAGTTTCGCCGTTGATCGCGACGATATCGATGTCAACAGTGACTGGGTGGAAGCCGTTATGGCTCTACCTGTTGCCGCGACGCCCTCAGACGGACCAATCACTTGCAAGACCAGCCCGCCGCCCACTGGAAACCGTGCTGTTTCTGAAACAAACACCACAGCAACCAAAGAGTCAGTGGAATCTTTTGCTACTGTCGCTGATAATGTGTCAGCCGGCGAGAATTCCACAGATAAAAGTGGACTTACACCGGAAAGCACGGATAAAAATGAAGGACCGGCAAGCATGGCTGTCGACAAGACCGCCATAAATACTGCCACAGTAGTAGATAATACTCCACAACTCCGGAGAATCCCTCGTCTGCGGATTCTGAACCGTATAACTGATGGCCTTACACCGGGGCAGTTTGCAGTGTATCGTGTGATGTACGAAGAGGGAGAAGGACAGGACGACGATCGCGCGCGCATCTATCGCGGCGGGTATGCCGACCTGGGTCGGCTAACGGGAATGAGCAAACGGGGAATCCAAAATGTGGTTGGCGAACTCCAGGCCAAACAAGTGATCCGCGTCCATCAAAAGCCGGGGCATCATCGCAGCGAAACGAGCGCCTACGTCGTACCCGATGCCGAAAGGGTGCTTCAGACTTGGTTTTCGCATGGGTGGCACCACGCCACTGGCAAAAGCAAATCGCTGACACAGTAAAGACTTGCCGGGATTTTCCTGGATCCGGGCAGGGCAAGGGGCACCCGGCTCGATATTGCGCGATCGCGCAATCATTTAATTTGTTGGATCGCGCCCTGCGAGCCGCCATTTAATATAACACTGCCTGCGGGCCGTGTTGCACGCTCCTGACGCGTTGTGGTGGTGATCTATGGGCGTAGAGCGGACTGACGGATGGGAGCTATTCGAAGAAATTCGACCCCGCGGGTGAGACAATCCTGGGCCCTGCGTGGAAGCACGGCGCGCACCGCCGGCTAGTGCGGAAGGCGCTGGCCAGCGCGGGAGCAGCCCCGACTCGGACCGCTGAAGGAGCGGCTCGACCAGATCCTACAGTAGAGGAAGACCGGCAAGCGCCACACAAACAGCGGAACACGGCGCATCGGATCTTGGTTCGGCTGCGGCAGGAACGGCCGGAGTGCCCCATCGACGAGCCGACCGTGCGGCGGTACGGGCGACAGCGCAAACAGGTATTGGGGTTCCGCGGCTCCGAGGTGTTCGTTCCGGAGAGTTACGACTGGGGCAGGAAGCGCACGTGGATTGGTTCGAGGCCACGGCGAAGCTCGGCGGCGAAGCGACCGTCTTGCAATTCTTCGCGGTCGCGCAGCATGGCCTCCGGCGGCGGTTTCATTGCATTCCGCCGGTTTGTGGGTGTTCCCAAGAAGCACGCAAAGTCCAGAAAGGCCATTGCACACCAACAACGTTGGTCTCTGAGAAGTCTCCCCTCGGGTAACGCCGATCATCCGCGGACTTCTGTATTGACGCGGTGCTGATCAACTGGCGTCGTCGTCGGCATTCCACACGGCGTTCATTGAATGGCGCTTGGCACCGGTCCGATAACATCCCCTGGAACTAGAGTTTCAACAGTTCTGTACATACCATCCCCTGAGTACCGAAATACATGTTTGGTCTTCCAGCGTTGGAGAACGTACGATATTCTAGTCTGCGACCGCGCTTGGCTCGGTCGTGCTCTCGGCTAGACACCTTGAGGAGTAGAACTAAACATAAGCTAGCCAGCAGCTTCCGCTGTGCTGGTGTGGAGTTTAAAAAATGCCATTTCCCATACCCACCCTCTCGGCCGCAACCTGCCCTGGAGAGACTCTAGAAAATGCGTTAGCACAGCTATCGAGTTCCACAGTCTTCGTCCACCGCAAGGGACATGTCCTCTACAAACCTAGCGATGCAGCCACGTCCCTATTTCTTGTACAGCATGGCCATATCAAGGTGTCGCGATCGGTTAGAACAAACACTCAGGTCATCATTGATCTACATGGGCCGGGGGAATTCTTCGGCGAGTCTGCTTTGCTAGGCGGGTGCCGCTCCGAAGTGGCGACAGTGATGCAGGACGCCAGAGTGCTAGCTTGGCCCGTTTCGGCGATAGAAGACTTCCTCGTGGTGAACCCACAGTTCTCCCTGACGCTGCTGCAGAAGCTCATAAGAAAACTCCACGAGTTTACAGACCGAATCGAGAGTCTGGGGGGCGAGACTATTCCTAGGCGCTTAGCGCGCGTGCTCCTACGGTGCGGTGACCGTTTTGGAGCCCGGACGGATGATGGGAGCGTCGAACTCCCGCCGCTCACTCATGTTTTGCTGAGTGAGTACGTCGTGTCCTTTCGGTAAGGGTGCGTGAAGGCTGCGGATCGCAACTGTTACTGTCATTCTTCGACGGGCTAAAGATCGAGGTAGAGAATGACAGAAGAGGCGGCGACGGCGTGCGGCATAGAAGGGGCGCGAGCGCGGTTCGAGGAATGGAGAAGGAGCAGGCCGCGGAAATCGCCGATCCCAGACGAGTTGTGGACAGCGGCGATCAACGCGGCCCGGCAGCACGGCGTGAACCGGACCGCCCAGCAACTGCGCCTGGACGCCGGCAAACTGAAACGGCTTCTTGTAGCAGCTGACAAACGGAAATTAAAGACACCGCGCCGGCCGAGGTTTGTCGAACTGGTCGCGCCGCCGGCGATTCCCGAGTGCCTGATCGAGTTCGAATCCGCCGGTGGAAGCAAGATGCGCATCCATTGGACGATCTCCGTTGCGCCCGACTGGGCGAATCTGCTGCGCGCCTGGCGGGACTCCGAGCGATGATCCAGATCACCGCGCAAATGCGCGTCCTGGTAGCCATCGAGCCTGTGGATGGAAGAAAGGGCATTGACTCGTTGGCGCGCCTGTGTCAGGACAAACTCGCCGAAGACCCGTTTTCCGGATGCGTCTTCGTGTTTCGCAGCCGCAGCGGGACAGCGATCCGCCTCCTAACTTACGACGGTCAGGGCTATTGGCTGGCGCAAAAGCGGCTGTCGAAAGGCAAATTCGTCTGGTGGCCGGAAGCAGCCGAGCCGGCCAAACCGCTGGAGGCCTACGAGGCGCAGTTGCTGATGGCCGCGGGGGATCTGTCCCGGGTACGGGCCGCGCCGATGTGGCGGCGTGTGACCGCGCGGAAGTAGCATTTTGCCCTTGCGTTCCAAGAAAAACGGGTTCATACTACGCTGCAATGGCGACGCTCCGCTATCGCGGCCGGGAGATCCACCCGGAAGACATCTTTTATATCCGCAAGCTGGTTGAGCAGCACCCGACCGACAGCCGCCGTCGGCTTTCGACACGGTTGTGCGAAGCCTGGGATTGGCGGCAGAGTAACGGCGCACTGCGCGACATGGTCTGCCGCGGCCTGCTGCTGATGCTGGAGCGCGCCGGCCAGATCACGTTGCCGCCGGTGGCCTATAAACGCCACAATCCGCTGGCGCAGCGTTCGCGGCCGGCGCCGGTGCTGCTGGATCAGACGCCGATCGAAGCCACACTGAAGGATCTCGGCCCGATTGAACTCGAGCAGACGCGGCGAACCGCTGACGAGCCGCTCTTCAACAGTCTGATGGAGGAACACCACTATCTCGGTTACGAGCAACCGGTGGGTGAACATCTAAAGTATCTGGTGTGGGCGCAGGAGCGGCCGATCGCCTGTCTGGCCTGGTCTTCAGCGCCTCGTCATCTGGGCAGCCGCGACAGCTACATCGGCTGGAGCGCGGAGGCGCGCCGCCGGAACATCCGATTTGTCGCGTACAACACGCGCTTTCTGATTCTGCCGTGGGTGAGGGTGGAGCATCTGGCTTCGCACCTTCTCGGCCGCATGGCGTCGCAGATCAGCGCCGACTGGCAACGGATCTACGGCCACCCGATCTACTTTCTGGAGACGTTCGTGGATCCGGAGCGATTCCGCGGAACCTGCTACCGGGCGGCGAACTGGGTGGTGATGGGCAAGACCACCGGACGCGGCAAGCAATCCAACAGCTACGTGCCGAACCGCTCGATCAAAGAGGTTTTGGGATATCCGCTGACCAGACGATTCCGCGAAGTGTTGGAGCAGTGAGATGAAGCCCGGCAAACGCCGCCTAGACGTGAATCTGGACGAACTGGACCAAGTGCTGGACGGGGCGCGGCAGGCGCCGCTGAGCGAGGCCGATTACGACAAGCTGAAGGATGCGCTACACGCCATGGCGGCTCTGCTGACGCGCTCGCGGAACACGGAGAAGACCAGCGCGGTGATGGGCGACGCAACCGGCGGCGATGCCACCGAGGACGAAGGGCCTCCGGCTGGACATGGGCGGAACGGCGCCTCGGCGTTCGTCGGCGCGCCCCGGATTGAGATCGCGCATCCCAGCCTGAAGCACGGCGATCGTTGCCCGGCATGCGGGCAAGGCAATGTGTATGTGCAGAAAGAGCCGAAGGTCTTGGTGCGGATTGTGGGGCAGGCTCCGCTGGCGGCCACGGTGTATTCGCTGGAACGATTGCGGTGTGGCGCATGCGGGCAGGTGTTCATGGCGGAGGAACCGGAAGGCGTCGGGCCGGAAAAGTACGACGAGACGGCGGCGGCGATGATCGCGCAGCTTAAGTACGGCAGTGGGATCCCGTTCTACCGGCTGGAACGGCTGGAAGATCAACTCGGCATACCGCTGCCAGCGGCCACCCAGTGGGAGATCGTGGAAGAGGCGGCGGAGGTGATCAAGCCGGCGCGGGACGAGCTGATCCGGCAGGCGGCGCAAGGGGAGGTGCTGCACAACGATGACACCGGCATGAAGGTGCTAAAGCTGGAGCGGGAGCCCGGCGAGAAGCGCACGGGCGTCTTCACCAGCGGCATCGTTTCCACGGCGGCAGGCCGGAAGATCGCGCTGTATTTCACCGGGCGGCAGCATGCGGGCGAGAATATCGCGGATGTGCTGAAGCAGCGGGTGGCGGAGTCGGGCCCGGCCATTCAGATGAGCGATGCGCTGTCGTGGAATGCGCCGAAGCTGCCGGGCGGAGTGGAACTGCTGGTGGCCCATTGTCTGGCTCACGGAAGACGGCAGGTGGTGGAGGTGGCGCAGAACTTTCCCATCGAGTGCCGGCACATATTGCAGCAGCTGGGCGAGGTGTACCGTAACGACGCCCAGGCGCGCGATGCCAAGATGGCGGCGGAGGAGCGGCTGCGTTTTCACCAGGAGCATAGCCGGCCGGTAATGGACAAGCTGCATGATTGGCTGGAGGCGCAGTTTGCCGAGCGGAAGGTGGAGCCGAACTCGAGCTTGGGGAAGGCGATCACGTATCTGCTGCGGCACTGGAAGGCGTTGACGCTGTTTCTGCAACGGGCTGGAGCGCCCCTGGACAATAATCTTTGCGAAAGGGCCTTGAAGCGGGCGGTCCTGCATCGCAAGAATGCGTTGTTCTATCGGACCCTCAACGGGGCACAGGTAGGCGATCTGTTCATGAGCCTGATCCACACCTGCGAGCTGGGCGGCGCCGACTCGTTCCACTACCTGACAGAGCTGCAGCGCCACGCCCGGGAGCTGGCAGGCAATTCAGCCGACTGGATGCCCTGGAACTACCGCGAGACACTCGCGCGCGCCGCGGTATGATCAGCTTGCCTGGCCGAAAAGGATCGTCTGCGGCCATGCTTGAGTGACGCTCGAAAGTGGCCGCCAAACGGGCTTCTAAAAACTCAGAATCCAGACACGTTTTTGGCCAGGCACGAAGGTCGACCAAAATGTTCCGGGCCGGCCTGTATGCCCGTGTCTCGACGAACGATCAGCAGACCCTGGCGATGCAGAATCGGGCCATGCGGGAATATGCGGACCGGCGCGGCTGGACGATCGCCTTGCATGTCCGCGAGGTGAACTCCGGGGCGGCGCGACGGGAAGCCCGTGAGAAGGTATTGGAAGCCGCTCGCCGGCGCGAGATTGATCTGGTGCTGGTGTGGCGCCTGGATCGTTGGGGCCGGTCAGTGACGGATCTGCTGGCAACTCTCCAAGAACTGGAGCACCTGGGTGTCGGTTTCATCTCCCTGACCGAGGCCCTGGATCTGACCACGCCGGCCGGTCGAGCCATGGCGGGTCTACTTGCGATTTTCGCTGAGTTCGAACGGGAGATTCTGCGGGAACGAACGCGGGCGGGCCTGGCACATGCGCGCGAGAATGGGAAACGGTTGGGTCGGCCGGCGACCGTGGCCGTTCACGCTGCGGAAATCCGGAAACTGCACCGTGCCGGCATCAGCAAATCCGAAATCGCTCGCCGGCTCAAAGTCGGTCGTACCTCCGTTCGCCGAATCCTGGCACATGGAAAGGCGAGGTAATGCCAAGCCGCCGGTGAAAGTCCAATGAAGCATCGGAAACAAATCGCTGTCGGCGAAGCAGTTCCTCTCGAACTGACCGAGCGTGAGCGTGACCTGATCATGAACCATACCTTCGCTGACAACAGCCTCACGGACCGTTTGCGCATTGTGCCCAGCCCCGGTCGGCGGCCGATCTATCGTTTCACCCTGGACGATTTGGACGAACTCGCGGGCTACGTGGCCGCAGAGGCCAACCACGCCAAGGTTAAGAAACTCGAGAAGGAGCTACGCCAGCTGTACGGTCGCATAGCGGACGTCCTGGAATCCTATACGGACGAGCCCGACGCGTCGGCGCTTTGAACCTACGCAGCCTTCCCGAAAGCTCACAGAAGTCCCGCTGGCTGCTGCTCAAACGCGAAGAGAATCTGAAGACCGAACAGCGCTTCCGGCTGCGCGACCTCCTCCGCTACAACCTGAGGACCGTCCGCGCCAACCTTCTTAAAGGAAGCATTTCAGCAACTCTGGGATTACAACTCCGCCACCTGGGCTGGGAAGTTCCTCGACGAATGGTGCTGTCAGGTGATGCGCTCGCGCATCGAACCGATGAAGAAAATCGCCCGTTCACTGCGCGAACACCGCGAGCTAATCCTCAACTACTTCCGCGCCTCAAAAAGCTGCTTTCCAGCGGCGTTGTCGAAGGTCTGAACAACAAAGCCAAAGTGACCATGAGAAAATCCTACGGGTTCCGCACCTTCCGTTGCCTCGAACTCGCGCTCTATCACTCACTTGGCAAATTGCCCGAGCCCGAATCAACCCACGAGTTTTTCTGACGAACCCCATTTTTGACGGGCTCTTCGAGAGTGCCATGTCCGTTCCTGTGCGGAGTTGGTCTCGTGGTCTTGTGCCGGGCAGCCCTCTTGGCCAGTCTTGAAGGTCTCTCTAAACGACCTGGCGGTATAGGGGCGCGCCATTCACCGAGGCAGCCCGGTCTATGGCATCAATCGCCGCCGCCTCGTCTTCACCAGAGAAGAGCATATGGAGCAGCTTGGCAGCAAGCCCCGGCGGGCAGATGCAGTCATTGACAGTGACAACGGGCAAATCCTCGTGCCGACCCCACGCGAAATCGACGTCGACAGGTTCACAGTCTTCGGTAATCCAGTGCCCATTAAGCTGCCGAAGCTCGAGCACATCAGAGCCACCGCGAGTCTCGACACGGATTACGTTTTCTCTACGGCACAGAGGGACTGCTTCTACGGTGTAGCCGTTGCTGTAACGGATCGTCATCATTGTCTGCCCTTGAGCTATCTTCTGCGATGTGTCGCTCGGACGCAAGTCACTGTCATGGCTAGACCTACTGGCCATCTGCACTCCTAGTTTATGGGCTGGTACCAGGATTACCCCCCAAAACCTGATCGGCGAATGAGTACCAAAAGCATATCCTTTAGGGAATTCTCTGAGGTCCACATCTTTCCGTTGCAGTCGGGGTGATAGCGGTCCGCAAACGCATTTCGATCGGCAGTTGCCCTCGCTAGTGTCCCGCTTCTGAATTGCCTAAACAACGACGGGCCTTCTGAGCCTTACGGATAATATCCTTAGGCTGAGCTGTCCAATTAAACGGGCTGGGGTACTTGTTGCGATCGCGGATGTAGCTCGTGATAGCTCGAACCAGTTCCGGCACGCTGCGAAACGTGCCTCGCCGGATGCGCCGCTCTGTGATCTCTGCGAAGAATCGTTCGACCATATTCAGCCAAGAAGCGCTGGTCGGGTGTGAAGTGTAGATGATAATGGGGCCGGATGGCCAGCCAGTCCTTCACCTCCGCGTGCGTGTGTGTCCCATAGTTGTCCAGGATTAGATGCACTTCGCGGCCCTCGGGAATGGCGCGATCCAGTTTGTTCAAGAAGCGCAGAAACTCCTGATGTCGGTGCCGCGGGGCGCAGTGGCCAACCACAGTCCCATCCAAGACATTCAGAGCGGCAAAGAGAGTGCTCGTGCCGTGGCGCTGGTAATCGTGTGTCTGGCGTTCAGGAATGCCGGGCCGTAGTGGCAGGATTGGTTGCGTACGGTCAAGAGCCTGAATCTGACTCTTTTCATCAACGCTCAACACCAGAGCCTTGTCGGGTGGGTTCAAATACAGGCCGACGACATCCCGAACCTTTTCAACGAAACGAGGGTCGGTGCTGGCTTTGAACCTCTCGAGACGATGCGGTTGTAGATGATGCGCGTGCCATATGCGGAGGACGGTCGAGTCGCTCACGCCTTGCGCGGACGCCAGCGAGCGAGTGCTCCAGTGCGTAGCATTCTTCGGCTTGGTCTCGAGCGTCGCCTTGACGATGGCAGCTTCCTGATCGGCGCTAATCGATCTTTCCGTCCACGGCCGGGCGCATCCTCCAGCAGCCCTTCCACGCCGGCGTCCAGATACGCTGGCGCCATTTCAAGACCGTCACGCGCGTCGTGGCTAAGCTCTGGGCGAGCTCGTAATTCGATTTCCCCTGACTGGCTTCGAGGACAATGCGAATCCGAAAGGCGACCTTCTGCGGGGTATTTCCGGATCTAAGAAACTCCTCCAAAAGTGCCCGATCATCAGCACTGATGTGCAGGCTCTCGGCGGCTTTCCACATGGCAAATACAGGATAACGCCGGTTGCCGTCATTGTATAGCTATTTCAGAAGCAGCACACTAGGTCTCTGACCGTGTAAAGGAGTCCTTTTTATGGCCGAACCTGCGGCGGGCGGTATTGCGATCGAACTACCGGTCGATCTTGATGCAATCTCGATTCACATGGGGGCGCTGGCGCCCCTAGCCAATTGCCGCGGCGCCAAGGCACGCAGGAGACGACTCTAACCTGCTGAACCCCGCCACTCAGCAATTTGGAGCTTTTGGTCTTTTCTGGGTGACTTCGATGCTCAGCGGTGGGTGGCCATAGCGTCAGTAATGGGACAAACCATTTCTACGTCCAAAAGATCATTAAGAAACTGTTCAGGCGGTCAGGGACCTAATTTCCGAAGCCGATCGCTCCCCTTGTCGATCATCTTCTGTGGTGAATGAATATCTCCTTCGGCATGTTGGAGAACTCGTCGGCAGAATCGAGAGTCGGAAAACCTGGGGAAGGGGTGCCAAGAAAGGACCCGGCGATTTGGCCACGAAAGCGAACTTAGCGGTGAGGTGTAGAGACTCGCTGGCCAGTACCGGTGGTCCGACCGGAGAATCCGACTGGCGCAATGACACGTGATGGAGGCTGGAGTGGAGAACTGAACTTGATGCGATCTGCGATCTAGTACCAGAGGCGAAAACCCCAGGTGAGTACTCGAAGGGGCATGCTGAGCCCTTTCCAGCGGTTTGAATGCGTGCGAGAATGCCAACATGGTTAATGCCCCCTCACGAGAGACGATAGCCGCCTCACTTGCAGAGAAGATCTCTAACAGAACGGCACGTGTCGGGATTATCGGCTTGGGCTACGTCGGACTTCCGCTGGCCGTAGAGTTTGCGCAAGCGGGATTCGCTGTAACTGGAATCGATGTGAGCGAGGGCAAGGCGTCCAGCATCAACGCTGGCGAGTCATATATCGCTGATGTTCCGACCGCGGCGGTTGGCGAACTCGTGAAAGCGGGAAGCTTGCGAGCGACCACGGATTTTTCCGCTGTAGCGGATCTGGACACAATCAACATTTGCGTTCCCACGCCGCTTAGAAAAACCAAAGATCCCGATATGAGCTTCGTGTGGCCGCCTGCGAGGAGATCTGCAAAGCATTTCATCCCGGCCATGCTGGTGATCCTGGAATCCACCACGTACCCAGGGACGACGGACGAACTCGTTCTGCCGCTGCTCACCCGATCTGGACTCGAAGTGGGCAAGACTTCTTTCTTTGTTTCTCGCCCGAGCGAGTCGACCCCGGCAACCCCAAGTACCAGACAGAAACATCCCGAAAGTGGTTGGCGGCGTAACGGCGGTGTGCACGGAGATGGGGCGGCTGTTTTACTCGCAGGCTCTCGAGACGGTTGTTCCGGTCAGCTCGACTCAAGTTGCCGAGATGGTGAAGCTGCTCGAGAACACATTCCGGATGATCAACATCGGCTTGGCGAACGAGATCGCACTCATGTGTGACCGGATGGGCATCAACGTTTGGGAAGTCATCGAGGCGGCCGCCACGAAACCTTTTGGCTTCATGCCGTTTTATCCCGGTCCGGGACTGGGCGGACACTGCATTCCGATTGATCCGTTCTACCTGTCGTGGAAGACAAAGCAGGCAGGAATCGAAGCGCGGTTTATCGAGCTGGCTGGCTACATCAATGGCCAGATGCCGCACTTCGTCGCCGATAAAGTTCAGAACGCGCTGAATGATGATGGTAAGCCAGTCAAGGGGTCGCACGTGCACGTCATGGGTGTCGCGTACAAGCGTGACATTGATGATATGCGGGAATCGCCGGCATTGGACGTATTCTGCTGCTCCAAAAGCGCGGAGCGAAACTAACCTACAGCGATCCACATGTTCCGACACTTCGTCTGGAAGGCCTGCAGCTCGATGCTGCGCCAGAGTGGGTCGCCGGTGAAGCCGATTGCGTCGTGGTGGTGACCGATCACAAGGCCTTTGACTACAAGCAGCTAGTGGAACGGGCGACGTTGATCGTTGATACTCGTAATGCGCTAAAGGGCATGGTCTCGGGAAAAATTGTGCGGCTGTAGGGGTGAGTGTTCAGGGCGGCTCTTGGGATGAAACTTCTCCTTCTCTCTTCGATCTCCGCCCCACTATGGGCGCAGTCTTTACAGATCCTGCCTGCTCCGCCGTCCGTCAAAGATCGTGGAGCGTTTCAGATCATGATTGTGACGCCCAAGCCCCCTGGGCCAGCGTCGCTCCAATGGTCGATTCGCGCCGCTAAAGACGTTGCGATTGATCTCCGGGAAATCAAAGCAGGACCCGCCGCAACCGAGGCCGAAAAGTCGCTCACGTGTGCCGGCGCAGCGCAGAACCAGGTCGCGGAGCGGAAGTGGGTCTGCATTCTGGCTGGTGGGCTTCAGCCAATCCGCGATGGCGCGGTCGCGCTGGTAACGTTCACGGCGACGGAGCGACCGCTCGGTTGTGGTGCACATCGGCGATGCCTTGGGCGCAACGGCTGACGGGAAGGCCATCACCTATATTGGGACCGAAGCAACCTTGCCACTGCCCGATCGGCCCCCGGGGAAATAGTTCACCAAAGGCAATCTTTTGTTCGCGGGCGGCCGAGGAGTATTCTGCGGGGTATCCGATAGTGCGCCTCATCTACACTGGTATCCGCGGAAAGGCCGACATGGATAATCTCAACTTCGTTCTCCGATTCAAGCTGGCCAACGACCCGAAGTTTTCGTGTCCACGGCGCAGCGCGAATCAAAATCGACGGGCGGGGTGGATTGATAGTGTACAGCGAGAATGGAACGGCGGAGAAGATTATGCTCTCCGAGTTGGTTAACATGTCCATCCAACCTGTATGGCAGCGAACCCATTACCGCGGCCTGATTCAGTTGAATCCCTCGGGGCTGGCGACCGCCTCCGAGCATTGTCCGTCCATATTTCTCGACAGGCGATAAACCGCTAGATTCGCGGCGAAACTGTCCGACGACTCGGCACCTGGAAGGCACCGGCGGGCGTTGTGACCGGACCCCCCGCAGCTTCGCTCGCAGCGTTGTTTCATCGCCGGCGACACAATCCCCAAACGCCGGTTGAAAATTCCCCAGCCTCCGACGAGGTGGGTGTATACCGGCAGAGACTGCAGTCGGAGGCGGTGCGGCGTGTTGTTGTTCAGCAGAGCTGCACGTCGCCAAACTGCGCGGAAAAGACGTGGAAGCGGCGGTGGGGGGAATAGGTCACGGAGGCGGGGACCGTCAAGCTGTTTGAACTAGAGGTCACCGCCACAGTGACGCTGCCGGCCGGGGCAGCCCCGCTCAGGGCGACGTCGCAGGTGGAAGTGTCAGAGATGCCGAGGGTGGCCGGGCTGCAGGACAGAGCAGTGACGGCTACCGGAGCTGTGGGCATGGCAGGGACGCTGATGGTCCCGCCGCTTGGTGAAAGCGGAAGAGAGTCGCCGGCGGGCGATGCGTCAAGGGCATTCGTAACGCTGATCGGCGCAGTGGTGACGTTAGGGGTCAATGCGATCGACACCACGCCCACCACCCCGTTGGAGATCGTGTTGGCTTGAGTCCCGAAGCGATGCAGAGGTAGGCCTCGCCGCTGACGGCGCAGGCGATGCTCTTTTCGGCCGCGGTTGCCGCCGGGCCGGCCGTCACTGAAATAGTGGCCACATTGGCGGCGGAATAGTTCAGAGTCCACTGGAGCGCCGCGGGTTCGGCGCCGGAAGGAGAAGCCAGCGAGAGATCGAGCGCGACCGGGCTGCCGGCCGTGGCCGTGGTTGACGAGAGCGTCAAAGAAGATTGTGCGAAGGCGGCATCGCCGAAATACAGGAAAGTTCTCCAAAGAAGAAGAAGTTGGACTAAGGCTTTGGACACGCGGGCTCCAGAATGCGGATGCTAGCAGTCCTATAGATGTAGGCGCATGTTGGCAATGGTCAACTGTGTGGGGCTAACTAATTGCAATGGCGAGACTTGTGCGGCTGGACAGAAAGCCGAGACCGTCAATGGCTAAACGGTTGACCGGCCAATGGATGGTAGCGCGAATGCATACCTCCGAAGCCCTGGAGGAGTGTCATGTTGCAGCGCGCGACCGATTCTGCGGTGTTGGGAATTCTCTCGATGGCCTTGTCGTGCGCAATTTTCTTCTTGAGGTTCCGGCCGAAGCCCGCTGTGGCGGTCGTGCGCCGGCCTGAAATTCAGTCTCAGCCGCAGGGCGTCTGATCGGACGCGATGCCGGTGCGCGAAATCGATAGCGCTTCCCGCCAGTTCCCCGCCCGTACCAGTCACCCTATCTCGAATATCCTGACGGTCGATGTGGAGGAGTACTTCCATCCGACGGAAGTGCAGGCCTCGGTAAGCGCGAGCCAATGGAGTGCGTTGCCCTCCCGGGTCGAAGGCCAAGTGGAACTCATTCTGGATCTCTTTCAAAGAAAAGGCGTACGGGCGACCTTCTTTGTGTTGGGATGGGTTGCCGAACGGTGGCCCGGCATGGTGCGGAGGATTGCAGGCGACGGTCACGAAATTGGCTGCCACAGCTACTGGCACCAGCTGGTCTACGATTTGACCCCCGCCGAATTTAAAGAAGACACGGTGCGAGCGGTCCGAGTCATTGAAGACGCCTGCGGCGTGACGCCCCGCCTCTATCGGGCCCCCAGCTACTCCATTACCCGGGAGTCGATGTGGGCCCTCGAGGTTTTGGTCGAATGCGGGTTCACCGATGACTCGAGCATCTACCCGATCGCGCATGACCGGTATGGGATCACGGGTTTTGAACGACACGCGCATGTCCTCGAGACTCCGTCGGGCCCGATTCAAGAGATCCCGATTGCCACGGTCAAATTGGGCAATGGCCGAGTGGCGCCGGTGGGGGGCGGGAGGAGTACCTTCGGCTGCTGCCGTATTGCTATACGGCTGCGGGGATCCGACGAATGAATCAGAGGGAAGGGAAGCCGGCCTGTGTATACTTCCACCCCTGGGAGATCGATCCCGGTCAACCGAGGCTGGCTTCTGGTTGGATTGCCAGGATGCGGACGTATGGCGGAGTGGTCGGGATGGAGAAGAAGCTGGAGAGGCTGCTGTCCGATTTCCGGTTCGGGCCGATGACGGAGGTAGTGCAGGCGGCTGAGGCCAGAGCGTGCATGTCGACCTCAGCTAGGTTGGATCCCGGCCCGATTTGCGTTAAATAAACGCGAAAATAGCGCATAGCGGTTAAGCGACCTCGTCTGAGGTGTCGGCTGGCTGGATGATATTGTATGGCGGGTTCGGATCACGAGCCGTCGGCTGAACAATGTGGACCCTGAAGATATGCTTGATGGGCGGCCCCAGCTTGTTCTTGAAGGCGATGAGCATGCTGTCCAGGATGGATTTGATCTCTTGAGCTTGACGGGAGGTCAGTTCGCCGTTCGTCACGGCTTCCAGGAGGGCAGAGTAGGCTGGCACCAAGTCGCCAGCGTTCTTGACTGGAGGCATCATCCAGGTCACCGGAGCTTCCGCGTGGGTTGGACAGATCCGATCGAACAAAAGCTTCAGAGCGACCAGATTTCCTTTCTTCGCTCTCTCGACGAGCTTTTGGGTGATCTCTTCAGCGTGCGTGTTTAGAATTTCCCTGACGAGAAGAGTCGTTTTGTTGAGGCTGCCCTTGGGGCGGCCTTTCCCCGTGGTGTTGCCGGGTTTGAAGGGGCGGCCTCTTGGTTTCTTTTTTCCAGAAGATGAGCCGTGGGGGTTGTTTCGGGTCGAGGGGGTCGCTTGTTTCTTTCATTTTGTACTCCTGGAGTCGGCCACGTTTCCTGAGGGATCACCGGCACGATGTGCGCCAGAACTCGAACCGGAGGGAGAACAACTCGCCCTTAGGATCTCAGGCCTTTGACCATTGGTCAACGCGATTGGGAGTTATCTAAAAATTGTTGACCTTAGTTAGTTAAGAGAATGTTCCCAGAGGTTATTACTGTAGAGTCGGAACGATTCTCTTCGATGTGTTGCTTGCGCCCCGGCCATCCGGCCAGTGCGCTCTCCCTTTTGGAGTCCCGGCACGCCCCAAGCGTCGCGGAGTGGCGTAATGCTACGCTTCGCCGCCTTCGAGACGCGACAGTCGCTCGTGATGAACTCCGCGGTGCCCGGCCAGGCGCGGATGCCCACACCGCGGATCCGATGGCTGGTGTTTGGCCTGCCCTTGCGGCGGATGACCCGCAAACAAGTGGACGAATATGCATTATAATAATTATTAAGTATGCCCAAACGCAAAGTCGTTCGCAGCCACAGCACAGGCTCGGGAAAACGTTCTAATTGTGGCCCGGTTCAGTCCTCCAGAGCAAAATCCGGGATCAAAATGATCAAGATCGGCACCTCCACGGGCGCCATCTTTCCCAAGGAGATGTTGGCGCAGCTCAAGGTTCATCAGGGCGACACTCTCTTTAGCGTGGAAACGCCCGACGGCGTCCTGTTGACGCCTTATGATCCAGACGTTGAAAAACAACTCGAAGCCGGACGCGAGTTCATGCGGGAGTACCGCGACACGTTTCGCGCACTGGCTAAATGAGCGAGCCCGTATGGGTGAACCGGCGGGCGCTCCTGCTGCTGCATGCCGAAAGCCTGGCAGAGTTCGGCGGGTCGTCAGGGATGCGCGACGAGGGCCTCTTAGAGTCCGCGCTGGAACGCGCGCGGATGCGGTGGACTTACGAACCTGAGAGCTCCATCCCGGAACTGGCGGCGTGCTACGGTTTCGGCTTGGCCAAAAATCATGCCATGTTGGATGGCAATAAGCGGCTTGGTTTTCTCGCCATCGGCGTTTTTCTCCGCGCGAACGGATATCGGCTGGCCGCCGACCGTGCTGAAGCCGTGGTGGTAATGGAAGACGTGGCAGCCGGCCGGCTCGACGAGAGGTCGCTCGCGGCGTGGATTCAAGGCCATGTGCGCGGGATAAAGAGAATCTGCGGTCAATCTTATTGGTCGGCGATGCTGTTGGAGATCTACGAAGGTGATGGAAGTGCCGACTTGCCGTCTGGACCCTCAACTCCAAAGTTGGGCGCAGTCGCGCTTTGCCTGCTGGGGCGTCTTTCGAAGCGCAACGTGAGCGCGCGCCTGGACACCCCGAACCGCAGCAGCTTAAAGGATCCAACAACCCCGGACAGTAGACTGATTCTTGAGCTGTCTCATGTGTTGCTTGCGCCCCGGCCATCCGGCCGGTGCGCTCTCCCTTTTGGAGTCCACGCTACGCCCCAAGTTCTGCCGAAAGTACAGCCAGGGCGATTCGGCGGCTCGCGTGTTTCGGTGCAAAAAACCCTCAGAGTGGCAAAGAGTGTAACAGTAGCAACATTTGCGAGCAGACCTCCGCGGCGTCGCAAACACGCCTGAGAATACACAACCACTGATCCGGTAGCGCCCCATTGGCGCGTACGGCGCGGTTGCCGTCCCGAAGGTGTGACGGAAACTGCGGAACCAACGGAAACGGACGGGCCCCGACAAAGACGTTCGGCAGGCATGCGGAATAGACGTTTTTCACGCCTGTTTCCGGGGTCGTCCTCTGAGCGGTGCAAAAGCATTTTTCGGCAGGGCAGTTTCGGTACATGTTCCGTTCTCGGAGTTGAACGTCCGGTACGCGGCCACCGCTGTCATGACCGGAATTTTGAGCGCGGCGGCGATCTTCCGCCAGGACAAACCTTTTCGTCATCTCGCAGCCTGACAACTTCATCCCGGCGAAAGAGTCGCTTTCTACGGCCAACGACCTTCCCGGCAGCTTGAGCGGCCCGGATGCCGGATAGCGTGCGCTCACGGATCATTTCATGGCTCGAACTCCGCAACGCTGTGGCGAGAATTTGGAGCAAATAGGCGGCTGGTGGGGTTCTTTTCGTCCGTGTCGAGCGACTGGCTGGTAGCGATGAACCGGACGCCGTGGCTGGTGAGCGCCGCCAATTGCTGATCGAGGTCGAGCACGGAGCGGCCAAAGCGATCAATTTCCAGACCGCCACGCAATCGAATTTGCGCTTGGCGGCATCGGCCATCAGCCGGTCCAACGACGGACGGCTGTGGCCTTCGCGCCCCTGAAGCCCAGTGTCAACGTACTCCCCGGCTATTCGTCCAGTCGCGGCGGGCCAATGTACTCTCGCAATTCGCGCAACTGCAATTCGCAGTTCTGGTCCGTCATGCTGACTCTGGCGTAAATAGCGCAACGCATTTTACATTATCGTACATATTTTCCGTACACTAAGTCGCCATCGGATTACCGGGCGGTGACATCCCATTCGGGATATGCCCAAATGCAAGGCACGAGACTTTCTGCCGGGATCGCGCGGTGGCTCGGCCCTATGTTCTCCTTTTGTGGTATTTGCTTTGCACCGCCTGCGGGATCAATTCAGTTCAAAAGCACGACCAGGTTCTACGAACCAAATGTAAGAAATACGGGCCAGAATTTGGGATTCTCATTTCCGAATTCCAGGGCGGATGCGGAACACTCCGCTGGAAATAAATGGCTTAGCGATCCATACCCATCCCGGCCATATGATTGCACGGTCCAAAGAGCCGGGAGTTGTGTGCAAGTTTTTTCCGACCGATTGCGGCCACGGTTGCGAACGCCGCTAGCAGGCTGCTGAACAAGGGGTTCTGGGTCGCCGAAAACAGCCCATTTCGGCTCTCGGTTGAACGTAGAATCAATAGCTTACAAAACTGCATAAGTCGGATTCGGGTGCGTCAGGCATTTTTTCAGCAGCCTGCTAGATCCAACCCGTGTACGCAAGTGAGGAGGATAGTATGAAAGTAACACGGCAAGCCGCAGTGTTGCTCCTGAGAATGATCATGTTTTCTGGATGTACATGTGCCGCGATTGCGCAAACTTTCATCACATTCGATATCCCGAATGCAGTATCGGAGATGCCGGGTGGACTGGATTTGGTCGTTACCAGCATAAATGACACGCAAAAGGTCTTACGGAGATTTTACTGATGGCAGCCAAAACTACAGACAACGCGGCTTTATCAGGGATCGGTTCGGGAAATATCACGGTAGTTGATGCACCGAATGCACGTGGCACGTCCATCCGAAGCATCAACAATAGTGGCGACACTGCGGGCTACTTCGCTGATATTTATCTTGGTAAGGCGCGTGGCTTTGTTCGTGATCGATATGGACGTATAACTGTTTTTGATGTTCCGAACAACGCTGGGACGGACGTCGAAAGCATCAGTGATTCTGGTCTTGTCGCTGGGATGACCTTTGATGGCTCGTCGAACATACACGGCTATTTGCGCGATGCGACTCGGCGCATAGCCGTCTTTGACGCCCTCAACGCAGATGCCACGTACGTGTTCGGCGTCAATGCACATGGAGACGTAGCCGGATACTTCAGCGACGTCTTCGAAGGCAAAACCAGATTGCGGGGATATGTTAGGCTCCGGACTGGCGAATCATTGCATTCGACGGTGGTGGTCTGGCCACTTATACTACAGCCATTAATGCAGCAAGGGAGATTACCGGGGGGTACGGGGTGAGTAATGTCAATGGCTTTATTTGGGACAAACACTCTACCCTCGTTCCGTTCGGCGTTTCTTCTGCTATGTTCGATGTCGCCGGTCGCGCTATTAATGCGAGAGGCGACGTGGTGGGCTATTATTACGATTTGAATCAACTAAAGGTACGCAGCTTTCTGCGAGATAGCTTGGGCAGCATTTCGGTATTCGATGCTCCAAATGCGTCGGACACGCGTGCTGTGGGCATCAATGGCGCGGGCGATATTGCAGGGTGGTTCGAAGATGTGAGCATCGGCGGCAAGATCCGCGGATTTATACGTATTGCCCACTGAAGCCGCTAAGGGCCGCTTCACGAGGTAAATCGGGACGGAATGGAACGATGAGCGCGTTCGGTACAAGGCCCCCCCCCCGCAACCATCCGAATGCGCTTGGTTGCTGAGTTCCCGGCGTCCTCACCGTAGGGCTCGCCGGGCAGGCAGGTAGTGATCATCGCTTCAGGGGCTTGCCGCATGGGAATTGCTCTGGACGGAAAAGGGATCACATTGCGGGACACGGCTTCCCGCGATCCAGCGGGCCACGGGTTCTTCGAGGTCGCGCTCACTCCTTGGCTTTGCACGTTTCCCGGCAACTTTTGCTGCTGTATTACGTCCATTGCGAGGACCGCGATCGGCGAACATGTGTATCAGGGTTCGGGACAGAGTCGCGTAGTTGTCGTACGTCGTCGGGATCGGTGGGGGCGGCGATCTGCACAGCACGCGAGCACGCGCAACGCTGGCCTGGTCAACCCGTATCTGTGTGGCATCGGGTTTAGATCCGGCGCCATGCCGCTTCTGCATTTATAGGAGACACAATACTTCGGAGGTAAAGGGTTTGACAGCCGAACTGGGTGATATTAGGCGGCGGCCATGTGAACGACAGCAGCAAGCCGGACTCCGCTCGTGGAACTGCTGGCTCCCCGACCGGCGCGCGTCAGCTTGCGCTCAGTGATCGCGGGCTTGGCCGGTGATCTCTTCCCGACTACTTGACTCGCCAACGCAGAAGCTCGGTTGAATTGATCGCCCTGCTTGCGCCACCCGGACAGAAGTTCTGCCGGGGGTCGAAGAGGGCCCAGGGCGGCCACTCCCGACATCTTCGAGAGTCACCCACGATTCCTGGGCCGACTTCAAATATTGAGTCGAGCATTTTCCCCCGTTGTGGGTGATGCTGCCGAGTTCGACTTGACATCCTCCCCACGGCTGAAGCCGGAGGATTCCTGAAACCCATGCTAGGCACAGGCAACAAGACGGTTCGCGTTTCGACGGCAACTGCCGTTGCGGCCCTTTGGCCGCTCCGGTCTTACGCTGCCTCCACGCGCAGTCACCGAGAGCCCCTCGGCGAGAATATTGCGAGCTGCGTTGACGTCCCGGTCGTGCCCGGCGCCGCAGGCCGAACAGTTCCAGAAGCGCACGGCCAGCGGCAGGGAGTCCGCCACAGCGCCGCAGGCCGAACACTGCCTGCTCGACGGAAACCAGCGGTCGATCCGGACGAATGTCCGTCCGTACCACTCGCTTTTGTACTCCAACTGGCGAACGAACTCGCCCCAGCCGGAATCACCGATCGCCCCGGCGAGCGCATGGTTCGTCATCATGCCGCGCACGTTCAAGTCTTCGACCGTGATCGTTTGGTTTTCACGAATCAGGCGGGTCGAAAGCCGGTGCAGATCGTCGCGGCGGATATCGTTAATCTTCTGGTGGATCTTGGCAACGCGAAGCTTCGCCTTGCTCCGGTTGCGCGACCCCTTCTGTTTTCTGGACAGCGCCTTCTGGGCGCGTTTCAATTGCGCCATTTTGCGGCGCAGCGGACGCGGCGCTTGATGCTTGCTGCCGTCCGAGAAGGCGGCGAATGCCGTCAGTCCGAGGTCGATACCGATTTCTCCGGCGGCTTGCGGCATCACCGTCAGCACCTCGTCAACCCGGAAGGAGACGGAGTAGCGGCCGGCGGGCGTGCGGCTAACGTGTACCGTGGTGGGATCGGCCGCAAAGCTCCGCGACCAGCGAATCTTCAGCCTGCCGATCTTCGCCAGGGTGAGCTGCCCGTTCTCCCACTGGAAGCCGGAGCGGGTGAACTCCACCGACTGGCGGTTCTCTTTCTTCTTGAACGTCGGGTATTGTGCGCCGTTCTTCCAGAAGTTGACGAACGCCGTTTGCAGATGGCGCAGGGACTGCTGGACCGGGACGCAGCTCACTTCGTTGAGCCACGCGACTTCCGGCGTCGCCTTCAGCTTCGTGAGTGCGGCCGATGTCGCGTTGTAGCTAACTCGCTCCTGCCGTTCCTGCCACGCCTCGCTCCGCAGGTGGAGCGCCCAGTTATAGACGTAGCGGGCGCAACCGAACGCCTTGGCGAGCGCAATCTGCTGTTCCGGCGAAGGATAAAAACGGTAGTGAAATCCGCGCACCATCTGTTCTCAGAATGCGCTCAAACCTCACTGTTTACTAGGTTCAAACGCAAATTGAACATTGTAGTACGAAACCTCGAAAGGCACTCGCCCGCGACGGGCGAATCTCCTTTCCTCCCCATGCCTGAAGGCAGGGGTGTTTCCCGGAGATCTTCTGGATGAAAAGGATGATCGTCGCGCGTGTGGCGTAGCGTCGAATTGGATTTCACCAGTCGCCACACGCCCCACCGGGTATTGTCAACAGTGAGCGTGCCCATGTACCGGACCGGCGCGTGCCATTAAAGGAAGAACGTCGCACGCCGCGTGTCGAGCATCGACTTGCGTAGTAGATTGTCCCAGTCATAACGAACCCATGACGCCGCCAGCGGCGCCGTTCGGTGTGCGACGCTATCCAGGCAGTGGTCCGGGTCACAGAGGAACCAGCGAGCAGACCTTCAGCGGTGCGGGCGTAAGATCGATGGGGAACATTGCCCTGTCCCGGCCTGATTCACAGCGGGAGGGTGAGTTGCCCCTGGGCCGGGGGAAGTTACTTACGCACGCCGGCTTCCTGCGCCTTCTTACAGATCGTTATTATTACCGTGTGGAACAGTCTTGTGGCGAGGTTTCCATTCCGTATAACGCCTGTTCGCGAGTGCATGTGATGTTGGTTTACTAACGGCCGGGCCAATGGGCTGTCGAATTTTACCGCGAATCGTTTGCTTTGCGGCGCGACGGCCGCCTACGATGACGGGATGTCCCCAAGGCCCCCTCTGTTGCGGTTGAGAACCGCCCGCACAAGCGTAGCTGGCGCGAGACGCATGTCGCTTCTGTCGGTCCTCTCCATCGCAACAGTATTTGGTCAGGGCCTTAGCGTGTCGTCAGGCGTGGGCAGCCCGGGCGGCTCCGCGGTGCTAACGATTTCGTTGACATCGCCTGCGGGTTCGGCGCCGGCCGGCCTCCAATGGACGATCAGCTATAACCCGGCCGACATCGCGGCGATCAGTGTGGCCCCGGGGCCGTCTTCGGTCGCGGCGGCGAAGTCGGTCTACTGTTCGTCGGCTGTTGGCGCGCGGACCTGCTTGGCAATCGGAATGAACGGAAATGCCGTGGCAAACGGGACTGTGGCTACGGTGAATGTCACGCTTACCGCGTCCGCCGTCACCACAGCAGTCCGGTTGACGAACACCCTGGCTGCTTCCGCTTCCGGGAGTCCGATTTCCCTTTCGGGGGGAAGCGGAACGATTACGGTTCAAAGCACGGGCGGCAGCGGGGCCACGGGCAGCGGTGGGGCGACCGGCGGCAGTACGACCACGGGCGGTTCAACGGCCGGCTCAACGGGCGGTACAACTGGCAGTACGACTGGCACTGCGTTCTCGCCCATTCGGGTGAACGCCGGCGGGCCCGCGTTTACCGATGACGCCGGGCAGGTGTGGGCAGCGGACAGGGGTTTTTCCGGCGGCACTGTTTATTCGGTGAACTCGCCGGTGGCCGGGACCAAAAACGCGCCGTTGTACCAGACCCTGCGGTGGCAGTCCGCAACCTTCCAGTATCAGTTTGCGGTTCCCAACGGGGTGTACACGGTCAATCTCAAGTTCGCCGAAGTGTATTTCCCGCGAGTGGGGCAACGCCGATTCTCCGTGATGATCAACGGCCAGACGGCGCTGTTCAATTTCGATATCGTGGCGGCGGCCGGGGGGCCCGGCATCGCCATCGACCGCAGCTTCCAGACGACCGTGACGAATGGGTCGATCGTCATTCAATTTGCTCGCGGCGACGCCGACGACCCGCAGATCAATGCAATCGAAGTTGTGGCCACGGGCGCTGTCACGGTTGGCCTCACTCCGAGCGCCGTCACTCTGGGACGTTCCGGGACCCAGCAATTCACCGCTGCCGTCAAGGGGAGCGCCAATGCCGCGGTCACTTGGTCGCTGAGTGCTCCACTGGGGACGGTGTCCGCGGGCGGGTTGTACACCGCGCCGGCAGTGATTTCTCCAGACCAGCAGATCTCCGTGGTGGCCAGGAGCGTCGCCGATTCGAGTGCGACCGCCTCGGCAACGGTGAGTCTTGTCGCTCCGCAGCCGGGATTCGCTCCCATTCGGGTAAACGCCGGCGGCCCTGCGTTCACGGATGACGCCGGGCAGGTGTGGGCGGCCGACACGGGATTTTCCGGAGGCATTGTCTATTTGGTGAACTCACCGGTGGCCGGGACCAAAAACGCGGCGTTGTACCAGACCCTGCGGTGGCAGTCCGGGACATTCCAGTATCAGTTTGCTGTTCCAAACGGCGTCTATCGAGTCAATCTGAAATTCGCCGAAATCTATTTCCCGCGAGCGGGGCAACGGCGATTCTCCGTGATCATCAATGGTCAGACGGTGCTGTTGAATTTCGATATCGTGGCGGCGGCCGGGGGCCCGGGCATCGCCATTGACCGTAGCTTCCAGACGACCGTGACGAGTGGGGCGATCGTCATTCAGTTTGCTCGCGGCGACGCCGACGATCCGCAGATCAATGCGATTGAGATTCTGCAGTAGATCTGCCTGAACTCGGATCGATCACACCTCCAACGGTCCATCGGCAGCGGAACCGCCCACCCGGAGAAGGGAAGTCGTGGGAGTGCTTAAAGGGGTTCCTCGTGCTCGGCCATGATGCCCGCGCACGATGCATGGGAGTTCCCCGCATTACCCAGATCTCCGAAAAGCCCCTGCCTTCAGGCATGGGGATATAAGGAGATTCGCGGTCTCAGCCGCGAGGGAATTTGCTTGTATTAGACAGCCTAAACGCCGGCATAGGCGGTGTATGGCGAACCCGCGAGATCTTCCAGCTGAACTGAACGCTCTCCGGCTGGTCTAGCAAGTGAAGGAAGAGAACGAGCGCCTCAAACGAGGATCGCCCAGACGGGCGGGCCGTTGTTCAAGGCGAGCCTCGTAGACTTTGCTCCCCCGCGCGCGCCACGTCGCACGTTGGGAAAGCCCCACGCCAACCAGTTACTGGCGCTTCATCGCGCAGTAGCCGCCTTTGTCGTTAACCCAGTTCTAACTGCATTGCAGAGCGAATTTTGATGCTGACGACGATGACGATCGACGAGCCGCGAAGTCCCTGTGCCCAACCTGCCCAAAGCCACGCCTTCAGGCGGCACGGGCGCGGACACGCGGCGGGGTCGTCACACGTCCATCCTGAGCCTGAGCGCCCCAAACGTCGAGGTCGTCGAGCTCGCCCCGGGCGACGGCCAGAGCCTGCGCTGGATCAACATCGAGCGCCCGCGGTCGGTCGACCGCGCGTGGCTCGAGGAGCACTTCGACTTCCACGCCCTCGACTACGAGGACGTCTACAGCCTGAACCAGCGCCCGAAGGTCGACGAGTACGACGACTACCTATTCATCGTCCTGCACTTCCCCGTCCTACGACAAGACGGTGGGGCGCCTCAACGCGGCCGAGCTCGACGTGTTCGTCGGCCCCGACTACGTCATCACACTGCCCAACGAGCCGATCCAGCCGCTCGAGTACTCTCTTCGAGCGCTGCCGCACGTCGCGAGGACCTGCGCGAGGAAGCTGTTCTCCAAGGGCCCCGGGCTACCTGCTCTACAAGATCGTCGACGACTGCGTCGACGCGTCGTTTCCCGATGCTGCGCAAGATGGGCAACAAGCTCGAGCGCCTCGAGGACGACATCTTCGAGGGCGAGCACTCCTCTCGAGATCGTGCGCGACATCTCGAACGTCAAGCAGGAGATCATCAACTTCCGCCGCGTCGTGCGCCCGCAGCGCGCGGCGCTCAAGGACCTCGAGGCGAACCTAGAGGCGCTACATCCCCGACGACCTCGAGATCTACTTCGACTACATCAACGACGCGTCCGAGCGCATCTGGGACACGCTCGAGAACTACAAGGAGGTCGTCGAGGCGCTCGAGTCGACGAACGAGTCGGTCATCTCGCATCGGCATCAACGACACCTTCCGCGTCCTCACCGTCGATCAGCGTCA
>CAWHYZ010000025.1:0-47167 GCA_963833605.1 uncultured Alphaproteobacteria bacterium
GTCTGTTGGCTCGCACGTCATTGCTCCTTCGACCGGTGCCGGCTGTGTTCCGCAGGGAGTGATGCCCCGGCGACGCCCTGCCGCGTCAGCCTCAACGCCGCATCGGTCCTGGGACGCGGCGCGGCTTCTCAAACCACAATTCCGCCCCACTCGCAATGTGGCTGAACGGCTCCGGTATGCGACAAACGGCGGCGCGCACGCAAGCAGGTTTTCGTGAATTTGTCGGGGCCAAACTGCGGCTTGACACGGCGCCGACGCGATGTAGGCAGTGCTCTGTCGGCTGAATAGGTGCGATTTGGGTGCCGAGCTCGTCGCGAAGCGAGAGCTTGGCGCGAGCGAGCGGTGTATTGTGATCGTCGGCAACGCTTGACCGGGGGCGACAATTCTTGATCGAAAGGACCTGCGGATGGACAGGCCAACTCGATTTCCATTAGTGCCAAGGCACTCGGCAGCGGCACTTGCGCTTGCCTTTTTGGTCGGCACGTTTGCCACGCCTGCGGCCGCACAGGGGGTCGTGCGCTCGGTCCACGACGATTGGCAAATTCGGTGCGAGACACCTCCCGGCGCTCAGAACGAGCAATGTGCCTTGTTCCAGAGCGTGGTTGCTGAGGATCGGGCCAATTTCGGCCTTACCGTGGTGGTCATCAGAACCGCCGACCAGAAATCCCGCTTGATGCGCGTCAAGGCGCCGCTTGGGGTGTTGTTGCCAGCTCGCCTCGGACTCAAGATCGACCAAACGGACGTCGGGCGTGCCGAATTCATAAGGTGCCTCCCGAATGGGTGCTTTGCCGAGGTGCTCATGGACGACGAACTGCTCAAAAAGCTGCGGGCCGGCACCACCGCTACGTTTTTCATTTTCCAGACGCCCGAAGAGGGCATCGGCTTTCCAGTCAGCCTCAAGGGCTTTGGTCCAGCGTACGATAAGCTGCCTTGAGCGAAAGCGGGGCATCGGAGCGCGATAGCCACTTGATTTCCTGCAGCTGATCCCTGACGTCTCCACGCCGGCGAGCTTATATTCGGCGCAAGCCCCCTGCCCCGGAACCCGTAATCATGCAAGCCACCAAATCCCTTCTCGACCGTGCCGGCCTCGACAAGGCGAACGTCCGCAAAATTATAGCCCGTGGACTCGACGGAGCGGACGACGGCGAACTTTTCCTTGAATACCGCCAATCGGAAATGCTGCTGTTCGACAACGGCCGCCTCAAGCAGGCAACTTACGACACGTCTCAAGGTTTCGGGCTGCGTGCCGTCAAAGACGAGGCGGTCGGTTATGCGCACGCTACCGACGTCTCCGAGGCAGCGCTTGTGCGAGCCGCCAATACGGTGCGCGCGGTCAAGGGCGGCTACTCGGGGCACGCCGCCGACGCACCGGTCCGCACCAACGCACGCCTCTATACCGATGACAACCCGCTTGCCGCGCCAGCCTTCGATGCCAAGGTGAAGCTCCTGCAGGACGTTCGATGCCTATGCCCGCGGTAAGGATGAACGCGTGCGGCAGGTCTCGGCGAGCGTTGCGGCGTCGTGGCAGATCGTGGAGATCCTGCGGCCCGACGGAGAAATCTATCGTGACATCCGGCCGCTGGTACGTGTGAACGTGTCGGTTGTAGCGGGCCAGGGTGACCGCCAGGAGTCCGGCAGCCACGGCTATGGTGGGCGCGAGGGCTATCAGCGTTTTGTCGCAGCTGGTGCCTGGCGCGGCGCGGTCGATGAGGCGGTGCGTCAGGCCCTACTCAACCTTGAATCGATACCAGCCCCAGCTGGCGAGATGGATGTCGTGCTTGGTCCTGGCTGGCCGGGCGTGATGCTGCATGAGGCCGTCGGCCATGGGCTCGAAGGCGATTTCAACCGCAAACGAACGTCAGCTTTTGCGGGACTCATGGGCCAACAAGTGGCTTCGAAGGGTGTCACCGTGGTGGATGACGGCACCATCGGAGACCGCCGCGGCTCCCTGTCGATCGATGACGAAGGCACGCCGACAAACCGCACGGTGTTGATCGAAGACGGCATCTTGGTCGGCTACATGCAAGACCGCCAGAACGCGCGGCTCATGGATATGCGCCCGACAGGCAACGGCCGGCGCGAGAGCTACGGCCACGTCCCTATGCCCCGCATGACCAACACCTACATGCTGGCGGGCGATCGCGAGCCGGGCGAAATCATCGCTTCAGTCAAGAACGGCGTCTACGCCGTCAACTTCGGCGGCGGGCAGGTGGACATCACCTCGGGCAAATACGTGTTCCAGTGCACCGAGGCCTACCGCATCGACAACGGCAAGATCGGCGCACCGCTCAAGGGTGCCATGCTCATCGGCAATGGTCCGACCGATCTGCATCGCATCAGCATGATCGGAAACGATCTCGCACTTGATGACGGCATCGGGACCTGCGGCAAGAACGGCCAAGGTGTGCCGGTTGGGGTCGGCCAACCCACTCTGCGCATGGACCGCATCACGGTCGGCGGAACGGGCTGAAGGGTCTTCCTTTTGGACGAATGGCGTGCCGCGTGGTCGGCGCGCCTATCTGACCACACCTGAAATGCAGCATGGCCGTCGGCGCGGTGGCTTAACTTGGCTCTTGAGAAAACATCGCGCCGCCGGACCGGCATAGCCGGGCCGTAAGTAGGTCCAAGCTCGACATTTGGGATCCGCCTCGCACGCTGCCTTGCAGCCGGCCCCCGTCGGGTCAGGCGGCAATTCGAGGTTGCGGAAGTCACCACCATAGCGGTCGATGGAATACTCAATCGGCCCGCCGCGGGGTTCGATCACGCCTGCGCCGCGTACCCCGGACACGCAGCATGGAGCCTCGACCCGTGATGGAACGCCGTTCTTGAGCCAGCAGACTCCGTTTGAATTGTCGGGCGTTGGATACTGGAAGGCCCAGGCTCGGCAGCGCGCCTCCCGCTCACACCGCGCCGCGCACAGTGCCGGATCGGCGGGCCTGACGACGAAATTCAGGTAGTCGGCGCCCGGCCGATCAAACCCAACTTGCGCGCGCGCCTGGGGCGACGCAGCCACCACCAGCGTAAACACCCCCGCGAGCCAAAATAGCAATCGCATCGCCGCCCGCCCCGGCCTCGCCCGCCGGGATGTTAGAGACAGCACACATTGGAAGCGAGGGCGATCAAGAGTTTTTCCCTGTGGTCGGTGCGCTTTTTTCCGCCGCGGGGTCGCATGCCAGCGTTGGGCGGCGTTCGGCTGCGGCTAATGTAGAGCGCCCGCCGAGGGAGGGTCGGCGGGCGCGAGACCAACCGCATGGAGGGGGGGCTAGGCGGTTGGGGGGAAGCCGACCGGGAGGCGTCGGCTGCCGAATTGATAGGCGTTTCAGACCAAATACCGCGCGGGCCGGTCCGTCGGCGGATGGTTCAACCCGGGGACCCCAAGCATTTGCCGGGGTTGCCGACACGTGTGTCCGGCACGTCCGGCAGCTTGCTGCCTGCTCTCGCGCCTCGCCGTACGGCGCCGCTCGAGCATGGTGGTCGGATCGTCCCAGACCCGCTGCGCAAGCGCATCGTAGAGGTCGGAGCGGGTCAGGCCGATATCGGCCAACGCGCGATCATCAAATTTTGCCAACAATGCCAAGCCCTTGCGATGCTTCCATCCGGCGACGACGCAGATCATCCATTGCTGCAGGCTGTTGGCGAGATCGGAAATCGACACGGCATCCTCCATCGAGACAGATGGCCGCGGCCCGCACTTGATCCGCGCGACCCCGGCCAGCCCGCCCGATTTGCTACGATGGCTCCTTATGGCGCCGGGCCATCGATTAGTAAAACGAATGTTTATGATTTCTTCCATCAAAATTCATGATATATGGGTCAAGATCCGAATTTGCCCGCCAGGGAAAGAGGTCCCCATGACTGCGCTGATTGATATCGAGCAGTTGCGCACCTTTGTTGCGATCGTCGAGACGGGCAGCTTCACCCAGGCCGCCGATGTGGTGCACAAGACCCAGTCGGCCGTATCAATGCAGATCAAGAAGCTTGAGGAGCGTCTCGATCACCCGATTTTTGCGCGCGATGGTCGGGGCTCGAAGCTCACCGAGCATGGTGAGCGGCTACTCGACTACGCGCGTCGTATCGTCAAACTCAATGTCGAGGCACTGGCCGCGTTCTCCGATGCGGAACTTTGCGGCCGGGTACGCCTCGGCGTGCCGGATGACTACGCCGACCGCTACCTGCCGGAAATCATGGCGCGCTTCTCACGTGTCTATCCTGGTGCCGAACTCACTGTCGTGTGCGCGCCTTCGGTCGATCTGATCGCGCAGATCGATGCCGGAGAAATCGACCTCGCAATCATCACCACATGTGAGGGCCACCGAGCTGCCGAAATCTTCCGCCGTGAGCGGCTTTGGTGGGTCACATCGAGCCGCCATTCGGTCCATCGCGAAGAACGCCTGCCACTGGCGCTTGGCCGTGCGACCTGCATGTGGCGCCGTTCCGCGATCGAACGTCTGGGCACCATCGGCCGGCCGCACCGCACCCTCTACACCAGTGCCAATTCGGGCGCAGTCGCCGCTGCGGTGCTGGCAGGTCTCGCGGTGTCGGTGTTCCCAGAGTCCGGCGTTCGGCCGGGGATGCGACTCTTGACGACGGCCGACGGATTTCCCGAGCTCCCTTCATGTGACATCGGGCTCCTGCGCAACACGCATGAGAGCTCGGCTCTCGCGGATGCCTTGGCCGGCCACATCATCGCGTCGCTGGACAACCTGTCGCAGCCGGCGCAAGCCGCGGAGTAGCGCTCACTTCAATAGGCGTATTCGGTGAAAATCGGTTCGACCGTACCGCGCCACTCGCCGTGGAATTTCCGCAGCATCTCTTCCGCAGGTGTGTAGCCGCGCATCACGACGTCCCCCAGGGACTCGAGATATCGTGTCTCGTCCCGACCCTCGCGATCATAGCGGGCGCGGCGCGTGAGACCCGCGTGGGAAAGCGTCAAACATTCCTTGGCGAGGTCGAGCAGCGAGCGGCCTCGGATGACCGCTTTGAGTGCTTGCTTCGGCACGTCATCGCGCAAAACCTGACGCTCTTGGGCGGTCCAATCCTTGACCAGATCCCATGCGGCGTCGAGGCTGGCCTGATCATAGAGAATACCGACCCAGAATGCGGGCAGAGCCGGCAACATGCGCCATGGAACGCCATCGGCACCGCGCATTTCCAGGAAGCGCTTGAGACGCACTTCGGGAAATATAGTGGAGACGTGGTTGACCCAATCCGAAATGGTGGCGCGCTCGCCTGGCAGTGCTGCCAGCCGACCCGCCAGAAGATCGCGAAACGACCGTCCAGCAACATCGATGTACTTGTCTCCGCGTTTGACGAAATACATCGGCACGTCGAGCGCATAGTCCACCCAGCGCTCGAAGCCCATTCCGGGTTCGAATGCCCATGGCAGCATGCCGGCGCGGTGGTTGTCGGTATCGCGCCAGATCTCCGAGCGAAACGAAAGAAATCCGTTGGGTCTCCCTTCGGTAAACGGCGAATTTGCAAATAGCGCGGTCGCCACCGGCTGCAGCGCCAGCGAAACGCGCAGCTTTTTCACCATGTCGGCTTCCGAGGAAAAATCGAGATTCGTCTGCACCGTACAGGTGCGATACATCATATCGAGACCGAGCGACCCAACCTTCGGCATATAGGCCGTCATGATCCGATAGCGTCCCTTCGGCATTGCCGGCATCTCTTGCCGCGACCATTTTGGTGCCATGCCAATGCCGAGAAAGCCGATGCCAAGCGGAGCCGCGACTTCGCGCACTTGGGCGAGGTGCGCCGTCAGTTCGGCGCAGGTTTGGTGCACCGTCTCAACCGGCCCGCCAGAGAGCTCGAACTGGCCCCCGGGCTCAAGCGAGATCGCTCCGCCACCGGTCACGTCGTAGAGGCCGATGACGTTCGGCCCTTCCATGATCGGCTCCCAGCCAAGCAGATGCCGCATCCCATTGAGCAGCGCTTGAATCCCGCGCGGACCTTCATAGGGAACTGGGTCGTGGCCATCGAGCGTGAACGCGAATTTCTCGTGCTCGGTGCCGATGCGAAAATCTTGGCGTGGCTTCGACCCGGCTGCGAACCAGGCGACGAGTTCGTCGCGCGATTCGACAGGCGTCATATCAATCTGATCGCGCGCCATGCGGGGATCCGGTGAAAATGGGGCGCGACCATACACGGGCCTTGCGCGCAAGGGCAATGTGCGAACGGCCCGCAGCCCTGTGCGGAACACGAGCACGTTGATCCGCACTAGGGTGCCGCAAGGTGTGCGGGCCTCATCAGAGTCGCTCCACCTAGCAAAAAAGTCCTATGATCCCATGGTCATCGGCCGCTGCCGCCATAATGTTGCGCCCTTCATCCGCGAGAGCCCATAATCGACCGCAGCGGCCGCCGAAAAGGAAACTCATGCGTCTCGCATTTGCCGCTGTGTGCCTTGCGATGCTGACCAGCGGCTGCTCGATTGCCCTGGATGACAGCATCTACGCGGCCCCGGGCAAATTCGATTTCCTCGACTGTCCGAGCATCGCGGAGCGCGCCAAGAAGGCATCCGCGCGTGAGACCGAGCTGACTAGTCTCATGTCCCGCGCCGGCGAAGGTGCTGGCGGCCCGGTTGTGAATGCCCTCGTCTACCAGGATGAGCTCAACACCGTGCGGGCCGAGTTGCAGGCGCTGCGCAAAACGGCGGACACCAAGCGCTGCGCCCCGGTGATTGCTCCGCAGACCCACGCGCTCGACCCCGTGCATTGACACCTAATCGGCTAGTTCCGCCGGCTCAGCAGAAACACCGCCTGCTCCCCAATCAGGTTCCAGATCCACCACGGCGCCGGCAACCGCAATGGTTTGCCCCAGGCGTTGAGCGCAACTGCTTTCTCCATCTTGGCGCCCACGAGACCACACAGCTGGCGAAAATCCTTGATGGTGCAAAAGTGAATGTTCGGCGTGGCGTACCAGGTTTCTGGCAAATTGTTGGTGCGCGGCATCTGGCCTCCGAATAGGAGCTTCAAGCGGATCTTCCAGTGGCCGAAGTTCGGAAACGACACCACCGCGTGTCGACCAATGCGCAGCATGTGCTCGACAACTTCGCGGGGTTTGCGGGTAGCTTGCAGCGTCTGTGAGAGGATCACATAATCGAAAGCGTCGTCGGGGTAGTCGGCGAGATCGGCGTCGGCATCGCCCTGGATCACGGCCAAGCCTTTGGCCACCGACTCGTTGACGCCTTCCCGCGACAGTTCAATTCCGCGTCCGTCGACCCCGCGCAGCTCGAGCAGGAGCAGGAGTTCGCCGTCCCCGCAGCCAACATCGAGCACGCGCGAGCCTGGCGCCACCATTTCGGCGACGACGAGATGATCGACGCGGGCGGCGCCAGGGGGGCGCGCCGTGTTGACCATGGTGAGATCGCGATTGGGACGATTGAGCATCGCTACCTCGCCAATCCGCGCGCCGCGCCGGCTGAACCGAGGAAACCGCGCACGATTGCGAACAACTCGGGCTCCTCGAGCAGGAACGCATCGTGGCCTTTGTCGGTTACAATTTCGGCGAACGAGACTCGCGCCGAACCAGCGTTGAGCGCGTGAACGATGGCGCGTGATTCCACGGTCGGAAACAACCAGTCGCTGGTGAATGAGACAACGCAGAACCGCGTTTTAGTGCCGCGAAACGCCTCCGCCAAGACCCCATCGTAGTCCGCCGCGAGATCAAAATAGTCCATCGCACGTGTGAGGTAGAGATAGCTGTTGGCGTCGAAACGTTCCACAAAGGACGAGCCCTGGTGTCGCAAATAGCTCTCGACTTCGAAGTCCGCGTCGAACGAGAAAGTCGCATTCGCGCGATCCTGAAAGCGGCGACCAAACTTGCGATGCAGCGCGGCGTCCGACAGATAGGTGATGTGCGCTGCCATGCGCGCCACCGCGAGACCGCGGCGCGGGTTGGCACCTTCCGCCAGATAGCGTCCGCCACGCCACTCGGGATCAGCCATTACGGCTTGGCGTCCGACCTCGTGGAACGCAATGTTCTGCGCCGAATGGCGGGTAGCGCAGGCGATCGGTAGCGCCGCGAATACCCGCTCGGGATAACTCGCCGCCCACTGCAGGACCTGCATGCCACCCATGGACCCGCCTGCAACCGCAAACAGGCTATCGATCCCAAGATAGTCGAGCAGCATCGCCTGGGCTCGCACCATGTCGCGGATCGTAACGACCGGAAATTCGAGACCATACGGGCGGCCAGTCTTGATGTTGATCGAAGCCGGTCCCGTGGTACCCATGCAGGCACCGATTACATTGGCGCAAATCGTAAAATAGCGATCGGTATCGATCGGCTTGCCCGGGCCGACCATCGTTTCCCACCAACCGGCCTTTCCAGTCACCGGATGGACATTCGCGACGTGCTGATCGCCGGTCAGTGCGTGGCAGATCAATACAGCATTCGAACGCGCCGCATTGAGCGTGCCGTATGTCTGATACGCGATTTGGAAGGGCGTAAGCTCGCCGCCAGCATCGAGCTTGAGCGGTTTATCCGAACCGAAGCGCGCGACATGCGAGCGCGGCGTCTCGGCCTCGCAGAGGCGATCGCGCAAATCAGTTTTCAGTTGCGCCTCGGCCATCCTCAAACCTCTTTGCCGCGAAGCTGCAGCGATCCTGCAGCAGTCCATCGGCGTAGCTCATCGCATTCTGCCCGAATTTCGCCAGCAAGAACATGACGGAAAACTGGGGTTAGATATGGCTCGCGAGACCTCTGTCAACGTTTTCTTTGCTTTCGCCAAACGAGCGACCTATCAATGGGCGCCGAACCTGGATGGCGCACTGCAACATGGAAACGACAGCCCCTGTGTTATCGCTCGCAGACCTGCGTTCCGAGATCGACCGTATCGATGCGGCCATGCATGGTCTCCTCATGGAGCGTGGCGACATCATCGACCGCCTGATCAAGGTCAAACGCACTACCGAATCGGGCTCGGCCTTCCGCCCCGCGCGCGAGGCCGAAATGATGCGCCGCCTGGTAGAGCGACATCGCGAGATCCTGCCGCTCGATACCGCTGAAAGCATCTGGCGCGTGATCATCGCGACCTTCACATATGTGCAAGCGCCTTTTCGTGTTCATGCCGACCTTGCGGCGGGCGATGCGGCCATGCGCGATTCGGTGCGCTTTCACTTCGGCTTTACGGTGCCGTTTGTCACCCATATCGGCGCGTCAAATGTGGTCGTCGCTGTCGCTGGCTCGCAGGGTGACCTCGGACTCGTGCCGGCCGCACCGATTGCAGGCTCCGGCGCGTGGTGGACGATGCTCGAAGGAAACGCGCCGAAGATCATCGCGCGGTTGCCGTTCCTGGAGCGGACCGATCATCCAGCCGGCCTCCCGGTGTTTGCGATTGCGCGCCCACATCCTGACGCGATCGTTACCGATGTTGAAATGTGGAGCGTCAAAGTCTCGGGTTGGGGCCCCGGGCCGGCGCAGGCGCTTGCCACCTTGGTGGAAGCTATCGCGGTCCCGGACGGTGCCTTTGATGGCGCCGCGCTGCTCGTGTCGGTACCGCGTGACGAAAAAGCTCGTCGATGCGACGAACGCGCTCATGAGGGCCGGAGCTTCGGTGCGCTCACAAGCCCTCGTCGGCAGCCATGCGAGGCGCTATAGGGTCAGCACCGACGGCGCGGTGTCGCCCGCCCGTTGAGGCATCAACACCCGGAGTGTTCCACAAATGTCAGCGTTACTGCGTCCCCAGCCGCGTGCGGGCGTGCTCAAGATCGATGCTTACGTGCCGGGCAAGAGCGACGCGCCCGGCGCCGAGCGGGTGTTCAAGCTCTCGTCCAATGAAACGCCGCTCGGGCCCAGCCCGAAGGCCGTTGCCGCCTATCGAGCGGTGGCAGAGCATTTGCAGGACTATCCGGACGGCGCGGCAACAGCACTACGCGAAGCGATCGGGCGGGTGTTCGGACTCGACCCGGCACGGCTCCTGTGCGGAGCCGGCTCGGATGAGCTGATCAATCTCCTCGCCGATGCTTATCTGAGCGATGACGATGAAGGGATCCACACAACCCACGCGTTCCTGATGTTCCCGATCGCGATCCTGGGATCGGGCGCGACGCCGGTGGTCGCTCCGGAGAAGAACTTCACCGCTGACGTCGATGTGATCTTGGAGCGCGTAAGTCCACGCACCAAGATCGTGTTCCTCGCCAATCCTAACAATCCGACCGGCACCTATGTGCCGTTCGATGAGGTCAAGCGCCTACACCGGGGGTTGCCGCCGCATGTTCTGCTCGTGATCGACGCCGCCTATGCGGAGTACGTCCGCCGTAACGACTACGAAGCCGGGATCGAGCTCGTTGCCACCAACGAGAACGTCGTGATGCTGCGCACGTTCTCCAAGATTCACGGGCTCGCAGCGGCGCGGCTTGGCTGGCTCTATGGCCCGCTGCACGTGGTCGACGCGCTAAATCGAATCCGTGGTCCGTTCAACGTCAATACGCCGGCCATGATGGCGGGCATCGCCGCAGTTGAGGACAGCGTACACATCGAGCGCTCGCGCGCGCATAACGACCGTTGGCTGCCCTGGCTCACCGAGGAGATCGGCAAGCTCGGACTGGTAGTGACACCGAGTGTCGGTAATTTCGTGCTGATCCATTTTCCCCAAACCCAAGGCCGTACCGCCGCGGAAGCGGACGCGTTCCTCACCAAGCGCGGGCTCGTGCTGCGGCGGGTGTCGGCCTACAAGCTGCCCAACGCACTACGCCTGAGCGTCGGAACCGAGGAAGCGAACCGTCTGGTGGTCGCGGCACTGGCTGAGTTCTTGGGGAACAAGGGGTGACCACGGACGCTCCGATCTTCGATCGCTTAGCGCTCATCGGCGTCGGCCTGATCGGCTCATCAATCGCACGTGCCGCGCGCGCGACCGGCGTGGTCAGAACGATTGTGGCCACCGCTCGCACGGCCGCGACCCGCAAGCGCGTGGTCGAACTCGAGCTCGCCGATCAGGTGGTCGAAACCAACGCAGAGGCAGCGGCCGGCGCCGACCTCGTGATCCTGTGCATTCCGGTCGGCGCCTACGGCGAGGCTGCGCGTGAGATCGCCCCACGGCTTGCGCGCGGTGCGATCGTCTCCGACGTAGGTTCGGTCAAGAGTTCGGTGGTTCGCGATGTTGCGCCGCATCTGCCGGCGCATGTGGCGTTCATTCCGGCGCATCCGGTTGCCGGCACCGAGCATTCGGGCCCAGATGCGGGCTTTGCCGAGCTCTTCATCAATCGTTGGTGCATTCTTACCCCGACACCCACGACCGATCCGATGGCTGTTACACGGCTGACCGCATTCTGGACCGCGTTCGGCGCCAAGGTGGAAAGCATGTCGCCCGAGCATCACGACTTGGTACTGGCGATTACCAGCCATCTGCCGCACCTGATTGCCTACACAATCGTCGGGACGGCGGACGAGCTGGGCCAGGTTACAAGCTCAGAAGTGATGAAGTTTTCCGCTGGCGGCTTTCGCGATTTCACCCGTATCGCCGCGTCTGACCCGACTATGTGGCGCGACGTGTTTCTCAGTAATAAGGACGCGGTACTGGAGATGCTCGGCACCTTCAATGAGGACCTCGCCAAACTCACCCGGGCGATCCGGAGAGGCGACGGCGAGGTCCTGTTTGATCATTTCGCGCGCACCCGCGCCATCCGCCGCGGCATCGTGAACATCGGCCAGGACGCATCAGCGCCCGACTTCGGCCGCCCACATCCAACGCTGCCGCCTCTGCCGCGCCCTTATGCGCGGGATGAGGATTGATAATGCAATTCCCGATCAGTGCGCCGGCAGACTCGTGTTGAAGAACGCGACGACCGCCGCATTGAACTCGCGATGGAACGCCGTGCGATCGAAATCCGCCGCGTCGCGGCAGATGTCGGGCGCGATTTGCGCCAAAGCAGCACTGCACGGTGCAAGAAACGCAAAGTGGCCGGCATTCCCAACAACGCGATAGTCCGGCTTGGTCGGCAATGCATCATAAATAGCTTGTGCATGCCACGGCTGGGGTAGAACTTGGTCATCGGCGGCCCGCCATAACTGGATCGGAACCTTAATCTGCGCGAGCCGCTCCGGCGTGAAGTCAGGGCCGAGCGCCGGCGTAACCACCACCGCAGCCCGGATGCGCGTGTCATGGATCCATTTCGTGGCGGTAGGCGTCGGATTGCCTTGCTGCCTCGCATAGCGGCACCCCCATTCGTCGGGATGCTCCGTGCAATGTACCGGCATGCCACGCAAGTCGGGTTCACCACCAACAACCACCAAGGCCGTGAATCCGCCCGCCGAGTGACCAAGTATACCGACACGTTGTGCATCAATACGCGCGCGGTCAGGCCATTCGCCGAGCATGTAGTCGAGGACGCGGCTGATGTGCCGCGGCCGGTCCGGAAGCGCGAGGATCGCATGACTGCGATCCCGATAGTTGTCGCCGGTATGCGTCACCGCGGCCACCACGTAACCGGCATCGGCGAGGGCCAAAGCCGTGTCGTAGTGCGTGAAGAACGCGCCGCCGGTGCCGTGCGATAGGACAACCAGCGGCAATTCACGCCCTGCAACAGCGCCATCTGTTGCTACCATTTGGCGGAACAATCCGAGCGGCTGCGACGTCACGGGCGCTTCACTCGGATACCAGATGCCGACTTCCAGCGGCCTGTCGCCGTCATTCGGCACGCTCGCCGTCTGGAAGCCGACTGCGCCCGCAGGCACCGCCAATGCGACCAGTCCCACAATTCCCGCAACGAGGGAGTTCATGTGATTTGCTCCAATGTTGACGGAGCTCACATTGCTTTCGGATGTGAGCTGTGTCAACATTGAAATTGTTATGGACGGGAAACGCGCCTATCACCATGGGGATCTGCGAGCTGCGCTGCTCAAGGCGGCGGCGGCCGAAATCGAGCGCAGGGGTTACGAGACGCTATCATTGCGCGAGCTCGCGGTATCACTTGGGGTCTCGCGCAGCGCGCCCTATCGGCATTTCGCTGATCGTGAGGAACTGCTGGCGGCACTTGCTACCGAGGGCTTTACCGACCTGCTGAAGCGTTATTCGGCAGAATTGCACAGGAAGACGCCGGCGGCACGCCTGCGCGCGTGCGGCCACGCGTATTTGGCGCTGGCGGCGGAGCGGCCTCAGTTATTCCGACTCATGTTTGCCTCCGACCTGCTGAGCGACGGATCGCCGCCACACCTTGCGCTGGCGCAAGCTGCTACCGCCTGCTACGTCGCATTCGAAGCGCTGGTCGCGGCGACGCGGCCACACGCGGATGCACGAGCCATCAAAGCTATGACGATCGCCTATTCGTCGGCAGCCTATGGTTTTGCTCTCCTACGCGCCGGCAATCGCTTGCGGCCGTTCATGCGGGCGGGCTTGACCGACGACGAGCTCGTTGCCGCAATCCTCGCGCTCGACGCCGCGGATCCGTTACGGCATACCGGTCGCGCAACAAAAGATGGACGTCATGCGCCCGATGGCAACGGCCGCAATCGCTAACCATTCGTAAACCACGCGCGCGTCAAAATCGCCTGTTTTGGTAGCAGTTTGTTAATCTGGCGACACAGACCAGACAGATCGCTGTTTTGGCGATCGTTGAGGGCCTGAGCGAGGGGTGCAAAGGGACCCGCACGCGGGCATCCACAACCAGGCTCTGGACAACTAGAGCTGCTGCGGAGACGAGCTTGGTCCGTTTTGAAAACGTCGGGTTACGTTACGGCCTCGGTCCCGAGGTCCTGCGCGACCTTACGTTCAGAATCGACCCGCATTCGTTTCAATTCCTGACCGGCCCGTCGGGCGCCGGAAAGACCTCGCTGCTGCGCCTGCTGTTTCTGTCGCTTAAGCCGACGCGCGGTTTGATCACTCTATTCGACCACGACATCGCAATGCTGAACAAGGATGCGCTCGCGGCGCTGCGCCGTCGCATCGGAATTGTGTTCCAGGACTTTCGCCTGCTCGATCACCTCACCACGTTCGAGAATGTCGCCCTGCCGTTGCGCATCCTCGGCCATCGGGAATCCTCCTACCGCCAGCAGGTCAATGAGCTGCTGCAATGGGTCGGGCTTGGCGAGCGCCTCGGGGCATTGCCGCCGGTGCTTTCCGGTGGAGAGAAGCAGCGCGCCGCCATTGCACGCGCTGTGATTGCGCGACCGCAACTCCTGCTCGCTGACGAGCCCACCGGCAACGTCGATCCGAACTTGGCGCAGCGGCTACTGCGCTTGTTCATCGAACTCAACAAATCGGGAACGTCGGTCGTAATCGCGACCCACGACATTGCGTTGATGGACCAGTATGACGCGCGCCGGCTCGTCCTGCACGAGGGCCGCATGCACATTTACGAGTAGGTCCATGGTCGAGTTCCAGCATCCTGACATGCCGACGGCGACTACCGGCGCAGGGCGCGCGGAAACGCCGATCGTGCCCAAGACCTCGATCGCCGGCAGCGCGCTCGTGGCGGTGGTGGCGATCATGACGTTCCTTGCCTCGCTCACCACCGGCGCGGTGATGCTCGTCATCGGGTCGGCCTCCGAATGGCAATCGGAGGTATCGCGCGAAATGACCATTCAGGTGCGCCCAGTGCCGAGCCGCAACGTGGAAACCGAAGTGGCAAAAGCGGTTGCGGTGGCGCGCGCCGCAATCGGAGTGAGCGAGGTGCGGCCTTATTCGCGCCAGGAGTCCGCGCGCCTGTTGGAGCCATGGATCGGCAGCGGGCTCACGCTCGACGATCTGCCGGTGCCGCGTATCATCGTGGTGCGCTTGCAAAGCGGGCAGCAGCCGGACCTCCCAGCGCTGCGCGCCGCGCTCGCCCAACAAGTCGTGGGCGCAACGCTCGATGACCATCGCGCTTGGGTCGACCGGATGCGAACGATGGCCGGTTCCGCGGTCACGGTAGGGATTGCGATGTTGGCGCTCATGCTCACCGCCACCATTCTGTCGGTGGCATTCGCAACCCGCGGTGCCATGGCGGCGAATTGGCCTATCGTCGAGGTCCTGCATTTCATCGGCGCCCGTGACGGGTACATCGCGCGCCAGTTTCAGCGCCACTTTCTGGTCCTCGGGCTCAAAGGCGGGGCAATCGGCGGCGGCACTGCAATGCTGCTCTTCGCTCTCGCGCAACTGATTATCGATCGTTTCATTGGCACGGTCGGCGGCCAGGAGATTGCAGCCCTGTTCGGGTCGTTCTCGATCGGAATCCTCGGCTATGCCCTCATCGTCTTGCAGATCATCATCTCTGCGGCGGTGACCGCCGGAACATCGCGCGAAGTGGTCAACCGCACGCTCGCAACGGTCGCTTGAGGCCGGGGAGTTGTCTCGCTCCCCTGCTCCCAGGCGTGCATTTCCGCGCTATAATTGCACGTAATCGGGCATGGGCGAATCGATGACGAGCGGCAAAACCGGAATGGTCGGCGCGCCTGCCGCCCCCCGGCGCGGCGCACGCGGATGGCGGCTTGCAGGAGCCGCCGTGGTAATCGTCGTACTGGCCTTTGCCGGCGGCTTTTTCTGGTACGCGGCACGGATTGCCGAGGAGTTCCACAACCCCGGTGAGCGCCGACGCGATCGTCGCGCTCACCGGCGGGCCCGAACGGATCGGCGAGGCAGTCGAGCAACTCGCGGCCGGCCGTGGCAAACGCCTGCTGATCACCGGGGTCAATCGCGCGACCCACGCGGAGGCGCTGGCGCGGCTGATGCCGCACTACGAACGGCTGTTCGCGTGCTGTATCGACATCGATCACTCCGCGATCAACACCATCGGCAACGCAATTGAAACCCGACGTTGGGCGCGCGAGCGCGGCTTCCGCTCGCTGGTCGTGGTGACTTCCGCCTACCACATGCCGCGCGCGCTGGCCGAAATCGCCCATCAACTGCCGGACGCGACGCTGGTGCCGTTCCCGGTGATTACCGAGCGCCAGCGCGCAGAACCCTGGTGGTCGAGCGCGGGCTCGGCGCGAATGTTGATGTCGGAGTATCTGAAATATCTGGTTGCAATCGTTCGCATGCGGTTCGATGCTGCCGACCGCTTGACCGAACTAGCCAGCGGACATCTTCGCGCAGGTAGCTGAACGTACTTAAACGCATGATCACCCACGCGTCTGAATCGCACCCAGTGCTCGTTGCCCGCTCGCTTCTGTTCAATGCAGCGTTCTATCTCAATCTGCTGATCCATATACTGGTCGCAGTCCCGACGTTCGTGCTGCCACGGCGCTTGACCGTGGAGATCTCGCGCTCGTGGGGTGCGACCTCGTTGTGGCTGTTGCGCGTAATTTGCGGCATCAAGGTTGAATGGCATGGTCGCGATAAAATCCCCAAAGGCGCGTTCCTCGTTGCCGCCAAGCACCAGTCGGCCTGGGAAACATTCGCGCTCCTGCCCTTGTTTCCCAATCCAACAGCGATGGTGAAGCGCGAGCTCTTTCGGATTCCCCTGTTTGGCTGGTGTCTGTGGAAATGCGGCATGATCGCGGTTGACCGCAGCGCAGGCCGCGAAGCGATCACCCGATTAATCACGGCCACGCGTGAGGCACTTGCTCAGGGGCGCCAAATCATCATCTTCCCGGAGGGGACGCGCCGCCCGCCGGGCGCGGCGCCGGATTATAAGCTCGGCATCGTACAGGTCTATGCGGCGGTCGATGCTCCATGCCTGCCAATCGCGCTTAATTCCGGATTGTTCTGGCCACGGCGGAAGCTTTTGCGCTTCCCCGGCACGGTGCGGGTTGAGATTCTCGACCCGCTGCCGCCAGGACTGCCGAAGCGTGAATTCTTCGCGCGCCTGCGCCATGACATCGAAACGGCGACTGCGAAGCTTGTTGCCGAGGGCGAGCGTGACGTTGCCGCGTAAGTATCCGAATCGTTGGCTTACGGACCAGCGATCGCAACCGGGTGGAAGTGATGCGCGCTTTTCAGTCGCTCGGCGAGGAGATGCAGGTCGCGATCATGGCAGCCGAGCGCTGCCAGCGCCTCTACGGTCGCGAGCACGTAATCGCGATTGATGCCGGAGCGCCCATGTCCCTCCCGCACCAAGTGAAGCTGCCGCTCGATGTTGAGACGTCCGGCGTATTGCGGGTGCCCGCGGTCGACGCAATATACGAGCGCGCGCACGCGCCGCTCCGGCGCACTCAAGACCGAGATTGTTCGATAGGTTTCAATATACACATGCGTGACCTGTTCGCGCGCGCGCAGATACGCGATCGTGTCGGCGCGCGCACTGCGGAGAACCCGGAACGCGATGCCGCGACACGCTCCGCCACGGTCAAGGCCCAGCACGAGGCCTGGCTTTTCCGGCGTTCCGCGATGGACGAACGAATAGACGCACAGCGCACGATGCAACCCGATCAGTCGCGCCGGCGCGCGCTCCACGAACTCGAAGCCGGGCCGCCACATCAGCGACCCATAGCCGAAGATCCAAAGATCGTCGGCGCGGTGTTCGGGCGTGGAATCCATTGCGCAACGGCGCATAACAGGGCATGGGGGCAACTGCAAGGAATCATCCGGTGAGATCGTACAGCCCTCGTCCCGCCCCTCGGCCGCGCCGATGGCCCTGGCTCATTGCCCTGCCCCTTGGGATCTTCATTCTGCTCGCGCTGGCGTGGACTGGATTCTGGTTCTACGCGGCACACCGCGCTAACGTCGAGATCGCGCGTTGGCGCGCGCGCGAGGCTCAGCACGGCCGCATTTTTGCTTGCAGGGCACAGGATATCGGCGGCTACCCATTTCGCATCGAGGTGCGCTGCATCGACCCAGAGGCGGATTTACGCGCATGGCAACCAGCCGTTGTATTGGCCGCGAAGGATGCCCTGGTTGCGGTCCAAGTCTACGACCCAACCCTGGTAATCGGCGAGTTCACCGGCCCGCTCCGCATTGCAGACCCCAGCCGCAACGTGGCCATCATCGCGGATTGGACTCTGGCCCAAGCGAGCTTGCGCGGTCGTCCATCGGCGCCGGAGCGAGTGTCGATCGTGCTCGACAACGCCAAGCTCGCCCAACGCGATGGCGGCACGATGGTTAACCTCGCCAATGCCGAGCACGTTGAATTGCACGGCCGCGTGGCAGGCGGGTCAGCTGCGGACAATCCGGTTGTTGAGCTCGGCATCCGCCTGACGCATGGGACAGCACCCGGGCAGCAGATATTGGCGCAACCAACCGACGGCATCGCAGCGGCGACGGTCTATGGTCTGCAGAATCTGTCACCCAAGCCGTGGCGTGAAGCGGCGCGCGAGCTTGCACAAACGGGTGGGCGCATAGAGATCACCCAGGCCCGACTTCACACAGGGCGAGATCGCAGCGATTGGGACCGGCACGCTCGCTGTGAAGCAAGACGGCCGGTTGGATGGTCAGATCCGCCTGACCGTCGCCGGGATGGAGCGCTTGGTCGCGTTGCTGGGCCTCGATGAAGCCGTGAAGCAGTACGTGGCACAACGCACGGGCGGCAGTATGACGGTCGACAAGCTAGCGAGCGGGCTCGATCGCTTGATGCCAGGACTGGGCGGCGCGGTGCGCGGCCAGTCGGGTGCGAATCTCGCCGCTGTCGGTATCAGCATGTTGGGCGAACAGACCCAGCTTGACGGCCGTCGCGCAGTGGCGTTGCCGCTGCGATTTGCGAACGGCGCGGTATTTCTGGGACCCATTGCGATCGGCCAGGTCCCGCCGTTGTTTTGAGGCCTTTCCCCTATCCGTCTACAAATCGAATGCAGCCAGAAATGACGAAGCACGAATTCTATTCGCATCGGCCGCGCCCCGCTCCCGCAGCTTGGCGCAACAGGCCGCTTTACATCACCGGAAGCGCAACTGCACCAAACACATTAAGACAGGCAAATGACACAGGCCTGGATAAGTTTGTTGCTTAACCGCCGCATTCACCGACCCACGCATGGTCCGGTACCACCGAGCAAGCGCGGATGAATGAATGATCAACTCGGTTGTCATGGGAGGAATCGCATACCTCCGCTGCGCTTCGACAGCAACGTCCGGTGGCTCGAAGAATCCAGCTGGGAAGCTTCAGGTCGACATTTGTTAGTACATCGCGACCTCGTTGCGGCTCACACTGAACCCTGGTAGCGTTTCGTTGGCAAGATTACAGAGTTCCTTGCGCGTGAACCGTTTTTTCCAACGACAGCGATCGCAGCGAGGCCAACCCGCACCGGCGGACCTGCAATCCGAAATCGACAGGTTACGGGCCGAAGCTGCTACCTATCGGCATGCCTTTGAGACGACGGCGGATGACCGCGATCGTTGGGCGGCGCGTGCACGACAATTGCAGGCAGACGCTGACACTGCTCAAGCCGCCGCTGCGGAGCGCCGGCAATCACCGGCGTCGGATAGCGCGCCCGTCCAGCTTCCGCCGATCGATCTTGGGCTCCAGCATCGGCTTGCACGCCGACTGCAGATCGCCCAGACGGCGAGTCATTACTTTTTCATCGATGTTGTCGGAACCTGCAACCTGCGTTGTCCCTCCTGTGCGGTTGGCAATTCGTCTCCTCAGCTTGCCAAAGGGCTGATGTCGGTCGCGACGTTTGAAAAAGTGCTGACTAAGATCCGGTCCGAGCACGGCCACCACCCGAGGCTTTTCATCGACCTCTACAATTGGGGCGAACCAAGCCTCCATCCCAACCTATCCACCCTTGTCAGGCTCGCGAAGGAAGCGGACTTTGGAGTCGGCCTATCAAGCAATCTCAACGTCTTTCCTGATTTGCAGAATGTAATCAAGGCTGAGCCCGACTATTTGCGAATATCGTTTTCCGGAATGCACGCCACGAACTACCGCATCACCCATCGCGGCGGCAGTTTATTTGCCTTGAAGGCAAACATGTATCGCGTTCGCGATCTCCTTGACCAATATGGATCCCGAACGATCGTCCAGGCTGGCTATCACATCTATCGCGGTAATTTCCCCGATGACTTTCTTGCGGCGCGCAGTCTGTGTGATGAGCTCGGCTTTCTGTTTGCTCCAGTGTTGGCTTCGCTGATGCCGGCCGAGAAGCTCGTATCCATGACACAAAGCGAGACGACTGACATCGACCCCGAGCTTCGTACCAACTTGGTGCTACGCATCCCGGACCTCCTGGCTGTGCTGCGCGAGGCAGGACCGGCAACCACGGATTGTCAGTTCCGGCAGAAACGGACCACCATCAACTATGACGGGTCCGTTTCGCTATGCTGCGCGACATATGCCCGAGACAAGATCATCATCGATGATTTTATCGGCGCCTCGCGCGCGCGTGTTGAGGCTGCAAAGTATGATCATCCGTTTTGCAATACCTGCATGAACCTGCACATCAACAAGCTCTACACCGGCATGTACAGCGCGGAGCAGAATGAAGCCGCTGCCGAAGTGCTGGGGCCCATCTTCCGAACGTATCTCGACGAAAGCCGGTTGATCGGTGATCCCGATTTCGTCGTGCTCAACAACGCCTTCAAAACCAAAATGGAAGTCTATGAACGCGGCATGGCGGCGATGTCCATCGGCGAGTTCGGGCTGGGAGGAAGCCGAGCGCTGCCTGACGGCGCTGGTCACGGGTGCGCCGGATTTTGCCGAGGGCTTTTTTCAAGCAGCGCAACTCGCTCGGTCGCGCGGACGCCTCGCCACCGCGCTTGAATACGCCAATGAGGCGGCCCGCCTCTATCCTGCTCATCACGGATATCGTGAGGTAGTGGAACAGCTTCGCGGCTCGCCGACGGCGGCTGCCCCTCAGCGGTGATGCGGGCAATGGGCACCGGACCAGCAGTGACACGGGAGAACCGCTCGACCGTGCTCCTGGCGGCGAGAGGTTGTTGAAAGCTCATTTCAGGGAGCTAGACTAGTTACCCCGACCTCGAAACGGTCGTCGCACGAGGGACGCTTCGATTGCGCGGCGTCCGCAGGCAGGAGCCGTCGCCCCCGGCTCAATAATCCTTCAGCAGTCGCTCGATGTAATCGAGTTCGATCTGCGGGCGCGTTGTGTCGCCGAAGCGGCGGCGCAGCTCTTCCAGGATGCGACGGGCGCGCTGCACATCGATCTCGCCTGGCACCTTCACGTCGCCGCCATCATCGCGCATGCTGTTGTGACGCATCGGTCGCCCGAGCGGATCCGTATCCTGGTTGGCGCGCTGCTGGCCACGGCCGGGCTGCCCGCCAGGACCGGGCCCAAACGCAAAGCCCTGCTGCTGCAACGCCTGCGCCAGCGCCTGCGCGCCGCGGCGCATGGATTCGATTGCGCGGCCCTGGGCGTCGACCGCATTATCCGGGTTGCCATCGCCGAGCGCGCTTTCGGCTTCGCCCATGGCATCGCCAGCACGGCCAAGCTCGTCGAGATCGCCCCCCTGATCGCCTTTCTGGCCCGAGTTGAGGCCGCGCCGTTTCATTTCATCGAGCAGTTTTTTCAACTGCTCACGCAACGCCTGTTGGTTCTGACGCAGCTCGCCCATCTGGTCGTTCTGCTGACCCCGATCGCCCTGTTGGCCACGCTGGCCACGCTGTCGGCGCTGGTCCTGGCCTTGCTTGAAAGTACGATCGCGCAATTGTTGTTGGTCGCGCAGCATTTTGCCAAGATCATCGAGCATGGACATCATGTCGTCGTCCATGTCACCGTCCATGCCTTGGCCGGGGCGCGCCATCTGCAGATTCTCCAGCATCTGCTGAAGTTGATCGAGCAATTGCCGGGCCGCGTCCTTGGCGCCGCTGCGCGCCATCTGCTCCAGACGGTCGATCATATTCTTTAGATCCTGCGAGCGAAGATATCGCCCGTTAGGATCGGCGCGCCGCGCCAATTCCGGATGCTTGCGGATTTCCTCGGCCAGTGCCTGTAGGAACTTGTCGAGCGCAGCCCGCAGTTGCTCCGTGAGGCGTTTGATCTCCTCGTCGTTGGCGCCGCGCTCGAGCGCCTCGCGCAACGCGTCCTGCGCCTGGCGGAGAGCGAGTTCCGCGTCGGACACATTGCCGTCCTCGATCTGAGTTGCCATCGACCACAACCGCGCCACAACACCGCGCAGATCGTCGTCATTCTTCGCCTGCGCCAAGTTCCAGTAGATCGCGCGGAGCCCAAGATAGATGCTGGGTTCCGGGATGAACCGCTCGGGCGCGATCGCAAGCGCGTCGAGTGCGATCAGCACGCGGTCACGGGCGTTGGCATCGAGCGCGAGCACGCGCCGCTCCTCGATCAGCGCCTTAGCGAGGGGCTTGACGAACATCCGCTGCGGTAGGCGCAGGTCGGTCGGCTGGCTGCGGCCCTCGTTGCCAGCCTCATCGCGGGCGACGAGCGTCATGGTGACGTCGGCACCGGCCCAGGGATGGTCGCTGAAATCGCGGATGGTCTGACTTACCCCGCTTTTCATGTGCTGCTGCGCCAGCAGGAGGGCCGCGTCCGGAGGTCCGTAGAGGGCGTGCGGCACATCCCCGTTGGGGCGCGCCGGCTTCAAGGCGAACTTGGCCTGCGCATCGACGACGCCGTAGTCGTCATCAACGCGGTAAGTGAGCTGCAGACCGCCACGCGCCTGCGGTTCCGGATCTTTCGTAAGCTCGATTGTCGGCGCTCGGTCGGGAATAGCCGTAAACGCCCAGGCAAGGTCATGGCCAACGACCCCGCGCACGTTCGCGTTGCCGCTCTCGCTGATGGTGAAACGGCGCTCTTCGGTGCCAGCCGGCAATTGCGGCACCGCATTGAGATTGGTCGGCGCAAGGCCGCCGCTGGTGACGACATCAAGATTGACGTTGCCGCTCGCGCGTACGACCAGGACGCTTCCGGCTGGCACTGCGATTGCGCTCGCCTGCGCCTGCTGGGTCTCCCCGGGGCGCACGCCCGGAAGAATAATCGGCGGCTTCAACGTGTAGGCAGGCGGTGACACCCAAGCGTCTAGGCGGAAATTCTTCGGGGCAACCACGCCCTGCCAATCGAAGGCTGCAGCGATACGGCGACCGCGGTCGCCGCCTGCTGCGATAAAGGTCACGACCACCAGAAAGAGAACGAGTGCACGCAGCGCCATCGGATCGCGGGTCGCGAGCCGCGGCGTCGGAAGGCCGGGCCGCAGGGCGCGCGCGGACCGCAGGGCGCGCTCGACATGGGCGCGCCACAACGCGAGCGACCATGGATCGTCACGCGGAGTCGCAATTGCGTCGGCGAGCGACGTCGCCGGCCGATGCGCAATTCCACTCGCGCGGTCCAGCCGGCGCAGGCCATCGGATTGCGAGGGAAATCGCAAGAACAACAGCGGGGCGGTCGCCGCCGCGGTGAGAACCGCGAATCCGAAGAGGCCGATCGCGCGGCCGAGCGGCGGCAGCCACAGCCAAAGTCCGAGCCAGGATACTGCTAGAAACAGCCCAACCACGGTCGCTATGGCGGCGAGCGCCGGCCACAGCCGCTCCCAGAATACCGTCCAGCGGGCTTGCGTCAGCGCCCGGGCCAGCGGCGAACGAGGGTCGCTACTCGCAGGCGAGGTCACCAGAGTCTCCGATTCGCGCATCGCGATAGCGCAATGCAACATCTATACCACGGGAACGCAAGCCTGCCATCCAGCGAGGGCGGAAATGCGACCCCGCGGGACAATCCGCGCCCGCGTCGCAGTTCCGGACGGTGCTCCGCTCCCGCCGCGTCGTCATGCCAGCCCCCGGCACCGGAAGGGGTCACAGCCGGTTGAGCAGTGTGATGGCGGTTGCGGCAAATGATGGATCGTCGACCACGAAGGTCTGCGGCCTACCGCTTCGCTCGTCACGCATCACGCGCAGCCCATCGGCGTGCGGAACGACGGCAACGATCGCCTGCAATGGAATCTTCAGGGCGGTGCTGTCGGATAGAAAACACAGATGTTTGCTGGTGAGCACGAGGTCACCGGTCCCGTCGAGCGCCAATCCCTGCGTCGGCTCCTCGTTTCGCGACGCTCCTCGGCCGCCAGATTTGGTTTTCTCAGCACTTTCGGCGCGAGGGCCGGAGACCGGCTCGGTCGCAACTGCCTTGAACCCATTCATACGCATGGTCAGACCGGAGCGGCCGACATGCTGGCTATGGGTCGCCGGTTTGTCGCCGCGCGCGAGCGAGTAGCAAGCGACCTTGTTGAACACCCACACCACGGATTCATCGCGCTCGAGATTGAGCATTGCCGGCCCATCAAGGCCAGCCTCGGTTGGCAGCTTCCCGGCCTTAAGGGCGCGCAACACCGACGCCTTGGCAAGCCGTGAGCCGGCGTCCTTGAGGCCGTGCACGTCAATGCCGAAAATCTCCGCGAGGGTCGCGATATGGGCGTCGTCGTCCGGCTTCAGTTCACCGGCGGTGGTCGCCGCGTCTATCATGGCGGTGATTCCGCCGGCGCAGACCTTCTTGAATTCATCGCCGCGAATATAGGCCCCGGCCGCGACCTCCTCGGCCAATGCACGAAATTTCTCCGGCGGCATCGGGCTCGTGAGGTATTTCACAAAGAATCCGGGAAATTGCGCGACCGCGCTATCATGACGCTCGCGACAAGCCGGGTGCTCCCGGCGCAAGAGCCCCGCCGGTTCTCCGCAATGGACGCAACGCAACACTCAAACTCCCGATCGCTGGTCGGACAGCCCGGAATATACACCGTCCGGTCGTATCCTTTCAAAGGGCACAATGAGGCCGCTTTGCGGTCATATCCAAGGTGGCAGGCGGTCGAGCGCAATCAATTGGTCGACCTCGACGCGCGGCCGCACCAAAGCCCACTGCGATTCCTTTACCAGGACCTCGGGAACGAGGGCGCGCGTGTTGTAGGTACCGGCCTGCACAGCCCCATAGGCACCAGCAGTCATGATAGCCAAAAGATCACCCGGCGCAGGCTCCGGAAGCTCGCGATCGAGCGCGAGAAAATCGCCGGACTCGCAGACCGGTCCAACAACGTCGGCGACGAGGCGGGCAATGCCGGGTCGCTCGACCACGGGCCGTACGTCGTGGTGTGCGTCGTAGAGCGTCGGACGGATGAGGTCGTTCATGGCCGCGTCGACGATCACGAAGGTCTTGGCTTCGCCGCGCTTCACGTAGAGCACCCGCGTTACCAAAATGCCGGCGTTGCCGACGATCAACCGGCCCGGCTCGAAAATCAGCATGCAATCGAGATCGCGGGTAGCGCGCTTGACCACCACCGCGTAGTCGTCCGGGAGCGGCGGCGGATCATTGTCCTCGCGATACGGAATGCCGAGGCCACCGCCGAGATCGACATGCTCGATGCGATGGCCATCGACGCGCAAAGCCCGCACGAAATCGGACAGCAGCGCGAACGCATCGTCGAACGGCGACAGTTCAGTGATCTGGCTACCGATGTGCATATCGACGCCGGTCACACGCAGGCCCGGCATCTTGGCGGCGTGCGCATAAACGTCGCGAGCCCGGCTGATCGGGATGCCGAATTTGTTCTCGGCCTTGCCGGTCGCAATCTTGGCGTGAGTTTTGGGATCAACGTCCGGATTGACCCGCAGCGAAACGTTGACGGAGCGCCCCTTGCCAGAAGCGATTGCGGACAAAAGCGCAAGCTCGGCCTCCGACTCGACGTTGACACACAGGATGCCGGCATCGATTGCGGCGGCGAGCTCCGGCACGGTTTTGCCGACGCCGGAAAACATGATTCGGTCCGGTGGAACGCCGGCTGTCAGCGCGCGCTTGAGCTCGCCTCCGGAAACAACGTCGGCGCCGGCACCGAGCTGCGCCAGGGTCGCGATCACGGCCTGATTGGAGTTCGCCTTCATGGCGTAACAGACGAGCGCACGCACGTCGGCAAACGCCTCGGCGAAAACCTTGTAATGGCGAACGAGCGTGGCCGTCGAATAGCAGTAAAACGGCGTGCCGACGCTGGCGGCCAGATCGACCAGATCAACCGCCTCGGCGTGCATCACGCCGTTGCGGTAAGCGAAATGATGCATCGGTGGGCTCGCGCTAGTTCAGCAGCCAGTCGAGCGGCGTCGAGCTTTGGCGCGGGGGCGCTGCGAGCGAGGGCGACGGCGGCGGCGCAGGCGCGGGTTCCGGGAGGACGGCGGCGAGGCTTGGATCGGGTGGCGGCTGAGGGCCGGACTGCGGCTGGGCCTGAGCCTGCGGCGGCAGCGCGGCCGAGGGCGGCGCTTCGAGCGCGCCCTTGCGACCGCAAGCGGATAGCGCGAACCCGGCACCGAGCAGCACCAGGACAAGCCCGAGACGCAAGCAAGCGCGGCCGCGCAGTCCAAACACGCTCAAATCTCCTCAACTTGCCGGCACCATAGCAGAACGAAGATGCCCGCCAACCGAACCGCCTCACGGTCGTCGCAACAAGCTTGCACCGTGGCACGGCCACAACAAGGCATTCTCACCCCGGGAACCTTGCCAAGCCGTTTCAGCCATTTTTTGGCCTCCCGGGCGACATTGGCCGGCGCCGTGCCTCCATAGCTGGTGCGACTGCGGACCGATTGGTCGACCGAGAGGACCTTGAAGACGTCCTTGGTGATGCGCGGCTCGACACGCTGCATCTCGGCGAGCGGGAGCTTGTCGAGCGACACACCGGTCTTCTCGGCCCTTGCCACGATCCGCCCGGTAATATGGTGCGCCTCGCGAAACGGCATCCTGAGGACGCGCGTGAGCCAATCTGCGAGGTCAGTGGCGGTCGCAAAACCATCGCCCGCGGCTGCCTTCATGCGCGCCTCGTCAGGCCGCAAGTCCGCAATCATGCCGGCCATGGCGGCGAGGCACAGCGAGAGCGCGCCCAGCGCTTCGATGGTACCCTCTTTATCCTCCTGCATGTCCTTCTGGTAGGCGAGCGGCAGTCCCTTCATCACGATCAGCAGTGCGGCGAGCGCACCGATCATGCGGCCGGCCTTGGCGCGCACCAATTCGGCAGCATCGGGATTGCGCTTCTGCGGCATCATGGAGGAGCCGGTGGTGAACTTGTCGGAGAGCCTCGCCAATCCGACCAGAGGCGAGGTCCAGAGCACGATCTCCTCGGCCAGGCGTGACAAATGCACCGATGTGATGGCAGCTGCGGCGAGCGTCTCCAGGACGAAGTCGCGATCCGCAACAGCGTCGAGGGAGTTGGCGGCCGGGCGATCAAAACCGAGCGCGGTCGCGACCATCGCCCGATCGACCGGAAACGACGTACCTGCGAGTGCTCCCGCGCCGAGCGGCGATTCGTTGAGCCTGCGGCGCGCATCGGCAAAACGGCCGCGGTCGCGCGCCGCCATCTCGAGGTAGGCCAAAAGATGATGGCCGAAAGTGACCGGTTGCGCGGTCTGCAGGTGGGTCAATCCTGGCATGACGGTCGCCGCATGGACGAGCGCCTTCTCGGCGAGCGCGCGCTCATAGTTTCGAAGCTGCGCGTCGATCGCGTCGATGGCATCGCGCACCCAGAGGCGGAAATCGGTAGCTACCTGATCATTGCGCGAGCGCGCGGTGTGCAACCGTCCGGCTGCCGGCCCTATCAACTCGGTCAGCCGCGCTTCCACGTTCATATGGATATCTTCGAGCGCACGTTTGAAGCGAAACTTGCCCGCTTCGATCTCTGACAGGATCGTGTCTAGACCGTGAACGATCGCTTTTGCATCCTGCGCCGAGATGATGCCGCGCTTGGCCAACATTGTGGCGTGAGCCTTGCTCGCCGCGACATCCTGGCGGTAGAGCTTGCGGTCAACGTCGATCGAGACGTTGATGTCGGCCATGACGGCGTCGGGGCTTGCGCCAAAACGTCCGCCCCACATTTTGTTGCTCATGACGAGCCTTGAGGATTCTGCACGTTCCTAATCCGATGACGACCGAGACAAAATCGCCGCCGACCGCCACGCCGCCTAGCTGGCGATCGCTGAGGCCAGTTCTGATTACAGTGGCGGTGCTTGCGGTGCTGGCCGCGATATACGGGATTATTACGTCGCTACGCAATCCGGCCGATGCCGCTTGCGGCCCGGCACTGGCCAAGGCCAAACAGATCGCGCCGCTGGTGCACGGGGAAATCGCCGCCTTGCAGGTCGCAAGTGAGCCGCGCGTATTGCCACCGCTCACATTCACTGATGCCGCGGGTGAGCCCAGGTCGCTCGCCGACTGGCGCGGGCGTACGGTCCTGCTCAACCTGTGGGCTACGTGGTGTGTGCCGTGCCGCAAGGAAATGCCTGCACTGCAGGCGTTGCAGCAAAGACTCGGCGGCAAGGACTTCGAAGTGGTGGCCGTCAACATTGACACCCGCGACCCGGACAAGCCCAAGGCATGGTTGCGGGAAGTCGGTATCGACGGGCTCGCCTACTACGCCGATCCGAGTTTTAAGCTGTTCAAGGACCTCAAGCTGATCGGCAAGGCGTTCGGAATGCCAACCACGCTGCTGGTCGATCCGGCCGGCTGTGAGATCGCAACGCTGGCCGGTCCCGCCGAATGGGCGAGCGATGACGCCATCAAATTGGTGCAGCGGGCGCTCGGAAGCTGACGGGCAGCTACCGGGTAGGAACGGGCTTTTCGCCGCGGTAGTCGTAGAAGCCACGCTGGGTCTTGCGGCCGAGCCAGCCGGCCTCAACGTATTTGACCAGCAGCGGGCATGGCCGGTATTTGGAGTCGGCCAAACCCTCGTGCAGCACCTGCATGACGGAGAGGCAGGTATCAAGCCCGATGAAATCCGCGAGCTCGAGTGGGCCCATCGGATGATGGGCGCCGAGCCGCATGGCAACGTCGATCCCCTCAACTGTGCCGACACCCTCGTAGAGCGTGTAGATCGCCTCGTTGATCATCGGCAGCAGGATGCGGTTGACGATGAAGGCCGGGAAGTCCTCTGCGACCGCCGACTTCTTGCCGAGCTTGGCGACAAACGCCTTGGTGGCTTCGAAGGTCGCGTCGTCGGTGGCAATGCCTCGGATAAGCTCGACGAGTTCCATCACCGGCACGGGGTTCATGAAATGGATGCCGATGAATTTCTCCGGCCGGTCTGTGGCGGCGGCAAGTCGGGTGATCGAAATCGAGGACGTGTTGGAGCCGATCAGGGTGCCGGGTTTGAGGACCGGGCAAAGCTGCGCGAAGGTCTTGCGCTTGACGTCCTCATTCTCCGTCACCGCCTCGATTACGATGTCGCAGTCGGAGAATTGATCGAAGCTCGCTGCCGGCTTGATGTGCGTGAGCCCTGCCTGGCGTTGCTCTTCGGTAATGCGCTGCCGGCTCACCTGCCGCGCCATGTTGCCGTTGATCGTGGCAAGCCCGGCCTTGATGCGATCCTCGGAGACATCGTTGAGCGCGACCTCAAGGCCGGCGAGCGCGCACACATGCGCAATCCCGGACCCCATTTGCCCGGCGCCGATAACCCCGACCTTGCGAATTTCGTGCGGCATGATTTCTGCGGTGCCTGCCAGTATCTTGGCCCGCCCTTGCTATTAGCTTAACGCAGGACGAGGCGATAGTTTAACGGAATTCAACTCTTCGCCTTGGCGAGTTCTTCGGTCAGTTCCGGCAAGGCCTTGTAGAGATCGGCGACGAGCCCATAGTCGGCGACCTGGAAGATCGGCGCCTCTTCATCCTTATTGATGGCGACAATCACCTTGGAGTCCTTCATCCCGGCCAAGTGCTGGATGGCGCCAGATATGCCGACCGCGATGTAGAGATCCGGCGCCACAACCTTTCCAGTCTGGCCGACCTGCCAATCGTTGGGCGCGTAGCCGGCATCGACAGCGGCACGCGAAGCGCCGACGGCAGCGCCGAGCTTATCCGCAACCGGCTCGATATACTTGCTGAAGTTCTCGCGCGATTGCATCGCTCTGCCGCCTGAGATGATGATGCGGGCTGAGGTCAGTTCGGGACGCTCCGACTTCGACAGCTCCTCGCCAACAAAGCTTGAGATCGCCGGATCGGCCACCGGCGCAGCCGCCTCAATCGGCGCCGCACCGCCCTCGCCGGTCGCCTGGAAGGTCGAGGTGCGCACCGTGATGACTTTCTTCGCGTCCTTGGACTTCACTGTCTGGACCGCATTGCCGGCGTAGATCAGCCGCTCGAACGTATCGGGCGCGAGCACCTTCACAATGTCGGAAATCTGCATCACGTCGAGCAACGCCGCGACCCGCGGCATGAAATTCTTGCCGGTGGTCGTGGCGGGAGCGACGATCGCGTCATAGCCGGGCGCCAGCGACACGATCAGCGCGGCCACCGGTTCCGCCAGCATGTGCGCGTAGGGCTCGGCATCTGCGAGCAAAACCTTAGCGACTCCCTTGAGCTTGGCGGCGGCCTCGGCGACCGCGCGGCAATCCCGGCCGGCGACCAGCACATGTACGTCTCCGCCTAGCGCGCTTGCTGCGGTGAGCGCCTTGTTGGTCGCATCTTTGAGGCTCTTGTTGTCGTGCTCGGCAACCAACAGGGTCGTCATAGGACGCCGGCCTCATTCTTGAGCTTGGCGACAAGTTCGGCGACCGAGGCGACTTTGACACCAGCCTTGCGTCCGGGAGGATCCACGGTCTTGAGCACGGCGAGGCGCGGCGCGATGTCGACGCCGATATCCGCCGGCGCTTTCTCATCGATCGGCTTTTTCTTCGCCTTCATGATGTTGGGTAGCGAGGCATAGCGGGGCTCGTTGAGCCGCAGATCGGTGGTTACGATCGCCGGGCTTTTGAGCTTCACGGTCTGCAAGCCGCCGTCGACCTCGCGGGTCACCGAAATAAAATCGCCGTCGATGGCGACCTTGGAGGCGAAAGTGCCCTGCGGCCAACCCAAGAGCGCGGCCAACATCTGGCCGGTCTGGTTGCTGTCATCATCAATGGCTTGCTTGCCCAAAATAACGAGGCCAGGCTTTTCGGACTCGACCAGCGCCCTGAGGATTTTGGCCACTGCGAGCGGTTCGACCTGCGCGTCGGTCTTGACCAGAATACCGCGGTCAGCCCCCATGGCGAGCGCGGTGCGAATGGTTTCGGACGCCTGTTGGGGGCCGATCGAAACCGCAACGATTTCAGTTGCTTTCCCGGCCTCCTTGAGCCGGATCGCCTCCTCGACGGCGATCTCGTCAAATGGGTTCATGGACATTTTGACATTGGCGAGTTCCACGCCACTGCCGTCGGCCTTGACGCGGATTTTGACGTTGTAGTCGACCACCCTTTTGACCGGGACGAGGATTTTCATGAGCCCTGAACCTGAGTGGGAGCGACCGTTGTCCGGCACCGGCATCGTCACTGCAATTTCGGGGCAACCTACTGGCGGGGCCGAGCACGTGTCAACGTATTGCGCCGCAGCAATTCAGCGCGGCGCCCTGCCCTACCGGTTCTGCCCCGGCACCCAAAGCACGTCGCTCGCCCCCTTGTGGTTGGCGTAGCGTCCGGCGACGAACAGGAAATCCGATAGCCGGTTGACGTATTTGAGCGAAGGGGCGGATACCGTCTCGCCGGGTTGGTCGGCAAGTTCGACCATGATGCGCTCGGCGCGCCGGCACACAGTGCGGGCCAGATGCAGATAGGCGGCCGCCGGGGTTCCACCGGGCAGCACGAATGAGCGCAGCGGCATGAGGTCGGCGTTGAGGCGATCGATCTCCTGCTCGAGCCAGACGACCTGCGCGTCGGTCACCGTCAGGCGCGCCCCGCCCGGCCCTTTTTCTGACAGGCAGAGATCGGCCTCCACATCGAAAAGGTCGTTCTGGACGCGCCCCAGAGGATCATCGAGCGCCGTATCGCCAGCAACATGCAGCCGCACGAGACCGAGGACCGCATTGACCTCGTCAAGCGTCCCGTAGGCCTCGACGCGCAGATCATATTTCTTGCGTCGCTCGTTGTTGCCGAGCGACGTGGTACCGTCGTCTCCGGTGCGGGTGTAGATGCGATTGAGGACCACCATGGTCAGCGTCCCATGACCCAGATCGTCAACATGATGATGACAATGGCGACGAATTGCAGCAGCACGCGCAGCCGCATCAGTTTCTGCGAGGTATTGGGCGAACCACCGCGCATCATGTTGGCCAAGCCGAGCAGCAGCACAACCGCAACGGCGCCGATCGCAATCGGCACGATGAAGGTAGATAGAAACGTCGCCATTGCCGGCGTTGTAGCACTGCTCCCGGATACCGGCCATCGGCGTTTTGGCGTGTTACAAGGCCGCCGACAGAAGCCATGATCTGAGCGAGCAATGACCGGACGGATTCTCGTGCTGGGCGCCGCCGGCCGCATCGGGCGGGCGGCAGCCGAAGCCTTTCGCAACTCCGGATGGCAAGTCGCAAGTCTTGTGCGCGGCAGTTCCGCCGGCCGCGCCGCGCCGGGCACGGAGATCGTCGAGGTCGATGCGCGCGATGCCGAGTCGGTCGCCGAAGCGGCGCATGGCATGGACGTGATCCTGCACGCCCTCAATCCGCCCTACACGCAATGGCCAACCCTGGTACCGGTCCTGGCGGAGGCAGCGATCGCAGCCGCACGCGCATCGGGCGCGACGCTGGTGCTGCCGGGCAACCTCTACAATTTCGGGGCGGCCATGCCGGAGGAGCTCGACGAGCGCACCGCGGCGCAGCCTTCTTCGCGCAAGGGAGCGTTGCGCGCAGCGCTCGAAGCGCGCCTGCGCGACTCAGGCATCCACACCATCATCCTGCGCGCCGGTGATTTCTATGGCGGCGACGGCCACGGAGCTTGGTTCGACCGCGTGATCACCCGCTATGTCGGCCAAGGCCGCCTCACCTATCCGGGGCCGCTCGATGTGGTGCACGAGTGGGCCTACGTGCCGGATCTCGCGGCGGCCCTGGTACCGCTGGTTGAAGCGCGCGCGCAGTTCGACACGTTCGAAACCTTTGGATTTCCCGGCCACGCGGTCACCGGCGCGGAATTTGTCGGCGCGATCATGCGGGCGCTTCGCCGTGATTTGAAAGTTGAGCGAATGCCGTGGTGGCTGCTGCGCCTGCTCGGACCGCTGGTTCCTACGTTTCGAGAGCTCGCGGAGATTTCGTATTTATGGGAGGTGCCGCACCGCATTGACGGCCGCAAGCTGCGAACGACGATCAGAACCGTGCCGCACACGCCGTTCGACACTGCGATCAGAACCACGCTCGACGAACTTGGGCTGTTGCCACGGCGATGATCCGCATTGCGCTTTTACGTGCCATCAACGTCGGCGGCCGCACAGGGGCAATGGCCGATTTGCGCAATCTCTTGAGCAATCTCGGCTTTGGCAATCCGCGCTCGCTGCTCCAAAGCGGAAATCTGGTGTTCGACGCCGGCCCGCAGACAAGCTCCGCACTGGAACGCATTCTGGAACTAAAGATAGCCCAGCAGTTCAACCTTCCCACGGACATCTTCATTCGCTCAGCGTCAGAATGGAAATCCATCATCGCTCGCAATCCGTTTCGCGAAGAAGCCAAGCGCAATCCCAGCCATCTCGTCGTGACGGTCTTGAAGTCGACACCAACCAAACGCACGCTCGATGAGCTGCGAAGCGCCATCACCGGTCCGGAACGCGTGCACTGCCATGGCCGGCAGGCCTATATCGTCTACCCCAACGGCATCGGGCGTTCGCGCCTGACCAACGTGTTCCTGGAACGAAAGCTCGCCACCCGTGGCACGGCGCGCAACTGGAATACCGTGATGAAGCTTGCCGTGTTAACAGGAGTCTGAGAGCTGGGCACCCGTCAATTGCTGCCGTCAAGCAATCTTCGCGCGATCACCTGTGCCTGAATCTCGGCGGCGCCCTCAAAGATATTGAGGATGCGCGCGTCGCACAGGATGCGCGAGATCGGATATTCGAGCGCAAAGCCGTTGCCGCCGTGGACCTGCACCGCGTTGTCGGCGCATGCCCATGCGACACGGGCGGCCAGAAGCTTCGCCATGCCGGCTTCAAGATCGCAGCGCCGGCCTTTATCCTTTTCGCGCGCCGCAAAATAGGTGATCTGGCGCGCGATCATGATCTCGACTGCCATCAGGGCAATCTTGTCCGAGACGCGCGGGAACGCGATGATCTTTTCGCCGAACTGGACGCGGCTGTCGGCGTATTTGAGCGCCTCCTCCATGGCGGCCTGCGCCACCCCGATGGCGCGCGCGGCGGTCTGGATGCGCGCCGCCTCGAAGGTCTGCATCAGTTGCTTGAAGCCGAGGCCCTCGACCCCGCCAAGCAGGTTTTCGGCCTTGACCGTAAACCCATCGAACGCGATCTCATATTCCTTCATGCCGCGATAGCCGAGCACCTCGATCTCGGTCCCCGACATTCCAGGTGCCGGAAACGGGCTTGCGTCGGTGCCGCGCGGCTTTTCGGCTAGCAGCATGGAGAGGCCGCGATGTCCCGGCTCCTTGGAGTTGGTGCGCACCAGGAGCGTCATCAGATCCGCGCGCACCGGGTGCGTTATCCAGGTTTTGTTGCCGTGCACGACGTATTGGTCGCCGATGCGGGCGGCGCGCGTCTTGAGCGAGGCGAGATCGGAGCCGGTATTCGGCTCGGTGAACACTGCGGTCGGAAGGATTTCGCCGGATGCAATCTTGGGCAGCCAAAACCGCTTCTGCTCCTCGGTGCCGCCGTTGAGGATGAGCTCGGCCGCAATTTCGGAGCGTGTCCCAAGCGAGCCAACGCCGATATAGCCGCGCGAGAGTTCCTCGGAAACGACGCACATGGACTCCTTGCCGAGACCCATGCCGCCATACTCGTCCGGCAGCGTCAGACTGAAGACGCCGAGCTCGGCCATCTGGCCGATCGTATCGTAGGGAATGTAGCTGTTGGTGCGATGCCAGCTCTGGGCGTGCGGCACGACTTCGCTGTCGGCGAACTTGCGCATTTCCTCGCGGATGGCGTCGAGGGTCTCGTCGAGTCCGCAGTCGCCGACGGTCACGGCCGGCTGCTGCGACATCAACTCGACGAGGCTGGCGCGATTTTCAGCCGTGTTGCCGGAAGCGATCAACTGATCGAGCGCCGGAGTCCAGCGAGCCGCCATATCGACGGTGTTCAAACCGAGGTCGGACAACCGCAGCATCTCGCCCTGGCTCATGGGAATTCCGCCCGCGATCTGGGCAAGGTATTCGCCGAGCCCGATCCGCACGATCAACTCCTCGAGCTGGCCAAAGCGGCCGCGCTCGGTCATGCGCGTCGCGTAGCTCGTCAGCTGGCGCACGGCCTCGACGTAGGTCGCGAGCCAGGCGAGCCCATGGGTCGCGCGCTGTTCGCTGTCAAACCGCTTGCCGACGATACGGCCGTCAAGTTCCACGCGGGCGCGCACCTTGCGGGTGGCGTCGGCCAGGAGCGCTTCCAACGCCGCGGTCGCCTCCCCGGCAAGGGAGATCGAGACGTCCACGATCGGGATGGGTAGAATGCATCGAGACCCTCGTCGGGCGAGACCGGCGAGACCATGTTGCGCCGTTGTGTTGCAGCGCACAAGAGCGACATCGAACGGATCCGAGCCGATCACCGTCCGCAAATTCCAAGCAAGACCGAGGCCATCGTGCGGCTGATTGTCATGAGCTATCGGGTCCCGCTGGCAGCGTTCTATCGCTTCAACGCCGACGATGGCTGGGCGACGGCGAGCCACATCGCGCTCTCCGCCCTGATGGCGTTGTTTCCGTTCCTGATCGTCCTCGGGTCGCTCGCCGGTTTCCTCGGTATCAGGGAAGTTGCCGATGATGTGGTCGGACTGATGTTTGAGACCTGGCCGGAGGAAGTCGCGGATCGAATCGGCGAAGAAGTCCACGCCGTGCTGACCACGAACCGAAGCGGGCTCCTGACCCTCAACCTCGTCCTTGCGGTCTATTTCGCGTCGAGTGGCGTCGAAAGCCTGCGTATCGGGCTCAACCGTGCCTATGGCGTAGTCGACCCGCGCAATTGGCTCGTACTGAGACTCGAAGCGATCGTTTATGTGCTGGTCACCCTCGCCGCGCTGCTCGCGCTCGGCTTTCTGATCGTACTCGGTCCACTGATCTTTGCGACCGCGGTCCAATACGCGTCCTGGCTGGCGCCCTTGGAAGGCCGGATCACGGTCGCGCGCTACGCAATCGCAACGCTGGTGCTGGTGATCGCGCTGGTGCTGGTACACGCGTGGCTGCCGGCCGGCCGCCGCAGTCTGGTTGAAATCCTGCCCGGCATCGCCGCCACGCTCGTTCTTTGGCTCCTGTGCGGCGTGATCTTCGGGCGCTACCTGGCGCAATTCGCGCAGAACTACGTGACCTATTATTCAGGACTTTCCTCGGCAATGATCGCGCTGGTGTTTCTCTACTTCACGGCGCTGATCTTCGTGTACGGGGGCGAGCTCAACCACGCCATCATGGAGCTGCGCAAGTCAGGGAAGTAAGAGCGCCAGCTAAACCATCCATGCCGCGCGTCATCGCACGATGGGTTTCGCATCCGCTCAACCCATCCTACCCGCCGCCCACCGTCTCCAGCGTGTCCTCCAAATTCCGCAGGCCTGCGCGCGGCGCGTTGACCAGCACCGCCATGTTTCCAGGCTTGTGCTGGTTCTTCCACATCATCTGGTGCGCGCGCGGAATTTGGCTCCAGGGCAGCACCTCGCTCATGCACGGGTCGATGCGGCGGTCGAGCACGAACTGGTTGGCGGCCGACGCCTGCTTGAGGTGCGCGAAATGCGAACCTTGGATGCGTTTCTGGCGCATCCAGACGTAGCGCGCATCAAACGTGAGATTGTAGCCCGAGGTGCCGGCGCAAAACACCACCATGCCGCCGCGCTTGACCACCAGGCAGGAGACCGGAAAGGTCTGCTCGCCCGGGTGCTCGAACACGATGTCGACATCGTGCTTGCTGGTGATGTCCCAGATCGCCTTGCCGAACCGGCGCGCCTCCTTCACCCAGTCATTGTATTCTTTGGTGTTCACCTTGGGCATCTGGCCCCAGCATGTGAAGTCTTTTCGGTTGACAACGCCCTTGGCGCCAAGTCCGAGCACGTAGTCGCGCTTGCTCTCGTCCGAGATGATGCCGATCGCATTGGCACCGGAGGCCGCACACAACTGCACACCGAAAACGCCGAGCCCACCTGAGGCGCCCCAGACCAGCACGTTGTCGCCGGGCTTGACGGTGTGCGGCGCATGACCGAACAGCATCCGGTAGGCGGTGGCCAAGGTCAGCGTGTAACACGCCGCCTCCTCCCAGGTGAGATGCTTCGGCTTGGGCATCAGCTGGCGCGACTGCACGCGGCAGAACTGCGCGAACGAGCCGTCGGGCGTCTCGTAGCCCCAGATCCGCTGTGAGGGTGAGAGCAGCGGATCGCCGCCGTTGCACTCCTCGTCGTCACCATCATCCTGATTGCAGTGAACGATGACCTCGTCGCCGACCTTCCAGCGCCGCACTTTCCTACCGATGGCCCACACCACACCCGACGCGTCCGAACCCGCGATGTGAATCTGGCTCTTGTGGACGTCGTGCGGCGAGATTGGCTGGCCGAGCCCGGCCCAGACGCCGTTGTAGTTGACGCCGCCGGCCATCACGTGAACCAGCACATCGTCTTCCCCGATCGGCCAAGTCGGCACCACTTCGAGCTGCATCGAGGTCTCGGGCGGGCCGTGGCGCTCCTTGCGGATCACCCACGCATGCATCTGCGCCGGCACGTGACCGAGCGGAGGAATTTCTCCGATCTGGTACAGATCTTTCACCGGCGCTGCGGCTGGTGTTGCAAGCTGCACAATCGACATGGACGACCTCGCGGGATGGACGCAGCCCCGCAGAGATAGTCTGCCCTACTTCATTGTGCGGCGCAATAAGCCCCTCGATACGAGCCGGGCGCAGTTGACGCCTGGTGGCAACACGACACGGCTATCGGCGCGGATTTATTTGCCAGCGGGCCTGCCGCAGTGCACAATCAGCTGGCCGGGCGGAACCACGCCATGACGACTGCCAGGGATACGCCGATCAAGCGCGACAGGCCGTGGATCTTCCGCACCTATGCGGGCCATTCCACCGCGGTCGAGTCGAATGCGCTCTACCGCAAGAACCTCGCCAAGGGGCAGACCGGCCTTTCGGTTGCATTCGATCTGCCGACCCAGACCGGCTACGACAGCGACCATCCGCTCGCCCAAGGCGAAGTCGGGAAAGTCGGCGTGCCGATCTCGCATCTCGGAGACATGCGGGCGCTGTTCGACGCCATTCCACTCGCCGAGATGAACACCTCGATGACGATCAACGCGACAGCCGCGTGGCTGCTCGCCCTCTACGCGGCGGTTGCGGACGAGCAAGGGGCGGCGCGCGCCAAGCTCACGGGCACGACCCAGAACGACATCATCAAGGAGTACCTCTCGCGCGGCACCTACGTGTTCCCGCCGGCGCCGTCCATGCGGCTCACCAAGGACGTGATCCTGTTCACGACCAAAGAGATGCCGAAGTGGAACCCGATGAATGTCTGCTCGTATCACCTGCAGGAGGCGGGCGCGACGCCGGTCCAGGAACTTGCCTACGCACTCGCAACCGCGATCGCCGTGCTCGACACCGTGAAGGCCGCCGACGCGGTTGCGGATTTCGGCGAGGTCGTCGGCCGCATCTCGTTCTTCGTCAATGCCGGGCTGCGTTTCGTCACCGAACTCTGCAAAATGCGGGCATTTGCAGAACTGTGGGACGAGATCACGACGACGCGCTATGGCGTCAATGATCCCAAGCAGCGGCTGTTTCGCTATGGCGTTCAGGTGAACTCGCTCGGCCTGACCGAGCAGCAGCCGGAAAACAATGTCTATCGTATTTTGCTCGAAATGCTGGCGGTCACGCTGTCGAAATCGGCGCGCGCCCGCGCCGTACAGCTGCCGGCCTGGAACGAGGCACTCGGTCTGCCGCGCCCATTCGACCAGCAATGGTCGTTGCGCATGCAGCAGATCCTCGCCTACGAAACCGACCTGCTCGACTACGGCGACATCTTTGACGGCTCGACCGAGATCGCCACGAAGGTCGCAGCGCTCAAGCATGAAGCAAAACAGGAGCTCGATCACATCGAGAAGCTCGGCGGCGCCATCGCGGCGGTCGAGATGGGCTACATGAAGGCGCAGCTCGTCGAATTCGAACACCGCCCGATTGGAGGCAATCGAGCGCGGCGAACAAACCGTCGTCGGCGTCAACCGTTTCGTTGAGACCGAGCCGTCTCCGCTGGCGACAGGCGAGGACGCCATTTTGACGGTGCCGCACGAGGTCGAAGCCCAACAGATCGGGCGCCTCAACGCCTGGCGCGCGGCCCGCGATTCGGCAGCCGTCGCCGCCGCGCTGCGCGACCTGCGAGCGGCGGCGCGCGATGGTCGCAACATCATGCCGCCGTCGATCGCCGCCGCGAAGGCGGGTGTCACCACCGGCGAGTGGGGCACGGCGCTGCGCGAGGCTTTCGGTCAGTATCGGGCGCCGACCGGCGTCGGCCGCGCGGTGCGCAACTCCGCACAAGGGCTTGACGATCTGCGCGCCAATGTCGAGCGGGTGTCCAAAAAACTCGGCCGCCGCCTCAAATTCCTGGTCGGCAAGCCCGGTCTCGACGGCCATTCCAACGGCGCCGAGCAGATCGCCGTGCGGGCACGTGACGCCGGCATCGACGTGGTCTACGAGGGCATCCGCCTGACCCCCGCCGAAATCGTGGAAACCGCGCGCAGCGAGGCGGTGCACGTCGTTGGACTTTCGATCCTCTCGGGCAGCCATGTGCCGCTGGTCAAAGACGTAGTCGAGCGCATGCAGGCGGCCGGATTACACGAGGTCCCTGTGGTGGTGGGCGGAATTATTCCGCCCGACGATGCCGACGCGCTGAAGGAGGCCGGCGTGGCGGCGGTCTACACGCCGAAGGATTTCGAACTCAACCGCATCATGACGGACCTCCTGCGCGTGGTCGAAACCGCCGCGGAGCAGAAGGACAAGGTCCCGTCCGCCGCGACCGCCTGAGCTTCCATTCGCGCTAGATCTTGTCCGCAACGTTTGTGGTTTTCGAGATCATGCAATGTCCACCACCGCGGCAAGTCGGAACGTACTGCCGCCGCCCAGCCGGCTGACCACAGTGAGATCGCCGCCCATCGCTTCGGCGAGCCGCTTCACGAGAACGAGCCCCAGTCCGGCACCTCCGAAACGGCGGGCGACTTTTTCACTGGCTTGAGAGAACGGCCGAAACAGTCCCTGCCTTTCGCTGCGCGTCATCCCGATCCCGCTGTCGGTAACCGCGAAGATCAGTCGCGTGCGACCGCCGGGCGCGCGTTGCATGGTGACGTTGAGGGCCACTTCGCCTTCGCGGGTGAACTTCACGGCGTTGTCGATCAGGTTTTCGAGTGCAGCCCGCAGCCGCACCGAGTCACCGATCGCCCGCGCCGGCAGGTCGGCGGACAGATCGACGCGAGACGTCAAACCGGCCCCTTGCGCGCGCGCCGCCAAGCTGGCGGCCGCTGCTTGTGCAAGCTCGCCGTGCGTCGAACGGGTCGCGGCGCAACGCGAGCCCATGGCGCCCGGCCTTCACCGCGTCGACAACCAGAGTCGTGAGGGCTTCCAGATGGCGTGCGCTGCCGATCACGGCGGCAACCCAGCGCCGCTCGTTGTCGCCCAGATCGGAAGCGGCGAGCAACTCGGCGGCGGCCAGAATCCCCGTGAGCGGGGTGCGCACGTCGTGGGCAAACCCCGCGACCATCAGCTCGAAGGCGCGCGCGCGACCATCCCGCGCGGTGCTTTTTGGGCGTTTCGCCTTGCCTGCAGGCGTGCGCTTGCGCGCAGGTTTAACTGTTGAATTCTTTGCCATGATCCCCACCCGCAATCACCATGCCACGAAGCAGGCGCGGCGACCACAGGCGGGCGGCGTCTTCGACCTCCCTCGCCTAGAGCGGGATGCTTTTTCTTCAAATCACCATCCCGCTCTATCCTTTTGTTTGAGCGTGTCCTTTTCGCAAAACCGGTGTCCACTTTTGCGGGACACGCTGTTTTGTTTGAGCCTGTCCTTTTCGCAAAACCGGTGTCCACTTTTGCGGGACACGCTGTTTTGTTTGAGCCTGTCCTTTTCGCAAAACCGGTGTCCACTTTTGCGGGACACGCTGTTTTGTTTGAGCCTTTTCGCAAAACCGGTGCCACTTTTGCGGGACACGCTGTTTGTTTGAGCTGTCCTTTTCGCAAAACCGGTGGCCACTTTTGCGGGACACGCTCTAAGCAAGCCCCACCATCCGCCGGATGTCCGCCGGGGTCACACCGCGATCCCGCAAGCTGCGCAGCGAGGTGGCATCGGTCGATTTCGAAAGCTTGCGGCCGTCCTCATCGAGCACCAGCCGATGGTGATGATAGACCGGCACGGGCAGGTCCAGCACCGCCTGCAGCAGCCGGTGGATGCTCGTGGCTGCGAACAAGTCCTGTCCGCGCACCACATGCGTTACTCCCTGTAGGGCGTCGTCCACCACGACCGCGAGGTGGTAGCTCGTGGGCGTGTCCTTGCGAGCCAGCACGACGTCGCCCCACACCTGTGGCGTTGCGCGCACCTCGCCCTCGCCCCCGCCGGTCTCGCGCCAAAACAGCGGCCCCGCCCGCGCGGCCGCCGCACTCGTGTCAAGCCGCCACGCATATGGAGCAAGCGCCATGCGACGCACTCGCTCGTCCGCAGGCAGGTCTCTCGCTGATCCCGGATAGAGCGGGGTGCCGTCCGGGTCGCGCGGCCACGGCCCGCGGGCTTCGCGCTCTGCAACCAGGCGCAGAATTTCGCCGCGGCTCTCGAAGCTCGGATAGATCAAGCCGGCGCGGCGCAAGCGATCGAGTGCTGCGGCGTACGCGTCAAGGTGCTCGGCCTGGCGCCGCACCGGCTCCTCCCAGGTGATCCCGAGCCATGTCAGATCTTCGTAGATCCCCGCTTCGTATTCGGGTCGACAGCGCGCGATGTCGATGTCTTCGATCCGCAGCAGCAGGCGTCCGCCGGCGGCACGCGCCAGGTCGGAATTCATGAGTGCCGAGAGCGCGTGGCCGAGATGCAGGTAGCCGTTCGGACTCGGTGCAAAGCGGAAGACGGGCATGAGTGGGACGACGGATCACGCAGGACGGACGGCTGATGACAAATGGCACTTGCTTCTTATCTTTATCCGTCCGCTGTCGTACGTCCTCTGTCCTCTGTAGGCATGACCCTTTTCATCCACACCAAGTCCGATCTCGAGGCCGCGCTCGCGGAGCTCATCACCGCGGATCCACGGCTGGCGCCAGTGCTTGAATTGGCCGGACAACCCCCGCTGCGCCGGCGCGCGGGTGGCTTTCCCGGGCTTGCGTCGATCATCGTTGCGCAGCAGCTCTCGACCGCCAGCGCGGGCGCCATCTGGGGGCGGCTGAGCGCCGCGTTCGATCCGCTGCATCCCGGCGCGGTGCGCCGCGCCCGCACGACGAAGCTGCAGCGGATCGGACTGTCGGCTGCCAAGATCAAGACCCTCAAGGCGATCGCAAGCGCAATCGACAAAGGCGCGATCGATCTCGGCGCGCTCGCGGATCAGCCCGCCGATGCGGCACATGCGGCGCTGACCAAATTGCACGGGGTCGGGCCATGGACTGCGGATATCTATCTCTTGTTCTGCCTTGGCCATGCCGACGCCTGGCCGGCCGGCGATCTTGCCCTGCAGGAGGCCGTCCGGCTCGCCTTCGCGCTGCCCGAAAGACCGACCGCCAAGGAGATGGGACCGCTGGCGGAGATCTGGCGCCCGCGCCGCGGGGCCGCAGCCTACCTGCTGTGGACCTACTATCGGGCCGTCAAAGGGCGCGAGGCCGCGCCCGCGCTGGCGCAGCAGCGGCGCATGAATTTCCACCCCGTCAATGCCATGGCATGCCCATGCTCGCATGGATGCCCTTGTGCGCGCGTGCATATGGCATCCATGGACGACGCCGGCGCCTACCGGCCTTGCGGCCTTGTCACCATGGATGAGGAAAAGGCCCCCATGGATGAGGGAATCGGCTGCATGGATGAGAATTGCGCCGGATTTCCTCATCCATGAGCAAGCTGCTGACGGCGCTGATGTTTCAACCGATCTCATGCCCATGGATGAGAGATTTTGTGAGAGATCAGCTGCCCACGGCGCAGGCATGCCTATGCGAGTTGCAGAAGCTTCGCCAATGATGCCCATGCTCGCATGGATGCCCTTGTGCGCGCGTGGTCAGGGCATCCATGGAGGGCTGGTTGCATGATGGGGCATAACGCGCCGCGCAGGTGACGCAAACGAACCAGGTTAAAGAGAAACCAACGAGATGTGAGGAGCGATGGCCGAACTTGACGGTCCACGGCTCGAACCGCGCCGCGGCGCGGCGCGCCAATTGGTGGTTTTCCTGCATGGCTATGGAGCCGACGGCAACGACCTGATCGAAATCGGGCGCGCCTGGCAACAGCTGCTGCCGGACGCGGCGTTCGTATCCCCGCACGCGCCTGAACGCTGCGCGCAGGCGCCGGTCGGCCGGCAGTGGTTTGCCCTCACCTTCCGCAATCCGGATGAACGCTGGCTCGGGGTCAACAAGGCGGCGCCGGCGCTGGAGCGCTTTCTCGACGCCGAACTGGCACGCCACAAACTGCCGCCTGGCGCCCTCGCGCTGGTCGGCTTCAGCCAGGGCACCATGATGGCGCTGCACATCGGTTTGCGCCGCGCGACCGCTCCCGCAGCCATTGTGGGCTATTCGGGCATGCTGGTGCTGCCGAAGGATGGTCCACCCGAAACCGTTGCCTCCGAAATCAAGTCGCGCCCGCCGGTCCTGCTGGTCCACGGCGATCAGGACGAGCTGATCCCTGCGCAAGCCCTGTTTCACGCCGCGCAAGGCCTCGCCAAATTCGATGTGCCGGTCGAGTGGCACCTCTCCTCGGGAATCGGCCACGGTATCGATGGCGAGGGCCTGCGCCATGGCGGCGAATTTCTGGCCCGGCGATTTCGCACGCCTATCTCGGCTTGACGGTCGGGTCGGCGGGCGCCGGTACGATCGGCATCTTGTCGCCGGTTGGCGGCGGCGGCACGTGCATCTGAGGATCGACGTTGCTTGGCGGACGTATGACGCCATCCGACCGGTCCAGCCGCTCGCTCAAGGTCTGATCCCGCTGATGCGACTGGGAATCGAACTGGCTTGGCGCATTCTGGTCGGGCGCACCCTTGGGGTTTGGCGATGTCGACTGGGCCCATGCGCTGCAGGCGGCCGCGAGGCCAAGCGCGACCAGCACCGGTCTGCAAATGAGGTTGCGCATCGCGATCTCCTTGCATGCGGTCACAGATCAAAAACGCAGACGACGTTGACAGGGTTCCGGCCGGCGAGCTCCCTTGCGCTCCCCCTTTTTGCGCTAAAACTCAGTCATTCCAGAGGGTTCACAATCCTGTCACGTGTGCGTATAAAGTTCCCGCCCGTTCCCAGCGTTTGGGGACGATTCGACCGAAGGCTGTGCGACGTTCGCCGTAGGCGCTCTGAGTAGGATGGGTTGAGCGGCGCGAAACCCATCAAGTGTGGTTCGGCTGCGATGGGTTTCGCTGCGCTCAACCCATCCTACGAGGTACTAGAGGTACGCGTTGAACGCTCACGTATCGGCAAACGCCTGGCCGGCTTTGGTCTTGAATGCAGACTTTCGCCCGCTGAGCTATTATCCGCTCTCGCTCTGGTGCTGGCAGGACACCATCAAGGCGGTGTTTCTCGAGCGCGTGAACATCGTCGCCCATTACGAAAAGGCGGTGCGCAGCCCGAGCTTCGAGATGAAGCTGCCGAGCGTCGTGTCGCTCAAGAACTTCGTCAAGCCGTCGACCCATCCCGCCTTCACCCGGTTCAACGTGTTCCTGCGCGACAAGTTCGCCTGCCAATATTGCGGCTCGCGCGACGACCTCACCTTCGACCACATCGTGCCGCGCTCGCGCGGTGGCCACACCACCTGGGTCAACGTGGTCGCCGCCTGCTCGATCTGCAATCTCAAGAAGGGCAACATGATCCCGTCGGAGGCCGGCATGTGGCCCTCGCAGATGCCGTTCCAGCCCTCGGTGCAGCATCTGCACCGCAACGGCCGGCTGTTCCCGCCCAACTATCTGCACGACAGCTGGCTGGACTATCTCTATTGGGATACCGAGCTGGAGCCTTAAGGCGGCGCACCATTGGCGTAGCCCGGATGGAGCGCAGCGCAATCCGGGGCCACCCACCCCGCATTACGCTGCGCTCCATGCGGGCTACAAACCGGGGAGCGGGCACATCATGACAATGAGTGCGGAATCGACGCCCGTCGTATCGGGCCCGCCAACCCTCGCGGCTTTCGCCCATTGCAGCCTGCCGTGCCGCGATGTTGCCGAAGGCAAGCGCTTCTACATGGACGTGCTGGGCGGCGAGATCCGGGTCGATACACCGACGTTTGCGCTGTTCGTCATCGCCGGCGCCGAGATCGGGATCGGCAGCGAGGGCTGCACATTCCTGCAGCCCAGGACCGAGTATCCGCACATCGCCTTCTTCGTCGAGGCGGACGAGATGGTGCGCATGAAGGCGTGGCTGTCGCGCTGCGGCATTCCAAGCTCGAACTTGTGGACCCGGCAGGGGATCGAAGCGCTGATGTTTTTCCGCGACCCCTCCGGCAACATGATCGAACTCTATTGCAAGCAGGGGATGCCGGGCGCCGATGCGTTTCCGCGCAGCGGCCCGGCGGGCGGCGGCATCGCGGTCGACCTCGAGGCGCTGCGTTATACGAAGTGGACGCTGCCCTCAGGTTACCGCTCGCGCGTGCCGACGGCCTGACGGCGCGGATCTCTTTTGCTGATGACACACCCACGGCCCGCGGTGTTTCTCGACCGTGACGGGGTGCTCAACGTCGATCACGGCTACGTGCACCGGCCCGAGCAGATCGAATGGGTGCCAGGTGCGGTCGCCAGCGTCCGCCGCCTCAACGCCCTTGGCTACCGCGTGGTGGTGGTGACCAACCAGGCCGGCGTCGCCCACGGACACTATGGCGAGGACAGCGTGCTCGCCCTGCACGCGTGGATGCGCAATGAGCTCGCCGCGCAGGGCGCCATCGTCGATGCCTTCTACTATTGTCCCTATCATCCGGAGGGACGCGTCGAACAATTCCGCAAGAGCCACATCGACCGCAAACCGGGACCCGGCATGATCCTGCGCGCGCTCGCCGATCTCGATCTCGACAAAGCCGCGAGTTTCCTGATCGGCGACAAGGAGAGCGACATTGCGGCGGCGCATGCCGCCGGCATTGCGGGCTTTCGCTTCGGCGGCGGTGATCTCCTGGCCTTCGTCGAGACCTGCCTTGCGGCGCAAGGTCGCGTTCGGCATCGGATATCCCGAACGGCCAGACCGTCGCGGGCGCGTTTCCGCTGCTGCGCGCAGCGCTGCCGCCTGTGCTCGACTGGATCAGAAACACCGCGCTGCCGTTCTGGGGCAGTGCCGGCGTCGACTGGGATCGCGGCGGTTTCCACGAGCGACTCGACCTTGCCGGGCGCCCGATCATCGACGTGCCCAAGCGCCTGATGGTGCAGGGCCGCCAACTTTACGTCTACTGCCATGCCGGCTTGCTCGGCTGGTATCCGCACGCGGACGCGCGCGCGCTCGCCGACCGTTGCGTCGACGACATGATTGCGTCGTTCTATCGGCCCGACGGCAGGCCCGGTTTCGTGCACTCGGTCGCTCCCGACGGCAGCGTCGCCGATGCGACCCGCGATCTCTATGGCCATGCCTTCGCACTGCTGGGCCTCGCCTGGTATCACCGCCTCACTGGCGACACCGAGGTGCTCAAGGTGGCCGATGCCACGCTCGCTTGCCTCGACCAGTCGCTCGCGTCCGAACATGGCGGCTATCTCGATGCCGTGCCGGCGCGCGACGCGATCCGCCGCCAAAACCCGCACATGCATCTGTTCGAGGCGCTGATCGCTCTTCATCAGGCGACCGCAGACGCGAAGTACCTCGCACGCGCCGCCGAGCTGTTTGGTTTGTTCGCCGCCCGGTTTTTTCAGCCAGCACGCGGTACGCTCACTGAGTATCTGACGGAGGATTTGCGCCCGCTGCCCGACGCGCGCGGCCAGGTGACCGAACCCGGCCACCACTACGAATGGATCTGGCTGCTGCGCAGCTTTGCGGGCGCGGCCAGCCGCAATGTCGAATTCTATTGCGGCGCGCTCTACGATCACGCGGACCGCTATGGCTGGGATGCCCAGGGCTTCGTCGTCGACGAAGTCGACGCAATGGGAACGGTGCTCAAGCCATTTCGGCGATGCTGGCCGCACACCGAATCCATCAAGGCGAACATCGTCGAAGGCGAGCGCGGACGGCCCGGCTGTGACGAGCGGGCGGCGCGCGCACTTGCGCGTATCCATGAGACATTCATCGGGCGGCCGATCCGCGCCGGCTGGATCGACCACGTGGACGATGCCTGCGTACCGATCGTCGGGATGATCCCGGCGAGTACGCTCTATCATTTGTTCGGCGCGGTGGCGGAAGCCGCGCGCGTGCTCTGACGGGACAACGCACTGGGCAGCCGGCCAAA
>CAWHYZ010000026.1:0-300018 GCA_963833605.1 uncultured Alphaproteobacteria bacterium
TTGATCGAGATCGAGCGAAGCTCGCCCCGAAATCGAGGGTCGGTAACATAGATTGTTATTTGCAGCAGGTCGCATAGACCAAGCGTTGCAACTGCTTCCTTCAGATTCTCGAATGCCTGGTCGGCTTGGAGCACGAAATTTCCCGCGTGGACGACCTTCCCGGTTTGTAAAAAATGCGACAAAATCAACGTCCAGCGTCAGCCTACAAATCGAGGCGATGCAACGTCTCGATGAAGCCGAAGTCGCAGATCCTGGAAGCGGGCATTCGTATACTGCAACTCCGAGAGCCTTACCAATGATTCAACGGAACGCGCTGAGCGCCGAAATCGAGAGAGTCTTGCGTGATGAATTGAAACGATGGATTGAGACCGGTGCATACACGGAAGGCTTTCTTGCGCATCTAGCATGATCGGATCCGCTCACGAACAGCGGCGCAAACATGTCATTATGCCACGGGCGAGCGCGGCGAGCACTGAAATGACTGACATCAGTAATCCATGTGAAGTCCTGTCCACACGTCGATTTTACGACTGCAAATACTACGCAGCCGAGGAAGATCAGCTTCTTCACAAGAGTGGCGATATCCGTCCCTATTCAGCTATTCGGTGCCACTATTATGGCGTTACGGTCCTGCCTATTGATGACGAAGGCTGTACGACGATTGTCGGCCAGTTTCGGCATCCGCACGGTCGCTACACATGGGAAACTGTTCGTGGAGTCGGAGATCTCGACGCTCCGCCTATTGTTTCCGCGAAACGAGAGCTTGAAGAAGAGACCGGTTACCAAGCCGAGCACTGGTTACAGTTGTTCGATTTGATGGCCTCGCCCGGTATGACCTCGGAACGAGCGCCAGCCTTTATTGCGTGGGGTTTGCGCCAAGGGCGGCCTAACCCTGACTCGCATGAGTATATCGATCGGCATCGGATTCCGTTTCGGCAGGCTCTAGACTGGGTTTTCGAAGGGAAGATCGTTGATGCAGCAAGCGTCGCGTTGATTCTAGGAGTCCAAATCAAAATGACCAGGAGCGAACTTCCGGAAGATCTATTGCGCCGGTTTCGGTGATCGCCGCGCAGCGCGTGACGCAGCCGTTTTGAATTCAACTCTTCAGTACGAAACTGGCCTCCCCGGTGCAACGATACCCTTGGTTTAAAACGTGAAGCACCGCGCGATCTAGCAATAGTATCGCCGTCTGATCGCTATTCCGATGGATGCTGCTTTCTTGCAACCGTCTTTCGAAGGCAAAACGTTGCCTCCGTTAGCAGGGCGCATCTGGTCAAACAATTGAGACGTTTGTCGTCAGCCCTTCAAATTGCGGGAACCGCTCCCGACGGCTTTCTTTGAAACTTGTCGATCCCGCGCGCTGGATTGGTTTCTTCCGACACGACGCCGGCGCGGCCTGCGAAGGCGTACATGCTGCCGAGCACGGCCCAGCACGCGATTGGCCTGAAAAGGCGTGCCAGCGAGAGAGGAACGCAGCTTGTCGACCTGAACCCGGGTCAGCTTGTCGGCCCCAAGCACCAAAGAGCCGTCATTCTGCAGCGGCGAGCAAGCCCGGAAGGACGTTTGACTTGAGCGCAATCCCAAGTCAGAGTGCCCCGGCATCAGCCGGCGGTGCTGGGAATGATGGGGCAACTTCTGATTTGTACGCTTATCGGCTCAGCGGTGCTGCTCGGTCGCACCGGGACATACGCCGATTCACTTTGCGCCGGAGGCGGCGCCAATGTCATCTTGAGCGCAGCATGAGTGATTTTTTCCGGCGTCAGATCGCAGTTTACGCGGACTATCACCGCGACGGACGCAATTGCCTGATGCACATTATCGGCAATCCAATTCTGTTTGTGGCGGCAGTGCTACCGTTCAGCCTGGTGCCCGTGACCCTATTCGGTATGCAGCTCAACCTGGCCACCCTGTTGGTCACACCTGCGCTGCTGCTCTGGATCGCGTTCGATGTCGCGCTCGGATTGGCCATCGTCGTTATCGCTATTCCGCTTCTTTTCGTCGCCGCACTGATTGCCAGCCAGGTGAGCGTCGCCTGGGTCTGGATCATCACGATTGCGCTGATCGTCATCGGCTGGGCCATGCAGATTGTCGGACACCAATACTTCGAAGGCCGCAAGCCTGCGCTGCTCGACAATCCAATTCATATGCTCATGAGCCCAATGTTCGTTTTTGCAAAGCTTTTCATCGCGCTTGGCTTTCGGCCCGATCTTGCGGCTATTCTGCAGAAATCGTCTGGGCAGACCTCTCGTGGCTCACCGCTCTATCCGAGCGAAGGCCGGGCTGATATGGGCCAGCATCCGTGACTCAAACGCTCGTTACGGGCGGTAGCGGTTTTATCGGACAGCACCTGGTGGCACTGCTCGCGCGAGATCGCCGCGTGCGCATTCTCGATCTTCGCCCTCCGGCATTCGCTCCTGCTGGAGCGCAATATGTCAAAGGTTCGGTACTCGATCCGGCACTGGTGCGAGATGCGCTCGACGATGTCGAGGAGGTTTACCACCTCGCCGCGCTGCCAGGCATGTGGACGGCACACAAGGCCGATTTTCATGCCGTTAATTGTCTGGGCACGGAAGTCGTGATTGACGCCGCGCGCAAGCGTGGCGTCCCGCGGTTCGTGCACTGCTCGACCGAATCCATTCTTTTCAATCCTTCAAGTACGGATTCAGTCATTACGGAGCAGATCTGTGGCGCGCTCGACGAAATGCCCGGGGCTTATACACGTTCGAAGATGCTGGCCGAACAAAGCGCTTTGCAAGCCGCTGCGTCCGGATTCCCGGTGGTGATAGCCAATCCCACAATGCCAATCGGACCTCACCATGGGAATCTCACGCCGCCGATTTTGATGCTGCAGCATTTTCTTGGCCGACCTATTCAAATCTACCTTGATTTCATTTTAAACTTGGTCGACGTGCGCGATGTCGCGGCCGGCTTGGTTCTTGCCATGGAGCGCGGGCAAACCGGGCATCGCTACATTCTTGGCGGCGAAGACATCTCGCTGAGAAAATTGCTCGATCTTGTGGGGGCGATCAGTGGCCGCAAAGCTCTGCACGTTCCAATTCCGGCCGGGGTTGCGCAAATGACCGCCGCGATCATGGAATTCTTCGCCGATCACCTGACACACCAGCCACCGGCGGCGACGGTCGAGGGCGTGCGGATCGCGGTGCGCTCCAAAGCGTTGTCGATCGAAAAAGCGCGGCGTGAACTCGGCTATGCGCCGCGTCCAATCGAGCCCGCGTTGCGGGATGCTATTGCATCCGTGCTGGGTGGATCCCAATAGAGCAACAGGGCATCCAGCTCTACGCTTGTCGTGCCTGCGCCAACGTTCGGGCATAACCGAGGATGACCTTGCTCCCTACAAGGCGAAGTGGGGCGGCCGAGAGGTGCTGGTCCTTGTAGTCGCAGATTGCTGCGCGGCTGCGCGTACAAACGATCGGAATGCCGTTACCACGAGTATGATAGCCATGATCCGCAACAGCCGGTCCACGCCCCCCTTACCTTGCTGCTTCACTATTGCCCGCGCGCGTCATACAAGCGGATTTTGAAATCGAACCCCCGGTAGGCTACGGGCCGCACTAGGGTGGCCATGACGTGGAGTCATCAGAATCGTGTCCTTTCATCCAAGCGCAGTGCTCGAGCTCATCTGGATTGCATGGCTGTGCAGCTGGGTGGCAGCGTCATTCTGGTCAGGCCGCACGCAAAAGCGCGTCGCGACATTGGAAACGTGGACCTACCGCGCCGCCATGATAGCCGGGGGCATCCTGCTTGTGCCTTGGACGGTGCCGGTGCTGGGAGAGCGGCAAATCTGGCAAGTCAGCTATAGCGGCGCGTACGCGCTCGCGGCCGTGATGTTGGTGGGTCTCGGGTTGACCTGGTGGGCGCGAATATATCTGGGCCGGCTGTGGTCAAGCGTGATCACGCGCAAGGAAGGCCATCGGATCATTGACACTGGCCCGTACGCCATGGTGCGCCACCCGATCTACACGGGACTTATCATTGCACTGCTGGCGACAGCGGCCGCCGAGGCGAGGGTTACGGCGCTGATCGGTGCGGCGCTTGTCATCTTCGGCATCTGGCTGAAAGCCAGGTCCGAGGAGCGCTTCCTGATGGCCGAGCTTGGTCCTGACGTGTACGGGGCTTACTGCCGCCGGGTCCCGATGCTGGTTCCTTTGTTACCGCACCGCTAAAGCAGGTTTTCGCAGAATTTTCAGAGTCCACACTCGGAGGCGCTGTCAACGCTTGGACGGCGCCGTGCCGTAGGCTCCTGCGCTGTTCGGTACAGCCGGCGGAACCAGGTAGCGCGGGACGATGACTCCTTGGCCAGGTGCCAGCGGTGTCTCGCCCGGCATCGAATTGATTTGGGCGAGCGACCAAAGCGGCACACGATAGCGCGCCGCCAGCGTTGGCAGCGTATCGCCGAGACGCGCGAACACCGGCATGCCGCCATCCCACAGTTCGATCGGCGCATCGGCGGGAACAGCATTGTGGATCGGCACCGGCTCACTTTCGACTGTGACCGGTGATGGCGCGGCGAGCGCCAGTATCTTGCTCATCACTTGGTCTTGGATGGGTCCTGCCTTCTCCATGTTTACATGCGTAATCTCCTTGTGCTTCACGAGATCGAAGCTCGCGTAGTAACCCAGATAGCCCTTCGCCGGGGCCACTTCGATCCCGCCCAAAACGCTGTCCGATTGGAAGATGTTGATGTAGCGCGCGACGTTTGGCGGCACGTTGTTCGAGATACGAGCCGGTTCAGTGGTGACAAGTAGGCTGACCGGAATGTCTTCCTCCTGGAGCCTTTCCGCGAAACTCAATGCGCAAGCCCCACCGACCGAGTGGCCGATCAAGATGACCGGGGCGGGGTCACGGCGATAGTCACGAATTGCCTCCTCGGCGATGTTGGAACACATCATGGCTTCATTGACGGTCGCCGCGAAACCGGCCCGTTCGATCCGTTCGGCCAGTTTGTCCGTGCCGCGCGAGAACACCATGCCGGCGAAACCCCGGAACAGATAGGCGCGTCCGCGCGGCTTGATTGCGGCGTCCCCGGCGGCGGCCGGTGAGATGACCGACGGGACCCAACCTGCCCGCGGCGGATCGAGCGGGGCACAAAACACATAGCCGGCAAGCAATGCCGCGATTCCGCCAGCCAAAATTGGGGTCGGCTTCCTCATGCGTTGCCGGCAGTGTGCCCCCATCTGTAGCGCGCCGCATCCCCCGGAACGTCGCAGACGTCGCCGCCTCGCATAGTGTTGCGGCCTAAATTCCGGAAACAATAAGGCGCGTGCTGCGCAAGACCTAAACAGGACCAAGCATCTCGCTCGCGACGTTCGTCCATCATGCCGCCTCCGACGCCGAGCTTCGGAACCGGGTGAGACCAGCATGCCTATGATTCTAGTGCCGCTTTTCGATCCGGCGTAGCTGGGCGAAAGACGCCTGCCGCCCGGGATACGTCAAATTGGCGGCCCCGGATAGACAGCAATCCTGTCCGGCGAATGCCTGTCTCAGAAGCGCGGAGGATGAACCGAGGCGGCACCGACCACCGTCCCAGGCGTCGCGCGCGCCGCCGCAGGCGGCGTGGCCGCACGAGCCGCCGGCTTGGCGACCGCGGCGCGGATCTCTCTGAACACCTTGTCCTGCAGCGCCTGATTCTTGTCGATGTTGAAATGCCCGACCGCCGGATCACCTCCGGTGGAAACATTCTGCAGCACGCCGTGGAATTCCCGGCCTTTGTCGACGATCGTACCCATTCCGCCGGGGGCGTAATAGTTGATGTAGCGCTCGACATGTCCCGTGGCGAACACGCGCGTGGTGGGGTCGAGACCGATCGCGAGTTTGACCGGGACGCCGCGCTCGCCCAGACGTGCGGCAACCGCCGTGACCGCCGTCGCCCCGGACGAGTGGCCGACCAGAATGATGTTCTTGACGCGCCCGCTCTGGTACTCCGCCGCAGCCTCGTCCACGATCTGCGACCAGGCCAGATAATTCTCAACCGAGACGTTGACCCCGGCCCGCTGCAGCTTGGTAGCGAGCTCGTCCATGCCCAACGAGAACACATTGAACGCGCCGCGCATCAGAAAGACGTGCTCGCGCGGCGCCGACGTGCTCTGCGCGGCGCTTTGCGCCGCACTGGCGCCGACCGAGAGCCCCAGCGCCAGAAGCGTCAGCGCGGCAGCCCGCAGTGCACGTAAACATCGCTGACGCACGAGCGAAAGCTCGTCGGTCAATCCATTTCGACGTGTTTCCTCGAAGCGCATGTAGTCCTCGTCACAACTGGCTCTTTAACCGGATGCAGATACGGTGGGTTCACAAGGCTTTTCCTTATCTTCGGCTATCCGGCGCCCCCTTTGTTCGTCCTCGCTGATCGAGAGCCAAATACGCAGACCTGAAGCGTGCGCTAAGCTCTCGGCCGGCCAAAATCCGTCCGAAAACCCCTCACCCCGTAACAAACAACGATAATGGGCAGGATTGCCTGCGGCTAGTGCACGTCTGCAACAGTCGATTTGAATTCGTACCGGCTGCCCTAGTGGTGCGACCCAAACAGATGCTTCGCACCTGCTTGGGAAGTCGCCCCACTAAAATCAATATCTTAGTGGGCTGACTTGTCTCAACATTTGGGTACCAAATGTTGAGGTCAGACCACTTGGTGGTGGCGATCCGACGCGCATATGCAAGCGGGCGTTGAAGGAATTAGGGAATTATGCCGGCACCACCGGCCGCGTCATAAGCCTCCTTTGCAGCCGTTGCGGCTGATCTAGACGATCCCGGGTTATGTATTGCCGGTCATCACCAGAATGACAGTGATAATCGTATAGGTCACGCTGGCGATTAATTGCGACACGAAGCTCAGGTTGATCCCAAATTGGGCACCCAGTATCGGCAAGATGAAGAGAATGCCTATGAGCAGCGGCAGTCCGTATGGTTCCAGCCGTGCGAGTGGTTTTGCCAACATATCCGGAAGCAAGCCGACAGCAACGCGTCCGCCATCGAGGGGCGGCAACGGCAACATATTAAAGATTGCAAGGAACACGTTGATAACCAGTGCGTTCTTGAGATTTTCAGCTAACCAAAGCGCTGCGGTATCGGGAAGGTAACTAACCAAGTGAAACGAGAGAGCGGCGAGAACAGCAAGTGCGATGTTCATTCCTGGTCCGGCTGCGGCCACCCAAATCATGTCACGCCGGGGATTTCGAAGCGCGCGAAAATTGACAGGTACTGGCTTGGCATATCCGAACAGAAAAGGAGACCGCGTCGCGAACAGCAGCGCAGGCAGTAAAATGGTTCCGACCGGATCGATATGCTTGAACGGATTGAGAGTCACGCGACCGAGCTGCCAGGCCGTATCGTCGCCGAAGAAGCGAGCAACATATCCATGCGCTGCCTCATGAAACGTAATGGCAATGATCAGAGGAATCGCCCAGATCGAGGCCGCATAAAGCAACCCATCAAATTGCGGCATACTGGCTCACCAGTTTACCCGGCCTTCCTGCTGTGCGACCGCCTCGGCACGGGTGGGAAGGTTCGGATTGCTTCGATCTGCGAGAGAGAGGCCAAGTACGCCGAGGCCGGGTCCAGACACCGCACACCCCCTCTAGTTGGCGCGGCGGTATCGGTAAAACTGACGATTAGCTTTGAACGGGTATTTCGTCAATCCAGCTGCACGGTGCGCCCGTGAACGTCTCTCTACAAATTGTTTGTCATAAGATCTTGTTGTGCTACAAACGGCCCCTTCACAGAGGATATGATCGATGGCAATCAGTCGAAAGAAGACGAGTGGACGAAGCAAGCGGGTCGCCTGGTCGAAAGAACATGTTCGTGATCTCAAAGCCCACTCCAAGAGCAAGACGCCCGTCGTCAAAATCTCCAAGGCGATGAAGCGCTCGCCAGGTGCTATTCGGCAAAAAGCGCTGAGCTTGGGAATCAGCATCGGCCATCGTCGATAGGGCTAGCGGCAGGCGTCCGACTTGGGGCTGTCACTCCGAGCGGCGGGCGCAGGAGCGCGGCCAAAAACGCCGGCGATATCTAGTACACCGAGGTGTGGAGCGATCGACGGCTTCCGGGCGGGCCGCCCCGCGCAATTGCGCGCGGGGACCCCGATAAGCCCTGCCATGACGAGCCAAGGCGCTTTGAGTGAACGGACCCCGTTCTAGTGGATTTGAAGTTCCTATCATTCTTGCCGCGCGCTCGCGTAGGAACTTCAAATCCAAAACCACACTAGAATCATAGATTTGCTAGCGTCATTTCGGTTTCGAAGTTCGTGTTAAGCGTGCCGCAAGGTCTGACGAACTTCGGAATCGGGACACTAAAAGCGGGTCTCGCTCGGTTTAAATCGCCACACTCTATGTCGTCATGCGCGGGCTTGTCCCGCGCATCCCGTTTACGGAGGCACTGAACCTGCCCAAGCGAGATGGCCGGGACAAGCCAGGACAAGCCCGGCCATGACGGGTTGAGGGGCTTGGGTTCCAAATGAGCGAGACCCGCTTTAGTGATTCACACGAAGCACAAGGCCCGGATGGAGCGGGTGTTATCTGGCTGGAATGACATTTCGTGCGCGCTGGGTTGCCCGGCACTTTGCCACGACGCGCTGGTTTCGCCATTCGGCAACGTGGCGTGATCCCGATCAATCCCGAATATCATGAGAGCACGTAGGGAAAGCGTCTACGCGCCACCGGAGATCAGGGTTTTAGCGGGAGTTGCATGCACGCACGAATGCTTTCAAGTCGTTCTCTAGGACGAGCAGTATTCGTTCGATCGCGAAATCGAGTCTTCGGATTTCACTAGCCAACTGCCGCCAATGCGTGGGCGCTTGGTAGCGGTGTGAGTCTCGTGTGGTGTCCGTCTGCACGGTTCGCGCGGCCGCAACTTCATCTCTGCGCATCTCAACCTCCACACCACTTCGTACGGCGCACAGCAAACAGCAGCCCGCCCGCGAAAGCGGCGATGCGTCAACAGCGACTCATGACATGTGATGCGGATAGAATGACGACAATTGACCTCTGCCGCTAGTGCCGAAGAGACACAGCGACTGCCAAATCGTTTGATGGCGAGAGTTCTTGGAATTGCCGATTCGCCTTTTTTATGCGCGAGCGGCAACCCTCTACCATCTTGTTATTTCAGCGACGCCAACGTGCCTCCAACGGCGAGAGTTCGAGCGGCTTGGATCACGCCTCCACCCTCACGTTTGAGATCGTCGCGGCATTCGAGCCAACTTCTCCTGCTTTCGTGCAAGAGCAGTGGAGCGCGATGCTCTTCCTCGACGAGGTGATCGGATGAGGCAGAGGAACGTCAGGATTTTCTGGGGGGCTGCTTACGGAAGGCGGCATCAACCTCATCCTTCTTGATACGCGCCGCCGGATTTCCGCGCTCGCCAAGATTTTGCTCCTCGGTGCCGTCGCCCATCATTCCGGGGTGGGCAATTCCCGACTGCTTCTTAGTGCTCTGCGGCGCTGGTTTCTTCGTCATGTGAACACTCCATACGCGTGCTGGTGTCCGAAAACTGGTGGCTGCTGGCCCATGGCAAAAGGCTATCCGCCAAGCTCAGTGGGGAGCAAGCTGGCGCTGCAGGCAGCTAGCCTAACTGTGAACAAGCGCGATCCGCCCGCGCCAGTTCCGCGTCGCTATCCGTACAGGGTGGGTGGGTAAGGGCGGCCGAGCCGCTCGGTCAATACGACCAAATCAGGATCACAGAAAACAAAAAACCTGCCGAGAAAATGATGGCTGGGACCGGATCAAAGCCACGAAGCTCGAGACTCAGCATGTGACGCTCCCCTGACACGGGAAGGCTATAATTGGAGCGCCCCAGTTCGCCTATTATACTTGGGTTTACCGTACCGTGCTGACGCCTGCCGGCCCACGGTCGTGGCAGCCGAAGGCGTCACTAAGTCTCAACAGCGACGTTTGTTCGGCAAAAAAGAGGCTGGTGCACGTTCTCGGGGCCCAACCGTTACAAACTGGTCTTGGTCCCCAAGCTTAATAGAAGGAACCTGGCGTGCGCTATATCAGCTTCTCCTGGATCGCGAGCGTGCTGCTACTCGTCGACGCGCCGGCCTTGGCACAACCGGCCGATGGCTATACGACGCCCGCCGCGTTCATGGAGCTTTTCTTCGACTTCAGCGGGCGCAACGAACCCGGCTATCCGGCCGGCCAGCCGACGATGGGGGAGATGCTCACCGAGGCGGTCGCCGCCAAGGAGGCGGCAAGCGGCGCACCCCGCCCCTTGTTGCTCGTCGTCGGGTCGGAGATCTACGTCTACGACTCGGCCAGCGGCGCGCGGCTCGGCGAGCAACAATTCCGCGCCGATCGCAGCAGCGGCTTCTATGAGATGACAGCGATCAGCCATATCGGGCCGGCACTCGCCTACCTGGCCCAGATCAAGGCGGACGGCGACACGCGTTGGCAAGCGCGCCTTGCGTCGCTCAAGACGCATACAGAGCAGGTGCGCGCACTCAATCGGCGGGTCGCGGACAGCTGGCTCGATCGATTGGATCAGCCCGCCTGGCGGACGCGCAAGACACAGATCCGCGACATGGTGGATTATGCGTGCGCCCGGACGTTGGACTACATCAGCTCGCTCAGCAACGGCGCCGGCTTCACCGTCGCCGGCGTGAACGACGATTTCTTCAACGGCACGTCAGCACGTTATCCGATCCCGTTCGTGAACGTGATGATAGGCACCTTCATGCTCGACGCACTGCGCGGCGCGGCCGACGTGCACGACGCGCTCGCCCGTCTCAAGCTCGACTGGCCGCACGCGATGGTGCTGGTGAGCAGCCGCGCCGGCAGCAACGTCTCGTCAGGCCTGACCGAAGGGACCAACTGGCTGGTCGCATTTCTCAAAGCGACCTCTGGCTTCACCCTGCCGGATGACCGGATCAAGATCGTGCCCTATGCCGAGGTTCGTCCCTCGCTCGGCAACGCGCAGCTGGAACCGGAGGATCTTCATTATTATGTCGCGCGCGTGTGGGGCCCGCTGTTCTACCGCAAGCTCGTGGCCGATCAGGTGTTCGCCAGCATTCCGACGATCTATCTGCCCGACCGGCCGCCGCTGCCGGGCGACTACGGCGTGACCCAGGCCGGCGCGATCGCGGCGTTCATGATCCGCATGAAGCACTCGCTGCGCGACGCGCGCGAGATGCTGTCCAACACGGTCGCGTTCTGGATGGTGGGCGAGCTCGCCAGCAAGAACTGGGACCCGGGTGCAGTGGATATTCCCGGCCTGACCACGGGCCTGCCGGCGGGCGTCGCCAGCTATCCCGCCGTGACCCTAAAGTGAGGGTCCAAATCAAACCTGACCCGCGGAACCTATGACGACGACGGTTGAGTCGGGGTGGCGCGCTCGCGCGCGCAACCGTACCCAGAGAGTACTCAGCCGCGGCAACTGATCGAGCCGACCCGGACCCTACTGGCCCTACTCAGAAGCGATAGTTCAGGGCGAGGCGGGACACCCAGAGCGAATCGTTGTTCCTGAATGAGAACGTCGTAGGCGCAGGAATGTTGACGGTCGCGGAGAAGGTCTTCTCCTGGAACTGCATGTAGAGGATCTCGCTCTTCAGGCTCCAGCGGCCCCACAGCATGGTTTCGGCGCCGACACCGACCACAAAGCCCCAAGGATTGTTCGAGAACGCGACGCTATTGGCGGTCGGTCCCACGAGAGGAGTGGTGAATTGGTTCCAGGTGGTGTGGATATTGGCCCAAGCAAACCCGCCGGTGAGATAGATCAGGATGTCATCGACGGTGAGGCCGCCGCGCGTGCGCAGCGTCCCGTACGAGTTGAGCTTCGACGTGACGCTCAAGTCGGTCACGCCAGGAAGATTTCGGAGCGATCTGAGACGACGCCTTCGCACTAGTCCACGACCCGTCGGCAATCACGCCGAAGACCCGGTTACGGCATTGCCAGTCCCAGCCGACCGCCACGCCGCCGCCGACGCCGCTCTTGGTCGAGTCGTGCGAGGCGGGGACCAGCAAGAATCCATCTTGATCGGTGCGGTCGGATCGGTAGTAGGCCCAGTCAAGATTGCCGCCCGCCCAAAATCCGCTGAACGGCCCGCCCGGACAGGTCGCCGCGATCGGCGCCGGCGCAATCCGCATGTCCGCCGAGAACGAACTCTGCGTCGCAGCCACGACCAGCACGACGCCAGCAGCGAGCCCCAATCCAAGCTTGTTCATCGCCATCCCTCCTGAACAGAAGCTGGACCCCGGTTGCCCCGCGCGTTTGGGAAAACCCACCCCAGCAGACGTGACGTCATCACCCGCGTCTGTGAACAGTAAACATTTGCGAGGTCTCGTGAAACAACCGCCTGGCCGATTCGCGCGGATTTGCGTCGGACGTTGCATGAATGTCACGGTCGCTCGCCGCACAACGCCAAGACAATTTGAATTTCAAGTTGTCCGTGGAACCCCCGACGGGTCAGAGCGTTAAGTCCTGTCCTGTGACACAGCGGTCCGGAGACAACCGTGTCATCCGCCCAAGATTACCGCCAGAAGGCCAAGCGCTATTTGGAGTTGGCGGGCGATTGCACCGATCCCCAGACTGCCGAAGCCCTCCGGATCCTCGCCGCGAGCCATCTGGCGACGGCCCAAGAGCTCGAGAGCGCTGCCCCCGTCGCCCAGCAGCAGCAACAGATTCAACCGCCAGGGCCGGGAAAGAGAACTTAATGCGACGTGGCGCGTCCGCGCCTTCCGTCTTGGTGAACGGGAACGGGTAGATCATTTCTGCGCGCGCGCGGTGCGAAGTCGCAAATGTTGACGCCCGGGCGGCCTTGGTTCAATGCAGTCAGTGCCCGCCAGATCCAAGTGAATTTCTGGAGAATGGAATGACAAGGACTGCGAGTTGCCAATGCGGTCGATTTCGCATCGTTGTCGAAGGGGAGCCCGACACGGTTGCGATTTGCCACTGCCAGATCTGCCAGCGGCGCACGGGCGTGCCGTTCACCTGCAACGCGTATTTTCCGAAGTCCAAGGTTCGGCTCGAAGGCGATCATCGAATCTATACGCGGGACTGTCCGGAAGGACGCAAACTGCACAACCACTTTTGCCCGACCTGCGGCTCGACGGTCGGCTGGACACTCGACCTGCGTCCCAATCAGTTCGGTATTGCGGTCGGATGCTTCAACGAGCGGAATTTTCCCCCTCCCGTTGCATCAGTCTGGGAGGAAGAGATGTGTGCGTGGGTGTCGCTGCCAGCAGGCATTCAGCACTTTCCGCGTTCTCGGCCGGTTCCGAGCGCCAGTTAGAGCGGGATGATTCTTCTCCCTTGGTCATCCCGCTCATCCGTTTGTCCTTTTCAAAAAACCGGTTCCCACCCCGGATCAAGTCCGAGGGCAGGCTTTGTGCTCGAAGAGGAAACCGAAGTAAGCCGCCGGCCTCTCCGTGCGCATAGGAAATCTGATGTCCATCGGCCGAATGAACCGGCGTGCGTTCATCGCGTGGCCCGGCAGCGGGGCGGCATGGCGATGTCGCCTTCGCTGCCCGCCCGCGCCAACGAGGTGATCGAATGAAAAGGGAGGGTTCGTTGCGGCGCTGGGGCGGCGCCGCAACGAGAGACGCAGAGTGTCACAAAACACTCAGGTCAAGACCAATGAAAAGGCAACAATCGCAAACAGAATGAGGGCTAGGCCAAGCGCCAAGTCATAACGATCCAACGTCAGCTTCGCCTTCATGGCACCATCTCGCAGCCGCATTTGACCGCATTTTGCTGCCGATTTGAATATATCGGACGATATACTCGACTTACCTACGAGGAGATCGTGTTTGGCTCAGTGGTGGCTCGTCAGGCTGATCGTCAGCGATAGCGCACCCACCAAGATGAGACTGAAGGCCCAGATCGCATCCAGATTGAACCAGCTGCGCGATACGAACCGAAGACCCAGATAGCGGTAGACCAGCCACGCCAACAATCCGCCGGCCGCGATCATGGCGACAGCGTGCACGACGGACACCAGGACGGCCATGCCCAGATTGGCGTTTATCAGCGCGCCCACGGCCTCATGGCCGGTGTCGAGATCGGCGGCCGAGCAGAGTCCGAGATAGATCGGCACGAGCATCAGTCCCGCGCCATGCGCGATCGCCACGGCGAAAGACCAGAGGCCCAGTTGCGTCGGCCGTATCCGCGCCAGCACCCGCGGATGGCGCCGATTGACGAACCTAAAAATGCCGAAGCCGATGACCAGGAGACTGGCGCCGATCTGGATTTGTTGCTGCCACGCGACGAGGGCGACCAGCAGCGCGAACGGAAGAATCACCACGAACGTCGCCAGCACATGGCCGAGCGTCAACGGCCAAAGTGCTGCCACGACGGCGCGTGAATTGCCTTCGATCAGCCCGGCCGACACGGCGAGCGGCCATCCCATTCCCGGGTTCACCCCGTGATAGAGGCCGCTCGCGACCACGGCCAGCCAAAGTCCGGCCGTTGTCCATTCCGATACAGTCAATTTTGAACCGATGGATAGCAGAACGAATCCGTCGAACAGTCACCGCCCTCGAGCCGAATCTGATGCGCCCGGTAACCGTCCGGGAAACTCACCCAGTAGTCCTTGGCGAGTTCGAGGCCGCCGTTCGCATTGGCATTGGCCATGACTTGCGCCCCCGGCACGCCGTTGGGATAGAACTGATTGTCCCAGGTCGAGTAGAGCGAGTTGGTCCAGTAGACCCGCTTGCCGTCGCGGCTGATCTCGACCATCTGCGGACCGCCTGCATATATCTTGCCGCTGGGATGAGGCGTCCGGCGGGCGATGCCACCGATGTGGACCGAACCCGCAAGCTTCGGCTTCCTCGGATCGGTCACGTCGTACTGACGCATCTCGCCGGTTCCCCAGCAGGCGACGTAAAGGAACCGGTCATCCATGGACAGGTCGATGTCGGTCACCAGCGGCGGCACGGCGCCAAACCCCTGCAGCAACGGTGGCAGCTGGTCCTTGGATGCCGGCTCGGGCGGGATCGTCGCCGTCTTTTCGATGTGGAACTTGCCGCCCTCGCGCCACCAGGTCCAGATCGAGCCTTCGAGGTTGGTTGTGTCGACCACGACGCCCAGGAACCCATACTCGCGAACGGGGTCATGCGCCGGGCGCACTTCCAACGCCATCTGATGGTTGGCGCCAAGGTCGATCGTCTGGACGTTGCGCCGGGCGCGCAGATCCCAGAAATGGATCTGATGGCCATACTTGTTGGAGAGCAGGTCTTCCGGGACGATCCCGTTCTCGAACTGCGGCGGCAGCCCCCATTCACTTGTCACCATGTAGTCCCGCGGCAAGTTCCACCAGAAATCGTAGTGCTTGTTCTGAGGCCCGCGATCGATCTCCCAGCGGCCAAGGATGTCAAACGTCTCGCAATCCATGATGAACACCCCAGGCGGCCCGTTGGTGCCGTCCTTACCGCCGCCGCCGAGCGTGCTGACGTAGATGCCTTCCGGACCGCAATGGATCGTGTGTGGCCGCGAATAGCCGGTCTTCTTGAACACTTCGTCGGGCTCGATGATCTTGTGGATTTTTGCCTTGGTGGGATCGGGCTTCGTATCCACGATATAAATGCGCGAGGAGCGCAGCCCGGGGATGATCAGGTAGCGCCGTTCGAGGAACGCGTGACCGGCGAGCGGCGACAATGCCGACGAGCAGGCATTCCAACCGAAATGGTGAAATTCGTCGCCCTTATAGGGCACCGTCACCGTGTGGACGATCTGACTATATGTCGGTGAGCCGGGCTTCACGTCGATCACCGCGAGCGCGTCGGGCTTCGAAAAATCCGGGCTGAGCAGCAACGTGTAGGCGAAATTCTCCGCTGGAGCCTCCATCGCGAGCTTAGGGGATGCGTGGAAAGTCGGATCAGGCCTCATGGTCATTGCGGTTGCTCCCTGTTTGGTTCGCGCCGCTTGATTGCGTCTTGTCACGTGGGATCGTGTGCCTCTTCGAGCGGCCTGAGCTTATCACAAAGGAAAGTCAGGTGAATTCGGTTGAGGCGGAGACTCAGCGACGCGGGAGCTCTAAGGACCTGTACGGCGAAGCGTCGTCACTGCTGAAAGACGGGCTGGCGTCCGTGTACACGTGCCGCCGACTTTCTGCGTGCTGCATAACGGGCATAAGTGCGGTGAGCAGAGGCAGACCAAACTGATGAGGTTCACCACGTTGCGGAAATCGGTTGCGCGGCGTCAGGTGCAGGCGCGCCGCTCAGGCCGGGCGCTTGTGCTTCTTCAACTGGAATGCAAGCCCGATATAGATACAGCCAGCCAGGATCGCATACGAACCGATCAACCAGATCAGCGCCAGTGCGCCGGCGTCGGGCTGGACCATCAGGGCAATGCCGAAGGCGACCGACACCAGGCCGCTCAGGACGAGCAACCATTCGCCTTCGATTTCCTTGCGCAGCCTGAGCGCGCCCAAACCCTGCAGGACACCAGTGACGATTGCCCAAATCGCAATCAAGATCAGCAGCAGGAGCGCAGTCATGCCTGGCCAGACGAGCGTCACTACCCCGGCCAGAATGCCGGCGGTGCCGTCGACGGCGAGCCACCAGCGCGGCACTAATCCCCCGCCAGCAATCGCCGCCCACATCGCAATCAAGCCATCGGCGATCGCGTAGACCCCCCACAGGAAAATGAGTATCAGCAGAGTGAGGCCCGGCCAGACAAACGCCAGGATGCCGAACGCTATGGCAGCCACACCACGCAACACCAGCAACCACCAGTTTGCTGCGAGCGCGTGCAGCGGCGCGCGTCCGAGGGGGTGCAAAGCTGGGCTCGGTTGAGCGTTTGTGCCAATCATAGCGTCTGTCCCGAACTCCTGATTCCCTTGGCCTTGGAATATACCAGCAACACGAGCGTCGCATAGGCAATCCTTGAAAATGGCCGCCTCAAGCAGGCCGGATTGCAGTTTTAGAAACAGCGGGCGATCGCAACGGCGGCAGAGCTCGCGTGGGTCACAAACGTCCGCTGGCGCTGTTTGATAGGTACGACGGTCAGCCGCCGAGCGCCGCTTCGGCCAATACAAACTGACTTGGCAAGCGAACTGATCAAGGCAGGCAAACTGGCATCGGTCAACGACCGACCAGTCAGCCTGCAGACCGCGACACGAACAAATCCATTCCCAATTTCTGCGACAAGAATTTGGCTACCAACTGTCCCTTGATGCTGTTGCCCGCATGGTCGAGCGGCGGCGCGAAAGTGCCCAAGGCGCCCTTGCCGGGAGAGACGGTGACGATCCCGCCGCCGATGCCGCTCTTGCCCGGCAGGCCAACGTCGTAAAGCCAATCACCGGACATCTCATAAAGGCCGGCCGTCGTCATTGCGGCCAACACGTAATGGCAAACGTCGGCGTCAATTGCCCGCTCTTTGGTGAGCGGATTCACCCCGCCATTCGCCAGCGTCGCGCCCATGACCGCGAGATCCTTGGCGCTCACGTTCAGGGAGCATTGCCTGGTATAGAGGTCGGTCGCTTGGGCCGGATCGAAGTAGATTCGATCCAGGCTCTGGAGCAGGCGGGCAATGCCCTGATTGCGGTGATTGGTCTGCGAGGCTGAGGCGTAGACCTCCTCGTTCAATGCAAGCGTGCGCCCGGCAAAGCGCGACAAGCCGGCGTGAATGAAGCGCCATTTGGCGTCAGCGGTCGTACCCGGGACGAGGCTGGTGCTGGCGATTGCACCGGCATTCACCAAAGGATTCGTCCGCCCGTCCGGGCTGCGTTCGACGGCTGCGAGCGAATTGAACGGCAGCCCAGTGGCGTTTGCTCCGAGTTTCTCCCGCGCCGCTTGCGGGCCGATCTCCCGGCAGACCAACGCGAACACGAATGGCTTTGACACGCTCATGATCGAAAATTCATGGTCCGTGTCGCCGACCGCATAGACGTTGCCGCCGGTGCCGGCCACGCATACCCCGAACAACTCGCGCGGGACCCTTGCGAGCGCCGGGTAAACATCCGAGTTCCGTCCTTCAGCGTTCGACTTGAAACGCCGATGAGCCTCAAACACCAATTCCTGTACCTGTTCGGATGGCGGCAGATGACCAGTCGAGACATAATCGTCTCCTGCCGCCTTATCGCCGTCGGATCGTAACTCCATCTATTGCTCCCCGCCGCGAGCGCTTTCCGGATTGGACTGAACCGGGCACCCCGGATCGCGGCGCGGCGCCAATCCGCGCGCCAGCACCGCTATCTCCCGCGCGCAAGCGTGGCACGTGCGGCCGCCAGCTCTTTCTTCGTGTCGGCGTCGATCTTCGGGTACGCGAGATCAAGTTTCGCCACCGTCTCCACGACCGCCGCCGCGACGACGAGCCGGGTGAACCACTTGTTGTCGGCCGGCACTACGAACCATGGGGCGTGCTTCGAGGCGGTCGCGCGAATGGCGTCCTGGAAGGCGTGCATGTAGTCATCCCAGAAATCTCGCTCGCGCACATCGGCGGCCGAGAACTTCCAGTGCTTCTCCGCATCGTCGAGACGCTCCATAAAGCGTTTCTTCTGTTCCTTGCGCGATACGTTGAGGAAGAACTTGAGGATGATTGTCCCCTGCCGCGTGAGGTAATCCTCGAAGTGCGCGATGTCGGCGAGCCTCTCGTCCCAGATGTGTTTGCCGATGCGAGGCAGCTTCTGCCGTTTGAGGATCTCTTCATGCACGCGCACAACCAGAACCTCTTCATAATAGGACCGGTTGAAGATCCCGATCCGTCCCCGCTCGGGCAGGCACTGCGAATATCGCCACAGGAAGTCATGATCGAGTTCCTGCGCCGACGGCTGTTTGAACGAGAAGACCTGGCAGCCCTGTGGATTGACGCCCGACATGACGTGCTTGATCGTGCCGTCCTTGCCGGCCGCATCCATCGCCTGGAAGACGAGCAGCAGCGACCAGCGGTCCTGGGCGTAGAGCATATCCTGCTCCTCCGCCAGCCACTCGGTACCGCGTTGCAGGAGTTCGGCGGCCTCGCCCTTGTCGAGCATCAGGCCGCACGTCTCGCCCGGGTCGAAGTTCTTCAGCTTGAAGCCCTTGCCTTTGCTGATGCGAAACGGTTCGACGTATCTGTGGATGCGGTCGAGGACTTCCTGATTTGTCATGACGCAACCTTCCTTTCGGGGCGGCCGAGTTTAGTGCATACCATTCAGTTGCGGGCCGATAATCTTTGGTAGTGGCCAATCAACGACGCCAGCGGCACGTCATTGCGGCGCGCTCGATCAATTCGTCAATGTCATCACTGAAAGCCGGGGCGATCGACGACCTGCGTCGGAGTGTTGGAGCGTTGGAGCGTTGCAATGATCGGGTTTGTCGACTGATGCCGCTGCTGCGGTGACAAATGGTTGGGGCGGCCTACGGCACCGCCTAACTTCCTATGACCGCGCGCATTTTCTCTCGAAATCCGATCAGCGCTTTCGCCAGTTCGTCACGGCGCTTCGCAAAGCGATGCGTTGGCGCCGGAATCGACACTGCGATCGGCCGGCCGAAGGAGTCCAGGGTCGCCACCCCCAACGCGCTGATGCCAACGTCATGGTCTCCAAGATCATAGGCGAGGTGCCTGCGGCGCACGGTTTCGATTTCTTTCAACAGTTTCGCACGATCAACGAGCGGATGGGTGGCGTGGGCGGCAACACTCTTTTCGATCAGATCGGCAGTGTCTTCATTTGCAAAACAGGCCAGAATCGCCTTGCCGTTTGCGGTGCAGTGCAGTGGAAAGCGCTCCCCGACCGCCGAAAGTGCAACGAGCCGCTGCCTTCCCGGAATCTGGTCTACAAACACCGCCGATCCACCAGAGAGAACCGAAAGATCGACGGTTTCGCCAACGTCGTCGCTAAGCGCCCTCAAATACGGGCGAACGAGTTCAACGGAGACCGAACCCAGCGAGGCAGCAATCCGCGCAAGACCTGGCCCGATGCGAGCGCCCCGCCCTGGCTGCGCCTCCGCGACAAAGTCTTCCGCCGCGAGCGCCGCTACGATGCGCTGCACCGTCGAACGCGCGAGCCCGACTTCGCGCGCAATTTCCGCAAGACTGAGGCCTGCTGGACATCCTTCGAGGGCGCGCAAGACACACGCCGCGCGCGCGATGACCTGAATGCCCTGGCCTGCCGAGTTCTCGTTATGATTGCTCATGTTCAGGTAACGCATACGCCTGGACGTCGAAAATAATAAGAATGGATCAAACGAAAGCAGCCCCATGGACTGACGCCGTTGACCGTATCCTGGGACATCTGTATCATATGTCAAGACAAAAAGACTTGGCAGCGCCGCCGAGCTGGAAGCGTCGAGGGGAAGCGTCAACGCATTGAGGGTGTCATGACGGTCAAAGTCCGCGGCATTGATTTTCAGTCCAATCTTGAAAATGCGATGGGGCTCAAATTCTACAATCTGTCCCACAGATTCGGTTTTCAGACACCGAACTGGCCTTATTTCGAGGATGTGAAGATCGAGCGCATCCACTACATGGCCAAATCGGGCGTGCTGTCGCAGCGCATCACGACATCGATGCACAACACCACGCACATCGACGCTCCGGCCCACGTCATTCAGGGTACGCCTTTCATCGATGAAGTGCCGCTGCCGCATTTCTTCGGCTCGGGCATCGTCATCTCCATGCCGAAGAAGCAGTGGGAGTCCATCACTTACGACGACCTTGAAAGGTCGGCGGGCAACGCCGTGCGCCCAAACGACGTGGTCATCGTCAATACCGGCTGGCATCACATCTACGAAGACAACGAAGACTATTTCTGCCGGGGTCCGGGGTTCGTCCCCTCCGCTGCCGACTGGTTTGTTGAAAAGAAGGTCAAAGTCGTCGGCCATGACACCCAGGCCAACGATCATCCGCTTGCCACCGCCATCGGCCCGCAGCGTAATGGACCGATCCATCCACACCTCGCCGAGGAATACAGACAATGGTCCGGCGGCCGCGACTGGAAGGTTGATTTCCCGACGTGGGAGCCGGTGCATCGCAAGCTGTTCTCGAACGGCATTCTCGGTATCGAGAACGTCGGCGGCGAGCTTGACGCGGTGACAGGCAAACGCTGCACCTTCGCTTTCTTCCCGTGGAACTGGGATCGCGGCGATGGCTGCATCATCCGCCTCGTCGCCATCATCGACCCGATGCAGAACTATCGCATCGAAAAAGGGGAGGCCTTCTGATGCTGGTCAAGCGTTTCAGTGAAGCCAAATCCTACGAAGCGCCAAACCACCGCGGCGTTGTCGGCCTGCGCCTGCAGGGCTTTGAATCCGGTGGACCAACAAACCAATGGGTTGGCTTGTCGCACTATCTGCCTGGTGGTGGTGCGGGTCCCGAACTCAACTCCCTTTGAGAAGATCTATGTGGTCCTTTCGGGAACCATGACCTTGATCGTCGGGGATAAGGAAACAGAATTGCGGGCGCTGGATTCGTGCACGATTGCCCCCGACGAGACGCGGGAGCTTATCAACCGCACGAACGACGTTTGCAAGTTGCTCGTCGTTATCCCCTATCCGCCGGGCGGCAAACCGTGACCGGCGCGCCTACAGATCCACTTTCCCTGTTCGACGTCACTGGCAAGGTTGCGATCATCACCGGCGCTTCCGGGTCGTTCGGCGCGCTTGCCGCTGAGACACTGGCGTCGGCTGGAGCCAAGCTCGTGCTCAGCGCTGGCACCGCCAGGAAGCTTTCTGAGATCGCCGCCAGCTGCCGTGCGCGCGGTGCGCAAGTCGCGGAAGCGCCGCTGCGGCCGTCGAGCGAGGACACTTGCGCGCGCATCGTCAACGTCGCAGTCAAGTCCTTTGGACGCGTCGACATTCTCGTGGTCGCGTCCGGCAAGAACGAAGTTGCGAAAATCGGCGACATGGCGCCGGAGCGGTTTCTTGACGTCATGGACGCCAACGTCACCCAAAGTTGGCTGATGGCGCGCGCCGCGGGTCAAAGAATGATCGAACAGGGTGACGGCGGCCGCATCATCCTGATGTCATCCGCGCGCGGTCTGCTCGGCCATCCAGCCGGCTATACGGCTTATTGCGCCTCAAAATCCGCCGTCGACGGCATCACACGCGCGCTCGGCTGCGAGTGGGGGCCGCTGGGAATTACCGTCAACGCGATCGCGCCGACCGTCTTTCGCTCACCGTTGACTGCTTGGATGTTTGGCGACGACGAGCGGGCAAAGCAGGTCCGGACTGGATTTCTTGCGCGCGTACCCAAGGGCCGGCTTGGTGAGCCGGCCGACCTCGCCGGGCCGCTGCTGTTCCTCGCCTCCAGCGCTTCCGAGTTCTACACCGGCCATATGCTTTACGTCGACGGCGGCTATACGGCGGGCTAGGGAGCATGGCGCGCATCGCAATCATTGGCGGCGGGTTGATGGGACGTGGCATCGCCCAAGTGTTTGCTTGCGGTGGCCATCAGGTGCGGATCACCGATCCCAACGCCGGCGCGCGAGAAAGAATTCTCCCCCGCATCAGCGACAATCTCCACGAGCTTGGCAGTGAACCGACCGCGCTCGTCAACATCGAGGTCTGCCAAACGCTCGAACAGGCTGTGTCGGGTGCGGATTGGGTCGTCGAGGCGGCACCAGAAGATCTGCCGCTCAAGCAAGAACTGTTCGCGCAAATCGAGGCCGCCGCGCCACGGCACGCGATTCTCGCGTCGAACACCTCCGTCATTCCGATCGCCAACGTCATGGGTCGCATCGTGTACAAGGAACGGGCGTTGGGAACGCATTGGTGGAACCCGCCCTATCTGGTGCCGCTCGTCGAAGTGATCAGGACTGCCTCGACATCTGACGACGTGGTGGAGGCGACGCTCCGGTTGCTGAAATCAGTCGGCAAGCAGCCGGTGGAAGTGAAGAAGGATGTCGCCGGTTTCGTCGGGAACCGATTGCAACACGCACTATGGCGCGAGGCGATTGCGCTGGTGGCGGAAGGCGTCTGCGACGCAGAAACCGTGGACACGGTCGTGAAAGCCAGCTTCGGCCGGCGGCTCGCTGTTTTGGGGCCGCTTGAAAATTCGGACCTCGTCGGCACCGATTTGACCCAGGCGATCCATCGCACTGTTCTGCCACATCTCAACAGCTCGCCCGCGCCGTCGCCGCTCATCGACCGCATGGTCGCGGAGGGCCGTCTCGGATTCAAATCTGGCGAAGGCTTTTATGTGTGGACGCCCGAGCAGCAGGCCGCTCTGCAAAGCAAATTGGCCGAGCATCTCAAGGCCGCGGCGAAAGCCGACCGGAGTGAAAATCGTGACCAAGAGGCGATCAGATAAGGTTTTCATTGCAAATACGGGCGGTGGACTGAAGCGGCAGCTAATCGGAACACCGGCGGTCGCCAGATCTTGGTTGACGCTCGGCCGGGGCGCCAATGCAGCCTTCGACCTCGCGGACAAAGCGTTACCGCCCAGCGCCACCTCGCCGCTGCAGACCCTTGCGGCAGGCGACTGGTTGATTCGCAACGTGGTCGGCTTTTCGGGAAGAGACTGCTTGAACCGGAGAAAACCCGGCGTTGGAGATTGTACGCAGCCGACGAGGAATTCCGGCGTTCGTCACGACCGCTTTCGGCTTCGATCCAGCCGAGCCAGGTAGAGGGCGCGCGCCTGACATCCGGCCGCCATCGCTGATTCTTCCGTTACGTAGATAGGGGCGGAATATTTCACCTTCTGAACGATACCTTCGCGGTGGAGTTCCCAGCTGAAGGTTTTTCCACTCCTGGCGACGCGCACAGAGAGATCAGCGTTTTTATCCATAAAGACAAGTATGCGCCTTCCACGCCCAAAGTACCAGTGCCCGATTCCGAGCGTGCGGCAACGATGGCAGGCACGTCAAATCCACCACACGGGTGCGCTGGTTCCGTGGTAGATCCGGCGTTCCTCTACGAGCCTGCCGCGACGATTTCAGAAACTTCAATTCCACCGCGCCCGTACGGCTAGGCGCGTTGCGCGCGATCTCGAAGGGTGCCGGCTTCGTGCTGGTCGTCACCATGAGGTCGATCGACGCGCTCACGGCTTGCTCACCGGCTTTTGCAGCTTTGCTTTGGCCTGCTCGTCCTTGAATTGCTGTTGGCGCACACGCGAGTCCCGGTTCATCTCGATGCAGATGAGAAGCTCGACATAGCTTGGCGAGCCAGCCTGAAGAGCTGTCTGCACGCATCGCGTTTTCTCGTCATTGGGAACACGCGCCCAATCTTTGGCGATCTCGTCGCGAGCGGCTGTCTCGCTCGCCATGCAGCTGTCCACCGTTCGTCCCTGGCTGCCCATCATTTCGATCGCCGCACGGCATGTCGGCCTGACATCGTATTTGGGCACGGCGTCCGCAACAGTGAGAAACAAACTCGAACCAGCCAAAACAAGCGCGAATGGCATCATGAAACGATCCTCCCGGCACGGGACGAGTAGATTCGTCCATTTTCAGAACGAGGTCGAAAGCTCAAACAAACTCTGCGGCGGGTTGCTCAGACGGCTTCCAAGTCGCTTTCGTTCACGACGCGTTCGTGTGCCTCGCGGCCGCTCTTGACGCGGTACTGCGGTTCGCCGCCGGTCTCAGGAAGTTCGCGCAGGACTTTGTAGTCACCTCCGGCAGCCGACCTGTTCATGATACTTGTTCGCAGGCGTACGGACTGCCCGGGATGGAATCGATGTGTCATAGCCGGTCCTCTGGCGCAAGGCGCGTTCGAGAGCGTGCTCCAGCCTTGTATCGAGCCGCATTTTCCGATCGGCTGCCATTTGCCCTTCGGTCAGCCGGCTCTTTTCCGGAGAACGTGCAAAAGCCGCCCCGTGTGGGCGGCTTGGCGTTTTGCTCAAACATAAATGCGTCCGACATGCTCAGGCTTAGACGGCCTGGATGTTGCCGACCGCGATCTTACCGGTGCGGCGGTCTTCCTGGGTGTCGAAAGCCACCTTTTGACCCTCGACCAGGCCGCGCAGGCCCGCGCGCTCAAGAGCGGTCGCATGGACGAAAACGTCCTTTCCGCCGCCGTCCGGCTGGATGAAGCCGAAGCCCTTTTGATCGTTGTAGAACTTCACAGTACCCGTATTCATCGGGGTTCCTTTCGCTTTGGTTTGATGCACTTGGGCCCGAAAGTGTGCGCAAAACGCCACTGGTGGCCCGTTCGTTCGATTTTTGGTGAGGGATCTGAACGTGCGCCCAGCCTAAGCGAAGGCGTAACGGCCTGATGGTCCGGCCAAAGGTCGATCTTGCCTACATAGGCCTCGACAAGCCCATTGGCAAGCCGCACCGTGATCAAACATCACGAGTAGGTGATGCGGGAAGCACGATGGCACTGCTCTGCCCCTCCTCGGCGTCAAACACCGACACATGTAGAATTGGAAATCCGCGTTTGATGGCGAGGCCCGCTTCTTCGGCGGCCTCACGGGTCAGGTATGATGCCTTGGTCTGGCGGTCGACCTGCAGCCGAAACCGGCCCTTCTCGGGTGGCTTGCGTCGACCGAACAACTCTTCGGTCGCCTGCTCCGCTTCGGGAGCTTCGTCGACCTTGGGTTTGGGTGTCTTTTGCAGTGTCAGTTCTTTTTGCCGTGCCATCTCATGACTCTCCTTTGGCTGATCATCGGCGGGGCGCAGGTGCCCCAAATCGGGCGCTGCCCCTATCGGCCGGAACCTTCTTCTTAGGCGCTGCGATCAAGCCTTCACGCTGCGCCTGCTTGCGCTTGAGCTTGCGTATCCGGCGGATCGCCTCGCTCCTTTCCCGCGCTGTTCGCTCCGAAGGCTTTTCGTAGAACCGCTTGCGTTTCATCTCACGGAAGACGCCTTCCCGCTGCATTCTCCTCTTCAACACCTTGAGCGCCTGATCAACATTGTTGTCGCGAACAAATACCTGCAAAACATCATTCCTTCTGTTGAGAAGCGATGAAGCCAATCCGCCGTTTCACCTGGAAGCGGACCATTGCGGCGCGCGCAATGCATGTCTCACGCAAGCGCGCCTGGCTCCTGCCATGCATATGGGGCGTGGAGGCCGAAAACGCCACTCGGCCCAATCCCCGCCCTGGTCTCGAACCGGGAACCGAAAGGTCGTGCCCTGGTACCCCGCCGCACTCGGGAGCGGACATTCCCGCGCCGTCTGGGTATCGAGGCAACCTGACCCGCGGCGATCGAATGACTGCGCGCTTGACGTCAAAAATTCTTTTACCCGACATCGCGCCTCAGAGCCACTTCTTTCTCATGCTGCTGCTCGCGCCGGGCGATGACCTGGTCGACAATTCCGAAATCAACGGCTCCCTCCGCGGTCAAGAATGTGTCGCGTTCGAGCGCGTCTTCGATCTTCTGGATGTCGCAGCCGGTGTGCTTGGCATAGATGGCGTTCAATCAATTCTTCAGGTTGAGGATTTCCTGCGCGTGCACCAGGATGTCAGACGCTTGACCTTGAAAGCCGCCGGATGGCTGGTGCAGCATGATGCGGGAATTGGGCAACGCGAAACGCATGCCCTTGCGGCCGGCCGCGAGCAGCAACGCGGCCATCGACGAGGCTTGGCCTATGCAAAGCGTGGATATCGCCGGTCGCAAGATCTGAATCGTGTCGTAGACCGCAAGACCCGCCGTCACCGCGCCGCCCGGTGAATTGATGTAGATGTAGATCTCCTTCTTCGGGTTCTCGGCTTCCAGAAACAGAAGCTGGGCGACCACGAGCATTGCCATCATATCCTCGATCGGCCCGGTCACGAAAATGATCCGTTCCTTGAGAAGACGGGAGTAGATATCGTAGGAGCGCTCGCCACGATTGGTCTGCTCCACGACCGTGGGAACGAGATTATTCAAATAGGCATCGACCGGGTGTTGCATTGTTCTACTCAGGGGTAGCGGTTCCGATTGCGCGCGCTTCTCGTAGTTGCCCCGGGCACCAACTCGCCAGCACCGGGCATCGCAAAGCGCTAGTTCATGTTTCGCGACGGTAATGCGCCGTCGAGCTCGGCGAGCGCATCCAGGCACGTGTGCAGGAGTGTGGATGGATCCAAGGCAAACGTCAGCGTGAAGTCGCCGATGCCCACGCCCAGCAGAATTTCAGACCTGCTGCGTCCGGTGGCAGCGGTCACCAATGTGACGGGAATGGGGTTCTGTGCGCTCGGCGATACAGTCGTTTGTTTGGAGCTTGTGACGCCAAGGGTACGGACAGCCGCCATCTCGGCAGCGCGCTGAACGAGGCAGCAGGCCAATCCATTCAAATCGGCATCGTCGAACACCGCTCCGAGCCAGTTGCCATGAACTCGAAACGCAACAGCCGTGAGATCGCCGTCAGAATTTGGAACGACGGCATAGGATTCTGCGGCGGCAAGGCGAAGCCTGAAACCTTCCGAGGACATGACTTGCTCCCGGTCTCGCGGGCCATCGCATAGCCCAACCTGGTCAAACAGAAACGGTAAGCTGCCTTCGATCGTCGCGATGAGACATCAGCGATCAACTTCTGTCCCAGGGCGTTTTTCCGGACCCGAAGTTCAATCCCCAAGCCTCACCCGAGGTGACGCCAGCTTTCCGGGGAAAAAGCGAACAACAGCAAATCCCGCGCGCTTCAATTCAAGCTGGCGAGGGTTCGCCCGGGAAATAACATGCCACTTGACGCCGGAATCCCAGCCAACGCAACACCTATCTTCGAGCAGGACATCGACTTTCGATCTAAACGGGCGCATGGTCGCCGCGCTCGAATCGCAAGCACAGCCCGTGTTGCTAATCCTGGTGGCCGCTTGCACGCGGATCGGACGCCGTTCACGAAGCTCCGCGACCTGCAAACCCGTGCCCGCGCGTTTTGCTGTCGACAAGGAAGAATCAGGATGCACAAATTTACCGTCGGACAACTCGTCGAGCTTGCCGCCGACGGCACGCAACACTCGGGTGCTGCAAATTACGTCATCATCCGTCTGGTAACCAATGGCGACGGCGATCCGCAGTACCGCGTCAAGAGCCCGGACGAAACGCACGAACGCGTTGTTGCAGAGACTCGGTTGACGCTGGTCCAGAATCCGCCCGGTCGGCTCGAGAGAGCAGGCGTCTTTCAGTACGAGCCTGGGAAAGTAGTATGGACCCGGAAAAGCTGATCTACCTGCTATTGCGCTGGGGATGGCGTGGTCCGCTCGCTTTGGCGTTTGTGATATTTTCCATTTGGCTCTACGCCTTGTGGAGTTCCTGAGAGCCTGTGTGTCCTCCTGCAAGGTCCTGATCCTGAGAATTTGAAGGCCACAAGCGCGTCCCGCCGGCACCCGTATCAGAGCGGCCGTCCGAATTGGACCGCCTCTTTTCTCTCCTGCCCGCCGAACGGTTGACCGGCATCAGGCTTGACGCCGCGATGCAGGAACGCCACGGCCGCAATTCCACCTTCACGCATCGTTTGCTGATCCTGGTGCCGCGGTCTTGCGTCGTTACGCTGTGGCTGCTTGCGCCGGGGCCGGGCAGGACGCCGCGGTCCGCGCGGTTCTTGAAAATGTTCCGCTTGCCGGCCCAAAGGCGGCGAAGACGGCTGACCGGTCACCGGAATGGATTTGCGGATGAGCGTCTCGATCTGGCGCAGCAACGCGGCCTCGTCCGCGTCACACAGCGTGATCGCGACCCCCGGCGCTCCAGCGCGCCCAGTCCGGCCGATGCGATGCACGTAGGTCTCCGGCACGTGCGGCAGATCGAAATTCACCACATGACTGATGCCGTCAACGTCGATGCCGCGCGCCGCGATGTCGGTCGCCACCAGGGTCCGCACCCGGCCGTCGCGAAAGCCGTCGAGGGTGCGATCGCGATTGTTCTGCGACTTGTTGCCGTGGATCGCCTCGGCCGCGATGCCAGCCGCGACCAGGCGGCGCACAACGATGTCCGCGCGATGCTTGGTGCGGGTGAACACGAGCGCGCGGTCGACTGCCTCGCCGCGCAACAGCTCGATCAGCACCGAATGTTTGGCCATGGCTTTGACATGAACGACACTCTGCGCGATCTGCTCCACGGTCGACGCGGCCGGCGTGACCGCGACCCGCGCCGGATCTCGCAGCATCTGGCCCGCGAGTTCGGCGATCGCGCGCGGCATGGTCGCGGAAAACAACATGGTCTGCCGGTGCGCGGGGAGCTTGCTGATGATCTTCCGGATGTCGTCGATGAATCCCATGTCGAGCATCCGGTCGGCTTCATCGAGCACGAGAAACTCGACTTCGCCAAGGCGAAGCGCGTTGCTTTGCACGAGGTCAAGCAGGCGCCCGGGCGTGGCCACAAGCACTTCGACGCCGTCGAGTAGCGCACGAACCTGGGCACCCATCGGGACGCCGCCGATCACCAGCGCGCCCCTGATATCCAGGTAACGGCCGTAGGCGTGGAAGCTGTCGAGGATCTGGCGCGAAAGTTCGCGCGTCGGACTGAGCACCAGCGCGCGGCACGTCTTGCGCGCCGGTTGCCGCCGATCGGCCCCCAGGTGATGCAGGATCGGCAGCGCAAAGGCTGCCGTTTTGCCGGTGCCGGTCTGGGCGATACCGATCACGTCGCGGCACGACAGCGCGACTGGAATGGTTTGAAGCTGGATCGGAGTTGGTGTGACGTAGTTCTTTTCGGCTAATGCACGAATAATGGGCTCGGCGAGACCGAGGTCATGGAAGCAGGTCAATTTGCAAGATCTTTCTTGTTACGCGAGTCGGGCAGGGTGCGGCGCTGCGCGCGCAGCCCGGTCCCGGGTGGCGGAGGACATCCCCGCGTATCTGGGCTGTCAGTGAGAATAAAGGGCGAGCCAGAAACCGTTCGACGGGGATCCGTACACGCGGCTCGCAAGGACCACAAAGGTCGCCATAGTTATATGGCCCAAGCGTGTGTTCGTTTCAAGGCATTTCACAACGTTGCGCCGATCAGCTGGCGCTACTCGCCTTCATGGAACCTCGCGCCAAAGGATATTCGGCGCTGTCGTACAGGCGGCGTATCCCTTCAGCGTTGAAGCGCTGCTCGTCGACTTCGAGATACGCGCCCGCAAGCGCCTGCGACGGCAGCACCTCGATGGCGAAGCGAATAGCCTCGGCGGCACAATCAAATCGCTGGTACCCGAACGATTGACGCCGGGATCTTACATTCCTGGTGGGAAACAGCTCGGCTTGGCCGTTATAGTCGAACGCGTCCATCATCGATCCTAACTGCGGCGCCCAGATGCTCAGCGCGTGCTGCGAATTCTAACCGTCGGCGCATGCTTCGAATGCATATTCAAGCCATAATATAAGCACAAAACGCGTAAAAGCGAGTACCGGAGAGCAACCGTCGCAAAAATCGCAACAATTACAGCGCGCGCACGGTGGGTTCACAATTCGTTGGACGCAACCTGGCGGATCGCATAAGGTTAATCACCTGCGCAAAGAGGCACGAGGCGGGCGCCTCGGCCGTGGTTGTGCGAGGCAACGGACTGGGCTTTTCGCTCCAGCTCGGTGCTCCTACTGATTGTGGCTCCGATCGCGTTTGCAATTTGATTGGAGACGCGGCGCGACAATTGCCCTGCGGCCGACCTAGTCGCGTGCGAACCAATTCCAACAAAGCCGACTTCACCGACGGAGGACGACAGTTGCTGAACGCACATGATGCCTATGGCAAGCTTGATGGACGCGCGTTGATGCGGACGCTCGCGCACTACCGCACACCGGATCACATGCGCAGCATCATCGAGATCGTGATCACGATCGTACCCTTCGCGCTGCTGTGGCTCCTGATGTGGATGTCGCTCAATGTCGGCTACGGGCTCTGCCTGCTGCTGGCCGTGCCGACCGCCGGGTTCCTGGTGCGGCTGTTCATGATTCAACATGATTGCGGCCATGGCGCTTTCTTTCGACATCGCCTTTCCAACGACTGGGTCGGGCGTGTGATCGGCGTCCTGACGTTGACGCCCTATGATTTCTGGCGGCACACGCATGCCCTGCACCATTCGACCTCCGGCAATCTCGATCGCCGCGGATGGGGCAACGTCGACACCTTGACGGTGCAGGAATATCTGTCGTGCTCGCGTTGGGGCCGATTGCGCTACCGCCTGTACCGCCACCCGCTGGTGCTGTTCGGCATTGGTCCCGCTTATCTCTTTTTTCTGCAGCAGCGCCTGCCGGTCGGCATGCTACGCGGCGGCTGGCGTCCATGGCTGAGCGCCATGACCACCAACCTGGCCATTGCGGCGTTGGCGGCACTGATGATCTGGCTCATCGGCGTTGGCCCGTTCCTGCTTGTGCATTTGCCGATGACCTTGCTGGGAGCTTCGGCCGGGGTTTGGCTGTTCTACGTACAGCACCAATTCGAGCAGACCTATTGGCGCGAGGATCGGGACTGGGATCTGCACGAGGCGGCGTTGCATGGGAGCTCGCACTACGACCTGCCAGCCATCCTGCGCTGGTTCACGGCCAATATCGGCGTGCACCACGTCCATCACCTGTGCAGCCGAATTCCGTTTTATCGCCTGCCTGTGGCACTGCGCGAGCGTCCCGAACTTGGGCCAGTCGGGCGGCTCACGCTGGCACAGAGCCTGTCGTGCGTGCGCCTCGTGCTCTGGGACGAGTTCCGCCGCCGGCTCATATCGTTTCGCGAATGTCGCGCCCATTACCGCGCGTGATGGCGCCCCAAACCGCGGTCCAATCACGAACGACAGCCGCGGGGCCCGGACAGGCCCGGCCATGATGCAGAGTATCTGGATCGGCCGCCCGTGACGCGACGATGCGCACACAGACGACAACGCGCCCGGCATCAGCAAGGACGGCGGCCTAAGCGCCCGCTTGCGTGCTCGTCTTGGCCCGCCGACTGGGCTGCAATTCGATCTTCGCTACGCGCATTTTCGGCTCACCGAGCTTCAGGTAGACCAGGGCGGTTCGGTCGAGAGCCCACGCCGAGGTGACCGCTGAAACAATCTCCTGCGCATTGCCTTGCTTGAGATCAACGTAGAGGACGACTTCGACGGGATATGTATCACCCGGTCTTTGCGGCAAGACCAAAGCAAATTCGAAGTAGCGGACTTTGTCATTGTCGATCATCGCCGAAGAAAAGTTGCGCACGCGACCGGTGAAATCCGGCTCAGGTTTGCCAGCCATTGCCTGCTCCCAGTTTGCTTGTGTCTATAGCATGTCCCGCAAAAGTGAGAACCGCCGGTGCGACGTGTACGATCCGCGCTAGTGTCCCGATTCCGAAGTTCGCTTTATCCTGCCGCACCTTCTGGAGCGAACTTCGCAATCAAAGGGACACTAGCAAATATATGACTGTAGCGTGGTGGATTTGAAATTCCTATGACGAGCGTGCCGCAAGAATGATAGGAACTTCAAATCCACCACGCTAGTGTCCAGGTTGCGACGGTCCTATGCTCGTGCGGTGGAAGATCATGACGTGTGCTTCGATGACAGCCGCAATGACAACTTCGGAATTGACAACCCCGCTCCCGAGCCAGCGCCCTCTGTTCGACATTCCGGACGACGTGGTGTTTCTCAACTGCGGCTACATCTCGCCGCTGCCGAAAGCGTCCGCGCTCGCCGGCGAAGCCGGCCTGCGGCGCAAGCTGCGCCCATGGACCATCGCGCCGGCTGATTTCTTCAGCGCGAGCGAAGCGGTGCGCGCGCGCTTTGCGCAGCTGATCAATGCACGGCCGGACGACATCGCATTTGCGCCAGCGGTGTCCTATGGCATGGCGCAGGCCGCGCACAACATTTCGCTCACCCGGACGCAGACGATCGTGACGCTGGCGGAGCAGTTTCCCTCGAATGTCTACCCATGGATGGACCTCGCCGAGCGCACCGGGGCGCAATTCGTTACGGTGCCGCGGCCCCGGGACGACGATTGGACCGCGGCCCTGTTGCCGCACATCAACAACGCGACCGGCGTGGTGGCGGTGCCGCACTGTCACTGGACCGATGGCGGGCTGATCGATCTTGCGGCGGTGGGCGCGGCGTGCCGGCGCACCGGCGCCATGCTGTGTGTTGATGGAACGCAGTCAGTCGGCGCGCTGCCATTCGACGTGACGCGCATCGACCCGGATTACCTCGCGGTCGCCGCCTACAAGTGGCTGCTGGGGCCGTACAGCTTCGGATTTCTCTATGTGGCACCGCGCCGGCAGGGTGGCCGGCCGATCGAGCACAACTGGATTGCGCGCCAGGACTCCGAAGATTTTGCCGGTCTCGTCAACTACAAACGGGACTTCCAGGGCGGCGCGCGCCGGTTCGATGTCGGCGAGCGCAGCAACTTTGCGCTCATGCCGGTGGCGGAAACCTCGCTCCGGCTGATCACGGACTGGAGCGTGCCGCGCATTCTGGCGACGCTTACGCGGTGCACCGAGGCGATCGCGCAGCGCGCGCGCGCAGATTTCGGGATCGACAGCGTCCCGGGCAACCGCCGCGCCGGACACTATCTCGGCCTGCGCTTTCGTGGCGGCGTCCCACCCGATTTACCGGCGCGGCTTGCGGCGGAGAACGTGCACGTGTCGGTACGCGGTCGCGCGATGCGGGTGACGCCGCATCTGTGGGTTACGGATGCGGATGTGGAGAAATTGTTCGCGGTGTTGGAGCGATCGTCAGGGCGCCCGCGGACGGCCTAGCGCGCGATCAGCAAGAGTGGTCATCGGTTTTGCGTTCGATCGCGCGCTAATATCTTGACTTAGCGCATGATCTTTTCGGCGAACCGCTCACACTTCGCCGGATCATGCGCTAGGCTCATCGTGAGCGTTGAGAGCGACGGGAGGGTCGGAACCCAAACAGTCTCAGCGCGTCACCGGCGCGAAATCAGGAACGAGGTCGACGCCGAAGCCGACCGGCAACGCAACCTGCGTCGTTCCGCCGGCCGGTGGAAATGCCAGCTCAGACACCCGCTCCAGCAGCCCGCGCACGACCGCGTCCAAATCCGGTCCGTTGCCGGCCAGGCGCTTGAGCCGGTTGAGCACGACGCGCAGGCCGGTCACCGTCCCGTCGCGCGTGACCACGAAGCGCAACACCACGAGGCCGTGAAAGAGCTCGCACGCGGCCCCGAGCTGCGCCGCAAAGTCGGCCGCCATGTCGCCCACGATCTCGCCAACGTCCTCTGCCGGCAGCTCGCCCTCGACGATCGGCCCCGCCTCGCGCAGATGCCCGTGCAGCACGATGCGCCCTTCGATCGGGTTCATGCCGCCCTCGACCAGCTGCACTGCGTGCGGAACGCGATCATCAAACACCAGGAGCCGGTTGAACTGCGGAACGATCGCCTCATAGAAGCCGGGCCCCGCATGCGGCTGCTGCAGGCGCGTCGTGAAATAGTCCTCCTCCCGCCAGATCAAGGTTTCGCCGCCCCCGGTTTTGCGATCGTTCCTGGTCAGCGAATACACAAAGCCGAAGCGGCCGTTGGCGGAATCGTTGTGCTGTCCCTGACGGCAGCCGGGGATGTAGAGGCTCAGACACGACCAGGTCACCTCGCTCAAGCCCAGCGTCTGCCGCGACCACGAGGCGAGACGGTCGTGGAACGCGCGCGCCAGTTTGGCGCCGAGCACCTTGTCGGGCTCGGCGCGTAGATAGGTGTAGAGCCCCGGCACATACCAGTAGTTCCACACCATGTGGGTCGCCGGCAGGTGGCGCGCCGGGTTGGCAAAATGCGCCTCGATCGCGGCGCGCATGGCGGCCGCATCGGCGTCCGGCATGAAATCATCGACCACCAGATAGCGGTCCACAAACGGCTGGTTGGAGAACGTGCTGTCCATGATCATGGCGCGAACCAATGATTGCACGCGGCGCCATCGCCGCTGCACGCAGATGCTATCTCCCACCGAACCGCATGGCCATTGCCGCGCTCAGCGTCCATCCGGCGTGCGCAAGCGCTGCCAAACGTCGCGCACCTGAGTGTAGTGCACCTGCGGGTCATAGCCCGGGGTTTTGAGCGCCAGTACCACGTGATCGAGATGGCCCATCGCGGCCAGCAGCACGTAGGACGCGACCACGCGATCACGCTGCGCCAGGATCAGGCGAGCGCGCGCCGCCACCAGATCCTGATTGGCGTTGAGCACGTCGATGGTGGTGCGCTGGCCGGCCTGTTGCTCGCGCTGCACGCCGCGCAGCGCGATGGTCGCAGCCTTGACCTCCGCCTCGGCCGCGGTGATCGCGGTCTTGGCGCCCTCGTTGGTCGACCACGCGGTCGCGAGCGCCGCGTCGCTCGCGACGCGGACCTGATCGAGCACGATGCGCGCCTGGCCGTGACGCTCCTTGGCCTGGCGCACCTGCGAGGACACGAACCCACCGTCATAGAGCGGCACGTTGGCCTGGCCGATGACGGAGGCCTGATTGGTGCTGGTGGTGGTGAGCGTGGTGTCGGTCTCCACCGTGCGCGACACGCTCCCTTGCACGCTCGCGTTCGGCATAAGCGCGGCCTCGGCGATCCTGATCGCGGCCTGCGCGACATCGACCTCGTAGGTGGCGCGGGTGACGGTCGGATGATCGCGCCGGCTCGTCGCCAGCGCCTGCTCGCGCGAGCGCGGCAGCAGCCGGTCGACCGGCTCGCTCGCCGCCAGCCGGCCGGGCGCAACGCCGACGACCTGGGTATAGGCCGCCTGTGCGACCGCGAGTGCGACCTCGGCGGCGTTGAGATCGGCGACCCCGCGATTGTAGCGTGCCTCAGCCTGCGCCACGTCGGTCGGCGTCACATCGCCGGCGCTGAGACGAACCCGCGTGGTGGCGAGGGTCTCGCGCAGGAACGTGAGGCTGGCGCGCTGCAACTCGACCAGCGCCTGATCGGCAACGACGCTCATGTAGGCGGTGACGGCGTCGACGAACACACCCTGCTCGACGACACGCAGCGCCTCGCGGCCCGACCTGACCTGAGACTCGGCCTGGCGGACCGAGTTGGCGGAGCGAAAGCCGTTGAACAGCGGCTGCGTAATGCTCACGCCAGCGGTCCAGGGATGCAGGGTTGCCGACTGGCTCGTGCCGTCGGGCAAGCCGTTCTGCAGCGTCTGATAGCCGCCACTCAACAGGCCGACGACCTGCGGCCGATAACTGGCAAGCGCCTGTGGAATCCATTCGTCGGTGGCGCGCAGCCGCGCGCGCTCGGCGTTGAGCTGGGGATTGGTCTGATAGACGCGGGTGAGCGCATCAGGAAGGGTTTCGGCGGCGGCCGGACCGGACAACAGCACCAGCAGCGCGACCGCGGCGCGCCCGCTCAACGCAGACCGGTCACGGCGCCCGCGAGCAAACGGTCTCACCCCGCTCCCCCAACCGGATCGAGCCCGGTCCCCTGTCACGACGTTTGCGTCAACTCATTCTGCGCCGGGACGCGCGGCGAAAAAAGGGCACCCGCCATGGCCCGTCGCCGCACACGCTATCCGTTTGTTTGAGCATGTCCTTTTCGCAAAGACCCCGCGGTGTCATTGCCCGCGCGCAAGCGGGCAACCCAGTAATCACCGAGATCCTGTTTCTCGAGACCCCACTACTGCCCCGACGGGTTGGCGAGCCCATGCCAAAGGTCGCGCACCTGGTGGTAATGGGTGCGCGGGTCGTAGTCCGGCGCGGGCAGACCGAGGCGCGTGTGGTCGAGCCGGCCGGTCGCGCTCAGCAACGTGTAGGACGCAACGACGCGATCGCGCTGCGCCAGGATCAGGCGCGCGCGCGCGGCGGTCAGGTCCTGCTGCGCATTGAGCAGGTCGAGCGTGGTGCGCTGGCCGGCGAACGCTTCCTTGCGCACGCCGCCAACCGCAAGGTCAGCGGCCTTCACCTCCGATTCGGCCGCCGCGAGCGAAACCCGCGCGCCCGCGTGCGTCGCCCAGGCCGCGGCGATGGCGTTGCGGACCTGGGCGCGCACGCGCTCGAGCCAGATGCGGGCGTGCGCCGCCATCTCCTTGGCCTGGCGCACGCGCGCGGCGGCGAGCCCGCCGTCGTAAGCGGGAACGTTGAGCTGGCCATGCACGGACGCCTGGTTCTGGCGGATGATGCTCAAGGTCGGATCGTTGTCCTTCGCGGCCGAGACGCTGCCCTGCACCCCGAGTGTCGGATAAAGCGCCGATTGCGCGATCTGGATTGCGCGCTCCGCCACGTCGATGTCGAGGATGGCGCCGGAGACCACCGGATGCTCGCGCAAGCCGATCGCGAGCGCCGCCTCAGTGGTGGCCGGCAGCAGCGGATCGATCGGCGCCGCAGCGGCGAGCGACCCGGGCGGCGCGCCAATGACCTGCCCGTAGGTGGCGCGGCTCGCGGCAAGGCCAACCTCCGCGCTGTTGAGATCGGCAAGACCGCGATTGAGGCGCGCCTGCGCCTGGGCGACATCGGTCGGCGTTACGTCGCCGGCGTCGTAGCGCGTGGTCGTGGTGCCCAGGAGCTCGCGCAAGAACACGACGTTGACCCGCTGCGCGTCGAGCAGCGACTGGTAGGAGAGTACGCTCATGTAGGCGGTCACCGCATCGAGCAGCACGTTCTGCTCGACGGCGCGCAGGGCCTCGCGGCCGGAGGCGACCTGCGCCTCGGCTTGTCGCACGCTGCTTCCGGTTTTCAACCCGTTGAACAGCGTCTGGTTGATGGTGACGCCGGCCGACAGCGGATTGAGCCGTGCCGCGTCGAGGACGCCACCGGGCAGCAGGTTGCGCACGCCCTGCAGGCCGGCGCTCAGCCCGATGCCGAGCTGCGGCCGGTAGCCGGCGAGCGCCTGCGGCACATTCTCGTCGGTCGCGCGCAGCCGGGCGCGTTCGGCATTGAGCTGCGGGTTGCGCTGATAGGCGGCCCCGAGCGCCTCGCTCAGCGTCTCGGCGCGCGCCCCGCCCATCCACGACAGCGCGATGCCGGCACCGATCACCACACCGGCGCGCGCGCGGCGCATCACTCGGCGGCCTCCTTGGGCGCAAGCGGAGGCGCCGCTTCATCCGCGGGCGCCGGACGCGTGTGGCGCGCCGCGAGGCGCGCGCGTGCGGCCCGCGGCAGCGCGAAGCGGTCGTACAGGATCGGCAGCAGGATCAGGGTCAGCATGGTGGCGGTGATGAGGCCGCCGATGACCACGACCGCGAGTGGCTTCTGGATCTCCGAGCCGGGACCGGAGGCGAACAGGAACGGCGTCAACCCGAGCGCCGCGATGGTCGCGGTCAGGACCACCGGCCGCAGCCGCCGGCGTGTGCCCTCCATCACGGCTTCGCGGAACGGCAGATCACCGCGCGCCACGAGCTCGTTGATGTAGGTGATCAGCACCACGCCGTTGAGCACGGCGATGCCGATCAGCGCGATAAAGCCGACCGAGGCCGGCACCGATAGGAACTGGCCCGAGATACGCAGCGCGATGATGCCGCCGATGGTCGCAAACGGCACGTTGCAGAACACCAGGGTGGCCTGGCGGACCGACCCGAACGTCAGGTAGAGCAACAAGAAGATCAGGCCGAGCGCAATCGGCAGAACGATGGCGAGTCGCGCGGCGGCACGCTGCTGGTTCTCGAACTGGCCGCCCCAGTCGAGCGTGTATTCGGGTGGCACCTTGACCTTGCCGGCGACCGCGGCTTGGGCATCGGCTACGAACCCGACGAGGTCGCGCCCGCGCACGTTGACGAGCACGGTGGCGAAGCGCTGGCCGTCCTCGCGGATGACCTGGATCGGCCCGTCCTCAATGCGGATATCGGCGATCTGCGCGAGCTCGACAGTGCCGCCGTTCGGCCGCACGATCGGCACACGCGCAAGGTCGCGAGTGCTTGCGCGCAGGCTTTCCTCGCCACGGATGAACAAGGGAATGCGCATCGTGCCTTCCAGCACGATGCCGAGCTGGCGGCCGTCGACCCAGACCCGCAGGGTGTCCTGGACCTCGGTGGTGTTGAGACCGAAGCGGCCGGCGCGGGCGCGATCAACCGAGACCGTGAGGTAGGACTGGCCGGCATTACGCAGCGCGAACACGTCGCTCGCCCCGGGAATTTTCCGCAGCTCGTCGGCGATTTCGCGGGCGATCCGGTTGAGCTGGCTGATGTCGTCGCCGAAGATCTTGACCACCACGTCGCCGCGCGCGCCGATGATCATTTCCTGCACCCGCATGTCGATCGGCTGCGAGAACGCGTAGGAGATGCCCGGAACGCCGTCGAGCACGCGCCGCATCTCGCCCATCAACCACGCCATGTCCTTGCCGCGCCATTCCCGGCGCGGCGCAAGCGTCATGTACATGTCGGTCTCGTTGAGCCCGGCCGGATCGATGCCGAGCTCGTCGGCGCCGGCGCGCGCCATGATGCGGCGGATCTCCGGAATGCGGCTCATCAGCTCCTGCTCGACGCGCAGGTCGCTCTCTGCCGCCTCGTCGACCGAGATGGTCGGATACTTGCGGATCGACACCACCGGGGTGCCCTCGTCCATCACCGGCATGAAGGTCTGGCCGATCTGCAGGTAGGCCACGACGGCGACGGCGAGGCCCGCCACCACGAATGCGACCACGACCAGCGGGTTGCGCATCGCGCGCGCGAGCAGCGGGTCGTAGACCGCGTGCATCTTGCGCACCAGCCACGGGTCGCGCCCAGCGCCCGCGCGCAGCAGGAAGGCGGCGAACGCGGGAATGACCGTGAGGGACAGGATCAACGCGGCGCCGAGCGCGAACGCGATGGTGAGCGCCACCGGCCGGAACAAACGGCCCTCGAGACCCTGCAGCGCGAGCAGCGGCAGAAACACCGTGATGATGATGACCACGCCCGACACCAGCGGGATCGCCACCTCGCGCGCGGCGTCGAGGGTGAACCGCATGCGCGTGCGCAGGTCAGGCTTGGCCTCGCGGGCCATGTGATGCTCGACGTTCTCGACCATCACCACGGCGCAATCGACCAGCAGCCCGATCGCGATCGCCAGTCCGCCGAGCGACATGATGTTGGCGGAGAGCCCGAACATGCGCATGACCCCGAAGGTGACGAGCGTGGCCAGCGGCAGGATGATCGACACCACGATCGCGGCGCGCAGACTGCCGAGAAACAACAACAGCAGGATCACGACCAGAACGACGGCCTCGACCAGCACCTCCTCGACCGTCGCACACGGCCTTCTGAATGAGGTCGCTGCGGTCGTAGAACACGACGATGCGGCTGCCGGCCGGCAGCCGTGGCTTGAGCTCCTCGAACTTGCGCTTGACGCCGGCAACGACCGTCTTGGCGTTGGCGCCGCGCAGGCCGAGCACTAGCCCCCACACCGCCTCGCGCTCCGCCGTTGGTGGTGACGATGCCGTTGCGCGGCATCGCGCCGAAGCGCACGTCGGCCACGTCGGCGACCCGGATCGCGGTGTTACCGCGGGTGGCGACCACGACGTTGCGCAAGTCGTCGAGCGTGCGGATGCGGCCCTCCGAGCGCACCAGCAGCGCCTCCTCGCCGTTGCGCACGCGGCCGGCGCCGTCGTTGCGGTTGTTGGTCGTGATGGCGTTCTCGAGCATGCTGGGGCGTGATGCCGCGCGCCGCCATGGCGGCGGCCGACGGCACGACCTCGAACGTGCGCACGAAGCCGCCCAGCACGTTGACGTCGGCAACGCCCGGCAGGCCGCGCAGCGCCGGGCGGATCACCCAGTCGACCAGGCTGCGCATCTCCTGCGCGCTCAGAGTGTCGGAATCGATGGTGAACATCAGGATTTCGCCGAGCGCGGTCACCAATCGGCGCGAGTCCGCCGTCAGCGCCGGGCGGGAGCTGGTCGCGGATGTCCTGCAGCCGCTCGTTGACTTGCGCGCGCGCCCAGAAAATGTCGGTGCCGTCGACGAACTCGAATGTCATCAGGGCAACCGAATAGCGCGTCGTCGAGCGCATGGTGGCGAGGTTGGGAATGCCGCGCATGGCGATCTCGATCGGCGCGGTGACGCGGCTCTCGAGCTCCTCCGGGGTAAGGCCGGGCGCCCGCATGGCGACCAGGACCTGCACCGGCGCTACGTCTGGGAATGCGTCGATCGGCAGCTTCAGGAATGCGTTGGCGCCCCAGACCGCGAGCGCAAGCGCGCCTAGAAAGACCAGCAGGCTCTGCTTCAACGCGACGTCGACGACGCGGGCGAGCATCGCTACTCCTGGGCGGCGTCGGCCAACATGGCAAGCAGGGCGATGATGCCGCCGATCGCGACCCTGTCGTCGGACTTGAGGCCGGCGCGGATCCATGAGCCGCGCGAGGACTCGCTCACCACCTGCACCGGCAGCGCACGGAAGCCGTCGGCTGATCGCACGAACACCCAGTTGCGATCCTTGTGGCGAACCACCGACCCGCTCGGCACGTTCCAGTCCTTGCCGGCGACGCTCGGCCCGACGATCACGGTGACGCCGACCGCGAGGCCCGGCCAGACGCTGGCGCCGGCGGTGCGGATCTCGGCGACCGCGATCGCCGACTGGGTGGCGGGATCGACGGTACGGCCGATGCGGATGATCTTGCCCTTCGCCTGTTGCGCCGGCAGCGAAATCTCGGCGCCGACCGCGAGATTGGGCAGGCGCGACGCCGGCACCTGCAGCTCGACCCAGAGCGGATCGAGCTCCGCGATGGTGAACAGCGGCGCGGCCGCGTCGATGCGCTCGCCCGGACTGGTGTGGCGCTTCACCACCGTGCCGGTGATGGGAGACACGAGCGTCACGGTCGGTACGATGCGCCGGCTGCTGCGCAGCTCGGCGATCTGAGCCTCGGTCAGCTCCATCAGACTCAGCAGCTGGGTGCGCTCGTCGAGCCGCGCCTTCGCGCGCTCGGCTTCGGTCTGCGCAACCGGGAGCTCGCGCTCCGGGATGGCCTTGCCCTGAATCAGGAACTGGGTGCGGCGCAGGCGGTCGGCGGCGAGTGCCTCGTCCGCAATCGCCGCGAGAAATAGCTGCTGCGCCTCGACAATGACGGGCGAGCGCAGGAGCGCGACCGGCTGGCCGGCCTTGGCCTGCTCGTCGGCGGAGACGAGCAGAGCCTCGACCAGCCCGGCGGCCGGCGCTGCCACCACGTGCACCTGTGGCGGCGGGATCACGACATTGCCGGGCAGCGCGAAATCAGCGCCGCCATGCTCGAGCTCGACCGGTCCCAATACGATACCGGCGGCACGCATCGCGCGCTCGTCCATCGGGATCAGGATACCGGCGCCGGGGTCTGGATTGGCGGATTGTACAGCCCCGCTCTGGGCGCGGGCCGGCACCACGAAAGCGAGGGCGACCAGAAGGGACGCCGCGATCCCTGCATGGACACAAAAATCTGCTCGCCGCCCGACACGCATCGTTTCGGCCCATGGTGCTGGAGCGCCGATCATACGGGGGCTGGATCAGGGATCAGAGCGATTTAATCCGACCCGTCTGCGACGAAATGTCGTTTGGTCGAGGCTCCGCCGCGGCGCGGGCGCCAGTATTGCGGCACCGTAGCGCTCGTGTGCTATGCTGATAAAAAAACCTTGTTGTCCCGGGGGCGACCCGAGCAAGGTTCGCATGCTGACCAGCAATCGTCTGGATCAGTCGCTCGTCCAGAATCGTATCCTGGCGCATATGCCCGCCGGCGCGTTCGCGCAGCTCGCGCCGCATCTCGAACGCGTGCCGCTCAAGCGCCGGGCGATCGTGCAGGAGCGGCATTGGCCGGTCGAGCACGTCTATTTCATCGAGCGTGGCGTCGCCTCGATCTTTGCCTGGACGCGGCAGGACGGGCCGGTGCAGGTTGCCGTGGTCGGCCGCTACGGCCTGGTCGGTGTCGGCGCGGTACTCGGGGTCACGCGCTCGCCGCACCGATGCCAGATGCAGACCGACGGCGAGGCCATGCGCATCCCGGCACGCGAACTCGAGGCCGCCATGGAGGCAAGCCCGACCACCCGGCGCCGGCTGCTCAACTATGTGAATTTCCTGCTGATCCAGAACTCCCAGTTCGCACTCTGCAACGCGCGCCACGAACTCGAGCAGCGGGTGTCGCGCTGCCTGCTGCTGACGCACGACCGGCTCGACGGTGACATCATCCCGGTCACCCACGATATCCTTTCGATGATGCTGGGGGTGCGGCGCGCCGGGATCACCGAAGTGCTCGGCGTGCTGGAAGAGGCGGGCGCGGTTCGCCGAGCGCGCGGCGCGATCGAGATTGTGAACCGGCCGCTGCTCGAAGCGCGCGCTTGCGAGTGCTACCGCATCATCGCCACCGAGCGCATGCGCAGCGCGGGGCATGAGAGCCGCGACGTGGCGACTGTTTGATCCACGTTGCTCACGTAGGAGTCCGGGCTGCGTCCCCGCCGGACGTCGTCGGCGGGCCACACTCCTCACGCCGCGGCGCGCTTTGCCCACAGCTGTTTCGAAGCGAGCCGAGCGCCCTGCGCCAGCGAGCGCAGCTTCGCCCACATGATCGACGGGTGGACGCGCTGCACGAACGGTCCCTGAGCAAAGCCGCAATCGGTGCCGGCCATGATGTTGTCACGGCCGACGAGCTTGGCGAGCCGCACCAGGCGCTCGGCCACGAGCTCGGGATGCTCGACCACATTGGTGGCGTGGCTGATGACGCCAGGAATGAGCATGCGCCCCTTGGGAAGCTTCACCTTCTCCCACACCCGCCACTCGTGCTCGTGGCGCGGATTGGCCATCTCCAGAAGATAGCCGCCGACCCGCACCTTCAGAATAAGGTCGACAATATCCTTGAGCTCGACATCAAAGGCGTGCGGGCCGTTCCAGCTGCCCCAGCATACATGATAGCGCGTGCGCTCCTCGGGCAAACCCTTAAGCGCGTGGTTGAGTGCCTCGATGCGGATGGCCGCCCACTTGCGGTAATCCTTGAGCGTCTTTGGCGGCACCATGACCTCGTAGGTGAGCGCCAAATAGGCGTCGTCCACCTGCAGGATCAGACCAGCATCGACGATCGCCTTGTATTCCACATGCAGCGCATCGGCGACGGCGAACACATAGTCCTCGTCGCTCTTGTAGTATTCGTCGATGCGGTCAGGCGCGACGCTCGCCGGCGCGACCGCAGCCATGAACAGGTCGGCCGCCTTCACGCTTTGCGCGGCCGCCTTGAAGTTCGCGATGTCGCGCTTGATCGCAGCCTCACCGGTGTAGCTGATAGGCCCCGTCAAAACCCAGCCGGTCATGCCGGTAAAGCCCTGATGGCGATCGTAGTCGGCGTAGAACTCGGCGAACTCGCGGCGGTCACGCCCAGCGACGGCTGCCGGCATGCCGGCCCGCGCCGGACGGTCGCGCTGGGTGAAGCCACTCATGCGCTCGAGCACGTAACGCGACCAGCTGATGGTCTTGCCGAACTCGCCGTCGTTGATGATGTCGAGCCCGGTCTCGGCCTGCTGGCGCACAACCGCGGCGACGCAATCGTGCAGGCAGGCTTCGAACGCTTTCTGATCGTAGGGCAGTTTGTCGCGTTGCGCCTTCAGATACTCCTGCAGGACGGCGGGGCGGATGAGGCTGCCCACGTGGGTGGTGAGGATGTGGCCACCGCCACCGTGGAGCGCCCGGGATTTGCGTTCCTTGCGCGCGGCCACACGCTTGCTTGACGATTTGGCGGGCATCGTGTTGCTCCCTTCGTTTCTGTTGTAAGGCCGCGCCTTCACTCAGCACCTTGTGACCGCACGCCCCTCGCAGGCGCCCTCACCCGCCGGACTTCACTCGCCTATCCTTCACGCGCTGGGCCTTGAACTCGGTCTTGGGCAGGGTGCCGGGGGCGAGGATTTCGGCGGTGACGCGCACCTCGCAGCGTGCCCTGATCTCGTCCTCGAGCCTGGCGCGCAAGCCATGTTGGGCGCTCGCATGGTCGGCGTGCTCGCAGCGCACCGTCATCACATCGAGGCCGCCGCCGTCGGTCGAAAGAACGATCTCGAATTCATCGCCGGTTCCGGCAAGCGCGCGCACCGCCTCCTCGATCTGCACTGGAAACATCTTGATCCCGCGCAGGTTGATCAGATCATCGGCACGTCCAGCGAACGATCCTACAGCGCGCACATGGGTGCGGCCGCATGCACAAGGCGCCGTATCGAAGCGCGTATAGTCGCCGACCAGGAAGCGCAGCTGCGGTGAACTTTCCGAGTTGAGATTGGTACACACGGTGAGCCCGCGCTCGCCCGCCGCCACCGGCTCCCGCCGCTCGGGATCGACTAGCTCCCAGATTTGCACGTCCTCCATCAGATGGGTGGCCGGCACGTCGCCGGACCTGAGTGCCGAGCACGAGTAGCCGCCGACATGGGGCGAGGCTTCGGTACAACCATAGAACTCGACGATGCGCGCATTCCACAAGCGTTCGATGCGGTGCCGGGTGGCCGCGATCGCAAGCGCGGGCTCGCCGGCAAGGAAAAGCGTGTGCACGCTGGTCGCCGCCGGATCGTGTCCGAGGTCCTGCATCACGCGGCCGAGATGGAGCGCGTAGGACGGCGTGCATAGGAGAATGGTCGGCTTGAAGCGCAGGATGATGCCGGCGCGCGCCTTGGCGTCCATGCCGCCGCCCGGAATAGTTGGCAGCGCCATCTTTTCGAGCGCGTATTGCACGCCCCAGGCCCACACGTGCGGCCCGTAGCCGGTCATCATGAACACGGTCTCGCCAGGGCAGAAGCCCATGGCCAGCAAGGCCCGCGCATTGGCCCAGGCCCAGTTCTCGCGGTCGAGATGCGAATAGCGAAAGACGCGCGGGGTGCCGGTCGAGCCGGAGGATGAAAACATCATCCAGCCGCGCTGCGCCCATACCTCGTCGGTCATCGTGGTGTAGGTGCCGTAGGGCGGACGCTCGGCCGCATCCGCCATCATCTCGCTCTTGTCGACAACCGGCCATTTCGCAAGATCGTCGAGATTGTTGATGTCGGTCGGGATCATGCGCAGACGCTCGAAGCGGGCGCGATAGAACGGGCTGTTCTCATAGAGGAACGGAACCGCGGCGCGCAGCTTCTCGGTCTGGATCTCCCGCAACCGATCGCGCGGAGCCGCATCGAGCCGCGGCGACCACATCTGCGGAGTCGCCGGCCGGTCGGGATCGTGGCGGAACTTGTCGATCACCCCGAGCCAGGCGGTACGCGTTGCATCCGCGCGCCATGAAGCCATGGCGTCCTCCCTTCCGCGTCTTCCCCCGAACAAATTCTATAAGCCAATAGGTAGAACGCTCTCCTACTCCGGCGACTTCGGGAGCGTCAAGGGCCGCTCGTTCGGCGCCGCTGGAGTGAGAGCCGGGGCCAAAGGCGCGAACGTATTGACCTCGCCGGGCGCTTGAACAAGTCTGGCAGGCCACCGGCATACAAGCGCGGTGGATTTGAAGCTTCCAAATCGGGCCACGAAGCGCTTTCTCCCATGCGGGTCCTGATCACCAACATCATCCTCGCCGAGCGCACCGGGACTGAGGTCGTCACGCTCGAGCTCGCTCGCGGTCTCGGGCGCCGCGGACACGAGGTCGCGGTGTTCACGCCACAGATGGGCCCGTCCGCGGCCGCGCTCCGGGCCGACGGCATCACGGTTACCAACCGGACCGAGGACCTCCCGTTCAAGCCAGACATCATTCACGGTCACCACAATCTGGCGGTGGCACCCGCGCTCGCACGCTACCCGGACGTCCCGGCCCTGTTCGTGAGCCACGATGCCGTGGAGGCGCGCGACCGTCCGCTGCTCTCGCCGCAGATCGTGCGCTACTTTGCGGTCGACGAGATCAATCGCGAGCGAGTTATGCAGGACACCGCGTTGGTCGCCAAGGGCGTTGACCTCCTGCCGAACGCCGTCGACCTCGACCGGTTTCGCCCACGCGCGGCGCTGCCGGACCGCCCGCGGCGCGCGCTGCTGCTGGCCAAGAACAGCGAGCACATCGACGCTGTTCGTGCGGCGGCCGCGAGCGCCGGCCTGCCCCTGGACGAAATCGGGCTCGCGGTGGGTCGCGTCGTCGACGACCTCGACCTGCGGCTTAAGGATTACGATCTGGTGTTCGCGTCGGCCCGCATGGCGTTGGAGGCGCTCGCCGTGGGATGCGCGGTCGTGGTGTGCGACGGCCGCGGCCTCGCCGGGCTTGCGACCTCGGAGCAGGTCGACGCGTGGCGCCGCGACAATTTCGGGCTGCGGCTGCTGACGCGAACGCCTACAGCCGAGGCGCTGCTGGCGGAAATTGGGCGCTACAGCGCAAAGGACGCGGCAGCCGCAAGCGCGCGAATCCGGGACACGGTCGCGCTCACGGCTCATCTCGCGCGCCTCGAATGCATCTACCGGGACATGGCCGCCAACTGGACGTGCTCGAGCGATGATCTGCGGCGACACAGCGAGGCGCTGGCGACGTTCATCGCAGCCTGGCTGCGCGAGCATCTGCCAGAGCACAAAGCACTGATGCTGCAGCATGGCGCACTGCTGTCGCAATACGCCGCAGTTTCGGCGCAGCTCATAGCGCAGCAGACCATCATCAACTCGCGCTCCCGCCTGTTGCGCCACCTGTGGCACGTCACGACGCGGAAATTGCGGCGCGCGCCTTCGTCGTGAATGCGGCCGTCGCGCTACATAGTCTCGTAGCCGAGCTCGCGCAGCAGGCCGCCAGCCACGCGCTCGAAGGCGCTGCGTTCCCCGACCGTCATGTCGCGACGCCACCGCAGGACGCGCGTCACATCGGGCGGCGCCGTGGTCAGAGCCTGCTGGCGCAGCCGCTGCTCGCGCGCCACGATGATCCGAGCATCGCGATGTCGGCGCTCGCCATGTTCAAGCAAGCGCTGCGGCGTGCCTTCGAAATATCGCAGCATGCCCGGATCAAACGCGAGCTCGACGAACGATGCGATGCGTTCGATGGTCGTACGCGGATCGCGGATCAGATCCTCGTAACGAACCTCGAGATAATGCGCGCAAGCATGCGACTGCGCGCGCGTCTGCGTGACCACATCGCGCCAGTAGGCGGCGAGGGTTTCCATGTCGTCCCCCGGCGAAAACGACAACCCACGCAGGCTGAGCGCCACGTCCCGGCCGTCGCGAATCAAGTGGATGAAGCGGGCCTCTGGCAGGAGAGCACCGATATCGGCCATGTGCAGACCGTAAAGTGGGGTCTTCTCGCCCCAGCGACGCTTGCCATGGCGATCGGCATACATCCGATAGAAGCAGCGCGCCGCATCGGCAGGCGTGAGATGATCGACGGCGCTGATGCGCCGCCAAAAGGCCTCGCGCGGGATCTGGAAATCCGGCCACACCGGCGCGTCGGCAGGATGGTCGGTGATCGCGGCGAAGATGCGCTGCGCATTGACTTCGCCGGACCTGGCCAATCGGCTCAGCGGCACCAGAAATCCAGTCTCCGGCGGGATCGCCAGGTGTGGGTGGGCGTCGAGCATGAAGCGCAGCACTGTCGTGCCCGACCGTGGCGCTCCAACGATGATTGGCATGGCGGCCGGCACAGCTGGCGCTCGCTGACGGGTGTGGCCGCCTGGATTTACCTGCATTTTTCCGTTATTCCAACCGCCTGCGGTTCACACGGGTCGCGTGCGCCGGATCCTTCGCAACATCGTCCTCGCATCACCTGCCGAGGCTTATGCAATGGTGCTCGCCGTCGGACAGAACTGCGTCATTGCGGATGACGCCCGCATCGGCGAGGGGACGCGCATTGGCAATTTTGTCCTGATCCGCGACCACACCGTCGTCGGCCGATCCTGCGTGATCGGCTCTTATGTCGACATTGAGGGCAACGTCGAGATCGGCAACTTTGTGTCGCTACAAAGCGGCTGCTACATCACCCGCGGCGTCGTCATCGAGGACGAGGTTTTCTGCGGCCCGCGCGTGATGACCATGAATGACAAAGTGATCGGGCACCGCCGGCCGTCGTTGAAGTTCGAGCGGCGGGCGCCGCGCATTCTGCGTGCCGCCCGCATCGGCGGCGGAGCGGTGCTGTGTCCAGCGATCACGATCGGCCAAAACGCCCTGGTGGCGGCGGGCTCGGTGGTGACCCGTGACGTGCCCGACGGCGTCATTGTTGCCGGCAATCCGGCACGCACGATCGGAAAGGTGAAGGCGGATGAGATCATCTAATCGGATGTGGCCTCGGCTTTGACTCGTATTGTTTTTGATATTTCAACGCTGATGCGTTGGAACGGGCCGCCGGTGGGAATCGTGCGCACCGAACGCGAGCTGGCCCGCTGGGTGAAGGCGCAACGACCCGACACCGTATTCGTGTTCTTCGAGGCGCGCGAGAAGCGGTACCGACAAATCAGCGCTGGGTGGCTCGATGCCACGATGGCCGGAGACGTCACGATCCTGCGGTTCGACCTTCCGGATGCAACCGGCCGGAAACGTCGCCGTGACCGGATACCGCAACTGATCCGACCGGCGGTCATGGCGGTGCCACAACTGCGCCGCACCCTACTCCTTCGCCTGGAGGAGATTCGCGCCCGGGCAAGTATGCGGATGACACGTACGCTTGCCGAGCGTTTGCAGCAAACCCTGCTGACTGAAAAATACCGGCGCATGCTGTTTAATCCCGACGGAACGCGACGCAGAGTGCTCGCGTATGACTCGATCGTGGGGAAAGCGATCGATCTGCAGCACGGCGACACGCTCATCTGCATTGGAGCCGCCTGGGAACATCAGGACATTCAGGCGTTGCGAGCCGTGAAGATACAGACGCAGTTTCGCCTGATCACCATGTGCTACGACCTGGTGCCGCTGCTGTTTCCCCACTTTTACAAGCCACGCGACGTGGCGGCGTTCCGCAAACATTTCGATGTCGCCTTGCCGATCGCCGATCTCGTGGTCGTATCGTCGCGCGCCGTCGAACGTGACGTGCTTGCGTATTGCGCGGAACATGGTTTGCGACTCAACCGCACGCAGGTGATCCCGCTCGGCTCCGACGTAGGAGAAATCTCGTCACCCCGCCGACACACGCTGCCGGCGGGCCTCGAGCGCGACCGCTTTGTGCTGCTGGTGAGCACCATCGAACCGCGCAAAGGCCATCGCTTGATGTACGAGGTCTGGCTGCGGCTGCTGGCCGAGGGCGTGCCGCAGCGTAGCCAGTTCAAGCTGGTCTTCGTCGGCAGGCCCGGCTGGATGGTCGACGAGCTGATGCACCGACTGACCGGTGACGAGCGGCTTGCCGGAAACTTGGAACTGCTCGACTTTGCGAGCGATGACGAGCTTGCTGCGCTCTACGACGCGGCGGCGTTCTGCGTATATCCGTCGGTCTACGAAGGGTACGGTCTTCCGATAGTCGAGGCGTTTGCGAGGGGCAAGGCCGCGATTGCCTCGAACGGCGGAGCGCTCGCCGAGACCGTCGGGGATCTTTCGCCGTGTCTCGATCCGCACGATCAGGAACTCTGGTACGCCATGATGAAACGCTGGATCCTCGAGCCCGCCGCACGCGCGCCCTATGAGGCGGCGATCCGGACGCGATTTAGACCACGGCCGTGGCGGGAGGCAGCCGCACAGTTTCTGCAAACCGTCGAGTCGCAGTGAGACGTAGCGCGCGGTCCATGATTTCCACAGCGACCTCCCGGCCGCTTCGCGGCCGACCTCCATAAAAGCGGAGGGTGAGGAAAGGTGGCGCCGCCATTCGGTCCTGGCTCAGGAGCCCGGACAGGGCGCGAGCGGGCCGATGGGCCGGAGATTGCCGGCTAGCTTGAACGCGAAAAACCCGCGAACGCCGTTGCGGCCTGCCGGAAACAACGATTGGCCGAGCGGCTCGATATCGGCGTAGAAAGGCCGGATGCGTGCGCTGTCTGGGCACCCAGTCACAAACAGAATGGGTCCAGGCGTATCCGCCGAGAGGCCGCGGGTCATATCGAAATGCGGGAGGGCCGTGGTGCGCCAGGAGAGGATTTTCTCCGGGTGGTCGCGCCAGTAATAGAGCAGCGCCGCAACGTCGCCGCGATTATCGCTGACGATACTCGATGCTCCCAGGCGCTGCGCGAGCCGGCCGGCCGTCGAGCCATAGGCGCTCCATCCCAGCGTGCGATAGTAGGGATTGCTGATGAACGGGACCGACACGCGGTCGGCTATGGCATCACCCCAGACCAAGGCAACCTGCACGACGGCACCGACGGCAACGCTGGCGACGAGCCACGCCGTGCGATTGCCGCGCGAAAGAATTGCCGCGGTCACGACCGCCGCCGAAATGAATGATGCGCCCGCCCAATTCGCATAGACATGCACGAAGATCGCGAGTGCACCGACAAATACGAGAGGCGGCAGACCAAATGCAACCATCAGCCGATCCGGGTCAGGCGACGATCTGAGCCGAGCGACGGCGAGCAGGTAGACGCCGAACACAATCGGCCCGAATACCGCGAATTGCGCGGCCACAAACTCAAGTGGTCGCGTCAGGCTGAGCTTCACCTCCTCATCCAAGACAAGGTCGCCGGTTTGCCTGAAGGTGATGAGTCCGTTGGAAATGTTCCACAGCACGTTCGGCAGTACGACCAGCACCGCGATGGTGAGCGCAAGCCAGCATGCGGGCCGCCGCAGGAACTGCCGCGCGCGCATGCTCAGGACAGCAGCAAGCAGCATTCCCAACAAAAAATAGGTCATCGAATATTTCGACAGCAGCCCGAGCCCAATGGCGACGCCGAGCACAATGGCCCAACCCACGCCGGAGCGCGCGAGCAGCTTCGCGTAGGCGAGCAAGGCCAGCGCCCAGAACAGCAGCAGTGGAACATCCGTCGAAATGATGCGTGCTGAAAAGACAACGCCGGTTCCGAGGCCAACCAACAGGGCCGCCCAGCATCCGATGGTCTCGTCGTAGCAGGTCCTGCCGATCGCGTAAGCGCACAGGCTGGTACCGAAATACAGAATGGGCGCGGGCGCGCGCACGCACCACTCCGCATCGCCGCAGATGCGCTCGGTCGCCGCCAGGATCCAGGCCAGAAGCGGCGGCTTGGAAAAGTAACCAAGCGCCAGTTCTTGCGACCAAGACCAATACTGCGCCTCGTCGATGAAGAGATCGACGACCGAAAACTTGAGCCCGACCAACCGGAGCACGGTGAGCAGGATCAACAGAACGAACACGGTGCCGCGATCGGGAAACGCCCGCCACATCCGGGCAGATACCAGATCAAATCCAGTCGGAGTCATTGGCCGAGCCCCGCCCGCCCCGCTGCGGCGTCGATGGATTTGAAGTTCCTATCACATTGCCGCAAACTCGCGTAGGAACTTCAAATCCCAATCCGAGCTCAGAATCATGGATTTGTTACTGCTCATGCAATTCCTAAGATCGTCGCGAACGCACCGGAAGTGGCGCCAAACTTCGGGATTTGGGCACTAGAACGAGGTTGCGGATGCAGGTTTCGGTCATCATGCCGGTGCGCAACACCGGGGCCTGGGTGAAGGACGCCATCGAGTCGCTGCTTGCGCAAACCTTTGCGGATTTCGAGCTGCTGGTCATCGATGACGGCTCGGATGATGACACAACCCGTGCCAACTTGGACGCAACGGCGGCGATCGACAGCCGCATCCGCCTGATTCGAACGCCACCGCTGGGGTTGGTGGCGGCGCTCAACCGCGGCATCGCGGAGGCCCGGGCCCCTCTGCTGGCCCGCCTGGACGCCGACGATCGCGCGCTGCCCGAGCGCCTCGCCGCACAGGTGCGCTACCTGTCACAGGAAACCGAGGTTGGGCTGCTCGGCACATGGGCGCAACGCATCGACTCACAAGGAGCGGTCACCAGTCGCCTCACGCCCGAGACCCGCGCCGACGAGCTCGTGCGGATATTGCAATCCAGAAACCCGTTCATCCATTCCTCGATCATGCTGCGTGCCGAACTGGCGCGCCGCCTGGCCGGCTATCGGGCGGCGTTCGCAGGTGCTGAGGATTACGATTTCTGGCTGCGCATCTCGGAGGTCAGTCGGTTGGCAAACCTGCCGGAATTCCTGGTACAGTACCGGCGGCACGCCTCAAGCGCATCGCGGCTGCAACCCAGCCGGCAAGCATTCTCGGTGCGGCTCGCGCAACGCGCAGCGCAATGGCGCCGCCAGGGTCGCCCGGACCCCAGCGCCGAACTTGACGCCCCGCCGGATTGGCGATCCGAAAGTGCGACAACCTTCTATGCGGACATCGCCGCGCTATATCGCCTGCTCGACTTTGCCGATCCGACCTGCGTGCGCCCGGCAGCAAATCTAACCCCCTTGATCGAGCGCTTTGGCGAGCTCAGCCATGACGAGCGCCGGCTGGCGAGCCGCGCCATCAGGAATTTCTGCACGGCCGGAGACCGCTCACGCATCGCCGGCGCCGCACGGCTCTTCTCTGTCCTGTCCGGACTCTCCCCCAAGCACGCGCTCAAGGTCGGCTGGTATTGTCTGGCAGAGCGAGACGGAGCCTGAGCCCATGGCGTCGCGCGAAGTTGCACTGTCGCTGCCACGCCATCACCGAAATGAGTCCCGCCATCGTTGCGGTGAGCGGCGCTATCGCCATCGTTTGTGCAACCACATCCATTGCTCGGGATGTTCGCGCACCCAACTCTCGATCAGGGACGTGACCATCTGCATGGTGGCGCCAACATCGACGTTGCCGCCGGCATCGCGAGGAACCGACAGCGGATCGGTGACTTCGTACAGGAATCGATGATCCGGCAGGCGGACGATGCGGGCTGCGTGGATCGGGCAATCAAACAGGCGGGCAAAGCGCGCCAGCATCGGATTGACCTTGCAGGTTCGTCCGAAGAACGTCACGTCCACGCCCCCGGCATAGTGCTGGTCGACCAGCATTCCAACGATCCACTTGCGGCTGAGCGCGTCCCGCACCTGCATCGCGGTGCGCGGACCAGCTGGAAACAGCGCCGTCACTAGCCGGCCGCGCACTGCGGCAAGCTCCTCCTCGACCGGACCAATTGGGTGCTTGCGATAGACGAGGCCTACATCGCGGCCGGCCGACGCCGCGCAGGGTGCAATCAGCTCCCAGTTCGCCAGATGCCCGGAAAACACCAGAATGGGTTTGCCGTGGGTGCGAGCACCGGCCAAATTCCTGACCGTGCTTCCATGCATCACGATCCGATCGGCGGGAGAGCCCGCGCGCGCGCCGCGACAAAGCGCTTCGAGATGGGCGTATTCGACGACGAGGCGCGCAAGATTGTCCCACATGCCCTCCAGAGTGCGCGCGAGTTCGGCGTCGGATTTCTCCGGGAAGGCTGCCCTGAGCTGCGCGAGCGCAGTGCGGCTTCCACGCAAGCGCGGACCCAAACGTCGCAGGATCCAGGCCGTCGCGTCCGACGTACGATCCAGATCGAGGTGGCGGAGCGCGCGAAAGAACGAGATTGCAACCGCTCCTGCAATGCCTTCAACCCGGCTGAGCCAGTGCCGCCCGGTCTCAAAGCGCGCGTTCGGATTGGCGGCGGCGATGCGCGCCTCCAACTGCTTGATGAAGGGGATGTAAGTCGGCGTCCTGTCTTCGATCTTCCGGAACCCGACCCGGTTGGCCGCTCCCAATCGGATTCTTTGCCCGGCTCGGGTGGTCAGCACGCAGGTCCAGTAGGTGGCTGACGAACCCCAGAAACGGGATTTGAAGACCGTGACGGAACTGATCTCATCATATGCCAATCGGGTCCAACGTTCCCCCGATTGCCATTCGAGCTGCCGCGCCGTCAGGACGTAGCGCCGCTCGGGGGCATAGATAGCGGCGCGAAACAGGTAGTGCGCATCGCTCACCGACGGCTACTCCGTCCGCTCGCTCCAAAAACTACACGGACGTGCGCGCGCCGCCGAGCGCCGACGCGCGGGCATCGGGTGTGCCTCGGCCGTTCGCGAACGAGATGATCAGGTCGGCCGCGTAAGTCTTTCCAAGATTGAACTTCTGATGCTGGCTGTAGCTACGCGCGTGCTGAGCAAAACTCCGGCGCGTGATCTCGTCCTGCATTTGCCGGAGGGCAGCGACGAATTCGCCAATATCGAACGGCTCGCGCAATATGATTCCGGCCTTCGTCGGCGCCAGGTGCCCGGCATAGCCGCAAACCTCGGTTGCGATGACCGGTAATTCGTTGAGAACCGCCTCCAGGATGACGCTACCGGTGGTGTCGTAACGCGCCGGATGAACAAACACATCGGCAGCGGATAACAATTCCGGGATGTCCTCGCGATGACCCAGCCATTGGATCTGCCGCTCGACGCCGAGCCTGCGTGCGAGCCGCGCGTACTTGCGGGCTGCCTTGTCGTCTGCCCGCAGCCCAACGATGACGAGTCGCGCCTGGGGAAAATGCCCGAGAGCGTGCAATGTTCGGTCGAGCCCCTTGGTGCGCGGCTGAACTTGAATCGTCATCCAGGTCCAATCGGAATCGGTCAATGCCAGCTGTTGCCGCAGCCGGCCGCGCGTTCCATCACGCCGGAGCTCCGGCCGCTGGCGGTCGCTCGCAATCGTCGGCGGGAGCAGCGTGATCCTGTCCGCTTCGGTGCGCCACGCGTTCGTATAGCCCTCGAGTTGATGAGCATCCTGCAACAGCACGCGCGTCAAGCTGCCCTGCCTGAAGGAGTGCCGCTCCAACCCGACCAGCGTCCGGTAGCGCCCGCGCAGGCAAAGATGCCATGTTTGCTTGACCCGCCACAGGATCGATGGATCCGCGCAATACAACACATCCAATCCAGCGAGCTTGTCGAACCCCAGCGACAGATCAAAATGCCCTCGCTGCGCCAAGCCGAAATCATCCGAGAAGCGTCTCTGCCGCGCATGATTGGTGCGCAGGCCGTTCGGCAACAGCTTGATGTCCAAGTCCTTGGCAAATTCTCGGTCGTCGAAACTGGATGTGAAAATCGTGACGTCGTGCCCAAAATCGCGAAGATGGCGCGCGATCTCCACGCAGTCGCGCTGCAAGCCGCCCCCTGGAAAAAGTTTAACGATTCCAACTGCAAAACGCATAGCGTCAGCCGTAGACCTGGCTCCCGTTGCCTGAAGACCGACCGCGACGGGGCCGCGATCGCCGCCCCGTGTCGGTCAGCGAAGTTCCGCCCGGCTTACATGAAAGACATCAGCGCCGGCGGGACTCGGCCAGAGTCGCACAACACGCCGCGCCATTCGTCGCCCTTGACCATTGTCCTGCCTATCATGAAACATCCCGTGCTGCACCGTATAGGGTCTTTTGGCGGCACCATTGCGCCGGACACTGTTACCTTAACAAGGCTTGCGTGTGGCCCGCCACGACCTCCCATGGCCGCTTGACAACCTTATAACGTATCGAAGATCCGATCACGCTTCTTCTCAAGAGTTTCCAGCTGAAGCTTGTAAAAGCGGGCATAACGCCGGCCCTTCTGCAGTAAATGATCGTGGCTTCCGGATTCGACGATCACGCCATTCTCCACGAAGTGAATCGTGTGGGCATGCGCGATGGTTTGCAACCGATGCGCGATGACGACAATGGTCCGATTTTCGAACAGGCGTGCGATCGCCGCCTGGACATGGCGCTCGGATTCGCTGTCCAGCGATGCGGTCGGCTCGTCGAGCAGCACGATCGGTGCGTCGCGAAGAAGGGCGCGGGCAACCGCGATGCGCTGGCGCTGACCGCCCGACAGTTGAATGCCCTGCTCCCCGACCGCGGTATCGTAGCCTTTCGGGAAGCTTGAGATAAATTCGTGCGCGTGCGCGGCGCGGGCCGCAGCGACGATCTCGGAATCGGTGGCTCGCGGCTGGCCGATGGCAATATTGTCGCGGATCGTCCCATGAAACAGAAACACATTCTGACCGACATAGGTCACGCTGCTGCGCAATGAGTCGCGCGACACGTCAGCAATACTGTTCCCGTCAATCAGGATCCGACCCGCGTCGACTTCGTAGAGCCGAAGCAGGAGATTGAGGATCGTCGATTTTCCCGCTCCCGAAGGGCCGACCAGGGCTGTGACCTGACCGGCCTGCGCGCGGAACGAAGCGCCGCGCAAGACCGGTTCACCGCGCCGATACGAAAAGACGACGTCCTGGAATTTGATCTCGCCGCCGCAAACGTTCAGATTCGGCTTGGCGCTCTCGTCTGGCTCGGGCGGCAGACGGGTAATTTCCGCCAGGGTTTGCAGGCCCACCAATTGGTTGGACAGATCGATGTTGAGGCGGGCGATACGTTTGGCCGGTTCATAGGCAAGCAGAAACGCGACGATGAACGATACGAACTGGCCGGGAGCAGCGTTCAGCACCAGCACCCAATACCCACCATAAAGCAGCGCGCAGCCGATCGCAATTCCACCCAGGGTCTCCATCAACGGAGCGGTCTGATTGGAAACGCGCGCGAGTTTGTTTGACGCGTGCTCGATGCTGGCCACGCTCTCATCAACCCGCCTGCACATTTCATCTTCCAGGTTGAGAACCTTCACCAGACGGAACCCCTGCAACGTCTCCTGCACGGTCTGCAGGACTCGAAGGCTGCCGCTGAACTGGGTTTGCGTGATCGCCCGCACCCGTCGTATCAGGGTTCTGACCGAGATGATCGCCGGCGGCAGAACGATCACGCCGACCAGCGAGAGAACGGGTTGCTGCACCACCATGACGGTGCATAGGGCGACCAACAACATAGCGTCGCGGCCAAGCGCATAGACCACAAGATTCATGACGTTCGAGGCTGCGCCGGCGCCGTAACCGATCTTTGCGACAAATTCCGACGAATGTTTGTCGGCAAAATATGCAACAGGTTGGCGAATGAGCGCTTCGAATATGCGGCGCTGGCTCTCGGCTACGAGACGGTTGCTCAGTTTAGCCATCGTTACGCCCTGACCGTAGACGGCAAATCCCCTGACGATGAAGATCACCATGACGGCGAGCGAGATCAGTGCTACGTCGCGAAAGCTCCGATTGATATGCCCATAGTTGACCGCTTGCCCAGCCAGATATGTTGCTACCGCGGTGCTGCCGGCTGCGATTCCCATGAACACAAGCGCTGTCGTGTAGCCTAGCCAGCGGGCATGAAATTCGTTGCGTACAAGCGAAACGATCAGGTCAAGCGTCCCGGCCTTTGCGCCGAGCCCCACTTTGTGAACTGGAAATTGCATGAGTTTCTGAACTGAGTTCATGGTCGCTTGCGAGTGACGCCTCAGAGCGCCTCGAGCAATCGGGTAGCGCCATGAGGGTCGGCCGTGCACCCGCGACTTTCGTTCGCCCAAGATGTTATCACATGAGAGAATACATGGGCACAAGTCTGGCCACTCGCGACGTCAGAAAGGCGACATGGCAAGTTTTCGCCCCAGACCGGCGGCAACGATCAGATCGGCAAACGGGCGCGGCTTCAAATGGAATGCAAGAACGTGTTGGCGTGCATCACTGGCCATTGCCTGCAGGCGGAGCTTGTCGGTGAGGGCTGCCCTGATGGTCCGCATGAGGGAGTTCTCCTCATCGGGCTGGTAGTAGAAGCCGTGAAGCCCGTCCACCAGCGGCATGTAGCGCGTAATTGTGGGCTCGTTTATCACCGGCACCGACCAGGCCAGCGGCGCTTCGTAGTGCCGAAAGCAGTCCCAGCCGAGGCCTTCCGGCGACCAGGTCAGCCAAGCCTGCGACATCCGCCGCATGTACGTGCGATAGTCCAGTCTGTGCTCGGCGATATCAACGACGATCCCTTCCTTCGCCAGCGCACGCAGTTGAACGATGCCGTGATCGCGAACCGTCGACAGGCCATCGACGCCCAACGCGACAAAGACGTCGGTGACCTTCGGCGGGAACGCCGACATCAGCAATGAGTTGTCGGGCGCATCCACGCCGATCGAAATCGGCCGAAGTCTCTGCAGGCGCGCGCGATTGCGCGCCTGGCGGCGAAACCGCGGGCCCGGCAAGCCGGCGTGAGCCGTATGGTGGAAGACCTGCCACCGATCGACCGGCAGTTCGCGCTTGAAAAAGCATTCTGCCCTATCCAACAAGAACAGGTTGTGCCGCGCGATCCCCCGCGAGTCCTCGTTATCGATCGCGACGATCGGGATCGTGGCCGGCACCAGGCGCAGCCATTGCACTCCGATCATTCGTACGAGGTTGGTCAACGGGCGGAACGGTGACCGCACAAGTCCCTTCAACTCTCGAAAGTTCATCGGCGAATACGGCGAACACCAGGCGACGATCAGATCGAACTTGCCGGCTTTTATCGCGCGCCAGGTTTGCCAAGCGAATCGCAGGGAAAATGCCTCGAAGGATGGTCCGGGGGCGAGCGATTTGTAGTAGGTCCAGAACAATTGCGTTTGATCCGGAAAGGCAGACGTGATTTCTGCGTGCGGTCCTATTTCGAGGATGCGCAGATTGGCAACAATGGTCGGCTCGATGGCATTCTTCGGCGTGTTGTTCATTTTGGGCCGCATCGAGCATTAAATCCGGCCGGGAGCGGCGGCAAGATGCGGCGCGAGTATCGCGGCGACGACCCGTCGTTTGTCGGCGTCCAATGCACGGTTACCGGTAGAGCCGATTTCGTGCAGCCAAGTGCCGCACCATTGCAGCGCCCCGTCTACCGTATCGACTCCCTCCCGATAGGGCACGAACGTTGTGTCCAACCAGCGCATCCGCGCCGGATCAGCGTGACGGTACAGCACTTGCCAGTTGCCGCCGCCAGTATCGAGGCCGGCGAACCAGTCTTGCCCGAAGTCGAGCGGCGCGTGCTTCACACGGTCAAACCGGAACACGCAGAAGCCGGCCCAAAGAAACCAGCGCGGCCCGGCCGTTCTGGCCAGGCCAAAGAAGTCCTGCGTGGCGAGCGGTGCAAATGGATCATTCGGTTCCGTCGGAAAGATGTCATCGTCGATGAATCCGAATGCCTCCGGCTCTCCGAGGCGGATCACATTTTGCCAAACCCAGTTGAGGGCAAGCCCGTGCGACCTGCTCGGCCAACGCCACGGGTTGGCTGGCAGTCGCACGTACGCAATGGCGTGTGCGCGAGCGATTTCCGCGATCGCCGTCGCCTTGCTTTCGCTCGCGCTGTTGTCGGCAATGAGGTACAGCGCGTTCGGTACATATCTTCGTACCAGTTGCCATTGCCATGCTATGGCCTCGGGATCATTGAAGGCGACGGTTGCAAGCACCTTCCGTCCGCGAAGACCGCGCGCGACGCTCGCCACGTCACCGGCACGGGCGGGCCTGGCAAGGTACCACCGGTTGATGAGCCGGTAGCGGATCGTTTTCACGCAATGCGTTAACGGTCGTAAACGAAGCCAGTCTTCCAAACTATATTCAAACAGCGGCTTCGGCATTGCCGGCGTCCAGCATGGCATCGCTGACCATGTGGTAGAGGGTAACGGCGCGGGCCTGATTCCTCAATCACATGATGTGGTTGCCGGTTTGGTGGGGCGTATCGCCCGGTGGAACTGTTGGTCTTTCTCGCCCATACTGCTACAATGGTATTGATCCGGTAGGGTGGATTTGCAGTTCTTGGGTAGGCAGTGCTTCGGGAGACCTGAACCGGCCGCAACCGGAGGTCTTCCCGAGGCCGAGGCCAGGGGCGATGGGATCGATCGGCCGATACATTTTGCGCATGACGCTCGCTGCGTTCGTCCTGGTGCTGACGAGTCTGACGGCCATCATCTGGATGACCTACGCAATGCGCGATATCGACCTGATGACCAGTCAGGGTCAGACGATTCTGGTCTTTATCTCCATGACCAGCCTCCTGATTCCAATGCTGATGCTGGTGATCGCCCCGATTGCCTTTGCGATTGTGGTCGCCTACGTCCTCAACAAGCTCACAAGCAATTCCGAGATCATTGTCATGAACGCGGCCGGCATGTCGCCCTGGCTGCTGTTTCGCGCGTTTTTCGCAGCGGCACTGGTTGTGTCCGTTTTCGTCGCATTCGTGAGTGCCTACCTGTCCCCTGAATGCCTGCGGCAGTTGCGCCGCTGGTCGACCAATGTGCGCGCCGACGTGGTCGCCAACATCATGCAGCCCGGAAAATTCCTGGTGGTCGAACACGGTCTAACAATTCACATTCGCGAGCGCGAACCTAACAATGTACTGGTCGGAATTCTTGTCGACGATCGTCGTGACCCGAAAGAGGCAAAGACTGTCCTGGCCGAGCGCGGTCAGATCATCGAAGGTCAACGCGGTTCGTTTCTCTTGATGAAGAACGGCAGTGTACAGCTCCGCAAATCCAGTCAAGGGGCGCCGACAATCGTAAATTTTGAAACCTATGGATTCGACTTGTCGCAGTTTGCCAACAACGCACGTGCGGTGAAGTTTACCGCACGGGAACGCTATACATGGGAATTGTTTGCACCGGATCCCGATGATCCAGTTTTCCTGCGGGAACCGCGGCAGTTTCAGGCCGAGTTCCATGATCGGGTGATGACACCGATCTATCCGCTCGCCTTTGTGGTGATTGCCTATGTGTACCTCGGTGCCCCGCGAACCACCCGCCAAAGCCGCGCCATTGCTGTCCTGTCAACCGTTGCAGGGGTCGCAACCCTGCGTTTCGCGGGCTTCGCCAGCACGGTCGTCGGCACCTATGAGCCAATGGCGCTCGCAATCCAGTATATCGCTGCGGGTCTGGTATTCGGGTTTGGCTTGTTCGCGATCTCGCGCGGGCTTGTCATCGAGCCGCCAGCCTGGATGATGAACGCGATCGCCGACATCAGCACGCGGCTGTCGCGCAGGTTCGCGACTGCCTGATCGAGGGGGGTGGCACCGAGTCCTGATCTACGGCGACGCGCTGATACCGGCTTCCTGCACCACCTTGGCCCAGCGTGCACGCTCGGACTTCATGTAATCCGACATTTCGGCGATCGAGAGCGTCTGCGCCAGGATGCGGCCGGCGCGAGCGAACTCTTCCCGCACCTCGGGCAGCGCCAGCACCGCGGTCATATCCGCATGTAGGCGGTCCACGATCTCCCTCGGTGTTCCGGTCGGCGCGACGAACATCTGCCAGGAAACCGCGCGAAACCCGGGCACACCAGCCTCTGCCACAGTTGCAATATCGGGCATCGCGGGGACGCGCGTTGCCGACGACACACCAAGTGCGCGCACCTTGCCGGCGTTGATGAACGGCATCGCGACGCCCATTCGACGAAGGCTGCCGGGATATGACCCGCGACGATGTCGGTGAGCACCGGACTGTCGCCGCGATAAGGCACATGCACCATGCGGATGCCGGCCATGGTCTGCATGAGTTCGGAAAAGAGATGCTGAATGGAGCCGGGAGATTGCAGCAAGGCCGGTCATGCCGGACTGCAGCAACTTGCGTCGGGTCCACACCATCATGCCGCCGTCGGCAATGCGCAGGTTAGAGGGAGCGGTCACTTCACTCGCGTGGCCGCGTCCCGGACCAAGCTCAGGTCAGCGTACTTGTTCACATCAAAATTGGCCTTGATGAACCCGAGCTCCTGTTGCGCATTGACGTTCTTCTGCAGCGCGTCGAGGTTCGGCAGTCCATCAAGATTGCGGTACCAGTCGTCGCGCGTGAACACCCAGCGCGCAAAGATCGCCGGGTTCAGCTTCATGGTCTTGGCGATGATCGCGACCGCCTCGTCATGGTTTTTCGGATCCATATACCAACGGATGGCGCGAACGTAATCTTCGAGCAGATCGGACATGGCGGCGCGGTTCTTCTCGATAAAGCCGGCACGCGCCGTCCAGAACGACAAGTCGGCGGGGCCGAATGCCTCGCGCCCGAAGAACAAAGTGCGCGAAATCTTTTCCATCTCAGGGTCGAATGCGAAGGGCAACGTCGCGGTAACCAAATCGGCCTTGCGCTCAGCGAGAACGGCCCGCATGTTGGGGAATTGCACTTCGATGGTGGTGAAATCGCGCCGATCCACGAGCCCATGTTGCTGCAATACCGAACGCATCAGGATGTCGACGCCGGCACCGATCCCGTTGGTCGCCACCACCTTGCCTTTGAGGTCCGTGATTTTGCGCACGGGTGAGTCCTTCAGGACCACGTAGTGGGTCGAGAAATAGCCCTCGGCGCCATCCTGGATCTCATCGGCAATGACCCGGATATCATCAATGCCGGCGTTCTGGACGGCGAGCGCGATCGATGAAAAGCCGAGGGTCGCGATTTCAAGGTCGCCACCGGCCAGTGCCGTGATCTGGAGCGGGGACGCCGCAAAATGCAGGGGCTCGAACGTGTAGGACTTGCCAAGATGCTGGGCCAGCCCCTCCTTGGCGAACATGAAGGCCACGAGCTGCCCTGGCGCACCGATCCACCCGATGCGAATTTTCACGGGCTCGGCGCGCGTCGGTAGAGCCGCAATCATTGCGACGAAAGCTGCAACTACGAGCGCACCCGCCTTGGACCAGCGTTGCATGGCTACCTCCCTTTGCCCTTTTTGGCTTCGCGGAAGCTTCGAAGGGCATCCTGTCTTGCATCCAATCCTGGAACGCGGGTCAGCGCGTAACAGAATCGCGAACGAGCGTTTTTCCGCCTCGGTCTGGCGGGAAGCTTAGTGAACTTCGAACATGCTCACAATTCTCGGGCGCCCGATCGGTCACCGCCGTGCTCACGGACATGGATGACGATTGCCATCGCTTCCAAGATAGGTTCCGGTTTGCGCGTCGTAGGAGCGAAAGCGCTCCTGGCAGCGTTCGGCTGCGTCGGCGCTGGCCGGAGCGGCCGGTCGACGGGCCACCGGAGCCGCGGCGACAGCACCGCCGCCCGCGAGCGGCGGATCCCACACCAACCGCGCCATGGTGGCTTTCACCACGACGTAGCACCATGCGGGTCCCGGCTGCGACACGTTCAGCCCAATACCCATGAACAGTACTTTTCCGGCCGGATCGGTACGATAGCCGCCCAGACAATCCTTCGCGCTTGCAGCCCCGCTGGGCTTGGCATCGACCCGCACGCCGTCGCTTTGCAGCACATAGGCATCTTCCGGGCCCATCTTTCTCTTACCCTCGACAAAGAACCAACCCTGTTCGCCGTCGCGCTGTGCGCTGATGTCCCAGGGCCTCGCTCCCGTCTTTTCATCGGCATAGCGTGACAGCACGTTGATCGGGTTGTCCTTGGGATGAGCAGTCGCCCACTCCGACATCATCTTGTCCGTTGGCCACGCCTTCTGCTCACCGCGCAGGACTGCACGTGGTGGCAGATAGGCCGTTATGTCTTTCGTGGTCTTGCCGTCCGTCACCGGCAGCGCGACGGTCCCGGTGATCCACGCCGAGGCGGCTTCGAGCTTGACGACGCAACTCTGCCCCGGCGCATAGGCATAGTTGCGGGAGAGGCATTCGGATCGCTCCTGTACCTTGCCGAGCTTCGGGTCGATCGGAAGATTGCGTGCAACGCGTAGCGCGGGAAGTTCACCGCCGCCGGCCGCCTGCCGATAATCGATGTGCAATTCGAGCGCCGTATTTTGTCCAGGCACAGCCTGGAAATAGACCGTCATTCCGCCTCCCTGCTCGGCCAGGCAATCCTGCCAGGCTTTCACGATCGGCTCCTGGCCCGACATCAGAAGGACCGCGGCGCGGTTCTGGTAGATCGTCTGCCAGTCGCCCGCCCCCAGCAGGGGCCGCAATAGGTGCTCAACGTCGGCGCGGGACACCGGGGTGGTCATGCCTTCGAACGTGAAGAGCACGTCCGGCGCTGCGTCCTCGCCCGGCTTCCGGGCCGCATCGCCCGCAAAGCGGCCGAGCCAATAGAACGTATCCTTCTTGATGTCCGGGTTGTCGAGCACGCCCTTGACCACGGCATCCTTACAGCGGTCCTGAGCGTCCAGTTGGGCGCATGCGGGGAGAATGCCCCACAGGATCGCAATCGAGGCGATGGAGCCGACGACGACGCTCCTAACCATCTGAAGCCTCCCGTTCGCAATGCACCGTCGCGGCCGCACGGCTGTTCAAGGAACCCTAGCCCGCGCGACCCTGGCGCGCCATGTTAGGACGGAAACGAGTGCGCACGCATCGGTTTTCCACCGACGGTCAGCGCCGGCCTGATGCCGCACGCAACGGCGGCCCCCTGGGCGCCCACCCGTGGTTGACAGCTAACCAATTTACCTAATATGGTTAGCTATCTGAGATGCCCCCGATGACGGTGCGTGTGCCAGGGCGCAGGAAGAAGGTGAGCGCCAAGCTGCCGCTAAGCATCTCGCGGCCGGCGCTGCTGGTCGAGGGCTCCGACGCGGAGTTTCGGCGGCTGATCTACCGGATGCTGATCACCGAATCCCGCCTGGTCGATGTGCGCCGGGCGATCGCGCGCCAGGTCGGCGTCAGTGGTGCGCAATACTCGATCATGATGGCGATCCTGCATCTCGAAGGCAACGACGGCATATCGATCAACGCGCTCGCGAGCTATCTCGAGGTGACCGGCCCGCACATCACCGGCGAAGTCCGCAAACTCGCCGCGCGCGGCATAGTGCGCAAGGCCGCCAACCCGAACGACATGCGCGGCGTGCAGGTGCGTCTATCCGTCAATGGGCGGCGGCGTCTGCTCGATGCTTTCGCGTTCATCCGGCAGGTCAACGACATCCTATTCGACAACGTCGTCGCCGGAACAGTTCCAGGGGCTGGCGGCATTCTATGAGAAATTCATCGCAAGCACGTCGCTTGCACTGCAATGGACCAGGCAATCGTCCGCCTGACCGTTACGGCACGGAGGAACCGACATGCTTCGAACCGGACAGGAACACCTCGAATCCCTGCGCGATGGACGTGTCATCTACATCGGCAATGAGAGGGTCGACGACGTGACGCGGCATCCGGCGTTTCGCAACGCCGCGCAGACCGTCGCGGCGCTTTACGACCAGAAGGCGGATTCGGCGCGCCGCGACGACATGACCTACGAAGAGGACGGCGGCCGGCACTCGATTTATTTTCTGCGTGCGCGCTCGCGCGACGACCTGCAACGGCGCATGATCGGTCACCGTCAGATCGCCGATCAGACCTACGGCATGTTCGGGCGCTCGCCCGACCACGTCGCCTCCTTCGTCACCGGCATGGCGATGAAGCTCGACGAGTTGAAGGCGCCGCACGCGAACCCGGACAATCTGCTGCGCTACTACCGGCACATCCGCGATAACGATATCTACGTCGTCTACGCCGTGCTGCCGCCGCAGGCAGCGCGCAATCCGGAATTCTATCAACGCCAGAACCTTCCGGTTCCGACCTTGCGGGTGGTGCGCGAGGATGACAGCGGCGTCGTCATCACCGGCATGAAGATGCTCGCGACCGGCGCGGTGTTCGCCAACGAGATCTGGATCGGCAACGTGTTGCCGCTGGCACCCGATCAGAAGCAGGAGGCCATCACCTGCGCGATCGCATGCAACGCCCCCGGCCTACGCCTGTGGTCACGCCAGCCGACGCAGCCCGGTCACGGCTCGGAGTTCGACTCCCCTTTGTCCTATCGCTACGACGAGAGCGACAGCATGCTGTTGTGCGACGAGGTCAAGGTGCCGTGGGAGCGGGTCTTCGTACACGGCGACGCCCTGCTCTCGCGCGACATCTATATCAAAACCCCGAGCCACTGCTTCGGCAACCATCAATCCAACGTGCGCTATTGGTCGAAGATGCGCCTCCTGGTCGGGCTGTGCAGCAAAATCGCGAACGCAACCGGCGCCATTGAGGTGCCAGCCGTGCGTGAAGTGCTCGGCCGCATGTCCGCGCAGGAGGCGATGATTGCCGGGATGGTGAATGGCCAGATCAACGCGTTCGAGGCTTGGCCGGGCGGCCCCGAAGGATACGTCTGTTTCAATCGGCGTATGATGTATGGCGCGCTCGAATGGTGCACCCAGAACTATAGTGGGTTCGTCGACGACCTGCGTGAGCTCTGCGGCGGCGGCGTGTTCCAGATGCCCGCCAACATTTCGGTCATGCGCGATGCCGAATTGGCGCAGCAGTTCCAAACCTATTGGCACACGCCGCAATGCGATGCGCTCACACGCATGAAGCTGTTCAAGCTCGCGTGGGACATGGTCGGCTCCGAGTTCGCGGGCCGTCACCAGCAGTATGAGAAGTTCTACGCCGGTGCGCCGTTCATCATCCGCAACCATTCCTATCGTGAGACCGACTGGGGCGCATTCCACCGGATCGTGGAGCAATTGACTGCGAGTTACGATCAGCCAGCCGCTTCGCCCGGAAGCGCCGCAGCCTGATATTTGATTGGCTTTTGGGCTTCCAAATACCAAGCTTAACTGGTAGTTGGGCGCCATCGACGGTTGGGGGCCATCGACACGCCTCGCCCTGTCATCACCAAAGGAGATCGCCTATGAAATCATTGTTCGCGAGCGCCCTCATTGCTGGACTGGCTTTCGGCACCGCCGCGGCGCGAGCCGAAACTATCGACCTGTCGACCTGGACCTGCAGCAAATTCCAAGGCAGCGACAAGGAAACGATCGGCGTCATATTGGCTTGGCTCGACGGATACTATCAGGATGAAAATGCGCCGGCAGTGATCGACACCAACAAGTTTGTCGCCAACGCAAAAAAGATCGGGGAATTTTGCGCGAAGAATCCCACTGTCGGACTGATCACCGCCACGGACAAGTTGTTTGGAGGTGACAATTAGAACGACCTTGCCGGCGCCGTCATGTGCGGCCTGGCCCGCGCATCCACGCGCCGGCGTCAGCAGATCAACAAGAAAGACATGGATGGCCGGGACAGGGTACCCCGCGCGCGAGCGTGCAGGCCCGGCCATGACGGACCACGGGTGATGTGCCGCAATGAGCGACATCTACGCGACGAGTGCCGTTGATGCGCCGCCTGCTCCGACTTTTCCAGGCCTATCGCGTCCTGGAGAACGACGTGTCGACGTACCGCCACGCATTTGAAACAACGGCAGCGGATCGCGATCGGATCGCCACAGAGCACGCCACGTGACACAGCAAAACTGGAGAGCCTGGCGCGAGAGCGCGACCAACTCGCGCAAGCACTGTGGGACAGCGCCGACCCGATCGATGCCGGTCAATTTCGCCTCGATATGACGCAGTTCCTTTCTCCGGGCGCCCCTGCGGTCCGTGAACGCCTGGACCTTTGGCAAGCCAACTTCGATCGCGGTGAGTACGATCTTGTCCTCAAATCCGTGCTGGAGTTTGTGCCGGTGCGGGCCGCGCACGCGCTTGAACCGCAGCGCTTCAAGGGCTTGGCGGCCTATTATCTGGCCTCGGCGTTCGCGGTTCGCGGAGAGTTCGAGCGTGCCGGCCACTATGCCGAATTGATCGACCTCGATGCGCCGCCGCATGGCGCCGAGCTTTTGCCGTATGACCTTCGCCAGGGCGGCCGGCTCGCCCGCATACGTCAGGAACTGGCGATCGCAAACCGCCGGCCCTATGCCCTGGTCGTTAGCCTGATGCGATCAGCGAGCGCCACGCTGACCGAAACGATCGCCGCTAGCTTCGAAATACCAGTCATCAAGACGTGTGTCGGCGATGAGCTGCAGTCGGTGGTCGTCACCCACTGGGCGGCGCAGTTAGCGCGCGGTGGCGCCGTAACCCACGAGCATTTCCGGGCTTTGCCGGTCAACCTTGCGGCCTTGCGCGACGCCGGAATACGCTCGGTTTGGGTTCAGGTGCGCGATCCGCGCGATGCCGCTTTCTCGCTCGCGCGAGTGCGACACGGCCAGCCCTCGATATCTCCACACTATACGCTGCGCCCCAACTCCGACCCGTTCGTTGCCGACTGCCAGCAGATGGCCCATTGGATCGGCGAATGGATTGCCGCGCGGGCCGGATCCGGCCCGGATATTCAGTTCACTACGTTTGCCGACGTGACCGGCAACCTTGCAGGGACGGTCGCACGAATGTTTCCTGGCCGAACGCCGCGCACCTTGGTCACGCAGAACAGAAACGTTCGCCGCGGAAGTGGCGGCGAATGGCGCACACTCGACGCTTCGTTGCGGCAGCGCGCGTTCGACGCGATACCGGCCGATGTGAAGGATCTGCTCGGCCTCGAGGCTTGAGCCTCAGTTCAGCTCCAGCGCCTCGACCGCCTCACGCGGCACAGGCGCGGTGTCGAGCATATCGACCAGACCATCGATATCGCTGCCCGAAACGCGTTGGTCCAGCAGTTTGGTCCAAACCTCGACCATGCACAGCAGCGTCCGGCGCGCTCGCAAATCGGTCGTGGCTTTCGCCAGATCGAGGCATTCAAGCGCGGATTGCCGCAGCCGCTCGCTACGATTGTCACGCATGTCCCCACCCCCATTCACCCCGGCCGCACCAAAGCAGAATGGAGCGTTACCAGTCGAGCGCTCGTTCCGCGCCGCCGGAACTTTTTGCGGAGGTGTTGCAATCAGGTGACAAACCGGGCGCCGGAACGGCAACGGCGCGCAATGCCGCCTGGCGTTCATCTCATGGAATCGGCAGCAGGGGTTGCTTCCCGGGATGTAGCTGCATGTCCACGGCAGCGAGCAACGCCGCCGTGGCGGCGTAATTGCCCATCAGCAGGACGATGTCGATGAGCGTGTGGGCGCCAAACAATGCCTTGGCCCGGGCGAAGGTCTGCGAACCGACCTTGTGGTCGCGCCAGAGCTCGCGGCCAAGCGCAATAACGATTGCATCGGTCTCGTCGAGACCTGTCGTAGCGCGGCGGTGTTTGATTGCGTCGATAACGGCTTGGGGAACGCCTTCCTTCAGGGCTTCAGGCTCGTGCGCGACCCACTCGAACTGGCTGTCCATCTCGCGCGCGGTGGTGAGGATCGCGATCTCGCGCACGCGCGCTGTGTAGCCCGCCTCGTAGCGCAGGTAGTGATAGATGGCGGTCACATGCGGGGCGATCTTCGTGCTGTAGAGTTGAACGCCGGCCGGACCCTGCAGTCCCGCGATGGTCCGACCAGGAGTGACGGCGCGGTCATAGGCGTTGCGCCCAGCCTCGTCCAAGTCCTCTCGTTTGGGTAAAGGCAATCGAAACCCGGATTGCGGATCGATGTCGGACGGCATATTGCTTCCTCGTTCGATCTAAGCGCTACTCTCGAATCGTCTCGTGTCCTTGCAGGCCTGGCTTGAACTTGCCTTTGACGAAGTCGCCGATGCCCTCGTCCTTCCACCCCACGCGCTGCCTGTTGGCGAGTTCCTCTTCTTTGGCGATGGTGTAGTTCATCGATGCTTCCCAGGTCATTTCGAGCGAGAACCGATAGGCATCCTTGGTTGCCCGCAGCGCCGCCGGATCCTTGCCGGCGATTTCGCGGGCCAGGCTCAACGTTTCCTGCCGCAGCATTTCGCGCGGAACTGCAAAATTGACGAACCCGATGGCGGCAGCCGCCTTGCCGTCGAAGCGACGGCCGGTGAGCGCGTAGAGCAAAGCGTCACGCGGGCGCAGCAGGTTTGCGAGCGATTTGCTCACGCTGCCGCCGGGAAGGCCCTTGAAGTTGATTTCCGATAAACCAAACGTCGCTTCCTCGGCTGCGATGGCGAGATCACAGCCCTCAACAATGGAAAACGCGCCGCCGAAGCAATAGCCGTTCACCATCGCGATCGTCGGCTTGGGATAATAGCGCAACGTGCGTCCGCGCCATTCCGTGGCAAGGCGGAGCACGCGGTCATAGCGGGCCGGTTGATCCTTGAGCGCGTGGAATACTTCCTTGAGATCCATCCCGGCACAAAAGGTATCACCGGCGCCGGTGATGACCAGAACGCGGACGGTCTCGTCGTAGCGCAGATCCTCCAGCGCGGCCGTCATATCCTCGTGTACCTGCGGGTTCATCGCATTCTTCTTGTCTGGCCGATTGATCGTCACCACGGCAACGCCGTCGGCCTTTTCCACGAGCACGGTACGATAGGTCATCAGCGTATCCTCCGTTGCGGGTTCACCACGGGGTGCCACTTGGCTTTACGATGGCGACGGGTGATGGTTGTGCAGTCATGGATTTAACGTCTCGGCCGGAGTTTGCCGCAAGTGGCAGATACTTCAAATCCCATCGCACCAGGAGCGTCCCGTGATTGACGTGCGTCCGCGCCACCAGTTCGGTTATATCAACCCGGTGCAGGTTTCCGACTTCATCCACTATCAATTCTATCGGATTTTCCCGCCGGATTGCCTGCTGGTCAGTTATCCGCTCAATCTGCGCAACTTTTCGGCCGCGGGCGTAGATGAGGCGCTGACGGCGTTCTGGCTGGCCTTCGACTTCCTGATGGACAGACGGGTCGAACGCATCAGCCAAGGCGGAATTCCCCTGTCGGCCTATGCGGGCCGGCCGCGCATACTGGCGATGCTCGATGAAGCCGCGAGGCGCACGAGCACTCCCGCCAGCGCCGACTTCGAGGAAGTCATCGACGCCCTGCGCCATCTTGGAATCAAGCGCCCGGCGGTCGCCGCGAAGTGGAGCCCTGAGCTCATGGAACGGCTGGTTGCTTATCTGCACCACGCCGACGTCGAGCCACTCGGGGTGCATGGCCATGAACATTCGGCGCAGCAGGTGGTGGCGCTGCAGCCGCAGGCAAGCATCGAAGTTGCGCTGGCGCTGGGCCGGGAGGCGTTTGCAAAAATGCCGCAGGCCGATGGTCTCCTGCTCGCGGGCGGCTCTTGGCTGGTCATGCAGGCCGTGCCTGTCCTGGAAGCCGAATTCGGCCGGCCGGTCATCACCAACCCCGGCGCGACCTACTGGGCGGCGCTGCGCCAGAGCGGCTTACGGCCGCAACCCGGCTTTGGCCGCCTGCTCGAAAGCCTTGGCTGACGACTGTGCCCGTCTTGTTCCCACGCGAGGCGCCCCATGCAACCGATCATCTTCGAGCCGACGGCGCGACGGATCCGGGTCGAGTTCAACAAGGTCATGGTCGCAGACACGACACGAGCCATGATCGAGATCGAGACGCCGATCCCGGTCTATTACCTGCCGCTGAGTGACATTCGCCACGATCTGCTGATCCCCAGCAATCACACCACATTTGACGAGCGTCGAGGTCACGCTCGGTTCTGGTCAATCAGAGTTGGCGAGCGACAAACCGAGGACGCGGTATGGAATTTTCCGGAGCCGTTGCCGGGCGCCCCGCCGCTCGCGCCCTATGCGGCGTTCAAATGGGATCTCGTCGACCACTGGTACGAAGAGGACGAGGAGATTTTTCGCCACCCGCGCAACCCCTACAAGCGGGTGGACGCGATCCGAAGCTCGCGCCGCGTTCAGGTCGTGGTCGGCGGCACCGTCGTTGCGGACACACGGCGTGCGGTCTTCCTGTTCGAGACCGGCCTACCCACCCGCTATTACATTCCGCGTGAGGACGTACGGGCAGGTATCCTGGGGCCGAGCGAACGCCAGACCCGCTGCCCCTACAAGGGTATTGCGGCCTACCACACCTTGACGCTCGGGAATGAGCGACACGCAGACCTCGTATGGTACTACCCGGATCCGATTGACGAGTGCCGGAAGATCACTGGGCTGCTCGCGTTTTTCAACGAGAAGGTCGACGCCATCATGGTCGACGGCGAGCTCGTGCCGAGGCCGGTGACCCCTTGGTCCTAGTGTCCCGGTCCCAACGCCTGTATCCCTGTGACCAAGCCTGTACCCAAATGTTGGGACAAGCCAGCCTGCGAAAATATTGATTCAGTGGGGTGACTTTTCCAATCAGATGTGGAGCATCTGTTTGGCTCCCGGCAAAGGGCGCGGACTCGCGGAAAATCGCCCCCGGCAGGAATAAATCCGAGTCCGCGGTGTAGAATATAATTCGCCGTCTGCGGGCCTGTGAGCTCCGCCTTGCATACGGCGACCCCGTCAGAGACGTGGCATGGGCACCGAACCACGCGCCGAGGATTGCTTCTCCCAGGAGCGCTATATTCTTGGGATGGAGGGCTTGCTCGTCGCCGCGCGAGAACTCGTGACCGCGCGCGATCGGGCAACGATCGAACGGCTCGTGTGCAGCGCTGCCCGCAGGCTGACCGGAGCCGACGGCGCCACTTTCGTACTGCGTGAAGACGACCATTGCTATTACGCGGATGAGGACGCCGCTTCACCCCTGTGGAAGGGCCGGCGGTTCCCCGTCGAGGCCTGCATCAGTGGCTGGGCCATGCTCAATCGCAAGCCCGCTATCGTCGAGGACGTGAGCCGGGACGAACGCATTCCGCTCGACGCCTACCGGGCAACCTTCGTAAAAAGCGTCGCCGTGGTGCCGATCCGCACGCTCGACCCGATCGGAGCGATCGGCATCTACTGGGCGACGACCCACCGGCCCAGCCAGCACGAGGTGCACCTCCTGCAGGCGCTCGCCGACAGCGCCGCGATAGCGATAGAAAACCTTCAGGCCCATCAGGAGCTCGAAGCGCGCACGCAGGCGGCTGCGCGCGAATTGCAGGCCGCGAAGGAGGAAATCCAAAACCTGTCGCTGACCGATGCGGTGACCGGCTTGCCTAACCGGCGCGGCTTCTTCCTGTTCGCCGAACAAGCCCGAAAACTGGCGGCGCGGGCCGGCAAACAAGCAGCTATTGTTCTCGCCGACATCGAGGGCCTCGCCGCGGTGAACGAACGTCAGGGCCCTGAAGCCGGTGACGCGATGTTGCGTGATTTCGCCAGTGTACTGAGCGGAACGTTCCGCGACTCCGACGTGGTGGGACGGTTGGGCAACGAGGCGTTTTGTGTGTTCGGCGCCGAGCTTGACATGAACCCCGACGTCCTGGTGGCCCGGCTGGAATACAATATCGCCAAGTTCAATGCCGAGCATCCGGGACCTGCTCCCCTCGCGGCCAGAGCCGGCGTCTGCCGTTGTCCATTCAAACGGGGAGAGACGCTGGAAGACATTGTTGCGCGAGCCGCCAACGCGATGTTCGAACGCAGACACCTGCGCAGCCAGGCCGGGTAGTTCTCTGGCCAGCGAATTTCTCCAATTCCCTTCTTCCCTCGCTCGCGTAGGTTGATCCCGGGCGAACCGACCAAGAACAGACCAACGCATTCGTATCGGGAGGAACCGCATGTCACGCCGGCCCCAAACTGCGCTCGCGGCGCTTGCCGCCTTGGCCTCCATCGCCCTGCTGATTGCGCCGGCGGCAGGGCAGGACAAGACCCTCGACCTCAAGATCTCCTCGTGGGCGCCACAGACGCATCCGTTGCAGAAGGCGTTCGAGGAATGGAGCGCGTCGATCAACAAGGCGACTGGCGGCACGCTCCGCTTCACGATTTTTCCCGCCGAGCAGCTCGGCAAGGCATTCGATCACTACGACATGGCGCGCGACGGCATCGCCGACATCGTCTACGTGAGCCCCGGCTATCAGCCGGGCCGGTTCCCGATTATCGACGCTGCCGCGCTCCCCTTCATGTTCGCCAACAAGAACGGCATCGCGGCGCTGGACGCGTGGTATCGCAAGTACGCGGCGGCCGAGATGAAGGACGTGAAGTTCTGCATGGCCTTCATCCATGATCCGGGCTCGTTCCACTCCCACGCCAAGAAGATCGTCGTGCCGGCCGACGTGAAGGGCATGAAGATCAGGCCGGCCCACGCCGTGATGGCGAATTTCGTCACGCTGCTCGGCGGCACCAACATCCAGGCCAGTGCCCCGCAGGTGCGCGACGTGCTGGAGAAGGGCGTTGCCGAAGCCGTGACTTTCCCGTTTGGCTCGATCGTCCTGTTCGGCATCGACAAGGTGACCAAGTATCACATGGAGGCGGGGCTCTACACGACGCCGTTCGTGGTGGTGATGAACAAGGCGAAGTTTGAGCAGATGTCGGCGGCGCAAAAGAAGGCCTTCGACGACCATTGCACGACCGAGTGGTCGATGCGCTTCGCCGCGCCATGGGCCGATTTCGAGCATGACGGGATTGCCAAGATCAAGGCGCTCGACGGCCACGAGGTCTACAAGCTCAGCGACGCGCAGACCGAGGAGTGGCGCAAGGCATCCGAGCCGCTGGTCGGCCAATGGATCAACAGTGTCAAGAACAGCAATATCGACGGCGACGCTGCCCTCAAGGAGCTCAAGGCCGCGATCGCCAAATACAACGCGGGCTCATAGAGCCCGCGCTCAGCGCACCCGCATGCCGATGCGCTCGGTGCGCAGTGACGGACTGCCGCTGCGCGCGTTTGCGTCGATCGACCAATAGATGATCTCGACACGACCGATCAAATTCTCGAACGGAATGTAGCCAACGGAGCTCAGGACTCGGCTGTCCTGTGAATTGTCGCGGTTGTCGCCGAGCATGAAATAGTGTCCCGGCGGCACGACGTAGGGCTTGGTGTTGTCGAGAAAGCCGCTGTCGGTAATGTCGAGCGTTTCGTAGCTCGCGCCATTGGGCAGCGTTTCGCGCCATTTCTTGGCGGGCCGACCTTCCACAATGGCGTCTGCGAGCCGCTCGCGTTTGACTGCTTCTCCGTTGAGATAGAGCTGCCCCTCGATCATCTGGACGCGATCGCCAGGGAGTCCAACAAGGCGTTTGACATAGTCCGTCGGCGGATCCCGTGGCAGCCGGAACACGACGACATCGCCACGCTGCGGCTGCGCGCCGAAAATCCGCCCCGAGAACAGCGGCGGCGAGAACGGCAGCGAATAGCGGCTGTAGCCATACGGATATTTCGATACAAACATATAGTCGCCGACGATGAGCGTGGGTGCCATCGATCTAGCCGGAATGTTGAAAGGCTGAAACAGAAATGGCCGACCCAGCAACAAAGCGGCCAACACGAGCGAGCCCAGCGTGAGACACACGACAATCCAAATCGGGGTTCGATGTGGCAGCGCGGAGACGGCGGTCACATCGGGGACGTGTCGAGCAGGCCCTTGGGACATCAGGTCAAACCGTTCATCAAATCTCGTTCGGCTTTTCGAAGGACGGCGCGAGCTCTTGCCCGCAAGAGTAGTCGGTATGAATTTTCTCCTACCAGCCTCATGCGCGCTTACCTCGGGAGTAATCGCTTTCGGCTTCGCGTTGCCAATAATCTCGCTCACGCTTCGCGAGCGCGAAGCTCAATCAAGGAACCCATCATGAGCAATATCAACGAAATGGTCGTACGTTACATCGCGGCATGGAACGAGCGCGATGCCCGGCGGCGCCGAGAGCTGGTCGCGAAAACCTGGACCGAGAGCGGCGTCTACGTCGACGCGCATCGACGCGCCGACGGCCATGACGGCATCGACGCGATGATCGATGCCGCGCAACGGCAGTTCCCCGGGTACCGGCTCGCGCTCAAGAGCGGAATTGAGGCGCACAACGGTCATGCGCGGTTCAGCTGGGCGGCGGGCGGCTCGCCGGATGCGCCGCTCTATCTCGGCGGGACCGATTTCGTGATCGTCGCTGACGACGGGCGCCTCAAATCGGTGACCGGTTTCGTCGATGCCGCGCCGGCGGCTGGGTGATGTCGATGAGAGCGGCGGCGCGGCCACCAAGCCGCGCCCCCGCTCACCCGATCAGCTTCGCCCCGGCCTGCGCGATCTCGTCGTCCTTCGTCGAACTCGCGCCCGAAACCCCGATGGCGCCGACCGCGACGCCGTCGACCATCAGCGGCACCCCGCCACCGAGCGGCAGCACGTTGGGGATCGTCATGATTACCGCGCGATCCTTGGCGGCCTCCTCCCAGGAGAGTGTTGCGCGCTTGAACAGTACGGCCGAGCGCGCTTTGGCCAGCGCCACCTCGGCGCTCGCCGGCGCGACCGCTTCCGACATGCGTACGAAATAAAGCAGGTAGCCGCCGTCGTCGACGATCGCGATCGACATGCGCAGGTTCTGCCGTTCCGCTTCCGCAGCGGCTGCCTCCGCGATCTCGCGGGCCCCCTGCGTGGTCAGTTGTTTCTTCGAAGCGAGCGTTACACTAGCCACCTCTGTCTCCAATCGTGTCTGTTGGCCCGATCAATTCGCAAGCTGCGCGGATGCCGGTACACCGTCCTTGTAGTTGTTGCGGTCGTCCACGATGTAGGATCGCACCACGAGGTCCTTGAGCAGCGCAGCCTCAGTGTCGTGGTGGCGTCCGGGCGGCTCCTTGCCGGCGGCTAAGTCCGCGATCGCGGCGAGCAGAACACGTCTCGCCGCGACCACCGCCTGATCACTGTAGCCGAGCCGCTCCTTGGAGCGATCGTAGATCGGCCCCATGCTCTCGGTGACGAAATTGTCGTGCACCGAAAACGACGGACCCATGCCGGCGTACCAGCCGGTCTTCATCTCCTCGCGGTCCTGCAGCCAGCGGTTCTCCCGGTTGCGCCGCGTCTCGAGGCTGGTGCCCGGAATGACGTGCAGCTCGTAAGCCTTGCGCAGCCCGTCCGCGTTGATCGGGCCGCTGCGACGGAAATTGAGCATATACTTGGTGTGAACCTCGTCGGTGATCGGAACGTGCCACAGCAGCGTGTAGCCGTCCTCGCCGGTGGGGCCGGCGACAACGGCGGCATTCGGCATCATGAAGTTGGTCACCCGCAGATAGGCGCGTTCGTCAAGCTCGCGCATGGTGAAGATGCGCAACCCGAAGCGCGTGCGCTCGACTTCGAGCCGCGGCGTGCCACGGGTATAGAAATCGTAGTAGGTATCGGACGAGCCGGGCGCATCGCGCGCCTGCTGGCTCGCCATCGCCCGGTGCAAAAACGTGAGGTGGAACGGATCGATATCGCCCTCGAGCCCCTGCAGATAATTGCAGCGCTCGCGGAACTTCCACATGTAGAGATGATCGGCCGGTGCGCGCAGGCACTCGAGCTGCGGCAGGATCGGCGGTTTGCCTTCGCCCATGTAGGCAAAGATCATCCCGCCGGCGGTCTCAACCGGATAGGCCGTGTGCTTGACCCGTTCGCAAAAAGTCTTGCCGCGCGGTTCGGCCGGCTGTTCCAGGCATTGACCGGTCAGGTCGAACACCCAGCCGTGGTAGAGGCAGCGCAACCCGCCGCCTTCGATACGACCGAAGCTCAGATCAGCACCGCGGTGCGGGCAATGCAGCCCCAGGAGGCCGAGCCGCCCGAGTTCGTCGCGGAACAGCACCAATTCCTCACCCATGATCATCAACGGCAGCGGCGCGCCGTCCGCCGGCAGGTCGTCCAGGGTGGCAACTGGCTGCCAGTATTGGCGCAGCAGCCTGCCGGCCGGCGTGCCGGGACCGGTGCACGTCACCTTCTCGTTGTCTTCCCTGGACAGCATGGGTCATCACTCCCAATGGACCTCACCCCAGTGATTTCAAGCCTAACACGCTTGTCCGCACCGGGCACCGGGTGTGCGGCTTGATCACCCTCGTGCATTCGAACTACTGCAAGTCGCAGATCGCGACAAACCCGGATACCTGGAGGCTGCTGCATGCCAACCACACGCGCGTCGGCGAGGGTAGGATGGATCGGCGCCGGATCGATCGGACTTCCGATGCTGGCGCGTCTCGTCGGCGTCGGTCACCGGGTGGTGGCGTTTGATCTTGATCCGGCGCGCGCGCAGCTCGCCCAAGCGATCGGCGCCGAAGCGGCGTCATCGCCGGCCGCGGTCGCTCGTGCCAGCGAGGTGGTGTTTTGCTGCCTTCCCGACGCCGACGCCGTGCGCGAGGCTGTGTTCGGCTCCGACGGGTGCGTCACCGGCGGCATGGGCGGCAAGCTCCTCGTCGATACGTCGAGCATCGATCCGGAAATGACCTGTGAGTTCGCGGCGCGGCTGGCGCAGAAAGCGTCCGGGCGCTGGATCGACGCGCCCGTCTCCGGCGGCGTGCGCGGTGCAGCGGACGGTACGCTCGTGGCCTTTCTGGGGGGCGCCGACGCGGACGTGGTGGCGGCACGCGAGTTGATCGCGTGCTTCGCCAACCGCCTCGTCCATCTCGGCCCGGTCGGGTCCGGGCAATGGGTCAAGCTCTGCAATCAGGCGATCATCTGCGGAACGATCGCACTCTGGACCGAAGCCCTGGCGCTCGGGCGCTTGGGCGGAATCGATTCGCATGTCCTCGTCGCTGCGCTGGAAGGCGCGCGCGCCGACTCGCCGGTACGCGCGGCGTTCGGCAAAGAGCTGGCGGCCGGATCGTTCGTGCCGTCGCAGAACCTGCGCAAGGACATCGCCACTGTCCTTGCGCGCGCCCGCCAAGGCGGTCGCGACACGCCGGTGCTCGCGGCTGCTGCCGCGATCTTTCGATCGGTTTAGGCGGTTCGGGACTGGTAGCCCGGATGGAGCGAAGCGCAATCCGGGTTGAGATGCCGCCCCGGATTACGCGCTTGCGCGCTCCATCCGGGCTACGCTGGTTTGATTACTGCGCCTCGACGTTGGCGAGGCGCGCCCGCTCCTGCCAGCGTTTGAACTCTTCGGCTTCGAACCGGGTGAACTCGTCCGGCGACTTGTAGAACGGATCGGCGCCGATGCGCCGGAAGAACGCCTTCGTCTCCTCCGAGTTATCAATCTCCTCGAGCCAGCGCGCGAGCTTGGCGGCCGCTTCTGGCGGCGCTCCGGCCGGCAGATAGACCCCCATCCAACCGAAGAAGCTCACGTCCGGCACGCCGGATTCGATCATGGTCGGCAGATCCGGCGCGTTCGCGGTGCGCTGCGGCAACGTGACGGCGAGCCCGCGCAGCCGGCCTTCGCGCATCTGGGCGAGCGCAAAACCACTATCGACAAACATGTACTCGAGGTCGCCGGCATTGAGGTCCCGTACCGCATCGGCCGTACTCTTGTATTGGACGGCGGCCGCCGTGATCCCCTCGGCCCTGGCGAACAGCGCACCCGCGATCAGCGACAAGGTGTTGGGCGCACCGTAGGAGACCTTCGGTTTGGTCTTGAGCAACTGCGCGAGCTCGGCGACGGACGTAACCGGCGTCGATCGCGGATTGACCAGCAGCACGAACGGGAATGCCACGATGGTCGCGACCCGGGTGAAATCTTTGACCGGATCGAATGCCAGCGACTTGAACTGGAACGCGCTCGCCGACAGGCCTGGACCAAACACCAGCGTATAACCGTCGGGCTTGGAGCGCGCCCCCGCCTCCATCGCCATCATGCCGCTGGCGCCGACCTTGTTCTCGACGATGACGGTCTGGCCCGAAAGCTGCGCCAGCCGATCGGTGAAATGGCGCGTGACGATGTCCAGATAGGTCCCGGCCGGGAAGCCCATATAGGCGCGGATCAGACGGTTGGGGTAGTCCTGGGCACAGGCGGGCGTGGCGAAGCCAACAAGCAACGCCGCGCTGATCAGGGCTGAGCAGATCACCGCAATAGGCGCTGCGGAGGTTTCCTTAGGCGGCTTCCGGCACATAATGCAGGACCAGAAGATCCGACAGGCGGCAGGGGGCAATAGCGTAGGCGCGACCTTCGTCATTGCTGAATTCCACCAGAACGGTGTCCTTGTCGAGCAACTCCACGACGGTACCGACCTGGCCGCGCACGAGCGCCTCCGCCGGTAGGTCCACAAGCAGCGCAATCACATCGAGGACGGTGGGTCGGTTGCTCTTCGCCGTCATTTTCGCCATCACAGTACCCAACAGGTTACGAATCGAGGCCCCTGTTCTTCGGCGCGGATGATCCACGCCGTTCTTACCACAGCCTGCTTGCCTTGTCGCGCGATCGTCACGTCGACGCGCCAGCCGCTTCACCACGAGTCGGTAGCAAGTTCAATCGCGTCAGCATTACGAATGGCGTCAAGCAGGGCCGATTTCAACCACGATGCGTCCGTTCGCCGAAGGGCAAGTGCTTCCCGGAATGCCCGTGCTTTATGGCGGCCACGCGGGCGAGCAGTGCTGAGGCAATAATCTTCGATCTTGCGAATATCGATGATCGCTCGATCAAGATCGGGCAGGCGCGTCATGATCGGAAAGCTCAATTCACCGGAGGTCGAATAGACCTCGGAGTTTTGCCGAAGAACACCTCGTTGGTCGCGCGCCAGTAATCCATCGTACAACGATGGGCCGCGGCGAATTCGCGCGCCCGCTCGAAGGCCATTTCATCCTGGTGGCCGGGCGGAAAAATTTCGGCAAAGCGGTCCAGCGATAAACCGTACCGGCTGCCATCCTCGAGCCGGTTGAGCATCTCCTTCAGGAACGCGAGGTCGAGTGTGTTCATGTAACCTTGACCGGTGTCCGCTGGGCGTGGGAACCTGCGCCGCCCATCAGGTCGGGAGCGCGCCATGAATACATTCGTGCAGACCCAGTTCGAGGGCAATAGAAGCGGGCTCAAGGATGTTCTCCCGCTGCGTGAAAAAATCACGCCGGAGGCGTTCGAGCGCGAGCGCGAGAAGATATTCAAGAAATCCTGGCTGATGATCGGCCACGTGTCCGACCTGCCCGAGCCCGGCAGCTACACGGTGCGCGAGTTGCCGGTGGTCAACGCCTCGCTGATCGTGCTGCGCGGCCGCGACGGCACCATCCGCAGTTTTCACAACATTTGCCGGCACCGAGGCAACAAGCTCATTCGCGGCGGCGAAGGCTGCAAATCGACCATCACCTGCGGATTTCACGGCTGGACCTGGTCCAACACCGGCGAACTGCTCGGGGTCACCGACGAGAACCAGTTCGACAACCTCGACAAGTCACGGCTCGGGTTGCTCGAGGTCGCCACGTCGACCTGGCAGGATTTCATCTTCGTGAATTTCGACCCCTCACCGGCGGTATCGCTCGAGGAGTGGCTGGGCGAGCTTGCGCACGGTTATGACGGCTACTTCCAGGGCCAGCGGCAATACGCGCGCTACCGCATCCGCGTGCGCTGCAACTGGAACCTCGCCGTCAACTCGTTCACCGAGGGCTATCACACCGCCTACATCCATCGGAACACGGCGCCCGATTATCAGGGCGGCAAGAAGAACCCGCAGCGGCACCGGCCATTCATGCAATTGCTGGCGCGACACGCCCGCTATTCGGCGCCGGCCAATCCGGAGCACAAGCTGAGCGCGGCTGAAGCGATCGCCTGGAACTATGGCCCGACCCTGTTCCCGGCGGCAGACTTCAATTACGCCGGCATGGCGCCGGCGCTCAATCCGGGCCGCGCCGAGCATTGGCTGTTCGACGTGATCGAATGGTTCCCCAATGTGTTGCTGCTGCCCGGCAAGCACTATCACATCGAACTCGAGTTCTGGCCGCTGTCGGCCGGCGAGACCGAGATCACCATGACGGCCTACGCGTATCCGCCACAGAACTACGCGCAGCGCATCTCGCTCGAGTTCTTCCGCACCCGCTTGCGCGAGGTCGCGCGCGAGGACATGAACACGCTCGAAGCCCAATACGCCGCGGTCTCGTCCGGGGTGTTGCCGGAGGTGTTCCTGTCCCAGCAGGAGCTCGTGCTGGCGCATCACTACCGGGTGTCGGAGCAGATGTTGAACGCGTAACCGAGGTAATCGCGATGCAGGATCTGCCGGCCGGGTTTGAGCACTTGGCTCCGTTCGTGACCGAATGGGGCTTGGCGACGGAGAAGGAGCGCCATCACAAGCGCGTCGCCTCGAGCCTCGGGGACGTGCGCAGGTTTTATGACGCGATGACGCCGCGCATCCACGACATCATCGCCCATCTCTGCAATTTTCCGGGCGCCGATCCAGACGATCTGCCACCGCCGGAACGCCGTCTCTACAATCTCGCGCTCGCCTTCATGGAATGCTCCCACCCGATCGATCTGAAGTGGCAACGCCCGGACATCGACGACGCGTTTCCGGTCGAGCGCATGGAATATCTGTCGCCGATCGATATGCGGTAGCGATCGCGCGAAGGCAGAGCCGTCTCACCTCTCCCCGCAAGCGGGGAGAGGTGAAGGAGCCTCGCGGCTTTAATTCACTCCGGCTCAATCCCGATCGTGCGCACGACCTTTTCCCAGACCGCGAGCTCGGTGCGCAGGAACTGGCTGAGGTCCGCCAGCGAGCCGGCGCCACCCACATTGGGCGAGCCGTTATTGCGCATCCACTCGGCCACCGCCGGATCCTTGAGGACGCGGTCAAGCTCGCGGTTCATGCGCTCGAGCGCCTCCGGCGGTGTTCCGGCCGGCGCCGCAACAATGAGCCAGCCGACCAGGCTGAACCCGGGATAGGTTTCCCCCACTGTCGGCGTATCGGGGAGTACGGGTTCTCGCGTCGGCAACGTCACTGCGAGCGGACGCAAGGCGCCGCTGTCGATGTATGGCTTTGCTATCCCGGCGGCCTGGATGAACACGTCGGTGGTTCCGGCGACCGTATCCTGCAGCCCCTGCATCATGCTGGTGTAGGGGACCAGCGTGAAATCCGCCCCGGTCACTTTCTTCAGATAGGCCGCCACCAGCCCGGTTGCGTTGCGCGATCCGTCGATCACGACCGACAGCTTTCCGGGCTGGCTGGTGCCGGCGGCGACGAGGTCGCTCAATGTCTTGATCGGCCGCTTCGCATTAACGGCAATCAGGAATCCGGGTCGCGTCAGCAGCGCGACCGGCACGAAGTCCTTGACCGGATCGTAGGGCAGCGACTTGACCGTGAACGGGTTCGACGCCAGCGCGGCCGACGATCCGATCAGGAAGGTGTAACCATCCGGGACCGAGCGCGCTGCCGTCTGGGTGCCGATGATGCCGGCTGCGCCCGGCCGGTTCTCAATGATGATCTGCTGGCCGAGCGCGGTCGCCAGCCGATCCGCCAGGTAGCGGGTGATCGTGTCCTGGCCACCACCGGCGCCCTGCGCCACGAAAATGCGCACTGGCTTGTTCGGCCAGGGCTGGCACCATGCCTGCTGTGCCGCCGCAACTGCAACGAAGCTCAGCAGAACGCGAAGCCCGCGCCAGAACATGCGCTCCTCCCTTGGCTCGTATCCCGGACTTTGCCGTGATTGTGGGCATGCTCGAACGTGTTCGATATTCCAGTCAAGGGCGTGGGCTGTCCCCTCCGTCGTAATGGCCGGGCTCGTCCAGGCTCGTCCCGGCCATCTCGCTGAGGAGGGCATGATGCCTCTATAAGCGGGATGCGCGGGTCAAGCCCGCGCATGACCACGGAGAACGTATACGCGTGCCTTGTCGATCGAACACGTTCGAATATAGACTGAGCGTCAAACATGCCGGGCGACGCGACCCGCAGCAATCAGACATCAGGGAGGTTGCATCATGACTTTGGTGGAACCGAAGGCCGACATTTCGCGCACCACCAAAGTGCGTACTCCGGACATCGATATCGCGACCACCCGTCCGGGCACGCCGGGCGGAAAGTTCATGCGCCAGTTCTGGATCGCGCTCGACAACAGCGCGAACCTCCCGGCCGGACGCGCCAAGCCGATCCGGATCATGAGCGAGAACTACACGCTCTACCGCGGGACGTCCGGCAGGGCGCAGGTGATCGCGCAACGCTGCCCGCACCGCGGCGCGATGATGCATCTCGGCTGGGTCGAGGACGACGACATCCGCTGTGTCTATCACGGCTGGAAATTCGACTGCGCGGGTCAATGCATCGAGCAACCGGCCGAAGAGGCCGGCTACAATCGCAAGGTCAAGATCCCGACCTATCCGACGCGCGAGTACCTCGGACTGATCTTCGCCTATTTCGGCGAGGGCGAGCCACCACCGTGGCCGCCCTACCCGGAGTCGGCCGGCGAAGGCGTGGTCGACCCATGGCCGGTCTACCAAGTGCCATGCAATTACCTGCAATGCTTCGAGAACAGCATGGACGAAGTGCACGTCGCCTTCACTCATGCGCCCGGCGGCTCGCACGCCAAGCTGTCGCACGATCTGCCGATCATCACCGCCGAGGAAAAAGACTGGGGCATTCTGCGTTTCGGCAAGCGCGCCAGCGGCAAGGTGCGCCACACGCTGCATTATGCGCCCAACATCGTGCGGGTGATCGTGCCGCCGCTCTACGGCATGGATGGTATCGGCGGCTGGCCCGAGATTACCTTCAGCTTTACGCCGGTCGATGACGAAAACTGCCTGTGGGTGCTGACGAGCAAGGCGCGCGTCACCGGCAAGGACGCGGAGATCTTTCTTGAGAAGCGCGCGGAACTTGATCGCAAGCGCGCCGAAGCGCCGCCCGTCCTCGACGTCGTGCACGATCTGTGGAGCGGCAAGCTGGACTATGCGGACGTGCGCCATCCCGATCTGGCGGTGGTGCAGGACATTGCGGTGCAGGCCGGCCAGGGACCGGTCGAGGATCGTGCGCGCGAATTTCTCGGGCGTTCGGACGCGGCGATCATCATGTGGCGGCGCATCCTGACGCGCGAGCTGCGCCTGATCGCCGAGGGCCGCCCGCACAAACGCTGGACCACGCCGCCGGCCGACGTCGTGCCGATCGTTGGGATCTGACAACAACAAATAAAACAAACCCCGGCCAACACGCCGGATAGGGGAGTGTCATGGGAGGTCTGTTCGCCAACCGCTGGCTGGTCGTGGTCGCGTCGTTGCTGGGACTGCTGGTCGGCGCTGGTCCGGTCTTGATCTTTTCTGCCGGCGTGTTTCTCAAGCCGGTCACAGCGGAACTCGGTATCACGCGGGGTGATCTGACATCGGGCGTTCTCTTGGCGACCTTTTTCACTGCCGCGTCGTGTCCGATCGTCGGCTGGTTTCTTGATCGCTACGGAACACGACGCGTGATGATACCGGGCATCCTCCTGTACGCCATTGTGGTGGCGGGCTTCGGGTTCATGCACACGACCCCCTGGTTCCTCATCCCATTGATCTTCGCCGCCGTGGGACTCGTCGGCGGCATCCAAACGCCGATCCCCTATGCGGCAGCTGTGGCACAATGGTTCGACCGCCAACGCGGCCTTGCGCTCGGCATCGCAACAGCCGGTGTCGGCCTCGGCGTCGCTCTCCTGCCCCCGTTTCTGGCATGGATGATCGACAATTTCGGCTGGCGTAACGCCTATTTCGGCTTGGCAATCACGATTGTCGTTCTCGCATGGGTGCCGGTCGCGCTGTTTGTGCGCGAACCGCCGAGTCTGACCCGGGCGGCGCAACGCCGAGCCGGGGTCGACCTCACCGCGGCACTGCCGGGAACGCCGGCCAATGTGGCCTTCGAACAATGGCGCTTCTGGGCGCTCAGCATCGCGTTCTTTTTGGGCGTCATGGCGATCAACGGCACGCTCGTCCACGTGATACCGCTCCTGACGGATCGCGGCGTCCCGCTCCAGGTGGCTGCGCGCACGTTGTCCGGCGCCGGCATAGCGATCATTCTCGGCCGCATCCTTGCCGGCTGGTGTCTTGACCGCATCTGGGGGCCGTATGTGGCGATGTGCTTTTTCGCCATCCCGATGGTTGGAATAGCACTCCTCGGCAGCGGCGCGGGTGGGCTTGTCCCCTTGGCCGGCGCGGTCCTGTGCGGCATGGGCATCGGGGCCGAGATCGACCTGATGGCGTTCTTTCTCAGCCGCTATTTCGGGCTCAAGGCCTACGGCAAGATTTACGGGGTCATGTTCGCGATCTTCAACATCGGCACTGGCGTCGGTCCGTGGCTAAGCGGACAATCGTTCGACAGGTTCCATTCCTACGGACCAATCTTCATTGTGTACGAGGTGGCGCTCGCGATCACGGTGCTGCTGTTCGTGCGCCTTGGGCCGTACCCGTATCCCGCACCCAAACGGGAAGACGCACCCGTGGTGGAGCAGAAGGCCGCGGCCTGATCACGCTGCCCGCGCCTGCCCCATCGCTTCGGCCTCGCGGCGTACCCGCACCGCGAGTGCGCTCGCGTCGATCGCAACGTCGCTCCAGCGCACCACCGTGCCGGCCGCGATATCGTTCGCCAGCCGCACTTTGTGGGCAAGGCCGAGCGGCAACGCGCGCTCGGCGAGGCTGCGCTGCGCCGGAACGAGCTTGCCATAGACCGTGTAACCGCCCTCGCCATCGAGCATCTCGCCGGCTTTGAGCGTGCGCTTGGCGATGGTCGCAACATCGCCGCGCCACGCCCGCGTCGCACCCGTGGCTTCACCGCGCAGCGTCGCATTGAGCACCGAAATCGAAAGCTCGAGCCCGATCAGGTGGAACGGCTTGTACATGGCGGCGTAGCGACCGGTCGGGTCGGTCGGCAGTCCGTATTGTTTGAAGCAGGCCGCCGCATAATCGTTCGGCGCCCGCAGCACCACATAGACGCCCCAGCGCAGATCGCGAAACACCGGGCGGCCGTCGCGCTCGAGCGACGAAACGACCTCGACCATGCCGTCGCGCTCGAGCACGCCGCCGAACGCGCGTGGACGCAGCACCTGGGCGAGGTCGTCGACTCCACATGGCGGAAACGCGAGCCCGTCCGACGGCACGTCGAGGCCGCACGCATTGGCGATCGCCGCCATCTCGATCGCCGACTTGGTGCCGTCGAGGAACGAGTTGAACATCTGCGGGTTCATGCCGGCCGCTTTCGCTTCAGCGGCGGTGAGCCCATAGTGGGTCCAGACATCGTCGGGCGTGACCGTGTGATAGAATGGCAAATATTTCGTGCCCTTGCCGGCCGCCGCCACCGTGAAGCCCGCCGAGCGCGCCCAGTCGACCATTTCGGCGACCAGTGCCGGCTGATCCCCATAGGCCATGGAGTAGACGACGCCGCGCGCGCGCGCTTTTTCGGCCAGCCACCAGCCGCACAGCGCGTCTGCCTCGACATTGACCATGACGATATGCTTGCCGGCTTCGATTGCGGCGAGCGCGTGCGCGATGCCCGCCATCGGATTGCCGGTCGCCTCGATCACGACCTCCGCGTCGCAGGCGTCGGTGCCGCGGTCGCTAAAGCGCGTGCGCGCGATCCGGGCCGTGTCCCAGCCGACCGCGCGGCAGGCGGCCTTGGCGCGCTCCGGGTCGAGATCGGCGATGACCGCGACCTCGATGCCAGCGATGCTCGGCACCTGGGCCAGAAACATGGAGCCGAACTTGCCGGCGCCAATCAACCCAACCCGCACCGGCTTGCCGGCGGCGACGCGCGCCGCGAGTTTGTCCTGCAGGCTCATGGGCTATTCGGCGGCGACGCGATGCGCGCGCGCGTAGTCCAGCAGTGCGTCGTCGGCGACCGGGATGATCGGCGCAAAATCGCGATGGGCGATCCATTCCGGCCGGGTGAACTTGGTGATGTGGTTCGAGACCGCGCACAGGGTGAGATAGACGATCTTGCGCGGGTACGGCGTGATGTTGGGCGGCGAGGCGTGCACCAGGTTGCCGTGGAACATCAGCACGCAGCCGGGCTTGCCGGTCGGCGCCACGATTCCGACCCCATCCGATCCGGCCGCTTCAGCCGCGAGGCGCGTCACGGTTTCCTGATCGAGCGTCCACAGCGGATAGGACGTGGTGAGCTTGTCGTGACCGGCGCCGAGCACGCCCTGCCGGTGGCTCCTGGGGATCAGCAGCAATGGCCCATTGATCGGCATGACCTCGTCGAGAAACACCGCGATGTTCATCGCCCGCGCCGCCGGCATGCCATCGTCGCGCGCCCAGGTGCCGTAGTCCTGATGCCATTGCCAGACATCGCCCTCGAAGGCGGCCTTGGCATTGAGCTTGAACTGATGGACGTAGACGTCCTCGCCGAAATATTGCTGCAGCGGTTCAACCAGACGCGGATGGCACGCGAGCAGACGGAACACCTCGCTGAACGTGTGCGCCGCAAAGGCCGTGCGCGGCGCCCCGGTCTTTTCGCGCCAGACTTCCTGGCGATTGCTCTTGAGTATGGTTTCCGCTTCGGCACGCAGCAGGGCGATTTCCTCCTCGGAGAAACAGCTGGGCATGAACACATAGCCCTGCTCGTCGAATGCAGTGAGTTGCTGGGGGGTAAGTTTCATGGCGGGCCTCCCGGGACAGGTCCGTACGGATAGGTTGACCACCGGGCTTGACCCGATGGGAAACCCATCACCCTATCTGATGCTGAGCCACGGCGATGGGTTTCGCTGACGCTCAACCCATCCTACCGCCGGATCACGGAATTTCATACACCGTGGTTGCGTCGGCGATGCCGCGCAGCGCCGCCTGCTGGACCGTCGGCTTGAGTCCGACGGTTTCCAGGATCTTGGAGGACTTTGCATCCTCGACCACCGGCTTGGTGGCGAAGATCGCGCGCGAGGACGCTAATCCCTGCACCCGCGCCGCCAGATTGACGGTCTGACCGAAATAGTCCTGGCGGTCATTGAGCGTGACGGCAAGGCACGGCCCTTCATGAATGCCGATCTTGAGCAGCAGATCCTCGCTGCCGCGTTCCTTGTTGATGTCCTTCATCGCGTCGCGCATGCGCAACGCGGCGGCGAGCGCGCGGTCCGGGGTCGGAAACGTTGCCATCACGGCGTCGCCGATGGTCTTGACCACCGCACCGGCCTCCGAGCCGACGATGTCGTGCAGCACGTGGAAGTGTTGGCGCACCAGATCGAAGGCGACAAGATCGCCGACCCGCTCATAAAGTTGCGTCGAGCCTTTGAGGTCGGTGAACAGGAATGTGAGGCTTGTGATCTTGAGCCGTTGATCAACGTCGAGCGTGTCGGCGCGGTAAATGTCGCGGAAAGTTTGGTTGGTCAACAGGCGTTTCGCGGTCAGGAACGGCTTGCGTTTACCGAGAAGATCGTGCAGCGCGTGGCCTGCAATCCACAGCCCCGGCAAAACTCGCCGGTTGGTGCGGTTCTCGAGCGACAGCCGCAACGGGCCCGGGCGCATCTCCACCGTGCCAGTCGGCGCCTTCACGTTGTTGAAAACGACCGCGAGCTGCTGGCGCTCGCGGGTTGGCTCGCCCTTCACATCGATGAAGTGCGTGCCGTGGGTGACCGGGTCGAACACGATCACGAATTCGGCGGGCAGTTGCACCGAAATGAGCGCCTTCTCGCCCGGCGGCAGTTCGATCAATTCGATCGTGATCTCCTCGATCAGCTGTCCGAGCGTATCCGCGGGAAGGTCGACGCCCGAGCCCCAGAAGATCTGCCGGAAATACTCAACGACCGGCAGAGTATCGGGATTGTGCGCCGCGATATGACGGACCCGCGGGGTGACCGTGAAGGTCACTTCCACCATTTCATCCAGGGTCGGCTCGTAGCCGCAGGCGCACAGCGCGCAGTCGTATTTCTCGCGATCAAACGACTTGAGCGTGGTGCTGGCGTCGAGCACACCGCCGCAGCCGGGACACAGCATGTTCCAGGAGAGGTCGAAGATCCCAAGCCGTGCCGCGTGCAGGAAGGCAGCAATCACGCGTTCTTCGTCGAGACCCGTCTTCTTGGCGAAATCAAGCACGTTGATGCGGCACAGCGCGCCATCGGGGCCCTCGCGCACCAGCTTCTCGATCGCCGCAACTGCGTCGCGGTCGGCCGATTGCCGCAGAACGGTGAATAGGGCTTCGGTTTCGCTCACGGCCGTAATGTAGGACAGAACCGAGCCGGCGGAAGCCCGGGGCGACCCGACCCTTTCGGTTCAGCCATCACTTTTTGGTAAATTGCTCGACCATCCGCCACTACCATCCGCCAGACCGCGGAGAACGGCTGCCTTTTCCCAGTAGAACAACGGTGCTACGGTCTGCTTTGGCGGATGTCCTGCAATCTTCTTTCGATTCCGAAGTTCGGGTCGAGCGTGCTGCAAGGTGTGACGAACTCTTGAGTCGGGACACGGTCGAATCCGGCCGAGGGCGCACTGTCCCAATGAGTTCGCGGGAGACACTGGGATGGAATTGCTCAACTACGCGCAGGCCTCGAGGTCGCGCGATCCGGTGCGCTCATACATCCAGCGGCTGATCGAAGTGGTGGGAACGCCGCGCTTCGAAGCCGAGTTCGTCAAGGCGATGAGCGAAACGATCCGCTCGGAGCACGTGACCGCCTACGCATTTTTGCCGAACGCGCCGCCCCGTCTCCTCCTCGCCGCCAGCAGTGGGCCGCTCCCAGCCGCCAAAATACGGGCCGTCAAGTATCTGGCCCAGTACTGGAAGCAGGATCCGGCGGGCCTGTTCGAGGGCGCCAGCCAGGGCGATGCCATGGCGTTGCGTACGCTGCCGCAAGACATTGACGACGGCCTTTATCGCCAGGACTGCTACACGTCGCTGCGCATCAACGACCGCTTTACCCTCATGCAACGCAACGGGGACCATACGTACCGGGTCAATCTCTATCGCAGTGGCCCCGGGGGGCGTTTTGCGCAATCGGACGTCGACCACATCATGAATTCGGCCGATCTGCTGGTCTCACTGCTGGTCAAGCACGCGGCGACCAATCCGTCCGATGGGGGCAAGGCGGCGCCGGACCTATTCCAGCACCGGCTGCGGCTGATCGAGCCCAGCATGCCGACCCGTGAGGCCGAAGTGTGCGCCGCCATCATGTCGGGGATGACGTCGGAAGCGATCGCGCTGCACCTCGGTATCAGCGTGAACACCGTGCTCACCTATCGCAAGCGCGCCTACGGGCGGCTTAAGATCTCGTGCCAGAACGAATTGCTCAGGCTGATTCTCACTTAGACGCACGCCGGTTGGGGGTTTCATATGCATAAACTGCTTGTGCTCTATCCGAAGGGACAGGACGAGAAGAGGTTCCGCCCGTACTATGAAACAAAGCATGCGGCGCTGGTGGCAAAGCTGCCGGGAATGAAGGCATCCCGCTACAGTTTCGGCGTCAAGGGCGCCCCCGGAGCCGACGCGCCTTATTATTGCATTTTCGAGGCCGAATTTGCCGACGAGGCCGCCATGGGCGCGGCATTGCAATCGCCGGCCGGGCAGGCGGTCGTGGGCGATATTGGGAACTACGCGACCGTTCCGCCGATCATCGTGCACTACGACGTGTGATCGCTCCTACTGCCGTTTGATGTTGGCCTCCTTCACGATCTGCCCGAGGCGGGCGATATCGCCTTTGATCATGGCGCGGAATTCCTCCGGCGTATTGGTGGCGACGTAGAGCCCGAGATCAGCGAGCCGTTTGACCACATCCGGGCTATGCATGACGCCATCGACCCGCGCATGGATGGTGTCGACGATCTCGGCCGGGGTCCCCGGCGGCGCGACGAGGCCGAACCAGATATCGAGAAAGACCGCCGGATAGCCGAGTTCGGTCATGGTCGGCACCTCGGGCAGTTCCTTGAGGCGCTCCTTCGAGGTGACCGCGAGCACGCGCACGCTGCCGGAATCGCGATATTGCTTCACCGACGCGAGGCTCGCGTAGATGAAGTCGACGCGGCCGGCGACCACGTCCGGCATGGCTTGGCCGGCGCCCTTGTAGGGCACGTGGGTCATCGGCAGGTGCAGCGCTTTCGCCAGCATGCTGCCGAGGAGATGACCGCCTGATCCTACTCCGGACGAGGCGTAATTAAGCCCATCGGGTTTGGCTTTGGCGAGCGCAAACAAGTCGGCGGCGGATTTGACCGGAAGGCTCGCCGGCACCACGAGCACGCTGGGAAAGCTCCAGGTCAGCATGATCGGCGCGAAATCATTGACCGGGTCGTAGGGCAGATCGGGAATGAGCGTGACGTTGATGGCGAACGCAGCCGCGTCGGCCTGCAGAATGGTGTAGCCATCGGGCAGCGATTGGCGCGCCGCCTGTGCGGCCACCACGCCGCCGCCACCGGGACGGTTCTCGACCACGACCGATGGCCAGCCGCTCTCGATCAGTTTCTGCGCCACGATGCGCAGCGCGATCTCGGAGCCGCCGCCGGGCGCAAACGCGGAGATGAATCTGACCGGTTTGTTTGGATAGGTCTGTGCGCGCACCGGCAGAGCGAGCGCGAGAAGACAGAACGCCAAAATCGGCAGGTATTTAGTCGTTGCCGTCAATCTCATGACTACATCTCCGGTGTCATGCCCCGCGCAAGCGGGGCACCCAGTAATCACTGAAGGTCGTGTGTCTCGAGACCGTGCTCACACCGTGAGCATCGACTACTAGATTGCCCGCTTTCGCGGGCAATGACACGTGCTGTCGGTCGTTTCGTTCCTCAAAGTCCGATCTCAGCGACCCAGAACATGGATGGCGACGCACGCCGGCGAGGGCGAGGGGGCACTCGGCGGCTCTAACTCACAAACCGATACCTGAACCGCGAACCATCCGCCTCGATCTTGCCGGCAGTGGGATGCGGGAAATGCACCGGCATGATCAACGAGGGCGTGCCAGCATATTCTGTTAGAAATCGCCGGCGCGACTTCGCGGCCTGCACCGGATCGGTGCAAAACCCGGTCGACCAGTCGGGCTCACGGCACTGCAGCGCGTGGTGCATCATGTCGCCGACCACGATCGCTTCCTGACCCTTGGAGCGGATGTGCACGCAGCAATGATAGGGCGTGTGACCCGGGGTCAGTGACAGGAACAGCGTATCGTCGAGGCTGTAACTCTCGTCGATCAGCAGCGCCTGGCCGGCCTCGACGATCGGCTCGCAGTTCATGGTCCAAACGCCGGCCTGACTGCCCGGGGTCTGACCGCCGCGCGCCTGCTCTTCCCAATAGGCGTATTCGCGCCGGTGGAAGATGTATTTCGCTTTCGGAAAAGTCGGCACCCAGCGGCCGTTGACGAGCTTCGTGTTCCAGCCGGTGTGGTCGATGTGCAGGTGAGTGCAAAAGACGTAGTCGATGTCCGTAAACCGGAGGCCGAGTGCCTGGAAGCCATCGAGCCACGGTTGTTTGACAAAATCCCACGGCGGCCCGTAGCCCTTGTCCTCGCCGGTGCAGGTGTCGACCAGGATAGTGTGGCGCGGCGTGCGTACCACGAAGGTCTGATAGGGCATCACCAGCCTGCCGGACGCGGCGTCGTACAAAAACGGCTCCATCTCCGACAAATGCTTGCGCGCCAGCGCCGGGTCGCAGGTCGGGAACATGTTTTCCGGCAGGCGCCACGGCCCGTCCCGCTCGATGATGCAGGCAATCGAAACGTCGCCGATCTGGAGTTTGTGCATGTCTAATTCATCCTGCTCATGTGTTGCGCGGCGAGGTGGCCGAAGCACATCCCCGACGCGAGCGTGAAGCCGGCCTGATAGCCGGCGCCATATTCAACTCGTGCGGTCACGTTACCGATCGCATAGAGACCGCGAATCGGCCGGCGCCGCTGGTGGACGACCTGGCCCCATTCGTTGGTCAAGACGCCGGCCGAGCCCCCACCGGCCGGCCGCAACTCGATGCCGTAGAAGGGCGGTGCGGCGACGGTTCCGAGGCTCTGATTGGCTCCGCTCGCCACAGACTTGTCCTGAGCCAATCGCCATGCGTGCTCGCCGCGATGAAAATCAAGATCCGCGCCGGCGCGCACAAAGCCGTTGTATCGCGCGGCGGTTTGCGTGAGCCCAGCAGGATCGACGCGGAGCTTTTGCGCAAGCCCGCCCAGATCGTCGGCGCGCGCAACCCACGGGGGGATTTCCGCGCCCTTGGGTCGACCGGCAAACGAGTAGGTTTCCGCGTATTGCTGATCGAAGATCAGGTAGCACGGCACGTTGGCATAGGCGTGGGTGATGGGATCAAACTGGCGCAACGCCGGGACCATGCCCTGGAAATAGGACTCGTCGGCGAAGCGGCGCCCGGCTCGATTGACCACGATCGTGTGCGGGCTGAACAGCTCGATAATGCCGGCGATCTGCATGCGGGGCTCTTCGTCGGGTCCGGTCGGAATCGGAAACCCGAGGATGACCTGCATGTTGTTGATGAGCCGCCGAACCGCTGCACCGACTTCGGTCGCAAGTACATAGCCGTCGCCCGCAATGGTCGGAGGAAACTGCGACACCCAGGTCGGCCAGCCTTCCAAATCCTGCACCAGGGCGGGATTTGACTCGTAGCCGCCGGTGGCGAGAACGACGCCGCAACGTGCGGTGATGTCCTCGCCCTCGACAGCAACGCCGGTCACACGCCCGCTCACGAGCTGCAAACGCTCGACCTTTTGTCCGGTGCGGATCGTTACACCACGTGCGAGCAGCGCCTTGAGGAAATGACAAATCAGTCCGACGCCCTGTCCGCGCATATCCTTGGCGTGCCGCTCGCGCGCAACGTCGTCCGCGCAAGACAAATCACGGTTCATCCCGCCGGCCGCGATCGTCTCTTCCATGGTGTAGCGAACTTGCGCGCCGCGCGGCATGCGCACCCGGTCGCGCCACGCACCTAGTTCATGACCGGAGATGAGCTCCACCTCGAACGAACGTCCCTCCAAGTGCGCGCCTGGGGCAACGCCATAGTAATGGTCGGGGACGCCGCGGGTGAGTCGAAAGCGAATGCCGCACAATTCGAAAAATCCGACGGCGTCGTCGGCGCGCTCGACGAAGGCCCGGAAATTCGGCTCGCAGGTCTCGCCACCAGCGAGAAAACGCATGTAGGCGATCACCTCATCGCGGCAGTCGTCGTAACCGGCTGCCCGCGCCAGATGATTGTCCCCGACCCAGATGAGTCCCGCCGATTCGGTCGTGCCGCCGCCGAGCTTGTCATCTTTCTCCAGCACCAGCACCTGCAAGCCCCGTTCGTGCGCGGCGAGCGCGGTGGCAAGCCCGGAGATTCCGCTACCGAGAACGACCACGTCATAGGAGCCCTGCGCAGCGCTCAACATTCCCCCTTGTGTAATGGGCTTTTGACGTGCCCTCATTGGACAAGTGGCCGACCGGCAAGTCAACGCCGGACGCGCATGACAACGCGGGGTGGAACGCTATGTTCGCCAGTAGATCCCGGAGGGAACCTCGAAAACCATGAACGATGTAGCACATCAGGGTGTGACGACGGTCGCGGGCATCGAGATCGAGCTGTTCGAACGCGGCACCGGTTCGCCGGTCTTGTTCCTGCACGGCGCCGGCGGCGTGCGGCCCGATGATCCCTTCGTCGGCCTGCTCGCGCAGCAGCATCGCGTTATAGCGCCGTCGCATCCCGGCTTCGGCCGGTCGGCGCTGCCGGACTGGCTCGACAGCGTGGATGATATCGCCCACATCCATCTCGAGCTCATGGACCGTCTCGGGCTGCGCCAGGTCGATCTCGTCGGCACGTCGATCGGCGGCTGGATCGCTGCCGAGATGGCCACCAAGACGCCGGAGCGGTTTTCGCACCTGGTGCTGATCGGGCCGGTCGGGGTGAAGACCGGGCCGGTCGATCGTCTTGACGTGCCCGACATCTTTGCGATCGCGCAGGATAAGCTGCAGGCCCTGCTCTATCACGACCCGGAGAAATTCCGGCCCGACTTAAAGGCGCTCAGCGACGAGCAGATCGCCATCATGGCGCGCAACCGCGAGACGCTCGCGCTGCTCGCCTGGGAGCCATACATGCACAATCCGAAGCTCAAGCATCGGCTGCATCGTGTGAACGTTCCGACTTTGTTTCTACGCGGCGAGAGCGACGGCCTGGTGTCGGCCGATTATCTCGAACGCTACGCGCGCCTTGTTCCCGGCGCCCGCATTGCGACCATTGCAAAAGCGGGCCATGCGCCGCAGCTCGAAGCGCCGCAAGCCACCGCCACCGAAGTGTTGGAGTTCCTGGGAGCAGCGCGATGAGAGCCTGGCACTTCAGCGAGAATGCCTATCCGTATCTGCCGCCGGCGGAAGAGTATGAATCGATCCGCGTGACCCTGCCCAACCGCAATTACGATCCCAAACTGGGCGCCGCGCTCTACGATCGCTTTCTCGACGAGTGGTGCATCGCCGAGGACGAGGGCGTGGAGATCATGCTCAACGAGCACCACCAGACCGCGACCTGCGTCGATCCGGCTGCGCCGATCGTGCTCGGCGCGCTGGCGCGGCTGACCAAGAAGTCGCGCCTGCTCATTCTCGGCAACCCGGTCTCCAACCGGCGCCAGCCGGTGCGGGTCGCCGAGGAAATGGCGATGGTGGACGTGCTCTCGAAGGGCCGGCTCGAATGCGGCTTCGTGCGTGGCGTGCCTTACGAGGTGCTGCCGGCCAACAGCAACCCGGTGCGCATGAACGAGCGCCAGTGGGAGGCGATGGATCTGATCGTGAAAGCGTGGACCCGTCACGACGGACCGTTCAGCCATGAGGGCCGTTTCTTCCATCACCGCAACATCAACATCTGGCCGCGGCCCTACCAACAGCCGCACCCACCGATCTGGGTGAGCACGACGAGCCCCGGCGGTGCCAAGCGGGTGGGTTCGCACGGTTACGTGCAGGCCACGTTTTTGACCGGCTACAAGGAGACGCTGCCGATCTACAACGCCTACCGGGCGGGCTGGCGCGAGGCCGGCCGCGGCCAGGACATTCCGGTCAATCGGCTCGCCTATGCGTGTCTGCTCTATGTGGGCGATACCGAGGCGCAGGCGCGCGCGGGCGCCGAAAAGCTTCTCTGGTACATGACCTCCAACAAGGTCCCGCCGCACCTGCAATACCCGCCCGGCTACCTGCCGATCGCCGCCCTGGTCAACATCATGCGCGGCGCTGCCCTCGATCAGCACGCGGCCAATCGCGCCAACGCGACCGTCGACAGGGCGAACGAGGCCGGAATCATGTTTGCCGGCACGCCCGATCAGGTCTATCGGCAGATCAAGAAATTCTATGAGCACGTCGGGGGCTTTGGCCACCTTCTGATCATGGGCCAGGCTGGATTTCTCGAGCACGACGAAACCGTTGCCGGCATCCGTTGCTTCGCCCGCAACGTCTACCCGCGGCTGAAGCAGGAGTTTTCGGATCTCGCGATCTCCGGGTTGGAAAAAGAGCGCGTGGTGGCGTAGCGCGGTCCATTGGGCGTCGACGGGCAGGATCGCATTTGCTTTCGTCAGGCCTTCATGATCGTGCCCATAGGAATATCTCCCATGGATTCCCCGATAGTGTGCGCGCGCACGAGGGCATCCATGGGCATCCATGGGAATCCATGGCGGTCGATGCCCGGCCCTGAGTTTGCCCCATGACCGCCCCTACCAGCACCTCCACCGCCCTGCGCATCGCCGAGCGCATGCTGACCATGCGCAGGTTCGAGGAGAAGGTTCAAAACCTCGCCGAGCAAAAATTGATCGCTGGCCTCTACCACCTCTACATCGGCCAGGAAGCCGGCGGCGCCGCCGTGATCGAGACGCTTGATCCGGCCGACTTCACGCTCAGCAATCATCGCAACCACGGCCACGTGGTCGGACGCGGCGCCGATCTCGGCCGCGCGCTCGCCGAGTTGCTGGGCCGCGCCACCGGCCTCAATGGCGGCCGCGGCGGGACGGTGCACCTGTGCGATCCGTCCGTCGGGTTCCTGCTCACCTCGGCAATCCTGGGCGGCAATCTCGCGCTTGCGCTCGGCGCCGGCTACGAGATCAAACGCAGCAAGCAGCGCCGGATCGTCGCGGTGTTCTTCGGCGACGGGTCGCTCGAAGAAGGCGTGGCCTTCGAAGTCTTCAACATCGCCTGCAAGGAAAAACTGCCGATCCTGTTCGTGCTTGAGAACAACAACCTCGAGGCGATCAGTATCCACGCCGGCGGCTTCTCGGCGGCAAGCACCGCGGTGAAGGACTTTTGCGATATCCCCCGCCTGTTTGGAATCGCTAGTCATCAAATCGCGCCGGATTGCGAGGTCGCCGCCATCTATGCGCAGGCGCACGCCGCCATCGTCCACTGCCGGGACGGGCGTGGTCCGCAATTTCTTGAAGTCATGAGCGTGCGCTGGCCAGGCAGCAACCGGATCTGGCCAAAGCTTCTCACCGGCGTCACCGATCTGCGCATGGCATGGGGTGATGTTCCGATTGCCGGCGATCACGCGGTCTGGATCGAGCGGCACGATCCGGTGCTGCGCATGGCCCGCGCCTACGTGGCGCAAGGTCTGGCCAGCAAGGATGCGCTGCTGGCCTTGGATGCGGCAGTTATGGAACGCGTCGAGGCCGCGGCCAAATTCGCACTCGACAGCCCGTTGCCGGAGCCCAAGACTGCCTTTGATCACGTGTTTGCCTGACACAAGTGACGACCAGATGAAACACATGAGCTATGCGGCGGCGCTGGCTGAGGGCGTCTATCAGGCGATGGCGGCCGACGGGCGCGTCAGCCTGATTGCCGGACATCTGCTCGGGCTCGGACCGCACGCCGCCTTGATGGCGCACATCTACGACGATTTCCATGACCGCATTTTCGATCCGCCCAATGCCGAGGCAGCACTGGCCGGACTCGGTGCCGGCGCCGCGATGGCGGGCGGACGACCGATCGTCAACCTCGGCACCGCCAACTTTGCCTATCTGGCATTGTCGCAGATCATCAACGACGCCGCTGTCACCCGCCACATGAGCAACGGGCAGCTCGGCGCGCCGGTCGTCTATTTCGCGCTGCACGGCGTGCGTGGCGCCGGGGCCGCGCAGCACAGCGGCAGCCCGCAGGCGATGCTGTGGAACTGTCCGGGCCTGCGCATCGTGCTGCCGGCCTCGCCGGCCGATGCCAAGGGGCTGATCACCACGGTTCTCAACGGCAGCGATCCCACCATCTTTCTGTCTCATGCCAAACTACTTGGCGTGGAAGGGCCGGTGCCCGAGGGCCGCCACGCAACGGAGCTCGGCCACGCCGAGATCCGCCGCGCCGGCCGCGACGTAACCCTGGTGGCAACCTCCTACATGGTGGTCGTGGCGCTGCAGGCTGCAACGGAGCTGGAAAAGTTCGGTATCGACGCAGAGGTGGTCGACCCGCGCACCCTGGTGCCGCTCGATGAGGACACGATCCTCGCCTCGGTCGCCCGCACCGGCCGGCTTGTCGTGCTCGATGAATGCCACCTGCGCTGCTCGACCGCCTCGGAAATCTCGGCGACCGTGGCAGAAAAAGGCTTTCATAGCCTCAAAGCCCCAATCGTGCGTATCGCGCGCGCGGATGTGCCCATGCCCTACAGTGCGCCGCTGGAAGCGGCGGTCACGCCCGACGCCACCAAGGTGGTGGCCGCGATTCGGCAGCTCCTGGAACGCTAGTCATGCATTTTTTCAGGCGCTTCACCCACGGTGAACTGCGACTTGGCCGCATCGAAGCGTTCAGCGATGGCGTGTTCGCGATCATCGTCACCCTGCTGGTACTCGACCTCAAAGTGCCGCCGCTCAAAGATCCGGCAAGCGTCGCCGAACTTGGCCATGCCCTGATCGAGCAACTGCCGCGACTTCTCAGCTGGCTCATCAGCTTCATCATCGTCTGCAAATTCTGGCTCAACCACAACCATGTCCTGGGACTGGCCCGGCACGCGGACTATGGCATGGTGTGGATCAACTCGATCTTTCTGATGGGCCAATCCTTCATTCCGTTTCCTACCGCGCTGATCGGGGAATACAGCAGCAATCCGCTGGCCGTCGCCCTGTTCGGCTGCGTGTTCGCGCTCAACACCATCTTGTTCATCGTGCTGCAAACCTACATCTGCCGTCGATTGATCAAGCCTGAGTTTGCCGATCAGCAGGATCCGTATCTGTTCGCCAAGTCGTGGGTCGGACCGGCGTCCTATCTGCTTGGTGCCGCAGCGGCATGGCTGAGCATCAAAGCCGCTTTCGTGATCTATCTGATCACGCCGCTGTTCTTCATCACGCCTCCCCGGCACCAGCCGAAATCCTCGACTGGTCACAGCGTCGAAGCGGGCCGCTGAGCAAGCCGTAGCCGGGATGAAGCGAAGCGCAATCCGGGATGAGACGCCGCCCCGGATTTCGCGCTGACGCGCTCCATCCGGGCTACCCGTTTCTCTGCAGCCAGAACAACAAGCACGTATCTGATGGTTAGCGCGTGTCCCGCAAAAGTGGACACCGGTTTTGCGAAAAGGATACGCTCAAACAAAGGGTAGAGCGGGATGATGATTCGAAGAAAAATCATCCGCTCTACACCTCGGCTCGGCGTCAGCGCCGCTTGCCCGATGTACGTCCCGCAGGTTGATCCTTTGGTTGTTCAGCAGCCGAGGCCACCGGCGCGCTCGTCTGGTTGCCATCGAGAAACACCACCTCGGCGCCCTTGGACACCATCCCGGCGAGCTCCTGCGCATCCCAGTTGGTCAGCCGCACGCAGCCGTGGGAATAGGTCTTGCTCACCCTGGAGGCGTCCGGGGTGCCGTGGATTCCGTAACTTGGCGCCGACAAGCCGATCCAAACCAAACCGACCGGATTATTCGGGCCCGGTTTGATTTCGAACGGCTTCTTTGAGCTCACACCCTTGAATGCGAATTTCGGATCGTAGCGGTAGGTGGGATTGCGCTCGACATCAGTCACCTTGAACGTGCCGCTCGGCGCCGGTTTTTCCTCGCTGCCGATCGACGCCGGGAAGAAAGCCAGCAGCTGTCCGGACTTTCCATAGGCCCTGAGCACCTTCTGCGCCTTGTCGATCTCGATTTTGGTGACTTTCTCGCCCGCCGGCTTGCCGGCGACGTCGGTCACCAGAATGACCGTGCCGGCTTTATCGAACGGCTTGCCCGGGTTGAGTGCCGCCAGCAGGCCCTCGCTCATATGAAACTTCTCCGCGAGCTCCTCCTTGGGAGTCGTGTAGCCGAGATAGGGGAGATTCTTCATGTCCTCCATCTTGGCGGGGCGCTGCTTGATGAACGGGCCTTTCTCGTCGTCGGTGGTGATCGTGTATTGTTTGATGATCGGGTCGCTGGAGACGGCGGTCAGTTTCGACCATGTCGCAGCATCGAGTTTGGAATCCGCCGGCAGACCCTGCGCGCCTTTGAAGGCGGCGAGCGCCTTCTGAAAATTGTCTCCCTGGCGACCATCGATCTCGCCCGGTGAGAACCGCGCGCGGTCGAGCAGAACCTGTGCCTTGATCAGCAACGGGTCTGGGCCGCTCGTGGCTTTGCTAGGCTTCTTTCCGACTTCGGCTGTGTTGATCGCATTCGCATCGAGGGCGAAGGTGCTTGTCGGCGAAATCAGCGGCAACGCGAGCAGAAAGGCTATCGCGAACGGGCGCAACATGCATCCCTCCAATTTTCCCACCCGCCGATCAGATAAGACCACACCCTTGTGGCAAGGTCCACCGTTCGTCAGCGAGCTTGCCGCAACCGCCGTAGGAGCTTTAAACATCCTGCAAAGCACCGGAATGAGGAATCTGCCATGGATCTCGGCTTGGCCGGACGGCGCGTTCTGATCACCGGTGGATCGCAAGGTATCGGCTACGCGGTCGGGCAAGGGTTCCTGGCCGAAGGCTGCCGTGTGGTGATCGCCGCACGCGATCAGGGGCGGCTCGACCAAGCGATCGCCCAGCTTTCCAGGACCGGCGCTGGCCGCGTTGAAGGAAAATCGATCGACCTCGCGCAACCCGGCGCCGCCGAGGCGCTCGCCGCCGCCTATCCCGACACGGATATCCTGATCAACAATGCAGGCGCGATTCCGATCGGGGACATTTTTGAGGTCGATGAAGCGCGCTGGCGCGCCGCCTGGGATCTCAAAGTGTTCGGCTATGTCAACCTCACGCGCGCCATGTACGCCCGCATGCGCGGCCGGCCCCCGAAGACGATCGTCAACATCCTCGGCACCGGCGCCGACAAACCGCAATGGCGCTATGCGTGCGGCACGCCGGCCAATATCGCGCTCCTCGGCCTCACCAGGGCGTTGGGCGGGCGCAGCATCGACGATGGCATTCGCGTCGTCGCGGTCAGCCCGGGCGCGGTCGAGACCGCGCGCTGGCGCGCCATTCACATGCAGCGCGCGCAGGAAAAATTCGGCGACGCGTCACGCTGGCGCGAAGCTCTGCTCGACCAGCCGCAGAACCGCGCCGCCCAGGTCGAGGAAGTGGCGAACGTCGTGGTGTTCCTGGCATCGGACCGGGCGAGCTGGGTGTGCGGCGAGACCGTCAATGTCGACGGCGGCAGGCTTTACCGCGAGCAATGGTTTTAGAGGATCAAGCCAATGACGCGACGCTGGCTTCTGCAGGCAAGCTTCATCGCACTCGTTGCCCTACTGTCGGCGCGGGCGAGCGCCCAGTCTTATCCCAGCAAGCCGATCCACGTCATCGTCCCGGTAACCGCGGGCGGGCTCACCGATGTGATCTCGCGGCGGATTGCTGCCGACGCGTCCGCCCGCATGGGTCAGCCGTGGATCATGGAAAACAAACCCGGTGCCAACTTCATTCCGGCCGCCGAGACCTGCCGGCATGCCAAGGGGGACGGCTACACCCTGTGCGTCTTCACCACGTCGACGCTGACCTTCAATCCACACCTGATCGACAACCTGCCCTACAATCCGGCCAGGGACTTCAAGCCGATCATCAATCTCGGGATGTTCATCGGCGGGCTGATTGCTTCACCCAAGCTTGCGGTCAAGACCGTTGAGGAGCTGCGGGTTCTCTCGCTCGCCAAGCCGGGCGAATTCAATTTCGGGACCTATGGACCGGCGAGCAGCGCCAATGTGTTCCGCCAGTATCTGGCCGAGCGGTGGAAGACCAACCTGGTCGAGGTGGCCTACAAAGGCTCGAACGAGTTGATCACCGCGCTGGTCTCCGGCGAAATCCAGATGACCTGGACCGCGCTCGGCAGCTGGGCGGACAACCCCAACGACGCCAAGGGTCGTATCCTGGCGCTCGACGGCGCCAGGCGCTCGCCGAAGCTCCCGGACGTTCCGACCTACCCCGAGGCCGGCCTCGGCGACTATCCGATCCACACCTGGATGGCATTGTTCGCACCCGCCGATGTGCCCGACGCGATCGTGACCCAGATCAACGCCGTGGTCGGCGGCGTCATCAGCGCACCGAAAATGACGGAATTCCTGGTTAATCAGCTGATCGAGCCGAACGTCACGAGTGCGCCGGAGTTTGCCGCCTACGTCGCCAAGGAACGCGAGGCGACCGGCGTGCTCCTGCGCAAATTCAACATTCCCAAGATCCAGTAGGGATCAGGACGTGATGTGCCCGTTAGGTGCGGGCTCGTCCCCACATCCCGCTCAACAAGGCAGGCCACTCACCTTCGTGAACACCAGGCGGTGGCGCGCCGGTTTTCCGGTCATCGGGTCGATGACTGTTGTAGAATTCGCAAACCCTCGCGGCGCACTCCGACGCGAGCTTGCAGCAACCATGTTAGGGGCTTCAAATCAACCACACCAGTGGTTCTGCAATATGCGTCGTCATCCGTGCAAGACGCCATGATCCGCCAAGGCATCGTCGACCATGCATCCCCTCGCACTGTTCCAGATGCTCATTTTGCTGATGCTGGCAAATGGGACGCCGGTTATTGCGAAATGGATTTTTGGCAACCGGTTCGCATATCCGCTCGACGCGAACCGGACCTTCTTTGACGGACGGCCTCTGCTCGGACCGTCGAAGACCGTCCGTGGGATTGTCATTGCACTCGTCGTGACCGCAGCTGCCGCTCCGCCTCTAGGGCTTGACGTGGCGATCGGCCTTGTCGTGGCGGCGACCGCCATGGCGGGCGACCTGTTATCGAGTTTTCTGAAGCGCCGGCTTGCGCTTGCGCCCAGCAGCCGGGCGACCGGGCTCGACCAGATCCCCGAGTCGCTGCTTCCGCTGCTCGCCTGCCGGTCCGTGCTTGCGCTGAATGCCCTGGATATTGCGGCGGGGGTCACTGTCTTTCTGATTGGCGAGATCGTGCTCTCGCGCGTGCTGTTCTGGCTGCGCGTGCGCGACCGACCGTATTGAGCCTGGCCGAATGGATGCAGGACAAGATCAGGCGCAGCGCAGATGATGCAATGTGATTTCCGGCAAGCAATTGATGCGGGCCGACACGATCGACGCTCCGACTCCGACCGAGGTGTAGCCGGCCATCGTGTGGTAGGTCCAGGCTCCAGCGCCCAGGCGGCGAGGCAGCGCCGAATCGAGCGTGATCGGGATTCCTCCCGGCAGGCAGATTTGCCCGCCGTGCGTGTGACCGCTGAGGATGAGTGCGAAGCCCGCGTGTGCCGCTTGCCGATAAATCTCCGGCGTATGCGAGAGCAGAATTGCGAACGCTCCGTGCGGGATGCCGGCAGCCGTCTTCTCGATATTGTCGACCCGATAGAAATGCGCGTCATCGATGCCCGCCAGGTAGATGTGCTCGCCGTCGCGCGCGATCATTTCGCACTCGTTGAGCAACATCCGGATGCCCATGTCTTCAAGGCTCGGGACCATTCGGATGGTGTCGTGATTGCCGAGCACGCCGTAGATCGGGCTTTTGATCAGCGCCCGTATCGGCGCAAGCGCCGCGAGCGTCGCCTCGAACGGGCCATGGGTCGGCCCACGATAGTCCCCGGTCAATACGCACAGATCGTAGGAAAGCTCGGGCAACAGCTCCGCAAGCCGGTGCATCGCACCTTCGTTCATATCGGCGTGCGGGTCGCTGATGTGCAGCAAGGTGTATCCATCAAACCGGCGCGGCAGCGTCTTGAGCACAATGTCGTTGTGCCGAACCCGGACCAGCGCGGCGTTCCGGCGCCCGCGCCAGTACAGCCCGGTCATCTTCAACCCGGTTCGAATGAGGGAAGCAGCCGCGTACCAATTCTCTGGGTGAAAGAAATTCAGCCCCTGGCCGAAAACCTGGGCCTCGTGATCGACCTCGATCCCCAACCGCTGGCGCGCGTGAACCGCGCCCAGCCGGCGCTCCAGCTTACGCAGATCGGCCTCGTTCATGACACGCCGTTGGGCGGATAGACCCATCGCCCTCCGCTTGGATCTTCGACTTCGTAGCACGCATGATCGAGTGGCTTGAGATAGTCCGGGCCAATCGGCACCTTGCCAGCGCCGCCCGGGATATCGAGCACATAGGTCGGCTGGCACAACCCCGATACCGTCCCGCGCAATGCGCGCATCAGGCGCTGGCCCTCCGCGATCGTGGTGCGCAGATGCGAGGTTCCGGGCGCGAGGTCGGCATGATGCATGTAATAGGGTTTGATCCGGGTCTCGACCAGCGCCCTGAACAGCGCCGCCAGGGTCGCCGGCTCATCGTTGACCCCCCGAAGCAAAACGCTCTGGCTGAGCATCGGAATCCCGGCGTCGATCAGTTTGGCGCACGCGGCACGCGCCGCCGGGGTCAGTTCGCGCGGATGATTGACATGCAGCACCACGTAGGTCGCTGTCCCAGCAACCTTGAGCGCCCGGACGTGCTCGTGCGTGATCAACTCCGGCGCCGCGGACGGCACACGCGTGTGCACGCGGATCACCTTCACATGCGCAATCGCCGCGAGCTGACCGACCGACGCGCGCAGACGGCGCGCCGACAGAACCAGTGGATCGCCACCGGTGAGGATGACTTCCCAGATGCGATCGTCGCCGCGGATATAATCGAGCGCCGCCGTCAATTGCCGGGGCGTCAGCGTGCCGCGCCCGCGCGGCCCGACCATCTCGCGCCGGAAGCAGAAGCGGCAGTAGACCGGACAGACGTGCGTGAGTTTCAGCAGCACGCGGTCCGGATATCGGTGGACGACGCCCTCGACCGGCGTGTGGGTATCATCTCCGATCGGATCCCCCCGCTCCTGTAGCTCGTTCGCGAGTTCGGCCGGATCCGGCACGAATTGCCGCGCGATCGGATCGCTCGGGTCGGCCACGTCGATCAGTTCAGCAATCGCCGGCGTGATGGCAACCGCGTAGCGCGCTGCGACCGCTTCGAGCGCCGCGCGTCGGTCCGCGGCTGCAAGCCCGGCGTCGATCAACTCGGGCGCGCGCCGTAGGGTTCTGGAAGCCCTCATCATACATCTCGATTTTGGCTATTGCCGCCGATTTGAATTTCCTACAGCAGTTGCGGCAAGCTCGTTTTACTAAAATCATATGGTTGCTAGTGCCCCGCTTCCGGAGGTCGTGCGGTGCCGCGATGTATCACGAACTTCGGAAGCGGGGCACTAGCTAGACCGGATAGCGAGGATCAATGTCAGCCAACCAGATGGATGCAAGACTGTCGACCGGCGTCTTGCCCTATTGGGTGCTCGGCGAAGGCCGCCCGTTACTCTATCTGCACGCAGCCGGTGGACCCCAGATCACCCCGTTCCTGGAGCGGATTTCCCGGAATCACCGCGTGGTCATGCCGATCGCTCCTGGATTCGACGGCACGCCGGTCCATCCGGCGACCAGGACCGTTCCCGATCTTGCCGATCTCTATGCAGAATTTGCCAGCTCGGTGATCAGTGGCCGTTGTAACGTCATGGGCCACTCGTTCGGCGGCTGGACCGCCCTGTGGCTTGCGGTCCGTCATCCTGACACCGTCGGCCAGCTCGTGCTGGAAGCACCGGGAGGGCTACGCTTTGGCGTGAATGCCGCCCCGCCGCGCAGCCCCGACGAGCTGCGGCGCAAGCTCTATGCCTACCCGGACAAAGCCAAGGGTCTCATCAAGCCGGCGGATGTCATGGCCGCCAACAGCGAGGCATTCGCGCGCTACCACGGCGGCACGCTCGTCGACGAGGCCCTGCTCGCGCGTCTTCCCGAGATCAAGGTGCGCACCCTGATCGTCATGGCGAGCAAGGACGCGCTGATCCCAGCCAGAACCGGCCACGTTCTCAAAGAGCAAATCGCTGCCTCGCACTTGACCTATATCTACGATGCCGCCCATGCGATCGAGGTCGATCAGCCTGAGCGCCTGCTGCGGCTGGTCAACGCATTCCTCGAGCGCGGCGAAGCCTATATCGTGAATTTCGGCGACGAGGCCGCGTAGGATCCAACCCGACGGGATTTCGCGATGAGACACACCGTTCCGTTTGCGCTTGCTGGGCTCATGTTGCTCGGCACGGTCATGCCCCTCCCCGCAGCCGAGCCGTGGCCGGATCACACGGTGAAATTCATCGTGCCGTTCGGAGCCGGTGCTGGCGCCGACATCGGGGCGCGTTTGTTCGCCGAGCGGCTCTCGGCCCGCTGGGGAAAGCCGGTCGTGGTGGAAAACCGTCCCGGCGGCGACGGTTTCGTGGCGATCACCGCCTTCGTCGGCGCCAACGACGACCACACGCTGCTGTTCGCGGCTGCCGGCAGTTTCACCGTACATCCCTATCAGCACGATAAGATCCCCTACGACATCCGTGACATCGTCCCGATCGCCCGGGTGTCCAACACCATCATCACGATTGGCACGCCGGCGGCGATGAAACTCGGCTCGCTCGCCGATCTCGTCGCGCTGGCTCGCGCGCAGCCCGGCAAACTCAATGCCGCGCTGGTGCCGGGCATCACCGAGTTCGTCTGGGACGGCTTCGTCAACGAGGCCAAGCTCGACTTCGCCAAAGTGCCCTACCGCGACATCGTCCAGGCCGGTACCGATCTCGGCGAAGGGCGCATCCAGGTGATGATGACCGGTCTCGCTGTGATCCAGGCCCAGGTGCAGGGCGGGCGCGTCAAGCTGCTGGCGGTCACCAATCGAAAGCGCGCGGTCTCCTATCCGGATGTGCCGACCGTGGTCGAAGCCGGCTTTCCGGCGCTCGAGCTCGAGGGTTTGGTCGGGCTGTTCGGGCCGCGCATGATGTCGGCCGAGCTGCGCGAGCGTATTGCGGCGGACGTCGCGGCGGTCGGCACCGATCCAACCATAATCGCGCGGCTCACGGCCACCGCGCAGGTCGTCAATCCAGGCGGGCCAGCCGAGTTTGCGGCGGCGATCGATGAGCAGCGCGCCAAGATGGCGCTGATCGCCCGGCGTCTCGGCATCAAGGCGGCGGGACAGTGAGCGAAGACGCCAAGCCTCAGCAAACCTTGGGTCGGTCGCGCATGCTGCCGGCCGACCGCATCAGTTATTCCGCTATTGCGGAGCGGCCGACGCTGCGGCTCCCGCACGGCGCCCGCATGGTGGTGTGGGTCATTGTCAATGTCGAGGAATGGGACCCGACCCAGACAATGCCGCGCACCGTGCTGACGCCGCCGGCCGGCGGCGCGCCGATGCCGGACATCCCCAACTGGGCCTGGCACGAATACGGCAACCGGGTCGGTTTCTGGCGCATCCTGAAGGTCTTCGACGACTTACAAATCCCGGGCGTGCTCGCCATCAACGGCTCTGCGATCGCAGCCTACAAGCCGATCGTCCAAGCTGCGATCGAGCGGCGCTGGGAGTTCATGGGTCACGGCTTCACTCAGCGCAACATGCAGAAGGTCGAGGACGAGCGTGCCGACATCCGGAAGACCCGTGCGGTGATCGAACAGGTGACCGGCACGCCGCCGCGCGGCTGGCTCGGGCCGGGGCTGACCGAGACGTGGGAGACGCCCGATATCCTCAAAGAGGAGGGCTACGACTACGTCGCCGACTGGGTGCTCGACGACCAGCCGGTGTGGCTGAAGACGACGACCAAGCCGATCGTCAATATTCCCTACACCCAGGAGTGCAACGACGTGGCCATGATGCTGATCCAGCATCATGCCGGATCGGAATATGCCGACCGTGCGATCGACCAGTTCGCGCAGATCTACGCGGACGCCGAGGGATCGGCGCGGGTGATGGCGCTGGTGCTGCATCCCTACATCATGGGCGCGCCGCACCGGCTCAAACACTTCCGCCGCGCTGTCGAGACGATTCGCCGAAAATCTGACGTGCTGTTCTGGACCGGCGAGCAGATCGTGGATTGGTTTTTGACAGAAGACAGACGACAGATGGCAGACGACAGATAGCAGACTGCGTCCTTCCGTCCTCTGTCTTCCGTCATCAGTCGTCCGTATCCGGCGTCCAGATCACCTGCTCGATCCGTGCCGCGCCGGTCGCCAGCATCACCAGCCGGTCGAACCCGAGCGCTACTCCGCTCGCCGGCGGCATCACCGCGAGCGCCGCGAGAAACTCCTCGTCGATCGGATAGCGCTCGCCGTGAACGCGGTCCTTCTCGGCCATCTCGGCCTCGAAACGCCGCCGTTGCTCATCCGCATCGGTGAGCTCGCCGAAACCGTTGGCGAGTTCAACACCGCAAACGTAGAGTTCGAACCGTTCGGCGACGCGCGGATCAGACGTCGTGCGCCGCGCCAGCGCCGCCTCCGCCACCGGATATTCATAGAGCACTGTCGGTCGACCGAGACCAAGGTTGGGTTCGATCCGTTCCACCAGGACGCGGCTGAAAATGTCCGACCAGGTGTCGTCAGCAGCAAGATGAATTTTTTGCTTTGCCGCCTGGCGCGCGAGCGCATCCCGATCGGCCGCGTCCGCCGTAAGCGTCGCCAGCAGATCGATGCCGGCGTAGCGCCCGAACGCGTTTGCCACCGTGATGCGTTCCGGTTCGGCGAATGGATCGGCGCGGCGGCCACGGAACGAGAATTCCTGCGCCTCGGCCGCATGCGCCGCCAGCGCCAATAGCGCCGCGCAGTCCGCCAACAGCACCTCATAGGGCTCGCCTGCCCGGTACCATTCCAGCAGCGTGAACTCGGGGTGATGCAGCGCGCCGCGTTCGCGATTGCGAAACACGCGCGCAAACTCGAAAATGCGCCGCTCCCCGGCGGCCAGCAATTTCTTGCAGGCGAACTCCGGCGAGGTGTGCAGATAGCGGCGCGTCCGCTCGCCCGCCGGGCTCACCTGCTCGGTCGCGAAAGCGTGCAGATGGGCTTCATTACCAGGTGATGCCTGCAGGATTGCGGCTTCGACCTCGACGAAATCCCGCGCCTCGAACCAGCCGCGCAGAGCAGCCCTCATTTGCGCCCGGGCGCGCAAAAACGGGCGCCGGTCAGCGTGGATATCGGGGGACCACCAGGGCGAAGGGACGCTCATCGTTTCAGCCGGTGACGCGCAAAAGTGCTGGCACAACCGCGCAAGATCAGTATGTTGCCGCCCGAGTTTCGGGCCCGGAGCCAACGGGCATCCGGGCCTCCACAGATCGAGGACCCATGAAAGTCATCGCCAGTTCACTGCGCAAAGGCAATATCGTCGAGATCGACGATAAGCTCTATGCCATTCTGAGTGCGGAAAACATCCATCCCGGCAAGGGCACGCCGGTCACCCAAGTCGACATGCGCCGCTTGAGCGACGGGGTGAAGTCCTCGCTTCGGTTCAAGACCACCGATCAGGTTGAACGTGCCCATGTGGAGGAGCGCGAGTACCAGTATCTCTACGAGGATGGCGACGGGTTCCACTTCATGAACATGGAATCCTACGATCAGGTCGCGGTCCCCTCCGAACGTCATCGGCGATCAATCGGTCTATCTGCAGCCTGAGATGAAGGTGAAGCTCAGCGTCTATGAGGGAACGCCGGTCGGGATCGAACTGCCGCAGCGCGCGACCCTCGAAGTGGTCGAGACCGAGCCGACCGTGAAGGGGCAGACCGCATCCGGGTCCTACAAGCCGGCCGTGCTCTCAAACGGCGTGCGCACGATGGTTCCCGGACACATCACGGTCGGCACCCGCATCGTGGTGATGATCGCCGACGGCTCCTATTCGGAGCGCGCGAAGGATTAGCTGATTTACGTCCCCACCCGCAGCGGTGCGGTGAGCTTCCGCAGCGCCGCTACCACCGACAGCGCGGTGATCCGTCCGGTGCGCGGATTTTCAGAGGGAACGTTTTCGATCGAGAACGACAGCCGCGCCGAATCCGCATCGACCTCGATGCTGTGGCAGTTGCGCGTGATCGCCGGGTCGGCCCAGATCTCGATCATCGTGCGGTCCGGCCCAATGCCGGCAAGCGAGAGCGCTGCCACCACGTTGACGTTCGCCGGGAAACCTTTGGCGGCCTCGCGGGCGCTGCCGGCAAAGACCCGCTTGGCGGTGTTGAGGCCCGCGACCGAGATGTCGTTCGCCACCAGATAGGGCGCGCCCGCAAGGCCGTTCGGCGGCTTGCGGGTGACCATGCGCACCGATGTGATCTCACCTTCCGCCGCCGCCGTGACGGCGTCGAGACCAAGCAGCGCACCCGTCGGCACGATGATTTGCCCACCGGCCTCCTTCGCGAGTTCGATCAGCTCGGGCCGCGGCAGTAGCGCACCGGCGCTCAGCACCATGACGCGCTTGCCGGCCGTCAGCATGGGCCGGCAAATCTGTTCGAGGATCGCGGCCGGTGCACACTCGACTGCAAGGTCGCAATGCTGCGGCAGCTCAGCGAGCTCGATCAGCGGGACCACGATGTTCTGCGCATCGAGCCAAGCCTGCGCCTTGGGCCGGTCGCGCGCCACGATCGCCGTCAGGGCGAGGCCTTCGATCCCTGCGCTCAGATGTCGCGCCAACACGCGGCCAATGGCGCCGAGCCCCGCGATAGCAACTCGAATCGAGGTCACGTGACCCTCCGGTCTCCTGCGGTGGATTTGAAGTTCCCTTAGCCATCTCGTCGAGCAACTTCAGACCCAAAACCGCACTAGAATCATAAGTTTGCCGCTGCTCTTTCGATTCCGAAGCTGGCGTCGAGCGTGCTGCAGGGTGTGAGCAACTCCGGAATCGGAGCACTCGCCTGCTTACGCCGGCACCCTGTGAGCGGCAAGCTTGACCGGGACTGCCCACTCACTCATCTGTTGGTTGTCCAAGGAGGAACAAGAATGCGAAAAATCATGACCGCCGCGCTCGTCGCCGCGTGCGCGTTTGCAAGCGCGGCCAACGCGCAGGACTATCCAACGCGGCCAGTCACCATGGTGATTCCGTTCGCGGCCGGCGGCCCGACCGATGTGCTCGGCCGCGTCGTCGCGGACCGTATGAGTCAGCTGCTCGGCCAACAGGTCGTGATCGAGAACGTCGGCGGCGCCGGCGGCATGACCGGCGCGCAGCGCGTCGCCCAGGCAGCGCCCGACGGCTACACCATGGTGCTCGGCACCGTCGGGACTCATGCCCAAAACCAGACTCTTTACAAACGGCCACTCTACAACGCCGCGACCGATTTCACCCCGGTAGCATTGATCGCACAGGTGCCATTGGTGCTGATCGCCCGCAAGGATCTGCCGGTCAAAAATCTGCAGGAGTTCATCGCCTACGTGAAGGCAAACCAGGACAAGATGTCCTACGGCTCGGCGGGCGCCGGCTCGGCCACACATCTTGGCTGCGCCCTGCTCAACGCCGCGATCGGGGTCACCATGCAGCACGTACCCTATCGCGGAACCGGACCGGCCATGCAGGACCTCGCGGCCGGCCGCATCGACTACCTGTGCGAAATCGTGACCACCGCGCTGCCGCAGATCCAGGGCGGCACTGTGAAACCGATCGCCATGCTGTCGCTGCAGCGCTCGCCGGTTCTGCCCAACCTTCCGACTGCGAACGAAAGCGGCCTGCCGAATTTCGAAGCCTATACCTGGAATGCGATCTTCCTGCCGAAAGGGGCGCCCGCGGCGATCGTCAAGAAGCTCCATGACGTGACCGTGGAAACGATGAAAACGCCGGCCGTGAAGGAGCGGCTCGAAGGGCTGGGCGCGATCATCGTGCCAGCGGACAAGGCGACCCCGGAGTATCTCGACAAGTTCGTGAAAAGCGAAATCGAAAAATGGGCGGCGCCCATTCGCGCCAGCGGTGCTGTGATCGAGTAGAAACACTCGGATCACCCGCCTCACACTCCGCCGTCATCGCCGGGCAATGCACTCGACCCGGCGATCCCGATCGCTGTCGCACCCGACGTGTCTTCCTGAGCGAGATGGCCGGGACGAGACACCCCGCGCGCCGACGCGCGGCAGCCGGCAACATGCCCGACGCCAAGCCAGCACCAATGCCGACGCCGGCCACTCTGATCACGTCACGCCGATCGAATGCTCCCTGTTTTGCCGGAATTGTAGGATGGGCTGGGTGCAGGCGAAACCCATCGCCCGGGCGGCTTTGGGATGTGGGCCAAACGGACCTGTCAAGTCTCGCGTTCCGGGAGCACATCTGTTAGGGGGACGCTGGACAGAGACGTCACTCCACCACGCCGGATGTTGCAGCGGAGACGACATTTTGATGGCATCGCAGCCGACCCGGGGTGCTTGATGTATCGTCGTCTGCGCGCGGCCGCTCGGTTCATCGACGAAGCGGTGGGTTGGCACAGAGTCGGGCTGGCACTCAGCCTCGTCATCATCGCGGCAGCGAGCTTCGTGCTTTACCGGACCTTGCGCGGCATCGACGTGCGCGAAGTCATGTACGCGATCAAAACCACGCACCCACGCGATATTCTGCTCGCTGGCTTGTTCGTCGCCGCCGGCTATTTCACGCTCACGTTCTACGACCTGTTTGCGCTGCGAACCATCGGCAGACCGGATGTCCCCTATCGGGTGGCTGCAATGGCGGGCTTTACCAGCTATGCGGTCGGCCACAACATCGGTGCCAGCGCGTTCACCGGTGGTGCGGTGCGCTACCGCATCTATTCCCATTACGGCATGTCTGCCGTCGATGTGGCCAAGCTCTGCTTCATCACCGGCCTGACCTTCTGGCTCGGCAATGCCACCGTGCTCGGCCTCGGCATCCTGCATTCGCCGCGGTCGGCCGGTACAATCGACCTACTGCCGCTTTGGTTCAATCGTGCCGCAGCAGCTGTCACGCTTGGCATCCTGGCCTCGTACGTGGCGTGGGTCTGGCAAACGCCGCGCCGGATCGGTCACCGTACCTGGGAAGTGACGCTGCCGAATGGGCCGCTGACGTTGTTGCAGATCGGAATCGGCATCGCCGATCTCGGCTTTTGTGCCCTCGCCATGTACATGCTGGTACCGGCTGAGCCCTATATCGGATTCATTGAGCTCGCGGTTATTTTCGTCGCCGCAACTCTGCTCGGTTTTGCCAGTCACTCGCCGGGCGGGCTCGGGGTATTCGATGCCGCAATCCTGGTGGCGCTGTGGCAATACGACAAGGAAGATCTGCTCGCCGGCGTGCTGCTGTTCCGCCTGCTCTACTACATTCTCCCGTTTGCGCTGGCGCTCGCCATTCTCGGCCTGCGCGAGCTTTGGCTCGGCGCGCGGCGACCAAAAAATCTGCCGACAAAAGAGTTCACGTCCGGCCCGCGGGATCAGCCGTGAATCCGGTGGGCAGCCAGCATCCGGACCTACGCCCATATCCCCTCTTGTATTTTCCTTGAGTTTAGCCGACAGCCTGTCCTAGTGCCGCTTTTCGATTTGACGTTCCTTTGCGAGCTCGTTGCAAGTGATGTAGGAACTTCAATTCGGCGGCACGCGTGCCCTGCATCCGAAGTGCGTGATACATCGCGGCACTTTCGGAAGCGCTGTTGGCGCCGGAAGCGCCGTTGGCGATTGTCCCATGGCGAGCGAAGCCGATCGAGCCTCGGCCCCACCCGGTGACCTTTGGAACCGGATCAAGCGAGCACGTTTCGTTCTGGTTGCGGGCGCCGTCGTGTTTGCCGCGCTGTTGGTCTTTGGGGCAATCGGGCCGCTCGTGGCGCTCATCACGTTTGCGATCATTGCGCTCGCATCGCTGGTCGGAAGTTCCGACGACGCGGTAATCGCTGGCGTTGGGCGCGGCCGCGAGGCGATGGCTCAGCGTGCGGTTGATCGAATCATCGACGCAGCGATTTCGGGCTTGCCCGACCCGGTGATCGTGCTCGACCACCAGGGCATCGTGCTGGCCTTCAATACGCGTGCCTGCAGCATTGCGCGCGCGCTCGCCATTGGCGAGCCGGTCTCGTTCGCGCTGCGCATTCCGGATGTTGTCGATGCGGTCCGTCGGACCACCGCGACCCGGCAGGGTGAGCGGGTCGAATTCCAGGTGCGGGTTCCCGACGGCTGGTTCGAGGGCTTCATCGAACCCATCGTACTGCCGGGCGACGGGGGTCGCGAACTCGTACTGGTGTCGTTGCACGACCTCACGCCGATCCGGCGGGTCGAGGAAATGCGCGCCGATTTCGTCGCCAATGCGAGCCACGAGTTGCGCACGCCGCTCGCCTCGCTGGCCGGCTTCATCGAAACGCTGCAGGGTTCCGCCCGCGATGATGCGCAAGCGCGCGAACGTTTCCTGCACATCATGAAGGGGCAGGCGATGCGTATGGCGCGCCTGATCGACGACCTGCTGTCGTTGTCGCGCATCGAGCTCAAAGCGCATCTGCAGCCACAGACATTCGTCGATCTTGTCGCCATCGTGCGCCAGGTCGCCGACGGTCTGCAGATGCTGGCGCGCGACCGCAATGTCGAGATCAAGATCGAAATGCCCGCCGCCCCGCTGCAGGTCCGCGGTGATCGCGACGAGTTGATTCGCGTGTTCGAGAACCTGATCGAGAACGCGCTCAAGTATGGTGCGGCCGGAAAGCACGTCGAGGTCACCGGCAGTCGCGACAGCGGCCCGGATGGCGGTGAAGAGGCGATTATAGCGGTGCGCGACTTCGGCCCAGGCATCGCTCCCGAGCATCTCCCTCGTCTCACCGAGCGCTTTTACCGGGTGGACGTTGTGGAGAGCCGGGCGCAGGGCGGAACCGGCCTAGGGTTGGCGCTGGTCAAGCACATTCTCAACCGCCATCGCGGCCGGCTGGCGATCGACAGCACTCCCGGGAAAGGCGCGACCTTCACGGTGCGTTTTCCCCTGGCAGAGGCCGTCGTTGATGCAAGTCAGATAACGAAATCAGTTGGTTAGAATGTCATCCAGCCGTCATCAAACCATCATACAACGATGACGTGGCGAGCGTAGGCCCAACGGCAGCTTCAAGCGGGTGCGGTACGTGATGGGCATGCACCCGGGGGAAGCCGTACCGACGTGCACACCGACGAACTCAACCAGCCCTAAACGAACCGATGGCCGAGCCACGGGTTGAACCCGTGTGCGCTTTCGGTCGCACACATGGAGAGAGCCAGTGAAATTGATCAAAAGCCTCATTGCCGCCGGCGCGCTCGCCGCGGTCGCGATCCCGACGGCACACGCCCAGGACATATCAGGCGCCGGCGCTACGTTCCCCTATCCGATCTACGCCAAATGGGCCGACACCTACAAAAAGGAAACCGGAATAGGGCTCAACTACCAGTCGATCGGCTCCGGCGGCGGCATCAAGCAGATCCAGGCCAAGACGGTAACCTTCGGCGCCAGCGATGCCCCGCTCAAGGGAGCCGACCTCGAACGCGGCGGCCTCGTTCAGTTCCCGATGGTGATGGGCGGCATTGTGCCGGTGGTCAACATCACGGGTATCGCGTCAGGGGAACTTGCCCTCGACGGTGCGACCTTGGCCAGGATTTTCATGGGCGACATCAAGAAATGGAATGATCCGGCGATCGCGAAACTCAACCCGACGGCAAAACTGCCGTCACAGGCCATCGCGGTCGTGCATCGTTCGGACGGCTCCGGCACCACATTCAATTTCACGGATTACTTGTCGAAGATCAGCCCGGATTGGAAATCCAAGGTCGGGTCCAACACCGCGGTCGAATGGCCGGTCGGCATTGGAGCCAAGGGCAACGAAGGCGTCGCCAACAACGTCGCGCAGACCCAAGGCTCGATCGGCTATGTCGAATATGCCTACGCCAAGCAGAACAAGCTCACTTACACCAAGATGATCAACAAGGACGGAAAAACCGTCGCGCCCACCATGGAAGCGTTTCAGGCCGCCGCCGCCAACGCTGACTGGAACTCGGCCCCCGGCTACGGCGTGATCCTCAGCGACCAACCGGGCGCGGCCTCATGGCCGATCACGGCCGCCACCTGGATCCTGATCCACAAGCAGCCCCAGGACGCGGGGGCCGCAGCCTCGGCGCTCAAGTTCTTCGACTGGGCTTACCACGCGGGCGGCAAGATGGCCGAGGAACTCGATTACGTCCCGATGCCCACAAAGGTCGTCTCGTCGGTCGAGCAGACCTGGGCGAGCAACATCAAGGACGCGAGCGGCAAGCCGCTTTTTGCTCTGTCCCATTGATCCCGTGTCGCGAAGAAGGCGCCCGGCCCGGGCGCCTTCCTGATATGGTGACGTTGCGACCAGGGGCTCCGCAACACGCCCTCAAGCAAGCTCCGTAGCTGATTGGTTCTCCGCGTGCCCGACCTGGCGGCATGCAATCCGACGAGAGACGATCCGTGGTCGAGGTGGCGCTGCAGTCGCGGGATGTTACGAAGCTCGCCGAGCGTGCGCGCAGTCGCGCCCTCGCCCGGCTTCGCATCAGCGACGTCGCCTTCTTTCAGCTGACCCGCGGATCAGCAATCCTGGTCCTGATCATTCTGGGCGGCATCATCGTTTCGCTCATTATCGGCGCGACGCTGGCCCTCGGCACGTTCGGCTTCAGCTTTCTGATCACCCAAACCTGGAATCCGGTGACCGAGGTATTCGGCGCCGCAGCGCCGATCTACGGCACCGTGGTGACGTCGTTCATCGCTTTGCTGATTGCGACGCCCCTCGGGTTGCTGATTTCACTGTTCCTGACCGAACTCTGCCCAATGTGGCTGCGCCGGCCAATTGGAATCGCCATTGAATTGCTCGCCGGCATCCCGAGCATCATCTACGGCATTTGGGGACTGTTCGTCTTCGCACCGTTTCTGCAGCGCACACTGCAGCCGGCCCTGATCGACACGTTCGAGGACGTCCCGGTGCTCTCGACTCTGTTCGCCGGCCCGCCCTACGGCATCGGTATTCTGACCGCCGGTCTGATCCTGGCGATCATGGCGTTGCCCCTCATTACGTCGATTTCGCGCGACGTATTCGAGACCGTTCCCGCGGTGCTCAAGGAGGCTGCCTACGGGATTGGCTGCACGACCTGGGAGGTCTTCAGGCACGTGGTTTTGCCCTACACGCGGGTCGGTGTGATCGGCGCGATCATGCTTGCGCTCGGCCGGGTGCTTGGGGAAACCATGGCAGTGACCTTCGTGATCGGCAATGCGCACCGGATTCCAAGTTCGCTTCTCGCCCCAGGCACCACCATCTCCGCCACTATCGCCAACGAATTCACCGAGGCCGTTGGTGACCTCTACACATCGGCGTTGATCGCCCTCGGCCTCATTCTGTTCGTCATTACCTTCATCGTGCTCGCGCTCGCCCGCTACATGTTGATGCGCCTGGACCAGCGGATCAGGTGACGCAGCTATGAGCCCCTATACGCGCCGCCGCAGCAAAAACGCCGTCGTGTTGAGCCTCTCGGTTGCCGCAACCGCAATCGGGCTCGGCTGGTTGGGATTGATTTTGTTTGCGCTCGTGCACGAGTCTTTGCGCGGTCTCTCGCTCACGGTGTTCACAGAAATGACGCCGCCGCCGGGAGCCGAAGGCGGCCTCCTCAACCCGATCATCGGGAGCCTGATCATGACTGCGCTCGCGGTCGCGATCGGCACACCGCTCGGCCTCCTGGCCGGCACCTACATGGCGGAATATGGTCGTTACAGCCATGTCACCAAGGTTGTGCGCTTCATCAATGATATCCTGCTCAGCGCGCCATCGATCGTGGTCGGACTCTTTGTGTACGAAATTCTGGTTCGCCAGACGGGACATTTCTCGGGATTTGCCGGTTCGGTGGCGCTCGCGGTGATCGTCGTTCCGGTTGTGGTGCGTACTACGGAAGACATGCTGCTGCTGGTTCCGCGGGAACTGCGCGAAGCCGCCAGCGCCATCGGCATGCCGCGCGCCCACATGATCTCGCATGTCTGCTATCGGGCCGCCCGCGCCGGTCTCACCACCGGTGTACTGCTGGCGGTCGCGCGCGTCAGTGGGGAGACGGCGCCACTGCTGTTCACGGCGCTGAACAATCAATTCTTCAGCGTCAATCTCTGGCAGCCCATGGCGAGTTTGCCGACCGTCATTTACCAGTTCGCACTCAGTCCATACCAGGAATGGCAGCGGCTCGCCTGGGTCGGCGCGCTGATTATCACGGCAGCCGTGCTCGCGCTCAGCATCGTTGCCCGCGTGCTCGCCCGAAGGAAGACGACATGACCATGGCCGAGAGTACCGCTTCGCTGACCCAGCCGCCGGTCGTCGCCCGCGCCGCGCAGACCCACGAGGTTCTGAGCGAGAAGGTATCGGTGCGGGGGCTGAGCTTCTATTACGGGGACAATAGAGCACTCAACAACATCACCGTCGCGCTCTATGCGGGGTGCGTCACGGCTTTCATCGGGCCATCCGGCTGCGGAAAATCCACCTTGTTGCGCGTGCTCAACCGCATCTACGACCTCTATCCCAACCAGCGCGCCGAAGGCGAGGTGTTGCTCGACAAGCAGAACATCCTCAATCCCGGCCAGGACCTCAATCTCTTGCGCGCCCGCGTCGGCATGGTGTTTCAGAAGCCGACCCCGTTTCCGATGTCGATCTACGAGAACATCGCGTTCGGCATCCGGTTGTATGAAAGCCTGTCCAAGTCCGATATGGACGCGCGGGTCGAAACGGCGCTGCGCCGAGCGGCGCTCTGGGACGAGGTCAAGGATAAGCTCGGAGCCAGCGGATTGAGCCTGTCGGGCGGACAGCAGCAGCGCCTGTGCATCGCCCGTACGGTGTCGGTCAAACCCGAGGTGATCCTGCTCGACGAGCCGTGCTCGGCGCTTGATCCGATCGCGACCGCCAAGATCGAAGAGCTGATCGACGAGCTCAAAAGCGACTACACGATCGCGATCGTCACGCATAATATGCAGCAGGCGGCGCGCGTGTCCGACTACACCGCCTTCATGTTCCTCGGCGAGCTGGTGGAGTTCGGCCCAACGACCAAGATCTTCACCACGCCGTCTGAACGGCGGACGCAGGACTACATTACGGGGCGGTTTGGTTAAGGAACAACAACATGCTTGAACAGCAACATACCGCCAAGGCTTTCGACGCCGACCTGCAGGATCTCGCCCGGCTTGTCGCTGAGATGGGCGGGATGGCCGAACAACAGATTGGCGACGCGGTCGACGCGCTCGAGACCCATGACGCGACGATGGCCGCCCGTACCATCGCGCTCGACGACAAGATCGACCACCTGCAACGCGAGATCGAGGAAAAGGCGATCCTGACCATTGCCCGGCGGCAACCGATGGCAGTTGATCTGCGCGAGATCGTTGGCGCGTTGCGGGTCGCCAACGATCTGGAGCGCATCGGCGATCTCGCCAAGAACATCGCCAAACGCGTCTCGGCGCTCGATGACGAAATCCAGTTGACCAAGGTCATGCGCGGGGTCGAGCACATGGCAGACCTCGTGCTGTCCCAGATCAAGGATGTGCTCGATGCCTATGCGCGCCGCGACGTCGAAAAGGCGCTGGCGGTGTGGCGCGGCGACGAAGAGATCGATGCCGTCAACAATTCACTGTTTCGCGAGCTCCTCACCTACATGATGGAAGATCCGCGCAACATCAGCCTCTGCATCCATCTGTTGTTCTGCGCCAAGAATATCGAACGCATGGGCGACCACGCCACCAACATCGCCGAAACCGTATACTACATCGTGGAAGGTCGCCCGCTCGCTGACGAGCGGCCGAAAGGGGACACCACCGCCTCGGCTACCGTGGCTTTCCCGGCACAATGAATGGCACGCTGAATGACAGCCCGCATACTGATCATTGAGGATGAGGAACCTCTGACCCTGTTGCTGCGCTACAACCTCGAGGCCGAAGGCTACGAGGTTGATACGACGGCGCGGGGCGATGAAGGCGATCTCAGGCTGAAGGAGAGCGCGCCCGATCTTGCCGTCATCGATTGGATGCTCCCCGGCCTGTCGGGGATCGAGCTGATCCGCCGCCTGCGCACGCGGCCGGAGACCCGTCAGTTGCCGGTGATCATGCTGACCGCCCGCGGCGAGGAAGCCGAGCGCGTGCGCGGGCTCGCCACCGGGGCCGATGACTACATCGTCAAGCCGTTTTCGGTGCCGGAACTGCTGGCGCGCATCCGCGCGCTGCTCCGCCGCGTCAGGCCCGAGCGGGTCGCCGAGGTGCTGATCGCCGGCGACCTCGAACTCGACCGCGAAAAGAAGCGCGTGTCGCGCAGCGGCCGCGAGATTCCGCTCGGGCCGACCGAGTTTCGCCTGCTCGAATTCCTGATGCAGAGTCCAGGCCGGGTGTTCTCGCGCGAGCAGTTGCTCAACGGCGTCTGGGGCCGCGATATCTACATCGACGAGCGCACGGTCGACGTGCATGTCGGACGCCTGCGCAAGGGGCTCAACCGCGGCCGCGCCTCCGATCCGATCCGCACCGTGCGCGGCGCCGGCTACGCGTTCAACGACCGGTTCGGCAAGGGCGCGTGACCGGCCCGCGAGAACGACCGAACCGAGCGATCGCCATCGCGGTCTCGTTGAGCGCATCGCTGCGCCGTCCGCTGACTATCAACGCGCCCTGACCTTGGGAAATCCCGGCCCATTCCATAGATTTTGATTTCCTATACATTTTACTTCGGTTTGTGACGTCAAGACTTTGTGGCCATCCTTCGAGACGCGCGGCCTGCGGCTGCGGGACCGTAGGATGGGTTGAGCGCAGCGAAACCTATCATTTTGAGGCACATGATGGGTTGCGCTGCGCTCAACCCATCCTACAAGATCTTGCGCGCAGCGCGGGCGTCTCGAAGGATGGCCCAGGACTTATAGGCGCGGCCGAAAACATTTCTTGACAATTGCATAACAAAATGCATTATAACCGCATTCCCGCTCACCAAGGGGCGTTTCTCGAGACGGTCCGGAAGCGGAGCGGGAATGCGGTGCCTGCGGGTCCGGCTCGTAACCGGGCACTCGGGAGGCTCCGAGGATCAGCCGGGCGATACTACGGTCGTCCCGCGGGACCTAGTGCAGCAGGGTCTGGGCTTAGCGCTCGCCTGGTCCGAAGTCCCGAAAGCTCCTTGGAGCTCACAAAGCCGCGTGGAGCGCCGAGAGGCGGGCCGTGTCCTTCACCGGACGCGGGTCCGCGTCGAAAGCGCGGACGATGTGTTGAACTTACTCGCCGGCCTCGGCGCTCCCATCCCCTTGGGGAAACGGAAAAGAGGACAATGGGTGGCCCGGCACCCGCTTTCTCCGGGCGGCGCAGCGTTGGCTGCGCGGGCTATTTGACATGTGAATCGAGTAGAGCCCCGCAAGGAGAGGCCGTGCGGCCTTGCAACAAATATACAGCGACGATTGTTTGATGTAGCCCGCATGGAGCGGAGCGCAAAGCGGGGTGGTAGCCGCCCCGGATTTCGCTTCGCCTTCGTCGGCTACAGCAACGCCGGCGGCGGCGGCGTTTTCAGCCAATGCCAAATTGCGGATTGCGATTGAGCTTTTGCGGTGGCTCGGCTGGCGCCCGGTCCCAGCCGCCGGGCGGCGGTCTGACCGTGATCGAATCGTCGGGCTGCGGCTCGGCGGCCCAGGTTTCGATCGCCGCATCCATCGCATCGCGACTTTGGGCATCGAGGCGTCCCGCGATCTCCGCGCGCTTTCGGGCCGCGCCGGCATCACCCTGGCGCGCCGCCAGTGCAAACCATTTGTAGGCTTCCGCCAGACTCTGCTCGACGCCGGTGCCATGCTCATAAAGCACCGCGAGGTTGAACTGGCTGTCCGTCACTCCGCGCGCCGCGGCTTTGCGGAACCATTCGGCAGCAGCCGCGTGATCGACCTTGCCGCCGATGCCTTGGGCATGGAGCACTGCCAGATTGTGCATCGCCTTGGCGTTTCCTCTGATGGCGGCCGCCAGATAATAGAGGCGCGCGCGCTGCGGCTCCTTGGGAACTCCGAGGCCTTTCTCATAGATGCCGCCGAGGGTGAGCTGCGCCGGTGCCAATCCGGCCCTGGCGGCGCGCTCCAACCAGATAATAGCCTGCTCGCTGGCTCCGGTGGTTGTTGGGCGTTCGCTTAGGCGTATCCCGACCTCATAGGCGGCGGTCGGATCCCCTGCAGCAGCCGATGCAATCAGCCGCGGTGCGAAGGCAGGCGGCAGATGTGCCGCCGCGACAATGGGCGAATCGGGATCGGGCAGCGCGGCGCGCGCCAGGCGGCTGTCGAGCCGTGGACCGCGCTCGGCGGCTTTGGCCTGCGGCTTCGCGCTTTCGAATGCGGCGTGTGGCACAAGGTGGGACACCAGAAGCTGCAGCACAAAGGCAAGCGCCGCGGTCAGGCCGATGCCCGCCAGCATCTTGACGAGCTTTTCCGGCAGCCTGCGCGCGCGCAGCGGTGGCGTCGTGGCAACGGGCGGAGGCAAGGAGGGCCCCGGCGCAGGCGGCTCAACTTGGTCTAATGGCCGCAAGGGTGCAGGCGACGCCGCATCCGGAGCCGACGGTGGCTCCGGGACCAGCGGCGGGGACGCCTGCGTGGCGACGCAGCGCGCGATCTCCGCACGCATCTCCGCCACGTTTCGCGTCAGCTCCGCGACGCCACGCTCGATCGATTGGAGATCGCGGTATGGCGGCAGGGCTGGGGCCGCGTTGCGGGCAGGTGTGCGGCCCGGCCCGGCAGGCGAGCCCGGCGGATGCGCGCGCAAACTCTGCAGGTGATCGATTTTTTCACTCAGCACTGCGATCGTGCTCTCGATATTCTGCAGCGCGCGGCGGCGGTTTTCGGCCCGCAAGGCGGCAATCGCATCCGCAATCGAGGCGATGCGCTGTTCGAGGTTCGCAACCCCACCCGCACCGACTGTGTCAGCTGGCACGCCATCGCTCTCGGTCACCACGAGTGCGCGTACCTGGTTGCCGAGGTCGGCGAGCGCCTCGGCCGACGCCTCGTGCTCGATGACGCTGCGCAGGCCTTGGATCGCTGCGTCGAGTGCCGGCTCAAACGGAGCATCCGCCGGAAGCCTGCCCGAATGCCGGCCGCTGATCGCAGCGAACGACGACGGCTGCGTGGCGACACGCACTTGTGTCGGCGCAACCTTGCGGTGCCAGTGTGCGATGAATCCCATGCAGTTACTCACAACGTCGCCTTGCGGTGCACGGCGCGCAGGCGACCACAAATCAGCCCTTCAGACCGCACGTCGCCGTGGACGTAGACGCACGGCCTCATACCCAAACGCAGTCTTAAATTTTAAGGTAAACAAGCAGTTAAACGCCGTGCCAAAAAACCAGATCGTCACGCAATCGCGAGCAAGTGTGTCCGACTTGCACCTTTACGAGCGCTGCCCACCGATGAACAATGCCGGCAAGCCAGCCGGGAGACCGCGATGCCAGTCTACAAGGCGCCTGTCGACGACGTGCAGTTCCTGCTCAACGACGTCTTCCACATCGAGCGCTATAATAACCTGCCCGGGTTCGCCGATGCGCCGCCTGACGTGGTCACCGCCATCCTGAACGAGGCGGGCAAGTTCGCCGAGGAGGTGTTGGCGCCGCTCAATCGTGTCGGCGATCTGGAAGGTTGCGCCCGTCACGAGGACGGGCGAGTCACGACCCCGAAGGGCTTCAAGAACGCCTACAAGCAGCTGTGCGAGGGTGGCTGGCTCGGCATTTCTGTGCCAGTCGAATACGGTGGACAGGGGCTGCCGTGGACGCTGACCGGCTGCGTCAACGAATTCCTGATCTCGTCCAACATGGCATTCACCATGTATCCCGGGTTGGCGCAGGCGGCGATCAACGCGCTGGTGGCGCACGGCGATGACACCCAGAAGAAAACGTTTGTGCCCAAGATGATCGCCGGCAAATGGGCCGGGACCATGAACCTGACCGAGCCGCATTGCGGCACCGATCTCGGTCTCTTGCGCACCAAGGCTGTGCCGCAGGCCGACGGCAGCTACAAGATCACGGGCACCAAGATCTTCATCTCCGGCGGCGAGCAGGACATCACCGAAAACATCGTGCACCTGGTGCTGGCACGCATCGAGGGTGCACCGCCGGGCACCAAGGGCATCTCGCTGTTCGTGGTGCCGAAAATTCAGATCAAACCTGACGGCACGCTCGCCGACCGCAATGGCGTCTCCTGCGGCTCGATCGAGCACAAGATGGGCATCCACGGCAATTCCACCTGTGTGATGAACTATGACAGTGCTATCGGCTGGTTGCTCGGAGAAGCCAACCGCGGGCTCAACGCTATGTTCACGATGATGAACGAGGCGCGCCTCGGGGTCGGGCTGCAGGGCCTCGCAATGTCGGAGGTCGCCTATCAGAACGCCGTGACCTATGCGAAGGATCGGCTGCAAGGGCGTGCGCTCACCGGGCCCAAATACCCGGACAAGCCTGCCGATCCGATCATCGTGCATCCCGACGTGCGCCGCGCCCTGTTGTCGATCCGAGCATTTAATGAAGCTGCGCGCGCGCTCGTGATCTGGATCTCGCTCAGCTTCGATGTTGCGCACCGCTCCGGCGATGTGAAGATCCGCCAGGCGTCGGATGATCTCGTGGGCTTGCTCACGCCGGTCATTAAGGGTGTGCTCACCGACACCGGCTTTGCCAATACGGTTGTGGCACAGCAGGTGTTCGGCGGCCACGGCTACATAGCCGAGCATGGCATGGAGCAGTTCGTGCGCGATGCGCGCATCTCAATGATCTACGAAGGCGCGAACGGCATCCAGGCGCTAGATCTGGTCGGGCGCAAGCTTGGCAAGGATGGCGGTCGCGCCGTAATGGCGTTCTTCGCCGAGGTCACGTCCTACATCAAGGACCACGCCTCCGATGCGGCGCTCAAGCCCTACCTCGATCCGCTCCGCAAGTCGCTCGGACATCTGCAGCAAGCAACCATGTGGTTCATGCAGAACGCCGTGAAAGCGCCGGACAATGCGGGCGCCGGCTCGACCGACTATATGCATCTGTTCGGCCTTGTGGCGCTCGGCTACATGTGGTGCCGCATCGTCGAGGCGGCGAACCAGAAGCTTGCCAACGGCGCGAACGGCGCGACCGACCGGTTGAAGGCGAAGCTCGTCACCGGCCGCTTTTTCGTCGAGCGCATGCTGCCGGAGACCGCGACCCATCTCGGCCGCATCGAGAACGGCGCCAAATCCACGATGGAACTGCCGGCGGAGGCTTTCTGATGATGGATGTCCTCAACGTTCCCCGCCCCGGCTGGATGACCGAAGAACTGGTGCTGCTCGAGGAACAGTCGCGGCGTTTCCTGGCTGCGGAGTTTGTGCCGCACGTCGAGCGCTGGAACGAAGATCACCTCTATCCGCGCGAGGTTTGGACCAAGACCGGCGAGGCCGGGCTGCTGTGCGCCGGCATCCCGGAGGAATATGGCGGCGCCGGCGGGAGCTTCGCCCATGAGGCGGTGATCGATCGCGAGTTCTCGCTCGCCGGCCTCGATGCATTCGGCGGGCCGCTCCATTCCGGCATCGTCGCTCCCTACATCCTGCGCTACGGCACCGAGGAGCAGAAGAAGCGCTGGCTGCCCAAGCTCGCGACCGGTGAGCTGATCGGCGCCATTGCGATGTCGGAGCCGGGCATCGGCTCGGATCTGCAGGCCGTGCGCACGACCGCGGTGAAGAAAGGCAACGGGTATCTGCTCAACGGCTCGAAGACCTTCATCACCAATGGCCAGCACGCCAACCTCATCATCGTGGTCGCGAAAACCGATCCCAAGGAGCGCGCCAAGGGCGTCTCGCTGATGGTGGTGGAGACCGATGATGCGCCAGGCTTTCGCCGTGGCCGCAAACTCAAGAAGCTCGGGATGGACGCGGCGGATACTTCTGAGCTGTTCTTCGATGACGTCCACCTGCCGGCCGAGAACTTGTTGGGCACGCAGGAAGGTCAGGGCTTTGCGCAACTCATGAGCGATTTGCCACAGGAACGCCTGATCGTTGCGGTTCACGCCATGGCGATGATGGAGCGGGCGTTGCGCCTGACCATCGACTACGTCAAGGAACGGCAGGTCTTTGGAAAGAAGGTCATCGACTTTCAGAACACGCAGTTCGTGTTGGCCGAATGCAAGACCGAGGCGACGCTCGCCAGGGTGTTTCTCGACCATTGCATCGGCGAGCACATCACCGGCAAGCTTGACACCGTCACGGCCTCGATGGCGAAGTACTGGATCACCGACACTCAGGGAAAAATCATCGACCGCTGCCTGCAATTGTTCGGCGGCTATGGCTATATGGAAGAATACCCGATCTCGCGCATGTACCGCGACGCTCGGGTCATGCGCATCTACGCCGGCACCAACGAGATCATGAAGGTGCTGATCGCCAGAAGTTTGTAACGCTCCGGCACCAGGAGAAATCCCATGACCGACGCATTCATCTATGACCACGTTCGCACCCCGCGCGGTCGCGGCAAGGCCGACGGCGCGCTGCACGAGGTCACCGCGCTCGATCTCGCCACCCATGCGCTGGCGGCCATCAAGGCGCGCAACGCGCTCGAGTCGACCCTGGTCGATGATGTGGTGATGGGCTGCGTCGATCCGATCGGCGAAGCCGGCGGCGTGATCCCGCGGGCGGCCGCCCTCAAGGCCGGCTACGGCGACAAGGTGCCGGGCGTGCAGCTTTCCCGCTTCTGCGCCTCCGGGCTCGACGCGATCAACTTTGCGGCGGCCGAGGTGATGTCCGGCCAACACGACATGACGATCGGTGGCGGTGTCGAGTTCGATGAGCCGTATCGGCATCGGCGCGTCTGGCGGCGCTTGGCCGATGGATCCGTCGATCGCGGTACCGACCTATTTCATGCCGCAGGGAATCTCGGCCGATCTGATCGCCACCAAGTACGGGTTCTCGCGCGACGACGTCGACGCCTATGCGGTCGAGAGCCAGAAGCGGGCTGCCAACGCCTGGGACAAGGGCTACTTCAAGAATTCAGTCGCGCCGGTCAAGGACGTGAATGGCATCACCCTCCTGGCCAAGGACGAGCACATGCGGCCGACGACCACCATGCAGTCGCTCGCCGCGCTGCAGCCGTCGTTCGTGTTGATGGGCGAACAGGGCGGTTTTGACGCGGTCGCGACCCAGAAACATCCGGAAGTGGAGTTCGTCAATCATGTGCATCACGCCGGCAATTCATCCGGCATCGTCGACGGCGCCGCCGCCGTCCTCATCGGCAACAAGGAGGCGGGCAAGGCCAGCGGACTGAAGCCGCGCGCCAAGATCCGCGCGTTCGCCAATATCGGCTCGGAGCCAGCGATCATGCTGACCGGCCCCGTGGACGTGACCAAGAAGGTGCTCAAGCGCGCCGGCATGCAGCTCTCTGACATCGATCTATTCGAGCTCAACGAGGCGTTCGCCTCGGTGGTGCTGCGCTTCATTCAGGCGTTCGAGATCGATCACGCCAAGATCAACGTCAATGGTGGCGCTATCGCGATGGGTCATCCGCTCGGCGCGACCGGCGCCATGATCTGCGGCACCGTGCTCGACGAACTCGAGCGCCGCGGGCTGCAGACCGCGCTGGTGACGCTCTGCATCGGCGCCGGCATGGGGACAGCGACGATTATCGAGCGGGTCTGACTTCGGGCGTCGCACAGAAGGACCCGCCCATGCCCAAGATCGATATCGCTAAGGCGACCGTGCGGACGACCAGCGTATATCCGGCAGAGTTCCAGCACGTCGTGCGCGGGCGCGAGAAAGCCGCGCTCGGCAATGTGGTCGGCCTCACCCAGTTCGGCGTCAATCTCACCCGCCTGAAGCCGGGCGCAGCCTCGGCGCTGCGCCACTGGCACCAGAACGAAGACGAGTTCGTATATGTGCTCGAAGGAGAACTCGTGCTGGTCGAGAATGAGGGCGAGACCGTGCTGCAGCCGGGCGATGCGGCCGGGTTCAAGGCGGGCGTGCCCAATGGGCACCATCTGATCAACCGATCGCAGCGCGACGCCGTCTACCTCGAAGTCGGGACACGCGCGGCAGACGACCGCGGACATTATCCGGACGTTGATCTCGACCTTGTGCGCCACGAGGGCAAGACGCTGCTCGCGCATAAAAACGGCGAACCTTATCCCTGAGGGAGAGTGCCATGACCAATTTCAAATATGATGTCGACCAGGACGGCATCGCCCTCATCACCTGGGACATGCCCGGCCGCTCCATGAACGTTCTCAATGCGGACGTCCTTGCAGAGTTGGAAGCGCTGCTCGCCAGGACGACCGCCGATGCCGCCGTCAAGGGCGTGGTCGTCACCACCGGCAAGGATTCATTCTCCGGCGGCGCCGACCTCACGGTTCTGCAGAAACTCAACAGCGAGTTCGAGAAGGTGCGCAAATCCCAGGGCGATGAAGCTGCAGCCCTGGCGTTCTTCGAAGAGAGCCGCAGGGCGTCGGTGCTTTACCGGAAGATCGAAACCTGCGGCAAGCCGTGGGCGTGTGCGATCACCGGCACTGCGGCCGGCGGCGGGTTTGAACTCGCTCTCGCGTGTCACTACCGGGTCGCCAGCAATGATGCGCGCACGCGCGTCGGCCTGCCGGAAATCAAGGTCGGCCTGTTCCCGGGCGCCGGCGGCACGACACGCATCGCCCGCATTCTGCCGCCCGCCGACGCCCTGCAGTACCTGCTCAAGGGCGACCTGTTGCGCACCGACCGCGCCCAGAAGATGAAGTTGATCGACGCGGTGGTGCCGGCCGCCGATATGGTGAAAACCGCCAAGGATTGGATCAAGGCGGGCGGGAGCGCCAAGAAACCATGGGACACGGAGGGCTTCCGGCTGCCGGGTGGTGCAGTCTACTCCAAGGCCGGGATGATGACGTTCCCGGCCGCCAACGCGATCTATCGGCGCGAGACCTACGACAACTATCCGGCGGCCCGTGCCATCATGCAGGTGGTGTACGAGGGTCTCTTGGTGCCGTTCGATCACGCTCTGCGCATCGAGCAGCGCTGGTTCGCCAAAATCGTGCGCTCGCCGCAAGCGGCGGCGATGACGCGCTCCCTGTTCGTCTCCATGCAGGAACTCAACAAGGGCGCCCGCCGGCCGGCTCAGGTGCCGCCGTCGCGCATCAAGCGGGTTGGAATCATCGGCGCCGGCTTCATGGGCGCGAGCGTCGGATACGTGACGGCGCAGGCCGGCATCGACGTTGTCCTGATCGATCAGGATCAGGCGAGCGCCGACAAGGGCAAAGCGGTTTCAGAAAAACTGATGACTGAGCAGGTCAATCGCGGCCGCGCCAGTGCGGCAGAGCGCGACGCGCTGCTTGCACGAATCACGGCGACCGCGGACTACGGGGCGCTCAAGGACTGCGATCTCGTGATCGAAGCGGTGTTCGAGCGGCGCGACGTGAAAGCACAAACCATCAAGAAAGCGCAGGACATCATCGGCAACAACGTGATCTTCGGCTCCAACACGTCGACCTTGCCGATCACGTCCCTCGCCGGTGATTTCAAGGATCCGGCGCGCTTTATTGGCATTCATTTCTTCTCGCCGGTGGAAAAGATGATGCTGGTCGAGATCATACTCGGCAAGCATACCGGCGAGGCAGCACTCGCGACCGCGATGGATTATGTGCGCGCGATCAAGAAGACCCCGATCGTCGTCAATGACTTCGCGCGGCTTCTACACGTCGCGCGTCGTCGCCACCTATATCCGCGAAGGCCACGTGATGCTGAGCGAAGGCGTGCCAGCTGCCATGATCGAGAACGTCGGCCGCGCCGCCGGCATGCCGGTCGGGCCGCTGGCGCTCAACGACGAGGTCGCCGTCGACCTCGCCTGGAAAATCGTGCAGGCGACCGAGGCCGATCTCGGCCCGAAGGGTGTCGACGCCCGGCAAAAAGCCGTGCTTGAGCAGATGGTCGTGAAGAAAGAACGCTATGGGCGCAAGAACAAGAAAGGCTTTTATGACTATCCAGACAAAGGCCCCAAGCGCTTGTGGCCCGGTCTCGCCGACCTTCAGTCGAAGAAGCTCGATCCTGACTCGATCGACGTCGACGAGCTCAAACACCGCCTGATCGGCATCCAGGCACTGGAGGCTGCACGCTGCTTCGAAGAGCACGTGGTCACCGACGTGCGGGAAGCCGACGTCGGCTCGATTCTCGGCTTCGGATTTGCTCCTTTTTCGGGCGGCACCCTGAGCTATATCGATATGATGGGTGTCAAACAATTCGTCGAGCAATGCCGCAAGCTGGAAGCGAAATATGGCGAACGCTTCAAACCGGCGCAGCTCCTTGTCGACATGGCCGCCAAAGGCGAGAGCTTCTATGGGCGCTTTGCGCCGAGGGGCCACGAAAAGGCCGCTTGATCGTCGCGCAAGCGCCGCCGCTCTTTAGGCGAGGCGGCGAACATGACTGAACTTCAGCGTTCCTTCTTGAGCTGGCGTGAGGTTCCGGGTGGCGTGTGGGCGCTCGGGATCGTGTCCATGCTGATGGACATCTCATCCGAGATGATCCATGCGCTGTTGCCGCTCTATCTCGTGACCGTGCTTGGGACCTCGATGCTCACGGTCGGCCTGATCGAGGGCGCCGCCGAAGCGATCGCGCTGATCACCAAGGTCTTTTCCGGAGCGCTGAGCGATTATCTCGGCCGGCGCAAGCTGCTGGCGGCCACGGGATACGGCCTCGCTGCCTTCACCAAGCCGGTGTTTCCGCTAGCGCCGACCCTTGGCTGGCTGGTCGCCGCGCGCTTCGTCGACCGCATCGGCAAGGGCATCCGCGGCGCGCCCCGCGACGCGCTCATAGCGGACCTCACGGCCCCGCAACTGCATGGCGCCAGTTTCGGCTTGCGACAATCGCTTGACACGATCGGTGCGGTGCTCGGGCCGCTGACCGCGATGCTGCTGATGCTGGCATTGGCCGACAACTTCACCGCCGTGTTCTGGATCGCGGTCATACCCGCATTCGCCTCGTTTACGGTCATCGTCTTCTGGGTGCACGAGCCGGATGCTTCGGCCCGCCCCAAGTCGGTCCGTTCGCCGTTGTCGTTGCCTGAGCTGAAGCGGCTCGGCAGCACTTATTGGTTGGTCGTTGCGGTGGCTGGCGTGTTCACGCTGGCGCGTTGCAGCGAGGCGTTTTTGCTGCTGCGCGCGCAGTCCGTCGGGGTACCGCTCGCTGTCGTCCCGGTGGTCATGGTGGTCATGAACGTCGTCTATGCACTCTCGGCTTGGCCCGCGGGCGCATTGTCTGACAGGATCGGCCGCTACGGTTTGCTCGCGGCCGGATTTGCGCTGCTGGTCGCCGCCGATCTCGCGCTTGCTTTCGCGAATGGCATCGCCATGCTCGGTATCGGAGTCGCATTGTGGGGCCTGCACATGGGGCTCACGCAAGGGCTGCTGGCAAGCCTCGTCGCCGACCACGCGCCCGCACAGTTACGCGGCACGGCCTTCGGCATGTTCAACTTGATTACCGGTATCGCGACGTTGCTCGCGAGCGTCATCGCCGGCGCGCTGTGGGACCAAATCGGACCCACGGGCACGTTTCTGGCCAGCGCAGCCTTTACGGCGGCGGCTCTTGCCGTGCTACCTGCCACAAAGAAGGGCGGCCTCGCGACTGTCTATTCAGGCCGCGAGTAGGCGCTCACTCCGCCGCGATGCGCACCTCCGGGGCGGCGGCGCGCACGTCGGCGTCGACGTGGCTCTCGTATTTGGTGAAGTTCTCCTGGAACATCCGCACCAGCTTGCGCGCGGTGTCGTCGAACTCCGCCTTGTTCTGCCAGGTCTTGAAGGGGTAGAGCAGATGCGGTTCGACCCCTGCCAGCGAGGTCGGCACCGAAAACCCGAAATACGGATCGGTTCGAAACTTCGCGTTCTTGAGCGAGCCGTCGAGCGCAGCGGTCAGCAAGGTGCGCGTGACTTTGATCGGCATGCGCCGCCCGATGCCATAACGGCCGCCCGTCCAGCCGGTGTTGACCAGCCAGCAGTCGACGCCGTGGACGCCGATCAACTCACGCAGCAGGTTGCCATAGACCGACGGGTGCCGTGGCAGGAACGGCGCGCCAAAGCAGGTCGAGAATTCCGGTTCGACACCGGTGAGGCCTTTCTCGGTGCCGGCCACCTTGGCGGTATAGCCCGACAGGAAGTGATACATCGCCTGCGCCGGCGTCAGCTTGGCGATCGGCGGCATCACGCCGAAAGCATCGGCGGTGAGCATGACCAGGTTCTTGGGCTGGCCGGCGCGCCCGGTGCGAGAAGCGTTGGGAATGAACTCCAGCGGATAAGCGGCGCGGGTGTTCTCGGTCTTGGAATCGTCATCGAAATCACAGATGCGGGTTTGCGGATCGAACACGACATTTTCGAGCACGGTCCCGAACCGGTGCGTGGTGGCGTAGATCTCGGGCTCCGCCTCGGCCGACAGCTTGATGCATTTGGCGTAGCAACCGCCTTCGAAGTTGAACACGCCTTGCGGACCCCAGCCGTGTTCATCGTCACCGATCAGAGTGCGATTGGGATCGGCCGACAACGTAGTCTTGCCGGTGCCGGACAGACCAAAGAACAACGCGACGTCACCGGCCGGGCCGACATTGGCCGAGCAGTGCATCGGCATCACGCTCTCTGCGGGCAAGTAATAATTGAGGGTGGTAAATACCGACTTCTTCATTTCGCCCGCATAGTAGCTCCCGCCGATCAGGATGATGCGCTTGGTGAAGTTGATGGCTATTACCGTTTCGCTGCGCACCCCGTGGCGCTTGGGATCCGCCTTGAAGGACGGCAGGCACAGGATGGTGAAATCCGGGATGTAGTGCGCAAGCTCGGCTCGGTCGGGACGGATCAGCAACGCGCGGATGAACATCGAGTGCCAGGCGAGTTCGGTATAGACGCGCGCCTTGATCCGGTATTTGGCGTCGGCGCCACCGTAAAGGTCCTGGGCGAACAGTTCCTTGCCGTGGGCATGCGCGAGGAAATCGTTGAACAGAATATCGAATTGCGCGGGCGTGAGCTTGCCGTTCTTCTCCCACCACACGGTCTGCTCGGTGCGTTCGTCGCAGACTACAAACTTGTCCTTGGGCGAGCGGCCGGTGTGCACGCCGGTCTCGGCGCAGAACGCGCCGCCGTGCACGACCGCGCCCTCACGGTTCGCCACCGCATGCTCGTACAGCGCCGGCTCGGTGAGATTCCAATGGACGGCCGCGAGGCCTTTGAAGCCAAATTTATCGGCGCCATGGGTGCCGTTTCGCAGTCCTGTCTCGTGCACGAATGACCTCCACTCCGCGTCCAGCAGCACTTGTGCAGCCGGAATCTTCCCCGCGCTGGCCTGGCGGCCGAAGGAGACTATAACCCCTCGGCCGCGGCGAGGCGACCTATAGTCGGACAGAACGGCTCTGCCAAGTTGCGATGCGCGACCGCCGATTGTGCATTGCGACAATCAGTCCGTCAGGCCTTTATCGACCAACCATTTCTGGATCACACCGGCGATTTCTGCATTGTTCCTGTCCATGATCAGCATATGCGAGTTGCCCTTGATGCCGATCTCCGGAAGCTCAATCACATCGACACTGCCGCCGCCGGCACGCACGGCAGCCGCGTATTCCAGGTCAATTCGTCGGTAGGTGGTCCATCGCTGATCCTTCTCGACATTGTCGCCAAACAGCATCAGCACCGGGGTCGCCTTTAGGGCAGCGGCGCGATCGAGGTTACCCGCGCTGGCAAACTCTACCGCGACGATGGCTTTGACCTTGTCGGGCCGCGCCTGCGCGACCTTGAAACCGAACAAACCACCTTGGCTGTGAACCAGAATGACGCACGGACAGATCTTGTCGACCAGTTCCGTATAGGCGGCAACGACCGCATCGTCGGTCGACAACCACCGCGGCACCACCTGCTTCATGAACTGGTCATAGGCCTCGACCGGGAACTGGTCGCCGGCCAGCACACGGCGTTTGGCTGGGTCGGGATCGAAGGAACCTCGGCCTGCGCCGATGCGAAAGCGTTCGAACGGATCCGTTTGCGTGAGAAAAATCGGGTCACCCTTCCAAACGTCAGGGCTTGCAAAGCCGGAGCGACCGCGCTCGACCGCGTCCGACACGTAGACGTCCCAGCCGTCGCGCAGAAACAGGTTGAGCCAACCCTCGCGCCCGTCGGGCGTGGTCTCGAAGCTGGCGCCGGTCAGCCCGCCGCCATGCCACAGCAGCAGCGGGTATTTGCCTTTGCGGTTCTGCGGCAGGAAGTACTGAACGTACATCTGCTCGACCTGATAACGGCCGTTGGGATCAAGCCGCGACGGCGGCCCACCCGGAGCGCGCACGATCTCCTGCACTGGGCGGCCGCTGATCTCGACGATCCGCCCGCCGACGTGGAACGAGCCCATGTCGCGCAACACGATGGGTTCAGTGGCAAATGCTGGGGTCACCATCAGGCAAAGCAACATCGCGGCGAGTATGCGCATGGACGTTCTCCCTAGACGGCGCATCCACGCCTTGGTGGCGCAAATGCGGACTGGCCTTCGCATCATAGCTGACAGTCACGGCCCTGGTACCAGCCAGCCGCGATAACGCACAATGCGCCCCATCAGCGGATGGCTGATCTCGACGTCAAAATTAAACCGGCCGTCTTCGACGAATTCGCAGGCATGGCCGATCGGCGCCCACGCCCGCGGCAACACCTTGCCCAACAGGCTCCACCGCCGGACGATGAGCCGCATCCGGCCATTCTCGACCACAAGGGCGAGGCCAAGTTGAAATGGGCCAAACGTCTCGTTGAGCAGGCGCGCGAAGCGCCCGCGCCCTTCCTGTTGGGTGCTGGCAAAGCTGCGGCCAGCGAATTGCCGCCGCCAGGTCTCGACGCCTTCGCGTGCCGTGAACGTGACCCGGACCGGCACATCGCTCCCCGCGGCTGGAAATCCAATCAGATCGGCGACCCACCTTGCCAACACATTGGTGCCGCGTTCGACGATTGCGACGCCTTGCGCGGTGAGTTCGCTCGCGACCGCGTGCATGGCACGCCAGGGAGCGGGCATTTGATCGAACGCGTCCCCGAGCAGGCGGCGATACAGCGGCGCGCCCGCCGGCAAAGGCGTGCGGATACCGGTGTAGATGCGGCGCTTCGCGAACAGCGCATCGTAGTCGGAAAGCTCAAGATCGGAGGTCGCAGTACGCGCACCCGCCGCGGGACATCGGCCGGCGACGCAATGGCGGATGATCGCCTCGGCCGCCATCGACGGAATGAATGGGCCGTCATCGCCCTCCGCAATCATGTGCCACGAGCGTTCAACCGGAGTGCCGTCACCGGCACGGCCGTTGACCACAACGAACATGCCGCCACGGTGCTCGCCCCAGCGCAGCCGGTTGGTCACCCCGTGGATCAACACCGCCATAGATGAGAGCGACGGCAGCACCCGCAGGCGCACCAGCCAGGCGAAGGCGTTCAGCACGCGATGGAGGATCTCGGGAACCGGGCCCACGCCCATCCAGACCGATTTCAAGCTCGGCCAAAGTTCGGGCAAAACCCGCAGATCGGGAACATCGACCAGTGAGAAACGCGTCGGGCGAAGCGGCAGGCCCCCGGGCGGCGCGATGGTGTAGCGGCACGTCTCGACCAGGGCGTAGTGCACTTTGCCGTCGGGCATTGCGATCGGCTTGCCGGCGTAGCTCGCAATCGCCCTGACAACATTGAGACCGACGCCCGCATAGGGCGATGGCGCAATGCCGCCGGTCACCGCTTCGACGCTCGCCATATGGGCGGCAAGCTTGCGCACCACCGCGGCGGTCAATATCGGGAAACTGCTGGCACCGGCGAGCATGAAGATGCCGCGCGCCTTCGCGTCGGCATTAAACTGCGCAATGCCTTGAACGAAGTCGGAGGCGTCGGCCAAGTCCAGATAGTCTATCTGCCGCGCCAGTGCGGCGCGCACGAACTCGAAACGGATCGTCGTAGAGCTGGAACGGTCCGGACGCATCGACAATGAGATTGGGCGCCAGCTCAGCCAGCCGATGCTCGACGTCGCCGTCGCGATCAAACAGCGCCGGTACCACGTTGGCCGCGTTGAGCCGCGCGCAAAATGTCGCAGCCTTCTCGATGTCCCGGCCGGCGATGATCAGCGTCAGCGCACGTTCGTCAGCCAGCAATTGCGCCAGCCGACCGCCAAACGTGCCGTAACCGCCGAGAATGAGAACCCTGAACGCGCTCATGATGTAAACCCGCCCCGGAGGGTCGCAGGGATATCAGAAACGTCGCGATGCCTACCATGATTGACGACCCGCTCACGAGGGCGCGATAAGAGGGGGTCACAGCTGCAGTCATCCAGGACTTCTGCATGCGAGCCGTACAATCGGTCCGCTGGGCGTTACGTAGGGCAAAATCATGAAGCTGATGATCGGGATCATCACCGTGCTGAGTTTGGCGTGTTCGCCGCTCCTTGCCAAGCCGCGGCCTGCGCCACCCGATGCCCCGAATATCGGGCAGTGGCAAGATGTCGTCCAGTCAATGGCGGAACTTGTCGAACAGGGCTACGTCCTGGTTTCAGCCACTGCATCAGGCGATCAGGATGAGATCACGACCTACTTCTTGTCGAAGGGGCCGGAGCTTATGAAATGTCGCGACGGAGTTACGCTGATCAACAGTCGCGGCTTCGTCGCGACTTGCGCGAAGCTGGTGCGTCCATATCGAATCGAGCCATAGGCACGCGCTCTCCACTGGTCAAAACATCTCGAAGTATTCGCGGTGCTCCCAGTCGGTCACTTCCGACATGAAGCGCGCGATCTCCGCAGCCTTGATCTTGAGCATGTAGTCGACGAAGGGCTTGCCAAGTTCTCGGGCGTAAAGTTCGTTGTCCCGGAAGGCCTCGAGCGCTTCCACCAGGCTCGCAGGCAATGGTTCGGCCCGTGCCTCGTAGGGTGTATCGGACACGGTCATCGGAACCAGTTTCTGCTCGATACCGGCAAGTCCGGTGATCACCTGCGATGCCATGTAGAGGTAAGGATTCGCGGCCGGCTCGCCAACGCGATTTTCGACCCGTGTTCCGGGATCCCCGGGGCCGGCGGACACGACACGCAGCATCGCGCCCTTATGGTCGCGGCCCCAGATCGCACGGTCGGGCGCAAGCGAATAGGGGTTGTAGCGCTTGTAACCATTGATCGTCGGCGTGCTGAACAAACAGGATGCGCGAGCATGTTTGAGTACGCCGGCGATGAAATGCTCGCCGGTTGAGGAGATGATCTCGTCCGAATGGGCGGGCGCGAACGCGTTATTGCCGGTGGCGCGCGTGCGCAGCGACTGGTGCAGATGCCATCCGCTCGAAAACATGTTTGGCAGGCCCGGCCGGCACATGAAGGTGGCATGATAGCCGTGGCGACGGCAGATCTGTTTCACGGCGCTACGAAACAGCACCATGTTGTCGGCGGCCGCAAGGCCGTGCGTCGGATTGAACGTCACCTCGAGCTGGCTCGGACCGAACTCGCCTTCGAACGTGCGAACCGGAAGATCCAGCGCGCGCAATTGCGGTGCCAGCAACTGGATGACTGGATCGAGCTGATCGATGCGCTGTTCGGTCAGATAATGATAGCCATAGGCCAGCAAGCTCACCGGCGGCGGCGGCGGTGGTTGCGTGGCATCTTCCGGACGAATTCGCCCTTGCTCGAGATTCATCACATAGAATTCGACCTCGAGGCCCGCGACGTAGTCATAGCCCGCGCCAGCAAGGCGCTCGAGGGCGCGGGCGTAGAGATGGCGGGTCGAAAATGGAACCGGGTTCCCATCCTTGAGATAGATGTCGCACAGCATCCAGCCCGTGTTGGGCGCCCACGGCAAAACCCTGAACGATGCGGGCAGCGGCACCATCAACATGTCGCCAGCACCGCCCATGTGTGCCACACCAAAACCACCGTCTGCCGAAAACACCGGGTAGAGCGTGCGGTTGGCGGTATCCTTCCCGAGCAGCGTTACCGGGATGGCGCAGCCGCTGCGGAAGACCGACGCGATCTCGCTCGCGACCAGGGTCTTGCCGCGCAGGATGCCATGCTGGTCGGGAAACGAAAGCCGCACGAACTCGAGCTTGTCGCGATCGATGCGCGCCAGAATGTCGGCCGCCAGATCGCGTGCTTCGTCGGTCCAGAGTCCGAACGTGGAGATGAAGCCTGAGCGACCGATCGCTCCCTCTCGCAGATCCACGCGGCTCCCCTCCCGTGCAATCGTGGCGGCGGCGCTATGAAGCGAGGGCGGCCCAGGCAGCACCCTGCCGGCGCTTGCGGCACGCGTCCTGCCAATATTGGTCCCAGCCATCGCTCGGCCCTACTCCGTCGATGGTTTCCGGACCAGTGACGCGTTGCGCCGCGCTCGCATCGAGTACCATCGGCGGCCGTTCGCCATTGCCAACTCGGTCGATGGCTTCGATCAACATACGCCGGTAAGTCGCGATCGCGCGATCGGACTGGCCGAGATGTTCGGTTGTTCGATCGGAGATTGGACCCATGGACTCGACGGCGAACTGATCGTGCACGTTGATATCGTGGCCCATACCGGTGAAGGTCTCGCGACGCTGCTCGGCGGCGTTGAAGCCGTAATTGTTGTCCTTGTTGAATTTCGAGCGGTAGTCGGGAGGAACAATGGTCTGCACGCGCTGGCGCCGCATCTCCGACTTGTCAACCGGCTGATTGAAGCTCGTAAACATCGAGTACCAGAAACAGCCCGTATCATCGACCGGAACGTGGAATTGCGTGAGCACCATCTCGGAGCTGAGCGGCAGGTTGACGATGTTCGGAAACACCAGGTTAGTGACCCGTATATGCGTTTGCACGGGGCTGAGCTTGCGCAGCGTGATCAGCTTAAAGCCGAACTCGGACGGCACCACGTTGATCTGCGGTCGATCAAACTCACGCAAAACCTTGGTCATCGGCACATCGCTGTCGGACGAGGTGGCGCGAAATTGTCGGCCGTACCCATCTTCAGGTTTCTCATCCTCGAAATAGCGATGCAGGAACGAAGCGTGCGCCGGGTCGATGCCGACCTCCAGTGCCTGTAGCCAGTTGCAGTCCCAAAAACCCTTGAAGGCGAATGTGTACTCGCTGGGCGCGAGAAAACAGTCAAACTCTGGAAACGCCGGCGGCGCGCCCTCGCCCAAATAGGCGAACACGATGCCGTTACGCTCTACCACCGGATAGCTCTTGTGGTGGATCTGCGTATGCATACGGCTGCCTTCCGGCTCGGCCGGTGTTTCGAGGCATTGTCCGGCGGTATCGAACAGCCAGCCATGGAACACACACCGCAGCCCGCCATCCTCGCAGCGTGCATATGCGAGGTCAGTGCCGCGATGTGGACAGCGTCGCCCGAGGAGACCGAGGCGCGCATGCTTGTCCCTGAACAACACAAGGTCTTCGCCCAGGAGCCGGACCGGCACGACCGGCCGTTCGCGGTCAAGCTCTTCGGTGAGTGCCGCCGGCTGCCAATAGTGCCGCAGCAGTTTTCCGCAGGCTGTTCCCGGCCCGATTCTGGTGATGCGCTCGTTCTGCTGCGCGCTCATCATGACGGAACACTCCCCTTAATGCGACCGGCGAACGATCAACACTGATCATACCTGAATTGCGGCCATCCGGTACTCATGGATCGTGCCCCAGGTGACCGCCATCGATAAAGCGGTCTCGTTCACTTTTGTTCGGCACGTAACAGGTTGTGCGCTTGCCGAAAATGCGCAGCCGGTTGCGCGCGACGAACGCGTAGAGGCGGTCCCGCACGGCCATTGGCAGAAGCCGAAAGCCGCACGCGAGCGACCACGGTAGACCGAGGCCTTCCGCAATGCGGATGCTTCCTTCGGATTTGAACCAGGCCAAGCCGTCGGCAATCAGAATGTTGGTCTCGTAATCCCGCGGGTCGAGGCCGTAGTGCACATAGAGTGCGTGGCCGAGCGCCGATTGGGCTGTGAGCAACCGGAATGTGCCGGCCCCGTCATGCTTGAGCACGAATTGCGCAAAACCCGAGCACAGCGCGCAGTAGCCATCGAAAATCACGATCGGATGATCGTCGGGAAAATCGGGAACAGCCGGATCGCGACGATAGCTGTAAGCGTCCCGCATCCGCGGTTTACCCCATGACCAAACTGCAAGCGAGGTATTGCACCCTGCTAGCCTCTTTCGTGTTCCCCCGCATTCAGCTATGCCGGAACAGTCTATCTTCCGTCTCCAGGCTTGCGCCCGCAACCCCGAACGCCCATGAGCGACGCGGACTACATCATCGTCGGAAGCGGCATCAACGCGCTCGTCTGCGCCGCCTTGCTCGGCCGCCGAGGTCGCCGCGTCTTGGTGCTGGAACGCAACGACCGGATCGGCGGCTGCCTGCGGACCGAGGACATCACTGCGCCAGGCTTCGTCCACGACGTGATGGCAACGACGTTCGTGTTGTTCGTCACATCGCCGGCTTATGGAGTTCTTGGCCCCGAACTCGCAAAGCGCGGCGTGATGTTCGCGGATAGCGAGGCGCCGACCGGCGTTCTCCTGCCGGACGGCCGGCACGCGATCTTGAGCAAAAGCCGGGCTCGCAACGTCGCCGCCTTTGACACGCTGGCGGCCGGCGATGGCGCCGCCTTCGCGGCCCAGATGGATCGCCTGGGTACTGACGCGAGCTTCCTGTTCGGTCTGCTCGGCGGCGCGCTGTGGTCGCCGGCGACGCTGCGCCTGATTGTGCGCGAGGGCTGGCGGCGGGGACTGCGCGGGCTCATGTCGTTCTTCGGCGAGACCCTGGTATCCGGCCGCGCTCATCTCGAGGAACTCTATCGTTCTGACGTAACGCGCGCTCTGTTCGCACCGTGGGTGCTTCATGTTGGGCTTGGCCCGGAGAGCGCTTACGGGGGCAAGATGCTGGACGTGATCGCCTTTGCGACCGAAGCGGCGGGCGCGCCGATCGTAAGGGGCGGCGCGAGCAAGCTTCTGATCGCATTTGAGAGCATCATCGCCGAGCAGGGCGGCAGCGTACGCACGAGCGCAGATGTCGAGCGGATTGTGCTCGATGAACAAGGGCGGGCCGGCGGCGTGCGTCTGACCGACGGCAGCACCCTTAGGGCGACGCGCGGCGTAATCTGTTCGGTCGGACCCGGCCAGCTCTACAATCGCCTCCTGCAAGGTCTGGCGGTCCCGCCCGATGTGCTCCAGGACGCTGCCCGTTATCGCTACGGCAAAGGCAATCTCCAGATTCACTATGCGCTGTCATCCGCCCCGCGCTGGAAAGCGGGCGACCTCGGTAGCGTCGCGCTCCTGCATCTCACTCCGGGCCTCGATGGCGTGTCGCGCGCAGCCAACGAATGTGAGCGCGGCTTGCTGCCGGCAGTGCCGACGATCTGTGTCGGGCAGCCGACCGCGCTCGATCCGTCCCGCGCCCCACCCGGCAACGCCATTCTCTGGCTTCAGTTGCCGGAGGCACCGCGTGCACTCAAGGGAGATGCGGCGGGCGAGATCGCGATCCCGCCGGATGGCCGTTGGACGACCGAGGTGCGCGAACGCTTTGCTGACCGCGTGGAAGCCATTCTGGCGTCGCATATTGACGGCCTGCGCGAGAACGTGATTGCGCGCAGCGTCTATTCGCCGGCCGATCTCGAGACCATGAATATCAACCTCGTTGGCGGCGATCCCTATGGCGGCTTCTGCGGCCTCGATCAGTTCTTCCTTTGGCGCCCGTTCAAGACCTCGGTCAATCATCGTACGCACATTGCCGGGCTCTACCACATCGGCGCATCGACCCACCCGGGACCCGGTCTCGGCGGTGGCTCCGGGTACCTGCTCGCTCAGAAACTGGCGTGAGATCGCCAGCGTCTCTGCGCCAGCTACTGCCGAAGACCGCCTTATAACAAGAGGAGTGAGAGATGAAACAGTCCCGTATCATCCACTGGACCGGCGCTATTGCGGCCGCGCTGCTCATCGCGGCGGGCGCTGCCCGTGCGGACGGCATTCCGACCATGGTCGGAGTCGACCATGTCGGCATGACGGTGCCAAAACTTCAGGACGGCATCGACTTTTTCACCAAGGTGCTCGGCTGCCAGTACATCTATACGGCCGGTCCCTTCGCGGATCCGAAGGGCAAGTGGATGCAGACCAATCTCGCGGTCGATGCGGGTGCGTCGACCACGCTTGCGATGGTGCGTTGCGGGCCGACGCAGAATATTGAGCTGTTCGAATACGATGCCAAGGATCAGGTGAAAACGCCGATGAAGAACAGCGATGTCGGCGGATTTCATCTCGCGTTCTACGTCACCGACCTCAAACAGGCCGTCGACTACCTCAAAACAGTGCCGGGCGTGCAGGTGCTGGGTGAGCCAACGCCGGTGGGCGGGCAGCCGAACGGCGGCGAAACCTTCGTCTATTTCAAGACGCCATGGGGTGCCAACATGGAGTTGCTCACCTATCCCAACGGGCTCGACTACGAGAAGACGACCGACAAGCGCTTGTTTGGCGTGATGAAGCGATAAGACATCAACGCAACAACAGTGCCGCTGCGGCCGAACGGTATTCGGCCGGCGGCTGCATGGCATCCCTGCTAGCAGCCCCTGTGTACGCTGCCGCAACGAACTGACCACGGTGTGACCGCTCACATAATGAACTGGCGGTGCTCCCTGATCTCCTTTAACCTTAAAATAATGCATGATGGCCGCGGCCTCCCGTGCATACCATTTCGTGAGCGTCCCGGTCGGACGCCGCGCCAGCAACGAGTTCTCAGCCAACGGGGACCAATATGTCGATTGGGACATTTACACCAACACGTCGCCAAACGCTCGCTCTCTCGGCCGGCGGACTGATCGCCAGCCTGATCGGTCCGCGCGGCAGCGCGCAGGCCGCGGTCGGCGATACGCTGACCATCGCCTACAACGTCAACCTGCCATCGTTCGACCCGACAGTCGGTCCATCCGCCGTCAATCCAACCATCCAAGCCATCTATCGGTCGGTGTTTGACCAGTTCATCGGGCAAAAACCAAATCTCGCTTTTGAGCCAGGTCTCCTCACCGCGTGGGGGTGGAACGACGACAGGAGCAAGATCTGGATGGATGTCCGTCCAGGCGTCACCTGGCACGACGGCTCCCCGTTCACTCCGGCCGACATCGTTTGGTCGCTGGAACGCGCCGGAAAGCCGGAAACCGGCAATCCGATCCAATTCGTCTGGTCGACGATCGGCAACTTTCAGGTCGACGGGAAGCGAGTGACGGCGGATGTGAAGTCGTTCGACCCAACCATCTTCAAGTGGATGGCCTTCCTGACCGCCTATGTGCTGCCCAAAGCCTATTATGAGAAGGTCGGCGCCGAAGGCTTCGAGAAGAAGCCGATCGGCACCGGTCCCTACATGGTCGACGCGTACCAGGGCAACGCGTTCCTGCGGCTCAAGGCCAATCCGACCTACTGGGGCGGCAAGCCGCCTTTCGAAACCGTCGTGTTCAAGTTCGTGACCGATGCGACGAGTCGCGTCGCCGAGATTGAAAGCGGATCTTCCGACCTGACGCTGGAAATCCCGTATGAGGAATACGACCGTCTGAAGGCGAAGCCAGGACTTGCCGGGGTTGCCACGCCGATCTCCGACATTGGCATGATCTTCATCAACAACGAGGGCAAACTCGATAAGAATGTGCGGCTTGCCGCTCACCACGCGATCGACAAACAGGCAATTGTTCAGCGCCTGCTGCGCGGCTACGGCGTTCCGATCGACACCCTGGAAGCGCCCGAATACGAGGCCTACGATCCGACCATAAAGGTCGGCTACGATCCGGACAAAGCCGCCAAGCTGTTGGCGGCCGCTGGCTTCTCGCCGCAGAAACCATTCAAGACCACGATCCAGACGACGCGCGGGTTCAAACCGAAAGACTACGAGATGATCCAGGCGGTCGTCGGAATGTGGCGCAAGGCCGGTATCGAGGCGGATATCGAAGTCTACGAGATCGCCAAGCATTTCGAATTGCGAACCAGTCACCGGTTGGCGCCGCTGGCATTCTACAATTGGGGTAACGCGATCGCAGACCCGTCGACGTCGACCGGGCACGCGATGTTTGGCCCGTCGCCGCATTCGAGCTGGAAAAGCGCGGACCTCGACGCCAAGATCGGCCCGCTCTGGGGCGAAAAGGACGAAGCCAAACGCATCGCGGGCTACAAGGCGGTGGATCGCTATATTGCGGAGGAAGGTTACGTGATCCCGCTGCTGCAATACGTGCAGCCCGTGATATACAAAGCCGACCTCAAGGTGACTCCCAACGTCTCCGGTGCCATGCAGCCCACTCTGGTCGCCAAAAAGGGGTGACGCCCGGGGCGCGGAGCGGTACCCGATGACGGCGTTTGACCGCAACGGCGATGATCGCATCCGCATTTCTCAAGCGTATCATCATGGCGATCGTGACATTGTTTGGTGTCGCGATCGTCGTTTTTCTGCTGCTGCGCGTTGCTCCCGGCGACCCGATTGCCATGATGATCGCGCCGGGTGCGAGCGCCCAGGACATTGCCGACCTGCGCGCCCGCTATGGGCTCGACCGGCCGCTGCTCGAGCAGTTCGTTATCTGGCTCGGCGGTATCCTGCATGGCGATTTCGGTGTCTCGATCTCGCTGCGCCGTAATGTACTCGAATTGCTGAGCGAACGCCTGCCTGCGACGCTCGAACTTGCGATCGTTGCCGGCGCCGTCGCAGTCACGCTCGGCGGCGCGGTCGCGATCGCGGGAACGCTCGTGCGCCGCAGCCGTGGCGAGGCGGCGATTGATGCTGTCAATGGGCTCTTGCTCGCGGTGCCGGATTTCGTCTGGGCGCTCGCGTTCGTACTCATCCTTGGGGTGCTCTGGCCGGTGCTCCCGCTATCCGGCCGGATCGACCCCAGCGTCGACGCCGCGCTCTCGACGCGCTTCTATCTGTTCGAGAGCTTGCTCACGGGACGCCTCGGCGTCGCGCGCGATACCCTGGCTCACATGATCATGCCGGCGCTTGCGCTCGGGCTCCCGCTGGCGGCAGTCATCATTCGCATCCTCAAGGAAGCGCTGAGCGAGGCCGTGGTCCAGGACTACGTGCTGATGGCGCGCGTTAAGGGCATGACAGAGCTGCGATTGATCGCCGGCGAGGCGCTGCGGAACTCGATCGGCCCAACCCTTGCGCTCACCGGTGTCCAGTTCACATTCCTGATCGGCGGCACCGTGATCGTGGAGCGTATCTTCGCCTATCCGGGCATCGGCTCGATGGCGATCGATGCCGTGATCAACCGCGATCTTCCACTGATTCAGGGCCTGGTTCTGGTTTTTGGCGCGCTCTTCATCTTGGTCAATCTGCTGATCGACGCAGCCGTTGCGGCCCTCAACCCGAAACTGCGCCATGGCTGACGCGCTGCTGAACCATGATGCAACGCCAGCGGGCTCCCGGTCCGTACATCATGAACGCAGGCTCGCTCGTGCGCTGCTAGCGCAGCCCAAGGTGGTGTTCGCCGGCGGCTTCATTCTACTTCTGATCGCGATCGCGCTGTTGGCGCGGTTGATCGCGCCGCATGACCCGCTTGAACAGGATCTGCTGGCCGGGACGTTGCCGCCTGCCGGCTTCTCCGGCGCAGCGCCGGGCTTTCTACTCGGCACCGATGATCTCGGCCGCGACGTGCTCTCGCGCCTCATCTTCGGGACGCGCGTCGCCCTCGTTGTTGCCTTCGTGGCGGCTGCGTTGGCCGCCATGCTCGGGACGCTGCTCGGATTGTTCGCCGGCTATTTCCGCGGAGCGACCGATGTTGTCGTGTCTCGGCTGATCGAAATCTGGATGGCGTTCCCGCCGGTGCTGTTGTCGATCCTGGTGGTGGCGATCATGGGCGCCGGCGTCGGCTCGGTGATCGTCGCCATCGTGATCATCGACTGGACCCGCTTTGCGCGCGTGTTGCGGGCCGAAACCATGGCGCAGGCGCAAGCCGATTACGTCATTGCGGCGCGCGTCCTGGGCTTCGGGCGCATGGCGATCCTGTTCCGGGAGATCCTTCCCAACGTGGCACCGGTACTGCTCGCGCTGGTGACCCTAGAGATGGGGATCGCGGTGATCGTGGAAGCGATCCTGTCGTTCGTCGGTCTGTCGGTCTCTTCCGATACGCCGACCTGGGGCGGAATGATCGCGCAGGGACGGCAGATCATTTACCAAGCCTGGTGGGTATTCGCGGCGCCGCTCGCGGCGCTGTTCGCCACGGTGCTCGCGTTCAATCAGCTCGGCGACGGTTTGCGCCGCGCGCTCGATCCCGTGATGCAACGATGAGCACACCACTTCTTTCGGTGTCGGATTTGAGCGCGGCCTCAAACCGCAACGGCGACACGCCGATCCTGCGCGATGTTTCCCTCACGGTCGGGCACGGCGAGGTGCACGGGCTTGTAGGTGAAAGCGGCGCGGGCAAATCAACAATCGCCAAGGCGATTCTCGGCATTCTGCCGCGCGGCATCCGCATCACCCGCGGCGCGATCGCGCTCGAGGGACGCGAACTGCTTACCCTCGACGCACGCAGCCGCCGGCGGGTGCTCGGCGCCGAGGTTGCGCTGATCCCGCAAGACCCGCTGACCGCGCTCAATCCAGGCCGTCGCATCGGGGCGCAGCTCACCGACGGGCTGCGGCTATGGCGCGGCCTTTCGTCCAAGGCCGCCGGCGAACACGCCCTTGCCCTGCTCGAAGACGTCCAGATGCGCGAGCCTGCGCACGTGATGCGCGCCTATCCGCATGAGCTCTCCGGCGGTATGCGGCAACGCGTACTGATCGCTGCCGCGTTCGCGCTCGACCCCAAACTCGTCATTGCCGACGAGCCGACGACGGCACTCGACGTGACGGTGCAGAAGCAGATCCTGCGTCTGATCCGAACGATGCAGGAACGGCACCGAACCGGCGTGATATTCGTCACCCACGATCTCGGAGTGGTGGCGCGGATCTGTGATCGGGCGACGTTGCTTTACATGGGCAAGGTGATGGAGCAGGGGACGACGCAAACGCTGCTGGAAGCGCCACGCCATCCCTATACGCGCGCGCTGATTGCCGCGTGCCCCCGCTATGACCGGCCAGGGCAAGGTCTGGAGCCCATCCCGGGAGCTGTGTTGGCCGCCTGCCAAGCCGAGATTGCGATCTTTGATCGCGCCGAGGCCAGCCATGACTGAGGCGCTGGTCGACGCACGTGGCGTCGTCGTGGCCTATCCGGGGCAACGTAGTCTGTCCGGTCGCCGCCCGCCGTCGCGACCAGTGCTGCATGGTGTCGACATCACGATCGGGCGCGCTGAAACCGTCGGCATCGTCGGAGAATCAGGATCCGGCAAGACCACGCTTGGCCGCGCGCTCATCGGGTTGATACGTCCGACCAGCGGCAGCATCCGGTTCGATGGCCAGGAGATCGCCGCTCTCGGTGAAACCGCGATGCGGCCGCTGCGGCGCCGGATGCAGATGATCTTCCAGGATCCGATGGCGTCGCTCAATCCGCGCCGCACGATCCGGCGCATCCTAGCGGCCCCGCTGCTGCTGCATGAGATCGTCGCAGATCGTGCGGCAGCGGAGCGGCGCGTCCAGGCCGTCATGGAACGCGTCGGTCTGCCCATGGGCCTGCTCGACCGTTACCCGCATGAATTGTCGGGCGGCCAGCGTCAGCGCATCGGTATCGCTCGCGCAGTCGTGCTCGCGCCCGACTTCGTGCTCGCGGACGAAATCGTCTCCGGCCTCGATGTGTCGACACAGGCGCAAGTACTCAAGCTTCTCGGCGAGCTCAAACGGGAGATGAACCTCGCCATGGCATTCATCAGCCATGATCTCTCGGTCGTGCGGGCCGTATGCGACCGCATCTATGTTCTGTCAGCAGGTCGCGTGGTCGAGCAGGGCCAGTGTGAAGCGATTTTCAAAGCGCCCGAGCACATCTACACGCGCACGCTACTCGATGCGATCCCGCTGCCGGTCATCGATCCGAGTTGGCTCGCCCGATCACCGCCCGCCCCGACGTAGCTCTTCCTGCCAATTACTTTGCCCGCGCGATGGCCTCGGTGATCATCCGACGGGCCTCGTTGGCGTCGCCCCAACCGAGTACCTTCACCCACTTGCCGGGCTCGAGATCCTTGTAATGCGCAAAGAAGTGCTCGATCTGAGCGAGCGTGATCTCCGGCAAATCGGTGTAGTTCGTCACGTGGGCATAGCGCTTGGTGAGTTTCGGCATCGGCACCGCGATTACCTTTTCGTCGCCACCGCCATCGTCCTCCATCTTGAAGACGCCGATCGGCCGCACGTTGATGACGGCGCCCGGTATGATCGGCCGCGTGTTGGCGATCAGCACGTCGATCGGATCGCCATCTTCGGACAGCGTGTGTGGCACAAAACCGTAGTTGCCGGGATAGCGCATCGGCGTGTGCAGGAAACGGTCGACCACAAGCGTCCCGGCCGCCTTGTCCATCTCGTATTTGATTGGTTCACCGCCGATTGACACCTCGATGACGACGTTTACGTCGTCCGGCGGATTGTGGCCGATTGCGATCGCATCGAGGCGCATGTCGCTCTCCGCAGGACCAATTCAAAGATTACGCTGCCCGCGCACGCTCGACGAGCTGCTTGAGCACTTGGTGCAGCATATCGGGTCCGTCGACCCGACGCGGAAAAACCAGCCGCAGCGCAATACGACCGTCCTGCAACTCGAGCCCTTCGGGGTCGCAGCCAGCGCAACGCCAGTCGCCGTCTGGCGCGCCTAGCAGTTTTGTCGCATAGAGCCGCGCGGTATCTTTGTGGTCGCGGTTCATGTGGGCGACGACCTCGGCCTCCGCCGCGACGAGCGCATCGAGGCCTGCCAAATCGATCAGCATATCGGCGGGGGTAAGATCAACGATGCGACCGAACCCTGCGACCAGATGTCCCGCGCTGAGCGCGATACGATAGAAGGCAAAGTCGCCGAAGCCCGCGAACATTTCTGCTTCCGGCTGCCGGTCGAGATAGCGCCGGCGGGCTTCCGGATCGTCGATGGCGGCGGCGCGGCCCATGAGCATCACGCGCGCGCCTTCGAGCGGATCACCTGCCTTGCGTTCGTCGATCATCAACGATACGCGCGTATCCGCGAGAATATTCCTGGTGTGCAGGGCCAACCGCGAGAGCAACAGGAGCGGCGCCCCGTCGGCGGTGGTCGCCACGTTGACGAGCGAGCAATAAGGATCGCCGGAAGGCGTCATCAGGGTTGCGAGCGCGCCAGAACGGCCCTCGCGCAGGAGCTTCCTGGCCGCAGCCGCTGGGTCAAATTCCGATTTCCGCTCCATTGCACGTCCCGGCATTAAAGTTGTAGGCTTGTATTGTCAGCCGTATCACATACTTTGTTGCATAATAGTCACATTTCGGCCCGCCTTTTCGGGCCTACCACGGACGGGGAAAGCCGTCACGGAAACAAGCGCATGCCGACCATCGCTCTCGTAGACGATGACCGCAACATTTTGACCTCGGTGTCCATCGCGCTCGAGGCCGAAGGTTATCGGATCATGACGTACACTGACGGGGCATCTGCCCTCGATGGCTTCAAGACGTCGCCGCCGGATCTTGCGATCCTGGATATCAAGATGCCGCGCATGGATGGCATGGAGACGCTGCGGCGGCTGCGTCAGAAGACCGACATTCCGGTGATCTTCCTCACCTCCAAGGACGAGGAAATCGACGAGCTATTCGGCCTCAAGATGGGGGCGGACGACTTCATTCGCAAACCGTTCTCGCAGCGCTTGCTGGTGGAACGCGTGAAGGCGGTGCTGCGCCGCGTGTCCCCCAAGGATGCGACGGCGCCCAAGGAAACCGATTCCGCCAAGGTGCTGGAGCGGGGACTCCTGCGCATGGACCCCGAGCGCCACACGTGCACCTGGAAGAACGAGCCGGTCACGCTCACCGTGACCGAGTTTCTGATCCTACAGGCGTTGGCGCAGCGCCCCGGCGTCGTCAAAAGCCGCAACGCGCTGATGGACGCCGCCTACGACGATCAAGTCTATGTCGACGACCGCACCATCGACAGCCATATCAAGCGGCTGCGCAAGAAGTTCAAGCAGAGCGATGACGAATTCGACATGATCGAAACCTTGTACGGCGTCGGCTATCGCTTCAAGGAAATGTGACGGCCAGCAGCTAGTAGCCGTTTGGTACTAGAGCAAAAGCGCCGGCATATATAAAATGTCCGATCGCTGGGCGGCACATATCCGCAACTGCTGAGACGCCAAGTGCTCGATCGACTCATCGACGCTGCGCAAACTGCGGCCGAGAGCCACCCTCCCGGCAAAGCGGCGACGCCGGCCGGAACGCAACCCGCCGTGCTCGGCGGGCTCGCGATCATCACAAAGCGCATCGTTCATTCACTGCACAACTGGCTCGCCAACGTCGCCGCGTTCTTTCACCGGACGTGGCGAGTCGTCCTTATCGATGGGATCCCGGGCATCCTGCGCCATGCTTGGCGGTTTTTCGTGGAGCAGAGTTTTTCGAGCCTGACGCGCCGCATCGTTTTCATCAACATGATCGGGCTCATTGCTTTCGTGGCCGGCGTTCTGTTCCTGTCGCAGCTGCGTGCCGGCCTGATCGATGCGCGGGTGCAGAGCTTGGTCGTACAGGGTGAAATCATCGCCGGCGCGATCGCGGCCTCAGCCACGGTTGAGACCGACGCCATCACGATCGATCCCGACCGGCTCCTGGAATTGCAGACCGGCGAGAGCTATGGGCCGCCCGACGAACAACTGTTCGGTCTCGAATTTCCGATCAATCCCGAACGAGTCGGACCGGTGCTGCGCAGGTTGATAACGCCGACCCACACGCGCGCCCGCATCTACGACCGTGACGGAACCCTTACTCTCGACAGCCGCAGTCTCTACGGCCGTGGCGATGTTCTGCGCTTCGACCTGCCCCCGCCCAACGCCGAAAAGCCAAGCCTGTTCGAGCGCGCCTATATCGGCCTGCGCAAGTGGCTCAGTCGTGGTGATTTGCCGCTCTATCGCGAGCTCGGGCCCGAGAACGGCAAGGGCTATCCGGAAGTGACCCAGGCGCTCAACGGCCAGAAGGCAGCCGTCGTTTCGATGAACAATCGCGGTGAAGTCATCGTTTCGGTGGCGTTGCCGGTGCAGCGCTTTCGCGCGGTACGCGGCGTGTTGCTGCTCTCGACCCAGGGCGGTGACATCGATCAGATCATCGAAAATGAGCGCTGGCAGATCCTCAAAGTCGCCGGGGTCGCGGCCGGTGTCGTCATCGTGCTGTCGACCTTGCTTGCCGGCACAATCGCGGTGCCGATCCGCCGGCTGGCAGAAGCAGCCGATCGGGTACGTCGACGCATCAAGTCGCGCGTCGAAATTCCGGACTACACGCGACGGCACGACGAGATCGGAGACCTGTCCGGCACCCTGCGTGCCATGACCGATGCGCTCTACAGCCGCATCGAAGCGATCGAAAGTTTCGCGGCCGACGTCGCCCACGAATTGAAGAACCCGCTCACGTCGCTGCGTTCGGCGGTGGAGACGCTGCCGCTCGCCAAATCCGACGACAGTCGGGCTCGCTTGCTGGCCGTGATCAAGCACGACGTGCGCCGGCTTGACCGGCTGATCTCCGACATCTCCGACGCCAGCCGGCTCGATGCCGAGTTGCAGCGCCAGGAGACCGGGCCGGTCGATCTCGCTCGGCTGCTCAGGACCGTGGTGGGCATGGCCAACGAGGTGCAACGCGACGGAGTGACGGTCGCATTGACCTTCGAGGGTGGCCCCTTCGTGGTCCCCGGCCACGATTCGCGGCTTGGTCAGGTGATCAACAATCTGGTCGACAATGCCCGTTCGTTCTCTTCGCCCGGTGGGGTCGTGCGGGTGGCCTGCCGCCGGGTCAAGAACACGATCGACATCACGGTCGATGACGATGGGCCCGGCATCCGCCCGGATGCACTCGACAAGATTTTCGAGCGCTTCTACACCGATCGCCCGCAGCAGAATTTTGGCCAGAACTCGGGGCTCGGGCTGTCGATCTCCAAGCAGATCGTGGAGGCCCATGGCGGACAATTGTGGGCGGAAAACCGCCTCGGTGCAGGCGATCGCGTGCTGGGCGCCCGGTTCACGCTGCGCCTGCCGGCGGTGTGATGACTGACGCTGACGCACCCGCCGGCGTCTCACCCTCGATTCACGCGTCTACCGTCTTGATCGGATCACGAGCAGTACTGATCCGTGGTCCGTCCGGATCAGGAAAGTCCCGGCTTGCACTCGCGCTGTTGCAGGCCGGCGAGGAAGGTCGCCTCGCGTTCGCGCGGCTCGTGTCGGATGACCGCACGCTGCTCGAGGCAGTCCATGGTCGGCTGCTGGCGCGGTGTGTCCCGGAACTCGCCGGACTCATCGAAATACGCGGGATTGGGATCAGGAAGGTCCCTTACGAGCCGGCGGCGGTCGTTTTCCTGGTCGTCGATCTCGGTGCCGACAATCTACGACTACCTGAGCCGGGGGCGCGCAGCACCTCGATCAAAGGTATCGTGCTGCCGCGACTTGCAGTCGCATCCGGCATCGATCCAATGCCCCAGTTGCTGGCGGAGATCCAGCGGCTGGCTGAAAATGGCATCGATAACCACGCAGTCCGGGCCGATTGAACCGCGGTCGGAGCGCCAGTCCGATGTGAGCGGATCGCGCCCCGATTCGGTACACCTGTCGCAATGCAACATCACCCCGAAAACGCCTAAAAGGCCCTTGCGCTGCGATTTTGGATGGTCAACATGTGGGCCCTTTCGTGCGGCGCAACCAGCGCCCGCGGGGAGCTTCGATGATCGGCCTCGTTCTCGTCACCCACGGGCGGCTCGCCGTTGAATTCCGTGCCGCCCTCGAGCACGTGGTCGGGCCGCAGCCGCAAATTGAAACGGTTACCATCGGTCCCGATGACAACGTCGAAAAGCGTCGTTACGAGATCATTGAGGCGGTGAAGCGCGTCGATACCGGCGACGGCGTCGTCATCCTGACCGACATGTTCGGCGGTACGCCATCCAATCTGGCGATATCGGTCATGAGCCGCCCTAAAGTCGAGGTCCTGGCCGGGATCAATCTGCCGATGCTCGTCAAGCTCGCCAAAGTGCGGGGCGACTGCCCGCTCCCGGATGCTGTGGCTGCCGCCCAGGAAGCCGGACGCAAGTATGTCACCATCGCCAGCCGGGTGCTCGCTGGCAAATGACCGGGCCGGCAGTCGAGGCCACCCCGTCCGGCCCCATCACGCGGACCATGCACATCATCAATCAGAAAGGGCTGCACGCACGTGCGTCTGCCAAGTTTGTGCAGACTGTCGAGAAATTCGACGCGGAGGTGCGGGTGAGCCGAGGCGCCGAGACCGTCGGCGGCACCTCGATCATGGGTCTGATGATGCTGGCAGCATCTCCCGGCACGTCGATCACGGTGGAAGCGTCCGGCAAGGAGGCGGCCGGGGTCATCGCCGCCCTCGAGGACCTGCTTGCGCGCAAGTTCGGCGAAGATGAGTAGGCTTGCGTCCGCCGCTCCGGCATCCGGACTGCCTTTCGATCCTCATTGACGTCCATGCTCTCATGGATGCCCTTGTGCGCACGGGTATAGGGCATCCATGGAGGGCGGCGCAAACTCCCGTCCACATGCCCATGCTGTCATGGATGCCCTTGTGCGCACGCGTCCGGGGCATCCCATGGGGAGGGCGCACTGGCGGCGCGAACTCCTGTCCACATGCCCATGCTCTCATGGATGCCCTTGTGCGCACGCGCCCGGGGCATCCATGGGGATCACCCCTCCCAAAATAGAGACATAAAGAACTCTTTATATGTCCTTGCCGACGCGTCCACGGCCTGCTATAGGGGCCGCGCCGCCGGGAAGCCCGCTGCGTGCCGCGTTCACTCCAAAGCCGAAGGACTGCCATGACCGCCACCAAGGACTGCGCCATCAAGGACATCAGCCTCGCCGACTGGGGCCGCAAGGAGATCGCCATTGCCGAAGTGGAGATGCCGGGTCTGATGGCGACCCGCGAGGAGTACGGCAGCAAGAAGCCGCTCAAGGGCGCGAAGATCGCGGGCTCGCTGCATATGACGATTCAGACTGCGGTGCTGATCGAGACCCTGATCGAGCTTGGCGCCGAAATCCGCTGGGCCTCGTGCAACATCTATTCGACCCAGGACCACGCCGCCGCCGCGCTGGTCGCGCGCGGTGTTCCGATCTTCGCCATCAAGGGCGAGTCGCTGAAGGATTACTGGGACTACCAGCACAAGATTTTCGAGTGGGGCGACGGCACAACGGCCAACATGATTCTCGACGACGGTGGCGACGCCACGCTTCTGATCCACCTCGGTCTGCGCGCCGAGCAGGGCGACACGGCGTTCCTCGACAAGGCCTCCAACGAGGAGGAGGAAATCCTGTTCGCCGCGATCAAGCGACGACTCAAGGACAAGCCCGGCTGGTACAAGAAGAACGCAGATGCGATCCGGGGCGTGAGCGAGGAAACCACGACCGGCGTGCATCGCCTCTACGAAATGCAAAAGAAGGGCACGCTGCTGTGGCCGGCAATCAACGTCAACGACAGCGTGACCAAGTCGAAGTTCGACAACCTCTACGGCTGTCGCGAGTCACTGGTCGACGGCATCCGCCGCGGTACCGACGTCATGATGGCCGGCAAGGTCGCGATGGTTGCGGGTTTCGGTGATGTCGGCAAAGGCTCGGCCGCATCCCTCCGCCAGGCCGGCTGCCGCGTGATGGTGTCGGAGATCGATCCGATCTGCGCCCTGCAGGCGGCGATGGAAGGCTACGAAGTAACCACCATGGAGGATGCGGCGCCGCGTGCCGACATCTTCGTGACCGCGACCGGCAACGTCGATGTGATCACGGTCGACCACATGCGCGCCATGAAGGACCGCGCCGTCGTCTGCAACATCGGCCACTTCGATTCCGAGATTCAGGTCGCCAACCTGAAGAACTTCAAGTGGCACAACGTGAAACCGCAGGTGGATGAAATCGAGTTCCCGAACGGCAAGCGCATCATCCTGCTGTCGGAAGGTCGCCTGGTGAACCTGGGCAACGCCATGGGACATCCGAGCTTCGTGATGTCGTCGTCATTCACCAACCAGACCCTGGCGCAGATCGAGCTGTGGACCAACCCGAAGAAATACGAGAAGAAGGTCTACACGCTACCAAAGCAACTGGATGAAAAAGTCGCCCGCCTGCACCTCGACAAGATCGGCGTCAAGCTGACCAAGCTCAGCGACAAGCAGGCGGACTACATCAACATTCCGGTAAACGGCCCGTACAAGGCGGATGCGTATCGGTACTGAGCCCCTTCCCCGCCCCTTCGTCATCACCGGGCCGGCGCCTAGCGCCGAGACCCGGTGATCTCGATCAAGCAAGCACGTTTGCGCCAAACTCAGCGCTGTCAGACTAGGCATCACCGCCCAGGCGGCACGGTCGCGATCACAAATCGCTGCGCCGGGTCCGAATAGCCCATGTAGGTGCGGGAGATCTCGACCTCGGCACGCCTCCCGCCAGTCGCGCGATCGGCCCGCGCATTGAGCGCGTTCATGCACAGAACATTGTCAGCCGGGCAGACCATGGCGAGCCCATCCCGTCGAAGTTGGGTATCGTCGATCCACGGTGTCATGCGCGGATTGGCGATATCATAGGCGGACGGCCCGTCGCGATAATAGAACAGCGTGCCCGACGCGATGTTTTCGTACGAACCGACAATGCGCAATGGCCGGTCGGTCGTCTCGCGCCAGACCTTTTCGACCGCCTGCGCGACCTGCCGATAATGCGGCGAGTCGGTATCGGTGCCGAAACGATGGATCACAAACGCGACCACCGGTGATGCGGCGAGCGCCAGGAGCGGAACCGCGACCGCAAGCCCAAGGATACGCAGCGACGCGTCGCGCGGGATCATGATGCGCGGCGACGACAGCAGGACTACCGCGACCGGGGCAACGCCAGCCAACGCCCAGAGCGACACGAGCTTGCCGCCCACGAATGGCGCTGCCAACGCGGGGAGCAGCAACGGAAGCAGAAACGCAAGCACGACCAGACGCCGGTCCGGCTCTGTTGGCCACAGCATGTCGCGGATGACGGCGCCTTTGGGCCGCGCAGCGATCAATGTGATCAGCACCGGGATTGCGATATAGCCGGCGGTGCCCACGACATAGTCAATTGCGGACCGCAACGAGACCCAGAGGTCCGACGCGGGATGTGACGAGAAGGTCCATTCAAAGGTCCGCCAGCCGTGGGTTGCGACCCAGGCGAGATGCGGCGCAATGACGAGCGCGCCGACCGCGACGGTGATCCAGGGTGCGGCGGAGCCGAAATAGTCGCGCCGGCGGCGATCAAGCAGCGCCGCGAGGCCAAGCCCCGCCAGCAGAAAGACTGACCAGTATTTGCTCAGCATGGCGGCGCCGGCCGCAAGGCCGGCGAGCGCCGCGACATCCCGCCGACGGGTTTCGAAAGCGCGCAGGAATAGCCAAGTCGTCGCCACCCAGGTGGGTAGCGAAATGGCGTTGTTGTTGAATTTCAACGCATGGAAGTTGAACACCGGAATGAGCGTCAGCAGCGCGAGCCCGACGACCCGCTTCTCACCGTCGAGGTAGGGTTGCATGAGCCGCCAGGCGAACCACAGGGCCGTGGTCGCGACCAGCATGGCGAACAGATAATAGGCCCAGTCGGCACGCGGAAAGACGCTGAACCAAACCCGCACCAGCCAGGGCGCCAGCGGAGGGTGCTTGGGGGTCGCCCAGATTGTATCGAGCGACCAGGAGTACATTTCGCCGAAGTCGAAATGGAGGTCCTGGCTCCCCTTGGCGATGGTGCCGTACAGGGTCCAGAGTGCCGCGTAGCAGGCGAGTACGACGAGCACGACGCGTCCCCGCCGTCTGGGGTCGACGAGCGCGTCGGAGAGGCGCTCGAGCGCAACCGTGAGGCGGGCGTGCCAAGCGCCCTGCGAAGCCTGCTCGTGGTCCGCGGTGGTTGCCAATGCCCGTCCCCGTTAACGTGCGCCATTGAATAGAGCCTAACCGCAGCGATGACCACCTTCGGCCAACACGGCGCGAATGCATCGCCCAAAGCGTTCAATTGCCTCAAAATCCAGCGGTTATTTCCGCCCCTCTGCCTGAAAGCGAACAGATTCGGTCCCCATATTGGGATACAAGCGAAATTGCCTGGGCGAGATTGCCATGTGCCGCTGGATTGCCTACCGGGGCGATACAATCGCTCTTGAGCATTATGTTACCGCACCGGCTCACTCCCTGATCGAGCAGAGCATCCGGGCGCTTGAATCGACCGCCAGTATCAATGGCGACGGTTTTGGGCTCGGCTGGTACGGCGATCACCCGGAGCCCGGGCTCTATCGCGAGCTGCGGCCGGCGTGGTCGGATGAAAACCTGCGCTACCTGTGCCGGCACCTGCGCTCATCTTTGTTTTTTGCGCATGTGCGGGCGGCAACCGGAACCGCCATCACCCGCCAGAACTGCCACCCATTCGTGTGCGGCCGCTGGATGTTCATGCACAACGGCTTGGTCGGCAATTGGGGACGCCTACGACGCAAGGTGGAGGCGCTGGTACCGGACGAGCTCTATCCGCTACGGACCGGAACGACCAATTCGGAGGCCGTGTTCCTGGCCATCATAGGCGCCGGCGCCGACCGCGACCCGATCGGCGCTACCGAGCGCGTGCTCGAGGTGCTGACCAGCATGGTCACGACCGACGGCATGCGCGAACCGCTGCGGTTCACGGCCGCGCTAGCGGATGGACGCGATCTCTATGCCTTTCGGTATGCGGCGAACGACAACGCAAATACGCTCTATTACCGCACGGACGACGGCGACGTAGTGATCGTCTCCGAGCCGCTCGACAAGGACCAGGACATCTGGCACCCGGTGCCCACCAACCACATGCTGATCGCGCGCGCCGGCAAGCCGGTCGAGCTGCGGCCGATGTTCGCGGCGCAGCGCATTGCCGCAGAGTAGAGATTGCTGACGTGTAGGATGGGTTGAGCGCCAGCGAAATCCCATCGCGCCCAGCTGGAATGTCGTAGAAATGGTCGCTTTCGGCGCGTTCGACGCTGCAGCGTCGAACGTTGCGTTCTGCCACCTTACAATTCGCCGCAATGCGCCGCGCTTGCCGCCCCCGACCCCCGATGCTATCCCGCGCCCCATGACCACCGGACCAATCGAGAACATCCGCAACTTTGCCATCGTGGCGCACATCGACCACGGCAAGTCGACGCTTGCCGATCGGCTGATCCAGATCACGGGCGGCCTCGCCGATCGCGAAATGGTGGAGCAGGTTCTCGATTCGATGGATATCGAGCGCGAGCGCGGCATCACCATCAAGGCCCAGACGGTGCGCCTGAACTACAAGGCGCGCGACGGCAAGGATTACATCCTCAACCTGATCGATACGCCCGGCCACGTGGACTTCGCCTACGAGGTCAACCGCTCGCTCGCCGCCTGTGAAGGCTCGCTGTTGGTCGTCGACGCGAGCCAAGGCGTCGAAGCGCAGACGCTCGCCAATGTCTATCAGGCAATCGACAACAATCACGAGGTTGTTCCTGTTCTCAACAAAGTCGACCTGCCGGCCGCAGAGCCCGACAAGGTCAAGCAACAAATCGAGGACGTAATCGGGCTCGACGCCTCGCATGCAATCCTGATTTCAGCCAAGACCGGGCAGAACATCGAGGAGGTGCTGGAGGCAATCGTCACCCGGCTGCCGCCGCCTAAAGGCGATCGCGACGCACCGCTGAAGGCGCTGCTGGTCGACAGCTGGTACGATCCCTACCTGGGCGTGGTCGTGCTGCTACGCGTCGTCGACGGCACCCTCAAGCGCGGTCAGCGTATCCGCCTGGTGGGCACCAACGCGTCCTATGAGGTCGACAAGATCGGCGTCTTCACGCCCAAGATGCGGGATGCCGCCGAGCTTGGCCCGGGCGAGATCGGCTTCCTGACCGCATCGATCAAAGAGGTCGCCGACACCCGGGTCGGCGACACCATAACCGACGACAAGAAGCCGACTGCGACGCCGCTGCCTGGCTTCCGCCCCGCGATCCCGGTGGTGTTCTGCGGGCTCTTTCCGGTCGACGCCGCAGACTTCGAGGCGCTGCGCGCCGCCATGGGAAGACTGCGGCTCAACGATGCGAGCTTCACCTACGAGATGGAAACATCGGCGGCGCTCGGCTTCGGCTTCCGCTGCGGATTCCTCGGCCTCCTCCACCTCGAAATCATCCAGGAGCGGCTGGAGCGCGAGTTCAATCTCAACCTGATCGCAACCGCGCCGTCGGTGATCTACAAGATCAAGCTGACCAACGGTACCGAGATCGAGATCCACAACCCTGTCGATATGCCGGATGTGGTACGGATCGCGGAGATCGAGGAGCCTTGGATCGAGGCCACGATCCTCACACCGGACGACTACCTGGGTGCAATCCTCAAGCTCTGTCAGGACCGGCGCGGCTCGCAGGTCGACCTCAACTACGTCGGCTCGCGGGCCATGGTGAAGTACAAGCTGCCGCTCAACGAGGTCGTGTTCGATTTCTACGACCGACTGAAGTCGGTTTCAAAGGGCTACGCCTCCTTCGATTATCACCTCACCGACTATCGTCCGTCCGACCTCGTGAAGATGTCGATCCTGGTCAACGGCGAGCCGGTCGACGCGCTGTCGATGTTGGTGCATCGGACGCGTGCGGAAAGCCGCGGCCGCGCCATGGTGGAGAAGCTCAAGGAACTAATCCCGCCGCACATGTTCCAAGTGCCAATCCAGGCGGCGATCGGGGCGAAAATCATCGCACGCGAGACCGTGCGCGCCTTGCGCAAGGATGTGACGGCGAAGTGCTATGGCGGCGACGTGACGCGCAAGCGCAAGCTGCTGGAGAAGCAGAAGGAAGGCAAGAAGCGCATGCGCCAGTTCGGCAAGGTGGAGATCCCGCAGGAGGCCTTCATCGAGGCGCTCAAGGTTGATGTGTAGGATGGGTGGAGCGAAGCGATACCCATCAATGGATCACCAACGAAACGCAAAGGGGTTTCCCCATCTGCGGGTCAACCCGTCCTTCGAGTCCATTTCTCTCAGTTGATCACAATCGTTGTTCGCCCCGGCCCTTCCCGTTGCACGAGTGCAAACAGGGTCGCGGCATTACCGGGATAAAGGCGAACGCAGCCATGCGAGGCGGGACCGCCGAGTTGGCGGATCGCGTTGGTGCCGTGAATCGCGTAGCCACCGTAAAAGAAAATCGAGTGCGGCATCGGGGAGTTGTAGTAGGCGCGTGAGAACCAGGTCCGCGCCATGCGCTGGGGATGAAACACTCCGCTCGGCGTGCCATACCCGGAGCGGCCCGTGGAGATGACCCACTGATAGAGCGGCTGGCCGTCGCGCGACACTGTCATGCGTTGCGCGCCCTTGCTGATGTGGACCACCAGCTCCGCGCGGGCAGGCGCGGTGGCGAACAGCGCGACCAGTGTGGCAACCAACGACGCAACGCCAAAGCGCGCAAACCTGTTCATCACACCCTCCTGCCGACTGCCGCCAAACAAGGCGATGTCGCATAGTCGCCTAAATTATTAAGAAGTTCATCAGGCCGCCGATCGCGCGAGCGCGTCTTTCTTAAGGTTTGGTTAAGGCTGGCCCGGGCGCGGACTCGTGCTAAAAATCGAGGCGGGGCACAAAATCGAATCGCTTGTGGAGGCCGCATGGCGCCGAAATGGCTGCCACCTTCGTTGTTGCTCGTGGCACTCGCGAGCGCCCCGACCTGGGCCCAAGATCCCGGCACGCTTGATCCTAAGCCGCTGCCGCCACTCAACAATCCGAAAGACCCCACGCTGCAGGCGAAGGAACTGTTCGGCCGCAAACCCACCCCGACCGAAGGCCCCGCCAACGTGATCGGCTTTTACGCCAAGGGCTGCATTGCTGGCGCCGTCGCGCTCCCGATCAACGGCGAGACCTGGCAAGTCATGCGGCTCTCGCGCAACCGCAACTGGGGTCATCCCAAGATGATCGCTTTGATCGAACGGCTGTCGGTGAAGGCGCACAAGGTGGCCGGCTGGCCGGGACTGCTGGTCGGCGATATCTCGCAACCGCGCGGCGGCCCCATGTTCACCGGCCACGCCAGTCACCAGGTTGGGCTCGACGCTGACGTGTGGCTCACCCCGATGCCCGACCACGAACTCTCCCGTGCCGAACGCGAGGAAATGTCAGCCACCATGATGGTGGCAGAGAGCCGGCTCGACGTTGACCCGAAGACATGGACGCCCGGCCACACCGCTGTCATCAAGGCCGCTGCCGAGGAACCGGCCGTCGAACGTATCTTCGTCAATGCGGCGATCAAGAAAGCGCTCTGTCGCGAGGCGAACGGCGGTCGTGCCTGGCTCCACAAGGTGCGGCCCATGTACGGGCACGACTACCACTTTCACATCCGCATGAAGTGCCCGGCCGACAACTCGGACTGCAAGCCGCAGGATCCGGTCCCGGCGGGCGACGGCTGCGGCGATCTCGGTTGGTGGTTTCGGGATTCGATCATTCATCCCAAACCGGCCCACGGCCCGGTCACACCGCACCGAGGTCCGACCTTGGCGCAGTTGCCGACAGCCTGCCGGAGCGTGCTGATGGCTCCCTAGTGGTCTGACCCCAACATTTGGTACCCAAATGTTGGGACAAGTCAGCCCACTAAGATATCGATTTTAGTGGGGCGACTTTCCAAACAGATGCGAAGCATCTGTTTGGGTCGCACCACTAGCGCGTGATCCGGCGAAGTGTGAGCGGTTCGCCGAAAAGATCATGCGCTAAAATCAAGATATTGGCGCGCGATCGAACGCAAGACCGGTGGCCACTTGTGCTGATCGCGCGCTAAGTCAGTCTGGCACTTTTTTTGCAATGCAGATTCCAAGGGGCGATGAGCCTGCCACTGCGAAAAGAGGAGCTCTTCACCATGTGTGACTACAGTCTGCAAAACGTGAAGTCGCGTCCCGCGAGCGTCGGCGACAAGTTGATCACGCGTAATTTCGGCACCGGCACCCGCGGCTTCGCGGCGCCGGAAGACCCCACCACTGCGGTCTGTGTCCTTCCCGGGACCGAATTGGCGTTCTCCAAGGAGATTGCCTGCATCTCCCACGGTCTCTTGGGGTGGGGCTCGAAAAGCGCGGTTCACAAGACGGCGATCTTCCGCCAGATCAACAAGGATACCCCGCACCGTCATCACGATGCGCTCGAGTTCCCCGACGGCGAGACGGTTCTGCTGACCGAATTGTGCGAGGGTCAGGAGGCGACCGTGCTGCAATTGCCGGCAATTCCCAAGACGCCGGCCGAAGTCGAGGCACAGACCCGCGTCGCTTACGTCGGCTGACGTTCGCGGGCTGACACCCGCGCAATTGAATATTCAGGCCGTCCTGCGGGACGGCCTCGTTTGCTCATGTGCTTTTTTTGCTGAAACTGACGACATCCGTTTCCCGGTGGGTCTGGTATGTTGCGGTGGATCGCCGCAATGGATCGGACCGATGGATTGCAATTTCAGCGAAGAGCAATTGATGTTGCGCGAAAGCGTGCGGAAGCTGATGGCACGCATCGCGACCCCCGACTACATCCGCCGCCTCGATCGTGAACGGCTTTATCCATACGAGCTGTACGACGCCTGGGCCGAGGCCGGGCTGTTTCGCCTGCCGTTTCCTGAAGAATACGGAGGGCTTGGCAGCAATATTGTTGACATGGCCATCGTCGCCGAAGAACTCGCGCGCCCGAGCGCGGACCTCGTGATGGCGTTTGGCGGCAGCATGTTCTGCGGCCTCAACCTGCTGCGCAACGGCACCGAGGAACAGAAGCGCTATTTCCTGCCCAAGTTGCTCGCTGGCGACATCCGTATGACGATTTCCATATCAGAGCCGGACGCCGGCTCCGACGTGGGCGCTATGCGTACGCAAGCTCGCCGCGACGGCGACCACTACGTCATCAATGGGCAAAAGATCTGGCAGACCGGCGCCGGCGCCAAGAACAACTTGATCAACGTCTATGCCAAGACCGACGCCAAGGCGCACTATCGCCAAGGCCTCTCGCTGTTCCTGGTCGAAGGCGGTTCACCGGGACTCGAGGTCCGCAAGCTCGACATGCTGGGCCGGCGCTCGGTCGGCACCTATGAACTCCTTTTCAACGACGTGCGGGTACCAGCCAATCATCTGATCGGAGGCGAGAACAAGGGCTGGGACTGCGTGCTCTCCGGCCTGCAGTCCGAGCGTGTCTTTGCAGCGGCCTGCGATTGCGGCAGCGCGCGCGGCGTGTTCGAGCTCGCGCTTCAATATGCGGGCGAACGCAAGCAATTCGGACGCGCGATCGGCACGTTCCAGTCGATCGCCCACATGCTGGCCGATGTGCAGACCGAGATCGAAGCCGCCTGGTCGCTGACCTTGCGCGCCGCCTCCCTGGTCGCGGCCGGCAAGGACGCGCTGCGCGAGATCACCATGGCCAAGCTGTTCGCCTCGGAAACCTACGTGAAGGCCGCCAATACCGGCATGCAGATTTTCGGCGGCTTCGGCTACAGCATGGAATTCGACATGCAGCGGCACTATCGCGACGCGCGTGCAGCGACCATTGCGGCGGGCACGTCGCAGATCCAACGCAACCTGCTTGCGGGACTGATGGGGCTGAAAGTGTAGGATCGGTTGAAGGCCAGGTTGAGCCCGGCCGAAACTCATCGTGAACACCAACAACGCTCGGCGGCCGTGATGGGTTTCGCTTCGCTCAACCCATCCTACGGCAGCGGCCCCTTGTGCACCAAGCCGCCATCAACGCTGACAATGGTGCCGCTGGTGTAGGAGGAAAGGTCCGACGCCAGGAACACCACGGTGGCGGCGATCTCATCAACCGTCGCGGGTCGCCCGAACGGCATGTGCTTGTAGCTCTCGTGCCAGCGGCTCTCATCGCCGGCTTTGGCGGCGCGCTGACGCGCCAGGTACTCGGCCCGTTCGGTCGCGACCGGTCCCGGGTTGACGCCGACGACGCGCACGCCGAATTCCGGACTGGTTCCGCCAATCGCGCGCGTGAACGCCATCAGCGCAGCGTTGCCGGCAGCGCCCGCAATGTAGCCGTAGGTGAGTTTCTCACCGCCGGCGCCAATTATATTGATGATCACGCCACGCCGGCGTGGCTTCATGCGTGCCAGGTAGAGTCGCGTGAAATCGACGTGCGCATAGACCTTGAGGTCCCAGCCGGCACGCCAGGCTTTTTCATCCACGTCTTCGATCGTTCCCCCCGGGATCGCGCCGGCATTGTTGACGACGATGTCGACGTCGGGAAACGCATCGAACACCTTGCGCCGTGCCGCCGGATCAGAGAGATCCGCGACCATTGTCTGCACGTTGACCTGCGCCGATTTGCGGATGCCTTCCGCTTCCTTGGCGAGCAGGTCACCCGAGCGTGCGACCAGACAGGCATTGACCCCCTCGCTTGCAAACCACTTGGCAATCCCGAGCCCGATGCCTTTGGAGGCGCCCGTGATCAGCACGCTGCGGCCAGTTAGTTTGAGGTCCATGATGGATCTTCTCCGGAAGAGCGACGTTGTTGTTGAAGATTGGGCTGCGCATCAGCCTTCGCGTCGGTAGTTCTTAGTCCAGGCCGGTATGATTTCTCATCCAGGAACTGGTTCATGCCCTTCTTGCGGCCTTCTTCCGGATCGGTCGAGTAGGTCTCCTGCGCCTTGGCATAGAGATAGTCCTCTGACTCGTCCCAACTCATGTCCTTGACGCGCCGGTAGGCGATTTTGATCGCGCTCAGCACATGCGGGTTCTTCTCCATCAGCTTCTTGGCGATCTCCTCGGTACGTGCGCGCAACTGCGCCCGCGGCACCGCCTCGTTGACGAGGCGCATAGCGGCGGCCCTGCGGCCATCAAAAGTCTCGCCGGTCATCAGATAGTAGAGCGCGTCCGCCGGCATCATCTTCTCGGCGACCGCGCGGGTCACATTGCCGGCAGGGATGATGCCCCAGTTGACCTCGGAAATGCCGAACACTGCATCCTCCGCGGCGACTGCCAGATCGCACGACACGAGCGGGGTGAAGCCGCCGCCAAAGCACCAGCCGTTGACCATGGCGATGGTCGGTTTGGGGAAGAACCGCAGTCGACGCCATTGCCAGGCCATCGAGTCGCGGCGCACCCGATTGACCTCGATTGGCGTCGCCTTGTCGACCTCGCGGAAATATTCCTTGAGATCCATCCCGGCCGTGAACGCCTCGCCCGCCCCCGTCAATACCAACACCTGGCAGCGCTCGTCGATTTCGAGCGCGTCGAGGACCTCGATCATTTCGCGGTTGAGCGCCGGACTCATGGCGTTGCGCTTGTCCGGGCGATTGAGAAACACCCAGGCGATGCCGTCCTTGAACTCAACCTTGACGTTCTGCCCGCCAGGCGCGGGCCTCCCCTCGGGGCGTTCCTGCATGGTCATTGTTTGTCCCGGGCCTTTGTTGGGGCCGCATCATCGGGCACAATGAGAATTGCGAGCAAGGCCTATCGTGTCGGGTCGCCGGCTGCCATTGCGGACGGAACGTTGCCGGGCCTTCCGGGGAGACATCGTAATGAGCGAAATTCAAGTTTTGGACATCCGCGTTCCGGCGGAGATCATCCATAATTGGGGCTGGTTCCTGGCCTTCGGCATCGGTCTGGTGCTGCTCGGCATCCTGGCCATCGTGCGGTCGGTCGCGGCCACCGTGGTTTCGATGCTGTTCTTCGGCTGGCTCCTGGTGATCGCGGCCGGTATCGAGATCGTGCAGCTCATCATGGTCGGTAAATGGGCCGGCCAGGGCCTGCACGTCCTGGCCGCGGTGCTGTTCGGGGTCGTCGGAATTCTGATTGTGTGGCGGCCGGTCGCGACTGCCGAAATCCTGACCCTGCTCATGGGTGCATTCTTCCTGGTCGCGGGCCTGTTCCAGTTGATCGAACCATTCTGGATCGGGCTGCCGGGCTGGGGCTGGCATGTGCTCAACGGGGTGATCACCCTCGTGCTGGGCGTCCTGGTGCTGGCGCAATGGCCGGTATCGGGCCTATGGGTGATCGGCCTGTTCGTTGGGATCGAGCTCATATTCTATGGCGGCGCCTGGGTGGCACTGGCTTGGAGTTTGAGGGGGATGGCGTAATGGACGACGGAGGACGGACGAAGGACAAAAAAGCCGCAATAAAATCTGTCTGTCGTCCGTTGTCCGCTGTCTGTCTTCCGATTACGGATCCACCAGCATCCTTGGCGCCCAAACCTTGCCGGCGGTGACGCCGAGCAATTCGCGGGCGCACTCGCGCAGGATTCCGGTCGACGTGGTGGCGTGCTGGGTGCCGGCATGCATATCGCGAAAGCAGCGCTGCAGGATGCCGTCGCGCAGGGCAACGCCGCCGCCGTAGTGATAGGCGAATGCACAGACTTCAGCGGTCGCCGAGGTCGCGTAGTTGAGCGCGAGCCGCGCCAAGGTGATCTGGCGCGTGCTCGGTTCCTCGCCCCGCGCAAGCGCCGCCTCGATGTCGCGCCAGCTCTCATACGCAAAGGCGCGCGAGGAACGCACCTTGGCCTCGGCCAGCCCGAACTGCTCGTGAAAGCTCTCGCCGCCGCCCTGTTGCGGCAGGATCTGCGGGCGACCGGTCTCCTGGCGCGCCAGCTTCGCCAGTTCGTCCAGAATGCGGCGCCCAATCCCGAGCGCAAACCCAGTGTGACCGATGGTGCTCAATCCAAAGATCCGCAGCCTGTAGAGATTGCCGCCTTGTACAGCGACATTGGCCGATTGCAGATGGGTCATCTCCTCCGGCACGAAGACATTGTCGATCGAATAGTCGACCGAGCCGGTGGCGCGCAGCCCCAGCACATCCCAGTTGCCGGTCAGCTTTGCCGCGTTGATCGGCAGGATAAAGATGCGGATGTCCGGAAACCTGCCACCTGGCAGCATGCGCGGCGCGCCGTTTTCGTGCACGACTGCGCCGGTGTGGATGTATTCCGAGTGCAGCAAGCCGCTGCCATAGGACCACTTGCCGGTCAGCCGGTAGCCGCGCCCTTCAACGTCGGCGCGCCCGTTCGGGGCGCCCTGGCCGGCGATCACCGGCATACCGTGGCCGAACAGCGCGCTGGCCGCCCCTGGCTCCAGATATGCAGCAGCGGTGCCCATGGCGACCTGCGCGGCCATCAGCACCCAGCCGGTCGATCCGTCCGAGTAGCTGGTCTGCTCGATCACACCTAAGAATTCGACCGGCCCAGTCTCGCTCCCGCCGAAGCAGCGTGGAATCCACATTCCCAGAAACCCATTGTCGCGTAGCGCCGCGAGCGTCGCATCGGTCAGCATGCCCTTGGCTTCGCCGCGCGCGGCTTCGCTGGCCAACAACGGATGCAGCTCCTTGGCCTTGTCCAGCAGCGATCGGCTTCTTGCGTCGCGGGCGGTCTCGTGGGCCAGCGCCATTGATTCACTCCTCAACCAGTCTCATCCGCAGAGCCCTTGTGGTCCGGACTGACCCGCATGGCGTTGAGCTCTTCCCAATACTTGACCGCGGCGGTGTGGTCCGCATCCGCACCGACCGCCTCGCGGGCACGTAGGATCAGGTCGCGGCTCGCGCGCGCCAGCGGCGCATTGATGCGAATGGCCTCGGCGAGGTCGGCCGCTATCTTCACGTCCTTGGCGAGCAGACCAAGGACGAACTGGGTGCCGAAGGCGCGGCTGATGACTTCCTGCTTGAGCGTATTGGCAGTGGCAAAGTTGCGCCCGGTTAACTCGTTCATCACATCGACCATCAGCGCCGGGTCAAGCCCAAAACTCCGCCCGATCACCAGCGCCTCCACAGCCGCCATAAACCCGGTGCCCGACACATAGTTGTTGAGCGCCTTCATGGCGTGGCCAGCGCCAGATCCACCCACCGCGAACAGCCGATGCCCAAGGACGGCGAGGATCGGACGCGCGCGCTCGAGCGCGGCCTTGTCGTCGGCGCCAACCATCATGACCAGCTTGCCCTGCTCGGCGCCGGTGATGCCGCCCGAGACCGGCGCGTCGATCAAGGCGACGCCTCGTTTGGCGAGGATAGCGGAGAGTTCGCGCGTGCCGGTCGGCTCCGACGAGGTCATATCGATGACGATGCTGCCGGGGGCGAGCGACTTCGCCAGGGCACCGTCCTCTTCCTGCAGGAACACCGAACGCACGACCGGCCCGGTCGGCAGCATGCAGATGACAACGTCGGAGTTCTGCCCAAGGTCCGCCAGCGACACGGCCGAACGCGCCTGATGCGACTGCGTGAAACGCACCTCCCTGGTACGATCCGTGTCATGCACAATCAGCGCGTGACCGGCACGCGCCAGATTGGCCGCCATTCGCGACCCCATGGCGCCGATGCCGACAAACCCGATCTTCGTCTCACCAGTCATCATAGGCCTTTCGGGAAGTGCCGCCGACTGTAGCGCATCAACGGGGCGCACGGCATTCCCCAGGCTCTTCGGCCGGCATGCGCACACCGTCTGTCCCATCGCGCTGTGACCCATCACGACGCGCGAGTGTGGCGGATTTGACGTTCCTATCAGCGTTGTGGCAAGTCATTCACAGGAACGTCAAATCCAAAGCCACGCTGGCTTTATCGATGTTCGTATGATCCCGTGTCGCAAAGGAATACGAACGTCGGAACCGGGCCACTAGTCCAGCGGACTTGGCGTCCGGTCCCACGAGGAGCACCTGATGGCCCGCGTTCCCTATGTCGACCCCCAAGACGTGCCGGACCAATACCGCAACCTGATCAGCCGCGATGCCAATGTCACGCGCGCGCTCGCCAACAGTCCGAAGCTGGCGTTTCTCTCCGGCTCGATGGCGCGTTACATCCGTCACGAAAGCCGGGTCGATCCGCGGCTGCGCGAGCTCGCGATCATCCAGGTCGGCTACTCGGCACGCTCGGCCTACGAATATACGCACCACATCAAGATCGGTTTTTCCTTCGGCGTGACCGCGGACGACCTGCGCGCGATCGCGAACGAAACCGCCGGGCGGCCGACGAGGCTCGAGCCCATGGCCAAAACGGTGTTGCGCGCCGCCCGCGAAATGACCGACCGCGGCACCCTTTCCGACGCGACGTTCGCGGACTTGCGCGCGGGCTTCGACAACGAGCAGCTGGTCGACCTTCTTTACACCATCGCCAACTACAATGGCGTGGTGCGCATCCTGGCGGCTCTGCAGGTCGATCTCGAGGATGAGTACCGCGAATATTTGGAGAAGTTTCCGTTCGCCGCGTAGAGCGCGCCAGGGGGACGTCCATGCGCCTGCCAAAGTTGACCAACGTTTTGATCGCGATCGCACTCGCCGCGGCCTTGCCGGCGCCCGTTGCGGCTCAGATTCCGGACCGGCCCATCAAGATATTGATCCCTTATGTGGCGGGCGGCCCCGCCGATGTCATCACCCGCAGCCTCACCCAGCGCATCACGGCGGCCGGCGGGCCAACATTCGTGATCGAGAACAAGACCGGCGGCGGCGGCGTGATCGCGGCACAGGCCATCAAACAATCGTCCCCCGACGGGACGACCTTATTCCTGACCGATCTTCCAACCTTCGGCATCAATCCGAACCTGCTGGCGGATTTTCCGGTCGACCCGGTGCAAGACTTCAAGCCGCTGACCCTGTTGTTCTCATTCCCGTCGCTGCTGGTGGTGCCGGCGAACCTCCAGGCAAAATCGGTCGCTGAGCTCGTGGCACTCGCGCGCAATACACCGGACGGCCTCGCCTACGGCTCGCAGGGACAGGGATCGGGCGGGCAGCTCTTGGCCGAGATGTTTGGCAAAGCAGTCGGCGTGCGGCTGGTGCACGTTCCCTATCGGGGCTCCGCGCAAGCCTATCCGGATCTCGTCTCCGGCCGGGTCTCGTTCATGTTCGGCAGTTACGGCGGCGCAAAGCCATTTCTTGAGGACGGGCGGCTGCGCGCGCTGGCGGTGCCGTCGCGCCAGCGGCTCAAGACATTACCGGATGTGCCCACGCTGGAAGAGCTCGGTTATCGCGACATGGAACTCGATCTCTGGTACGGACTGGTCGCGCCGGCGGGAACGCCGGACGATATCATCGGCGCGCTGCGTGCGCGCTTCGTCACCGAGATCACGGCTCCCGACATGGTGGCAAGGCTCGGCGCACAGGGCATCAACGTGGTGACGTCGACACCGGCGGAATTCGCTGCGCTAATCAGGGCCGATCTCGCGCGGCTGGCGCCGATCGTCAAATCAATCGACAGCAAGGGGAAGTGACGCCACATGGCCAATGATGCATTTGTCGCGCGGCTGCGCGTGCTCGATGTGTGCGATCTCTCGGACGCAATCGATGCCCTCGGGATGACCCCGGCGGTGACCGGGTTGATCCTCACCAGCGGCACCGGACCGGTCGCAGGACGCGCTATCACGGTGAAGATCGGCGCCGGCCCGTCGCCGCCGGGCGTGACCCGGCACCTCTCCACCGCCGCGGTCGAAGCCGGCGGCCTCGACAACGTGATCGTGGTCGAGCAGCTCACCGGCATCGATGCGGCGGGCTGGGGCGGCATTCTATCGCGCGCCGCAAAGCATCGCGGCATCGCCGGGTCGATCGTCGACGGCCTCACCCGCAACGTCGAGGAAGCCAACAAGGTCGCCTATCCGGTCTATGCGCGCGGCTGCACGGCGCGCACCGCGCGTGGGCGCATCCACGAGGCCGGTTGCCAGGTGCCGATTCGTCTGGGCGAGGCGACCGTGGTGCCTGGCGACTACGTGGCGGCCGACCGCAGCGGCTGTGTGGTGATCCCGGCCGCACGCATCGCCGACGTGCTCACACGCGCCGAGGCGATCCTCGCCAAGAGCGACCAGATGGCCGCCGCCGTCGAGCGCGGCGAGCCGGTGTCCCGGGTGATGGGCGCGAGCTACGAGACCATGCTGGAACGGAAGTAGGATGGGTTGAGCGCACGCGAAACCCATCATGATTTGTCGTATGGAAGGGGCTGATGGGTTTCGCGTGCGCTCAACCCATCCACTTGCCTAAGGCCGCCAGTACACGAACGCCATGGCGTTGCCGGTGCCCGCCTCGGAGCGGTAGCACGGCACGTAATCGACCGGGTGGAACTTAAAGCCGAGCCGGGCCATGGCGCCCGCCACCGGCACCCAATTCTTTACCTCTGAGGTTCCGGCCTGGAAGATGCTTTCGCCCAGATCGGCGACCTTCTCGATCGAACCCTCGCGCATGGCGTCGAAGATCGCGCGGTCGACCTCCTCGTCGATCACGAAGTGGGTGAGCCCGCCTGACGCGATCAGGGCGACGCGAGCATCGCTCTTCCAGGACTCGATTGCATTGACGAGCAACTCGCCGAACTCATAGCAGCGCCGCACGCTCGGCTGATTGGGCGGATAAAACGTGTTGAGGATGACCGGTACGCTCGGCACTGCCTGATCGAGCATGATCTGCCGGTAGATGAAGCCGAAGGCGTGCGGCGTCTCGTCATGCGGAAGTTCGGTCAGGGTCGATACGTCGAACTCGTCCGCGACCAGCGATTTGACGATGTGCTCGCCGAGCTCGGGCGCACCCGGATAGGTCGCACCACCCGGTGGAATGTGCCCCGGGATCGCGACCGCGATGCCGGGCGGCAACGCCGCAATGCGCTCGTCGGAGAACATCGTGTTGACGATGGTCTTGCCGTAGAACACGCTGATCGCCGGCGTGTAGGCGTCGCGGAAGATCTCCTTCTGATCGTTGCCGACGATCACCGCCACGTCCGGCTTCACCTCCGAGAATACCTGCGCAAGCGTGCCCAGCGCTTTGCGGCAGGCGGCGTGACGCTCGCGCCAGACCGGGAGCTCGATCTGCTTTGTCAGGTTTTCGCCCTTGCGCGCCTCGACCAGCTGATCATAGGTCCAGGTCTTGCTCTTGTAGTGATGCTCCTTATTGCGCTTGTCGGCGAGCACGCGCTGCCCCCATTCCTCGGGTGGCGTCGACAGCATCGGTCCATGCGACGAACCCATTCCAAGAACGATCCTAGCCACGGTCTACCTCCTATCCGAACACGACGATGTTCACGCGAATGTTGCCTTCAGTTTGCGTTCTTGCTCGGCTCGTGCGGTGTCGCCGAACAACTTCTCGAAAAATCCCTCCGCAATCAGGCGGCGCACCACGCGCATGTCGATCGCCTGCTGCAGGTCAAAGGTGCGCGCTGCCGGAAGGTCACCGACGAGCCGTTCGATTGCTGCTTCGCCCGCGGCGCGCGGAACCAGCGGCACCCGATCGAGCAGATTCTTTTGCTGGAACGTATCGTAGAGCCGCTCGGCATCGGCGGGTCCGATAGGATCGTATTTGAGATAGGTCGCGATCGCGAACGCCCTGTCCTCGTAGAATCGCCGAAGCGCCTCAGCCTGTGCCCGAATGATGCGCTCGGGGACGTCCGGATTGGCGGCGACAAAGCTTTTCTTGAAGGTGTAGACCGTACAGGTTGGGACATCGTGGTCCTCAAGCTGGGTCAGTACCTTCAGACCCTTCGCCTCGAGTGAGAACCAGGCCGGGGCAGTCAGCAAGGCGGCGTCGACGCTGCCGGCAAGCAGCATCGCAGCGCGCGCGTTGGCGTCGGCGCCGGTCGGGATCCACTGCACGTCATTGGGCTTGAGCCCGTATTCTTTGAACAGCGTGACCGTGTACCAGTAAGGCGGATCGCCGACACGGCCGATGCCGAACCGCTTGCCCTTGAGGGCCTGGACGCTCGCGATGTCGGGCCGCGCCATCAACGCGAAAGTCCCTCGGTTGAGCATGCTCGCCATCGCGACCAAGACCGATGGATCGCGCAAGGCCGCAGCCACGACCTGATCGAGCGACGGGTTGGTCATCTGCACCTCGCCGCTGACCAGGCCTGCAAGTCCGGTCGGGTGAACGCCGAACTTGAGATCCACGTCGAGGCCGTATTTTGCGTAGGTGCCGCCTTCCCTGGCACAGAACATCGGCCAGCTCGCGGCCGACCGGGTCGGGAACACGACAGTGAGCTTGCGCGGTGTCTGCGCGCGTAAAGCCGGTGCAGTCAGCAACCCGAGCGCGCCAACGCCGAGCTCCAAGATCTTGCGCCGGTGCAAACGAGCGGGCATCAGGCTTTGCTCCCTCTGAACCAGGTTTTAGCGGCCGCCGACATGCTCGGGGCGCCAGCGCTGGAAATAGCGCCGTGCCCGTTCGGCCGCGACGGTGAGCAGCATGCCGGCCGCCGCCACGACCACGACCCCAACCAGTAGCGTGTCGGTTTGAAACGTCTGGCCGGCGTAGGAGATCATGAATCCGATGCCCTCGCTGCCTGCGAATAGCTCGCCGATGATGGCACCGATCAGACCGAGCGCAATCCCTTGGCGCACGCCGGTCAAAATGAACGGCACCGCATAGGGTAACGCCACTGTCGTGAAGATCTGCCGGTCTCGCGCGCAAAATGCGCGCGCGGCCTTGAGCAGGTCCGGATCGATGTTGCGCACCCCTGCGGTGGTGTTCACGAGGATCGGCAGGGTTGCCGACAGGAATACGATGAAGACCTTCGACCCGCTGCCGATCCCGAACCAGATGATGATGAGCGGATAGAGCGCGATACGCGGTATAGCGTAGAGCGCGTTGACGATCGGATCAAAGAACAGATTGAGTCGACGATACCAGCCGAGCAGAACGCCGAGCGGAACTCCCGTGATCAGCGCGAGCACGAACCCGATCACGAAGTTCCTGCCCGTGTAGGCGGCGTCATGCAGCAGCGACCCGTTGACCGCAAGCTGCCAGAACTTCGCCGCGACTGCGCTCGGCCCGCTGAAAAACAACGGCGAGATTGCGCCCATTTGCCAAAAGCCCTCCCAGACCACCAGCACGCTCAGTACGGCGAAAGTGCCGTAGACGAGCGGCTCGTGGCGAGCCAGAAAGCCGCGTCGGCGCGGCGGCGCAAAGGTTGCGGCAGCAGGTAGTGCTTGGATTTGCGTGGTCATGCGCTAGCCTTTAAATATCGCAACCACCTGTCCCCCGTCATCGCCCGCGAAAGCGGGCGACCCAGTACTCCCCGGTTTGGAAGGTTGGGCACGGTCACGCAGAAATCTCGGCGCGTAGTGTTTACTGGGTCGTCCGCTTTCGCGGACGATGACACCTGTGGATTGTTTTGTCGGTCCTCCAAGTTGGCGCCTGCGGGATCAAATTCAGGAGCAGTGTTCACGACAAGGTCCGTACACTTGGCCACTGCCATTACTCCCGCCTCACAATGCTGATGCGCGCCGCCTCTTCTTCGATCAGGCGCCAGATGTCGTCGCACAGCGCGAGAAAACGCAGATCGCGCTTGAGCGAGAGAGCGCGCGGGCGTTCGAAGCCGACATGGAATTCGCGCTTGACGCAGCCCGGACGAGTTCCCATCACGACAACCCGGTCAGCCAGAAAAACCGCCTCGTCGATCTGATGGGTGATGAACAGCACGGTCTTTTTCGACTTAATCCAGATCTTGAGTAACTCGGCTTGCATGAACTCGCGGGTCTGCGCGTCGAGAGCGGCGAACGGCTCGTCCATCAGCAGCACGTCTGGATCGGTTGCGAGCGCACGCGCCAGATTGACGCGCTGCTGCATGCCGCCCGAAAGCTGCAACGGGTAGCGCCGCTCGAACCCGGCAAGCCCAACCAGTGCGGTCATCTCATGCGCGCGCCGATCCATGAGCTCGCGGTCGAACCGGCGCTGCATTTCCATGCCGTAACGCACGTTGCCCAAAACGGTCCGCCACGGCAACAGGCTGGCGTTCTGGAACACCACGGAGCGGTTGGTGCCGGGACCGCGCACCGGCTCGCCGGCGATGCTCAATGCGCCATCCTGTTGGGACAACAACCCGGCCACAATGTTGAGGAGCGTAGTCTTGCCGCAGCCGCTTGGGCCAACGATAGCGACGAATTCACCGTCCTCAACCGTGAGCGATACGTCGTTCAAGGCAAGAAATTCGCCCGCGTCCGGCTCCATATCGTAACGATAGGACATGTGCTCGATGACGAGCTTATGGAGAGGCCCTGTTCGCGCCCCCTGACCGTCGGGTCTCGCCATCGCGATGCTCATGCGCGCCGCCGCTTCAAATCTTCAAGTTGAACACCTTGCGGGCGTTGCCGGCGTAGATCTTGTCGCGGTCCTGTTGCGACAACCAGGCGAAGGAATCGATGTGCGGGCGAATGTGATCCATGGTCTGCCCGGTATCCGGGTCGATGGCTGAGCCTACCCCGGGACATTCCGAGCCGAACAGGCAGCGGTCCGCGCCGACGGTCTTGATCAGCAGTTCAAGTGCGGGCGCCGTGTAGAGCACCGTGTCGAAATACAGGAGCTTGAGCCGGTCGCGAAAGCGCGGAGCGCCGCGAGCGCGCAGCGACGGCGCGTCGAACCGGCCGAGCTGGTAGGGGATGGCTCCGCCGCCGTGAGACACGATGATTTTGAGGCTCGGGAAGTTCTTGAACACGTCAGATGACAGCAGTCCCAGAACCGCGATCGTGCCTTCATTGATCAGGTGAACCGAGTAACTCACGCGTTCGGAGCGCGAACTGGTGGTGTGGATATGCGCCGGAATGTCGAGCTCGCATAGCTTCTCGTACAGTGGATACCAATAACGCTCGCCGAGCGCCGGCGCCTCCTCACCGGAATTCTCGTAAGGATCAGGGTTGAGCAGGCAGCCGACGAAGCCGAGTTCGTTGATGCAGCGCTCAAGTTCCGGCAGCGCTTCCGTGATCGGCGCACCGGCGGCCTGCGGCAGGCTCGCCACACCGAAGAACTTGTTGGGATAGAGCTGCGTCTGCCGATGAATGATGTTGTGGCACTCTTCGGCGAACCAGCGGACAAGCTTGCCCGGCTTCTCGCTGTGCATCAGCTGGAATGGTCGCGGGGACACGAGCTGTACGTCTGTGCCGTGCGCGTGCAGGGCGTCGAGATGGCCCTTGGGGCCGATCTCCGCATGATTGAGTGCGGCGCGCAGTTCGTCGTCGGTGACTTTGACTCCGCCGCGCCCATGGGAGCCACGCGAGGCCAGCAGAACAGCCTTATAGGCCCACAGCTGCGCCGGCGCGCTGACATGACCATGACAATCGATAATCACTCGCGTCCTCCCATCTTTGGGCCGCTTGCATCGCGGCTTCGTCGCGTCGATCTGGGTCTCACATTCGCGCCCGCTTGGCGCGGCGGCCATTCCTTTATTTGTTCACGGTCTCAAACAGTTGGTGCGCGCGGATCGTCTGCAGCCGTCGTCGGATCAGCGTGCAGGCGCGCTCCGCGTTGCCGGCTGCGACGCACTCGAGCACAGCCTTGTCGGCCGCGATCACGCGCTTGGCGATCGCGTTACTGGTGCGGCGCCCATAGATCGGCTCCAGCACGAAGCGCAGCGCCTTGAACTGAGCCGACAGCGCCCGATTATGAGCGGCATCGACCAGCGCGGCATGAAAATCCATGGCGATTTCGGTAAACCGCTGCGCCGTCGCCGGGGTCAGCGACTCTTCCGACATCAATTGCAGTTCCGCCAGGATCGCACGCAATCTCGCCAGATCGGCTTCGCCGGCGCGCTTGGCGGCAAGTTCGGTCGCCATCACCTCGATCGCAATCTGGGCGTCGAACATCTCTTCGACGCTAACCCCGACCAGCTTCAGTTGCACCGCGAGCGCGTCGGCGAAGCGGCTCGGATCGCCAGCCGCAATCCGCGCGCCGCCGTTGGCTCCCATTTTGACTTCGACAATGCCGAGCGCCTGCAGCGTCTTGAACGCATCGCGCACCGGGACACGGCTGACGCCGAACTTGCGCGCGAGATCGGTCTCAGAGCCGAGTACATCACCGGGCTTGAGTTCGCCGCGGAACAACGCGGCGCGCACCTGATCGACAATGCGGCTCGACACCGATTGCGGCCGTACATCCTGCCAGCGCGACCAGCGTTCCTGCGACATCTGCCTTTTCTGAGCCACGCCTGCGTTTCCGGGCGGCGCTCGCCACACTCTCCTCGTCATGCCGCTTAGGGAGGCGCCGGGCTTTCCTAATCGGGTGGCCGGGAACAAGCCCCGGCCACGACGGGACGTTGTTCAACTTGACAGCTGTATAATTGTAATACAGATTTTGCGCAAGCGCGATGTTGCAATTGCGATCGCGAGCAACAGCGCCGACCCGCCATGGAGGAATGCCCGTGATGTCACCGCAAGGTCAGACCGCCGCGCGCCGCGATCCTGCCGCAACACAGGGACACGGCGTGATGGACGGCGCGTGCTATATCGAGAGCCTGCGCGACGGGCGCGAAGTCTGGCTGCACGGCGAGAAGATCGCCGACGTAACCACGCACCCCGCGTTCCGCAACGTGGTGCAGACATTCGCCGAGCTCTACGACCTGCAGCATCAGGCGCCGACCCAAAGCATCATGACCTATGTCGACGACGACGGCGTGCGCGGCTCGGTCTCGTATCTTCCTCCAACCTCGCCGGAGGATCTGTTGCGCCGGCGCCGCAATACGGAAGTCTGGACCGAGCGCAGCTTTGGCATGCTCGGGCGGTTGCCCGATTTCTGCGCCGCCATGATCGTCGGCTTCCACGACACGTGCGCGGAGCTCAACGCCCTGCATGCTGGCTTAGGCGACAATGCGACGCGCTACCTCAAGCTCGCGCGCCAGAACGACCTCGCGCTCTCCCATGGCCTGCATGATCCGCACATGGACAAGACCCTGCGGCCCCGCCTGGACCCGGACCGTTGCCTGCGCATCGTCGCCGAGCGCGACAACGGCGTGGTCGTGCGCGGCGCCCGGTTCGTCACCCTCGGTCCGCTCAGCAACGAGGTCGTGGTCGCACCGACCTACGTATTGGCCGACGACGAAGAGGAATTCGCGATCTGGTTCGCCTGTCCGGTGAACCTACCGGGCATTCGCCAGATCTGCCGCGACCCGTTCACCTTGCGGCCGCAGACCGCCGATCATCCACTGTCGACGCGCTACGACGAGCAGGACGTGTTGATGATTTTCGACGACGTCCTGATCCCCTGGGAGCGCATTTTCCTGATGCGCAAGCCAAGGGAAGCAAACGCCCTGTTCCGTTCGCGGGTGATGGCGTGGGCGGGCTACGCCAGCGTGCTGCAGCTGATTGCGCGGCTCGAACTGATCATCGGCACTGCCCACCTGATCGCCGAGACCGGCGGTATTGCCAAGCGGCCGCATGTGGCGATCGAGATGGGCGAGCTCGTCTCCTATGCGGGCATGTTCAAGGGAATGTTGCGTGCCGCCGAGGTCGATTGCATGCGCACGCCGGGCGGGCACTACATGCTCGGCGAAACCGCGCATCTGCGGCCGCTGATCACGATGACATCCGAACGGATCATCAATATCTTCGAACACGTCGCGACCAGTGCGCCGGTATTCGCGCCGACAGCAGAGGATTTCGACGTACCGCAGCTGCGCCCCCTGCTTGATGTCTATGGCCGCGGCAAGGATGTCGATGCCGCCTATCGGCACCGGCTGTGCCGGCTCGCCTGGGAGCTGACCGCGGACTCCTTCGGCGGCCGCCAGCAGTTGTACGAGCGGTTGCACTCCGGCTCCCCGGAGGTCATCATCAGCGGCGCCTATCAGCGCTACGACAAGAGCAAAGGCATCGCGATGGTCAACAAGCTGATCGGCGGGTGACCCTCGCAGGGAGATGAGCCATGCTGGACCGCGCCGCGCCCAGGCCGACGCGCGAGCTCGCCGAAATCACGGCGGCGACCGACACGCGCGATTATCTGGCACGAGCCGCCGTACAGGCCAAAAGCCATGACGACTACGAGTTGATCGTCAACGTCGACGCGCACCTGCAGGAAGGCGGCTTCTGGTCCGAGATCATCGACCTGCTCGGCAATGACGTGCTGCAAGCAGACCGCGCAGTCGATGATGCGGCCGGGCGCGCTTCCGCTCATCAACATGCAGCCGGGAATGACCTTTCAGGCATTGGCCGGCCGCGTGCCGCACCAGTCAGGACCACTCGAGCCGACCGACGATCCGGCCAAGGCCGGCCATCGTTTCGTGCAGATCGTGCGCCGCACGATCGAAACCATGGGGCTTGACTACCAGGTGATTTTCCCGACCGCGATGCTGCATCTCGGCATGAACCCGATGGAAGACATCGAGGTCGAGCTCGCCCGCGGTTATGCGCGCTGGCTCACCGAGCGCATTCTGCCGGAGGATCCGCGGATCATCGCGCTGCTCTACCTGCCGTTCAACACGCCGGTCGAGTGCGAGAAGCTGGTACGCGAATTCGGTGACCGGCCCGGGATCGTCGGCTTCACGGTGTGCGCCGTGCGCCACAAGGGCGTACATCACAATCAGTATGCGCGCCTCTTCGCCATGATCGAGGAAACCGGCAAGCCGCTGGTTTTTCACGCCGGCCCGCATTGGGACGACCCGTCGTTCACCCAGCTCAACCGCTTCGTCTCCATGCACGCGCTGTCGTTCGTGCACTACAACCTGATCCACATGACCAACTGGATCATCAACGCGATGCCGGAGCGCTATCCCAAGATGAAAGTCATCTGGGTCGAGAGCGGGCTTGCATGGGTCCCGTTCCTGATGCAGCGGCTCGACCACGAGGTGATGATGCGCCAGAGCGAGGCGCCCGGGCTCAAGCGACTGCCGAGCGAGTACATGCGTGACATGTACTACTCGAGCCAGCCGCTCGAGCGCCACGATCTCGAGCTGCTGGAAATGACCATGCGCAAGATCAACGCGGAGACCCAGCTGCTGTTCGCATCGGACTGGCCGCACTGGGATTTCGACCCCCCGAGCGCAATCACCACGCTGCCGTTCCTGAGCGATCAGGCCAAGCGCAACATTCTCGGCCTCAACGCGGCGCGGGTATTCAACCTGCCGGTCAAGCGGCTGCGACCGCGTGCCAAGGATGTATTGGCGGCACGGGCTCAGGCGAGCGTGGCGTGACCGCACCGGCCTGCGTCGATCAGTTCGTGCGGCTGGCCGAACAGGAATTGGCGCAGCCCGAGCGTGGTGAACTGACCGATCAGCAACTCGCCGAGGTTTTGACGGCCGCCGTGCGCCTCTATGTGTCCCGCAGCGAGGGGCGCGGGACATTTCCGGCGCCGCTGATCGCCGCCAAGGTGACGGCGACCGATGTCGCGACCGTTGTCAGTGAGATGGTGCGAGTCGTCGACCTCAACATGTTCGATTTGTCCATGTGGCATGGTCGGCCACGCCCGGATTAGCAACAAACGAGCTAACCAATGCCAGATGTGCGCGTCTGCGAGGCGGCAGCCTTCGAGGATCCCGGCCGCAAGGTGGTCGAGGTCGAGGGTCTGGAAGTCGGCGTTTTTCGTCTGGGCAACGAATTCTTCGCCTACGAGAATCGGTGTCCGCATCTCGAAGGGCCGGTGTGCCAGGGCAAGATCCTGCCGCTTGCCTTGGAGGCGGTCGCGAGCGATGGCACCAGCAGCGGGCGGGTGTTTTCGAAGACGCAAATGAACGTGATCTGCCCGTGGCACGGCTTCGAGTTCGATATCCGCACCGGCCAGCACCCGACCAATCCCAAGGTCAGGCTGCGCCGCATTCCGGTGCGGGTCATCGACGGCGAAGTCTATGTGGCGGTGCGGGGTGCGGTGTAGTCGTGATGGACTGCGGACGAGAGCCGACAGGCGCTGACCTTGAGAACTGAAGCGATTACCGATGCGTGTCATCGTCCGCGAAAGCGGGCGATCTAGTAACCACAATGCAGGAATGGGGCACCACACTGCAGGGTTTTGAAGCCCGTGGTTACTGGGTGGCCCGCTTTCGCGGGCCATGACCTTGAAGAGGTGGTAGCTACACTACCGACGGTTCACCCTCGGCGTCATACTCCTCGCTGCAGAACGGGCCGCCCTGGTACCACTCGGCGATCGGATCGCTTGGCAATTTGGCCTGGGCGGCGAGCGCGGCGTCGCGAAAATCCTCGGCCCTGCCCTGCGGTCGGTAGCCATAGCGAAACGCTGCCGCATTATCCCAGAAAGCGCGCGCATTGTCGGAGGCGCCGAAGAAGATCTCGTAGCGAATGTCGGGATGTTCGAGCCCGATGCGCACCAGTTGCGCCAGATCGCGCGGCGCGAGCCAGATCGACAGCCGGCGGCGGTCGGCCGGCTGATCGGTGACGTTACCGATGCGGATGCAGGTGACCCGCAGCCCGTGCTTGAACGCGTAGAGTGCGGCGACTGCCTCGCGGAATGCCTTGCTCATGCCGTAGCGCGTGTCAGGGCGTACCGGCGCATCGACGCCGATGCGGCGGCTGCGCGGATAGAACCCGACGGCGTGATTGGAGGATGCGAACACCACACGCTTGACGCCGTTGCGATGGGCGGCCTCGAACAGATTGTAGCAGCCGATGATGTTCGCTTGCAGGATCGTCGGCCACGGGCCCTCGACCGCGAACCCGCCGAGATGCACGATACCCTCGACACCAGCGACCGCGTTGTCCAATGCCCCGGTGTCCGCGAGATCGGCCTGCACGAAATCGTCATCGGCCGAGAGGTCCACCGGTCGCTTGAGATCGCTCAGGCGCAGCCGATAGGTGTCTTTGAGCAGCCCGCGCAGCCTGGTGCCGACGTTGCCGGCAGCGCCGGTGATGAGGACGGTTTGCATGTCATCGCTCGTTCATTCACTGATCGCTGAGCTGCTCCGCCAGCTTCTGATAGCGCTTGCGGCTGTTGGCAAGATGCGAGCGCATGGCAGCGCGTGCCCGCGTTACCGCATGGGCGCGGATCGCGCGCACGATCTCGCGATGTTCGTTCTGGATGCGATCGAGATAAGCGCGCCGCTGGGGCGGGGAGCCGATGTTCACGCGGATGGTCTGGCGCGGGATAATGAAGCGGCCGAGGTAATCCAGGAAGCGCACGAACTGCGGGTTGCCGGTCGCCTCGGCGATCCGGCAATGAAACGCAAAGTCCTGGTCAACCGCTGCGTCGCCACGGATAACCGCCGCCTCGATCGCCTCATAGGCAGTCTTGATGGCCCGCAGGTCCGCCGCTGACGCTCGCTCGGCCGCGAGACCCGCCGCCTCGACCTCGACCCCGGTTCGCAGCTCCATGACTTCGATCACGTCGCGCAACGACTGCAGCTCGCCACCGTTGATGCGAAACGGCCGCCGCGGCGTGTCCGCCACGAACGCGCCGACGCCCTGACGCGTGACCACGAGTCCCTCGGCGCGGAGCGCCGCGACCGCCTCGCGCACCACCGTGCGGCTCACCCCGGTGGCCGCGATCAGCTCCTGCTCGGTCGGCAGTTGCGCGCCCGGCTTGAGCTCGCCGCCGGTGATCTGGGCGGTGAGCCGCTCGATCAGGGCGTAGGTCAGGCTGCGCGGCGCCGCGAGCGGGCCAAGCCCGGAGCCGGCCGTCGCCGGCCTTGACACTGCTGATCGCGAAGTCATCATATGATATGATGACTAGCATGCGCCGGTTCCGCGAGCAACCGCCGGCGCAGCGCAGGGAGGACAACATGAACCGGTACATCACCGGCTTGTGCGCAGCGATCGCGGCCGTGCTGGGTGCGACGGCGGTGCCTTTATCGGCGCAGCAGAAGATCGTGCTGAAGGCGGCCGACGTGCACCCGCTCGGCTACCCGACGGTCGAGGCGGTGGTGCGCATGGGCAAGAAGCTCGAGGCCGCCACCAACGGCCGGATCAGCATCCAGATGTACCCGTCGATGCAGCTCGGCGGCGAGAAGGAGATGATCGAGCAGGCGCAGGTCGGCGCGCTGGCGATTGCGCGTATCAGCGTCGGACCGATGGGGCCGCTGGTACCGGAGCTCAACGTGTTCAACCTGCCGTTCATGTTCCGCGACAACACCCACATGGAAAAGGTGATCGACGGCCCGATCGGCGATGAAATGCTGAAGAAGATTTCCGACCATCCGACCGCCGGGCTGATCGGGCTTGCCTGGATGAACGGCGGATCGCGCAATGTCTACAACAGCAAGCGGCCGATCAAGACGCCGGATGATCTCAAGGGCCTGAAGATCCGCATGATGGGCAATCCGATCTTCGTCGACACCATGAATTCGCTCGGCGGAAATGGCGTTGCCATGGGCTACGATCAGCTCATCAACGCCATGCAGACCGGCGTGGTCGACGGCGCCGAGAACAACGAGCCGAGCTACGCCACCGGCCAACATTACCGCTATGCCAAGTATTATTCGCTCACCGGCCACCTGATGATTCCGGAGCTGCTGGTGTTCTCGAAGCGGATCTTCGACACGCTGTCGAAGGACGATCAGGCCCTGATCCTGAAGGTCGCCAAGGAGGCGCAGCAGGAGCAGCGCACGCTCTGGTACGAGATGGAGAAGAAATCTATTGCCCAAATGATGGAAGCTGGTGCCCAGATCAACGACGTCCCGGACCGCAAGCCATTCCAGGACGCGGTCAAGCCGGTATGGGACAAGTACGGTGCCCAGCAGGCGGCGCTCATCAAGCAGATCCAGGAGACGAAGTAGCGAATGATCAGCGCGACCGGGCCAAATCATGGCCTCATCCTGAGGAGCGAGGCGCGAAGGCCGAAGCGTCTCGAAGGATGGCACCAGGCGAGGGCATTCTCCGTGGCCATCCTTCGAGACGCCCTCGCTACGCTCGGGCTCCTCAGGATGAGGCCTGAAGAAGTTCGGTAAGATGCACAGGCCCTTCGCATGAAAGCCCAATACATCCGCGCCATGGATGCCCTGCACCAGGCATGTCTGTTCGTCGCCGGCGCGTGCCTGGTGATCATCACCATCATCATTCCGTGGGGCGTTTTCACCCGCTACGTGCTCAACAGCGCCGCGTCGTGGCCGGAGCCGATGGCGGTGCTGCTGATGATCGTGTTGTCGTTCCTCTCGGCGATCGTCTGCTACCGCGAGTATCTGCACATCGGGGTCGGCGTGCTGCCGACGTTCCTCACCGGGTCAAGCCGCACGGCGCTGGGGGCGATCATCGAAATCTGCATGCTCACCACCAACCTGTTCATGCTGTGGTACGGGGTGAAGCTCGCGATCACAACCTGGCATCAGAGCATCGCGGAATTTCCGGTGGTGTCGGTCGGGTTCTCCTACCTGCCGATCCCCATCGGCGGCGCGATCACAGCGCTGTTCGTGATCGAGCGCTTCCTGACCGGCCAATTCTTCAAGGAACCAGAGCCGGAGAACGCCGCGATCTCGATGGAGTGAGCGCGCGTCATGGACATCCTGATCCTGGTCGGCAGCTTCACGGTCGTCTGCCTGATGGGCATGCCGGTCGCTTATGCGCTCGGGCTTGCGGCCATTCTGGCGGCGATCTCGATCGATCTGCCGCTCGAAGCGGTGATGCTCAAGGTCGCCGGCGGCATGAGCGGGTTCTCGCTGCTGGCGATTCCGTTCTTCATCCTGGCTGGCGCCATCATGGCGGTGGGCGGCATGGCGGAGCGGCTGGTCAACCTCGCCAAGGTGTTCGTCGGTGCGATCCGCGGCGGCATGGCGCTGGTCAACATCGTGGCATCGACGCTGTTCGGCTGCATCTCCGGCTCCTCGGTCGCCGATACCGCGGCCGTCGGCTCGGTGATGATCCCGCAGATGATCAAGAACGGCTATCCGCGCCTGTTCGCCGTCAACGTGACTATCTCCGGCTCGCTGCAGCCGCTGCTGCTGCCACCATCGCACAACATGGTGATCTATTCGCTCGCCGCCGGCGGCACGATTTCGATCGCGCAATTGTTCATGGGCGGGATAATCCCGGCACTGCTGCTCGGGCTTTCGCTGGTCATTCTGGTGCTGATCATCGCGCACCGGCAGAAGTTTCCCAAGGGCGAGGTGGTTTCATTGCGCCAGGCCGTCAAGATCGCGGTCGACGCGGTGTGGGGCATGATCACGATCGTGATCATTCTGGGCGGCATCCTCAGCGGCGTCTTCACACCGACCGAATCCGCCGCAGTCGCCTGCGTCTATGCGTTTCTGGTCACCATGTTCGTCTATCGCGATTGCAAGTGGCGCGACCTGCCACATCTGATCGCGCGCGTCGTGCGTACGGTCGGCATGGTGATGATCATGATCGGGTTCTCGATCGCCTTCGGCTACATGATGGCGATCATGCAGATTCCGGCCAAGGTGACGGAATTCTTCGTCGCCGTGTCGAGCGACCGCTACACCTTCCTGCTCTACGTCAATATCCTGCTGCTGCTGCTCGGCACGTTCATGGATCTGGCACCGATGCTGCTGATCTGTACGCCGATCTTCCTGCCGGTGATCCGCCAGTTCGGCATCGACCCGGTACACTTCGGCATCATCATGATTCTCAATCTCGGCATCGGCCTGCTGACCCCGCCGGTCGGCCCCACCATGGTGGTCGGTTGCGCGATCGGCCGCGTCAGCATGGAGGCGGTATCGCGCAGCATCCTGGTGTTCTATATCCCGATGCTGATCGTTCTGATCCTGGTCACCTACATTCCAGCATTGTCGCTGTGGCTGCCGGGCCTGATACTGGGACGCTGATCCACGAACCAATCAAGGAATCAACAACATCGATCCTGTGTTCGCCCGCGCCTCGATCTCGCGGTGCGCCGCTGCGGCATCGCCTAGCGCAAAGGTGCGGCTGATCTCGATTTTGAGCGCGCCTTTTTGCACGAGCTCGAAAAGCTCCGCGGCAGCCGTGCGCATGGTCGGAACATCGCGGATGTAGCTCGAGAGCCCTGGCCGGCACACTGAGAGCGATTTGGGCGCGAGGTGCAGCAGCTCGATCGGCGGTACGTGCCCGGACGCGTTGCCGTAGTTGATCGCCTTGCCGAACGGACGAATACAGGCGAGCGACGGAAGAAACGTATCCTTGCCGACGCCGTCGAAGACAGCGGCGACACCCTGCGGGGCAATCTTCTTCACTGCTTCGACGAAATCGGTTTCGCGATAGAGGATCGTGTGTGCGCAGCCATGTGCCTCGGCAATCTTGGCCTTGTCACGCGAGCCGACGGTGCCGATGACGGTGGCACCAAGATGCGCGCACCATTGCGCGAGCAGAAGGCCAACCCCGCTCGCCGCCGCGTGGATCAGAACCGTATCGCCCCGCAGCGGCGCGAAGATCCGGTTGATGATCAATGAGGCGGTGAAGCCTTTCACCATCATCGCGGCGGCCGCGCGGTCGGACATGCCCTCCGGAAGCCGGATCAGGCGCTCGGCGTAAACGTTGCGCGCCTCTGCGTACGCGCCCGTGTCCTCGTAGAATTCGCCGCGCATGCCGGCATAGACGACGCGGTCGCCGGGCCTGACCTCGCTGACGCCGGGCCCGACCGCCTCCACGATGCCCGCCGCTTCATTGCCGAGCACGAGCGGGAATTGGGGCGGGCGCACCAGATAGAAGCCGCCGCGGCGCACGTTCACGTCCGAATAGTTTATGCCGATGGCGGTATGGCGAAGGCGCGCCTGCGCCGGCCCGGGTGGTGGGACGTTCGATCTCCTCCCAACGCATGACGTCAGGACTTCCGTTGGCATGAATGCGGATGGCTTTGGGCATGCGTCGGTGTTTCCGTGATGGCCGGTTTGTCGAGGCCTCGCGCCATTTCGATGTGGAAGGCGCTCGACTGTGCGTTCCTCTTCGAGACCGCCGGGTCAAGCCCAGCGGTGACGATGGCACGAGAGAGCAGCTACTCCGCTGCGATGCGCAGCGCGCCGGTCGGGTTGTTGGACGCGCGCATCTCGTCCGAATAGGCGCGCAGCCAGTCGAGCGTGGCGGAGCTCGCAAAATCGCCGCCGCGGGCGCCCTGGTAGGTCTCCGGATTGTCGACACCGGGCGGGACGATGCCTTCGGCATGCGCCTGGACGGCGCGCAACATGCGCCGGCGGGTGCGCGAGATCATCAGATCGCTGATCGCCAGATTCTCCAGGCCGTGATCGACGATACCGCCCATGCTCTCGGTGATCGCCTGATCCTGCACGTGCACGCCTTCGATGCCGGTGTAGCTGATGTTGCGCATCTGCTGGTCGCGATCCATCAGATAATCGTTGTCCTTGTTGGCCTTGAGCCGCCAGCGCCCGAACCAGCCAGTGTCATTCGGCGCGTACATGTGCGGCTGCACCGGCCCCATGCCGGGAATCGGGCTGCCGTCCTTCATCTTGCGCAGGCCGGGCGCGTTCTTCTTCCAGGCGGCGTGCACGAACATGGTGTGGTTGTCGTCCATCGGCACCCAGGCGCGTGCGATGACGTGGTCGCGGAAGTGTCCGTCCGGTGGGATGGTCCAGAACGGAAACATGAAGTGGGCGAAGCGCCAGTAGATCTCGCCCGGCGCACCCGGCCGGTAGGCCGAGTACATGGTGCCCCAGTCGGTATCGGCGACGTGATATTCGGGCGCGCGATTGCTGAGCGCGTAGCGCCCGAGGTGACCGGGCTCGGTGTCCTCGGCCTCGACCCCGCCCATGTGCAGGAAGCCGAGATGCGAAGTGTCGATGTCGCCTTCCAGCGCCTGCAGATAGTTGCACTCGCGCTGCACCATGAACAGGCTGCGCTCGCTGTCGTCGGCGATCATCACCGCCTCGAACATCGGCAGCGGCGGCAGCTCCTTGCGCTCTCCCATATAGGTCCAGATCAGGCCGTTGCGTTCGACCGTCGGATAGGCCTTGGCAGCCACGCGGTGGGGAAATGCCTGATGCTTGGGAACGTTCGGCATGTCGAGGCAGTTGCCGGCGACGTTGAACTTCCAGCCGTGATAGGCGCAGCGCAGCCCGTCCTTTTCGTTGCGGCCGAAAAACAACGATGCGCAGCGATGCGGGCAGCGGTGATCTAACACCCCAACGCGGCCTTTGCTGTCGCGAAATGCGATCAGCTGCTCGCCCAACAACATGATCCGCACGGGCGGGCCGCTGGCGGCGAGCTCGGAGGACAGCGCGGCCGGAATCCAATATTCCCGCAGAAACTTGCCCATCGGCGTTCCGGGTCCGACCCGGGTGAGCAGCTGGCCCTCGGCTTGGGTGGTCATGCGCGTCTCCCATTGCGGCCATTGTCGCGTCAGCTTCGGGATTGTAGCCCGGATGGAGGACGCGCGTAATCCTGAGACTCGCATTTCTGATCCTGGATTTCGCTTTCGCTCCATTCAGGCTACAAGCCTCCGATGGACGGCGACTACGACATCGTGATCGCGGGCGGCGGGCTCGCTGGACTAACAGCCGGCGTGACCGCAGCGCGGCTTGGCCGCAAGACATTGGTATTGACCGGCGACGTGATCGGCGGGCAGCTGCTGAGCATCGAGAAGATCGAAGGTTATCCCGGTTTCCCCGACGGCGTGCCGGGCTATGACCTCGCGCCAATGACCCAGGAAGAGGCCGCGAGCGCCGGCGCCGAGTTCGCCGCGACCGAGCTCACAGGATTTATGCAGGACGCGAAAGCTTGGCGACTGTCGACGGGCGAAGGCGAAGTTTCGACGCGCGGTGTCGTGCTGGCGACGGGATCAAGCCTCAAGGAACTCGGCGTGCCGGGCGAGGCGCGCCTGCGCGGCCAGGGCGTAAGCCATTGCGCGAGCTGCGATGCACCGCTGCTGCGGCAAAAGATCGTCGCGGTCGTGGGCGGTGGCGATTCGGCAATGCAGGAGGCGCTGACATTGGCGGCTCACGCCGCCCAGGTCGTGATCCTCACGCGCAGCGCTGGGCTCACCGGGCAGGCGAGTTATCGCGAGCGCATTGCGCAAAATCCGAAGATCGCGGTGCGGCCCGGGGTCGAGGTCGACGAGATCCTGGGCGACGCCAAGGTCACCGGCCTGCGCATGCGTGATATGTCGGGGGGCGTAGTCAGCGAGCTTACGGCCGATGGCGTCTTTGTGTACATTGGGTTGCAACCAAACACTGCATGCCTCAACGGTCGGATCAAACTTGGTGCTGGGGACGGAATTCCGACCGACGGATGGATGTGCACGGAACAGATCGGGATCTGCGCGGCCGGGACCGTGCGGTCTGGATCGCCATGCCGGGCCGCCAGTTCCGCCGGTGATGGCGCAGCGGCCGCGATTGCGATTGACCGATACCTGACCGACGGCGTATGGCGTCGACAATAACGAGCGAGCTTATGGTCTGGGCTCTCGCTGCGTGGAGGAAACATGGCCGAGCGACTGACGGTCCACAACCCGATCGGATATCCGCCCAAGGTCGTGGGCAAGCGTCTGGCGCCACGCCCGCAAAGCCTCGAAGGCAAGACGCTCTATCTGGTCGATTGTCTGTTCGATAATTCCGAAGCCTTCATGGATCAGCTGCGGCGCTGGTTCGCCGAGCATCTGCCGGCGGTCAATACCCGCATGATCAAGCCGCGCGAGAGCTGGGTCGACGATCCGGGCATGCGAGCCAAAGTCGCCGCCGACGGTAATGCCGCCATATTGGGTGTCGGACTTTGAAGCACCTGTAGCCCCACGGTCGTGGGGCTGGCCATGGAGCTGGAGCAGGCCGGTGTACCGTCGGTCGCGCTGCATACCCACGTGTTCGCCCGGCTCGCCCAATCGGTCGCACGTGCCAACGGCATGCCGCGTACCCGTCAGGCCTATGTTCCCCAGCCGATCGTTGACCTCTCGCCCGAGCAATTGCGCGGCTATATCGAGGGTACCGACCCGATCTCGCGCCGGCCCTTCATGCAGGAAGTGATCGAGGCGCTGACTCGGCCGCTCGACGAGGATGATCTCAAAGGTCTCACGTTCGAGCGCTCAACACCGCGGCTGCTCGACCCCGACACCGAAGACAACCTTCAGCAGCTGTTCATCGCGAACAACTGGACCGATTTTCTCCCGATCATCCTGCCGACCGAAGAGCGGGTGGCGCGCATGCTCAAGGGCACGAGCCATCCGCCCGACAAGGTCGTGGGCCGGCTGCGGCCAACCTCCTTCCGCGAATTCTGGGAGATCACGGTCGAGAAGGTTGCGGTCAACGCCGTCATGGCGGGCGCAAAGCCGGAATATTTGCCGGTCATTCTCGCCCACGCGGCGAGCGGCGTCACGGCGCGATCGAGCAGCACGACCTCACTCGCGATGATCACTGTGGTCAATGGTCCGATCCGCAATGAGATCGGCATGAGCGCGGGCATCGGCGCGATGGGTCCCTACAATCACGCCAACGTCACCATCGGCCGCGCCTACAATTTGTTGTCCATCAACGGCCAAGGCGGATCCGTCCCGGGCGACACCTACATGGGCACGCTCGGCAACGCGTACAACTACAGCGCCACGTTCGCGGAGGCGGAAGAGCGCAGCCCCTGGCAGCCGTTTCACGTACAGAAAGGGTTCAAGCCGACCGACAGCACGGTGAGTATCTTCTTCGGCGGCCGATACACCGCTTCCGGCTTCGGGCCGCGCGCGACCTGGAAGGAGAAGATGATCCGCTGCCTGACCTCGATCGATCACAACCAGGGGCCCTTGCTGGTGCTCGACCCGATCGTAGCCCGGCTCTTTGTCGACCTCGGCTTTGATAGCAAGGAAAAGCTGATCGCGTGGTGCGTCGAGAATGCCCAGATGCCGGCGCGCGATTATTGGGACGACCAGTGGGTTCAGACGCTGACGCATCCGCTCGCGGTCGCCGGCGTCGAACCCTTCGCCAGCAAGCTGAAGGCAAAGCCCGACGAAATGGTGAAGCTGTTCGAGCCCGAAGATATCAGCATCGTGGTCGCCGGCGGCGAGACCCAAGGCCACTGGAAGATCATTGGCGGCGCCTATCGCGGCAAGGCCACGGTGTCGGTCGACGCCTGGCGGTAGTTTCCCTCACCTCTCCCGCTTGTCTGGAGAGTAAAGCTCACGCACCGCCGTCCCACCGAGTGCTATGATCATGGCTCCTCAATTCCGGAGTCCCCATGAGCAAGCCGCAACCGATCGAGCACGCCCAGGCGTCGGCGCCCGTGCGTGCCGTGTTCGACGACATCAAGAAGACCCGTAACGTTCCCGACGTGAACAATTTCTGGAAGTACCTCGCCCATGATCCAGCCAGCCTCAAGCGCACGTGGGAGAGCGTCAAGGAGGTGATGGCGCCAGGCGCGCTCGATGCGCTCACCAAGGAGATGATCTATCTCGCGGTCAGCGTCACCAACGGGTGCGGGTATTGCATCGCGAGCCATAGCGCGGCGGCCAGCAAGGCCGGGATGACGGAAGCGATGTTCGGCGAGGTGATGGCGGTGGTCGGAATGGCGAACGAGACCAACCGGCTGGCGAACGGCTACCGGGTGCCGATCGACCCTGCCTTCGAATGACGGACCGGGCCCGCATGTCGTCAACTCATCGCGTGAAAACTCGACTATGCTGGCGATGAACGCGACAAGGAACCGATCGTGATGATGAAGCTCGGCTTGTTCTTCGAAGGGTGCGGCCATCACATCGCCGCCTGGCGCGACCCTGATGTGGATGCCCACGCCAGGCAGAGTTTTGCCCATTATGCGGAGATCGCGCGGACGGCCGAGCGCGGCAAGTTCGACCTTTTGTTCACCGCCGATACCAACGCCACGTTCGGCCCCGACGACGCCGAAGCCTGGACCCGCACCACGGCAGCATCGCGGCTCGAGCCGATCACGCTGCTCGGTGCGCTTGCCGCGGTGACGCAGCACATCGGGCTCGTTGCCACGGCGACCACCACCTATTTCGAGCCGTTTCACGTGGCGCGCTTCTTTGCCTCACTCGATCAGATCAGCGGCGGGCGTGCTGGCTGGAACCTGGTCACGTCGCTCGCCGTCGCCGAGGCCTACAACTTCGGCCGCGAGGCGCACGCGAGCCACGCCGACCGCTACGCGCGGGCGCACGAGTTCGCCAAGGTGGTGCTCGGGTTGTGGGACAGCTGGGAGGATGACGCCGTCATAGCCGACAAGGAGAACGGACTTTACCTCGATCGCGCCAAGCTGCATTTCCTCAACCACAAAGGCCAGCATTTCTCGGTGCGCGGGCCACTCACCGTGCATCGTTCGCCGCAAGGCCATCCGGTGATCGTGCAGGCCGGCCAGTCCGAGGACGGCCGCGAGCTCGCGGCCGAAACCGCCGAGATCATTTTCACGGTGCAGCAAGATCTCAATGCCGGGCGAGAATTCTACAAGGACGTGAAACGTCGCGCTGCCGCCTACGGCCGCCCGCCCGAGGCCATCAAGGTCATGCCCGGGGTCATGACGGTGATCGGCCGCACCCTCGGCGAAGCGGAAGAGAAGTACGAACGGCTGCAGGCGCTTATCGTGCCGGAGATTGGCGTCAAGCAACTCTCCGCTTATCTCGGCGTGGATCTGTCGAAATATCCGCTCGACGGCCCGGTGCCGGAACCGGCGCATACCAACCAGGAAGTCGGCCGCGTGAAGGTGATGATGGATCTCGCCCGGCGGGAGAACATGACGATCCGGCAGCTTTACAAGCGCGTGATCGGCCAGCGCGCCCATCGGGTGGCGATCGGCACGCCGGCCGAGATCGCCGATGCGCTCGAGCAATGGTTCACGGCCGGCGCGGCCGACGGCTTCAACATCATGCCGCTCACGTTTCCGCGCGGGCTCGAGGAGTTCGTCGACCTCGTGATACCGGAACTGCAGCGGCGTGGCCTGTTCCGCACGCAGTACGAAGGCCGAACGCTGCGGGAGAACCTCGGCCTGCCGCGGCCGATCAATCGCTGGTCAACGGCCACGCCGCCAAGCGAGCTGCGCCAGGTGAGCTGAACGGCTCACGTCAGATGCACTGCGGATAAAGCGCCGCGAGTTCGCGACCGCGCAACAGGATCAGGTGAGAGTTGAGCCCGCCGCGCCGCTTGATAAAGCTGCGGACCTCGGACGGATAGAGATCCATCATCAAGCGGGTGGCGACCGGTTGCGTGACCGTGCGGCCACGTTCGGTCGGCATCCAGGCCGCATGAAAGCCCAGGACCGCCCGGGGCGTGACGCAGATGCGCTCCTTTGGAACGACGCCGAGCACGAGCGTGCAGGCGGAGAGACACGGACCATCGATGACGACCCGCTCGCCGCTTTCGCGCACAGCCATGAACATTTGCAGGAACTCGCCGATCTGCCCGCCCTTGCTTGCCCTGATCCGCACGTCCGCGCTCGCGGGCGCAAGCATGGAGCACACGATCAGTGTCGCGAGCAGGATTTGTCGCACGTATGATTTCCCCGTGGCGAGTAACCCATCCGGGAACGAAGGCTACCCAAGTAAGTGCTGAAACTATGGCGATGCCCGCGCGTGAAACAAAATCGGTATCGGCTTAGGGCCGTTCAGCCATAAGCCGCGTCGAGTAGTTTGGCGACCTCGGCGCCCGTAACCGGACGATCGACCACTTTGGCGAAGTTGATCTCCTCGTGAACCGGGCCGACAATCCGGGCCACTTCCCCGTATGCCACCCCGGCTTCACGGAGTGAATGCGGCACGTCGAACTGGGCGATGAAGGCAGCCACGCGGTCGGCACAGATGAGCGCGGCTGGCCGCGGATTGAGCGGATCGAACGCAACGTCGAGCGCCTCCGCGATCGGCTCGAATCGCTGCGGCGCGACCTCCGCCATGAACCGCATGGCGTGGGGAAGCGTGATGCACGAGGTAACCCCGTGCGGCACATCCCAGGTCGGACCGATCTTGTGGCCAAGCGCGTGAGAAATGCCGAGCCGCACGTTGATGGCGCCATAGAGCGAGAACCACGCCGCCATCTGGCAGTGACCGCGCTGCGCGAGGCGCGCAGAAGCCGGCTCGCCGATCGATCCCGGCAGGTGGGCAAACAGAAGCCGGATCGCCCTGGCGGCAAGCGTGTCGGTGAAGTCCTGATGGCGCGTGGAATAGATCGCTTCGACCGCGTGGTCGAGCGCCCGCATACCGGTCGCAACCCACAGCCAGTCGGGCGTTTCGACCGTGAGGGCAGGATCGTTGATGATGACCGCGGGCTGCAGGCGCGCATCGATCACCCCGCGCTTGACACGGGTTTCCTCGTTGGTGGTGCCGCCAGCTGGCGTGTATTCGGCCGCCGACAGCGTGGTCGGGATCGCGATATGGAGGAGCGCTTGCTTGGAGTCCCGCGGCGCAAACGCCTGCGACCAATCGAGCTCGCCGCCCTCGAGCGTCATGTCGCGCCCGTTGAGGATCGAGGCGATCGCGACCTTGCTGGCATCGATCGGGCTACCGCCGCCGAAGCTGACGACGGCGTCGGCTCTCTGGCGGCGAAGTTCGTCCGTGAGGGCTCGCACTGCCCTCATGGGCACGTGCTGGGAAATGCCTTTGAACACGCTGACGCAACGGGGTCCGAGCGCGCCGGTCACCTGATCAAGCAGTTTCGATGCGCCAAGCGATTTGCCGGTCACCACAACGGCGCGCGCAGCGCCGCGGCGATCGAGCTCCCCAGCCAGCTTTACAATCGAACCGGCTCCGAAGATGACCTTTTGCAGGCGCGTAAACGAAAATTCGCCGGTCGGGATGTCCACAGTTCTTTTGTCCACGGGCCGGAGTTGGTGCTGTGGCCCACCCCACGATGTCATTGCCCGCGAAAGCGGGCAACCCAGTACTCAAGGAATCGCGATCGCCGGGTACCGGGTAGACGTCATCCCAATTCGGAGAGCCCCCTCATAACTCAGAGGAGTACTCGATTGCCCGCTTTCGCGGGCAATGACACCTGATGATGACCCCGTAAATTCACTTGCCCAGGAGATCCCGCTCGCGTCGAAGGCTCACCGCCGCTTCATGGTCGGATCAAGAGCGACGCGCATCGACTCGCCGAGCGCGTTGAAGGCGAGCGCAGTGAACAGGATCGCGAGCCCCGGCGCATACATCTGCTCGGGCGCGATCTCGATATAGTTGTAGGCGCGCGCCAGCATCCCGCCCCAGCTCGCCGCCGGCGGCTGCACGCCAAGCGACAGGAAGCTCAGGCTCGCTTCTGCCAAGAGCGCGATCGCCAGCATCAGGGTGACCTGCACGATCACCGGCTGGATCGCGTTCGGCACGATGTGCCTGATGATGATGTGGCCGGTGCTGGCGCCAAAGCCACGCGCCGCATCGACATAGAGCGCGCCCTTGACCACCAGGGTCTGGGCGCGCACCAGCCGCGCCAGCACCGGCGCGAACACGAAGCCGACCGATAGCATGGCGTTGGTGAGACCGATACCGAGCGCTCCGGTGACCGCGATCGCCAGCACGATCGGCGGAAACGACAGCAGCGCGTCGATGAACCGGCTCACGACCTCGTCGATCCAACCGCCCAGAAAGCCGATCACGAGCCCGACCGGGACACCGAGCGCAATGCCGACGCCGACCGCCATGAACGAAGCGTAAAGCGAGTTGGGTGCGCCCCAGATCAGCCGGCTCAAGACATCGCGGCCGAGGTCATCGGTCCCCAGCCAATGCGCGGAACTCGGCGGCAGCAGCAGCAAGGTCACGTCCTGCTCGACCGGCGAATACGGCGCAAGCACCGGCGCGAAGATCGACACGATCACGAGCAGCGCCAGAAACGTGATGCTCAGGACCGCGCGCAGGTCGTGGCGCATCCAGCGCAGGATTTTGGCAGCGCGCGAGCGCGGCAACGGTGCCTTGATGTCGGTAACCGCGGTCATGCTTCGGCTGCCCGCGGATCGAGCAGTGCGTTGAGCACGTCGACCGCCAGATTGACGAGGATCACGATGACCACCAGAACCAGCACCACCCCCTGAACCACCGGGAAGTCCTTGTTGAGCGCCGAGGTGGCGACCAGGCTGCCAACCCCGGGAATCGCAAACACGGCTTCGATCACGACCGCGCCGGAGAACAGCCGGTTGACCTGCAGGCCGAGCAACGTCAGCAGGGTCACGCTGATGTTGCGCAGGCCGTGCTTCCACAGAACGGCGCCGGCGCCCAGCCCTTTCGCCCGCAAAGTGCGGATATATTGCGAGTTGAGCACCTCGATCAGCGCGCTGCGCACCTGGCGCGCAAGCTCGGCGATGACCCCGACCGCGAGCGCAACCGCCGGCAACGTTGCGTGCATCAACGCGCCCCACGGATCGGTGGTGAGCGACGCTGCGCCAGTGGTCGGGAACCAGTGATACTTGAGCGACAGGGTCGCGACCAGGATCATCGCGAGCCAGAAGCTCGGCAGCGCAACTCCCAGCGATGCAAGGCCGGTGATGAACGAGTCGAGCCGCGTGCCGGAACGCGTTGCGGCCAGCACGCCGAGCGAAACGCCGACCAGGCCGGCGATGACGAGGGCGTAGACCGCGATCAGAATCGTGTTCGGAAGCCGATAGAGGATCAACTCCGCGACCGGCTGGCTGGTCAGCAGCGAGCGCCCGAGGTTGCCCTCGAGCGCATGCAGGAGCCAGACCCCGTACTGCACCACGAACGGCTGATCGAGACCGTAGAGCTGCCTGATCTCGGCGATGCGCTGCTCGGACGCATAGTCGCCCGCCAGCACCACCGCCGGATCGCCAGGTACGAGCTGCAGCAGCGAGAACACCACGAAGGTAGCGAACACGACGATCGGCAGCAATTGCCACAGGCGGCGGCCGATCAGACGCGGAAGCTTGCCCATGGTGGGTCCCTATCCAAAATCTCCGCCGTCATGGCCGGGCCGGCCAAAGGCCTGGTCCCGGCCATCTCGATCAGGAAGGCGCATCGCATCCATAAGCGGGATGCGCGGGACAAGCCCGCGCATGACGATCCTGAGGTTTGTCTCGTCCATATACAAACTAAGCGCTGAGCCACACCTCGGTGAACTTCGGGGTCGCCGGCAATCCGTCCTGATAGTTCTGCACCTTCGGGCTCATGACCACGATCGCGGGCGCGATGAACTGCACCATCTGCAGGGCCTGCTCGACCACGAACTTTTGCAGCTTCGCAAACGCCGCCTTGCGCGCCGATTGATCCGGCGTGTCCATGGTGGCGTCCAGGAGTTCGCGGAAGCCGGGCAGTTCAACCCGGCCGGCGTTGCGCAGCGCATCCTTGCCAAACAGGTTTTCGTAGAACTGGCTCGGATCAGCAAACGGCGACGACGGGCTGATAAACATCGCGCCCTTCTTGTCGATCATGAAAGCCTGCACCGCCTGAGGCGGCGACAACGGGGTCAGCTTCACGCGAATGCCGGCCTTGGCGAGCTGCGAAATGATCAGCTCCTGGCGCTGCATCGCGGTCTGGTCGGGCCACCCGATCGACTCGATCTCGAGCCCGTCCGGATAACCGGCTTCGGCCAGCAGCTTCTTCGCCTTGTCGACGTCGTAGGTGTAGTAGTTGGCGGTGGCCGGATCGCACGCCCAATACGCCTTGGAGATGATCGCGCTCGACACTTGGCCGAGGCCGAGTGCCGCCACCTTGTTGATCTCGTCGCGGTTAATCGCATAGTTGAGCGCTTGGCGCACACGCACGTTGTCGAGCGGCGGACGCGAGTAGTTGAGGAAAGCGCCGTAGGGCACCAGCGACGGGAACGTCTTGGTCACCACGTTGGACGCGCGATCGGCGACCGCCTTCTGCTGTGGCTGCAGGTTGAGCGCCACGTCGGTCTCGCCGGCCGTCACAGTGCGCGCGACGGTATTGAGTTCGCTGATGATGCGCATGTTGAGGCCATCGAGATAGGGCAGTCCCGGCCTCCAATAGTTCTCGTTGCGCGTGAGCACGAAGCTATCGTTGTCCTGCCAGCTCACGAATTTGAACGGCCCGGTCCCGACCGGATTGCGGTCGATGTTTGGACCTTTCTCCTGGATCGATTTGGGGGACACCATCAACCCGACCCGGTTGGTCAGAATAACCGGCAGGCCGACATTGGGCTTGTTGAGCCGGATCGTCACCTGGTTGGGACCGGTGACCTCGACCTTGTCGACCGAGCTCAGATCGGATTTCACATTCGAGCGCGCATCGTTCTTGTAGCGATCGAGGTTGAACTTGACGACCTCGGCGTTGAACGGCGAGCCGTCGTGGAAGCTCACGCCCTCGACCAGATCGAGGACCAGCGTCTTGAGATCGGTGAACTTCCAGGTCTTGGCCAGTCCCGGTTTGAGCTCGAGCGTCAGCGGCTCAAAATCGATCAGCGCGTCGAACACGCCGTAGAGCACGTTGAAGTCCGTCAGATTGCGTCCGGTCATCGGATCGACCGAGCCCGGATTGTAGGGCATCGCAATCCGCAGGATACCGCCCTTGCGCGGCGTCCCCTGCGCCAGCGCACCGCCCGGCAGCAACAGCGCCCCGGCGGCTGCCGCCGTTGCCTTCATTACATCGCGGCGATCCAGCAGGGTCTGGCCAACGTCATACTTCATCTCATCCTCCCATGAGCATTCATGATGTGCCGGCGCTATCCCGCCGGTCCCGTGAGCTCACCATAGCGCGCCGGGATCGCACGTGCACGCGTTCAGGCCGAGGCCTCGAGCCACACCTCCGTGAACTTCGGCGTGCCCGGTAGATTGTCGGCCAGGTTGCGGACCTTGGGGCTCGCAATGATGATGTTGGGTGAGATGAATTGGGGGACCTGCAGCGCCTGCTCGATCACGAAGCGTTGCAGCTTGGCGAATGCCGCCTTGCGGGTTACCTGGTCCTGCGCCGCCATGGTGGCATCAACGAGCTCGCGATAGCCTGGAACTTCGATCTTGGCAGCGTTGCGCAGCGCGTCCTTGCCGAACATCGCGTCGTAGAATTGGCTCGGATCCGGGTAGCCGCCGGTCGGACTGATCAGCATGGCGCCCTTCTTCTCCAGCAGAAAGTTCTGCATAGCCTGCCCGGGCTGCACCGGCGTCAGCTTCACCCGAAAGCCGGCCTTGGCGAGCTGCGACACGATCAGTTCCTGGCGCTGCATGGCGGTCTGATCCGGCCAACCGTACACGTCGAGCTCGAGGCCGTTGGCGTACCCCGCCTCGGCCAGCAACCGCTTCGCCTTGTCGGGATCGTGCCCATAGTAGTTGATGGTCGCCTCGTCGCAGGCCCAATGCTGTTTGGGCAGAATCGCGCAGGATGGCTGGCCGAGCCCGAGCGCGATCACCCGGTTGATCTCGTCGCGATTGATTGCGTAGTTGAGCGCCTGTCGTACGCGCACGTCGTCGAGCGGCGGACGGCCGTAGTTCAGGAAGATCCCGTAGAAGGTCAGCGACGGCCCAACACTCACGGTCACGTTGGTCGAACGATCCGCTATCGCCTTCTGCTGCGCCTGCATGTTGAGGACCAGATCAGCCTCGCCAGCGGTCGCCGTGCGCAGCGCCGTGTTGAGCTCGCTGATGATGCGGATGTTGATGCCGTCAAGATAGGGCAGACCCTGCTTCCAGTACTTGTCGTTGCGCACGAGCGTGAAGCTTGCGTTGTCCTGCCAATCGACGAACCGGAACGGCCCGGTTCCGACCGGCGTTCGGTCGACGTTCGGCCCCTTCTCTTGCACCGATTTGGGCGACACCATGCAACCGACCCGATTGGTCAAGATGACTGGAAGGCCGGCGTTCGGCTTGTTCAGGCGCAGGGTCACCTGATTGACGCCGGTAACGTCGACCTTGTCCACGGTGCCGAGGTCAGGCTTCACGTTGGAACGCGGGTCGGTCTTGTAGCGCTCCAGGTTGAACTTGACGGCCTCGGCATTGAACGGCGTTCCATCGTGGAAAGTCACGCCGTCGATCAGCTCGAGCACCAGCGTCTTTGGATCGCTGAAGGTCCAGGTCTTGGCCAAGCCGGGTTTGAGCGCGAGCGTCGACGGCTCGAAATCGATCAGCGCGTCGAACACCGCGTAAAGAACGTTGAAATCCGGCAGGTTGCGGCCGGTCATCGGATCGACCGAGGCCGGATTGTACGGCATCGATACTCGCAGCGTACCGCCCTTGCGCGGTGCCGTTGCGGCGATTGCGCCGCCCGGCAGCATGAGCATGCTCGCCGCCGCCGCGCTTGTCTTCATCACTGTGCGCCGATCCACCGTTGCGCTCATCATGTTTTCCTCCCTTGGCGATCTTGCTCTTGTCGTTTCGCGACCACTTCACGATGGCGCCGCGGCCGATTTTCCCGCAAAATGACACGCCGCGAAATGGCCAGGCGCGATCTCGCGCCACTCCGGCTCGCGGGCCGCGCATTCGGCAACTGCCAGCGGGCACCTGGTATGAAAGCGGCATCCGCTCGGCGGCGCCAGCGGACTTGGGATTTCACCCTTGAGGATGATCCGCTGCCGGTTGCGCCGGTGCGCCGGCGCCGGCTCCGGCTCGGCCGAAAGCAGCGCCTGCGTGTAGGGATGCAGCGGCTCGGCCATCAGCGCTTGTGCCGGGCCGAGTTCGACCAGCTTGCCGAAATACATCACGGCGACCCGGTCGCTGACATGGGCGACGACGCGCAGATCGTGGCTGATGAATACATAGGTGAGCGAGAATTCGCGCTGCAGTTCCGCGAACAGATTCAGCATGTCGGCCTGGATCGACACGTCGAGTGCCGCTACCACCTCGTCGCAGACGATCAGGCGCGGCTCCAGCACCAGCGCGCGCGCAATATTGGCGCGCTGCTTCTGTCCGCCCGAGATTTCATGCGGGTAACGGTTCGCCAGTTCAAGCGAGAGTGCGACCCGGTCGAGCATGGCGAGCGCGCGCCGGCGGCGCTCCTCGCTGCCGCCAATGCCGGCTACGTCGAGCGGCTCGCGCACGCTCTCCAGAATGGTCATGCGCGGATCGAGGGCGGCATTCGGGTCCTGGAAGATGATCTGAAACGAACGGCGATGGCGCCGCAGCTCGGCGGCATTGAGCGCGAACGGATCCTCGCCGTCATGGAGTACGCGTCCACCGGTCGGTCGCACCAGGCAGACGATGCAGCGGCCGAGCGTCGATTTGCCCGAGCCGGATTCGCCGATCACCCCGAAGGTCTCACCCTGAGCAACCCGAAATCCCACGCCATCCACGGCGCGAATGAACCGGTGACGCTGACGCGACGGAAAGTCGATGCAGAGATCATCGACGGTGAGAATGTCACTCACGCTCCAGCTCCCGGCAACGCCAGCGCGTCGGCTCGCCAACAGCGCACCTGGCGGTCGCCGCGCGCGAGCAGCATCTGCGGCTCGCGGCACGCGGCTTCCACGTAGCCGCAGCGCGGACCAAACCGGCAGCCTGCCGGCATATCCCGCGGCGAGGGTACACGGCCGGGGATCGAGGGCAGCTTCGACTTGCGATGGTGCTGTTGCGGCAATGAGGCGAGCAGGCCGGCCGTATAGGGATGCAACGGCCGCGACAGAATTTCGTCGACCGGCCCCTGCTCGACCACCTGACCCGCGTACATGGTCAGCATGCGCGAACAGCTCTCCGCCACAAGGCCGAGATTGTGGGTGATGAAAAGGAGCGCTGTCCCGGTTCGCTGGCTGAGCTCTTGCAGCAGATCGACGATCTGGGCCTGGATGGTCACGTCGAGCGCGGTGGTCGGCTCGTCGGCGATCAGCAGCCGCGGCTCGCACACCAGCGCCATGGCGATCATCACCCGCTGTCGCATGCCGCCCGACAGGCTCATCGGATACATCCCCACGCAATCGCGCGGCGATGCAATTCCGACCGCCGCCAGCGCAGCGACGGCGCGCTCGCGCGCCTCATGCCCGGACACACGAAAGTGCGCGCGCACGGTTTCGGTGATCTGATGGCCGACGGTGAACACCGGATCGAGCGCGCTCATCGGTTCCTGAAAGATCATGCCGATGCGGCGCCCGCGCACGCGCCGCATCTCGGACTCGCTGAATTGTCCAAGATCGCGGCCTTCGAACAGGATCTGACCGCTCCGCCGGCAGCCGCGCCGCGGCAGCAGACCGAGGATGGAAAGCGCGGTGAGCGATTTGCCACAGCCGCTCTCGCCAACGACGCCGACGGTCTCGCCCGGCCGCACGTCGAGGGAAACATCCTTGAGAACCTGAAACCAATCCGCCCCGTCGTGGAAGGACACGCAGAGATCGCGCACCGTCAGCAGGTTTTCCTGCGTAGCCGGAGACTCTGCGGCGATAGCGGTCGGCGTTTTCGGCTGTGCGTGTTCCATGCGCACCAAACCTATCATCTTTCTCCTTGATCGCATTTTCTGCGGAAGACCGGCGTCCCCCAGCGGGTCAACCCCGAGGGGCGGGCTTTCCGCAAAATGCTCCATTCCTTTTCGACCTTCGCGGCCTCCGCGAGACTTGTTGTAGAGAAGCTTGGCGCGGTCAAGCGTGGGAGTTGACCGATGGGCAGAACGTGCGATTGGAAGGGCGATTCCGTCACTCGGCCACCGCCCCCGCAACCCAAGTCGTCATGACTTCGATCTTGCTGGGGTCAAAAGCCACCAGGTCGGCGCGATACCCCGGCGCAAGCTTGCCGAGGACGTGACCCAGCCCGAGAAAATTCGCCGGGTTTGTTGCGGCGAAACGTAATGCGTCAGTGAGCGGCACATCCAAGAGATCGACGCAGTTGCGCACCGCACTCGCCATGTCGAGCACCGATCCGGCCAGCGCGCCGTCGGCCCGCAGGCAGCGGCCATCGCGTACCGCGATCTCGTTCCCGTAAAGTGTGAATGCGCCTTGCCGTCCGCCGACCGGCGGCATGGCATCGGTCACCAGCATCGGATGGGCGAGCCCGCGCAGCGCAAGGCGTAGCACGGCCGGATCGACATGGACCCCGTCGACGATCATGCCGAACCACGCATTCGGGGCTTCCAGCGCCGCCGCGATCGGTCCCGGTTCCCAACTCGCCAGCGGCCGCATGGCGTTGAACAGATGCGTAAACCCGGTCAGGCCTTGCGCCATCGCGGCGCGGGTCTGCGCGTAAGTCGCCACGGAATGGCCGAGTGCCACGCGCACGCCGGCAGCGACAAGATCAGCGATGAACCCCGCGGGCACCTGTTCGGGTGCGAGCGTCACCAGCCTGACCCCGTGGCCGGGAGCGGCGATCATCTTGAAGTCTTCCACATCGGGGCGACGCAGGGCGTGCGGATCATGAACGCCCGGTCTTTCGGGCGACAGAAACGGCCCCTCCAGATGAATGCCGAGTACGCTCGGGATGCTCGCGGCTGCGCCTACCGCGGCGATGGCCTGCACGGTCTTCTGGGGCTCATCGCTGATCAGCGTCGGCAGGAGTGCGGTCGTGCCGAACTTTCGATGCGCGCCCACGATCGCGGAAATGCCCGCAAGCGTCGGCGCGTCGTTGAACAGCACATCGCCGCCGCCGTTGACCTGGGTATCGATGAATCCGGGCGCGAGCCACGCGCCCTCCGGCAGCCTCTGCAGGTGCGTACCCGCCGGCACGTCGGCGCGCCGCACCAGCGCAGCGATGGTCGTCCCCTCGATCACGACCGCGCTGTCGCGATGCAAAGCTGAGCCATCGAACACGTAGCTCGCCGCTATGGCGTGACGCGGGGCGCTCATCGCGTGCGCGTGACCTTCTGCAAATGGCGCGGCTGATTGACATCGGTCCCGCGCAACGCGGCGAGGCGCACGATCAGTGCATAGAAGCTCTGGATCAGGCAAACCGCGTCCGTGTCGGGATGATCTGGTGCAAGCGTCGGCAATGTTCCCTGGCCTGCACCCGCCGTGACCAGAACGTGCGCGCCCTTGTGACTGAGATCGGCGGCGAGCGAGTGCAATCCCGCGGCAGCCTGATCGGTCGGCATGAACATCAGGATCGGATAGCGATTCGACACCAGCGCGATCGGGCCATGCAAAAATTCGGCGCCGCTGAAGGGCTCCGCATGGAGATCGCAGGTTTCCTTGAGTTTGAGCGCAGCCTCGCGCGCGATCGCAAGCGTCGGTCCACGCCCAATGGTGACCAGACTGTCCGAACCGGCCAGCAGGTCGAGCGCGGCCGCCCAGTCGAGGTTCGCCGCGCCGGCAAGACGATCCGGTAGCCGGTCCATGGCGGAGCCGAGCACGGCATCCTCGCCCCACGTGGCGGCCAGATGCAGCAATGCCGCCAGCGCAGCCACGAAGGTTTTGGTTGCCGCAATGCTGGTTTCCGGTCCGGCCGACATGGGCAGGACGATATCGCACGTCGACGCGAGCGGGCTGTCGACCACGTTCACGATGGCCGCCGTCAGTGCTCCGGCCGCCTTGGCCAAAGTCGCGGTTTCGATCAGGTCGTCGCTGCGCCCCGACTGGGAGATCGCCAGGAAGAGCTGATCCCGCAGTTCGAGGCGGCGGTGATAGACGGTCGCGATATTGGGCGCAGCTGCCGCTACCGGAATGCCGAGACGGCGCTCGATCAAATGCTTGCCGAAGGTCGCCGCATGGGCGGAGCTGCCGCGGGCGCAGGTCACCACGACCTGCGGCGGCTTACGGCGCAGGCGCTCAACGAGCCCCCGGAGCGGACCGGGCAGCGTTTCGGCCTGCCGCCGGACCGCCTCCGGAGCCTCGCGGAACTCGACCGCCATCCCGCCTTGCATTGTATTCATGGACGAATTCCCGACGCGCACGTAATATAGTCGGCAATCAGGATCACCGCGGGTTGCGATTTTTTGGCTCGTTAACCCCGCAAGACAAACTTAGGTCGCAGACTCCGGTTGTAATATCCTAGCGACTTATCGGTATCACGGGTTCCATGGAAACTGAACGCGCCAGCCCCCGGTATTCGGACATCGACGTTTGGGATCCGTCCGACATTCTCGATGCCATGATCGAGGGGCAATTCACCGCCGTGGCCGCGGTGCGTACGGCGCGCCCGGCAATCGAACGCGCCGCCCGCGCGATCGAGGCGAGACTGAAGCAGGGCGGGCGCCTGATCTATGCGGGCGCCGGCACGTCAGGCCGGCTCGCCGTACAGGACGGCGCCGAGTTGATCCCGACCTTCAATTGGCCGCAGGACCGGCTGCTGCTGCTCATGGCCGGCGGCAGGGACGCTTTGCTGCGATCCGTCGAGGGGGCCGAGGACGAGATCGACCATGCGGTCCGCATCATGCGCAAACACCAGGTGACGCTGGGCGATGTCGTGATTGCGGTCGCCGCCAGCGGAACCACACCGTTCACACTCGCCTGCTTGCGCGAAGCCAAGAAGCACGCGGCGCTCACGATCGGCATAGCCAACAACCGCGGCACGCCCCTGCTGGAAGAGGCTGATCATCCGATCTGGCTCGACACCGGCTCCGAGCCGATCGCGGGCTCGACCCGCATGAAGGCCGGCACCGCGCAACGTATCGCACTCAATCTGCTCTCATCCCTGGTGATGATTTTGCTCGGCCGCGTCTACGAAGGGCTGATGGTCGACGTTCAGGCCGTCAACAAGAAACTGGTACGGCGCAGCGAGACCATGCTGCAGAGACTGACCGGGCGGAGCCGGGAGGACGTGCGCGGCGCGCTGCGGCAGGCCGGCGGCAGCGTCAAGCTCGCGGTGTTGCTGCTGCAGGGCTGCAGCCGGGATGAGGCGAGCGCCGTTCTCGATCGCGCCGGCGGGCGCCTGCGCACCGCGCTCAAGGCAATCGGACGTGAGAACTCGCTCGCGATCGATCTGGCGAACGCGCCCGAAATTGCGTCGCCGCCGATGCACGACATCCTGATCGACGACTGAGGTCCGGCTCTGACGCGCGACCGTTATCCGCCTCAGCCGACCGGGATCACACTCACCGTCACGTTGATCTTCTGCCCGCCCGACGCGAACACGACGCCGTCGATCGGCGCCACGTCCGCATAGTCGCGGCCGATCGCCAGCACGACGTGCTCGGTGCCGGCGTGCACCGCGTTGGTGGGGTCGAGCCCGTACCAGCCGGTCGAGCCCCCGCACCAGACCAGCACCCACGCGTGCATCGCGTTGGCGCCCTGCAGCGTCACATCCTCGGGCCGCTGCGCGGTGCGCAAGTAACCGCTCACATAGGCGGCCGGGATGCCCAGGCCGCGCAGCCCGGAGATCATGATATGGGCAAAGTCCTGGCAGACGCCGCGGCGCAACGCGAACGACATCGGCGCCGTGGTCGAGACCGTCGTGACGCCGATCTCGTACACGAAGTCCGCCTTGATGCGCTTCATCAATTCGATCGCACCGTCGAGCACAGGACGGCCGGGCGGAAAGCTTGCGCGCGCATAGTCGCGAATTTCCGGGTCAAGCGGCACCTGCCGGCTCGGGAATATGAAATGCGCGGGTGACATCGACTCGAAGTCGGTGGTCATGAACACCTCGTCGCGCAGGGCCTCCCAGGGCAGCGCGCCGAACAGATCCGGCTCGTCGGCTTCTTCGACCGTGACCCGCGCCGCCACCTTGACCACCAGCCGGTCGTGCGGCGCATTGAGCGCAATCCAGGTCATGTGATTGCCGAAGAAATCCGCGCCCTCGCGCCGCCCGATTGGTGGTGGATCGATGTCGAGCGCACTCGCGTGCACATGCTGACCCGGGCGATCGACCGGTGTGAGGCGCAGCACATGGCGCGCGTAGCTCACCTTGGAGGCGTAGCTGTAAGACGTGGTCTGACGGATATCGTAAATCACGCGAGCGCCTCCCGCTCGGAATCGGTGCGGTCATTGTGGGTGAGGTAGAACGCGGCAATTTCGTCGGAGAGACTGAGCAGCCTCTCCTCGATCGCGGCGACCTGTGCGTCATCGATTATGGTCGCGTCCGCCGTGCGCAGACCGGCGGCGAGCGAAACCGCGATCACCTGCGGCGGCGAGAGACGGCCGTCGGCCTGATGCTTGGGCAGTTCGGACAGATGATGCTCGATCCGGTCGAGCTGATAGGCCACCGAGCGGGGATTGTTGGGATCAAGCATCACGAGGTCGATCACGGGCGCGCGCGCCGCGACCATCACATAGCGCTGCCGGTAGGTGATCTGGCTGTCGGCGAGTTCGAGCAGCACATCAAGCGCGCCTTCGGGCGCGTCGTCATCGCCGAACTGACGGATGAACCGGCACGTGGCGAGCGCCCGCTCGACGCGGCGGCCGAGCTCCAGGAAACGCCAGCCGGCGAGCTGGCTCATGTTTTCCTGCGCCAGGCCGGAGAACGACGAGATGATGCGCAGTGCAGCGTCCACCCTGTCGAGCATCGCGCTTTCCGACGGGCCCGGCGGCAGCGGCACGTTGATGGTCGCAACCAGGCGGGTGAGTGCGCGCCACGCATCGGGCGAGAATCGATCGCGGATCACCGACGCCGCCGAGCGCGCCGCAATGGCGAGATGCGGCAGCGAGCCTTCGAACGTGCCGCGGATGAACGCCGCGCGCGCGATCAGCATCGCCTTGGCGTGCGGAATATCGTTGGGACCGGCACTCCAGGCTGCGAGCAGATCGGTGATCCGGGCAATGACGGGTGCCGACGCGTCGTCGTGCTCGGTCACCCGATGGATCAGCGCACGTACCAGCCGCAGGGTCGCCTCCGCGCGCTCGACATAGCGCCCGACCCAGAACAGATTGTCGGCAGCGCGACTCGGCAGCACACCGGCGGCGCGCCGGATGGAGATGCGCTCCGGGCTCGGCAGCAACGATGTCTCGACGACCGGCTTTTCCGACAGCACCCAGGCGTCGGCGGTCGACCCGCCGTGCTGCAGATTGACGGCACGCGCATCCACGTTCTCGGCAATGCGCACAAAGCCGCCGGGCATCACCACCCAACCATCGCCGACCTTGGCCAGGAACAGCCGCAGGATGAATGGACGCGGCTCAAGGCGGCCGTCGCGCCAGACCGGCATGGTCGACAAGGTGACGGCTTCCTGAGCAACATAGTCGACGGAGCGGATCGCAATGTCCTCCAGGATGCGGTCACGACGCTCCGGCTCGAGGGCGGCACCAAGCACGCCTTGGCCCAAACCATGGGGCTGGCTGTGACCGGAGAAAGCCGGAGCGATCACCATCTCATCGATCTTGCCAATGACCTCCTCGACAAAATCCGGATGTCCGAGCCACCAGGTCGCGACGTTCGGAATGGTGAGCTTCCTGCCGATCACCGCCGGCGCGAGCGCCGGCAGGAACGCGAGCAGCGCCGGCGATTCCACGAGGCCGGCGCCGAGCGCATTGGCGATGACAACCTTGCCGTCGCGCACTGCCTGAACCAGCCCCGGGACGCCAAGCCGCGACTGGGTGTTGAGCTCGAGCGGATCGGCGAAGTCGGCGTCCAGCCGGCGCAGGATCACCTCGGTGCGCTTGACGCCGGATACGGTGCGAATGAACACGCCATCGTCGCGCACGGTGAGGTCAGAGCCCTCAACCAGCAGGAAGCCGAGGTAACGCGCCAGGTACGCATGCTCGAAATAGGTTTCATTGAGCGGACCGGGCGTGAGCAGGCAGACGCGCGAATCGTCCTGGCGGTTGAGTGAGGTGAGCTCGCGCTGAAAGGCCTGGAAGAATTGTGCCAGCCGTTCCACGTGCAGCGTGCGGTAGATGTCGGGGAGCGCACGCGCGAGCGCGAGCCGGCTTTCCAACGCATAGCCGGCACCGGACGGCGCCTGGGCGCGGTCGCTCAACACCCACCATTCGCCGTCGACGGAGCGGCCGAGATCGACCGCGTAAAAGCGCAGGTGCGTGCCGCCCCCGGGAACCACGCCGAACAGCGGACGCAGGAATTCCGGATTGCCGGCGATCAAAGTCGCCGGCAGCCGGCCTTTGCGGATCAGTTCGGCCTGCCCGTACACGTCAGCAAGCACCGCCTCCAGCAACTGGGCGCGCTGGACGAGTCCAGCCTTGAGCGCCTCCCACTCGGTCGCATCGATGAGCAGCGGCACGTAGCTGAGCGGCCAAGAACGTTCAACGCCGGCGGGGTCTTCATAGACTCGGTAGAACACACCGGACTCGCGCAAATGGCGATCGGCCACTGCATTGCGCCGATGGATCTCCTCGCTCCCAAGCGCCGCGAGCATCGACAGGAACGGCCGCCAGTGCGGTCGCACCGTGCCGTCGCGGGCCATCATTTCATCGAAAATGCCGGGGAGCGGCTTGTAGCCCGCCAACATGCGATCCAGCGGAACATCCGGGGCGCGGACGCCGTCGAGTGCCATGGTCATGCCGCTACAGGGCCCCCGGCCGGGCGCCGTAGATCGAGGGTCGCGGGATACTCGATGCTGCGTTCTTCGGGCGGGAGCGCATAGATCAGGCCGGGCGTATGGCCGTGATCCTGGAATCGGGTGCGCCGCCGTGCTTCCGCCTCGTAGGAATTCACCGGAAAGGTCTCGTAGTTGCGCCCACCGGGATGAGCCACATGATAGACGCAGCCGCCAAGCGACCTTCGGCTCCAGGTGTCGATGATATCGAAGGTCAGCGGCGCGTGCACGTCGATGGTCGGGTGCAGGGCGGACGGCAGCTTCCAGGCCTTGAAGCGCACGCCGGCGACGAATTCACCCGGCCGGCCGGTGGAGATCAGCGGCACACGCCGTCCGTTGCAGGTCACCACATGCCGTGCGGAGTTCAATCCTTCGACCTTCACCTGCAGCCGTTCGACTGACGAATCGACGAATCGCGCCGTACCCCCGACGGTACCTTCCTCGCCCAGCACATACCAGGGCTCGAGCGCGTGTCGAAGCTCGAGCCGCACGCCACCATGGTCGACCGCCCCGTAGGTCGGAAACCGGAATTCGCGCTGGGCCGCAAACCACAGCGGATCGAAGCGATAGCCCTCGCGGCTGAGCTCATCCAGGACTTCCAGGAAGTCCTGCCACACGAAATGCTCAAGCATGAAGCGGTCGTGCAGGGCCGTGCCCCAGCGCACCAGCGGCGCGTCGAGCGGCTCGCGCCAGAACCAGGCGACCAGCGCGCGCAGCAGCAATTGCTGGGCGAGTGACATGCGCGCGTCGGGCGGCATCTCGAACGCGCGAAACTCGACGAGCCCGAGCCGCCCGGTCGGCCCGTCCGGCGAGAACAGCTTGTCGATGCAAATCTCGGCCCGGTGGGTGTTGCCGGTGACGTCGACCAGCATGTTGCGAAACAGGCGATCGACCAGCCACGGCAACGGCGAGGAAACCGTCGAGGGCTGCGGAACAAGTCCGAGCGCGATCTCCATTTCGTAGAGCAGATCCTGCCGGGCCTCGTCGATGCGCGGCGCCTGGCTGGTCGGACCGATAAACAGTCCGGAGAACAGATAGGACAGCGACGGTCGGCGTTGCCAATACAGCACCAGGCTTTTGAGCAGATCCGGCCGGCGCAGAAACGGGCTGTCGCGCGCGCTTTGCCCGCCAAGCACGATGTGGTTGCCGCCGCCGGTGCCGGTATGACGGCCGTCGATCATGAACTTGTCGGTACCCAGCCGCGACTGGCGGGCGAGCTCATAAAGCGTGCGGGTGACATCCACCGCCTCGCGCCATGACGTCGCCGGATGAATGTTCACTTCGATGACGCCCGGATCGGGCGTGACCTTGATGACGTTGAGGCGCGGGTCGGGCGGCGGCTGATAGCCCTCGAGCTGGACCGGGAGCCCGAGCGCCTCGGCGGTGGCCTCGATCGAAGCGATCAGCTGCAGATAATCCTCGAGCTGCTCGACCGGTGGCATGAACACGCAGACGCGGCCGTCGCGAATTTCGACGGTGAGCGCCGTGCGCACCGGCATGCCGGCGGTTTGCGGCGCACTGCTCGGGTGCATGACCGGTTGCGGAACCGGGACGTCCGGAACGAGCGGCACGCCAAGGTCGTCGCGGCCCACGCTGGCAAGCGCGACTGCCGGTACGTCAGCCTGTTCCGGAAGCGGGGCGCGCGGCGCGAACGGGTCGGCCGGAACCACATGCGGGAAATCCACCGGCGCCAGCTGCGGCAGCGACTGCAGCGGCAGGCGAAAGCCGATCGCCGAATCACCCGGAACCAGGAACAGTCGCCCGCGCCTGGTGCGCCAGATTTCGCTGGTCCAGCCAGGCGCCGCCTGCGCGGTCCAACGCTGCACCGGCAAAACGAAACCTGCCGGCTGGCTGATGCGGCTCTCCAGCAACCGCATGATGCGCGCGCGTTCCTGCGGATCATCGACCTTCGGATCGGCCAAGTCCATGTTTGCCGGCAGCTCGCCTTCCTTGATCATGCGGTCGGCTGGATCTTCGTAGACAGGCTGCACGAACGCCTTCGCGATATCGAGCCGCTCGGCGATCTGTTCGCTGAACGCGCGGGCATCGTCGATGCTCGCGGTGTGCTTTGCGGCCTCAGCGGCGAACATCGATGCGTTACGCCAGACCGGCACGCCATCGCGGCGCCAGAACAGCGCGAAGGCCCAGCGTGGCAATGGCTCGCCCGGGTACCACTTGCCCTGGCCGTGATGCAAAAATCCGCCGGGCGCAAAGTAGTCGCGCAGGCGCTGCACCAGGTTGTCGGCAAGGATGCGTTTGGTCGGGCCGACCGACGCGATGTTCCATTCCGCCGACTGATAATCGTCGATCGATACGAAGGTCGGCTCGCCGCCCATCGTGAGCCGCACATCGTTGGCGAGAAGGTCCGCATCGACCGCATCGCCCAGCGCATCGAGCGCCGCCCAGGCCTCATCGGAGAACGGGTAGGTGACGCGCGGCTTCTCGGCCATGCGCGCCACGCTCATATCGAACGCAAACGCGACCTCGGCTGGCTCGACTGCGCCGCTGATCGGCGCCGCTGACTGGAAGTGCGGCGTCGCTGCCAACGGCAGATGGCCTTCGCCGCACAGGAGCCCGGAGGTCACGTCGAGCCCAATCCAGCCGGCGCCCGGCAAATAGACCTCGCACCAGGCATGCAGGTCGGTGAAATCCTGCTCGGCGCCGGATGGTCCGTCGAGCGCTTTCAGATCCGGGCGCAGCTGGATCAGGTAACCCGACACAAAGCGTGCCGGCATCCCGAGGTAGCGCAGGATCTGCACCATCAGCCAGGCCGAGTCGCGGCAGGAGCCGGACGCCGCGGCGAGCGTGTCGTCCGGCGCCTGCACGCCCGGCTCCATGCGGATCACATACTTGATCTCGCGCCACAGACGCTGGTTGAGCTCGACCAGGAAATCGATGGTTTGGCGCCGTTCGAGCGAAATCGTCGCGAGCAGCGTCTTGAGGCGCGGTCCGATCGGCTCGAGCTCGAGGTAAGGTGCGAGTTCCTGACGCAACTCGGCCGGATAGGCGAACGGAAACTTTTCCGCATAGGGCTCGGTGAAAAAGTCAAACGGGTTGAACACTTCCATGTCGGCCAGAAGGTCGACGGTGACCGAGAATTGCGTCGTCTTTTCCGGAAACACGAAGCGCGCCAGCCAGTTGCCGTGCGGGTCCTGCTGCCAGTTCACGAAGTGCTCGGCCGGCGTGACGGTCAGCGAGTAGCTCGGGATGCGGGTACGGCAATGCGGGGCGGGCCGCAGCCGGATGACCTGCGGGCCGAGCCCGACCGGCCGGCTATATTGATAGCGCGTGGCGTGATGCAGACTGACGAGGATCGACATCGCACGCTACCCCACACTGATACTGCCCAGCCGCAGTCTGGACACGTCACTGAAATTCGAAAGCCCGTTTATTGGGCACTGATTGGTCGATCTTATTGCAATTTTCGGACCGCGCGAGCCGCCGCGCGGTCCGGTCAATCGGATTCACGTGTCAAATAGCCCGCGCAGCCAACGCTGCGCCGCCCGGAGAAAGCGGGTTCCGGGCCACCCATTGTCCTCTTTTCCGTTTCCCCAAGGGGATGGGAGCGCCGAGGCCGGCGAGTAAGTTCAACACATCGTCCGCGCTTTCGACGCGGACCCGCGTTCCTTTGGCGAAGGAACACGGCCCGCCTCTCGGCGCTCCACGCGGCTTTGTGAGCTCCAAGGAGCTTTCGGGATCCGCGCAGGAGCGGGCGTCCACCCGGACCCCCTACGCAGTCCCCGCGGGACGACCGTATTATCGTCCCGGCTAATCCCAAGAGCCTCCCGAGTGCCCGGTTACGAGCCGGACCCGCAGGCACCGCATTCCCGCCCCGCTTCAGGATCGTCTCGAGAAACGCCCCTTGGTGAGCCGGAACACAAAAGTACTGAATTTTGCTTTTCGGTCTGTCAAGAAATGTTTTTGGGCACGCCGATGAAGTCCTGGGCCATCCTTCGAGACGCCCGCGCTGCGCGCAAGATCTTGTAGGATGGGTTGAGCCCCTTGCGAAACCCATCATGTACCTCGAAGCGATGGGTTTCGCTGCGCTCAACCCATCCTACGGTCGCGCGGCCGCAGGCCGCGCGTCTCGAAGGATGGCCACAACGAACCGGCGTGCCCGGTCAAAGTAAACCTATTCCAACCGACAACGTGCAGAATTGGTCGAGCTTACGCCGGCTCACGTCCGCGGAGCGCTCAGGCTATCCGCCCCAATGGCGCGCAGCGGCGGCGCTGGCGGTGCTGTCATCCCCATCGACACGTAGACGCTGGTCAGAACCTCAACGCCGATATCCGCGGGCTTGGTCCATTTCGTCGGTACGTAGATCAGGCAGCCGCCGACCGGCACCGGCGCAGAGGGCACCAGTACTGCCGTGTAGGGCTCCGCCCCAATCATGATCGGGTCCGGCAGCGGGCACAGCGCCAGCACGGCGGCGCCGCCGTCGCCGCCGAAAAAGCACCAGACCGGACGCATGCTCTGCAGGCTGTCGCCGTCCTTGCGGTCGACGATGGCGACGAAGCGCTTGCTCAGATCATAGACATTGCCGACCAGCGGAACGCGGCGCAGGAGTCCGTCGAGCAGGCCGCCAACGCGCTGGCGCACGCGGGTCTCGACCACGAGGCCGAGCAAATAGATCGCGGCGAGCGCGACCGCGATCCCGATCAGGTAGGCGACGACCTGGGACGACGCGAAGCCGAGCCCGATCGCGACCAGCCCACGTCCAACCAGGCTGCCGGGTCCAACAAAACCGTAGATCAGGTTGCCGATCCAGCCGAGCAACACCAACGTCAGCACGGCCGGAAGAACGACGAGCAATCCGGCGGCCAACGGGCGAACCAAACGGGTCATGGGCACCTCCCGATGTGAGGTCGCAAAGCGCGTTGGGCTCTGCGGTCGAGTGAAGGCTACCGTGGCATCCATGGAGCACAACTTCTTTTCGCGCCGCCATTGCGTTTTGCGTTCGCGCGTCTTAGTTTGTTGAACAGCTGCCCTAAAATGTAGACGTACCGAAGTCTGCGTTGACTGCATTTGGCAGCAACGATGCCGTCGGCAGGCACACTTCAAGCAGAGATACGTTCGACCGCGGGTGCCCACAGCACCGCGACAGTACGTTTGCGCGCGCAGCGCGCTCCCCTGTCATTGAAAGGCCAAGCCATGCAACTTCCTCCAATCCTACAAGGTGAATCGCTTACGCGTCTGGCGCAAGGAATAGCGGCCGGTGCCATCGCAACAATGGTCATCGGTTTTTATTGGGGCGGCTGGGTCACCGGCGGCACCGCAAGGGAAATGGTGCAGAAGAGCACTACCAGCGCTGTCGTCGCGGCGCTCGCGCCGATTTGCGTCGACAATTTTCAGCGCGCAGACGGCGCCGCGGCGAATATGGTCGAATTGAAAAAAATCAATTCATGGCAGCAGAGCTCGTTCGTCGAGAAGGGCGGCTGGGCCACGATGCCGGGCACGACCGCACCCGACTCGGCGGTAGCCAGGGCTTGCGCGACAATGCTCGGCAACCTCAAGTCATAGCCCGTCCTCCGCACGCAGGGCCGGCTGCCGATGCCGCCCGCCAGTCCAGCGGGCAGAGATCGACGCCGCCTCGTCAATTACTCCGTCGTGGAATCGGGATAACATTTCGCGTTGCGCGCGCCGGAACGACGCGCGAGTAGAGTCCTACGCGAGCGAGCGCGCGGCGCTCGCTACCGCGCGGGGGCGTAGGACAACGTGTTGCTCACGTTGAAGCGCACAATTCTCAATGGGCAGCCGCCTGCTGCTGCTTCGACCGCCGGAACTCGCAAAAGCTGCGCCAGGACGCGGTGGCGAGTCCGGCCGCCGTGGCGACCCACGCCACAAGCGCGATCCACACCATGGCTGCGGAAATCGCCCGCAACGGCGGAAAGTCGGTGGCAAGCGAAAGACGCATGCTGGCCAGGCCATACATGCCGAGGGGAAAAACGAGACTCCAGAACAATGGCGTGTAGGTCAGGGGTATGCGACAGACGCCGTGTTTCCAGATTCCGAACAGCAACAGCAGCGGGATCCACCAGGTCGCCCACGCCCAGACGATGAGCGTGATGCCGTCGATGAACGGCCGCATCGCGTGCAGGAACGGAATGCCGGTGTCGGCAAGAATGAGCGTCGAGCCGGCATTGGTACTGATCGCGGCGGCGCCCATGACCACCCACAGCGCGGGCGTCACATCGGCTGGAAGAACCTCGAAAAAGAAAATGTGGTAGCAGAACAGCACGATGAAGATGCCGTAGAGTCCCAGCCCCACACCCCACAACAGGTGGATGAAAACGAATACCGTAGGGCCGGCATCGCCCGTGGCCGGCGCAATCAAGGTTCCGAGGATCACCAGGGCTTCGGTTCCGACGATGGCCATCAGCCACGCCCCATGGATCAGGCCATCTCCGGGCGCCTTGTCGACGAAAATCAGCACTCCGAAACCAAAGTAAATCAGCACGAACCAGACGAGCAGCGCGAATAACCACAAAATCAAGGCGGCCGTTGCGAACCCCCGCAGATGAATGCCGGCGCCGAAAACGCTGGTCCCTGCGACCAGGGTAAAGAACGAAAAGACGTGGCGAGGATCGATCAGGTCCGACCACAAGGCGCGCGGAAACCGAACAAATCGCAAAATCGTGAGTATCACCAAATATGGGTACGATACGAGGTTGACCACAAAGAGTGCGTCAGACCATCCGCGCCAACCCTCGACGAAGAAGGCGTTCGAGATGATGCCGGTTGCCATGACCAGGCCGAAGCAGCCGGGATAGAGCGTCGCAACCTGGCTGTCGAACCATCCGCCGACATGCCGCATCGAGGACGGCAGCGTTGAATTCGCATGATGTCGTTCGAATGACATGGCTTCGGATACCGGAACCTTATTGACCGGAAGCACAAGGCGTACGGTACCCGAAGAAATCTCGAATCGCATTATCGGCGAGCGCGCCGCAGCGCCTCATTCGCCCGAGGGCCGCTCCTCCCGCACTTCGTCCTTACGCGGGCGCAACAATTCGCCGGCAAGATCATTGAGTGCCGGCGGCGGGAGCGCCGCGAACGGCAGTGGCCGCGTCACCTCGATCGCGGCGAGGCCAAGCCGCGCCGTGAGCAGGCCGTTGAGCACACCTTCCCCGAGCCGGGCCGAGAGCCGCGCTGCAACGCCATGCCCGAGCAATTGCTGAATGAGACTGTCGCCCGCCGCCATGCCGCCGGTCAGCGCAAGATGCGAGAGCACGAGGCGGAACAGCCGGATCATGCCGAGCGTGCCGGGCCGGCTGCCGTAGAGGCGCGCCAACTTTCGAATGAGCGAGAGCGCGGTGAACAAGACAAACAACAAATCGACGGCGGCGCGTGGGCTTACCGCGGTCACGAGCGAGACGCGCTTGGCGGCGCCCGAGACCAGGCGGCGTGCCTGCGCGTCGAGCGAGGTCATCAGTTCGCGCTCGGCGAGGCGGATCAGGTCGGCGCCGTCGATGATGTCGGTGAGGTGACCTTCGAGGCTCCGGCGCGCGCGCGCGAGTTCGGGAGTGGAGCGCTCGAACGCGATGAGTTCGCGCACGACTGCCCGGCCCTCGGCGCGGTCGTCGCTGATCAGCGTCTGCGCCGCGCGCGCGTGCAGCTTCTCGACAGTTGCAAGACGCCAGAGCCCAAGCGCCTCGCGCCCGATGATGACGATGAGCGCAACGACAGCGAGCGCCGAGAGCACGGTGCCGAGATAGCCGAGCCCACTCGAGTAGGAGAACAGGTCCGATACCAGGCGCGCAACGCTGACGCCGAGCCCGAGCAGGACGAGCCCGCCGCAGGCCGACCAGAACATCGTGCCCCAACGCCAACGGCGCCTGGGCGCCGCGGCCGGTTCGAACGGGGCCGGTAGGGCCGGCTCCGGTTCGGGCGTGACCACGACGGCGCGGCGCCCGGCGGCTTCGGTTGCATCCGTCACCACCACATTCGGATCATCCAGCCTGAACGCGGCGGGCTTGCGGGGGCGCTCCGTCATGCGAGCCGATCTCCGATCAGGAACTGCAGCGCGCGATCGAGCCGAATATGGGGCAATGCCGGCACGCCGTCATCGGTCAGTTCGAGCTGGGGCGGCCGCAGGCGCAAAAAACGAAAATCCGCGTTATCGGGCGCAACCGTGGTGAGGCCGCGAAAGCCCGCGCCATCAGCCCGGAACAGCGCCTCCGGATCGGCCGGCAGGTCGCCCGGAAACATGGCGGCCTCGGCCACCCCGTCGAATGTGGTGCCACCTGCGTGCTCACCTTCCGCCGGCACGCCGATGATCGACGGCAACAGCTCGCCCGCCCGCCGCATCTGCGCCTCGCGGGTTGCCCGCACGGCGGCAAGCGCGATCACGTCGATCGTCGCGCCTGCCAGCGCGGCGCGCGCCGCAGCGCGCGCGACCATGCGGCGCAGGATCGCTTCCAGCCGATCATGATTGAGATGGTGCAGGTGATCCGCCTTGGTGGCGGCAAACAGGATGCGATCGATGCGCGGGCGGACCAGCTGGCTCAGCAGTGTGCGCCGCCCAATGTGGAAGCAATCGAGGATCGCGGCGAGCGCGCCTTCGAGATCGCGCACCGCATCAGGCCCGGCGTTGAAGGCGGCTAGCGCATCGACCAACACCACCTGACGATCGAGGCGCACGAAGTGGTCGTGGAAGAACGGCCGCACCACGACGTCCTGATAGGCCGCATATCTCCGCGCCATCATGGCGCGCAGCGAATGCGCCCGCGCGGGAGTTTCTCCGTCGAGCTCGAGCGGCGCGAATGTGAGCGCCGGCGAGCCGGCAAGATCGCCCGGCATCAGGAAACGCCCGGGCGGCAGCAGGCTCATGGCATAGCGCTCGTCGCGGCAGGCCTTGAGATAGGCGGTGAACAGTTCCGCGGATTTGAGCGCGGCCTGCTCATCCTCGGGGGCGTCCGGATCGAGCGTCGCCAGATAGGCGTGCCATGGGGCGGCGAGCGGAGCGCGCGGACCCTGACGCGAGAGGATCAGGCTCTCCGCCGACCACTGCTCGTAGCTTTTGGCAAGCAGCGGCAGATCGAGCAGCCACTCGCCTGGATAATCGACGATGTCGAGGGTGAGCGTGCGCGTGGCACCATTGCGCGACTGGTAGTCGATCAGAAGCCGCAGTTCGCTGATCTGTCGGGTCGAGTTCGGCCAACGCCGGTCCGCGGTGAGCGCGCGCACATGGTGTTCATAGTCGAAGCGCGGCACCGCGTCGTCGGGCTGCGGCGCGAGCTGCGCGCGCGCGACGCGTCCGCCGGCCAACGCCTCGAATACCGGGAAGCGCCCGCCGCGAATGAGCCCGTGCACCAGCGCGGTGATGAACACGGTCTTGCCGGCACGCGAGAGGCCGGTGACGCCGAGGCGGGCGGTCGGATTGATGAGGTGGCTGCCCCAGTCGAGCAGCGCCCGCGCGGTGAGTTCGGTTTCCTGCAGGAGTTCAGTGAGGAAGGAGGGCATGGACTCAAAGCGCGCTGTAGGGTGGGTTAGGCGCGCAGCGCCGTAACCCACCGCCAAACTCGCCGCTGTCATCGCCGTTTGGCATAAAACCGGTCTTGATCCGCAAAGCCCGTCATAGTTCGCCAAGTGCGATGGGTTTCGCTTCGCTCAACCCATCCTACAAGTCGAGGTGATGAACGTGATGTCAATTCACGCCGCGTCGGCTTTGGGCACCGGGTGCTGGCTGCGGAAGCTGATCGCCAGCCGGTTCCACAGATTGATCGTACCGATCAGAACAGTGAGATCGACGATCTCCTTTTCGGAGAAATGCGGGCGCAACCCTTCATACACGGAAGCTGGTGCGTGGGTTTCGGCGACCCGGGTCACCGCCTCGGTCCACGCGAGCGCGGCGCGTTCGCGCGGCGTGTAGAGCGTGGACTCTTCCCAGGCATCGAGCAGATAGAGTCGCTGCTCGGTCTCACCCTGCTTGCGCGCGTCGCTCGAGTGCATGTAGAGGCAGTACGCACAGCCATTGATCTGGCTGGCACGCATCTTGACGAGTTCGATCAGGGATTTTTCGAGACCGCAGTGTTGAATGTAGTTCTCGACGCCACGCACTGCCTTGAGCGCGTCGGGCGCGACTTTGTAATACGGAATGCGCGCTGGTTCGGTCATGCCGTTCTCCTTGCAGGGTATGCGCCGGAGAACATAGGTACGACCCGATGCGGCCGATAGGGCCGCTACGGCAAATTTGACCGAGCGGTACGGAACCGCGGAAATCAACAAGAAATCGTGCTTCTAGATCAGCAATCCCGCCATCGGCTTCACGTCGCCGCTGCCCGGGAACACGGTTTGCGCGAGGGCCGCATCGTCGAGCCGCAGGTGCTCCTTGAGCACACCTTTGAGCACGGCGCGCAGGTCGGTGGTCGGTTTGAGGTCGCGGTTCTCGTAGAGGTTGGCGTCCTTCAGGCCGGGCCAGTCGGCGATCACGCGCCCGCCCTGCAGGGCGCCGCCCGCGAGCAACGCGACGGTGCCGGTGCCGTGGTCGGTCCCGTCGGTGCCGTTGATGCGCGCCGTGCGACCGAATTCGGTGATCATCACGATCACGGTCTCGTTCCAGGTCGGGCCCGATGCTTTTTCGGCAGCCGCGATAGCACCGTCCAAAACACCCAGGAGATTGGCGAGCGCACCCGATGCCGCACCTTCGTTGATGTGAGTATCCCAGCCGACGAAGCTCAAGGCGCCGACGCGCGGACCGTCGGGCTGTGCCAGATATCTGGCAGCAGCGCCCGCCACCTCGGCGGCGTACTCGCGCACGCGGGCAATTCCAATGGCGGCTGGCCGGTCCTCGAGCGGCGTGACGGCGTCCATGCCGCCGCCGCGCGTCAACGTGACAAGATCCTTACGGCCTTCAAGTGCGAGAGCGAGCTTCGGATCGGTCTGGCGATAGAGATCGAGCAGACGCATCTGGGTATCGTCGCTCGCCGGCAGCAGGCGCTGTGGGATCCAGGACATGACGGGCGCCGGACCGCGCACGACGAGCGGCGTCACCGCGCCGACCGCGAGCGCGCGGCGGCTCGGCGGCCGCACCCGTCCATCGGCGGCGAGCAGCGACAGCGCGCGATTGAGCCAGCCGCTCTCGACCGAGCCCGGTTTGGTGAGGCCGCTCTCGAGCACGTCCTGGCCGTCGAAATGCGAGCGCTCGCGATAGGGCGTCGCGGCGGCGTGCACGATCGTCGCCTGCTTTGCCTGATAGAGCCGGTAGAAATTGGGCATCGCCGAGTTGAGGGCGAAGAACGAGTTCGAGCGGCAGCGCCGGCGGCTTGCCGTCGAGCACCAGGGCGCGGTCGCCGCGCAGCTTCACCCAGTCGGGATCGCCGACCGGCGCCACGGCGGCAAGACCGTCGAGCGCGCCGCGCAGCACGACCACCAGCACGCGCGGATCGCGACCCTCGGCCCGCGCCAGTTTGGGCGTATAGGCCCAGGCGAACAGCGCGCCGGCGCCGAGCATGAGCTCGCGCCGTGTCGCAGCGTGAATGGTTGACATGCTCACCTCCGTTGGAATTCGGGTGACATGAATGCGAGCGTGAGCGCCTGCTGGCGGCTCTCCGCGCGGGCGATGGCCTGGCGGGTGTCTGCCGACGCGAGCGACCCGAGCGCGTTGGCGAGCACATCGTTGGGATCGATGTTTCGGCCAATGCGGTCGGCAAAGTTGTTGGCGATGTCGAGTCGCCGGCCCATGCCGTCGATCCAGGCCGCTTCATTGTCGGCAAAGCCCGCCGGCGCCGACGGCGCCCACAGCGGTTCGCCGAGCAACGCCTGGCCATTGGTAAAGCGAACTGGGTCGCCGCGCGCCGCGGCGGCGCGCATCATCGCCACGACCCACTCACTCGGCCGCTTGAGCTTGTTGCGCGGAACCGACCAGGACTCGTCAGAAACGACCAGCGCCTTGCTGACTTCCTTGAGGTCGCCATCGGTGTCGCGAAAGGTTTTGGCCAGCCGTTCGACCAGAGGCGGGGGCGGTTCGTCGGCTACAAAATGACGCGCCAGCTTGGTGGCGACATGGGCCGCGGTCGCCGGATAGCGGGCGAGATCGGCCAGCACCGCGCGGCCCTGCTCGACCCCGCTGTCCGCGTAGGTCTTGTCGATCACCTGCTGCGGCCCGGGCTCGTGCATGCGTTTGTTGAAGATGAACTCGGCGCCGTGCTCGGGATTGTCGTTGGGCGGGATGATGGTCCAGCCGGTGAGCACCTTGGCGAAATTCAGAACATCGACCTGGGTATAGCCGGTGCGTACGCCGAGCGTATGCAGCTCCAGGATTTCACGCGCGAGATTCTCATTGAGCCCGCGGGTGCGATTGATGCCGGCGACCGAGTTGGGCCCGATCGACACCTCGTTGTTGAGATAGACCAGCATCGCCGGATGACCTTCGGCGGCGAGCAGGAGATCGGCAAAGCGTCCGAGAATATGCGGGCGGATGGCTTCGCGCTCGTAGCCGCCGGCCATGTTGGGCACCACCAATGTCGAGACGCAGAAATGGTTCGACCAGAACCAAACCAGACGCTCGGCAAAACCGATCTCAGCCAGGAGCGCGGCGTCGAGCCGCGCTTTCACTTCCTTCAGAAAATAGAGCCGCTCGGGTGTCGGCGTCTGCCCGGCCTGCGGCGCCGCGACGGGTTTGGCGGGATCCGCCATCTTGGCGGCCTCCTCGCTCATGCCTTCGCCCTGGGCCGCCATGCGCTCCGCTTCCTTCCTGGCGCGCTCGGCGAGGATGTTCTGGGCGTTCCTGGCCGCGCGCGCCTCGAAGCCGGCGCGCGAGGACTGCGCGCTGGTCATGAGGTCGGCATTGTCGATGCGGCCGGCGCCCGGGCGATCGAGTTCGGCCAGCAGCGCGCCACGCGGATCCGACGCAATCGCCGCAATCGAGCCAGGGCGCGGACCCAGGCTGAAGCGATGCAAGGCGAACGCGGCGTCTCGGGTTCGATCGTCAGCCATCGGACTCCCCGCCTAGTGCCGCCGAAGCCTGGTTCGCCGCGGCAGACTTGGCGCGTCGCCGGTGCGCTGCAATGCGACTTCGCTTACGGGATCACCGACCATATCGTCACCATCGGTAACGCATCCAACGTTCAAACCGGCTTGAAACTCCGGTCGACTTCAACCTCGATCACCGTGGCGGAGGTGCTCGCCAGCGCGGCCGCAAGCAAATCGCGCACTCCGGCAAGCGTCCGAGCCCGGTGCCCCGCAAGGCCGAACCCGCGCGCCAGGTCGACGAACCCGATGGCAGGGTTTACGAGATCCATGCCGATGTAGGAGTCCATTTGTGCGGCGAACGACTTCATCGCATTGGTACGTTGCTTGAGGATGCGATAGGAAGAGTTGTTGACGATGACAAACACGACCGGGATCCGTTCCCTGGCCGCAGTATAGAGCGCCTGGATCGAATACATGGCGCTGCCGTCCCCGATAAGGGCGACGACCCTACGCTCAGGCACCGCAAGCTGCACGCCGACCGCGGCCGGCAGGCCCCATCCGATTCCGCCGCCGCGGTTGCCAAAATAACTCAGCGGATCGCTGGTCTTGAGGAAGCGATGCAGCCCGCCGGCTGACGATATCGCCTCGTCGACCACAATTGCGTCCGCCGGAAGCCCTTCTGCAATCGTGTGCATCAGCGCAAGCGGATGAATCGGCTCGGCGTTCTCCACGGCAGCGGCGTTGTGACGAAGTTTCTGCAGTTGGATGACACCTATCTCTGCCTCGGCCTTGCCGCGGCTATCAGCCCGCGCGCGTTGCGGCTGCGTCATGCTGCCGGCGAGCGCCGCAACGAGTTCTGGAAGCGTGGTGCGCGGGTCACCCAGGATCGCAACCTCGGTCGGGTGATTTTTGCCGAGCTGCCAGGGATCCGTATCAAGGTGAACGACGGTCATCCCGGGCGGGAGTGGGTCGACATCGCCCGGCAACGACAGCGTGAACAGATCGCCGCCGATGGACAGCACCAGGTCGTGCTTCTCCATCACGGCACGAATTTGCGCCGCCAGACGGACCAGGGGTCCACGATAGAGCCCATGCGTTGCCGGAAAGACCGAGCGGCTCGCAATTCCCTCGACGTAGACCGGCGCGCCGACGGCTTGCGCGAGTGCCAGGAGTTCCGCTTGCGCACAGCATTGCGCGACCGCGTCGCCAGCAACAATGACGGGACGCTCGGCCCGCGCCAGCAGAGCGGCCGCCCGCGCGATCGCTTGCGCATCGCCGCGTATCGCCGTTCCAATGCGGGTCGGCGAGCCGGGTTCGACATCGCCCTCTGCATTCAACAAATCGGCCGGCAGCGAGATAAAGACTGGCCCGGTCGGCGGCGCGAGCGCCGTTTTGGCGGCGCGATGTATGACTTGGGGCAAGTCGGCCAATCGGCGCGGTTCATACGCCCATTTGACGAAGGGTTGCGCGATCGGCGGCAGTTCGGCCCACAGGTTCGGTTCAGTCAAATTGTAGCTGAGGTCTTGCTGACCCGCAGTCACCAGCATCGGCACGCCAGCCTTTTGCGCATTGTGGAGTGCACCGATCGCGTTGCCGAGGCCTGGCGCGGCGTGAAGACTGACGACGGCGAGGCGCCCGGATGCCTGCCCAAATCCATCAGCCATGCCCAGTACCGTTGCTTCCTGAAGACCGAGCACGTAGCGAATGCGCGGCTCGACCGCGAGTGCGTCCATCAGCGGCAGCTCGGTCGTGCCTGGATTGCCGAAGATGTAATCCACGCCCTCCTGGCGCAGCACTTCGAGCAACAGGCGCTTTCCCGAAATCATCGATATCCCGATGGGTTCATCGATGCCGGATGATGGCTCTTGTGGCGCCCGCCGCGAGCAGGGGGAGCGCTGGCACCAGCACGCAGATCATCAATCCAATTCCTCAAGCAGGCTTTTAAGTTTCAATTGGGCCTCGACATTGTTATCGCCCTTGAGAAAGTCTTCGACTGACACCGTTTCGGTGCCGGACGATTCACTCTTGGCCTTGTAAGGATTACCGTGCGACCAATCGTGTTCGACCAGTTTTTCCCCGGTATCCGTGTTGACCACCAGGGTCCACCAATCCTCGGACTGTGCCAAGGCACCTTTGACGCTTGTGTGAATGGGAATGCGCCTCAGTGGCAATCCGGCCTCCCCGCATGGCGTCGCGTCATAATGGCGTCGACTATACATGAGCGCGGCGCAGTGCGCGACCAGGCGCGCGGAACCGACCCTGATTTAGGTGCGTCGCGGCGGGGGAGCCGCGATCGCGGCGACCGAGAATCTGTTAGCGTCAAGGCGCAAACGAAAGATGAAACCATGAATCCGCATACCAACTGCCCGCACTGCGCCCCGGTCCGTCCAAGCCGGCGTGCCATGATGGCGGGACTCATCGGCGCCGCAACCATACCGGCGGCGTGGGCCCAACCGGCCACGAAAGCGGCGCCCGCCGCCGAGGATGAACGGTTCATGCGCATGGCGATCGAGGAAGCCAGCCGAGGCGATTTTCCGTTCGGCGCGGTAATCGTGAGCGGTGCGCAGGTGATCGCGCGCGGTCGCAATCTCGGTCGGCAGCTCGACGATCCGACCGCACACGGCGAAATGCAAGCGATCCGACACGGCCTGGCGGAGCGCGGCAGCGCGGCGCTCCGGGGCGCCACGCTTTACACCTCGGGCGAGCCCTGCGCCATGTGCATGGGAGCGATCTTGTGGTGCCACTTCGGGCGGCTGGTCTATGCGGCGTCGATCGATCAACTCGCAACCAAGATCGATCAGATCATGATTCCGTGCCGTGAGATCGCGGCCAAAACATCGTTCGTTCCCATCTCGATCACCGGCGGCGTGCTCGCGGATGAGGCAATGCAATTGTTCGGAAAATGAGGCATCGGCCTCTGAGGCCCGTTTGAATTTCTCCGGCCAGTAAACTGGCCGGAGCACTCACGTGCCAGGCTCGATCGGCTTTTCGACGGGGCCGCCGCCTTCGGCCCAATCCTTGAAGGCGCCGAGATTGTAGACCTGATCGTAACCCATGTCTTTGAGCAGCTTACCGCTCAACGCCGAGCGCCCGCCAGAGGCACAATAGAGGATGAGGGTTTTGTCCTTGGCGAAGTTCTTGTCATAGTAGGGCGACTCCGGATCGACGCGGAATTCCAACATACCACGCGAGACGTGCAGAGCGCCGGCCACCTTGCCGCTCTTTTCCACTTCGGAAGCGTCGCGCACATCGACAACAAGCGTGTTGCCCTTGGCAATCATCTCGCGCGCCTGCGCCGGCGTGATCCGCGGCACTGCGGCGTTGGCCGCTTCCATCATCTGTTTGACGCTTATGGCCATGGCATCCTCCTTTTCCCGATTTTCACAACCCTTGCCATGACGCGGCGGAAGAGCGTTGCCGCGCCACCGACAAGTGCAATCAACGTTCGCCGATCATGTGAGCGCCACAGGTTGACCTGCGCGCATCATAACGGCCAAAGCCGGCACCGTGGAAGGACCCAAGCTTGCCCGGACTGGAGGAATACCGGCAATTCGACGCATGTCCGTTCAGGGATATTTTCGCGTTTTGTCGCGACGTGCACGCAAGGTCTGGATGCCGGCCGCGAACGACCACAAAAGCAGGCGTCTAAGATATCAAGTTCGCGCCAGCAGCCATCCATCTAGTTCTATCCATCGATCTTGCGAAACTTGTGGAAACGGCAATCCAATCGATCCTCCTCGGCTGTGGACTGTCAGGTCTGCGGCTCACGAGGCTCGGCCTCGAGCTCGCGTATTGATCATGATGCGTCCCGCGTGCAACAACGATCATGTGGCAATTTTTTGCCTGCTGCGGCACGGAGGAAGACATGGGTCGGCGTTTTCACATTTCTATCGCAGCGTTGCTTGCTTCGCTGTCACTGGGGATTGCCCAGTCGGCGGCCGATCCCGTCACGCTCACGTTCAGTCATTTCCTCGGGCCGACCAGCTTTTTCCAGGTCGACGTGGTCGAGCCATGGGCGAAGGAGCTCGAGGCCAAGACCAACGGACAGGTGAAGGTCGAAATCCTCAATGGGACCTCGCCGCTCGGCAAGGTCACCGAACAGGCGGGAAACACAAAGGATGGCAAGGTCGATATCGCGCTTGGACTGCGCGGCGCCGAGGGCGGTCGGTTTCCAGGCTCGTCGGTGATCGAGCTTCCGTTCATGGTCCCGAGCGCGCTGCGCGGCTCGCAGGCGCTGTGGGGCCTCTACCGCGACGGCACGCTCGCGGACGAATACAAGGACTACAAGCTGCTCGCCTTGTTCGTGCACAATCCCGGACTGATCCACACCAAAGACAAGCGCGTCGTCAATCTGTCCGACCTCAAGGGTCTGCGTCTCCGCGTGGCCAATGATACGGTGGCGGCCGCCCTCAACCACGTCGCGGCCGAGCCGGTCGTGCTGCAGGTCAATGACGTGATGCCGGCGGTGAAGGAGGGTAAGCTCGACGGCATTGTCACCAATTGGGGCAACCCGCTCCCGGGCTTCAACGACTACATGAAGTTCCATACCGACACCCAATTCTACACGTCGGCGTTCTTCATCGTCATGAACAAGGCAAAGTACGACGGCCTGCCGGCCGATCTGCGCTCGGCGATCAATTCGATCTCGGGCGATGTCTGGGTCGCGAAGTTCGGCCCCTATTGGGACAAGTGGGACAAGCCGGTACGCGACGGCGCCAATGCGCCCGGCCACGAGGTGATCGTGCCGGACGCCGCCACGATTGCGCAGTGGCGTGCCGGACTGAAGCCGGTCGCCGACAAGTATCTCGACGATCTGGCGGCGAAAGGGTTCCCGAAAGCGCGGGCCGCGTACGACACCCTCAACGCTGCGCTGCAGAAGTAGTTCGGCTACGGGCGCCGCGGGATTGTTGGATTTCAGACACTGGCGTCGACATCAGGTGTAAACAAATCCACCCGCCTTGCCTATTGGCTGCAGGTCACCGTCTTGGCGTCCAGGATCTTCCAATATGCTCGCTTGTGTGCCGCATCGGCGGGCTGGCATTCCTGCGGCGGATACGAGGGTTTGAGCGTCACGTTGCAGATCAGCGCGCCGGGCGAATAGATCTTGTTCTCGAAGACGCAATAATTGCTGACTTCCGTACCGGTCACCGGAGAGGCCGGCAGCACCTCAGCCAGTTGGGCCTGCGCGACCCAGGTCGTGCTCACAAATATGACGGACGTCGCAAGAATGCGCATTCTGCTGCAGCTCCTGGTCAATGGGGGCCCCCCCGCGTGCTTTGCCATCTTACTTGGCGCGGAGCGATTGTGAAGACGAGGTGACCGGTGCTTCGGCGTTGCCGGCCGGGACAATTGTGCACCATGGCCGACTGGCAGGCTGCGGTCTCGGCGAGGGTTTCACCTGATTGACCACCCACATGAACGACCTAGGCTCTTGACTTCCTCATCGCTGAACCTGTCTGGAGACAGATGCCATGAAACGGCCAAAGCAGCTGCCCGCCGTCGATCGCAACAGCGCCAGGACGGCCGCGGTACCGGCGGGATCCAATGTGCGTCCCGCGTTCTGGTTCGACAGTATCAACCTACAGCCTCCGGAATGCGCTGCCGGGTCGTGCTTCGGCAGGACAGTCTAGGAAGCGGGTGCTCGTCGGCTTCGATTGATCCTTGGGAGGTATCCATGTCCCACCCGACGATATGGCGTGTCGTCAAAACGACCGCCATCGTGGCCCTTTTGTCGCTTGCCAGTTCGACCCAATCGGCGGCGGCGGCCTCGCTTTTCTTTTTCAAGGGTCCAACCAAAGCCCCCAACGAGCGCGTCTGCATGAACTTCGCTCAGGACCAAGCCGCTAGACATAATCTACAAAACATCAGCCGCAACAACCTGGCAGTAGGCGGAACGCGCGGCGATTTCTTTGCTGTCATGACCTGCGTTGGTACGGTCATCGTCGTCATGGTGGCCGGCAATACCGGGGAGAACGGCAGCCCACTCGCTGAAGAACTGTTTGATGCCGTCAGGCGGGAACAGTGCATCGACGCATGTAACTGACGAGCGAAGGCTCGCCCGCCGACTTTGGCGCAGGCTTACGTACCATCAGTCGCTGCAGACGGGCGGCTTGTTGAACCACCTTGCCGGTCTATTACGCTCGAGAATGAGAGCTGCCACGTCGCCCCCTATCGCGGCGTCGACGCCAGCCGAAATGGCGTAGTCAAGTGCGCCTTTCATCTCAAATGCATATCGATCAGCTTGTTGATATCCTCTATCAGCCGCTTGCTTGGCAATGGACGCGCGCCAGATTGCGGCACGACGCGTGTCCCCCTGCAGCAGTTCACTCACCACCGCTGCCCCTGAAGCTGTCCCCCATAGCCTTATGCCGGCCTCGTCCTCAGCTATCTCCTGAGGCGCCATGTGAGAGAATGTGATCGTCGCCGACGTTTCATCATACTTTACCGTTGCCTCCCACGCGGCAATGGTTTCATGCCCAGATCCAAATATCCCCTGTGCAAATACGCTGTCCTGGACTCGAAAACTCTTCATCGTATTCACGATTGCCCGCTTCCATGAACGCTGCTGTAGGGTGAACTTCTCCTCCATCACCTCCGCCCATCTATTGACAGTGACTCTCAGGTCGCCCGACGAGCCATACAGACGTTTCGCCACCTGATCGGCGCGGAACTCGGTCGCGCTATCTTTGCCAGTGCCCTTTGACGAAGCGACGCCAGCGCTGGCAAAGAAGCTTCGATCATCAAGAAGAGATACTTTGCATTTGCCGTAGCTGCGTGGCCGGCCGTCATCGCCGGTGACGCGGCTGTCCGCGGTGATGACGATGAAATCCGCAGCCCGCTTGACGGCGATCGTCGTCGCAGCCGCGATGTCTTGGCCGAGGCAAGCGTCGAGTAGCGCGACCAGGCAGCAAAGCGCCGTTGATGATTCCTTCACCGTCTGAGCTCACCGCGTCGAGCGCAGCCCGAGCTGGCCGATCGCAGGTGAGAGCGCGGCCATCGTCGGCTCGCCCGGCCCCGGCCGCACCGGTTCGAGCGGCTTCGGCGGACCGGCCCATAGGTCGGTATCGGCAAGCTGCGGCACCATTTCCGACCTCACGACGTAACCAACGTCGGGATAGACCTGCTTGAGACGCTCGATCAGCGCCGCCGCAGCGGCAACCTGCTGCGGGCTGGCCGGGCCGGGGCCGGCGCCCACCAGCGTGATGCCGATGGCGCTGAGGTCGAGGCCGGGCGCGTGGCGCGCCACAACGGTGTCGTTCAGCAGTCGGTAAACCTTGCCGTGCACGCCGACCAGATAATGCGTCGCCGGATTGAGTTCGCGCAGCTTCGTGTCGGGCTTGGCAGCCGGCAGCATGGTCCTGAACACGCTGTCCATGTCTTCGGACCGCGACGAATGCAGCACGATCGCGCGCGGCCGAAGGCCGATGTTGGCGTTGCTCGCCGGGTAGGCGCGCGCCACGTATTCGCGCGTGAGCGTCCGGCGCTCGTCGTCAAGCACGATTGGCTTGCTGAAGATTTGGAGCGAGCTGCCCTCGATCACCTCCGGCGCAGTCCCGACCGTCATGGGTAGGATGGGCCCGGTCTGCTCGATGATGTTGAACGCGGCGGCGCACAGCACGTTGGCTACGTCGAGGGCAAACTTCGGATTGCTGCGCAACTTGAGTACCAGCGGATCGGGCAGCGAGATGGTGACCCCCCAGTAGGACGCGCTCAACTCATCCGCGCTGGTCTCGATCCCCTCGCCGGCCGCCTCCAGCGCTTGATGCAAACTCGCCGAGAACTGCAGCGCGACGGCGCGGAAGCGGCCCGCTCCGCGCAGGAATCCGGGTAGCCCGGCGTCGGCCACATCGCTCGGGTCGAGATACGTCCAGCGGATCTCGGCGCGATCACCCTTGCGCAGGCTCATCACGAAATCGACATAGCTGTAGAACTGCACGCCGAGCCCGGAGCCGTCGTCCTCACGGCACTCAACTCCGTGGCTGGGCTGGCCGAGGCAGGCGCAGATCTGCGCCTGCATCGCCGCCGGCGGCATGCCGTCCGAGGAAAGCAGAATGCCGCGGCCGATCGGGCCGAGCTCGCGGGTGGGATAAAGTTCGTCGAGGAAAAACACGTTGCAGACCTCAACCACGCTCAGCTCGGAGGTCGTCGCCGTGGCCTTCCAGCCCATGCGGTTGGTGTACTTGTGCAGCTTGGGCGTCGCAAAGACATAGCCGTGCTGGCCGTAGATGGCGTTGCGCAGCAGATAGAGCTGCGGCTTGTCCAGCTGATCGATTTCCTCGTGCTGATATCTGACCAGCAGCTGCTTGGACGCGCGCGTCAGCAGTCTCTCGAATGCGTTCGGCTTGCGCTGAATATCCTCGTCCTCGGCCTTGCTGAGCTCGACCGCCCGGATGCGTGCCTCCAGCGCGTCGCGATTCTGCTGATCGACGCTCGCCTCGTTCAGCTGATATTCGAGGTTCAGAAAATTTCCCGGCGTCTCCGTATTTTCCAGCTTGCGTGTCGCTTCGAGGACGCAGAGCTTCTTCCAGGTGTGGTCGTCCTTGAGCCGTCCCAGATAACCATCGATCCGCATCAATGCCGCAGTCGCTTCGCCGGTCGACATGCGGTCGATCGCCTTCTGAGGAATCACCGTCGGGTAAGGTTTCCGAAGGTTGTTCGTGTATTGATATTGCTTGTAAATCGGAAGCACCGTCTTGCTGAGGTTGTCGATGTTGGCGACCACGCCCGTCGCGCCGGTGAAAATGGCCACGATGATGACGCGGCCAGGCGTGACATAGCGTTTCCAGAACTGCGTCGTTCGCGCCGAGAAGGAATTCGACCGCTCGGCCTTGCCCGGCGCTGCCTCGCCGGGCGTGGGGTCGCGCGCGTCGTCTCCATCTTGCGAAGATAGGTCAGCTTCGTCCTGCGCGCTCATTCTGTCCCTCCCGGGCCCGTCCTCCAGGTGAACCTAGTGGTCTGACCCCAACATTTGGTACCCAAATGTTGGGACAAGTCAGCCCACTAAGATATTGATTTTAGTGGGGCGACTGCGCGGCATCACGGCACGGGAAACAGCTCCGGCCGATACTCGAAATGCATGGTGTCGAAGTGATACCACTTGCCGCCCCAGATGAAGCCATGCTGCTCGAACAGCTCGGCGATCTCGAAAGGAACATGATTGCGATAGGGGATCGGGCCTGAAGGAACCTGCGGCCAGCGCCAGTAGTCCGCGCGCGAGGCGTTGAGGTCGATCGCGGCGGCGTAGGCGTGCATGCTGCGCTGGTCGGTTCCGGCAATCGCGCGGCACAAATAGGTACCGGAGGACGGCACCAGAAAGCCGGTCATTGACGCGGGCAGCCGCTGCAGGTCGCGGATCACTGCTTCGAGGCGATCGGCAACGCCGTTCACGGTCGTCACCATCACGGTCCCGCCGCCGCGATCGGGCATCCACCGGACCCGCCGCATGCGCGGCGTCACCTCGCCTTTGCTGCAGTCGCCATACATCTTCGTGAAAAAGGCTTCGTTGCGGAAACGGCCGGGATCCTCGTTCGGCGGCGGGTTGGCGCCGGGACGGCCCAGCCGATACACCTGCGCAAACATGTCGACTAGGTCCGGGTGTGCGAGGCGTTCGTCGAAGGATTTCTCCCGGTTCCCGTCGGATAGCGGCATGCGGGTGCCGTCGGCCCAGACCAGGTTTGCCCCGTCGACCCCGGTCAGGAAGTTCGGATAGGCGCGCACGAGCCGTTCGCCGACCGCGGCAGGCGACGAGGAATCGCTCGTCTCCTGTCCCGACGCCGGCCGCGGGCCGAGCAGCAACAACAAACCGAGGAGCGCGATGATGGCCCGCGGCAGCGCCGTCGACAGTCGGACAGCCGGCATGCATTCCCCTGCGCCCGGCCTTGCGGCGTTCGACCGTAAGCCTGCCATGCGAGCCGACAAAATCAAGTTACTGAACGCGGGGGCTATCGAGCTGCTTTCGAGCCTCGGGCATCAGCGCTGCCCGAAACTCCCGTTCGCGGTAAACAGTATTGGGACTGAGGCCCGCAGGGCACGGTGCGATGGGCACGAACGCATCCTTTGTCCCGTCTTCGCTGCGGAGCCAGAGCGCAGTGCAATAAGCGCCCGGTACTCGAAGTAAAGCGAACTCATAATCTCCCTTGGCCTGCCTGCTCCAGCGCTCGGCAACGGCCTCGGTCTCACGGCTCCCGGCTATGTGTGGTCCGCGATTAATAGATGCAAAGCGAAGACCGCCCCGTGTGACTGCAAGTTCAGCGCCCGCGACGGCATTCTTCTTCCTGTCAACCAAATCTGCCCGCCAACCCACATGCTTTGCGGCGGTGATGATCGGTTTGCCGCTGACGAGCGCATCGAGACCGAGATGGAACACGCGATACGGCGACCCAAGCCCCTCAACCCCTGCCAACGTCGCATCAACCATTCCGGGTCCAAGATGCTTTTCCAGGCCGGCCTGCAACAGCTTCATCGTGTCTTTTGGTGCGGCCATCACCTTGATTGGCATGACAGGCCTCCGTCAAGCTTTCGTCTTGTAAGAGTGGGTCCACGATCCGGAACCTTGGTAAGCGGTTCGGAACATATCGTAGTCCCAGACCGAAGTTCCGTACCATGGGTCTTCGACTTGAACGCTCTGCAGGCGTAGGAGCGGATTTGAGGTATAACAGGCCAGCACATTGAAATGTCCTCCACCCCCCGACCAGCCGATCCGTACTCCTAGAGGCCGGCCATTGTCGATTTCGGTGCGAACATCCGCAAAACTCGTTGTGCTGCTCGTGAAGCTCGCAAGGTGGCCGACGCGTGTCAGTACGGTGTTCAATGTCCCCGGTATGTTACAGTTGGCTGATGATGGGTTGCTGCAGCAATCATTCCGACCAAGCTCCGCGTTGACAAGGCTACACTGCGTCCAAGCGCTCGCAGCATTGTAATAAAGCGCGACGCTGGTCGCCGTTGCGGACCAACACCATTGGGTCTGTTCCTGATGCTGCATGGTGAAGCATAGGCAGCGTCGTCTGGTGAGCCGGAGGATCCAGTCAACCCGCAAAATGCGCCGGTCAACAAGTGTTGTACTTGTCCTGCGACGCTTGCGCTTGGCCGTTTTGGCCCCGGTTTTAGGCTTCCGCATGATGCCCTCTTCAAGCAGCATGACGCTACGTCAAAGCCGATCGCGGCCCCCGACTGCGTGGGCTTGTCGACTGACGATGTCTTGCAGCCAGTTTACGCCGACTTTGAAGCCTGTGAAGGGCTGCCCGAATGCAGGGAATACCTCCGTGCAAACCGATGTTCCTGCAATCTGTTTGTTGTCCAGGTCATCACCCCATGGTCACCCGCCAGGCAGACGGCCATCCATCAGCATAAGAAACTCGACCTCCAGAAGCCGCACGCTCGGCCGCAGTCGAAAGGATTCGAGGTCTCTATGAGATCATGCAGCGACATGCGATCTCATCGCGGACCGACGCGGATCGGAGTCGGCAGGCTGGCCGGCAGTTTTCCGAGCATGTGAAGCGCCGCCTGCATGGCGACGATGTAGCCATAGGGCCCTAGACCGCAAATAACCGCCTTCACGGCGGATGACAGTTTCGAATGTCGATGTAGTTCGTCGCGCGCATGGATATTGGAAACATGTACCTCAATAATCGGTCCTTCAAACGCCTTGAACGCGTCGAACATCGCAATGGACGTGAATGAGTAAGCGGCCGGGTTGATGATGATCGTGTCTGCCTCCGCGCGCGCGGCTTGAATCAGATCGACCAGCGCTCCTTCGTGATTCGATTGATGAAACGACAGGTGGGCGCCTGCAAACGTTGCGAACTCCTCACAGCTTGCCCTGATGGCGGCAAGCGTTGTCGAGCCATAAATGTGTGGCTCACGCACACCCAGAAGGTTGAGGTTCGGACCATTCAAAATCATCAGCCGCGCCGTCATCGTTTGCTCCGTTCGAATGTATGATGGTTGCTTGATTTTCCGGGACGCCCGCCGGTCTGCCCCCATTCGTGTGGAAGGACTGTCTGCTTCGCTGCTCGTCTCAACCCCCAAGCCACTTCGCAGGAACTGTAACGAGCGCGGGAAACAACACCATGAGAAACAGGATGACCAGTTCAGCCCACATGGATAGCGACACGGCGCGGATCAGGTCTGCCATTGGGATGCGGGCGACGCCCGCAACGACGTTGAGCACGACGCCCACCGGCGGGGGCGTGATCAAAACCAGCAAAATGCGGGGCACAAACGTGGGTCTATCCACTAAAAAACAAAATCACCTGTTGTTTCAATATCATCTGGCGGAGGGACAGGAACCGGAGCTCAACCTTCTCCACGTAGCCCGCGAATTTGCCGCGAAACCTGGAGAACTGCCGCGCAACGTTCCGGGGCTGAGGGCCAGCCCTATTCCACCTTGATACCGGCGGCCCGGATGACGGCGGCCCAGCGTGCCTCGTCCTGTTCCATGGTCGCCTTGAGATCGTCGGGCGAGAGCCAGCGTGGGATGGTACCGCCACGCTCCATCTGGCCGGCGACCTCGGGATCATGCAGCACCGTCCTAAGCGCGCTGACGAGCTTTTCCTCCAAGACAAACGTTCCGCGTTTCGCGCGGCAACGGTTTGGCTTGGTGAGCGGAGTGAATAGAGGCTCACAACGTAGCCGACGCGCCCGGTTCGTAATGTTGGAGATGCGTTTCGAGGCTGTCTGCGGGCAACGAGATATGCAAGTATCATGCTCTTTGGTGACAGCCATGGATGACCGGTCAGCTCAGATTGCAACGATTTGCGAATGCATCGATCACTGCTTTGCGTATGCAATGTGGTGTGACGAATTTGCAAGTAACGTTGATCCCGACGATATGATCGCCGGTTTGGACAGAGCCTTCGATCTTGTCTCTGATGCAACCCGTTTGCAGAGCTTCTTGGCGTTACGAAAGCTGGACGATTTTCTAGGCGGCGTGAAGCCGAAGCCTGACGATTTAATTGCCAAGAACTTCGGCATCGATGCGCCCAGCGTACTTGGGGGTGTCGGAGACAAATTCCTTTCAAAGGATGAGCGCGACAACGTCAACAAGGGGGCGGCTCATTTAACTGAGCAACTCACGCTCGATCCGGACAGCGAGGTCGACCTTGATGAGATCCTCAAGCGATCCATGCCGGTTTTCTCTCGCTTGGTGGCCGAACTTCGTAAAGTCGACGCTCGCAAAGAGGCTACGGATTGGCTTGATCGGACCGATGCTCTGATCGAACTCGCACGGCAACGACAGGTTCAGGAAGGGGGGCAGACGAAGTCCGGCGGCAAAGCCGACGCGCCTGGCAAAGTTTGATTCATTCCAGCTGGCCCCTCTGGCTTTAGGGGTTTTCCCCGCTATCCTGCAGAAATCTGCTGGGAGTTAAAAGCGTCTGGACAACGAGCCGTGCGCGGGCGGAATATCTGTAGCAGAGATTCCAGGCTACCCCGGCTCGCCAGCCATGCCGGCGAGCTTCGCCGGACGGTCCTGCAATGGACGGGCTTCCGGTTGCGGTCGCGTCAACAAAGACGCTGGCGAAAGCGGCGAACGGCTTTGCCAAGAAAGACCCCGACCGTCAGGGTGTGTTTGTGATGCTGGAGGAGCGCGACATCGAGGCCACGCTGTCGCCCATGGCGCTGACAGACTTCGAAGGCGCTGATGAAGGTCATGGACAGCCTTAACACGCATTGCGGGCGCGACACGCTGGCTTATGCCGCCGCCGAACGCCGCAAGGCGTGGAAGTTGCGGCGGGACTTCATATCGCCGCGATATACGACAAGCTGGGCCGAGCTGTTACGGGTCTAATCAGGCGAGATAAAGATTTTTGGCGTTCACGCCGTTGGCTGTTATGAGCGCTGGTGTGGAAGCTTCATCCAGCGAAACCGCCTCTACCGCGACGCGGCCTTGGTCGAAGGCCGCCTGCAACGACTGGCCGCTGGCGATTGCCCCATAAAATTTCGTAGCGAACGCGACCGCCGCGATGTCGGTGACGGAATCCTGCATGACAATGATGGCCTTGGCGGTGCCGAGAAGCGATTTGCGCGCGCCCACGCTTTGGCACGCATTCAGCATGACGACATCCGGCGGATTATCAGTTGCTGCGAAAGCCTTTCCGAGAAGGTCGAAAGTCACGAATTTGGTTTTCGTGCGTTTGATGCCTCCGCCGTCCATGGCGACGCCGTCAGTGTTGCCATGACCCGAGAAGTGGACGATGCGCGGGCGATGGTCGTTGAGGCCGTGCAGAATATCGTCGAAGTCAGCCGCGGGCGACTGGTGCAGGCTGATATTGTCCCGAAACCGCGAGCGGCGGATTTCGGCGTTGACTGATTTGACCTCGGCGTCAACGCGGAGAGTGTGCTTCTTGATGGGGTTCGCCATCAGGTAAAGCACATCGACGTGCTTGCGCCTTTTGAGCGCCGCGCGGGTAACCGTGGTGCGTTTAACCACCAGCGTCCCACGTACAACCGGGTTTCGTTTTGTCGGCGTGCTTTTCTCAAGCACCGGCGCGTCGGCGTGCTGGACAATTTTTTTCCTGTGCGCGCGGACATGGGGTTCTTTGCTGTAGACGTAACGGCTTCCGTCCGGCACAGCGCCATCGTTGTCGTCCCGCAAAATAAGGCCATACCGAACCAGATGGTCGAGCTGATTTTGTGCCTGCTGACCGTAACTAGCTTTAAGTTCTGTCTCGTCCATCAATTGCTTTTTCGACCGAGGCTTAGAGCCGCGCCCGTAGATGGCGTTAAACAGCTTGCGGCGGATTTTGTTCGTGCCGAGATGCCTACCGAGCTGGATGCAGTTTTCTTCGTAATTTCCGGACCAGTCGACGACCGCCGTTCTAGCTTTCATGGCGCGCCTTCTTGGTGCTGACCTTAGGCACCATGCGGCTGATGGTCGGCTGGCTCACGCCGAGAATCTGTGCAAGTTGGCCCTGTGAATAGCCACGGTCCATGAACTCGACCATTTTCAGTTTCCGCAACATCTCGAGTTCCTTAAGAATGGCGGCGGTACCGAAGGAGCATCCATCGTGCTTTGGACTTCCGTTGGGGGATTAAGCCACAGCCAAACGAAAATGCCTGCCAAACAGATTACGAAAAGTACGATCGCTGTTGCTCGGCGCAAAACAATCAAACTCCCCATTTTAACCGCAACGAAATTACGCCTTTGGCGCACGCCCTGGCAAATGAAACGCCCGCAGTGCGGTCGCTATCCAAATCAAATTGAGGTTGACAGTCGCGCTGCTAAATTGAGCGCCTGGCGGAGGGAGTGGGATTCGAACCCACGATACGGTTGCCCGTATACACGCTTTCCAAGCGTGCGCCTTCAGCCACTCGGCCATCCCTCCGGCGCGCCCTTGTCATGGCGAGAGCGGAAGGATTTTTCAAGTGATTACGGGAAACACCTGCCGAGTCAGTGCCAAGAACGTTGGGGCTTGTGGCCGGCCTGCGAGACACGCGCACTTCGCCTCGTTCCTCAGGATGAGGCTGTGGTTTGCGGCGGGGCCCGCGTCTTGGCCTCGTCCGAGGAGCCCCGCGCCCTTCGACATCCGCCCTCTTGGTGAGGAGCGCCCGAAGGGCGCGTCTCAAACCAGAAGGCGGATGCTCAGGATGAGGGCAAGGGGTCTCGAAGGACGGCCACCGGCTCCGCGCTTCCAAAGCAACGGACCAGCCTCGATCTCGGGTCGTTACTCCGCCGCCTGCGCGAACGCGTTCCGTCGCAGGCACTCGATCAGGAAATCGGTGTCCATCACGTCGCCGAAGGTCGAGTAGATGCTGGCAAGCGTCGCGTTGTGCTCGGCGTCGGTCAGCGCCGCGTTGGCGTCGCTCACCATGATGGTTTTGAAGTTGAGCATCATGGCGTCGCGCGCCGAGGACTCGCAGCACACGTTGGTGACGGTGCCGGTGATCAGCACCGTGTCGAATCCCGGCGGCGCGCAATGTCTTCCTGCAGCCCGGACGAACCCTGGATGAACGCGCTGAAGCGCTACTTCAGCACCGTCTCGTCCTCGGGCTTGACGATCGAGGTCGGGATAGAAGCTCATGCCCGCGCGAGCCGATCGCCATGGTCCTGATCCGACGCTGGCACCCCGTCGGGATTGGCCGCATCATGTCGAACCAGTTGGACCATGAGTCCAGCGGTGTAGTCATTGACGGTGTTGCTGGATCCAAAACACCTTGCCGCCGGTCTCGCGCACAGCTGCCGCCAGCCGGTTGACGGCAGGCACGATCTCGACCGCGACCGGCACGTAGGCGGAGGCCACCTCCTCGACCATGAAGCAGTTCTGCAGATCGACCACGATCAGCGCGGTGGTGCGCGGGTTGAGGTCGGCGTGGCAGTGCAGGGTTCCGCGCCGCTCCATGACGCGATCGAGAATGTTCTGCGGAATGACGACCTTATGCATGGCTTGCTCTCCAGTGCGGTTGCGAATGGGTGTTCATTGAATGGCACCCGGGCTGACGGGAGAAGGCGCAACGCGGGCGCGCGCGTCGGCGAGCTCGCCCGCGCGGACGCAGCAGGCGAGGCTGCCGGTCGGCATCGCGACCGCCGGCGGCAGTTCGTTGGCGCACGCCGCCAGCGCATATTTGCAGCGCGGCCGAAAGCTGCAGCCGGGCACGAGCCGGCGTAGATCGGGCGGACTGCCGGGAATCGCCTCGATATCGCGATCGCGGTTCTGGCCGTGCACGGTCGAGGCGAGCAGGCCGATCGTGTAGGGATGGGCCGGATCGACCAGCACGTCGCGCGCGTCGCCATATTCGACGATGCGGCCCGCGTACATCACGGCGACCTTGTCGGCGATCTGCGCCGCGACCCCGAGGTCGTGGGTGACGATGATGACGCTCATGCCGAGCTCGGCCATGCAGCCTGCGCAACAGGATCAGCACCTGGATCTGGACGGTGGCGTCGAGCGCGGTGGTAGGCTCGTCGGCGAGCAGCAGGCTCGGCCGGCACGACAACGCGACCGCAATGGTGGCGCGCTGGCGCAAGCCTCCCGACAGTTCGTGCGGATAGGCGTCGAGCCGCCGCTCCGGCGAGGGTACGCGCACCAGCTCGCAGCAGCTCCAGCGCCCGCGCCATGGCGGCGCGACGCGAACAGCCCTCGTGGCGCATCACCGTTTCGGCGATCTGATCGCCGATGGTGTAGACCGGATCGAGCGCGGTCATCGGCTCCTGGAACACCATCGCAATCTCGGAGCCGCGCATCTGCGTGAGCGCGGCCTCGCCGAGCGCGAGCACGTCGCGCCCGCCGACCCGAACGCGACCGGACAACACCGCACGCCGGCGCGGCAACAGCCGCATCAGCGCCCGCATGGTCACGGACTTGCCGGAGCCGGATTCGCCGATCAGGCACAGGACCTCGCCGGGCATGAGCCGGAATGAGACGCCGTTGACCGCCCACACCGTGTTGTCGCGGCTGACGAACTTCACGCGCAGGTCCTCAACCTCCACCAGCGGCCGGGCGGCCGGCGCCGGAGCTGGTCCCGCACTGTCGATGTCTGGCTGCGACCGTGACCATCCGCCAAGCCTCACATGTTGGCGCGGGCGATGCCGCGCGAGCTACCGACGGCGCGCGCCGGGCTGACCGGCGAGCGTGTGACCGGACGCCGGGTCGGCCATGTGGCAGGCGGCGAGATGCGATCGCACGGTCCGCCCATTCACCGAGCGCCGGCGCGCGGCGGCGCACACATCCTGCGCAAACGGGCAGCGGGTGCGGAAGCGGCAGCCGCTCGGCGGGTTGAGTAGGCTCGGCGGATCGCCGGCGAGCGGCGCCTCGTCGATCCGGTCGGCCGGATTCATGCTGAGCTGGGAGGCGAGCAGCGCCTGGGTGTAGGGGTGTTTGGGGGCGACACAGACCTGATCGGTCGGGCCGATTTCGACGATCTGGCCCAAATACATCACCAGCACGCGGTCGGAGAGATATTGCACCACGCCGAGGTCGTGCGAGATGAACATGTAGGTCAGATTGAAGTGGCGCTTGAGGTAGCGCAGCTGGTTCAGCACCTGGGCCTCGACGGACTTGTCGAGCGCCGAGACGGCTTCGTCGAGAATGAGAAGCCGCGGACTGAGCGCGAGCGCCCGCGCGATGTTGACGCGCTGTTTCTGGCCGCCGGAGAGCTCGTGCGGATAGCGCGCCCCGAACAGATCGGGCGCAAGTCCGACCTTCTCGAGCAGTTCGCGCGCCAATTGCTTCGCGGCCGACCGTTTCATGCCGTGGGCGCGCGGCCCATACGCGATGGAATCCACGACCGGCAGGCGCGGATTGAGCGACGAGTAGCTGTCCTGGAACACCATCTGCATGTTGCGGCGCAGCTCGCGCAGCGAGATGCCGCCCAGTTCGCCGACCACGTCGCCGTCGAAGATCAGTTCCCCAGCGGTCCGCGGGATCAGATTCATCAGCAGCCGCGCGAGCGTGGACTTGCCGCAACCTGACTCGCCGACGATGCCCAGCGTTTCGCCCTTGAGGATGACGAACGACACGTCATCGACGGCGCGTACCGCGCCGAGCGTGCGATTGAAAATGCCGCCGCGGACCGGAAAGTGCTTCTTCAGACCGTTGACGATCAGCAGCGGCTGCGCCTTGCCGCCACGGTCGCGCGGATCGCCGGGAGCAACGGTTTCGAACCGATGTCGCTTGCGTCGATGTCCGGCGGATCGCCATTCTTGCTCAGCCCTTCACGTCCATGGCCTGGCGCAGGCCGTCGCTGACCAGATTGAATGAGAGCGAGGTGATGAAGATCGCAAGGCCAGGCAATGCGCAGATCAGCGGCTGCACGTAGATCGCCTGGCGCAAGTTGGAGAGCATCTGGCCCCAATCGGGCGTCGGCGGCTCGACCCCGAGCCCCAGGAACGACAGGCCGGCCGCGAGCAGAATCGACACCGAGATCAGGCTCGACGCGTAGATGAACACGGGCGCGGCGACATTGCGCACGATGTGGTGCAGGATGATCGAGAGGCCGGAGGCGCCGCTGGCGCGCGCTGCCTCGACGAAATCGAGGCTGCGCACCTGGGTGGTCGCGGTCTCGGAAATGCGGCACAGCGGCGGGATGAACACCAGCGACAGCGCCACCAGGCCGTTCGCCATGCCGCCGCCCATGACGCCCGAGATTGCGACTGCGAGCAGCACCGAAGGAAAAGCGTAGAACACGTCGACCGTGCGCATGATCATCATGTTGAGGCGGCCGCCGAAAAAGCCGGCCAGCAGGCCGAGGAGACCGCCAATGATGCTGGCGATGCAAACCGGGGTGATGCCCATGACCAGCGACACGCGGCCGCCCCAGATCAGCCGCGAGGCCATGTCGCGGCCGAGTTCGTCGGTGCCGAGCAGGAAATTCTTGTAGCCGATCGGCTTGAGGCGATAGATCATGCTGGTCTTGTTGGGATCGAACGGCGCCAGTAGCGGCGCGAAGACCGCGGTCAGCACGATTGAGCGCGATCACCGCCATGAAGAACAACGTGACGTAGTCGTAGCGCAGCCGTCGCAGGACGGTCGCGAGATAGCCGCGCGCCTTCACCGGCGTGCTCGGCTCGGCGAGCCCAAAATCCCCGGTATTGACGGTCACGTCGGTCATGTGAATCAGGCGCGCCGGATGCGTGGATCGACGGCCGTCTGCAGCAGGTCGACGACCAGATTGGTGGCGACGAAACTGAGCGAGAGAATGAGGATCGTGCCCTGCAGCAGCGGAATGTCGCGGGTGAGGATCGCCTTGCTGAGCAGAAATCCGGTGCCCGGCCAGGTGAAGATCGTCTCGATCAGAATCGAACCGCCAACCAGGTAGCCGAACTGCAGCCCCATGACAGCGAGGATCTGCGGCAACGCGTTGCGCACGGCGTGGCGCACGACCGCAGCCGAGCCGAGCCCCTTGGCGCGCAGCATCTGCACGAAGTCCTGCGCCAGTACGTCCGCCACAGCGGAGCGTGTGCTGCGCATGATGACGCCGAGAGGCACGAACGACAGGGTCACGATCGGCAGGATCGCGTATTTGAGCTGCTCCCATTGGGTGAAGTCGAAGCTTTGAGAGCCTTTCGAGCCCATTCCGGTCGCCGGCAGCAAGACCGAGTTGCACCGCGAACACGATGATCAGGACAATGCCGAGCCAGTAATTGGGCACGCTCACGCCGATGACTGAAATTCCGGTGGCGACCCGGTCGATGGGACGGCCGATGTTGCAGGCTGCGAGCGTGCCAAGCACGACCGCAAAGCTGAAGGCGAGCACGACGGCACCGAACGCGATCACAACCGTGTTGGACAAGGCCCGCATCACCTCGCCGAATACCGGCTGGTGGGTCTGCAGCGAAATGCCGAGGTCGCCCGAGACGGCGCGCAGGAGCCAGTTCAGATACTGCAGCGGGATCGGCTTATCGAAGCCATACGCGCGCTTGATCAACTCGATGTCGGCCTTGCTGGCGTCCGCCGGCATCATCGACTGGATCGGGTCGCCGGGCGCCAGGTAGACGAGTGCGAAACAGACGATCGAGACGCCGATCGCGATCGGGATCACGAGGATGATGCGCCGGGCGACGTAGAGCCACATCGCGGTCTCCCGAATTACAAACCCACGGCCTCGTCATGGCCGGGCTCGTCCCGGCCATCTCGCTTAGGAGAGCACAGTGCTTTCATAAGCGGGATGCGCGGGACAAGCCCGCGCATGACGAAGCAGAGGTTCTGTCGCGCCACAACAAGAACACCAGACTTGTGCGCCCGCTTGTTAATTCGTCGCCCCCTGCACAACGATCGGCGTGATGTCCTGGAACCAGGACTGCACCTGCACGAAGCCTTTCAGGCGCGGCGACAGGGCGCGCGGATTGAGGTCGGACACGATAAAGACACGCACGGCGTCCTTGGTGCTGATCTCATGGATCTGCGTCAGCAGCTTGTCCTGTTCGGTCTCGTCGAAGCTGTTGAGCACCCGATCGGCGAGCGCGTCGACCTCCTTGTTCTCGTACCAACCCCAGTTCGGGCCCAATGGCGTTCGGTTGGCGGTCGTGAACGGCTTGATGATCCCGCTGAGCGGATCGATTGCGCCGTTGCTGAAGTTCACGCCGTCATATTGCGGATATTTCTGCCAGCCCTTGATAAACGCATCGAGGACGGTGTTCCAGTCGAGCACGTCGAACTTGACCTTGAAGCCGACCGCCTCGAGCTGCGCCTTCACGAGCTCGTTCATCGGCAACGGCTGCATCTGGCCGGAGCCCGAGGTCGAGATCGCAACCGTAATGCTGCACGGATAGCAATTCGCTTCCTTGAGCAGCGCGGTCGCCTTCTCCGGATTCCATTTGTATTCGAATGGATGGCCATAGTTCTTCTGGTAGGGCGTGTAGGTGGCGTAGCTCGGGATCGCGACGCCGCCGAGCATCTCCACCACTTCGTCGCGATTGATCGCGTAGTTCGCGGCCTGACGAACGCGCAGATCCATGAACGGACCACGCTGGAAGTTGAGCAGGTACGGCCAGATGTGCGGATAGGGGTGGGTGATCACGTTCATGCCCGCGGATTTGAGTCGCGGAATCATGTCGGGTGACGGCGCCTCGATCAGCTCGACTTGGCCGGTCAAGAGCGCAGCGGCGCGCGTCGTTGCCTCCGGCATCGGCAGCAGCACGACACGATCGTGCTTGGGAATTCGGTTGGGATCCCAGTAATCGGGGTTGCGCACGAGTTCGAGGCGCTCGTGCGGAACGACCTTGGCGAAGCGGTACGGCCCGGTTCCGGCCGGCGCGTTGGCGTAGACCTTGTAGTCGTTGCCGGCCTTCTCCATGGCGCACTTCGACATCATCAGGATGAATGGCAGGTTGTAGGGAAGGAGCGATGTGACCTGCTTGGAGTAGATCGCGATGGTCATGTCATCGATCTTTTCCACGCGATCGATGTCGTTGGTACGCGACCTTGCCCGAGCAAAATGAGCCGGGTGGAACGCGGGACTCTTGTCGGACATCAGGCGATCGAAGTTCCAGAGCGCGACATCTGCGTTCCAGGCACAGCCGTCGTGAAACTTTACGCCCGGGCGGAGGTCCACGATCCACTTCTTGTGATCGCTCGGATCGACCGCCCACTTGGTGGCGAGGCCCGGTTTCAGCCGCACTTCGACGCCGGCCTTCGAGAGATCCCAGTTGAGCAATCCGTCGTAGAGGTTGAAGCCGACGAACCGATAGCCTTCGAAGCCCTGATCCGGCTGGCCGGTCCAATCCGGGATGTCGCCGGCGGTCATTGCGATACGGAGCACCGCTTCGGCGTGAGCGGGCTTGGTCGGAGCGCTGGCGACGGCCACAGCAAGCGCCAATGCAGCGAGCGTCAGCAGGGTTCGGGAGTGAGAGTTCAACACCGGGACATACCTCCTCGGTCGGAAGGAGCGGATTGCGCGATGCATCTCTCGATGCTGCAGTGCAAAGGCAATGCCAGTTGCCAAACCGCCGACAGCAGGCATCCGGCATCGGCGAATTTGGAGCCCGATGCGCGCGCTGATGAGGTTTCCGGCGCGGTCGCCCAAGAATTGTTCGATGGCCTTAGCGGCTGAAATCGAAGCCGATTTTTGCAAATCCGAATGATTTCGCAGGCTCTGAAGGAAACGCACTGCCCAACATTTCCGCGCACCGCAGCATTGCTAGGCAAAGTGCAGTTTGTGTACGTTTGTTAGCTGCACCTGCCTGCTTTCGCCTCACCAAACCGTCCGGCCACGGCGGCGATATTGCGTGGCGCTCTCGCACATCGGACGAGCTAAAGGATGCCCGCGGTGACCCACCACCATCTCAAAGCCGGCCCTGCCACCTGTCACTGGGGTTACTTCGACCCAAAGCAAAAGCCTGTTCTCACAGTGAAAAGCGGCGACGAGGTCACCGTCGACTGCGTATCGGGCAATCCGGAGTTCCTGCCCGACCCCAACAAGTTCCACATTCCGCCGGAGCTGAAAGAGATTCATGCGCGCAGCGAGCGCGGCCCGGGACCGCACATCCTGACCGGGCCGATTTTCGTGGAAGGCGCTACGCCCGGGCACGTGATCGAGGTGCGGATTCTCGACGTCCAGTTACGCCAGGACTGGGGACATAACCTGATCCGGCCGTTGGCCGGGGCCTTGCCGGATGACTTTGACGAGCCGCGCAACATCATCATTCCGCTCGACAAAGCCCGCATGGTCGGGACGATGCCCTGGGGCCTGGAGCTCAAGCTTGCGCCGTTCTTCGGCGTAATGGGCGTGGCGCCGCCGCTGCCCTGGGGCCGCATCACCTCCATTGTCCCGCGCGCCATGGGCGGCAATCTCGACAACAAGGAGCTCGGCGCCGGTGCGACGCTCTATCTTCCGGTGTTTCGCGACGGCGCACTGTTCTCGTGCGGCGACGGACACGGCGTCCAGGGCGACGGCGAAGTCTGCGTGACCGCGATCGAGACCGCGCTGCAGGGCCGCTTCCAGTTCATCGCGCGCAACGATTTGCACTTCACCTATCCGCGCGCCGAGACGCCGACACACTACATCACCATGGGCATGGACCCGGATCTCGACCAATGCACGGTCATGGCGCTGCGCGACATGATCGTGCTGCTCGGAGAAAAGGCGAACCTGTCGCGCGAGGATGCCTACACGCTTTGCAGTCTCGCCGCCGACCTGCGCGTCACCCAGGCAGTCAACGGCTCCAAGGGCATCCATGTGATGATCGAGAAGTCGATCGTGCATCCGACCAAGGACGCGGCGTAGGGCGCCGCCACAGCTCAGCTCAGAGGATCAGTATCAATCAGACGCCGCCGGACGTGACGAGCGTGGAGGACGAGACCCAATGGCACTCAAACCGAAGACGCGCATCGCTCATCTGGCCGGCCCGACCGCAACGATTCAAAATACGCCGCCGCTCGTGACCTCCAACAAGGCGCGGCTCAAATACGGCCTGCCGCCGCGCAAGAATCCGGACGGCACAGTGCCGGTGTTCGATGGGTTGCGCGCGCAGCGCCTCGCCGCCCCCGCAAAGGTTTACGTGGAACAATTCTCAGCGCATCCGCTCGAAGCCGACATGGCCGAACTCTATGCGCCGCCGGATGGCTATCTCGGCGCCGACGGGACGTTTCGCAAGACCCGCGCAAGTCAGGACGACAAGGCGGTTTACGAAATCGAACTGCATCCAGACGACGGGCTCTATCCGATGCCCTACATGGCGATCCAGGTCGACGGCAATCCGTGGGACGAGGAATGCGCGAGTCCCGGCGCACCGGGGGAGAAGGCGCGGCAGGGCTTTTTTCCGGACGGATCGCGCAGTTTCGAGGAGATCGACCGCTTTTCGATCGGCGTCGACGGCATGGCCAGCCCCATTTCCTCCCTGGCGACCGTCGACTTCTATCGCGGCGCCCCGCCGAGCGGTTTCACCAAAGGCTTGCCCGCGCATCTGCGCAAGGACAAAGGCACGGGCGACATCCCGCCGGAGACGCTGGGCACGCACTTCTATCCCTACAAGCCTTATCACCTGGCGTCGGCGCCGCCGCGGCCCATGCTCGCCAAGGTGACGAACGACATGCAGGCGCTGGTCTCTAGCGGCGACTATGACGGCGTGATCTGGACCCAGGGCAGTCCGCAGGTCGAGGAGACCGCCTACTGGTTCAATCTCCTGATCGACACCACACTGCCGATCTGCGGCAATGCGGCCCAGCGGCCGCAAGGCCAGGTCAGTGCCGACGGACCGAAGAACATCATCGACTCGGTCGCGTTCATCTCGTCGCGCGTGTGGGCCGATGAGCAGGGTCGCAATCGCTGCGGCACGGTGGTGATCCAGGAACAGCAATTCTTCGCGGCACGCGAGGTCGCCAAAGTCGATGCGCGGCCGGGCGGCTACGTGGCGACCGGCGGACACGGCGGCATCATCGGCCAGGTCACTCACCGCGGCCGCATGCATCTCACCTACCTGCCGGCCTACAAGCACACCTACCTGTCCGAGCTCAAACTGACCACTTTGCCAAACACGGTGAAGGCCGCCCGCAAGGCAAACGGCAGGATCGCGCTGGTGGACGTAGCGGTCAAGGATTCGGCCGGCAAGCTGCTGGCGGATGCGATTCCCGTAGTCTCGATCATGAAGGACGGCAGCTATTCGGGCATCGACTTCGGCGATGATCCGGAGCTCGAGATCGACATGATCGCCTCGATCGATCACAAGCTCGCCATGGGGCGTCTTGCCGGATTCGTCATCGAGGGGCTCGTTCCCTATGGGTCGACGCCCTCGCAGGCGCGTCACAAGCTGATGGTGCGGGCGGCATTTTCCGGCATCCCGGTCGCCAAGGTGGGCCGCAACGCTCCCGAAGGGTTTTCGGATCCGCACGAGTTCCAAATCGCGGGTTCGAATTTGACCGCCACCAAAGCGCGGCTGCTGCTGATGGCCTGCCTCCTGAAATTCGGGAGCTACCCGCCCGCCAAGCATCCGGACAATCCGACCGGTGCCGAAGTCGAAGCCGTGAAAGCGGCGGTCGCGAAGTATCAGGGGATTTTTGATACCCATTGACCGATCGCAGCGTGGTTCTGGGCCTTGAAAACCGGGTGCCGAGACCACATTCTGCCCGGCATGGGCATTCTGGACGACGATTATCTGATCCGCCCCGACCCGCAGGATCCGCGACTGACCGAGCGGGTCGACGGCGTCGATCAGACCGGCGCGCCGATCACGACGTCCGTCACCGTGGAACGGGCGCTCACGATTTTCCTGAACAAACAGGAGATCGTCACCGCGATGACGATCAACGACTATCCGGATTACCTGGCGCTCGGCTATCTGCTCAATCAAAACATGCTGCAGGACGACGACGAGGTGACCGGCGTCGATTACGACGAAGAACTCTCGGTGGTCGTGGTGCGCACCAAGCGTGCGACCGATTACGAGAAGAAGCTTAAGAAGAAGGTACAGACCTCGGGCTGTGCCCAGGGCACCGCGTTCGGCGACCTCATGGAGGTGATCGAGCAGGCACGGCTGCCGGACACGGAACTGCGCACGTCGTGGCTCTACGGGCTGACCAACAAGATCAATACGACGCCTTCACTTTACCTCGAGGCCGGTGCAATTCATGGCTGCGTGCTCGCGCGCCAGGATCAGCCGCTGGTCTATATGGAGGACGTTGGCCGCCACAACGCGGTCGACAAGATCGCCGGCTGGATGTTCCGCCACCGGGTGCCGGCGCACGACAAGATCTTCTACACCACCGGCCGCCTCACCTCCGAGATGGTGATCAAATGCGTGCGCATGGGCATTCCGATCCTGATCTCGCGCTCAGGCTTCACCGCCTGGGGAGTCGAGCTCGCGCGCAAGGCGAACCTCACATTGATCGGCCGCGCCCGCGGCAAGCGGTTCGTTGCGCTCGCGGGTGAGAGCCGGATCGTGTTCGATCAGGACCTCGCCTATGTGGAGGAGGAAAGCGCCAAGCACCGGCGCAAGGCAGCCGTGCATGACGATTGATCCACGTTCGCTCGACCCTGGAGAACAATTGCTCTGGACAGATCGCCCGATCATCGATGCGTATTGCAGGCGGAAGGGACAGGATGGGTTCCTGGCAAGTCGCCAAGCTCTTCCGCTCGTTCTTGTGCTTTTGGCCTTCGGGACTGTCCTCGCCGGTTTTGGGATTACTCACGGTGGAACCGCAATTTTCGGAGTCGGGTTGGCGCTCGTATTGTTTGCACTTGCAGCCCTCTACCTGCCGGTCCGAGTTCGACGAGACGCGAGGCGGACCAGCTTCGCGATCACCGATCGACGCGCCATTATCGAAACGCCGGGTCTGCTTTTGCGAAATCGCATCAGCGTACCCTGTTCGGAGATTCAAACCATCGAAGTCCGCGACGGTGTATCCGATGATGTTCTGTTTCGTGACCATGAAGTAAAAAGCGAACACGGATCCCATTTTGAACGCGACGGCTTTTTGGCAATCAAGGACGCTTCAAAGGTATCGCGATTGCTTCGTTCCACGGTTGAGAACTGCATCAGATCGCCATCCCCCGGCCCTTCGGCATGAGTATTAGGCCACCGACCGTCGGCCTCGTCCTCGCCGGCGGGCTGGCGCGGCGCATGGGGGGCGGCGACAAGGCGCTGATCCAGATCGGCGGGGTTGCGATCCTCGACCGGGTGCTTGATCGCCTGCGCGGATCATGCGCGGCGATTGTGCTCAATGCTAACGGCGATCCGGCGCGCTTTGCGCGCTACGGCCTGCCCGTCGTTGCCGACAGCATCCCGGACTACGCCGGCCCGCTTGCCGGGATTCTGGCCGGCCTCGATTGGGCCGCCGCCAATATGCCGGGGACGCAATGGCTGGTGAGCGTGCCGGGCGATTGTCCGTTCCTGCCGCGCGACCTGGTGGAGCGCCTGCACGCCGCTCGCGACGCGCAAAATACGCCGCTCGCATGCGCGCGCTCGGGCGAGTGGCGCCACCCGGTCGTCGGCCTGTGGCGGGTCGACCTGCGCGAGGATCTGCGCCACGCCATTACGGTCGATGGCCTGCGCAAGATCGAAATCTGGACCGCCCGTCACGGCATTGCGATCGCCACCTGGCCGGACCAGCCGTTCGATCCGTTCTTCAACGTCAACACACCGGAAGACGCCGCGACGGCTGATCGTGTTGCAAAGCAACATATCCCAGCCTGACCTGCGGCAGTTTACGGCGTGCCTTTTGTTTGTTTATCGATCAATATGCAGCGGTCCGTGGGGACATTGGGAGATGACATCATGCGTGCCTTTCTGGCGGCTTGCGTCATAGCCGTGGTGCTTGCGATCGCCGGCTATTACGGGCTTCGCTCGAATTCAGGAGCCGGTTTCGGAAGCGTTCACCACCAGCGCGGTTCGAACTCAATTCATGAGCGTCGCGTAGGAGAGGAAGCCGACGGTCGCGCCCGCGGCGACTGTTGTGGTGTCTTCGGCGAGTTCGACCAGGCCGTCGGTTTCGGTCAGCGACGTGATGATGCCGGCGCCGTCCTTCGGGTATTTCACGGCTTCCACGCCGCCTTCCGGGTTCTGCCGCAACGTGACCCGCACGTATTCGCGACGGCCCTCGCGCTTGCTGTAGGCAAACGCCGCGCGCACCGGCATGGCGACAAGCGGTTCCGGCAGCGCCCCGGCCAGCCTGAGCAGCAACGGCCGCACGACCCGCACGAAGGTGACGAACACAGCCGCCGGATTGCCGGGAAGTCCGACAAAAGCTGCGTTTCCGTTCGGCCCTGCCGGAATGATCCCCATGGCGACCGGACGGCCCGGCTTGATGCCGACGCGCCAGAATACCAGCCGGCCGATCGCTTCCACCACGTCGCGCACGTGATCGGCTTCGCCGGTCGAAACGCCGCCGGAGGTGAGCACCAGATCGTGAACCGCGGCGGCGTCTTTGAGGGCAGCGCCCAGGTGTTCGGGCTGATCCGCCAGGATGCCGAGATCCGTTACCTCGGCGCCCAGCCGGGCCAGCAGGCCGTCGAGCAGATAACGATTGGAATCAAACAGCGCCGGACCCGGGCGTGTCGAGCCGGGTTCGACGATCTCATCGCCGGTCGAGAACATCGCCACCCGTACGCGCCGGCGCACTGTGAGCTGCGTCAACCCGACGGCGGCCGCCAGCGCCAGGTGCTGAGCCGCAAGCCGCCGTCCGGCTGGAAGAATCACCGCCCCGGCGCGCACATCCTCGCCCGCGAGCCGTCGATTGGCGCCGCGCTTGAGCCCCGGCGGCAGGACGACGCGATCGCCGTCGATCCGCACGTCCTCCTGCATGAACACCGTGTCGGCGCCGGCCGGCATCGGTGCGCCCGTGAAAATGCGCGCGGCTTCGCCCGGACCGAGCAGGCGCGCGGGCGCGTGTCCGGCAGCGACCCGGTCCGTGATGGTGAGTTTGGTGTCACCATGCGGCGCGAGATCCTGGCTCCGTACCGCGAAGCCGTCGACCGCCGAATTGTCGAACGGCGGCACATCGGCGCCCGCCGTGACGTCGGCGGCCAGCACGCGCCCCAACGCCGCCCGCAGTGAAACCTGTTCGCATTCCGCAACCGCGGTGATGCGGTCAGCGATCAGCTGCTCCATCTGTTCGATCGGAAGCAGCGGTCCCGCAAACGCAAAGCAGTCGTCGCTGAGCTGGGCCATCGCGCCTCACACGACCGGAGCGACGCGCGGGCCCGCTCTAGTCCCGACCCCGGCCCGCGCCAGGACGTGCTCGATCGGCTCGGCGCGCTCGATCATGAGGTCAACCACCGCATCGGCGTCGTCGATGGCGACCACAGGGCGCCCGCTCGCAGGAAACGGCGTATCGCTCACGATCCCGACCACGAAGGGATCATCAACATGCAACGCGGGTTTACCGACAGCGGCGCGAAAAACCTCGAGCTTGGGAAGACGGGCAGCTTTGAAGCCTTCGACCACGACGAGATCCACCGGTGAAAGCTTCTGCAGCAGTTCGTGGAGCGACGGCTCGGGCGCACCGCGCAACTCATGCATAAGTGCATAGCGATGCGCAGACCCGATCAGCACCTCGGTCGCGCCCGCGAGCCGGTGGGTATGGGAATCCTTGCCGGGCTGGTCGAGGTCGAACGAATGGTGCGCGTGTTTGAGGGTCGACACTGTCAGCCCACGGGCGACGATGCGCGGGAGCGCCTTGGCCAGCAAGGTCGTCTTCCCCGCGCCACTCCAGCCGGCGAGACCGATGATCCGCATGCGCCCTTATAGCAGAGCGCGCACCGGTATGGTGGGCCGCGCTACTCCGCCGGCGTCGCCGCCGGTCGCGCCCCAGGTGCCGGTGCTTCGCCGCGCTTGAGCTCTTTTTCGAGCCAGAGCGAATGATGCTGTTTCGCCCAGTTCACGTCAACGTCACCGGTTCCCATCGCCTCGAACGCGCCTTCCATGCCGATCGTACCGATGTAGATGTGCGCCAGCATGGCGGCGATGAACAGCATCGCCACCACCGAGTGGACGACTTGCGCGGTCTGCATTCCGGCGATGTCGGTCACGTAGAATGGGAACATCAGCAGGTAGCCGGTGGCCGCCGCCGCACCCCCGCCGATCACCACGATCCAATAGATCATCTTCTGGCCAGCGTTGAAACGGCCTGCCGGTGGGTGATCATGTCCGACAATGCCGCCGCCACGCCTGATCCACGCCATGTCGACGCTGTTCGGAATGTTGCCGGCGATCCACATCAGAAAAATCAGAACCACCCCGAGGGTGAACGGGAAGCTCAAGAAATTGTGGGCGTACTTCGCCCACTGCGACCATGCGGTGAACGTATCGGGCCCAAGCAGCGGCAGCAGCAGCGGCCGGCCGAACGTGATGTTGAGCCCGGAGATCGCGAGGATGATGAAGCAGGTCGCCGTCATCCAATGCACGCCGCGCTCGAACGCGTTGAAACGCACAATGGTCCGGCCCGATCGACCAGCCTCGATGCGCACCATGCCGCGGCCAAGATAAAACAGGACCAACAGCACCAGCATGCCCAGGATTGCAATCGCGCCGATCCAGCGCAGGGTGATTTCGTGGAAATAGCGCCAGTCGCGGCCGGCCGGCTGAATCAGAACGCCAGCGCGCTGAGCGGGGATCGAAACACGGCCATCGATCTGACCAAGCTTCTGCAGAAGTTGTTGCTCCTTGACTGCACTGGCGGTGGGGTTGACGGAGCCGTCCGGATTGCGCTGCGCCTGCTGGGCGGCCGCCGGGAACGCGAAGGCCGCAACCAACAGCAAAAGAAGCGCGCCGGCTACGACACGAATGCGCGAGAATTGGATCCTCATCCGGCTCTCCCTACGTTTCGGCCTTTCCTCCACCACCTCTCTCCGGCGAGGAGAGAGCACGCTCGACCTTACGACGCGATCGTCTCGCGGTAGGCCGTCTGCCAGCCCCAGGCGCCCGAGCCATAGCCGCGCTTGCTGACCCGCTCCTTGTAGATCTGGGCGATGATTTCGCCGTCGCCGGCGAGCAGCGACTTGGTCGAGCACATCTCGGCGCACAGCGGCAGCTTGCCCTCGATCAGGCGGTCACTGCCGTACTGCGCGTAGTTCGCCGCCGTGTTCTGCGGATCCGGTCCGCCCGCGCAGTAGGTGCATTTGTCCATCTTGCCGCGCGTGCCGAAGTTGCCGAGCCGCGGATATTGCGGAGCGCCGAACGGGCAGGCGTAGAAGCAGTAACCGCAGCCGATGCAAAGGTCCTTCGAGTGCAGGACCACACCGTCGGCGGTGGTGAAGAAACAGTTCACCGGACAGACCGACGCGCACGGCGCGTCGGTGCAATGCATGCAGGCCATGGAGACCGAACGCTCGCCCGGCTTGCCGTCGTCGATGGTGACAACGCGGCGGCGGTTGATGCCCCACGGAACCTCATTCTCGTTCTTGCAGGCGGTGACGCACGCGTTGCACTCGATGCAGCGGTCGGCGTCACAGAGGAATTTCATGCGAGCCATTGTGGTTCCTCCTTACGCCGCCCTGACCTGGCAGAGCGTCGCTTTGGGTTCCTGCATTCCGGTGACTGGATCAAAGCCATAGGTGGTCAGCGTGTTTACACTCTCGCCGAGCACGACCGGGTCAGCGCCCTTGGGATATTTCGGGCGCTGGTCGGTGCCTTGGAACCAGCCGGCAAAGTGGAACGGACACCAGGTGACGCCCTTGCCGACGCGCTCGGTCACCAGCGCTTTCATCCGCGCCTTCGAGCTGTTCTCGGCGCCCGTGACCCAGACCCAGCCGCCATCCTTGATGCCGCGTTCGGCGGCATCCGACGGATTGATCTCGATGTACATGTCCTGCTGCAGCTCGGCGAGCCACTTGTTGGAGCGGGTCTCCTCGCCGCCACCCTCGTACTCGACGATGCGGCCGGAGGTGAGGATGAGTGGGAATTGCTTGGCAATTCCCTTGTCCACCGCCGCCTTCTGCACGTCGAAGCCAATGTTCGGCATGCGGAACTGGCGCGCGTTCGGCAGCGTGGGATATTTGGCGACCAGATCGGGCCGCGGCGTATAGATCGGCTCCCGGTGCACCGGGATGGCGTCGGGCAACCCGAAGGCGTTGGCGCGCGCCTTGGCGTTGCCATAGTGCATGACGCCGTGTTGCTGCAGGCAGACGCGCTGGATGCCGCCCGAGAGATCGAGCGACCATGAAATGGCGTCCGCGTTGTTGCCGCCGATCCGTTCGATCACCCCTCGCTCCGCGTCGGTCAGGTCCTTGTCCCAGCCGAGCTTCTTGAGCACCCCGTAGGTGAACTCGGGATAGCCATCCTTAATGTCGGAGCCGACCGAGTAGGATCCGTCGGCCAGCAGGGAAACACCATTCCGCTCGACCCCGAAGCGGGCGCGGAACGTGCTGCCGCCGTCCATCACGTGCAGGTTGGTGTTGTAGAGCGTGTGCGTGCCCGGATGCTTGAGCTCCGGTGTGCCCCAGCATGGCCATGGCAGGCCATAGTAGTCGCCCTTGGCCGGACCGGATGATGCCCGCAGGGTAACGACATCGAAGTCCTGCTGGTTGGCCATGTGGACCTTGAGTCGCTCCGGCGACTGGCCGCAGTAACCGGTCGACCACCCGCCGCGATTGATCTCGCGCAGGATGTCCTCGGCCAGCGGCAGGTTGTTCTCGACCTTGATGTTCTTGAACATCTTGTCTTCAAAGCCGAGCTTCTTGGCGAGCAGGTACATGATCTCCAAGTCGTTCTTCGATTCGAAGATCGGCTTGACGATCTGCTCGCCCCACTGCAGTGACCGGTTGGACGCGGTGCGCGACCCAGTTGCCTCGTAGCTTGTGCAGACCGGCAGCAGATAGGTCCCGTTCTTGCGCCCCGACAGCACCGCCCACGTCGTTGGATGCGGGTCGGCCACGACCAAAAGGTCGAGCGCCTCGATGCCTTTGACCGCCTCGGGCATCCGGGTCACGGTGTTGCCGCCGTGACCCATGATGAACATTGCCTTCAGATTGCTTTTCTGAGCAACCTGGTCATGTGGCAGCAAGGTTGCGTCGAACCAGCGGGTCGACGGGATCCCGGGCGTTTCCATCATCTTGACCGGCTTGCCGTCGGCACCGGTCTGCGTGTCGAAGCGGCCGGCCATCCAGGTGTAGTCGACCTCCCAGACGCGACACCAATGCTTCCACGCGCCCTCGGCGAGGCCGTAGTAGAGCGGCAACGTCACGATATCGAGGCCGAGGTCAGTCGCGCCCTGCACGTTGGTGTGGCCGCGGAAGATGTTGGCGCCGGTGCCGAACGCACCGACATTGCCGGTTGCGAGCAGCGCAATGCAGAACGCGCGCACGTTGGCGGTGCCGACCGTGTGCTGGGTCGCGCCCATGCACCAGATCAACGTCGCGGGCTTTTCGGTCGCGAACATTTTGGCGACGCGCTTGAGCTGATCGCCCGGCACACCAGACACCCGCTCCACTTCTTCAGGCGTCCACTTCTCGACCTCCTTGCGGATGTCGTCCATGCCGTAGACGCGCTGCTTGATGAACTCCTTGTCCTCCCAGCCGTTCTGGAACACATGCCAGAGCAGGCCGTAGATGACCGGGATGTCGGTGCCTGAGCGCAGCCGGACGTATTCCGTCGCATGCGCCGCCGTGCGCGTCATGCGCGGATCGATCACGATCATGTTGGCCCGGTTGAGCTCCTTGCCGGCCAGCACGTGCTGCAGCGAAACCGGGTGCGCCTCGGCCGGGTTGCCGCCCATGATGATCATGGTCTTGGCGTTGCGGATGTCGTTGTAGCTGTTGGTCATCGCGCCGTAGCCCCAGGTATTGGCTACGCCGGCGACCGTGGTGGAATGACAGATGCGCGCCTGATGGTCGGAGTTGTTGGTTCCCCAGAACGCCGCGAACTTGCGATTGAGATAGGAGCCCTCGTTGGTGAACTTCGCCGAGCCGAGCCAATAGACCGAGTCCGGCCCCGACTTCTCGCGAATCTCCATCAGCTTGTCGCCGATCTCGTTGATGGCCTGATCCCAGGAGACCCGGGTCCAGTCGCCATTCACGAGCTTCAGCGGATAGCGCAGGCGGCGGTCTCCGCTCACCAGCTCACGGGTCGCGGCGCCCTTGGCACAATGCGAACCGCGGTTGATTGGGCTGTCCCAGCCGGGTTCTTGACCAATCCACACGCCATTCGCCACCTCGGCGATCACCGTGCAGCCGACCGAGCAATGCGTGCAGACATTTTTGCGGATGGTGACCTGTGCTCCGACCGGCGGCGGCGGACCAGCTTTGGCCTTGCGCACGGAGCCGAGCGGCAGTGCGCCCAGCGCCGCAAGCCCACCTGCCGCGAGGCCGGACCGGCGCAGGAAGGTGCGGCGGTCGAGGCCATGAAATGAATCGGGCAGCGCGTCCGCAAGCGGACGGCGATGCGCGTCACGATCTTTTCGCTTGATCAGCATCGGTCGGCCTCCTGCCTACGGATACCGGTTGACCCGGTAAAACGTCTTTACTTCCTCCGACAAACGATAACGCGCCTTGCGCTTCTCGTCGGTGTCGCCCTGAGCGACCGCTTCGGCGGCGAGCGGAGGGGCGGCCGAAGCGGCTGCGCTGACGCTCAGCACCTTGAGAAAATTGCGGCGGTCGACGGCGGGCTTTTTGGCTTTCGGTTTGTCAGGCATGCGCGTCTCTCCTCTCAGCCTCCGGCGACGGCAACGCGAAGGCTTCGCTCTCGATCTCCAGGAACACACGGCCGAGCGTCCCGACCCGCCGATAAAAATCGGCTTCACGGGCGCGCTCCAGATCCAGAAAAATCGCCCCATCCAGGGCGCAATGTGCTTTTCAAACAGTTCACGGTCGGCGCCCGCCGGCGCGTCCAGGCGACGGTCGGCCACGCCGGCCATGATCTCGCACAGGATCGCGGCGTGATCTTCCGGCTCGAATTGCTGCTCGACGCGTTCAACCCCGATCTTCGCAAGAAATTCCCGCAACCGCGCCAGCGGCCGCTCATAAAGAAACCCGCTCAGATAGTAGGATCCATAGGGCAGCAGTTCGCCGCGCCCGACTCCAATGAACAGGTTGAAGAACTCGCGCTCGACCTTGTCCTCGCGCGCAGCCGCAGCCGCCTCTGCGAGCGCAATGTGCGCAACGCCGAGCGGACTCGGGTCGCCGCGCAGCCCGGAAAGCTGCGCGAGAAATTCGGCGTCAGGCGCACGCGCCAGCAATACGGACAGGAGGCCATATTCCTGCGCGCGCGCGGCGTCGGTGTCGTCGACGTCAGGCGCTGCTTCAACGCTCCCGGTAAACAGATCAGGCCGCAGGACGGTGCGACTCACGCCGGTCGCGGCTTCCACGGCGCGGACGCGCTCCGCCGGCACCCGGGTCCAATTCGACACCGAAGGCTGCGAGATTCCGATTTTTTGCGCAAGTGCCCGCACTCCGCCGGCAGCGCGGATGGCTTCGTTAAGGCCCGTTTCCCTCATCTGGTACTCTTTTATAGTCGCCCCGGTACCATGATCGCGATTGCACGTGAGGGTAGGCAGATAGTTTAGAACGGGTCAATAAGTATATAGTCGCGGGCTATCAATTGACCTCATCGCGGCAACGCACCGCCGTGTCGCGGGCGAGCGCCTGATTTCATGTCGGCGGCTTGTTCATCCGGCGGGGCGACATTTTCATTGTTGCGATGCACCATCGGAGCGTTCGGTTCTTCCGCGGTTGGCGTGGGCTGCACGACGGGAGGCTCCAACCGCGCGTTCGTGTTTGACGACGCAACCTGGATGTTCGTCGACGCATCTGTCGCGGGGGCAGCAGGTGCCGAGGCGCCTCTCTCAGAATCGCCCTCGCCAATGACCCTTGCCAACAATCGGCGGATCTCTTCAGTGTCCGGTAACGGACCAAAGCCGGGCGCACCGCCCGGCGCGGTGAAATCCCATTGGTTCTCCGCCAGGCCGATGAAGTCGCGGATGGCGGGGTCCGCGGTCCAGGCACGACGCAGTGCCGCGCGGGTCAACTCGACCGGCACCCCGGGCGCCAGGAACGCGCGGATGTCGGTGGCGGAGGTGATCGACTCGATCGGCGGGAGTTTTGCGAGATCGACGGGTGTCCCGGTCGCCGGCGCAGGAGCGAGCGGCGCCTCGGTACTCCCGTTCGCGACCGCCGGCGGCGGCGCCCGGTCTACGTCACGATCCGATTGCGCCGGTGCAGACGAAGCCTCCGTGGCCTCCTGCTTGCGGCGCGACCAGCGCGAGAGAAATCCTTCAGGTTCAGTCATCGTCATCTCGTTTAGGCACCGGCGTGCGCCGCGCCAATGCCTCCGGGTCGGCCTGGTCGCGCCTACGCTTGAAGAACTTCGCTTCGACGTTATGCGCGGCCACGAACGATTCAACCGCCTCACGCACGGACGCCGGCATGGCGACCGCCTCGACCAGGTCATTGCCCGCCTGGGTGAAGGCCTCGCCCTCATTCGGATCCGCGGTGACCGCAATCACTTCGAACGAGGGTTCGACCTCGGTCGGACGCAGCACGACCCACAGCATCGGCTGACCACTCGCGAGGTTGTCCCGGTAAAACTCTGAGCTTGTGGAAAAAAGTTCGACCTCGGAAGCGCCCGCATAGAACGTCGTCGTGTCGCCATTGTCGGTGAGAACTGTCCACGGCGCCGTGTCTGGTACACCCGGCAAAGCGGCGACTGGCTGCCAGACGAAATCAATCCATGGATTCCTGGATCGGCGCCGCTCAACCACGACCCCGACCGGCAACCGCAACCCCGGCTGCTGGCGGCTCACGACACCACCTCGAGCCGACGGATAGGCAGGCCGACCACGAGATTTTGCGGCTTCATGCGCACCACATGGTCGGGCGTCATCGCCAGGATCAGGTAGACCGGTTCGTTGCCGATCTTCGGCTCGACCGACGCGAGGTCGGCGAAGGCCAGGCGGTAGAGGCCGACGATGCGTGCGCGCGCCGCATCGTCGAGCGTTTCACCGTTCCACAGCGCGTCGCCGATTCCTGTCCCAACCGCGTCAAGTCCGACATACCACGTGAACGGCACGTCGCTGACCTCGACCAGCGGCTCGATCCTCACCTCGATCGCGAGCAGATGCGCGATAAAGCGCAAGAGGGCCTCGCCTAACGCCGCGAGCCCGCGGCGGCCGCCGCTCAGGTCGAGGGCCATGTCGAAGGCGTCGCTGCGCTCCCAGTAGGTATCCGCGTTGGCATCGTTGAGGATGTCGATATCCACCGCGCGCTCGAGCCCGAGCATCGACACCAATGGCGACACCGGACCGAGCGTGGGTCCGGCGACCCGTTCCTCATCGGCGGCCAGCAAGGTGCCATCGTGCAGGGTCATGCGCTGGGTGCGAAACAGAAGTTCGGCCGCGCGCAGCACGTAAGCGTCGGTACAGCCGTCGAGCGCGTTGCGCATGATCACGTGCACGAGCTGGTTCAGAAAGAGCGGCGGCGTCTTGCCGACTCCGCGGCGCACCAGCGCCAGATAGGCCGCTTCGATCGTTGGATGCGCCAGCAGATGGTCGCGCCATGCCAGTAACAACTCGTAATTCTCGCGCGCATCGGCGTCGGCGATGGCGGCGATCTCCGCTGGTGCAATCGCCCGGCGCGGCGCTGACAGCAGCGCTGCGTGCAATGTGCGCTCGACCACGCAGGCGTCTGCCGGTGGGGCAAGCTCGGGACGGGCCAGATAAAGCTTCAGAAATTCATCGGTCACCACCAGCCCGCCGCCGGCATGGCGATCCAGCAAGTGATGACCGCTGGAAAGCCAGAAGTCCCTCACTTGCGATCTCCCTCGGCGAGCTTCATCAGATCAACTGCTTCGCCAGGCTCGGGCTCGCCCTCAACCTCGACGAACGAGAACGCGCGCAGGGGTTTGGGTCCGCCGCGCGGGCGCAGGGTGCGAAACTGCTCGCGAATCTCGCCGTCCTGATAGCTTCGTTGGAGGGCGAGCAGCGTGTCGGCCGGGTGAACACAGAGCGATGTGACAAACGCCACCTCCTGCTCGGCCGCCTCGCAGGCCTGCGCTGGCGTCGGAGCGCCGAAATGTTCGCACAGCTTTTGCGCCAGCGTATCGACCAGGTCGGCACGGTCGTGTTCGCTCGCCTCCACGATCTGCACCAAGGTCGACCATCCGAGCGTGGCGACGCCGAGAAATCCTGCGCGAAACTGGGCGCGCGCCTTGCCCTCGAGAGCCGTCGGATCAGCTGTCCAGAACGCAAACGTCCCGCATACTGCCCATTCGCCGGGTTCGGCCGCCCGGGCAAACACAAAGGTGTCGGACGGATCAAGCCGGATCGTGCGCAGAAGCTTCACTTGCGCGGCCCTCCGGCGGCCGGATCAAACCACGCAACACGGTCGAGCGCCGGCCGCAAGGGCAGCCGCTCGGCGTTGGCCCTTGCCACGCGCCGGATCAGGAGGTCACCATTGTCCGCGATCTCGCGCCGGAGGCCGCTTTGCGGCGCGAGCAGCGCCAGATAATTCTTGGCGATCGCGCCAAAGCCCTGCTCCTGCCAGGCGTCGACCGCAACCATCAGATGACGCGTGAAGCTTTCCAACAATCGTCCAGCTCCAACGTCGTCAAAACCTTCTTCCTCGAGCGACGCGCTGAGCGGACGCAAGCCCGGCTCCTCTGCGCCAATGGCGACGGTGCGGATCATGACCCCGAACACCAGCCAGTCGGGCACGTCATCTTCCTTCGCCGTCTGCGGCCAAGCGAGCCGCACCCCGCCGACGAGCCCGCCGTCGACCCGCACCGTATCGGGCCACACAAACTCGATCGGCCGCTCCGGCGGCGCAAACACGGCGAGCGCATCGGCGAGCGCGACGCATCCGGCGTACAGAGCCCGCCGCGCCGTCCGCAACGGCTCTTCCGGCTCGAGAACAACAGCGAATTCGGCGAGATCGAAACGGCCCACATTCACCACGGTGCCGGCGCCCTGCTCGGCCGCAATCGTCTTCGCATGCGCGAAGGCGTCCCCCGCCTCGCGCAGCGTCACCAGACGAAAGCCGGGCGGCAATTCGAGCTTTGCTTCGAGCACCCCAATCGGCGGCATTTCGTCTCCCGGAATAGCCTCGTACTTTTGAATTGTAACAATTATAACGCGCAAGAGGAGGCTGCTAGAACCCGCAATGGCCGATTTGCCCCGCAAGATCATTCTGTGCTCGTGCGAAGACACGATGTCGCTTGACGCCGAGGCGGTGCGCAAGGCGTGCCGCGCGAACGTCGAAACCGCGCATCAGCTCTGCCGCGCCGAGCTCGACCGATTGCGGCGGGCCGTCGGCCCTGGCGTTTCACTGACGGTCGGATGTACCCAGGAAGCGCCGCTGTTCAGCGAGGTCGCCGGGGACGCCGACATCAGCTTTGCCAACATCCGCGAAACCGCCGGGTGGGCACGCGACGGGGCCGTGGCCGGGCCCAAAATGGCCGCGCTGTTGGCGGCTGCCGCAGAGCCGGCGCCGGACGCAAGCTTTGTCCAGCTCGCAAGCGAGGGGGTGACACTCATCTATGGCAGCGGCGAGCAGGCGATCGAGGCGGCGAGGCTTCTGGAAGATCATCTCGACGTCACCGTGCTGTTGACGCGGACCGACGGCCTGACGCCACCGCGGGTCACGACGTTCCCAATCGTGAAGGGGACGATCCGGCAAGCAGCCGGATATCTGGGTGCGTTCGAGCTGATCGTCGACGGCTACGCCGCACCATTGCCGAGTTCGCGCGCCGCGCTCGAGTTCGGCGATGCGAAGAACGGCGCAACGTCGCGCTGCGACATCGTGGTCGATCTGACCGGCAATGCCGCGCTGTTTCCGGCGCCGGACTTGCGCGAGGGCTATCTGCGGGCTGACCCACGTGATCCTGCCGCAGTGCTGCGCGCGGTGCTCAAGGCGCGCGATCTCATCGGCACGTTCGACAAGCCGCGCGCGATCGCATTCACAGCCGACCTGTGCGCCCATTCGCGCTCCAAGATCGTGGGCTGTCACCGCTGCCTTGACCTGTGTCCGGCGGGCGCAATCGCACCGGCGGGCGACCACGTCGCGATCGATCCGCATCTGTGCGCCGGCTGCGGCCAATGCGCAGCGGCCTGCCCGACCGGCGCCGCCGCCTACACCTTGCCGGCCGCCGACGCGCTGATGCGCAAGTTGCGTGTTTTGTTGACAACCTATCGCGAGGCCGGCGGTAGAGATCCGATCCTGCTTTTGCACGATCAGGAGCATGGCGCCGACCTGATCGACGCGCTCGCACGCCACGGCGACGGCCTACCCGCCAACGTGCTGCCCGTGGCCATCAACGAAGTCACCCAGATTGGCTTGGAAGCGTTTGCGGCGGCGTTCAGCTTCGGCGCGTCCGCGTTGTTGTTGCTGCTGCGGGCGCGCCCGCGCCACGATATTGTGGGCCTGCGCCAGACGCTCGCACTTGCCGAACAAGTTCTCGCCGGGCTCGGCTTCGGGCCGGGTCGGGTCGCCACGATCGAGACCGATGATCCTGACGAACTCGGCGCGCGGCTGCGCACATGCGCGCCCGGGGCACCGGTCGCGCGGCCGGCAAGCTTTGCTCCGGTTGGCCCAAAACGCGATGTGCTGCGGCTTGCTTTGCGCGAACTGCAGCGCGTCGCTCCGGGACCCGTCGACTTGATCCCACTCGCGGAGGGCGCGCCGTTCGGCGCGGTCGAGGTCAACGTCGAGGGCTGCACCCTATGCCTGGCCTGCGTATCGGCGTGCCCGACCGGCGCGCTGTCGGACAATCCCGATCGACCGATGCTGCGTTTCACCGAAGATGCCTGCGTGCAGTGCGGCCTCTGCAAGGCGACGTGCCCCGAGAAGGTGATTACGCTCCGTCCCCAACTCGATTTCCGCGCTGCCACCGCCCTGCCGCGCACCCTCAAAGAGGAAGAGCCGTTTGCCTGCGTTCGCTGCGGCAAGCCATTCGGCGTGAAAAGCTCGATCGACCGCGTGATTGCAAAGCTCGCCGGCAAGCACTGGATGTATCAAGGCCCAGGGTCGCGGATCGAGTTGTTGAAACTGTGTGACGACTGCCGTGTCGCGGTTGTCAGCGCCCAGGAGTTTGATCCCTACGGGGCGCCGGCCCGGCCCAAGCCGCGCACAACGGATGACTATCTGCGCGAACGCGAAGCGCGGGATCGAAAGTAGGATGGGTTGAGCGCAGCGAAACCCATCGATTCATACCGTTTCGAGCATTGATGGGTTTCGCAAAAGCTCAACCCATCCTACTTCTCCCTCGTCGCCTTCTCCAAGAACTTCACCAATGCCTCCCGGTCCGTGGCGGAGATGATGCGTTGTTCCGGCATCTTGGTTCCGGGCGTATAGGTGGCGGGGCCGAGCTCAAATAGTTTTGCCACTGTTTCGGGCGTCCACACGATGTCGAGCTTCCTGAGTGGCGCCGAGAAATTGTATCCGGGCAAGCTCGCGATCCGGCGCCCGAACAGGCCCGCCAGTGTTGGGCCGGCACGATTGCCGGCGTCGGACGAGAGCGTGTGGCAGGCCACACAGGCGCGAAAAACGTCGGCGCCGCGGTCGCCCGCGTAGGCGGCGAGCGGATCATCGACGCCATTCAACGCCACTGAACCGATGTGTTCGCCGGTCAGCACATTCCAGCGCCGAATGACCCGATCGGCGCCGCCAGTGAGCAGCGTCTGCGCATTCGGCAGAAACGCCACGGACCAGACCGGCAGGCCAGGTCCGACCAGCGTGCGAGCAAGCGTGTGCGCCCGGCGATCGAGGATAGCGACCGACCCACGGATACCGGCGGCAGCGACGAATGCGCCATCCCCCGAGACGGCGAGTGCAATGATCGGGGTGGACTGAGCCACGGCCTCACCGCGCCGCTCGCCGGTTGGGTTCATGAAATAGACCTTTCCATCCGCCCCGGCGGTGACGATCTCACCATCGGGCGCGACCGCTACGCTGTTGAGCGGTGACGGCAGCGTTACGACGATGGATTCTCCGTCATGGGGCGGCCAGATGCGCACGGTGGCGTCATAACCGGCGCTGACCACGCGACCGTCTGGGAGGAAGGCAACGCCATTGACGTTGTCCTGATGGCCGGTCAGCAGGCGCGGCTCGCCGGGTGAACGCAGCGGCCAGACCCGCACGGTGCGGTCCCATGATGCCGACGCGAGCTCACGACCATCGGGCGATACCGCGAGGCCGGTGATCGGCGCCTCATGGCCCTCGAGGATGGCCGCCGGCTGATCAGCACCAACGGGCCAGATCGCGATGCGACGATCCTCGCCCGCGCTCGCCATGCGACCGTCGCGCAGGATCACCACCGCGTTCACGGCGCCCTCGTGAAAGCGCAGCACCTGCTCGGCCGCGTCGGTCGCAAGCGACCAGCGGATGACCGTGGTATCGAAGCTGCCGGAGACCGCATTCTTGCCGTCGACTGAGATCGCGAGCGCGCGCACCGGGCCGCCGTGGCCGCGCAGTTGCGCATGCGCAGCAGCCGGAACAAGCGCGATCAGCAACGCAAACCGCAATAGCAGGCGCATCATGGCGCCTCGCCGATGGGTCGCATGCCGAGCGCCGCGATATGTGCGCGTACATTGTCATCGCGCAGCGCGGCCAGGAAGGCCCGCACCGCCGGCCGTTCACGACGGCCGTCCGCCAACAGAAAATCGTAATGCTCCGGCGCGATCGGCAAAAAGCCGAGGCCATACATCTGCGCCACGGACGCGATGGCAATGCCCCAGTCGGCGCGGCTTTGCGCGACCGCGGCGGCGACTGCATTGTGTGAGCGCGGCTGATTGGCATAGCCGGGCGGCCGTTTGCCCGCCAACAGCCGGTCGATCAGGATGCGGGTGCCGGCGCCGGCATTCCGATTGACCATCAGACACAACGGATCAGCGAACGCGGTTTGCAGCGCAGCTGCCGCAGTCTTGCCGGCGAAGCGCGCGTCGTCGGATCGAAACACAAAGCCTTGCATCCGCTCCCAGCCGCGCACCAGCGAGAGACCCGGTTTGAGGAGATGTGTGTTGTAATGTTCGCCCGACGGATCGATGAGATGCACTGGGGCGATATCGCATTCGCCGCGCGTCACGGCCGTGACGCCACCCAGACTGCCGACCGCAATGGTGCGGGGGACGATCCCTTGTTCGACCAGCAGCGACAACACCGCGTCGAGCGCGACGCAGTGGCTCCCCATGATGACCAGATCGGGTAGCCGCGCTTGCGCGCCGATCAGCGTGACCTCCGCGCGCGCGCCAGCATCGAGCGCGGTCGCCAGCGCATCGATTGCGAGAAAACCGTCCGCTTGTGAGAACGCCGTGACCGCGCCTGAACCCTTGTCGGTCGGGAACGCCGTCAAGCCGTCGTCGCCCGCGGTCAGCGCCACCAGCACGAATTCCTGGCGTCCGAGCTCGGAGGCGATCCGCACCGGGACACGCGCATTGATGCTTTGCACCGCCTCTCTGGGCAGGCCGGCACGGGCTCGGATCAGCGGCGCCACGAAGCTATGGAAGGTGAAGATTGCGGAGGTCGGGAAACCGGGCAGCACCACGATCGGCTTGCCCGCATCCTTATCGGTCGCATCTGCGGCTCCCGCCACCGCGAGACACAGGGGTTTTCCCGGTTTGAGCGCCACGCCATGCACCAGCACGCGCGCCATGTTGGCGATGATGCGGTAGGACAGATCGCCCGCACCCTTCGATGTCCCGCCGGACAGCAGCACGATATCGCAAGCCGCGAGCGCGCGTCGCAGGGCGGCTTCGAGCGCACCTGCATCGTCCGGGAAGGCGCCAAAGGCGACCGGTTCGCCACCGGCTTCCGCAACGGCCGCTGCCAAGATGGCGCTGTTTGAATCATAGACCGCGCCGGGGCGCAGCTGCCCGCCCGGTTGCACGAGTTCGTCACCGGTGCCGAGAACGGCGACCTTCGGCCGGCGCACCACTTCGACCGAAGCGAGCCCACAGGCCGCCAGTATCCCGATTTCACGCGACGTGAGCAGTGTGCCCTTGCGCATAACGGTTTCGCCGCGCGCGATGTCGGTGCCGGCGAAGCCGATGAATTGCCCGGGCCCAGCCGCGCGGCGCACGTCGATCGCCGGCCCGCGCGCGGTTTCAACAAGTTCGGTGTGCTCGATCATCACCACGGCGTCGGCCCCGCGCGGGATCATGCCGCCGGTCGCAATCGTGGTGGCGGTGCCCGGCCGCACTTCGATCTGCGGTGCGGTCCCGCAAGCGATGACCTCGAGGTTGAGCACGAGCCGGCGTGGCGCCATCTCGGTTGCGTCCGCCGTATCAGCGGCACGCACCGCAAAACCGTCGACGCCCGAACGATCGAATGGCGGCACATCGATCGGCGCCGCCACGTCGAGGGCAAGCACGCGCCCGAGCGCCGCAGCGAGCGCTGCGGACTCGTGGCCGCGCGGGCTGAAATCCACGTGCGCGGCGAAGCGCACGCGCGCTTCATCAGGCGAAACCACTTCCAGAAATTGTTCCTGGCGTGCGGCCCGACGCACATTGGCCAGGAGATCAGCCGCCAGCACGCGTGGGTCCCCGGCAATGCTCATAGCGCCACAACCTGCACAACGGCACCTGCCGCAAAGCCCTCGCTTTGCGGCGGAACCAAAACATAGCCCGTCGCCTGCGCCAGTACCCGCCATGGCAGATAACCCGAGGCCAACGGAATGACGCTGTCACCATCGGCGCGCACCGGGACGAACTCGACGAGCCCGACCGTCGAGGTGATCTTGCGCGTGAGCCTTGCGCTATGTGCCGCCGGCGGGTCGGAGCGCCCGGCGAGCCGCGCCAGCAGGCGGGCGCCGATCACGTGCCAAACCGCAAGCGCGGCATCGAGGCGACCAGGCACGATCAACACGGGAACGGTGCCGACGAAACCGAAGGCGGTCGTCTCGCCAGGACACAGGCCGATGCCATGCGCCTCGACGCGGCCGGCGCGCGCCAGGAAACGCACGCTCTCGTCACGTTCCCCATTGCCACTGCCGCCGACGACGATCATCGCATCGACGTCGCCGGGATCCATGATCGCATCGTCAAGACGTCGTGCGGTATGCACGATCGCGTGGGAGGCGATGAGGTCGGTCAGCATGGTGGCGGCAGCTTGCGCCACCGGCTCGTGGCGCACGCAAACAACCCGCATGGTCGGCACGCGGACCGGAACGCGGGCGACGCCGAGCGCCGCCAGGACTGCAGCATCGATGCTCCGCAACGGTTTTCCCGCAGTCAGCAAAGGGACTGCCGGATCGGCATCGAGACCGGCTGGCAAAACGCCTTCGCCGGACGCGACCGGCGCCAGCGCCTGCGGTGGCTGCGCGCCATCATCTACCGCATCGAGAGGCGCCACCGCATCCGCCACACCCGGAATGGGGTCACCGATCTCGACCCGGTACGCCAGCGACAGCGGGGCAGGCGCATAGGACCCGGCACCGTTCGTCTCCTCCGAGCGGACCGCATAGCCATCGCGCAGCGCCAGCGGTACGCGCGGGTGCTCGTTCACGCGAACATCGGTCGCCAGGATACGGCCCGCCGCTTCGCTGATCGCGAGTTCGCGCGGCGCGATCGACGCCACCTGCGCATCGATGCGCAACAACACGTCGGCAAGCGGGGTGAGCCGTTCGATCCGCTGGATGCGGGGGCGGATTTCGTCCATGACCCTATGTGGCGAGGCGATGCGGCCGTGGTCAAGCCGTATGGATTGATTGATAGGGCTTGCCGGTAGTGCTAGCGGAACCCGATGAGCGATACGAACATCAATCTACGCGGGCTGAAATGCCCACTGCCGGCCTTGCGTACCCGCAAAGCGCTATCGAAACTTCAGGCTGGCGACCTGCTGACGGTCGAATGTACCGATCCGCTGGTGGAGATCGATATTCCGAATTTGATCCGTGAGACCGGCGACGCGATCGAAGCGACCACGCGGGAGACGGACGCGATCGTGTTCAAGATCAGGAAGCGGTAAACTGTCGCCGGCGCCGCGCGTGCGGCGGTCTTGCCTCGGCGTCGCGGCGCCGGAACGCGGGCTTTCTTAATTCGCCTTGAGATGGATCTGCTCTGCGATCGGCCGCCAGCGCGCATACTCGGCCGCAACGAACGCAGTCAGTTGCTCCGGTGTCATTGGCTCGGTCAGTATTTGCTCCACTTTCAGTCGCCCCTGCACGTCCGGCTTGGCCAGTGCCTTGATCACCTCGTGGTTGATTTTCGCCACGATGTCGCCGGGCAAACGCGCCGGACCAGCTAGCGCAAACCAAGTCGTGCTCACGAGGTCGGGGTAACCGGATTCCTTGAAGGTCGGAATGGTGGGGAAGTCGGCAAGCCGCTCCGGCGCACTGACCGCGAGCGGGACCACAGTGCCGGCCGCAATCTGGCCGGCGGCCGTCGTCCAGGTCATGGAGCCGAAGCGCAGGTGACCCGCGACCACATCCATCACGCCGGGCGCCGCGCCGCGATAGGGGATGTGTTCGATCGCAATTCCACTCTTCTGGGCGAAGTACTCCGCCACCAAATGGCCGCTGGTCCCGGTGCCGGGCGATGCAAATGTCATTTTCTCGTTATGACTCTTGGCATACGCGACAAGCTCGCTCAGCGACTTCACCCCGAGCCCAACCGGGACGATGAGCACGATCGGCGGACCGCCGAAATAGGCGACGTGGGTGAAATCGTGTACCGGGTCGTAACCCGTATTCGGATTCATGACCGGCGCAATGGCGTGGGTTGCGATCCCGGAGACCACGAAATTGTAGCCATCCGGTTCCATGCGGGCGACCGCGAGCGAGGCGGTGACGCCGCCGGCGCCCGGGCGGTTCTCGACAAAGAATTGTTGTTGAAAGGATTCGGATAGTTGCTCGGCCGCGACGCGGCCGAGCGTATCGGCGGTACCGCCGGGCGCGAACGGCGCGATGATGCGCACCGGTCGTGCCGGCCAATCCTCTGCTTGCGCGACCGAAGTCACCGCGGACGACAGCAACGCCATGACCAGCGCGAGAAACTTCACACGTCCTCCGAGATGGCCTATTTCGTATCGCCAGAATTATTGGTGGAGCACCAAATGTCAAAGGTTGCAACGCGCGTCGCAATCGCGACTGGGGATCCGGCCGGTATCGGTCCGGAAATCAGCCTCAAAGCCGGGCTCGATCCAACCGTGCAGGCGATCTGCCAGCCGATCGTCGTCGGGGACGCGGATGTGATCGCGCGGCATGCCAGAGCCGCGAACATCATCGCGAAACTGTACCCGATCCGCGACTTGAAGGACGCAGCTGGCGCCGGAAGCAGCGTCGTGGTGCTGGATGTGCCGCTGCCCGAGATCAAAGACTTTATGTTCGGTCAGAATGGTGCGGCGTTCGGACGCGCATCGCTTGCGAGCGCCAGCCGCGCCATTCGCGCAGCACTTGCGGGCGAGGTTGCCGCGGTTGTCGCGGCACCGCAGAACGAGACCTCGATCGCGGCCGCGGGCATCGCATTCGACGGCTATCCGAGTTTTGTTGCGCGGGAAACTGGCACCGCCCGCAACGACGTATTTCTGATGCTGTGCTTTGGCGACACCCGGATCGTGCATTGCACGCTGCACGTCGGCGTCGCCGAGGCGGTGAGATTGATCACCCGCGAGCGGGTCAATCGCGTGATCATGGCTGCCGACGCGGCCCTGCGCCGGCTCGGGATGGCGGCGCCCAAGATCTATGTCAGCGGCCTCAACCCGCACGCCGGCGAAGGCGGATTGTTCGGCCGTGAGGAGATCGACAGCATTGCGCCGGCGATCGCCGACGCCGCCCAGCGTGGCATCAGGGTCGACGGCCCGTTCGGCGCCGACACCATGTTTCACAAGAAGGACTGCGACGCCTACGTGGTGATGCTGCACGATCAGGGGCACATCACCGCAAAACTGCTCGCCCACAACGCGACCGCGGCTCTCGCCATCGGCACGCCGATCCTGTTCGCATCGGTCGCCCACGGCAGCGCATTCGACATCGCCGGCAAGGGCGTGGCCGATCCCGCCGCCATGATCGAGGCGATCAAACGCCTGTGCGCCGTGCCGGTCGCCGCCAAGGCCGCATAGGCGTGCCCGAACACACGCGCCTCGCCGTGCATGTCCATGCATGCATGGATGCCCTTGTGCGCATGTACATAGGACATCCATGGACGGCGCGCGGTCGCGGCGCGAATTGCCGTCCACATGCCCATGCTCTCATGGATGCCCTTGTGCGCATGTACATAGGGCATCCATGGAGTCGCCCGACCAGGGCATCCATGGTGAATATTCCTAGCAGGGGCCTCACTCGACCTTGAGATTTGCGGCCTGGGCGATCACGCGCCAGCGCGCAATCTCGCTCTGGACCCAGGCGCCAAGTTCGGCCGGGGTCATGGGCGTGGGGTCGATCCCGAGCGGCTTGGTCTTCTCGGCAAATTGGGGAGACAGCACGACCGCGCGAATATCGGCCGCCAGCCTGTCAACGAGCGGCTTCGGCATCCCGGCCGGCCCGAAGATCGACTGGCTCGCCACCACGTCGAACCCCGGGTAGGTCTCCGCCAAGGTCGGGACATCGGGCGCGTCGGGCAGGCGCTCCGCCCCGATACCGGCGATCAGCTTGAGGTCACCGGTGACCACGTAGCGCTTGGCCGAGTGCCAGACGTCGAATAGCAGCGGCACCCGGTTGGCGATCACGTCGGTCAAGGCCGGGGCGCCGCCCCCGTACGAGATGTGCTGCAGATTGACGCCGGTCAGCAACCCCAATTGCAGGCCGGTGAGGTGACCCGAGCTGCGCGGGCCTGGCGAGGTATATTGCAGCCCGTTGGGGCTCTTTCTGGCGACCTCGATCAGCTCCGGAATCGTGTTGGCTGGAAAGTTCTTGTTGGCGACGAGCGCCATGGGCTGCATCGCCACCATGCCGAGCGGGGTGAAGTCCCTGGCGCTGTCGTAGGGCAGGTTCTGGCTGACCGCCGCATTGGTCATGAACGAGCCGACCACCATGCCGATCGTGTAGCCGTCGGGCTCCGCCTTGGCGATCGCGTTGCTCCCGATCACGGTGCCGGCGCCAGGCCGGTTCTCGATCACAACCGACTTTCCGCCCCAGCGCGCCGAGAGAAGGTCGATGAAGATGCGGGTCACGACGTCGGTTGCGCCGCCAGGCGCAAATGGAACGATCACCTTCACCGGGCCGGAGGGGTAGTCCGAAACATTCTCCGCCGAGGCCGTGCCCGCGCTCAGCGCCAACGCGGCCGCAAGCCCTAGCGATCCCAACAATCTCATACTGTTCTCCGCAGTGGCACGGGCCGCACCCGATCAAACAGATCCGTTGAGAGCGGCTTGGAATTCCTGGCGCACGCGCGGGCCATGCATATGCTCGTAGTCGAGCTTGGGTGGGGCACCCGGCTCGACCTTCATGGTCACGAAAACCGGACCGGGTTCACGCAGCACCGCGCCGATCCGGTTCGTGAAGGTCCCGATGTCATCGAACCTGTGGCAGCTCGGGTAGCCGGCGGCGCCGGCGAAAGCTGCGAAGTCCACCCGGTTGCGCCCGGGCGTCGGGTGCGCCCCGTTGGCCTCATAGGTCCCGTTCTCAAGCACGAAATGGATCAGGTTGGCGGGCGCCGCCTCCGCGATGGTGACGAGTGAGCCGAGATTCATCAGCAGACTGCCGTCACCGTCGAGCACCAGCACACGTTTGTCTGGACGGCCGAGCGCCAACCCCAATGCGTGTGAGGAGCCGAGCCCCATGGCGCCCGTTGCGATCAAGTTGAGCGGGTGCGGCCGGATCGCAATCCAGTCGAAGGCCGTCGTGTAGACCGCGACCACGATGTCGTCGCTCACGTGGCGCGCCAGCGCGCGCAGGGCCTCGTCGCGACGCATGGTCATGGCAGCGGGCGCCCGCCGATGAACAGCACCACCGGGTGGCGGCGCCCATAAGCATCCTCGATCGCAGGCCGGATCAGGGACACATCAGCGTCGGTCTCGATCAGGTGATGTGTTACCCCCATGGCATCGAGGATCGGACCAAGAATGCGCAGTCCATAGTGGCGGGACGCGTGCGGCGCCACGCCGGGCTCCTTGTTGAGCAGGCCCGCCATCATGCAGATCGGCAGCGAATATTCGACGCCGACCGCGCGGATGGCATTGATTGAATCGAGCAGCCCCGTGTGTTGCATGAGCAGAAGCGCGCGCTTGTTGCAGTAGGACAGGCCGGCGCAGATTCCAACGCCTTCGTCTTCCTTGCACACCCGGATCAGCCGCAGGCCAGGCTCGTGCGTGAGCGGTCGCAACAGGCCTTCGCTGGTGTGGATGTCGGGCAGACAGGGAATGAATTCGACGCCGCTCGCCTTGATCTCGTCAATCACCCGGCGGCCGTGCAGCACGCCAATTTGCGAGGGGCGTACCGCGTCCACTTGCACCTGCATGGGTTGAGACCCTCCGCGCACGATCTTCGCACGCAGGTCGAGCGGCGGGCAAGTCTGTCGCCGCGATCAGGACTTGGTGCCGTCTTTCTTTTCGGTCGATTTGTCCTTCTGCCCGGTGAGCATAACGGCAGCCACGAACGCGCCCACGGCGGCGAGCGTGACGATGGTGCGGGGCCCGAGCGAGCGCGCGACCTGCAGAGCGGACGTGAGCACGATCGGGTCCTGCCACCAGGCCGGCGATCTGGGCGCCGCCGCGGGAGGCGGCGGCGGTTGCCTGCGAGCGAGACTGAGCACAATTGCCAGCGCCAGCAGAGCCACCACCGCATAGGCGGCTCCCATCACCAGCGCCGCGGGCGCGGTTCCGTAGCTGTCCCGCAACAACAAGAAAGCCGCAAGGCTGAAAAAGAACAAGGACACAATCGCCGCTGCAGCACCGGCCGCCGCATAGATCATCGACTTAAGCGCGCGGTCAAACCGGCCGATCAGGTCGCGCAGCAAATTGCTCACTTATCTCCCCGTGCGTTCAACGCAATCTGCGCAATGGCACGTCCAATCAAAATCAAACTAGGTCAAGCTATTTGCGCCAGGTTGCGCCCAGTATAAAGCCGAGACCGACAGCGAGCGCCAGCGTGGTGAGCGGCCGCTCTTTGATCAACTCCTCGATCACGTCGCTTACGGTTTCGCCGGTGTCACGCAGCATGTCGCGGCCGCGCGCCCCCGCATCGGACACCACCGCATCGAGACTCGAGCGAATGCGGCGGATGCGATCTTTCACCTCGTCGAGCGCCTCATTTCCGGTCGTGCTCATCAGACCGGCGACTTCCTCGGCAAGCGTGCCGAGGTCCTCGCGCAAGGTCCGCAGATCCTCTTGCACATCGCTGGTGGCATCGCTCACGCCACGCTTTCGGGTCTTGGCCGCCATGTTGCATCCTCCGCTGCGCCGGAAGCCGGCATTGTAGCCGGAATGCGCACCAAACAACAACGCCGCAAGCGGAGGTCGAGTTCCGCACCGCACTACAGTTCGAGCGTACTTGCTGCAAAGATCTCCTCAAGCCCGACCCGCCGCGGCGTGAGACCCTGCTCGTGCACGTATTGCGTGATCGTCTCCAGCACCGGCCGAGCGGCCTTCACCCCATAAGGCATCGGGTCGTGCGCAATCGCCTTGCGCGCGCCAGCGTCGAGCGCGCCGGTCTCAAAATATGGCTGCAGCACCGCATCGGTGCGGGTCCTGATGTCGTCCTTGGCGGCAGCAAACGCACCGTAGATATTGAGCGCAATCCAGGGGTGGCGTTCCAGCAGCGAACGCCGCACCACCACGCAGTGGTTGATCGGATAGAGACCAGTCTTGGCGAAGTAGCGCCGCCCCTCGGCCGCCGGGTCGGGAAAGAGCGGCCGCACATCCGCGACGGTCGCAAGGTCAACTCGGCTGCGATCAACGAGATTGGCCTCCTTGAGATAGTGCACGGTAGCATCGAGCTCGCCGCGCGCCAGCATGTCACCAATGTTCTGATCGGTGGGAATCTGATTGAGGCGCACACCTGGCGGAGGCGTGAAGCCGGTCGCCGCCGCATGGCTGCGATCGGGTCCGCGCTCCATGAACCATTCCAGGTCCTGCGCGCGCACGCCAAATTCGTGCTGCAGGATGCCGCGCGACCAGATCGCTGAGGTCTGCTGATATTCGGGCACGCCGACCCGCTTGCCGACGAGGTCGGCTGGCACCGTGATGCCTCGGTCGGCCCGCACCCAGATGCCCGTGTGGAAGAAACGGCGCATGGTGTAGATCGGCAGCCCGACGAGGCGGGTCTCGCCGCGCGACACCGCGATCAGCAGCGAGGACATCGACATTTCCGAAATATCGAAATCGCCAAAGCGCAGCTGGCGCCAGAACATCTCGGACGGATGTACGGTCGTCGGAACGAGCCGGATCCCGGCAGGCGCGATGCGACCCTCCAGGAGCGGACGCGTGCGGGCGTTGTCGGATAAAGCGATACTCAATTCCAGGGTCGCGGTCATGCTTTGCCTTCTGAATGAGTGTCTCCACTTGGGCCTCATCCTCAGGATGAGGCCCTAAAGATGCCCCGGATTTCGCCGACGCTCCATCCAGGCTACAAGTGACTGTGGATATGGACGATGAGCGACCCGACATGGATGCGCATTGAATGACTTCGAGCCTGATCACGCCCGTCATCATATGCGGCGGCACCGGCACCAGGCTGTGGCCGCTCTCGCGTGAGAGCCTGCCCAAGCAGTTCATTCCACTCGCGGGCGGCGCGTCGACCTTCCAGCAGGTGCTCGCCCGTGTCGCCGACCCCAAGATCTTTGGCCGGCCGATCGTGGTCACCAATGTGGCGTTTCGTTTCACGGTCGCCGATCAGCTGCAGCGGTCGGGCACCGAGGCCGACATCGTCCTCGAACCGGCTGGTCGGGATTCCGGCCCCGCGATTGCGGTTGCGGCCGAGCTCGCGAGCCGTCAGGACCACGACGCGCTGCTGCTGGTGCTCGCCGCCGATCACATCGTGCGCGACACTGCGGGCTTTCGGCACGCTTGCCAGGAGGCGCTCAAGCCGGCGATGGCAGGACACCTCGTCACCTTTGGCGTGCATCCGAACGCGCCGGCGACAAGCTACGGTTATGTCAGGCCGGGCGCGAAGCTCGACGGCTCATTGGCCCACGCGGTCGCGGCGTTTGTCGAGAAGCCGGACCAGGCGACGGCAGCGCGCTACGTGGCGGAGGGCTATCTCTGGAACAGCGGCAACTTCCTGTTCCGCGCCGACCGCATGCTGGACGAACTCGCCCGGTTTGAGCCGCAAATGCTGGCGGCTGCCAAAGCGTCGGTCGACGCAATCGCGCGCGATCTCGACTTCCTGCGTCTGCCCGAAAAGGCGTTTCTGCAGGCGCCGAAGAAATCGATTGATTATGCGGTTATGGAGCGTACCACGCACGCGGCCGTGCTGCCGGTCGATTTCGGCTGGTCGGACATCGGCAGCTGGGGCGCGCTCTGGAAGGAACTCGACCACGATCAGAATGGCAACACGGTCGACGGTCCAACGGCGCTCATCGATACAAGCGACAGCCTGGTGTTCTCCGACGAAACGATCCTGACCGCCGTGGTCGGGCTCAAGGACTTGATCGTGGTGACCACGTCGGACGCCGTGTTGGTTGTTTCCAAGGACCAATCCGAGAAGGTCAAGGATCTGGTTACGACCCTCAAGACGAGCGGCCGCCGCGAGGCCACCGAGCATCGGCGGATCCATCGGCCGTGGGGATATTATCAGGGCGTCGATGAAGGCCCGCGCTACCAGGTCAAACGCATCGTGGTGAAGCCGGGCGGGCGGCTGTCATTGCAAAAGCACCATCACCGCGCTGAGCATTGGGTGGTGGTCAAGGGAACCGCCGAGGTGGTGGTCAACGGCGACACCCGCACCGTGCATGAGAACGAGTCGGTCTACGTGCCGATCGGGTCGGTCCATCGGCTGGCCAATCCGGGCAAGATCCCGCTCGAGCTGATCGAGGTGCAGGTCGGCAGCTATCTGGGCGAGGACGACATCGTGCGCCTGGACGATATTTATCAACGAACGTGAGCGAGTCCCGGGCGCATCACGATCCGCCGTCCTTCAGCGCGCTCGCCGCCAGCGCGTAGCCGCCAAGCGCACCGTCGATGAAATGCACGTGATCGCTGCGCAGCGCCGAGGGCGTGAAGCACGTCATCATGGCCCGATCCTGTTCATGCGTCCCGTAGCGGGCGATGCCGGCTGCCGCAGCGGCCGCGAGCCGTTGCTGGAGGGTGCGCGCGAACGCGGGGGTACAGTCGAGCACCATGCGCAGCGCATCGTCGTATTTGCGGAAGTCGGAATTGTTCTGAAGCTGGCGCAGGTAGGTCTGCGGCACGAACGAACCGACGCGAATATTGAAACGCAATACCGTATACGAGAGCGCGGTCTTGAACATCACCAGCAACCGGTAAAGCGGGAGCGGGCCATTGGCGCGCCGGGTGGCACGCACTTCGAGCTCTAGACCCTCGGGTGGCCAACGCAGGTCGGACGCATCAGCGGGAACCGGGCGCGAGGCGTCCGGCGAGATCTCGATCAGCTCGACCAACTCGGCGATCAGCTGGCGAAACTTGGCATCCGCTTCGCCCGCCGGCAGGACCAGGAGTGAAATAATGGTTCCGCGCGTGGCTGGGATCTCCGAAAACCGACAGGACAGCCCCGACAAGTCGGGGCGCGCGCCCGGCGGACCGGGTGCGATCGCGTAGGCGCCGCGCTTCATGGCGGCCTCCGCCCAGGCGAGGCCGCCGCCCGAGAACATCGCGTAGGACACATCGGGCGACGGCGCAAACCGCGCGATGTCGACCTCAGCCCCGTGTTGGCGCACGTCCCGCACCGGCACCAGCGCGACCCGCAGGGTGAGATTGAGCTCGTCGCGCACCCAGGCGGCAGTCGCCGCGAGCGCTGTGCGCGCCAGATCGGTGTCGGCCGGCGGTACTGCGAAGCTCGCGCCATCGCCCCCGAATACGAACGGGAAATCGCGGTTTCCGAGCGCGTTGGCGACCGCCGCAATGACCGAAGCACCAGCCATGTTGACGGCCTTGTAGCGGTTCTCACGGATCGCTTTGGTGGACTGCACCACGTCGGCGAGGCCGAGCATCCAATCGTCAGGCAATGGCTGGTAGCGCGCCGGATCTACGACGCCGGTGAAGCGATCAAACACCGGCACACTCTCATAGAAATGATTGCTTTCGACGCGCATCGGAGGCCTGCATCCGGGTCGGCGATCAGTACAGATACGGACGCGGTGGTCCGTCGTTTCAAATGTGAGCGACCGAAGGTGCCGGGTCAAATGGAGCGGTGGGTGCGGGGACGAGTACCGCATTCTTACTCGTGCCTCCTCCTAAGGAGCCCGAGCGCGGCGAGGACGTGTCGAGGATGAAATGAGGGAATGCCCTCGCCCTGACCATCCTCCGAGACCCTCGGCCTTCGGCCACGTTCCTCAGGATGAGGTTCGAAAGGGCGTCAACTCACCCCCGCGGCGAGTCCGACGTCGCCAAAGTCTTGGCGCGGTGACGCGCCGGATCGCCGCCGGCCTTCGCTGCGCGCGCCTGCGCGATCACTTTGGCGATGGCGCGGCTCAACTGGGTGATCTGATAGGGCTTGCGCAGAATGGCGAACTCGTCCTGCGCCGCCTCGGCCGCCTTGCTGTAGCCGGTGGCAAGCAGGATCGGAAGGTCGGGCCGGCGCTCGCGCACGATGCGCGCCAGGGCAATCCCATCCATCTGGCCGGCCATGACGATATCGCTGAACATCAGATCGAACCGTCTGTCGCCGTCGATCGCACGCAGGGCCGCGCGGGCGTCGGTCGCAGTCTCGACCGCAAAGCCGAGTTCGCTCAACATGGTGGCGCTCACGTCGGCGACCACCGGATTGTCTTCAACCAACAGCACCAGGCCGCCCGCAATGTCGTCGACCGACTGTTCCTGAGGCCGAACCTCGGGCGCAGCGCCGCGCGCGCGCGGCAGGTAGATCGTGACCTTGGTGCCCTGGCCGATTTCACTCCTGACCGTGACGGTACCACCGGATTGATGGGCGAAGCCGTAGACCTGGGACAGGCCTAGTCCGGTGCCCTTGCCGATGCGCTTGGTCGTAAAGAACGGGTCGAACACCTTGGGCAGGATATTCTCGGGGATTCCGACGCCTTCGTCGGCGATCGTGAGCGCGACGAAGTCGCCAATCAGGTCGCCAGGGACGCTTCCGCGCGCGAGGCGCACGTTCTCGACCGTGATCGCAATGAGGCCGCCCTCCGGCATCGCATCGCGGCTGTTGACCGCAATGTTGACCAGCGCCAATTCGAGTTCGCTGGTGTCTACCTCAACCGGCCACACCTCCGGCGCAACCGTGGTGGTCAGCTGCACGGTGTTGCCGAGCGAATTGGCCAGCACGGTGCGCAACGCATCGACACGCTGGTTCAGATCGACGACGACCGGACTCAAACGCTGGCGCCGCGAAAACGTCAGCAGTTGACGGGTAAGGGTCTCGCCGCGCTCGGTGGCGGTTTCGATCGCTTCCACGGCCTGGGCGGCGCGCGCGTCGTCGTTGATGAGCTTCTTGATGATGCGCACGTGGCCACTGATGATCATCAGCAGGTTGTTGAAGTCATGGGCGACGCCGCCGGTGAGCTGGCCGAGTGCTTCCATCTTTTGCGCGTAGGTCAGCTGCTCTTGTGCGCGTTGCAACGCCGCCTGCGCATCCCGGCGCTCGGAAATATCGCGTGTGATCTTGGCGAATCCGACCAGCGCACCGTGCTCGTCGCGGATCGCGTCGATCACGACGCTCGCCCAGAATCGGGTCCCGTCCTTGCGGACCCGCCAGCCTTCGGTCTCGAGCTTGCCGTGTTCCGCGGCGGTCTGCAGGGCACGCGCCGGAACGCCGGCGGCGCGTTCCGCTTCGGCATAGAAACAGGAAAACGGCTGCCCTACGATTTCGGAGGCCGCGTAGCCCGTGAACCTCTGGGCGCCCGAGTTCCAGCTGGCAACCAACCCCTGCGGGTCCAGCATCACGATCGCGTAGTCGTTCACGGCATCGATGAACAGCTGAAGCCGCGCCGCGTCTGATACGTAGCTGCCGGGTTTCACGTCAACCAAGGGAGTTCACCAAGCCCAACAGATGATCGGCCCAACTCCGGCAACCGCCGTGACAGCCTTCGGCCTTTTATTAAACGCTGAAATCGCCCCATGGTTCCTGCGATTCGCAAAAATTCTATGTTGCCCCAATTGCTTGCCGCCGAAGTTTGGGCAAGCGCCTCACGGTCAAGCAAATTCGCTTACCGCCCGCGTCACCAAGTCTGCCCCGCGGAACGCTGCCAAGCTCATCATGGCCTGGGCGCGATGCGTTGTCACCGGCGATGCGCTTCCGTCGTGCAGCTGGGAGATTGACTTTGCACTGCCGCCGACGCCAGCGGGCGGGAGGTATTTAGAGGCCTCACAATCGTAGGGAGGGCAACGGCACCCGCCATGGCCCTCCCCACCTAGCCCCCCCAACCAAAGCTGCGCCGCTACGTCCCCACGAGCAGAGCCCCGGCCCGATTCTTACCGGTCGTTAACCATTTAGCGCTGCGTATGGTTAATGAAGGGTTAAGGAAAACGCGGGGTCGGTCATGGCGATCTCTGGCGTGGTGTCGTCGCGCGCCCGTCCCGGGTCAGTTCAGGATCAACTTTGCCGGATCGATCGCGCGCGAGAGCATGTCCTGCTGCTTCATGATGTCGATCCAGAAGGTGAGTTGCGGGACGCTCACCTTTGTGTCGACCACCGGTGTTGCGAGGGTTGCTATCGCCGCCGCCGGCAGCTTCAGTGTCTTGCCGACATCTTCCCGCGCCTTGTCGGGGTTGGCTGCGATGAAGACCTTGGCGTCCTCGATCGCGGCCCTGAAGCCGGCAATCGCGGCAGGATTTTTCGTCACGTAGTCGCGCGTCGCCACATACATCATCGTCGGATTTCCGCTCGGGAATTCGGCACCAATATCAGCGAGCGGTGTCCCGTCGCCGCGATTGAGAATATTGGTCAAAAACGGTTCGCCGGTGATCACCGCATCGACCTGGCCCGAGCGCAGCATGTCGCCGTGCACCGGGAACACCGCTTCGACAAAGTTGACGCGCTTGGGATCGATGCCCTTCTGCATCAGCCAATAGCGCGCCATCACATGGAACACGGCGTTGAGCCCCGGTACGCCGAACTTCCTGCCGACGAGGTCCTGCGGCTCCTTGATGCCGCTGTCCTTGCGCACAACGACGCGCGTTCGCGCAGAGCCCTGGGACATGTTCGACACGCCGGCGACCACAACCAGATCGAGCCCGCCGTCGACCGCCTGCAGGAAGGTCGTTGGTGTCGGAACGCCGATCTGCAGCGAACCGGCGAGCAGCGCCGGTGGAATCGAAGGGTTGATCGTGATCAGGGTGTAGGTCGCCTCGATCCCGTGCTTGCGAAATATCCCTTCTTCTATCGCCACCATGGCGGTGGCGGGCTCGCCGATCGGCGTCGCGCCGATTGCGATCTTGTGTTGGGCCGAAGCGCCGTTTGTGATGAACACGACGATGGCTGTCGCAATCAACGCGCCCCCGAGGGCCATCCTCACCCGCATGGTCAAGTTCACTCCCTGTTTGATTGGAATGCGTCCACAATCAGTCGAGTTGGCCGACCGAATTGTGGACGCGTGTCGTGTTGTAAAGCCCACATCTTGCTATGATTCGATCATATGATCTTGTTCAGAAAATCTGCAACCTTTACGAATCATGCATGAGCTGGATTTGGCGCGCCTTGCCTGCGCGCGCGAGCCCGCGACCAACACGCTGCGCAGATCCGTGCAAAGTTCAGCACAACCGCCTGCGTATCGACGACCAACCAAAGGCTAACGCGGTACTACTCGATGTCCGAAAGAAATCGCTTGTTGGCAAAGCTTTTCGTGACCCCGATTTGAAACAGCGCTCCAGTCGTCTCATCGCCAACCGCAACATATGCGACAAACTTCGCCGGAAGATTGCTGCGTGTGGAGATCACTTGTCCCTTATATGCGACGCAAATCTGCGACGAAGATCATCGGTTGATCCAACACAGACATCATCATTGTCCAACTTGAGGAAATAGACGTACCAGACAGCATCGACGCCCGGAGTAGAAATGGAGAGATTGGACGTTCAAATCGATCGTCTCCTACGCTCCTTTGGAGCTTCGGGAGATACCTTTCGCCCCTCGCCCTTGAGGTGTCCTGCCACCCGAAGCTCCGAAGGGGCTGCCCTTCCGGAGGGATGGGTGACAGTTCATTCCGGAGACTGGGTTACACAGAGGGTGGCGGAGAGGGAGAGTCCGCCTATTGTTCAATAAACATGTTATTTATCAGCAAGTTAGAAATGGCTCGCGTTGCTGTCCACAAATTGATCTACGAATGAGTTTCCCCCTCAACGCTCGTCCCTCAACGCTCGTTCTCGTTCTAATAGCAGAAACCGCGAACAGCGAACAATTCAGGCCGTCCAAAGACATGCTGCCGAACAGCTCCCCGCAACTCGGGGAAAATCCGGGCTCTACGGACGGGTTTCGAAATTCCCTCAACGCTCGTTCTCGTTCTAATAGCAGAAACCGCGAACAGCGAACAATTCAGGCCGTCCAAAGACATGCTGCCGAACAGCTCCCCGCAACTCGGGGAAAATCCGGGCTCTACGGACGGGTTTCGAAATTTCAGGGGGGCACTCAAAAATCGCGGCAATTTTTCAGAATCGCCCCGCCCGCGGCCTCACCGCCATTGCTTGCCCGTCAGGCTCGCCTGCGGCGGCTGCTCTTTCCAATTCGGCCGCACGTCCACTCGCTTGCCGTCGCACTTGCCGCACTTCGCGCGACGGCCGAACGTCGGAACCTCGGTGTCGGCCGGATAGCTCGACACGTCGATCAGCGCCGTGTGCCGGCACGCATCGTTCAGGCACGACGCGATCAACCGCTGCACCCCAAGCTCGCGCATGTTGCCGAGGGTCATGGGTGAACCGGCGTGCTGCCTCTGCTTCGGTGCCATGGCTGAAGTTATCTGGACTAGCACCGAGTGACAAAGTTGCTATGCTCGCCTCGGTGGCAAATTCCGCACAACGATCGAGGGTCGCACGCAAAGCTGTGCGAGCACGATGCATGCGCGCGCGGGAAGACAATACGAAATGCGCTGCCCGATCTGCTGCTTAAACCAGAGTCGCGAACGCGAGGCGACCGATACCTCGACCCATGTTCCGGTTGCACTCACTGCGGCGCGAATTGAATGACGTAGGCAGCAGCCGCAGGTGGCGCGGCGCTCCCGTTGCACAGCTTGGCTATTTATAATCTAAAATGTGTACGTTTTCCGGCGACCATCGTTTGCCATAGAGCTCATCAGTAACCCGTAGAATCTCACCGGCATGTCGGCGCGTGCAAATAAAAATGGCATGCGCTTTTGCTAAATCTTTGGCCGCCGCAGCCGGGGCCACAACGCGATGCCCGCATAAGCTGCCGACCTTCGTCGGGTCGCTATCAATAATCAGAAGGTTGCGCAACTCGGGGTACGAATTGAAGAATTCCGCCGCGATATCATTCGCCGCCCAAACGATGAACAATTCGCCGTGTTTGATGTAGCCAAGCATCTTCGAGTGTCCGGCTGTAAGTGCGAGACGTTTCGATTTCAGCTTCTCGAGGCCCGCCAGAAACGTTTCTTTTGCTTGTTCGTACTCAGTTCGCAAGGCGCTTGATTTCTTTACTCGGGCGGAGCGACAGACCGCAGCAAACCCGTAAGTGCGACTAGCTTGCGCAAATTCAACAATCTCGAAGCCGCAGTTGCCGGCAAGCGCCGCGAATGTACCTTGTGAGAAATGGTTGGTGTGTTCATAAAGCGATAAAGCTACAGGATCGAAGGGATACAGCGCGAGGTCGGGTACTTCGCAAATCATCAACCCTCGAGGCTTCAAGACCCGACGGCAATCCGTCAGAAACGAACGGACCCTCGGGATGTGTTCGAGTACAAAGTAGTGCGCAAGAGTATCGGCGCTTTCGGAGCCAAGCGTTGCCAACTCCGCCCAATCGCTTTCGACCGACTTATTGATCTCGACTGACTGAAAACTAGCATAGCGTGCGCGCAGCGCAGTCTGAAAGACCCCGTGTTGATTACCTCCAACCTCTACGAACGCGCCAGGCTCGGGATCGTGCTGCGTCAATAAAGCCAGCCGCAGATCGACATCGTAATCGAGGGTCTGGTCCGAGAATGTTGGGAACGCGTCGGCGTAATATGCCGCGAGGTCATCGTCACAATATGCAGGTGAGACGAACACAAATCCGCAGTCGCGACAGATTACGTTGCACGTGTCGAACAGATAAGAGCCGGAGCGGGTCCGCGCTTCAAATTGGTGCCTCCAGAGACTTTCCAGGTCGCTACCTCCGCAGCATTCGCATTCCCGAGGAATGAGGCGAATGACAATACGCTGTGTCATGACGACCATTGAGGCTCGCTTGCAAAGATTATCTCAGCCGGCGCCAGTGACCGCCTTCCGCTCGGGCCTCGGCACGCTTCGCCTCCTCGTCGGTGCGGTCCTCGTCGTGAAATTCATAAAATTCATACGTCGACGGCTTGCAATATGAAAGGACCACACAATAAATACCATACGGCAGATAAACGGCAATCATCACAAGGCCAATAACGCCTTCCCTCATCAGTCCGAAAATCCGCTTCACCTTTGCCATGTTCCCAATCACGACGTGCGCCCAATCAAATGACACCAAGGCTGAAAGAGCGTGCCTCTGAACAGTAGGCGCGGTCCGTTCAGTTGCTGGATGGTGTAGGAGACGATTGATTCGGGACTTGGCTTTTTTAAATCAATGGCGATTTCAAACGGGCGGAAATCAACTCGATCGAAACCAGCAGCGCTCAATACGCTTCGTGCGTGCCCAAATGATCGGAAGTGGAGAGGGTGACCGCCAGGGAACCCTGCTGACTTTTCGATGATTTCAATCTCCTGAGCAAATGGATGAAAGAAGTCAAACGCAATAAAGTGGCCACCTTGCCTGAGTGAGCGTCGAATACTTATGATACACTTCTCGAATTCCTCATTGGAGAAACCATAAAGGATAGCATTGGCGATTACGATGTCGAACGCCTTTGATGGAAGATCGCGGATGTCCATCTTTGCAAAATCTATCCCGGCAAGAGATTTATCGCGCCGACATTCGTCTAGCTGAATGTCTGAATTGTCTCCTCCTGTCAGTGTCAGCTTGGGAAAGGCCTGGCGGATGTGACGCAACAGATTTCCGGTGGAGCACCCGATATCAAGCAAATTTTCTGCCTCTAATCGAGAGACAATCTCGAGAATCACTCTGTCGCTCTCCCGAATGTTGTCCACGTAACGACGTTGATAAGCGATGTAGTCCTTCATATGACGGGCGTCATTCGGGTACGTGTCGAAAAGAGTACTCATTGCCCATTTCCCTTTTAAAGCGTTGGAAACCCTAACCTCTGTGAAGTCGTTAGGAAAGATGTTTGCCCATTCGGCGATGTGCCGTTTCGACTCGTGTGGGGCGGTTGGGACTATGGGGTCGAAGGCTATCCCCGGATGGGTCCACCGATCAACGATCCGCTGTGTGAGGTCCCGCTAGTCCGGGTCGGTGCCGCCAGCACTCACCGCTAAGTAAGAGGGGAATTGCTTTCCCGCTTACAGCCTTGGCGCTCGGGCTCGTTCTAATAGCAGAAACCATGAAACAGCGAACAGTTCGGGCGGTCCAAAGACATGCTGCCGAACAGCTCCCCGCAACTCGGGGAAAATCCGGGCTCTACGGACGGGTTTCGAAATTTCAGGGGGGGCTCGCTCAAGAACCGCGGCAATTTTTGAAAATTGAGTGGCGTTAAGTCAAAGCTCCAGAGCGAGGACGGTCGTCTATCTCGCAAGCTCGCCCTCAGGGAAGCCGAGGAGCAACGTGCCCAGGCCCAATTATTGCCACGGAACTAGCATTCTTAGGCAGGTTTCCGCACTCGGGCGAAATCGGGGCGGCGCTGGCACGGGCGACGTTGACCTAAGGGGGAGATTTCTCATGCGCGCTATTTTGGCTGCCCTAAGCTTGTTCGTGGCAACCCCCGTAGTAGCCCAAACCTGTTCAACCATTGGCAACCAAATTACTTGCGATAATGGTTTGTCTGGCAATCGCATTGGCGGCACGACGATGTGGAGCGATGGAACATCCTCCAATCGCGTAGGCAACACCACGACTTACAGTGATGGATCGTCTTCCAATCAGATTGGCAACACTACCACCTTCAGCGATGGAACGTCGGCGAATCGCATTGGCGGCACGACTACATTTAGCGATGGCCGCACGTGCAACCAGATCGGTTTTACCGTCACTTGCTATTGAATCGCTGTCGCCCGCAACAGTTAGTTACGACGCGCGAAGTCATGAGCTATGCACTTTCGGTTTGGTCGTGCCGGGAAAAGCTATCGAGAAGAGGCGTACACTAGGCGCATCCTTATCAGATTTCTACCAAGCTATACTTGGCGTCAGTGCTGGTAGACTCGAAACCGCACCTCTTGAAGAACTCTTCAGCAGCTTGCTTAAAGTTTGCGATCTGTTGTGGATCCGGGAGCCGGAAAATAAGCATACCGCAATATTTCAATGAGCTCAGTTTCGGTTGTTTTTCCTTGTTTGGACGGCAGTCAAATCAATAATAGCTTTCACTACGCCTCTAACGTCACCGGCAATTTTACCTAGCTGAGAACCCACCGCCATGCCCGCCAACAATAGAGCAATGCCGCCGACCGCAAGGCGGCTCGGAGTTTTCAGGATAGGGGATCGTGCCCGTGTTGGTTAAGCTTACGTCGTTCTATCTCATCTAGCTTTTCTTGCTCAAGTTTCATGATCTTTAGCAAACGGTCCAGCTTATCCCCACGCTGCAGGTGCTTCAGTTGATTCTCGTCTGCCCTGAGCTGGGCATTTACCGCAGTCGCCGCCGCCACAGTCTGCGCCCGCAACACGTTGCCATTGTTAACGTCGGTCGGGAGCCGCAGTATCTGACCAATCTTTTGCAATCCCAGGTGAGTCACAGCTTCGAGCGCAATGGCCAGCGTCCCCGGCTCCACCGTTGCTGCTTCTGCTACGGGTTCCTGCTGCAGAATTGCGGGCGGCCCTACAGTCGGGTGTCGCCAATAGCCGTTGGTTGTGCGCTTGCCCCATCGCATCCGCCGCGGTCCTTTCCATCCAAGCTCGCGCATGACACGCCGCAGCCGCCGACAAGCTTGATCGGTGATCGGAACCCCGAGACGCAACGTGAGCAGCTCGTCTGTGGTGACCCGTTGCTCGCCGCGCACAAGTACCCCGGTTACTGCGGCTAAAGCCTTGTGCCAGTCGGTCCCATGATTGGTCATTTGCCAACCTCGTTTGGAGCCAGCACTTATATCACGGAAGCACGCCCTCGATATCAGCTTCACGGTCGCGATGCTGACGACGGCTCGCCGCGCAAGATCGCGCACAGTCCATCGTAGCAAGACGCGCACGGCTCGAACCTGTGCTGGTGAGCTGGGGTCTAGGGGCTCCGAGGACAGCCCCGTTCCTGACAGGCTGTCACCCGAGCCCTGGGCAAACGACGTTCTGAGGGAAATCAAGGGTCATGATAGGCGACGAATAAACAACCCCCGCTAGACTCCAACACTAAAAATTAACAGTCGTGGAAAACAAATATGCCCACCTAATCGGTTCCGAGAAGTGCAAGAGAAAATCGGGGTTGCCCGCGCTCAGCTAAGGATGTGGCTGCCCTCCAACGAGCTCTTGCGGAGGTTATCAGGACCACGATGACACGCCTTTGGTTCTGGATATGCTCGCGATTGTTGATTGGTGCCATGGTGATGCTACCTAACACCGCACCAGCCCACACCGACTTTGGCGCCGGTAAGACCCCTGAGCAGCTATTCAACTCTGACTGCTCAGGGTGTCACCCTTCGCCTAAGGGCTTGGCACACGGTCGCAACGCACGCGCCCTCGCGGGCTTTTTACGTGAGCACTACACCACGAAAGCGCAATGGGCGGTGGTGCTCGCGAGTTATCTCACTCGTCCCCGTGCAGCCAACTCTACAGTACGCCCAACGGAAAATTCGTTTCTCAAAATCGTTTGGGCAATATGGCGAGAAGTGTCCACAACTTCGTGGTGGTTGATCGGGCAACTAGCTAAGTTATTGCGCGCTTGAGCAGTCAGGCGATAAAGCTCAAACGTCAGGGTGTCGGTTCGTTGTGTTTACGATGGGGAGGCATCAGGCGCCCCCATCCCATCAGGCGCCCACTCAATTTGGAGGGCGCCTGACCCGCTCAGAGGGCGCCTGACCCTTTGTATTCGGGATTTCCCATACCCAACCCGAGCCCTTTTGGCCTTTGGGTTGATAAGACCTGATGCAAAGCTTTTCCTTCGCCGCTCGAAAGGGCTTGTCCTTGTTGATGGGTATGGCCGATCCGAGGATCCCGGCGGCTCGTGCCTCGGCCTCGATGTCGGAAACGGCCATCTGGCCGTTTGCCAAGACCCGAGAAAGGAACTGAACCGCGTCATCCTTGGCAGAGGGCTCACGACTGGGCCGCCAAAGCCACGTCGGCACTCATCTCAACATGGTCGAGTGCCCAAACGACGCGGGGAGCGACGATAGCCCGCTCGGCGCCATGCCCCTGCAATTGCGCCCGAAGCAAAGCATTGGACTATAATTGATCTGACATTAAAACAATAACTGAGCGGCATAATTCACGAGCGGCCACCGTTAGAATACCCGCGCACGGTTGCCGTGGCAGGGAGAGCCGTTCGTCCTCGCAGCCGCGCTCGTTCTCAGGTCACCATTGGCGTGCTGGTGCGCGACTCGAAAGCCGGCTTTCGATGCCAGCTATAATGCTGCATTGCACACTACTAAGAACGCCACCCTCCCGTCATGGGTCTCAAGGGCGTTGCCGGCATGCAAACGCGCGGGGATGGCCATCCTGTGGGCGATCTGCTCAGTTCAGGCGTGATCGAGGAGTAGGCTGGCCCGGCCAGCGATCGACGCTCGGGGCTGCCGGCCGCTTGGGTGGCGGCGCGCAATGACCAATCCGCTCGGATGTAACGGGCGCATCCTGCCCTGATACGCAACACTCGACCGCCGATTCGTCCCGGCCTTTGCTGAGATTGCGCCGGCCCCGTGATTTCGGGCAAGTGTTGCAGACTCGCCACGGTTTGCGCGTCGCATATAGGCTATCATGCGCCGGGGTGAATGTGGTGGGGGCTGCCATGTCGAGGCTGCTAGTGGTTTGCGCGGCTCTGGTTGCGCTTGTAGGCGGAACCGCGAAAGCGGCCGATCTTCCGATCGGCGTGCCGGTCTATTCGCCGCCGGTTCTGTTGCCGTTTACCTGGAGCGGGACCTACCTCGGCCTCAACCTGGGCGGCCATTGGGGCAACGATCGGCAAACGACGGACGCGGGTGGTACATTTGGCGCGGCCGCAGCCCTTGCTGGCGCCTCAGCCGGGACGCTCAATCCGATCGGCGTCACCGGCGGTTTCCAGGCCGGCTACAATTGGCAATTTGACCGTATCGTGGTCGGCATCGAAGCCGATGCCAACGGGCTGAGCAACAGGCTAAACAGGACGGTTACGGCCCCCGCTGCACTGCCGGTGCTCCCAAATAATTTTCTGATCAACGCCATGAACAATACCACGTTCCTGATGACCGTACGTCCCCGCTTGGGATGGGCCTTCGATCACACGCTCGTTTACGTCACCGGGGGTTACGCGTTCGAAACCGTCCATGCGGTCGACTCGGTTGGCGGTGGCAATACCGTGGTGGCGCAATCGGATGTGATTGCGAAACTCTCCGGCTGGACCGCCGGCGCCGGTGTCGAGTGGGCGTTTGCCAGAGGGGTCTCCGCCAAGCTCGAGTATCTCTACGTGGGTCTTGGAACCTTCAATTCAACGATCCCCACGGCCGTATTCCTTCCGCCCGCCAACGTCGTGGTCCATCACAATTACTCCGACAACATCATTCGCCTCGGCGTAAACTTCCACCCGACCTGGTACCCATAGCTGGCGCCTTTTTGTTGGAGCCACGGTCTCAAACCGGCTTTATGACGGCGTTGCTTCCTGTGCGTTTCGTAGCCGCGCGATTTCTGCCTCAAGCGTAGCGATCCGCTGCTCGCGCTCGGTGAGCGCGGCGGCTACGTCCGGCGGCCTCGAACCGCTGCGGAATATGTTGAGGACAGTTCGCGTCCCACGCCGAAACAGTAAACAGGATCACCTGCTCGGGGCGCGCCCGGTAGCCCGGTTGGACAATTCCGGAAATTGTCTTTTGCGGCGGTGTGCGTGTTATGGGCGGTTGGACAACCCAAGCCTTTGAAATTGGGAACGTTGTGCACGCCCCACCTGGCTTAACACCCACCACCCACCGGGACCCATATTAGCCCATGCGCAGCGCTCAGACCGTGACCGTTGAGCAACACGTGTTCGAAATCGTGCGGCGACCCACCGCTCCTTTGGAGCCGCAATGGTTTGTTTTCACAGGGAAATCGAGCGGAGACCGCGCCGCCTGGTCCGCAGCCGGTCGATGCTCCCGCGATGGCCGCAACCGGCGTCGCGTCCCGCCCCACCCAATCGTCACTGACCTTTGGGCGCCGCGCAACGGCTTCCGCTGTCAGGCACAGAAGCCATCTGCGTCGCCGCCAGCGCGCTGAGCCCGGCGCGATGGCGCAATCGCTGTGAAAGTTGCAGACTGATGAAAACCGATTGCGACGTGGCGCGAACTGCCGCGACAAGGTCACGCAGGGAGGATGCAAATGCCGCTGTTGATCGCGCTCGGATTCTTTTTCGTGATCACCGTGCTGGTGGTCTACGGTTCCACATTCTTCGGACCTGAGAGCCGGCTCAACAAACATCACTGAACGCCGTTTTGGGTTGATCAAAAACTCAGCGTAAGGCTATCGAGGCCCAGTACACCGTAATCGGACGACCAGGTCTCGCCGGGCGCGACCGGCCAGGCATCGGTGATCGTCCCGGTGGTAATGATCTCGCCCGCCGCAAGCGGCGGAAACTGCGGTTGATCGGCGAGCACACGCGCAAGATACGCCAGCGCCAGCGCCGGGCTTCCCAGGACATTCGCACCGATGCCGCGGTCGATGACCGTGTCGCCGCGTCTGAGCGCGAGCGCAAAGCTTGGCAATGCCGCGGCCAAGCTCGCTCGAGTTCGCATCGGTGACGGCGACCGGTGCACCAATCACGAGGGCGCCGTGCAGTCCGCATGCCGCCGTGCAGTCGGCGCTGGAAAACTTCCAGCCGGGGAAATGGCACTGCACGATTTCGAACCCCGGTGCCATCCACTCGACACATGCCAGCACGACAGCGGGATCGTCCGTCACCGGCACAGGTGCTTTCAGCTTGAACACGACTTCCGGCTCGATCCGCGGCTGCACAAACCGCCGCAGTTGCATCGAGGCGCGCCCATGGGGGGCAAACTCGACCGTGTGCGCCCACATGTGCGCCCATATCGGCTGCCACACGCCGTAGCGCGGCCAGATCGTGCGATTGGTGAAGCCGATCTTGCGCCCCACCGATTGCCACCCCTGCGCGCGGCGGCGGCGCTCGATCTCGCCAAGCACCGCATAGCCATCCGTGACACTGAACGCGGGCGCGCTCGATGTGATGGGCGCCAGCGTGGCCGCGGCGTCCTGGGCCGCAATCAAATGGTCGGCAATCGCGGAGAGGGCGGGATCCAGCGTCATGAACTCGGCCAGCTGACGTCCATGCCCGCCAATAGCCCAAGCGCGCGGCGCACCCGGCTGCGCTTCATTCCTCCGGCTCGGTCGTGAACATGAGCGGATAGCCCTTGCGGCGGCCAGCGTCCGTCGCCCTCGTCGCCTTGGTCTCGGCAACGTCCCTGGTGAATACCGCGACCACACACGCGCCGCGTTTATGCGCGGTGATCATCACCCGGTAAGCCTGGTCCTCGTTCATGCGAAATTCCGCCTTCAGCACCGAGACGACGAACTCCCTGGGCGTGTAGTCGTCATTGATGAGAATGACCTTGTGAAGGCGCGGTCGTTCGGTCTTCAGCCGAACCTTGGTGCGCGGCTTGCTCGCGATGTCGCTCATCGGAGGAACTCCTCCCCTGGCGGCGCAGCTGCTGGAGCCCGGTCGCGCACTTTCTCATGTTCGGGGGCGTCAAGTCCACGGGGGCCGGTTCGGCTCCGGGGCACTAGTGTCCCGATTCCGAAGTTCGCTTTATCCTGCCGCACGCTCTGGAGCGAACTTCGGAATCAAAGGGACACTAGCAAATATATGACTCTAGTGTGGTTTTGGATTTGAAGTTCCTATGACGAGCGTGCCGCAAGAATGATAGGAACTTCAAATCCACCACACTAGCAAGTTTATGATTTTAGCGCCGCTTTTCGATTTGACGTTCCTGGACCAGCTCGCGGCGGGCGCTCCAGGAACTTGAAATCGCCGGCACGCGGCAGCGCAAGCCCGGCGACGGCGCCGGCGAGCGACGCCATGGCGGACACGCGCAGCGCCAGCGCAAAGCCGTCGCTGAACGCCTGGGCGGAGCCCAGACCTCCACCTGCGGTAAACACCGCGACCGCAACCGCGATCCCAAGCACGCCGCCGAGATAGCGCAGCATGTTGAATGTTCCCGATGCCTTGCCGATTTCGGTGGCTGCAACTGAGCTGAGCACCGCATTCTGTGCCGCCGGCATCGCCATCGAAACTCCACAGCCCGCGATGATCAGCGGCGCAACCATGGTGGCGTAAGCAGCGTGCGGCGATGCGATCAAACCGATCCACGCCATTCCGAACATCTGCAGGGTCAGCCCGACAACCACAAGCGTGCGCTCGCCGAAGCGGTTGACGAGCGCCCCGGCGATCGGCGCTGTCACGAACAGCGTGGCGGTCCAGGGCAACAGCCGCAGCCCGGCGCCGAGCGGACCGTTGCCCTGGGCGGTTTGAAAGAATTGGGCCATGAAGAACAGGACGCCATACATCGACGCGCTGTAGAGAAAGCCTACCGCATTGCCCGGCGCGAAGGCGCGGGCGCGAAACAGCCGCATGGGTATCATCGGCTTGGGGGTGCGCAGCTCCCAGACGACGAACGCCGCCGCCAGCAGCAATCCGAGCACCAACGTTGCGACAACCTCCGGGCTGGTCCAGCCGGCGCTGCTCGCGCGCATCAGACCCCACACCACGCCGAGTGCAGCGGCGGCCACCAGGATGAGGCCGAACATGTCGAGACGGGTGTCGGCGCCGAGACTTTCATCGACACGGCGCAGCACGAGCGGAATGAGGATCAGACCGATCGGCACATTGATCCAGAAGATCCATTGCCAGGCGAGGCCGTCGGCGACCGCGCCACCGGCGACCGGCCCGGCGATCAGAGCCAGACCCGTGATGCCACTGAAAATGCCAAGCGCCCTGGCGCGCGCCTCGCGCGGGAATGCGGCGCTGAGAAGTGCCATCGCGAGCGGCATAACCAGCGCCGCGCCGGCACCCTGCGCGGCGCGCGCGGCAATCAGCCAGCCGACATTTCCGGCGAGCGCGCAGGCCGCGGACGCCGCGACGAACAATGTGAGGCCGGCGACGAATACGCGCCGGCGCCCGAATCGATCACCGAGCGCCGCGCCGGTGAGCAGCAGCACCGCGAAGCACAGATTGTAGGCGTTCACCGTCCATTCCAGCGCGTCGATCGACGCGGCGAGGTCGGTGCGCATGACACTCAGGGCGGTGGTAACGACGAGAGCGTCGAGCGCAACCATCAACGATGCGACTGAAACCAGAATGAGGACTGTTGTGCTCGACGACGTTGAACTTTGCTCTGCCATGGGACTTGTCCTTTGGCGCCGTCGCGTGTCGCGCTGCGGCATGTTTCCAAAGGCAAGACGCGGGAGCGCCGGCGCAGGATTCCCGGCAAAGAATCTTTTGTGCGCCGAATCCTTTTGCCGATCCCGAACGTCTCAGAGAGAGCTAAACGTCAACCGGAGAGGCGCTGATGAAACGGACCCTGGTGCGCTACAAGGCCAAGCCCGAGGAGGCATCGACCAACCAGCAGCTGATCGAAAAGGTATTCGAAGAACTTCGAAAAAAGTCCCCGGAGGGCGTGCGCTACCTGGCGCTGCGGCTGGGTGATGGAACGTTCGTGCATTTCGCCATGACCGAGGACGGCGCCCAGCAGATCCCGAAGCTGGACGCGTTTGCGGCTTTCCAAAGCGGCATCAAGGAGCGCTGCCTGGAGCCGCCGCAATCTGGTGAGGTGACGATCGTCGGCAATTATCGAATGCTGCAGGAGTGATAGACTAGTGCCCGGTTTCAGAAGTTCGTGATACATGCCGGCATCCTCTGACACGAACTTCGGAAACAAACGGGCACTAGCAAGTATATGATTCTAGTGCCGCTTCTCGATTTGAAGTTCCAGAACGACATTGCCGCAGCTGGTGCAGGAACTTCAAATCGGCGGCACTAGGGACGAGCCATGACGACAAGGCGCCGCGCATGAGCATCTCCCTCGACCGCACACCGGACGCACGCGAGGCGTTTGACCGGATTGTCGGTGACATGCGGCCCAAGCTGCATCGCTACTGCGCGCGCATGACCGGTTCGGTGGTCGACGGCGAGGACGTGTTGCAGGAGGCGCTGGTGAAGGCGATCGAGGCGCTGTCGCGGACCGGTCCGATCGACAACATGGAGGGCTGGCTTTTTCGCATCGCGCACAACGCGGCGCTCGATTTCCTGCGCCGGCGCAGCCGGCATGATGCGGCCCGTGCGAACGAGGATCCAGACATGATCGTGGACCCGGACAGCGAACAGGATCGCGCGATCACGGCCACAAGCCTGCGCACGTTCATGCGCCTGCCGGTGGCGCAGCGCGGAAGTGTCATCCTGATGGACGTACTCGGGTATTCGCTGGACGAAATCGGCGGAATCATGGACATCACGATTCCCGCCGTCAAAGCCGCGCTGCATCGCGGCCGCGCGCGGTTGCGCGAGCTCGCACAGGAACCGGATGATGCGCCGCTTCCGATCATGGCCGACGCCGATCGCGCACTGCTCGCCGCTTACGTCGATCGCTTCAACGCGCGCGACTTCGATGCGGTCCGCACCATGCTGGCCGACGAGGTCCGGCTCGATCTCGTCGCCAAGCTGCGCCTGAACGGGCGCGGCGAAGTCGGAAATTATTTCCACAACTACGCCCGCATACAGGATTGGCAACTCGCGGCCGGCTTTGTGGACGGGCACCCCGCGGCGCTCGTGCGCAGCCCCGACGATCCCTCGGGCGCACCGTCCTATTTCGTTCTACTGGATTGGACCGACGGCCGCGTCGTCCACATTCGCGATTTTCGCTTCGCGCGCTACGCGACCGAGGGTGCGGATGTTGTCATGATCGAGTGATGGTGCTGCGATACTTTGCGCGTGCGCGACGTGTGAGTTCGACCCATTGCGGAGACGGATCGGTTCAGATAAGCGACCCCCTCAGCAAGTTTCAAAGGAGTAACAGTCATGACGAGTTCACAGGGCCGGTTCGTCTGGTACGAGCTGATGACGACCGACACGAAAGCCGCCAAAGACTTCTACGGCAAGGTCGTGGGCTGGAGCACACAGGATATGCCGATGCCGGGCATGACCTATTCGATGTTCAACGCCGGTTCCACTGCTGTCGGGGGACTGATGACCCTGTCGGAAGACGCCAAGAAAATGGGCGCGCCGCCAAGCTGGATCGGCTACGTGGCGGTCGACGACGTGGACGCGACCGCCAGCAAGATCAAGAGTCGGGGAGGCAACGTCTACGCCGGGCCGCAGGACATCCCGGATATCGGCCGCTTCGCGGTTGTGACCGACCCGCAACAGGCAACGTTTGCCCTGTTCAAGTCGAAGACCCCGAGCACGGCTGCACCCGCCGCACAGGACGCGCCCGGCCATATGGGCTGGCGCGAACTAGCCGCCGCAGATGGGCAGAAGGCGTTCGCGTTCTACAGCGACATGTTCGGCTGGAAAAAGGGCGAAGCCCACGACATGGGCCCGATGGGCACGTACCAGATATTCACCTCGGGGGACGGGCAGGCCGGCGGCATGTTCACCAAGCCGCCCGCGATGCCGGTGCCGTTCTGGCTGTACTACTTCAACGTTCCCGGCATCGACGCAGCGACTGAGCGTGTGAAGACCGGCGGCGGCCAGATCCTCAACGGTCCGATGGAAGTCCCCGGCGGCAGCTGGATCGTCCAGTGCAAGGACCCGCAGGGCGCCGCGTTCGCACTGGTCGGAAAACGACACTAGCGCAATCGCATTTGCGTTGATTTGAACCCCTCGTCATGGCCGTCGCCGGGCGCGCAGCGACCCGGGGACGGCCACTCATGCTTTTCCGCCGATCGTCCTCGTCGATCCAGTGCTTCCGAACCTCGCCCCAAATGTTGTACGCCATTCGCCGGGGATGACGCGCAAGGAGCGCAAGGCGAATGACGCAGGCAGGAATTGGCGATGCCGTGCGCCGCAAGGAAGATGACCGGCTGATCGTCGGCCGCGGATGCTATGCGGATGATCTCGATATCCAGGGAGAGCCTGCGCAATGTTCGTGCGCTCGCCGCACGCGCATGCGCGCATACGATCGATCGACGTCACCAAGGCGCGCGCAACGCGAGGCGTCCTCGCGGTCATGACCGGCGCCGATAGCGCGCGCGCCGGTCTTAAGCCGATCCCACATGCAGTCGGCTCGTCGCACATGGGCTCGGACGTACCGCTGCGCAACCGCGACGGCAGCGAACGGCTTGCGACCGAGCAGGTGCTGCTGCCGGTCGACCGCGCGCGCTTTGCCGGCGAGGCGGTCGCGATGGTGGTGGCGGAGACGCTCGCTGCCGCCAAGGATGCGGCCGACCTCGTGGACATTGCCTGGGAGGCGGTGCCGGCGGTGACGCTTGCGTCCGAGGCAATCGGGAAGGCGGCACCGCTGCTGTGGGATCACGTGCCGGGCAACCTCGCGCTCGATGCCGAGATAGGCGACGCGCAGGCGACCGATGCGGCTTTCGCCAAGGCTGCACATCGCGTGCGGCTGGACACGCGCATCCAGCGCGTGACCGGCGTACACATCGAGCCGCGCGCCGTCGTTGCCTCCTTTGACGCCGACGCCGAACGCTACACGATCCACGTTTCGCACGGGCTTGGCGTCGTGCAGGTGCGCACCGAGCTCGCAACCATTCTGGGCGTTGCGCCGGAGCAGGTGCGGGTGATCGCCCCGCGCGACATCGGCGGCAATTTCGGCACTCGCAACGCGACCCACCCGGAATGGGCCCTGGTCGCGCATGCGGCGCGCATGATCGGCCGGCCGGTGAAGCATGTCGCCGATCGCACCGAAGCCTTCATGAGCGACTACCAGGCCCGCGACCTCACTGTCGCGGCCGAGATTGCGCTCGATGCGAAGGGAACGATCCTGGCAATGCGCAGCCAGAACCTCAGCAATATCGGCGCGCACGCGGCCTCCTTCGTCCCCCTCAACAAGGGGGTGCAGTTGATGACGAGCCTCTACGCGGTACCGGCCGCGCACTACCATGCGCGCGCCGCGCTGACCAACACACCGAGCACCATTCCTTATCGCAGCGCGGGGCGTCCGGAAGCGATGTTCGTGATCGAGCGGCTGCTCGATCTCGCCGCACGGGAATGCGGCTTCGATCGCATCAAATTGCGCCGGCGCAATCTCATTCCCGCCAAGGCGCTGCCATGGCGCAACCCGGTCGGCATCACCTATGACAATGGCGAGTACGAGAAGGTCATGCAGCGCGCCCTCGACCTTTCCGATTGGGCCGGCTTCCCGGCACGCCGCAAGGCCGCCCGCAAGCGCGGCAGGCTCGCCGGAATAGGGCTCGCCAACTACATCGAGGCGACCAGCGGGGTGCCGCGCGAGCGCGCGGATCTCACGGTGCTGCCGGACGGGCGCGTCGATCTGATCATCGGCACCCAGGCGACCGGGCAAGGACACGAAACGAGCTTCTCCCAGATCGTGGCCGACTGGTTGGGAGTGCCGTTCGCGGCTGTTACCGTGCGCGCCGGCGATACCGATTTCGTGAAGGCCGGGGGTGGCTCTTCCGGCCGCTCGATCCGGTTCGGGAGCATCGTCATCCGGGCCGCAGCCGACGCGATCATTCGAAAGGGCCGTGAGATTGCGGCGTTGCTGCTGCAGGCGCCGATGGACAAGGTCACGTTCGCTGACGGCCGCTTTGCGGTCGAGGGCACGGCGCGCGCGCTCGATCTCTTCGAACTGGCCGCTGCCGCCGCCAACAGCGGCGATCTGCCGGAGAATCTGCGCGGGCCGTTGACCGGCAGTTGCGACCAGGTGACCCCCGGACTCTGCTTTCCGTATGGCACGTGCGTCTGCGAGGTGGAAGTCGATCCGGACACCGGCGAGGTCGCGATCGTACGCTATACGTCCGTCGACGATGTCGGCCGCGCCGTCAACCCGATGATCCTGCACGGCCAGGCCCACGGCGGCATCGCCCAGGGTGTCGGCCAGGCGCTGATGGAGGAGTGCTGGTACGATCGCGAGAGCGGCCAAATGCTCTCGGCATCGCTGATGGATTATGCGGTACTGCGGGCCGACGATCTGCCTTCGTTCACCACCGATATCAGCGAGGTACCGGCGAGTTCGCATCCGCTCGGCTTCCGCTCCGGCGGCGAAGGCGGCACAACGCCGGCGCTCGGCGTCGTGATCAACGCCATCGTGGACGCGCTCGCACACCTCGGTGTGCGCCACATCGAGATGCCGGCCACGCCGCAGAAGGTCTGGCAGGCGATCCAGGACGCCGGGGCGGCGCAGTGAGCTGGGGAATATTTTCTACGAGGAAGAAGGGAGAAGGGAGTCGCTTCAGCCGAGCCGAAACAGAACCGTCAATTCGCCTCTGCGTTTGTGCCCGACTTTTTTCGTCATCTTGCGTTTGGACGCGGTTTCATCGATATTGATTTGCATGACCAAGCTCAAAGCTTCCAGTAAATCCAGCCGCAAATTCGCCGTGGGTCGAGGGAAAGGGACGGCGACCTCGCTGCACGCGCGCCAAAAGGGCGTGGCGGGTTCGTCGAAAACCAAGAAGTCTTTTAAACAGGGCGAGCGCACATATCGCATCGTCGGCGAAACATCGGACGGAGTGAAGATCCTCGCCGCCAACGTGAAACCAAAGCACTTTACGTCTTCGCAAATCCGCGCAGCGATAACCGCCGTTGCAAAGCCCGCATCGACACGAAGCTGATGCGCGCCACGTCGCGTGACGTATTCATCAATTGTCCGTTTGACGCCAAGTACCAGCCATTTTTTCGCGCGATCGTTTTTGTCGTAATCAGGTCTGGCTTCCGACCCCGTTGCGCGCTTGAAACAGACGACAGTTCAGAGAACAAATTCGAAAAGATCTGCAAGATAATCGAACAATGTCATTATGGGATCCACGATATCTCCCGAACAACCCTGGATGCGCAGTCCGGGCTACCGCGGTTCAACATGCCATTGGAACTGGGGGTCTTTCTCGCTGCGAAGCGATACGGATCAGGTCTCCAAAAGAAGAAGCGGTGTATGGTGCTTGATACAGCTCCTTACCGGTACCAAAAATTCATGTCGGATATTTCCGGTCAGGACATTCATTCTCATGCGGGTCATATGGAGACTTTGATCGAGCGCCTGGCCGCTTGGCTGAGAAACCAAAGTCGCGATCCCAAGGTGCCTGGTGGACGCAAGATGATCAGTGAGTTTAGGCAATTTCGGCACGCGCTTCCGGCGATCTGCGCGAAACGTGATCTCCATCCGGACGAACTGACATTCGGAGACTACGCGGAACTGGTCGCCGAATACTTGGCCATCGCCGCGTGAGCGTGTCGACAGGCGGTCCAGGATGCCAGCGACCGTGTGAGTTAGTGACATCAGGGGGATCATGAGATGGCATTGGGCACCGACTTCATCCTCGGAGCGCTGGCGCAAGAGGGCCTTGACCATCTGTTCATGGTGCCGGGCGGACTGGTCGATCCGTTTCTGCCGGCGCTTGCCCGCCAGCCGCGGTTGCGGCCGATCGTTGCCGCGCAGGAGGGCGGCGCCGCCTACATGGCGGATGGCTACGCGCGCGCCAGCGGCCGCTTCGGTGCGGCACTCGGAATCGGCGGGCCCGGGCTCTGCAACATGGCGACCGCCGTTGCGGCGGCCAAGACCGACGCCTCACCGGTACTGGTGTTGAGCGGCGAAGTGCCGGTCAAGATGGAAGGGCTCGGCGCCTTTCAGGATGCCAGCCAGGCCACCCTCGACGATCCGCGGTGATGAAGCCGCTGACCCGGCTGTCCGTGACGGTGGCGAACGTCGACAACCTCAACCACTGGCTCCGGCATGGACTGACGGCGATGTGGAGTGAACCGCGCGGGCCGGTTCATCTATCGCTCGCCCATGATGTGCTGGTCGGCGAATGCACAGCAAACTACGCCGCGGTCGCCGGCTATTTCCCGCAGATGCTGCCGCTCGGCCGCGATGCGGCGCTGGCCGCACTCGCGCGCCTTACGGAGGCAGGCGCTCGCCGCACGCGAATCGCGTTCCTGGTCGGGGCCGGGGCGGAGCATGATAACGCCGCGGCGCGACTGCGCGAGATCGCCGAGCGCTGGTCGATTCCGGTTGCCACCACGCTGCGTGCCAAAGGCGTGTTCGCGGAGGATCACGAACTGTCCCTCGGCGTGTTCGGCTACGCCGGCACTCGGCACGCCACCCATGCGATTCTCGACGATGCACTCGATGTCCTGTTGGTTCTCGGTTCCGGACTGAACGAACGGGACACCATGCACTGGACCCTGCGCACGCGCACCAAGGCGCTGCTGATCCACGTCAACATGACATGGACGAATTGACGAGCCGTGGCGACGCCGGCGCGGTCGTTTACGGCAGCAGTCATGCGTTCCTGGATCTGATGGCCGAACGCGCGGACATCATCGCCGGCACGCTCGACGCCGGCCGGGCGGAACGCCGCAAATGGATCGCGCAGATCAAAGCGGGGCCGCGGCTTTACGACGTGAGAATGTCAGAGCCGCAATATCCCGATCCACCCCGCCGCTGCCATCACGGCCCTCCGTCAGGCGTTTCCGCGCGACGGTATCGTGCTGGTCGATTCGGGCGCGCACCGCGCGTTCGCCGGACACTACTGGAGCGCGTTCGCGCCGCGCACCTACATCTCGGCGACCAATCTCGGCCCGATGGGCTGGGCCATTGCGGCAGCCGTCGGCGTCGCTTGCGCCCGCCCCGACCGCCGCGTCGCCGTCATCACCGGCGACGGCTGCATGCAAATGCACGGGCTGGAAATCCAGACCGCCGCCCGCTATCGGCTGCCGATCATCTACGTGGTGCTCAACAACGGCGCGCTCGGCAATGTCTGGCTGCGCGCCCACGAGCTCGGCCCGGTGCCGGCGGAACTGACCAGCATTCCGGATCACGACTGGGCTGCTTTCGCCCGCGCGCTCGGCGCCCCGGCTTCACGGTCCGCGATCCGGCGCAGCTCGAAGACACCTATCGCCAGGCGCTCGCCGCCGATGGCACGGTCCTGATCGTCGTCAAGACCAACAAAGATGCCCCAACACCGGTCTACGATTTCAAGGCCGGCGCGCGCGCCTGGTCGTATCACGAGTAGGTGGCCATCATGACGGCA
>CAWHYZ010000027.1:0-159934 GCA_963833605.1 uncultured Alphaproteobacteria bacterium
TTGCAGCACCGCTCCCGCTTCCTGGTCAGGCGACGTGCTCGAACGGGTTGCTCACCGCTGCGAGAACGGCTGGATCGGCCATTGCATCGGCGCCTCGCGAAGGGCGGCCGGAAACGCAACCTTGGTCTGCCCGTCCTGCACCTGCTGGACCGCGGAGCCCATGAGGACCGGATCGCCGTCGCCCTCGGGGGTGAATTTGATGCGGCCATAGAGCGATTTGATGTCGATCCTGGCCAGGGCATCCCGCACCGCGTTGCCGTCGTCGACACGCCCCACCTGCTGCAAGGCCCAGCAGTAGGCGACGATGCACGCAGCCGCTGTTCCCTGGTGATAGATCAGCGGGACCGTGTTGTTGGCCCGGTAATATTCTGCAAAGCGAGCGGTCGTGCCGAAGATCGGGTCCTTGTAGGGGAACGTCGGCGACCAGGTCGAGATGCAGGTGATTCCGTTGGCGTACTTGCCCAAGGCGTCGCGGAAACTTGCCGTCTGCGGCCCGAGCGATGTGAACAACATCTTCAAATCGATCTTGGCCTGGGCAAGCTGGCGCGCGATGAGCAACGAGATCTGATCGGCCGTCACGCACATCAGCACATCGGGCGGCTTGGCCCGGATCGCCGTCAGCATGGCTGAAACGTCCTGCACCTGTGGCGGCAGTTCGAACGTGTCGATCACATCGAACCCCATGCTCTTGAGCCTTGCAATGACGCCTTCGCCTTGCGGTTTGGAAAAGGGATCGTTGGAAAAAGCCACCGTGAATGTTTGCGGCTTCGGCGTCAGCGCCGCCATGGCGTCGACGGCCGGAAACGCGGATCTCGAGGCGCGCGGATACATCCCGAAGATATAACGGTATCCCTGCGTGAAGATCGCATCGGCGCCGCCGCCGGCCTGCACCATCGGGCGGCGCGCCCGATTGATGATCGCCGCCTGCGGCAGCACGATGCCGCTGGAATACGAGCCGAGAAAATATTGCGTGCCGTCATCGATCTGCTTTTGCAGCAGCGTCGTGGCGCGCTGCGGGTCGGAGGCATCGTCGACCAACTGAATGTCGAGCCGGTACTTCTTGCCGCCGATGTTCAACCCGCCATTCACCTCGTTGACGTATTTCGCGACCGTCACGTAGCCGGCATTCACGCTCTGACCGACTTCCGCCCAGCGCCCGCTGAACGGAATGGTGCCGCCGAACGTGATGACCGGTTGGGATTGTGCGCGCAGAAAGGTCGTGCGCCCTGCAACGGCTCCTGTAACACCGGCCAAGAGTCCCAAGGAATGGCGCCTGGAGATACCGCGAGCCATCTGTGATATCCGTCTTTCACCTTGTTGATGTTCGAGCCTGAGGTGATCGCATTTGTGCGGCGTTGGCAAGTCTATTTTCAAAAGCCATGCGGCTGTACTGGGAATTGACATTCGCCGAATGCGCGCTTTGTTGCTACCAAATGGCCGCCGACGCGGAGAGTAGTGCGATGGATGTTGCCTTCACGGGAGTTGAGAAATCGTTCGCCATCGATTTTGTCGAACGCAACAGCAGCGGCTTGATCCGGCTCAACGATGCAATCTTCTATTTTGGTGAACTCGGGATGCAGGAGAAGCGCAGCGCCGGCCTGATGACGGGGCTGTTGGAGCAGCACGGTTTTTCGGTGACCCGTGGCATCTCCGGGTTCGAGACCTCGTTTATGGCGACCTATGGCGAAGGTGCGCCCGTCATCGCCATTCATACCGAGTACGACGCCAACCCATCCAACAGCCAGAAATCGGGTGTGACCGAGCGGGCGGAGATCGTGCCGGGCGCTCCCGGCCACTGCGAAGGGCACAACACCAACGCCGCGGTCATGATCACTGCGGCCCTGGCCGTGCGTTACGCGATGGAACGGTTCCACGTGCCGGGAACCTTGAAGATATTCGGCGCTTCGGCGGAAGAGCAACTGCTCAGTCGGCCCTATTTCGTTCGCGATGGGCTGTTCGACGACGTTGACGTCGCGTTCCACGACCACACCAGCGACGAGTTCAAGGGCGACTACGGGCTGATCCAAAGCGCCGCCGTCTCGGCCGAGTTCACGTTCCACGGCGAGGCCGCTCACGCCGCAATGTCGCCCTGGAAGGGGCGTGACGCCCTCGATGCGGTCGTGTTGATGGACATGGGGATCGCGCAATTTCGCGAGCATATGCGACCGACCATGACGGCGCACCGGGTGATCACCCAGGGCGGCGAGCAGCCCAACGTTATTCCGTCGCGTGCCGCCTCCTGGTGGTATTTTCGCGACCCGACGGCCGAAGGCGCGGGCGGCCTGTTCGAGCGGGCGAAGCGGATTGCCCAGGGGGCCGCCATGATGGCGGACTGCGAGGTTTCCATCGACGTGCGCGCAGCGGTCTGGCCCGTGCGCCTGAACCAGACCATCGCCGAAGTGATCCAGCGTAACGTCGAAGCGATCGGCATGCCGCGTTGGACCGAACAGGAGCACGCTTTCGCGCGCGCCCTGCAAGCAAAAATCGGCGCGCCTGAAATTGGATTGCGGCCGGCAACAACTCCGTTGACCGGGCCGACGCCGCAGATCGCTGCCTCCAACGACTGCGGCGACGTGTCATGGAAAGTTCCGATGGGGCGACTCTGGTTCCCTGGCAACGTGCCTTACTTGCCGTTCCACCACTGGAGCGCCGGCGCCGCGCTGGCGACCTCGATCGCCCACAAGGGAGGCATTGCGGGCGCCAAGGCGTTTGCGGGGTCGATCATCGACTATTTCAAGAATCTCGATCTGGTCACGCAAACGCAGGTCAGTTTCAAGCGCGAAATTGGCGATGTCGCCTACAGGCCGCTGCTGCCGGAAGACCAGCGCCCGCCGGCAAACCTCAATCATGATCTCATGGAAAAATATCGACCCAGGATGGAGGCACACTACCCGACAGAAGCCGTGGCATTCCAACTCTAGAGGCCTTGCGGCGATAACGAGAAAAAGCCGAGTTGCGGGTGACCCGGCGTTGAGAATCTGGATGATCTAGAGGTTGAGACTCACCACCCGTCACTGGTCAAGATCCATGCGCTCAATGACGGGGATGCCGCGACAATGTCGCGGCACTATTTTGGAGGCGCCCAGTCCAGTCCGACATCATGAAATTCACGCACGATGCTCGGCACAACCTTGCCGTCCTTGTCTTCCCAACGTGTGATGTAAAGGTTGATGATTGGATTGTTGTTCTCGTCGTAGCGAAACTTTCCGGCCGGCCCATCGATCACCACTTTATGCATTGCTTGGGCGAGGGCAGTCCTGTCCGTAACATTGCCATCCAGCGCCTGCAGCCCGGCAACGAGAACGCGACCCGCCATGTAGCCGTCATAGGACAGCGTGCTTGGCATGGCCTTGTAACGGTCCTGATAGGCCTTGACGAAGGCAAGGTTTGCCGGCGTCTGCAGTGTCCACATGTAGACTTCAGCCGATTCATCCCCACGATGCTCTTGCCGAGCGCATCGGGAACGCCTCCGGCCGATATTGCGGACGTGGTGATCACCAGTGGATAACCGACGTTGGAATCCTGATACTGGCGCACGAAACGCAGCGTGTCTCCGCCGAAGAAATAACCGAACACAAAGTCTGCGCCGCTGCCGGCGACCCGGGATAGGAACGGGCTGTAATCGGTTTCACCGGCACGCGGGAATATCTCCTGCAATACCGTGCCGCCAAGCTGCTTGAAGCCGGCGCCCAGGGTGGTCACTGCGTCGTGTCCGGCGGAGTAGTCGGAACCCATAAGGATTCCTTTCCGGTAGCCGCGCGAGTACAGATAATAGGCGAGGGGGCGCTCGACCTGGCCGGAAGCGAAGCTGGAGCGGAACGTGAATGGTGATTTCTTGCTGCCGGTCAGCTCGATCGCAATTCCGCTGGTTACGAAAGGTATTTCGCGACGTGATGTGTAGGGATTGAGGGCGATCGACACCGCGCTCGACAAGTTGCCCAAAATAGCGCTGACGTTCTCGTTCTCGACCAGGCGCCGTGCCTCGCTGAGCGCAACGTTGGGGTTGTTCTGATCGTCGGAGCGCAGCAGCTCGACCTTGTGGCCACCGATCGCGAATCCGGTTTCGGCGACGGCAAGCTCAATTCCCTGGAATTTCTCCTGGCCGGTTGCCGCAGCCGGTCCGGTGAACGGCAGCATGACGCCGACCTTGATCGGCGCCTTGTCCTGGGCTTCGGCGGGTGCTGCCAGGATCTGCAGTGCCGCGATAGCTCCGACGGTTGCTGCGCGAACCGGCCCAAATTTGATCGACCGACGAGGCATCAATAACTCCTGTTGCCGTTCAAGTTTGAGCCCGGCTTCACGTTCATCCCGCCGGCGCGCCTTCGGATCGCTTGCGGTAAGCGTAGACGCTGTCGAAGCGCTGCTTGAGATAGTCGCCCCAGGTGATCGGCGGATATTTTGCGGGCTCGCCCGGGCGTCGGCAGCTGTCGATGCACGACACCAGCGTGTGGTAGGTCGGATCGAAGAAGAACGGAATTGAATAACGATCGCGCCCTGACGTATTGATCACGCGATGAGGCGTGGATACCCACTTGTCGTTCGTCCATCGCATCAGCATGTCGGCGATGTTGACAACGAAGGTTCCCGGGATCGACGGAGCGTCGATCCAACCACCGCCGCGGCGCTTGACCTGGAGTCCGCCCACCTCATCCTGCGCCAGGATCGTCACGCACCCATAGTCGGTATGCGGGGCGGCACCGAATTCATTGTCCGCACGCTGACCCACTTGCGGAGGGTAGTGCAGCAGGCGGATGAAGCGCATCGGCTTGCGGTAGTGCTCGTCGAAGAAGTGCTCGGGAAGCTCGAGTGCGACAGCGAAGGCCCGCAACACGACCAATCCGAGATCGGTCAACTGCTCGATGTAGGCGTCCAGAACCGGCCGAATTTCCGGCATGGCGGTTGGCCACTGATTCGGCCCGTGCATGGGGACATCCGCGAGGACGTCGGGATCGTCCGGCGGTAGATAGCCCCCGACAAGAAAGGATTCACTGAGATTGGGCTTAAGTCCCTCGGCGGCGACGGCGTTGTTGAAAGGTAGGTATCCCCGATGCCACTTGTTGATCTTGATGGCGAGCTTGTCAGCTTCGGAAAGGGTGAAGAAACGCTTTGAGGCGGCGAAGGCAGCATTGATCGCCTCCAGTGGCACGCCGTGGTTCTTGATGTAGAGGAAACCGTTATCCTCGGCGGCGGAGCGGATGTCCTTGGCGACTTGATCCTTGCCGGCGCGGGTGCCGGCCCTGAACGGCGCCAAGTCGACCACCGGAATTTGCTCCGCGGCGGGGACTGCCTCTGCGCTCGACGCCATTGCTGTTCCTCCTCACGCCTGAAGCTGAAACCGGCGTGCTCTTCAGTCCGCGCCGTTCCAGTGGGAATGCTCGATATTCGAGGGTCCGTCGGGCCAATTGTCAAGTAGCGATACGATGTAATCGTGTTTGAAAATGGGGCTGCGTCATTTGACGTGTCGCCGGCTCGACTGAAAGGCCTCGCAGCGCACGTTCGCAACGCCGCGACGGGGTCGTTCCGAATGGGACCACCAATAGCCGTCCGCGCCGCGCGTCCAGCTTCTAGGCAATCCGGAGCGGTGACATCGTTCACGCCAGTTCAACAGTCATCTGTCCGTCTGGTCGGGTTTACGCTAGCTTTTCTTGCATGGCCGCGCACAGTCTTGGATTGCGGCGGAGAGGAGGAGCGAAACCATGTCAACCAGGGGCAAGCATTCGCCGCCGGGCGCGGGCAATGTCTACGCCAAGGCCAATGAGGTGATCGTCAAGGTCACGGGCGGCGACACCAACCAGACGTTCGAGGTGGTGGAAGAGAATTGCAAGCCCGGCTTCCAGTCGCGCGCGCATTATCACGTCAAGGCCTATGAGACATTTTACGTCTTCGACGGCAGCGCTGATTTTCAGGTCGGCGATGAATTGTTTCACGCCAGTAAGGGCTCCTGCGTGCATATTCCGCCCGGCGTGCCGCATCAGGTGACGTTCAGCGAGGGCGTGCGCATGCTGATGATCTATAGCCCCGCCGGCACCGAGGGCATGTTCGCTGACATGCACGCGCTCACACAGGACCAACTCATGAACGCCGAGCTCACCAGTCAGCTTGCGCTCAAACATGACACCGTCATGATCGAGCAGAGCGAGGGCGGCCGCGGCAAGGGGACGATTCTTGGGTAAATCGTGCCGCACGCAACGCCCTCGCCGTCGAGCGTCACGCTGGCTACGGGCAGAGCGTGGAGCGCATTCACGATGCGCGGCACGCGGTCGGTCCAGTCGATTCCAGCCCTAAGTGTTTACGAGAAACTCCGCGAGCGATCGGCGGCAATCGCCCGCAATGACCACCTGGCGCCAGCTGGAAAGCGTGCCGAGTTGATGAAGGCCGCCACCGAGTTTGCCCCAACAATCGGAAGGGCCCGCCGGCAGCGCGCCGCTGCTACCAAGACGCGGCTGGACCGGCAGGACGCCCTCTTGGGCGGTGCTGTGCGCCCTCGCGACAAGGACGGCATAGCGGGCACGCAATGGGACATAATTATCTGGACACACCTCAAATCCTTGAGCCAAAGCGAGTTGATAGCATTGGCGAGCACGAATCCCGACATCCTGCGGGTTGCGTTGACCGCGCCCTTGGCTTTGCCGAATTTGTCCGCGCCCGCTCGTGAGCAATTGTTGACCGCGCACCTACAAGCAACGTGCGCGAAACAACTTGCCGCGTTCGAAGACGAGGACGAGGCGCTTGCCTTGGCCAAGGCCTCGCTCGATGCGGCGACCGGCGCGCTTCACGAGGCCACCGGCATGCAACATGGCGCGGCTTTTGATCAATGGATGAGTAAGGCGGCCCCACCCACAGCAAAAGACCTGGAAGAGGAACGCCAACAGTCTGCGGGTTTCGAAGTCGAGCGCCTTGGTCGCGAGGCCAACATGTTGCCGATCTCGGAACGTCTACAGCTTCGCGATCAAATACTCGACACGGCCTCGAACGAGTTGAGGGGCCGCAGTTAAAACGTGTCCGGCGTAGCCCCCCTGACGCCGCGACGTGCAGAGCGGCGCGCTGTCTCGGATCGGTGCGCCGCTCAACCAACTACAAAAAGAAAATCATTCAATCGCCCCCCGTATTGTTTCCTCCGTTCCGTTCGGTTTTCTTATAGTTGCTGATTGAGTGAGGTCCCAAAATATTGTAAGCATTTCGACAACAGAGCCATTTGGTGCGGTTACTTCAACACGATATTGATTGGCGGGCTCAACAAATATCCCCGTAGCCGCTTGCGAATGGGGCGGCATTGACTTCAGCGGCCTCCAACCAATCGAGGCGTATTTCGGATCGTTTGGATTTGTTGCGAAGGGTGGGCTAACGGTCGTAATTGGGTTTTGTAGTATGAAATCGGTATCGTTCCTAGCCCACAACATCAATTTCGTTTTGCTGCCAGGTTGTTGCAAAACTTGCGCCCACAGATAGCCATAGCTATCGCCGCCAGTAAGCTCAAATACTAGTCGCTTTCTTTGCTCCTCCAACGAGCGGGATGCCTCTATTTGCGAGTGTCTTTGTTGCTGATGGATGACGTAGGTAGCGAGTATCGCGAGCGTTAAAATTCCGACGCACCACACGACCTTTCCAGTAGTGCTGTGCGGCGCGACGATCGTCACGATTATTCCTGCGACCGCGAGCAAAACCGGAAGCCAGAGGGCCAAAAAATCCCATCCAAAAAAATCTCTAATGAAGTCCATCCTGGTTACCCCCTTTTCGGATACTATCCCACAAAAAGGGGGCTTGCCTTTTGCCAAAATCGCCGGAGTTTGTGTACCGTTTCCTACCGCCAAACGGAGGGGCCTTGTCCATGGCCATCGCAGCCCTTGGCCTGCCCGGCGCGCACTTTGACGGCCTGGCGGCGCTCCGCGACTTCCGACACCTCGCCGCGGCTACGAGGCCGCCCTACGCGCGTTCGACGTGACGCGCCGCATTGACCCGAGGGCGCGCGTATCGAGCTGTACGAGGGCCTGGACGGCTTAGGCTACGCCCAGGGACGAAATCGAATGGCACCTTGACACCCCAGGGCGGCGCTTACCGCAGGGCTACGTCGCGGAGGGTTAGGTTCGCTTACCATGGACAAGAAAGCTGTTGATGCCGCACGTACAGAATTTAGCCGTGCATCTCAGAGTATCAAGAATTTGGCTGCATCAAACAGTGTCCCGGAGATCGAGAATCACTGGGCGGCGTTCTTGGTGGCGTCCGGCCGAGTGTTTACAAAGCTAGAGCAAGGCGCCAAGGCATCATCGAAAAGCCGTGGATGGTGGAGCACGAAGCTACACTCAGAGGCGGACAGACCCGCTTCTATGCTATTTGTGGCATGCGAGGAATGCCGACGAGCACACTCTCCAATCTGTCGCGCAATTCAATCCAGGGTCGATCAAGGAAGTTTCACCGACACCGGAAGAGTTACAGCAATTTCACGACAACATGGCCAAGCAGCCACTTCCTTATGCTCCTCTAGCTTTATTAGAAATAGTTTACCCGCACGTCGCGCTCCTTGATGTTGTGGACCATGGGCAGCGCTATCCCGCACCTAAGTCAATGTCTCCTGGCGATGCTGGATTGCAGGCGCTTGCCGAGTTTGAGAAGATCCTAACGGAAGCACAAGAATTGATCACGTGAGGCGGCACGCTTCACGGCCACTGCTTGCCGGTCAGGCTCGCTTGCGGCGGTTGCTCTTTCCAGTTAGGCCGCACGTCGATGCACTTTGCCTTGCACCGGCTGCAAACCATCCGCGGCCTCACGTATCAACTCAATGCCTTGCCCGACGAAGCAAAGTTGCGCCTTGATTTGCAAACCATTGTGCGCGCCTATCGCGCCTTGTTTTATCGTGGCGGAAATGATGCAGATGTCGAAAACCAAACCAACGTAGAAGATGAATTTGGGGTCCCGGCTGCAACCGTCACGGAAACCCGCAAGTATGCCTTTCATCGCAAGATCGAACGAAACCGTACTGCGGCGCGACAGGCCAAGAAATTCCATGGCACACGCTGCCAAGCGTGTGACTTAGACTTCGAGGAGCGTTACGGCGATTTGGGCAAAGGGTTTATTGAGGCCCACCACCTCCGGCCGATAGCGACGCTCGAAGAGGGCGTACCTGTGAAGTACGATGTCGCGGCGGACTTTGCCGTACTTTGTTCCAATTGCCACCGAATGATCCATCGGTTTTCGAATCCAAGTGACGTTGTATCGTTCCGTGCGCTGATGAAGCCAAGTTAGGCTAATTCTACCCAAGATGGCCCGCCAATCCTGCATTGCAGGATGGGGCACTATCGGGCATATAGTCTATAGGGAATATAGTCCCTATGCCCTGAGATAATCCGACGTGAGTGAGCTTGAGGCCGAACAGCGGGCCGCGAAGACCCGTAGCCGTGGACATCAAACACAATGGGCTGCGCAATTCGCCGTCGCGAGCGAATTATGTAAGCGCGGCTACGAGGTCTCATTCACTCTGGGCAACACCACTCCAACTGCAGACCTGATGGTGATTAGCCCGAGCGGGAAGATGTTTTTGGTCGATGTGAAAGGGCTCTATCGGACTAATCCTTGGCTCATCAAACGCAAGCCGATCAGAGCCAATCTTTTTTATGTGTTAGCGTTCGTTCCCACCGGAGGGCCCAACCAGTTCTTCATGCTGGACCAAAAGCAGGTTACAATCCTGATCCAGGCCGAACTGAAACGCCTAGGGCGCCCTGACCATTATCCGGTAACGGGCATCGTCTGAAAGGCCGTCCTTGAGCACAAAGACGCTTGGCACGTTCTTCCTAAATGAAGGATCAACGATCCAGCGAAGGTAGGATTGGCGGTTGACGTGGCTCGCCCGCCAGCCAGGCGTGGCCACCGGACGGTTTTCCTCCTGACCTCGGCCCCGGGACAAAAGTTGCTGGTACATCTTCGAAGGCTGCTACCGCCCCCGAGAAAACGCCGGCTTATAAGCAATCCGAGCATGTTCCGCGCAATAGGGAAAGCCTTCAACTGCCTTATCCCCGCAGAACCAGAAGTCCACGGCGGCGGGATTGCCGATCGGCCAGCGGCATTTTTCCTGGGTCAACTCAAGTAGCGAGCAGGGGTGTCCGTTGTGGATTGTTAATTCTTCAGCCGAAGGCGGCTGCATGGTGCGTAGCGCCATGAGAATTTGATAACGCTTAAGAACCCTTGAGCGTCGGAACTTGGGATTATCCTTTTGCTCTGAATGCTTCCCGCTTACATGCTTTGGACGCGATAGCTTGAGGCGGGAAATTTTGCCGGCCACAGCGTTGCGAGTTACTCCAATCTCGCGAGCAATCTCCCGACACGAGAGGCCGGCATCGACCCGACTTTTCAGCAGCTCGACTGTTTCAGCAGTCCACGGTTGTTTGATTGCGAACATTTTTGTGGCCTCGACCGGTTTTCTCGGCCACGCTGATGTTCGAACCGCCGCGCCCTAAGGATGTTCATGGTTCGCTCCCTTGGAGTTGTCGCGGATCGAAAGCAGCCCATCCTTGATTGCGAGCCGAATTCCTTCCTCGATCAAAGTCTTTGCTACTCCCGGAACGCTGGTTCCGTGGGTACCCTGCCTGACAAGCTTTTCGAGGTAAGTGATTGTCGAGAGCGCCAGGGTAACAGGAATTCGGTCCGTCTCTGCTTTTTCCGTGGCCATGCGCGAAAAGCTACCCCTTCAGGAATGTACTGAAAAGTATCTTTTTAGAGTCTTTTCTGGTCTAGGATTATGACCCGGCTGTGCCGTGTGCCGCTGGGGACGAACGAGAAAAACTACGGTGGCCACGGCAGGGCCGGGCGCGGGCTGGTTAGGCCGGGCGCGCCAAGCGGCATCGCTAGTCCAAACCGGGCCGCGCGGCCCCGGCGTCAAAACGGGCGATTTTAAGCTCGAAAAAACTGGCGCAAGTCTTTGATTTGATTTGGCTCCCCGGGCCGGATTCGAACCAGCGACCAACCGGTTAACAGCCGGTTGCTCTACCACTGAGCTACCGGGGAATGCCGCGCACGTGGCGGCTATAACAAACGGTTGGCGGATTGCCTAGCGGCAAGTGACCTGGTGCCCGAGCTGCTTGGCAATCCAACAGGCTTTTCGGCCGGGGCGGTCCACATCGAGGTGTCGGCACGGCCTTGGGGTCAGACGCCAAACGCGGCGAGAGCGTAGATGCCGTTCGGTCTGGCGAGGGCATCTATGGGAAACGAGGGCATCTATGGGCCCGCGGCGTGCCCTTGCGGGCCATCCACGCCAACGATTGAGTCAATCGTCAAAGCAGTCCGTGAATGGTCGGGGAAAGTGTTTCGCCCGGGACGAACCGGATGGGTGCTCGGAAGATATCGCTGATGGGTGTTCGCGGGCAGGCTGGCCGCCCCTGGGCATAGGGATCGACGTTAACGGCCCGCGCTACGGGTTGTCGCGTTTTGCCCGCATCCAACCCCATGGATGCCCCATGGGTGCCCGCGCACAACAGGGCAACCATGGGCAACCATGGTCACACATGAGCGGGAGTTGATCGATAGGGCGCGCCGGCGCCTCACTCGGGAAACGCGGGTCGGTCCGACTGCATCGGGCGTGGACTGATATGGCGGCTTCGCCTGGTCGGGGCAGGTGGCGGGACGGCATTTTTCGTCGTTGGCCCCGGATTGGGCCGCGATAGCGCGCCCGTTGCCGCGTCGACCGCGTCTTAGTCGATCGCTCACCTCGGCGGGCCCGATCACCGCGTAGATCTCCTTTAATAACTGCAGCTTACCGCGCAGCATCGGATTCTTGCTGCGGGCGAGGTCGCGCGGGTCGGCACGAATTGCTGCGCAGCAAGGCCGCACAAAACACGCCACGTTTTCGCGACGGCCCGCCGCCGCACGTCCATGACCAGCCTTGGGCCTTTTCTCTCAAAATCCGTGCGTTATCGCCGGTCAGGCCAGCGCGATCACGATCTTTCCAAAATGCCGCGCTGACTGCAGGTGCTGAAATGCCGCCGGCGCCTCGTCGAACGCAAACACCTTGTCGATGATCGGCTTCATGGTGGCGACCGAGATCGCACGGTTCATCGCCTCGAACATCTGAGTCGAGCCAACCGAGATGCCCTGAATGCTGGCGCGTTTGCCCAGGATCAGCATCGGATTGAGATCGGCTGCGCCCGACAGAACGCCGATCATGCTGATGCGGCCGCCGCTGCGGATGGCGCCAAGCGATTTTGCAATGGTGCCTGCACCGCCGACCTCGACAACCTGATCAACGCCGATGCCACCGGTCAGTTCGACCGCGGCTTTGTCCCAGTCGGGTGTGGTCTTGTAGTTCACCCCGTGGGCTGCGCCCAGCTTCTTGGCGCGCTCGAGCTTGGCGTCGCTGGAGGACGTTGCGATGACCTGGGCCCCGAACAGTCTTGCGAATTGCAATGCGAAGATCGACACGCCGCCGGTGCCCTGCACCAGCACGGTCTCGCCTGCAATCAGCCGCCCGTGCTCGACCAGCGCGTTCCAGGCGGTGACCCCGGCGCATGGAAGGCACGCGCCCTCCTGGTAGGACAGATGCGACGGCAGTTTCACGACGCCGTCCTCTTCCAGCACGACATATTCGGCGAGCATGCCGTCGACGCTGCCGCCAAGCGCACTCGCCTGCGTGTCGGCGCCTGCGTGCCCGCCGGGCCAGCGCTGAAAGAAATTGCCCGCTACCCGGTCGCCGACCTTGACCCGCCGCACGCCGGGACCAATCTCGACCACCTCGCCGGCGCCATCCGACAGCGGCACGAGGTTCGGCTTCACTGGCATGCGGTAGCGCCCGAGCGCGATTGCGAGATCGCGAAAATTGAGCGAGCACGCCGCGACCTTGACCAGAACCTGCCGGTGCGCCGGCTTGGGCTGCGGCAAGTCGGCCTTGGCAAGGGCGGCGATCCCGGTGGCTTGCGGCAATTGATAGGCGCGCATGGAATATCCTCGTCAGCGGGGTTGTTTGGATGCGGCGGAAATTCCCAGGGAAATGATGGAGGCCACGGCCGGAATTGAACCGGCGTAAACGGTTTTGCAGACCGCTGCGTAACCACTCCGCCACGTGGCCCAGATTGGGAAAATCCCTATCGGTCAAAGTGATTTGCGTCAACGCGCTTGGCGGATCCGATTGCGATTGGAACGCGAGGGCGCAATGACGCGTTGAAGGGCAGGAGCAGAGGACCTGTGCATGCTCGCTGCAACACGCGCGCGCCGCCGCGACCCGGCCTGGACTGCAGAACACAGGCGCCGGCAGCATTTTGACGCGCAGCTCGCGCCCGGGTCCAACGTTTCGCAAGAGGATGTTTCGCAAGAGGATATCGACGAAAGCCTGCAGGAAACCTTCCCGGCGAGCGATCCTCCCACCTGGACCGTCCGCGCGCGCATCGGGTCGCCGCGGCGCGCGCCCGGTTCTTGACGGCCCCGGAACCCAATCAGCTTGAGTTTTGCACGTGCCTGCCGCACAACCGTGGCCCGTTGCGGGATGAGCGAAGGGCTTGGTGATGGACTTTGCGGTGGCACGTCTCATGATGGTCGAGGGCCAGGTCCGCACCCGTGACGTGTTCGACTCCAACCTGTTGGCAGCCATGCTCGCGACCCCGCGCGAGCGCTTTGTCCCGCCCCCGCAAGCCGCCATTGCCTATGTGGATCGCAATGTTCCAGTGACCACCGATGGGGCGCGCTGCCTGTTACAGCCAATGGTGCTCGCACGCCTGCTGCAGGCCGCCGACATCGGGGCGGGCGACCACGTACTCGATCTTGGCTGCGCCACCGGGTACTCGTCCGCCATTCTGGCGCGCCTCGCGCAGACGGTCGTCGCGCTCGAACAGGACTCGGATCTCGCCGTTTTCGCGCGCCGGGTGTTGGGAGAGCTGGCACCGGGGGTCAAGGTGGTCGAGGGACCGCTCCACGCCGGCTGGCCCGCGCTCGGCCCCTATGACGTGATCGTCGTGAATGGCGCCGCCGAGATCATTCCCCAGGCCGTGTTCGGCCAGCTCAAGGATGGCGGACGGCTCGTAGGGATCGTGGGTATGGAGCCGGCCACCAAAGCGATGGTCTACCGATCGGTGCGCGGCGAGATCAGCGGCCGGGCCATCGTCGAGGCCTCCGGTCCGCTGCTTCCTGGCTTCGCCAAGCCTCCGATGTTCGTATTTTAGTCCAACAGGTTGCGTTTCCGGTAGCGGAATCCGGCCGCAAGTGTGTCCCCAGGGACCCAGTCGGAAACTTTCGACATAGCCGGGCACCGTCAGGTGTTCCCAAAGCTCTGTCCTGGCCGATATGTTTCATTTGGGAATCGGGTGGTGCGTTCGAGGCGGCCTCGCGAGCTGCTGCGAATGCAGCAGTTCGCGTCCGAGGGTGGTGGGGAATGGACAACAGCAAACCGGGCCGCCGTTTTGTCGCGCTCGCGGTTGTCGCGGCGTGGGGAGGGGCGTTGTCCTCTTCCGCGGTCGCCGATACGTTGCCCTGGGCGCTTGCCCAAGCCTATGTGAATAACCCGATTGTCAATGCACAGCGCGCCTCGTTGCGGGCGACCGACGAAGGCGTCGGCGTCGCGCTCTCCGGATATCGGCCGACCGTCAAGGGCTCGATCGCTGAGGGCTGGACCAATCAATTCCAGACCGTGAAGGCGGGGCCGAATGCCTACCCCGGGGCTTGGGCCAATTTCGCCACTCAGCAATACGGCGTAGCCGCCACGCAGACGCTCTACAACGGTTTGCAGACCGCCAACCGAACGCGTCAGGCCGAAAGCCAAGTGTCGGCCGGGCGGGAGACGTTGCGGTTGACGGAGCTCAACATCCTGCTGCAGGGCGCTACGGCCTACATGAACGTCCTGCAATATGCGGCGATCGTCGAGCTCAACAAAGCCAACGTCGTCGTGCTGCAGGAGCAGCTGCGCCAGAGCCGCGACCGGTTCAACGTCGGCGAGGTCACCAAGACGGACGTGGCGCAAGCGGAATCCCGCCTGGCAGCGGGTCGCTCGCAATTGGCCGCTGCGGAATCGCAGTACATCACCAACAAAGCAACATACCGCCAGGTCATCGGGGTCGAGCCGGGCAAGCTTGCGCCGGCCGCGCCCGTCGACAACAAGTCACCGGCCAACGTCCAGGAAGCGGTCCTGCGCGCACGCCAGGAAAATCCCAACGTGACGGCGGCCGCGCTCGGCGTGGATGTCGCGCAGCTGCAGGTCAAGATCAACGAAGGCGCGCTTTACCCGACCGTTGTGGCAACGCTGCAGACGACCCAATCGTATCCGTCACAAACGGCGCCTACGATCATCCGGTCGCTCCAGATGCAGGCCTTCGGCACGGTCACGGTCCCGTTCTACCAGGGCGGCGGCGAATACGCGACCATCCGCCAGTCCAAGGAGACGCTGGGGCAGAATCGCATCAATCTCGACAACCAGCGCGACACGGTGCAGCAACAGACCGTTCAGGCCTGGGGCCAGCTCGAGGCCGCCAAGGCGCAGATTCTCGCAACTCAAGCCCAGGTGCTTGCGGCCGAAACCGCGCTCAACGGGGTGCGCGAGGAAGCCCGCGTCGGCCAGCGCACCACGCTTGACGTGCTCAATGCGACGCAGGAATTGCTGAACGCGCGCACCGCACTGGTCACCGCCCAGCGCGACCGCGTGGTCGCGTCCTACGCCCTGCTTGCCGCCACGGGGCGGCTGTCGGTCGCCACGCTGGCCCTGGCGGTGACCACCTACGATCCGACGGTTCACTACCATCAGGTGCGCGATGTCTGGTTCGGTGTGCGTACGCCGGACGGACGTTGATCTTCGGAGCGCTCTCCAATCGGGCTGAATGCGCGCCCAACGAGATGACCGCCGGTAAACAGTCAACGCCGGCGCAGTTGCCGCCCGAACCACAGCCCCAGGGCCGCGAGCAGAATCGCTGCCGCCGCAAAAACCGGTGGAGCGCCGGCGCGGTCGATAACCGGCGCCATCGCGGCGACGCCGCCGGTCTGCCCAAGATAGAGCGCCGCTGAAAACAGCCCAACGGCCGTGCCGCGGGCATCCGGCGACATCTGCGTCGCGTTGGTCTGCAATGTGTTGTGCAGCATGTAGAAGCCAAGCCCGACGAATGTCACGGCCACCGGCGCGTGCCACCACGCCGGCGCCGAGGCGAGAACGAGGTAAGCGCAGCCAAGGACAATTCCGCCCAGACTGGCGAGGCCAGCCGGTCCGAGGCGGGTCACCAGATACGGGCCAATGGCGACGTAGATGAGCCCGCCTACGCCAAACGTGCCGATGATGAGTCCGACCAGCGAGAAGCTCAGCCCGAAGCGCGCATAGAGGTCGGCGCCCACATAGGCGAACGCGCCAAACATCAGGCTGTATTCGAGGAAGGCGGTGAGGATCACGAGCCGCGCCCACGGATTGCGCAGCACGACCGCATTCTCGTGCAGAAACCCCCGGGGTTGGGCGGTGCGCTTGGGTGGTCGGGTCAATGGATTGAGCGCAAGCTCGCGGCAGAGCCCAACCGTCGCGATCGCCAAAAAGCCGGCCAACACAAAAAACACGGCGCGCCAGCCGAGCCAGTCGCCGAGCACCCCGCCCGCGGCCTGGCCGAACAGCTGTCCCGATATCTGGCCCGACAGATAGCGCGCCAGCACCTGTTGGCGACGCGCATAGGGCACCACATCGCCGATGTAGGCCATGCCCATCGGGATGATCCAGGCCGCGAAGGCGGCAGACGCGATCCGCGCTGCCGTCAACGTGGCGAGATTTTGCGTCAACCCGCACAGTGCGACGAACACCGCGGCCCCGGCGCACGCGAGCGCGACGACCGGGTATTTCCCGAAGCGATCGCCGATCGGCCCGATCACGAGCTGCATCGAGCCATGGACGAGCGAATAGGCCCACACAGCGATCGACGCAGCACCGATTGTCACTGCAAGATCGTACGCGATCTGCGGCAGCAGCGAATCAGCGGATCGAACCATCGCCTGGCTCGCAAAACCCGCAATAGCGAGCAACACGATGGCGCGGGTCTGCGACGGCTGTGCGATCGAGGGGGAAGGGGAGAGCACCAGCAGCGCCTCTCTATTATGTCCGACCAACGTTTGCCCACGCGCGGCGCTACGGAACGGCGCAAACGCCTTCTATATAGACGGTCGGACTGGCGCGGCGGACGTCCCCTGGCGGGATCGTGCTATGCGCTCGGCGTTGACAGCGCGCAACCGGCAGGGTTTCTACGCGCTCGCATGATCGAAAAGACCTACCAGCCCGCCGAGATCGAGGGCCGCATCTACGCGAGGTGGGAGCGCGCAGGCGCGTTTCGCGCCGGCCGCCCCGAGCGCCGGACGGCTAAGCCGTTCGCGATTGTCATCCCGCCGCCAAACGTGACCGGCTCGCTGCATATAGGCCATGCGCTCAACAACACCCTGCAGGATGTCCTGTGCCGGTTCGAGCGCATGCGCGGGCGCGACGTGCTGTGGCAGCCGGGCACCGATCACGCCGGCATTGCGACCCAGATGGTGGTCGAGCGCCAGCTCATGGAGCGCCAGCAGCCGCCGCGGCGCGAGCTGGGGCGCGAAAAATTTCTGGAGCGTGTGTGGGCCTGGAAGGCCGAGTTGGGTGGCACCATCATCAATCAGCTCAAGCGGCTGGGCGCCTCGTGTGACTGGTCGCGCGAGCGCTTCACCATGGACGAGGGCCTCTCGCGCGCCGTCATCAAGGTGTTCGTCGAGCTTTATCGCGCCGGACTGATCTACAAGGACAAGCGGCTGGTCAACTGGGATCCGGTGCTGCTCACGGCGATCTCGGACCTCGAGGTGCAGCAGGTCGAGGCGACCGGAACGTTCAAATGGTCACGCACGAGCGGCGAGCCACTCGACGCGGCCGCTCTCGCTAAAATTCTTGCCCGCAATCCCAACGGACATCTCTGCTACTTCGACTATCCGCTGGCCGACAGTCCGGGCCGGGCGATCACGGTTGCCACCACGCGGCCGGAGACGATGCTCGGCGACATCGCGGTTGCGGTCCATCCCGATGATGACCGCTATGCGGATCTTGTTGGGCAGGACGTGCTGCTTCCGTTGGTCGGGCGCCGGATTCCAATTCTGGCGGACACCTATTCGGATCCAGAAAAAGGCACCGGCGCAGTGAAAATCACGCCGGCCCACGACTTCAACGACTTCGAAGTGGGGCGTCGTCACGATCGGCCGCTGATCAACATCTTCAACGTCGAGGCAAAGCTCAACCTCGCCGACAACGAGGCGTTCTTGGCCGACGTGCCGAGGTCCGCTGCGCTCGACGAGACCCTGGCCATGCACGGCCTCGATCGTTTCGTCGCGCGCGTCAAGGTAATAGAGCGCATGGCGGCCGCAGGGTTGATCGAGAAGATCGAGCCCACCACCCACATGGTGCCGCACGGCGACCGTTCTGGCGCGGTGATCGAGCCGTTCCTTACCGATCAATGGTACGTGGACGCCAAGACCATGGCGCAGGGCGCGATCGGCGCGGTGCGCGACGGTCGCACCGTGTTCGTGCCCAAGACCTGGGAAAAAACCTACTTCGACTGGATGGAGAACATTCAGCCCTGGTGTGTGTCACGCCAGCTCTGGTGGGGCCACCAGATCCCGGCCTGGTATGGCCCCGACGGCAAGGTATTCGTTGCCGAGGCCGAGGATCAGGCGCTCGCCGATGCGCTCGCCTATTACACGGTCAACGGCACGATCACGGAGCAGGAGGGCGAGGCGGTCGCGCAAGATGCCCAGCGCCGCTCCGAATTTCTGACCCGCGACGAGGACGTGCTCGACACCTGGTTCTCCTCGGCACTGTGGCCGTTCTCGACCCTGGGATGGCCGGACGAAACGCCGGAACTTGCGCGTTACTATCCGACCGACGTGCTGGTCACCAGCTTCGACATCATCTTCTTCTGGGTTGCCCGCATGATGATGATGGGCCTGCATTTCATGCCGGACGTCCCGTTCCGTACGGTCTACATCCACGCCCTGGTGCGCGACGAGAAGGGCGCCAAGATGTCGAAGTCGAAGGGCAACGTGGTCGACCCGTTGCACCTGATCGACGATTACGGCGCCGATGCGTTGCGCTTCACGCTCGCCGCCATGGCGGCGCAAGGGCGCGACATCAAGCTCTCCGACCAGCGGGTCGAAGGCTATCGCAACTTCGCGACCAAGATCTGGAACGCCTGCCGTTTTGCCGAGGTCAACAACTGCACGACCGTGCCGGATTTCGATCCGGCGTCGGTAGGGGAAACCCTCAATCGCTGGATCGCCCATGAAACCTCGCGCGCCGTGCGCGACGTGTCGCAGGCGATTGAGACCTACAAGTTCAACGAGGCGGCGAGCGCGGCCTACCGCTTTGTCTGGAACGTCTACTGCGATTGGTATCTCGAGCTGGTAAAGCCGGTGCTGCTAGGGCCCGACGGCGTCGCCAAGACGGAAACCCGCGCCATGGTGGCTTGGGCACGCGACGAGATCCTGAAGTTGCTGCATCCGTTCATGCCCTTCATCACCGAGGAACTCTGGCAGGTGACGGCGCCGGACGGCAAGCGTAACGATCTTTTGGCGCTCAGCGCATGGCCTTCGGGCGTTGGGCTCGAGGACGCGGCCGCGGAGACAGAAATCGGCTGGGTGGTCGATCTGATTACGTCGATCCGCTCGGTCCGGGCGGAAATGAACATTCCCCCGGCCACCCATCTGCCGCTCGTTGTAGCCGGTGCATCGGCCGAAACCCGCGCGCGCGCCGAACGATGGCAGGAGTTCATCCAGCGGCTGGCGCGGGTCGCCGGCATTTCGTTCACGCAGGCGCCGCCGGCCGGTTCCGTGCAGCTGTTGATTCGAGGCGAGGTGGCAGCACTGCCGCTCAAGGATGTCATTGACCTGGCCGCTGAACGGGCGCGTCTCGAAAAGGAACTGCAAAAGGTTGAGGCCGACATCAAGCGCGTCGATGCCAAGCTCGCGAATGCCGACTTCCTCAAGCGCGCGCCCGAGGAGGTGGTCGACGCCGAGCGCGAGAAGCGTGAAGACGCGCAGGTACGCCACGCGAAGATCCTGGAAGCCCAGGAGCGGCTCAAGGCCGCGACTTGACGTCGTCCCCGCGCGCTGCCACATCCCGCGCCATGAACATGCCGATCCGTCCGCCGGCGGCGGAAGTCGCGCTTTCGCCGTTGGCGAGCGAGATCCTGCGCCGCCGCACCTTTGCCATCATTTCCCACCCGGACGCGGGCAAGACCACGCTGACCGAAAAGCTGTTGCTGTTCGGCGGCGCGATCCAGCTCGCCGGCCAGGTCCGAGCCAAGCGCGACCGCCGCAGCACCCGCTCCGACTGGATGTCGATCGAGCGCGAGCGCGGCATCTCGGTCGTCACCTCGGTGATGACCTTCGAATACGACGGGCGGGTGTTCAATCTGCTCGACACGCCCGGCCACGAGGACTTCTCCGAGGATACCTACCGCACCCTGACGGCGGTCGATTCGGCCGTGATGGTGATCGACGCCGCCAAGGGCATCGAGGCACGGACCCGCAAGCTGTTCGAGGTTTGCCGCCTGCGTGACATTCCGATCGTGACCTTCATCAACAAGCTCGACCGCGAAAGCCGTGATCCGTTCGAACTGCTCGACGAGATCGAGAAGACGCTGGCGCTCGACACAGCGCCGGTCACCTGGCCGATCGGCCGCGGCAAGGATTTTGTCGGCACCGTCGAGATCGGCTCCGGCCGGGTGCGGCTCCTGGACGGCGACGCCGGCAAGGCCGGCGGTGCGCGCACCATGGAGATTGCAGATGTAGCTGCGCTCAATCCCAATCTCGATGCCAGCGTCATTGCCGAAGAGCTCGCGCTGGTGCGCGAAGCCTGCAAGCCGTTCGATCTTGCGGCTTTTCGCGAAGGCCATTTGAGCCCGGTGTTTTTCGGAAGCGCACTCAAAAATTTCGGCGTCGGCGATCTGCTGGACGCGCTGGCGGCATTCGCTCCGCCGCCGCGGGCGCAGGCCGCCGACCGGCGCACCGTCGATGCGGCCGAAGATCAGATGACCGCGTTCGTGTTCAAGATCCAGGCGAACATGGACCCCAATCACCGCGACCGCATCGCGTTCGCACGGCTGTGCTCAGGTCAGCTCACGCGCGGGATGAAGGTCCGCCAGGTGCGCACCGGCAAGACCATCAGCCTGAACATGCCGCAATTCTTTTTTGCCCAGGAACGTGCGCTCGCCGAGCAGGCGTTCGCCGGCGATGTGTTCGGCATTCCCAATCACGGCACACTGCGCATCGGCGATACGTTGACCGAGGGGGAAGCACTCAATTTTGTCGGCGTGCCGAGCTTTGCGCCGGAAATCCTGCGCCGGGTTCGCCTCGCCGATGCGATGAAAGCGAAGAAACTGCGCCAGGCGCTCCAGGAACTGGCGGAGGAAGGGGCCGTCCAGGTCTTTCGACCGCTCGATGGATCACCGGCGTTGGTCGGTGTGGTTGGCCAACTGCAGCTCGATGTGCTGGCGGATCGGCTCGCGCGCGAGTACGGGATCGAGATGGGGTTTGAGGTCAGCGAATTCGCGCTCGCCCGCTGGGTTTCGTGCTCGGACAAGACCAGGCTCGACCAATTCATCGCGGCGCAGCGCAGCGCGATTGCGGAGGACGTCGACGGCGATCCGATTTGTCTGTTTCGCTCGGCGTTCTACGTGGACTACACGCTGCAGCAGTGGCCCGGAATCACTTTTGCAGACGTGAAGGATCTGCACGCGAAGCAATAGTGCTGGGCTCATCGCCGATGGGCCGATTTATCAAACGAGCCGGATGGTGCCTGGTTGTCCTCGCAGCCATGCTCAGCGTGGCGATGGCGTTGACCACGCGATCGGGTGACCCAAGCCGTTATCCGGTCGCGGCGGGGCAGCCAAATGTTGAGATTTTTGTCGTCAGTCATGGCTACCATTCCGGGATCGTCGTCCCGCGCGCCGCGCTGGCGACCATGGCGATCGCGCGTAAGCGCGGCGCGCTCATCGGCATCGCGACGCGATTTTACGCCTATCCCTGGATCGAGTTCGGGTGGGGCGAGGAGGAGTTCTATCGCAGCGTCCCGACTGCCTCTTCGCTGTCATTCGGCCTTGCGATGCGCGCACTGGTGCGGCCGGGCAATGCATCGGTGCTGCATGTGGTCGGCTTGCCGGCCCCGCCGATCGTGAGTTTTTCGCAGTCGGACATCGTGGCCGTGAAATTGAGCCAAGCTGGATTTGAGGGTTTGGTCGACAACGTCAATGCTACGTTTGCCACCCCGAATGCCGCTCCCGACGACCTCGGGCGCGGCCTGTATGGGCCGAGTCTGTTCTTTCGCGCAAACGGGTCCTTCAACATCTTCCATGTCTGCAATCACTGGGTTGCGGATGTTCTCGACGCGGCTGGCGTACCCACGTCCCCGATGCTGGCGGTTCTTCCCGCCGGTCTGTTGCTCGATTTGCGCTGGCGCTCCGGTCTAGTCCCGCTGGCGCGATCGGTTGATTGAATGGGCATCTGCCGTCCCGGCTGATTGCGCGCTATGCTATCCTGGCGCGTGCTTGCGTCAGGGGAGCGCCATGAGCGAGGAACGTGCCAACGTCGATCTCTTGAAGGATGCTTATGCCCGCTGGAACAGCAGCAGGGGCGGCAGCGTCGATCACTGGTTCACCCTGGTGGACCCCGACATCCAATTCGGCTCACTGGCGCGCGGCGCGGCGCCCGTTGCCTTTTTGACGACGTACGATAATCGCGAGGCGTTGCGCGGCTACTTCAACAGCCTTTTGGCGGATTGGACGATGATCCGCTACACCATCGATGAATACGTCGCGCAAGGCGATGCGGTGTTCGCGCGCGGATCGTGTGCCTGGACCAACAAGCGCACCGGCCGCAGCGTCGAGACGCCGAAAGTCGATTTCTGGCGTTTTCGCAACGGCAAGGCGATCGAGTTCTATGAATATTACGACACGGCGAGCGTGCTCGCGGCCGCCACGCCTTAGCGTTTGTTTGAGCATGTCGTTTTCGCAATTCCGGTTCCGGCCCCGGATCAGGTCCGAGACGAGCTTTTGGCGGGACATGCTCTGATGCGCATCTTTCTCGCCGGCGCCACGGGGGTCATCGGACGCCCACTGATGACCCTGCTGGTGCGCGCCGGCCATGAGATCACGGGCACGACCCGTTCGGCCGCCAAGGCGGGCGTGATCGCCGCGGCTGGCGCCAGCCCCGCTGTGGTCGATGTGTTCGACGCAGACGCCTTGCGTCGGGCCGCGGTTGCCGCGCATCCCGAGGTGGTGATCCATCAGCTCACCGATCTGCCGCAGGAGGCTGACCCCGCGAAAATCGCTGCGGCATTTGCCGCAAACGCGCGCATCCGCATCGAGGGCACCCGCAATCTGATCGCCGCCGCCAAAGCGGCGGGCGCGCGTCGTCTGATCGCCCAGAGTATCGCCTTCATGTATGCGCCCGGGCCGGAGCCTCACGCGGAAACCGACGCCCTGATGTCCGGTGGGCCGGACGGGTCGGTTTCCGCGCGCGGAGTCCACGCGCTGGAGAGCGCCGTCATGGGGACCCCCGGGGTCGATGGGATCGTGCTGCGATACGGCCGGCTCTATGGACCCGGAACCTGGACGCCGGTCCCGAACGGATCGGCACCGCTCCATGTCGACGCCGCCGCTCACGCGGCGCTGCTCGCGGTCACCCGCGGGGCGCCTGGCATCTACAACGTCGCCGAAGACGATGGGACCGTGCGGATTTCCAAGGCGCGCGAACAGCTCGGCTTCGATCCAGCATTCAGGGCGACTTGATCAGCCGGCTCAGCTTTCCCGAAACGGCCTGCTGAGGAAGCGCGATCCTTTGAGCCCGTAACGCCATGGCAGGTCCACGGCCTTGGTCAGGCCGATGCGCCCGCCGGCCACGATCTCAACGGCCCTGTTGCGGGTGCGTAGGTCGAACGGGGACCGATCGAGGGCCAAACCGTTGTGTGCGGCCGTGATCGCGAGTGCCTGGCAGACACGACCTGGGCCCGAGCACAGGAGCCGCAGATCGCCGACGCCGCGCCGCCTGCGCATCAGCGGGAGGCCATCCGTCGGCTCGATCGCGCGTATCAGCACGGCACTGGCACTTGTTTCCCCCTCGCAAACGAAGTTGACGCACCAGTGGATGCCATAGGACCGATACACGTAGGCATATCCCGGTGGGCCGAACATCACCGCGTTGCGTGCCGTTTGCCCGCGGAAACTATGGGCGGCCGGATCGGTGTGATGATAGGCCTCGACCTCGACGATGATCCCGCCGACGCCGTCGACGGTCAGGCGAGCCCCGATTAGATCGGGCGCGACCGCATGCACGCTGCGATCGAAGAAAGCTTTGCGGATCCGGTCTGAGGGCATTGCGTCGGGCGGGGTGCTGGTCGCGCTCTACGTCTTTGGCCGGTGCACTGCAACCGCGATCTAGCCTGTGTCGCAGTGGCAACAACCCCATAACATTTCCCGGATTCCCTTGGACGGACAGACCTGCGCCGCTATTCCGCCACAGCGCTCCCGGAAATCGTTGGTGAATTTGTTGAGGGCCGGGGGGCCCAAAATCATCAACCCGCCGGGGGGCGACAAGAGGTTTGATGGACGCCAAGACGACCCTCAAGGGCAGTCTGCCGAGCCGGTACGTGACCGAGGGTCCGGAGCGGGCTCCGCACCGCTCATTTTACTACGCGATGGGGCTCACCACCGAGCAGATCCATCAGCCGTTTGTTGGCGTTGCGTCCTGCTGGAACGAAGCTGCCCCATGCAACATTGCGCTCATGCGCCAAGCCCAGGCGGCAAAGAAGGGGGTCGCGGCCGGCGGCGGCACACCGCGTGAATTCTGCACCATCACGGTGACCGACGGCATTGCGATGGGTCACCAGGGCATGAAGGCCTCACTGCCGTCGCGCGAGGTCATAGCCGATTCCGTCGAGCTTACGGTGCGAGGCCATTGCTATGACGCGCTGATAGGCATCGCCGGTTGCGACAAGTCGCTGCCGGGCATGATGATGGCAATGTGCCGGCTGAACATCCCCTCGATCTTCATTTACGGCGGTTCGATCCTGCCCGGCACCTTCAAGGGGAAGCCGGTCACGATTCAAGATGTGTTCGAGGCGGTCGGCCGGCACTCGGTCGGCGACATGTCTGACGCTGATCTCGACATTCTGGAGCAAAACGCGTGCCCGTCGGCCGGCGCCTGCGGAGCGCAGTTCACCGCCAACACCATGGCGACGGTCTCGGAGGCGATCGGCCTCGCGTTGCCCTATTCGGCAGGGGCCCCGGCCCCCTATGAGATCCGCGACAAGTTCTGCATGACCGCCGGCGAGCAGATCATGGACCTGATCAAGCTCCGGATTCGGCCGCGCGATATCGTCACGCGGGAGGCCTTGCAGAACGCCGCCGCGGTGGTTTCGGCTTCCGGCGGCTCGACCAATGCGGCCCTTCACCTGCCGGCGATCGCGAATGAATGCGGGATCAAATTCGACCTCTTCGATGTCGCCGAGGTCTTCAAAAGGACACCTTATATCGCGGATTTGAAACCGGGCGGCCGCTATGTCGCCAAAGACCTATTCGAAGCTGGTGGCGTTCCGTTGCTGATGAAAACGTTGCTCGACCACGGTTATCTGCACGGTGCGTGCATGACTGTGACCGGGCGCACTATCGCTGAAAATCTCAAGAGCGTTAGGTGGAATGACGACCAGGACGTAGTGCGTCCAGCCGACAAGCCGCTGCTCGCGACCGGCGGGGTCGTCGGGCTTTCCGGCAACCTGGCTCCTGAGGGCGCGATTGTTAAGGTTGCAGGGATGTCGAGTTTGACGTTTTCCGGTCCGGCGCGGTGTTTCGACGGCGAAGAAGCCTGCTTCGAGGCCGTGAAGAACCGGGTCTATCGGGAAGGCGAGGTGCTCGTCATCCGTTACGAAGGCCCGCAGGGCGGCCCCGGTATGCGTGAGATGCTGGCAACGACCGCCGCGCTTTACGGCCAGGGCATGGGCGGCAAGGTTGCGCTCATCACCGATGGGCGCTTCTCCGGCGCAACCCGTGGTTTCTGTGTCGGCCACGTGGGCCCCGAAGCGGCCGTGGGGGGACCGATCGCGCTCCTGCGGGACGGCGATATCATCCGCATCGACGCTGAGCGCGGCACCCTGGAGACCGAAGTGTCGCAGGATGAATTCGCCACGCGAAAGGCGGGCTGGAAGCCACCCGCATGCGAGTTCAACTCGGGCTACATCTGGAAATACGCCCAGCAGGTCGGGTCGGCGCGCCTTGGCGCGGTCACCCATCCCGGCGCAGCGGCCGAGACATCGTGCTATGCGGACCTTTGAACGCATACCCATTTTGGTGTTGGCGCTGGGCGCTTTGATGCTGCCGGCCGCCCCGACATTTGCTTTCGACGGTGCCCCGGGCACCGTTGCGCCAGTCAACGTTGAACTGCCTCCGACGGCCGCGGGGACCGAACCGAAGCTCTCGGCGATCGAAGCCTTCCGTTCCGGTACAGCGGCGCTGCGTTCCGGCGATACCAAGGGTGGCTTGACGTTGCTCGAATACGCCGCCGCCAACGGCCACGCGGTTGCGCAGTGGAAGCTTGGGCGTATGTATGCGGAAGGCACGGGCGTCACCCGGGATGACGTACGTGCGTTCGAATACTTCCGAGGCATTGCCAATGCCCACGCCGAGGATAGCCCGGGCACGCCGCAGGCGCGCTTTGTGGCTAACGCCTTCGTCGCGCTTGGCTCTTACTACCTCGACGGCATCCCCAATGCGCTCAAACCCGATCCCGACCGGGCGCGCGAGATGTTTGCGTATGCGGCTTCGTATTTCGGCGACGCCGACGCGCAATACAATCTCGGCCGTATCTACATGGAAGGCACGGTGGGTCCGAAGGACCCGAAGCTCGCGGCCCGCTGGCTTGGTCTTGCCGCCAACAAGGGCCAGTACCAGGCGCAGGCGTTGCTCGGCACGATGCTGTTCAAGGGCGAAGTCGTTCCGCGCCAAAGCGCCCGCGGTCTGATGTGGCTGACGCTTGCAAGCGATGCGGCCGGCCCGCAAGACACATGGATCAAAGAGTTGCACGCCGCCGCGTTCAAGCAAGCGACCGATGAAGATCGGTCGCTGGCGCTCATGTACATAGAGCGCTGGATCAAGGGGCGCAGGGAATAAGCCAATCGGTCACTGATCCTTGAGCTCAATCCAAACCGGTACATGATCCGAAGGCTTTTCCCAGGCACGCACGTGTTTGTCGATGCCGGCACCGGTCAGACGGTCGGCAGCCGCAGGTGATAGGAGCAGGTGATCGATACGGATGCCGTTGTTCTTCTGCCAAGCGCCAGCCTGATAGTCCCAAAATGTGAACAGGTTCGATTCCGAGCTGACGGCCCGGACCGCATCGGTTAGACCGAGATAGCTGAGCGCGCGGAATTTCGTTCGGGTCTGCGGCAGGAATAGCGCGTCGTTGACCCAGAGCTCCGGATTATGGACGTCGACAGGAGCCGGGATCACGTTGTAGTCGCCGGCCAAAACGAGCGGTTCCTCCAGCATCAGGCGCTCACGCGCGTAGTCAAAAAGCCGATCCATCCATTTGATTTTGTATGAATATTTTTCGGTCCCAATGGGATTGCCATTGGGCAAATAAAGCGACGCGACGCGAACAGTGCCGCCTTGGCTAGAGACGGTTGCTTCCATGAAACGAGCATGGTCGTCGCCATCGTCCCCTGGCAGCCCCGGCTTCACGTCCTCGAGCGGAAGCTTGGACAAGATGGCGACGCCGTTAAAGGCCTTCTGACCGTGAACAGCAACGTTGTAGCCAAGTTGCTCGAACGGCTCGCGCGGAAATGCGCCGTCAACACATTTGGTCTCCTGAAGGCAAACCACGTCAGGCTGGGCCGCGCTAAGCCAAGCCACCATGTTTTCGACGCGCTGTTTGATCGAGTTGACGTTCCAAGTCGCGATTCGCATGGTGCCAGGTTAATTTGAGTTAATTTGACAGTGGATGGCGGCGCACCCACGATGCCAGACCCGAAGGGGCTTGGAAACATCCGCGGCATCGAACCGGGACAACCCCCCGGACGCGGACTTGTTTGTGCGGGAAGGGGTGCACAATGGCTGTGATTGTGCTAGGAATTTCATCGGTATGGGTGGGTTGGAAGCCGGCGACAAGACCGGCTTTCTTTCATTGGGTCGGGGTGATGACAAGGGAGATCGTCCGGGCGTCGAAAGCGGCCGGCCAATCATGATCAAGCGCATTTTTCTCGTGGCTTGTGCCGCGGCGGTGGTCGCGGCCGGTATTTGGCTGGCCATGCGCTGGCTCCCCGGAGGAGCCGTGGCTCAGGGACCGACCCAGGCGGCCCGCCCAGTCGCCGTGGAAGTTGCGACCGCGATCAAGAAGAAGAGTCCGGTTAAGCTCGCAGCACTCGGCAACGTATCGCCAATTGCCAGTGTTGCGGTGAGACCGCGGATCGACAGCGAAATCACCGCCGTGGAGTTTGCGGACGGCGCGATGGTGCGGCAGGGCGACGTTCTGGTGCGGCTCGACAGTCGCACGATCGACGCCCAGATCAAGCAGGCCGAGGGCAACCTGGCGCGTGACCAGGCTCAACTCGAAGGCGCTGAGCGCGACATGCGGCGCTATACCGACCTCGTTGCCAAGGGCGCAACCCCCATACTCAATCTCGACAACGCGAAGACCCAGGTCGGCACGTTCACCGGCGCCATCAAAGCGGATCAGGCGCAACTCGAAAACCTCAAGGTTCTGCTCAGCTACTGCACTATCAAGGCACCGATCAGCGGCCGCATCAGCGCCGCGGCGCTCAAGGTTGGAAATTTTGTCCGCGTCGCAGACGCCCCACCCATCGCGACCATTATTCAAGTCGCGCCGATCTATGTCACGTTCACTGTTCCGCAAGCGAGCCTCCCCGACATCCGCAAAGCGCTGGCCGCCGAAACCGCGACCGTCGAGGCGATCACGCCAGGAGAGAGCCGCTCAGCAAGCGGCGCCGTGACAATGATCGAGAATACGGTCGATGCGATGACCGGGCTCGTCACCATTCGGGCGACGATGCCCAACACTGATGACCTGCTTTGGCCCGGCACGCTCGTGAACGTGCAGTTGACATTGCGCGACGAGGAGGCGGTCGTGGTTCCCACGGCCGCTGTGCAAATCAGCCAGCAAGGCACCTTCGTGTTTGTGGTCAAGGACGGCAAGGCGGTGGTTCAGCCCATCAAGGTGGCGCGCGTCACGGGCAAGGAAACCGCGCTCGAAAGCGGCCTGCAGGGCGGCGAGACCGTCGTCACCGACGGGTTCCTGCTGCTCACCAATGGCGCCCGCGTGGTTGTGCGCGGCAACAAGCCCGACGCCTAGGGCTCGAAGATGGGCATTTCCGAAACCTGCATCCGTCGCCCGGTGATGACAACGCTCATCACGGCGGCGCTGATCGTTTTCGGCGTGTTTGGTTATCGATTGCTTTCGGTCGCTGCCCTTCCGGCCGTCGACTTCCCGACGATCCAGATCACCGCGACCTTGCCGGGCGCGAGCCCGGAGACCATGGCCGCGTCGGTGGCCGGTCCGATCGAGCGACAACTCTCGACCATCGCCGGCATCTCGTCGATGACATCAACGTCTTCGCTCGGTTTGACCCAGATCACCATCCAGTTCGATCTCAACCGCAACATCGATGGCGCCGCCCTCGATGTGCAGACCGCGCTCACCGTCGCCCAGCGCAGACTGCCGATCGAAATGACGACACCGCCGTCGTTCCGGAAGGTCAATCCGGGCGATTTCCCGATCATGTTCATCAGCCTCGTGTCATCGACCCTGCCGTTGTCGACGGTCGACGACTACGGGGAGATCACGCTCGCCCAGCAGATTTCACAGCTCCCCGGCATTGCGCAGGTGCTGGTCTATGGCGCGCAGAAATTCGCCGTGCGGGTGCAGGTCGACCCCGTCGCTGCGGCCCAGCGCAACATCTCGCTCGATGACATCCGCAACGTCGTCTCCAAGGCCAATTCGTCGACCCCGGTGGGGACGATCTCAGGCCCGGAAAAAGACGTGACGCTGTCGGCGAGCGGCGCAATGAACAAAGCCGAGGACTATCGGAGGGTCGTCGTGGCGGCCCGCAACGGCACTTTGGTGCACCTGGACGAGGTCGCGCGGGTCATCGACAGCGTCGAGAACAACAAGATCGCCAGTCTATTCAACGGCGAGCGCGCCATCGTGCTCGCCATTCAACGCCAGCCCGATGCCAACACGGTGGCGGTGGTCGATTCGATACGGGCGCGTCTGCCCGCGTATCGCACCCAGATCCCGGCGGCCATCAAGATGCAGGTCTTGAATGATCGCTCGATCTCGATTCGCGCGGCTGTCGAGGACGTACAGATCACGTTGTTGATCGCGATCGGCCTCGTCGTTCTGGTGATTTTCCTGTTCCTGCGTTCAATCCCGGCGACCATTATCCCGGCGTTGGCGGTGCCGGTGTCGCTGATCGGCACCTGCGCCGCCATGTACGCGCTGAATTTCTCCGTCAACAACATGACGTTGCTTGCGCTTACCCTGTCGGTCGGTTTCGTGGTCGACGACGCGATCGTGATGCTCGAGAACATCGTGCGCCACATGGAGGGGGGCATGCGGCCGTTCGAGGCCGCGCTCAAGGGCGCGCGCGAGATCGGTTTCACGATTATTTCGATCACGTTTTCGTTGATTGCCGTGTTCATCCCGGTGCTGTTGATGGGTGGCATCGTCGGCCGCGTGTTTCGTGAGTTCGCCGTCACCATCGCGGTAGCGATCATCCTCTCCGGCTTCGTCTCGCTCACGCTCACCCCGATGCTGTGCGCGCGCGTGTTGCGCGCCCATCACGAAGGCGAGAAGCAGTTTTTTGTGTTGCGCTGGTTCGAGGCGATGTTCAAAGGCTGGCTGCGCGGCTACGAATGGGCGCTCGACAGAGTGCTGGCCTACAAATCGGTGATGCTCGTGATCACCTTCGCCACGATCATCGGAACCGTTGTGCTCTACTATTACGTCCCCAAAGGCTTTTTCCCAGTCGAGGATACCGGGTTCATCTTCGGTTCGGTCGAGGGGCCGTCCGACATCTCATTCCAGTCCATGTACCAGCGCCAGCAGAAAATCGCCGCGATCGTACAGGCCGACAAAGCGGTGGATTACGTCAACTCCACTGTCGGAGTGGGTGGGCCAAATATCGCCAACAACCAGGGGCGCTTGTTCATCGCTCTCAAGCCGCGCAACGAGCGCAAAGAGAAGGTGCTCGACATTATCCAGCGCTTGCGCCGCGAAGCCAACGTCGTGACCGGCATGCGTGCCGTGTTTGCCCCGGTACAGAACATCAATATCACCGGAAGGATATCCAAGGCCGACTGGCAGTACACCCTGCAATCGAGCGATACCGAGGCGCTCTACCGGTTTGCCCCGGAAATGCGGGAACGTATTACGCACATTCCTGGAATCCTCGACGTTTCGAGCGACCTCTATATTTCCAATCCCACGTTGACCGTCGATATCGACCGGGAGATGGCGGCTGTTTATGGAATTTCAATTGATCAGGTTCGCCAGGAACTGTTCAACGCGTTTGGCAGCCGCCAGGTGGCAACGATCTACACGCCATCCAACGATTACCAGGTGATCCTCGAGAACAAGCCGGAATTCCAGATCGATACGTCCGATCTGTCCCGAATTTATCTGAAGACCAATGCGCCTGCCGCCGTGACCGCTCCGGGTGGCGGCGTAAATGGGGTCGGCGTTCTTTCGGGCACAGCCATTCCGCTCAGCGCAGTCGCCAAGCTCAAGCCCACTGTGGGTCCTCTGCAGGTCAATCACCAGGGCCAGCAGCCTTCGGTGACCATGTTCTTCAATTTGGCGCCCGGGTTCTCGATCGGGCAGGCAACCGACGCCATCAACCAGCTCGCTCGCGATATGAACATGCCGGCCTCGATCGCTGCCGGTTTCCAGGGCGGCGCCCAGGTGTTCCAGGATTCGCTGAAGGGACAAGGCGTCCTCGTTCTGGCGGCGATCTTCGCGGCCTACGTGGTGCTCGGCATCCTGTACGAGAGCTTCATTCATCCGATCACGATCATTTCCGGGCTGCCATCGGCCGGCGTCGGCGCACTGCTGATCCTGATGGTAACCGGTTTGGATCTGTCGGTGATCGCGATGATCGGCATCGTGATGCTGGTCGGTATCGTGAAGAAGAACGCGATCATGATGATCGACTTCGCGATCGAGCGCCGGCGTGTCGGTTTGAGCGCCGAGGCCGCAATTCGCGACGCCTGCCTGCTGCGGTTCCGTCCCATCATGATGACCACGTTCGCGGCGATCTTCGGCACGCTACCGATCGCGCTTGGCACCGGTGCCGGCGCCGAACTGCGGCAGCCGCTCGGAATCGCGGTGGTTGGCGGGTTGTGCGTGTCGCAGCTGCTGACGCTGTTCATCACGCCGGTAGTCTACGTCTATCTCGATCGCATCGACCGTGTGCTGCGCCGGCGGTTGGAACCGCAGCTCGAAGAAGTGGCGGAGCCTTCGCGCCCCGCCATCGCGGCCGAATAACAGCAGCTCTACACGGAAAAGCTGGTGCCGCAGCCGCAGGACGAGGTGGCAACAGGGTTGTTGATCTTGAACGACGCGCCGATCAGGTCGTCGACATAGTCGATCTCGGCGCCTGCCATATACTGTTGCGAGAGCGCGTCAATCAAAACGACCACGCCGTCGCGCGCAAGCACGAGATCTTCCTCGGTCCGACTCTGGTCGAAATCGAACTTGTATTGAAAGCCCGAACAACCGCCGCCTTCGACGCTTACACGCAGCATGGCCCCGCTCGGTTCGCGCTTGAGGATTTCACCAATCCGCCGCGCCGCCCGCTCCGTTAGGGTTACCAATTGTGTGGCTGCTTCGCTCATTGGCATGCGCCCATTCGTTCAATCTGATAGGTATGCAGTACCAAGGCTGGGGTCAACGGGGTAGGGTCGAGAGGGCGGCATGGTGAGGGACGGCGCTCGCGCGCCCTTTGCGGCCGATCCTAGCGCTAGCCGGGGCCAACTCCAGCTGGAGCCGCCCAGTGCGACCCGCAGCGATTTTCGGCGCGATTGCGACCGCCTTATCCACTCGACCGCGTTTCGTCGTCTTGGTCACAAGACCCAGGTGTTCGTTTATCATGAGGGCGACCACTACCGCACCCGGCTGACCCACACGCTCGAAGTGACCCAAATCGCGCGCTCCCTCGCCCGCGCGCTGGCGCTTGACGAGGATTTGGCGGAAGCCTCCGCCCTCGGTCACGATCTCGGTCATCCGCCGTTCGGACATGCCGGCGAGCGCGCGCTCGCCCGGTGCCTGAAGGACGCAGGCGGCTTCGACCACAACGCACAGACGCTCGCCGTCGTCACGCGTCTGGAACGGCGTTATGCCGCATTCGACGAACTCAATCTGACCTGGGAAACGCTCGAAGGGCTGGTGAAGCACAATGGGCCGCTGGCGGACCGTGCCGGCGTCCCGATCGGCCGCTACGCCGAGCGCGGGATTGCGGGCGAAATTGCCGACTACAACCAACGCCATGATCTCGAACTTTGGAGCTTCGCGAGCCCGGAAGCCCAGGCAGCGGCCCTTGCCGACGATATTGCCTACGATGCTCACGACATCGACGACGGCCTGCGGGCGAGTTTGTTCACGCTCGACGAACTCGCCGAACTGCCGGTCGCCGGCGACATTCTGCGGGAGGTGGATCGCCAATACCCGCACCTCGATGGCGGGCGGCGCGCGCACGAGTTCCTCCGCCGCCTGATTACTCGGATGATAGATGACGTGATCAGCGAGGCACGACGCCGATTGACGAGCCTCGCTCCGAAGCGCGCGAGCGACATTCGCGCCGCGGCGGCCGGTGTGGTTGCGTTCTCGGACGCCATGGCACAGGCCGACCGGGCCATCAAAGGCTTTCTCTCCCCGCGCATGTATCGCCATGCGCGCGTGATGCGGATCATGACGTTGGCCGAAGAACGGCTGTGCGAACTGTTTGCTCGCTATCTGGCAAAGCCAGACAACATGCCGGCCGAGTGGCGCCCGACGGAAGCCAATGAGATGGACGCGCGCGAACGCCAGATCGCCGATTTCATCGCCGGCATGACCGATCGATTTGCGCTGATGGAGCATGCCCGGCTCTTTGACTCGACGCCGGAATTACGTTAGCGGCACCGTCGGGTTCGCAATGAGTGAGCAGGCCAAAAACATCTTTGCCGGGATGCTCGACCGCGTCATCGCGGCCAGCCGGGCGCTGATTGCCGACGGCGTTTTTCCCACCAATGCCGACCTCTCGCGTGTGGTCGTGGAACCTCCGCGCGATCCCGCCCACGGCGACATGGCGACCAACGTAGCGATGGTGCTGGCCAAGGACGCCGGTCGCAAGCCGCGCGAGCTCGCGGAAGTGGTGGCACAGCGCCTACGGGCCGATGATCTGGTCGAAAAAATTGACGTTGCCGGCCCGGGCTTCATCAATCTGACGCTCAAACCGCAGGCATGGGCGTCGGCGTTGCGCGCCGCCATCTTGTCGGGCGCCGACTATGGTCGAAGCGATGTCGGCGGCGGCCGGCCGATCAATGTCGAATATGTATCGGCCAACCCGACCGGACCCATGCACGTCGGTCACACCCGTGGAGCTGTGTTCGGCGACGCGTTGGCCAATCTGCTGGCGTTTTCCGGGTTTGCGGTCACCCGCGAATATTACATCAATGACGCCGGGGCGCAGGTTGACGCACTCGCACGCTCCGCCTTTCTTCGTTACCGCGAAGCGCTCGGCGAACCCATCGGCGCGATCCCCGAGGGTCTCTATCCGGGTGACTATCTCAAGCCGGTCGGGGCTGCACTCGCCGCCGAATTCGGCGCGAGCCTGAAAGGCATGCCCGAGTCCTCCTGGCTGCCTGTGGTGCGTGGGAAGGCGGTCGCCATGATGATGGACGCCATCCGCGACGATCTCGGCGCGCTCAAGGTCAGGCACGATGTATTTTTTTCCGAACGCTCGCTCTTAGAGAGTTCAGCGGATCAGGCTCAAAGGACCGATCTCGTCGCCGCGACGATCGCCCAGCTGCGCCGAGAGGGCCACGTTTATGAAGGCCGGCTGCCGCCGCCGAAAGGCGCGCCCCTGGAAGACTGGGAGGACCGCGAACAGACGCTGTTTCGGGCGACCGAATTCGGCGACGATGTCGACCGGCCGCTGAAGAAATCCGACGGTAGCTACACGTACTTCGCGTCTGATATCGCGTATCACAGGTCCAAGTTCGATCGTGGGTTCCACGACATGATCGACGTTTGGGGCGCAGACCACGGTGGTTACGTCAAACGCTTGAATGCCGCGGTCAAGGCGATCAGCCATGGCGAAGCAGCACTCGATGTGAAGATCGTGCAGCTGGTGCGCCTGCTCCGAGCCGGAGAGCCCGTGAAGATGTCGAAGCGGGCAGGCGATTTCATCACCTTGCGCGACGTCGTCGATGAGGTCGGTCGCGACGCGGTCCGCTTTATGATGCTTTACCGCAAGAACGACGCGACGCTCGACTTCGATCTCGCCAAGGTGATCGAGCAGTCGCGCGACAATCCCGTATTCTACGTACAGTACGGGCATGCGCGCGGCCAATCGGTCTTTCGCAACGCGCGCGACGTAGTGGACTTGCCGGTTGATCCGCAGGCGCGTGCACGCGCTCTCGCTGATGCCTCTCTCGACCTCCTCGATGACCCAGCCGAACTGGCGCTGATGCGCCGACTAGCGCAGTTTCCGCGCGTGGTCGAAGCCGCCGCGCTCACCCACGAGCCGCACCGCATCGCGTTCTTTTTGTACGAACTGGCGAGCGAGTTCCATACACAATGGACCAGAGGATTTAATTCGCCTCATTTACGCTTCATTATCCAGAATGATTGCAATATCACGCGCGCTCGCTTGGCACTGGTTGCCGGCGTGGTGAATGTGCTGGCCGTCGGGCTCGGGTTGCTCGGCGTGGAGGCGCCGCAGGAGATGCGGTAATATGGGGCTCCCGATACTTGGACTTGCCCGCACGTGACGGCGACCAGTCGGGATTAACGTACCAGAACGGATGGCAGGATCTGGATGGCCGACAATAGTCTGCGGTATCGGATGAATCCCGGGTTTCCGCGTAGCCGCTCATCGATCGAAGATGAAACGCCCGGGACCGAGCAAGAGCCCGGCGTTCATCCGGTCAACGACCGCGACACTGATCCGTTGGCCGAGCTCGCGCGGTTGGTCGGTCAAGTTGATCCGGTGACCGAACGTCCCAACGCTCGCCACGAGCCTAGCTTCAATAACCTTAGCGCGGCTCCGGAACACTCCGGTCGCCCCCGTAGCGACGAGGATTATCACTTCGATGGAGATTTCGCGCGGGATCAGACACAAGCCCCGCCGCTTGCGGACCATCGTTACGGATCGCGGGACGACTCCGATCGGTACGCTCGGCAATCCTACGAGTTGGAACACGAGCATGCCGATCAAGAAGCTTACGAGCGCGCTGACTATAGCGAGCCTCAGCCTGGCACGGACGCCGGCCACTATCGTGACGATGAGCAAGCGGCAGCCGACGGGCAGTATGCGGACGAGCAGCACGCGGATGACCAGTACGCCGACGACGACCAGTATGCCGAAGCCGATGCTTATGCACCGTACGAGCATACTGCCGAAGAGGCTCAGCCACGCGGGCGCGGAGGTCTGATCACGGTTGCTGTCGTCCTGTGCCTTGCGGTCGTGGGCACGGCGAGCGCGTACGGGTACCGCACCTTCTTCGGCGGCGGGGCACCTGCAAATCCGCCCATCATCAAAGCCGATACCGCCCCGAATAAGATCGCCGCCAACGCAGGCGACGCGGGGGCCAGCAAGCAAATCGCGGATCGGATGGGAGACCGGGGTCAAAACGAGCGCGTTGTTCCGCGCGAGGAGAAACCGCTCGACCTCAAGCCGTCCGGGGCGCAGACGCAACCAACACTCGGTGGCTGGCCGCTGCCGCCCGGGCCGCCGCCGGTGTCGGCTGCTCCATCGGGTCCGTCCCCCTCGCCATCATCGAGCGATCCACGCCCGGTGAAGACCGTCGCGATCTCCCCGACCGCGGGACAGGTCGCGCCGCAGTCTCCTTCGCCGGCTCCGATCGCAAAGCCTTCGAGCGATATCGGCTCTGTCGCGACTCGCGCGCCGAGCCCGCGCACGGTATCGCCGCGCGTCGAGCCGAGCAGCTCGCTGCCGCCCGCTTCACAAAGCGAGGCTGCACCGCCGCCGCCCACCCGCACTCCGTCTGCGGCCCCCGCCGCCCACCGATTTGTCGTACAGCTTTCGGCCTCGAATACTCGGGAGGAAGCGGCAGCTGCACTCCGATCGGCGCAAGCGAAATTTGCTAGCCTGCTTGGCGGGCGGCAGACGCAAATCAAAGAGAAAAAATCAGCCGAGCGAGCCACGGTGTATGCAGCACAGATCGGTCCTCTGGCTTCGAAAGAGGAAGCCACTGAACTGTGTCATCGGCTAAAGTCGGCAGGCGGGGACTGTTTCGTGCAGTGATCCCTCCGGGCACGTTGGCTTCCAAGATGAAGCGCACATAGACGGGATCCCTCAGCGACCATCTATACGTACACGCCAGCTGGGGATGAGCCTGGTCCGGATCCCAAATCGGCAACGGTATGGATTCCAATGGTGCGGGCTTTCATCACTGGCCTCTCCGGACTGGCGATCTCTCACGATGAGCGGCACTTCCTGCGGGAGGCTTGCCCATGGGGCCTCATTCTATTCAAGCGAAACATCGATAGTCCGACACAAGTATCTAAGATTGTGAACGATTTTCGGGAGTGTGTGGGCGACGCAGATGCCCCGGTGCTGATCGATCAGGAAGGTGGGAGGGTGCAGCGCCTGGCCGCGCCATATTGGCCGGCCTACCCACCGGGCGCGGCTTTTGGAGAACTCTACGACCGAGATCCGGCATCGGGTATCGCGGCGGCGAAACTTGGCGCGCGGCTGATCGCCGCCGATTTGGAAACTATCGGGATCACGGTCGACTGCCTGCCGCTCGCCGACCTGAGGTTGCCGGGCGCCGATCCTGTCATCGGAGATCGTGCGTATGGCGCTACCCCAGAAAAGGTTGCGGCGATCGCGGGGGCGATTGCCGAAGGCCTAATGACCGGGGGCGTATTACCGGTCCTCAAGCACATTCCTGGGCATGGCCGCGCCACCGCCGACAGTCATCGGAGCCTCCCGATCGTGAGGACCGAACGTGCCGTTCTGGAGGCCATGGACTTTGCGGCCTTTCGGCCGCTGGCCGCACTTCCGATGGGAATGACCGCGCATATTGTATTTTCGGCCATCGATACGCTTCCCGTGACCACATCGGCGATTATCATCAGCGATGTGATTCGTGGCTTCATCGGGTTTGAGGGGCTGCTCATGAGCGACGACGTGTCCATGGGAGCACTTGAGGGTTCGATCGGCGAGCGAACCGCGGCGGCACTGAGGGCCGGCTGCGATATCGTTCTTCACTGCAATGGAAAGATCGAGGAAATGCGGGAGGTTGCGGAGAACTCCTTGGATCTGACGGGAACTGCCGCGCGGCGCGCCAAGGGGGCCCTGGCGGCGCGTCGGGCCCCCTCCGCGATCGACCTTGCCGCGGCACGGGTGGAATTTGCGCGCGTTTTGAGCCAAGGCAGTGCGGCGCTCAGTACCTGACGCCCTGATCGATAGCGAATGCAGAGCATAGCTCATGAATGAGACCGGCTCCGCTGAAAGCCCGGGCTTCCCCGAGCCCGAACGAGCGTTGGACGAGCCTGCGCTCATTGTCGACGTTGAGGGGTTCGAAGGGCCGCTTGACTTGCTGCTGCGGCTGGCGCGCGAGCAGAAGGTCGATCTCGCGAAGATCTCGATCCTTGCATTGGCCAATCAGTACCTGGCGTTCATCGAAGAGGCGCGCCGTTTGCGGCTGGAGCTCGCGGCCGATTACCTGGTGATGGCCGCGTGGCTCGCCTATCTGAAATCCCGCCTGTTGCTGCCGGAACCGCCGGGAGCACTGGGCGAGACAGCGGCGGATCTGGCGAATGCATTGGCGCTGCGTCTCAAGCGGCTTGAAGCTATTCGCACCGCGGCAGGCCGCCTGGTGGAGCGGCCGCAACTCGGCCGCGATGTGTTCGAGCGCGGGGCGCCCGAACCCATCAACGAGATCAGGCGTCCGCAATGGTCGGCGACGCTCTATGACCTGCTGACGGCCTACGCGCGTGAGCGTCAGAAGCATGCGCTTGCCCGCGTGCGGCTTGCGACCCGCAAGGTGTGGTCGCTGGCCGAAGCGCGCGCGACACTCGAGCGTTTGATCCAGACCGCGACCGACTGGACCGCAATCGACCAATACCTGATCAGGTATGTGGTCGAGCCGTCTATGCGCGCGACGGTTTTCGCGTCGAGCCTCGCCGCCACCCTCGAGATGGCGCGCGAAGGCCAGATCCAAATCCATCAGGATACTGCATTCGCGCCGCTCTACGTGCGCCGGCGCAGCGACCAGAACCCTGATGGGACGACGAGTTAGGATTGGGATGGGGACCAGCATGCCGAGCTTGGCCGAAGAGCTTGTGAATACCGAAGAGGAGCCCGACGCGGACGCGCGACCGGAGGAGTTGCGTTTGCTCGAAGCCTTGTTGTTCGCGGCCGGCGAGCCGCTCGACGAGAAGGCTTTGGCGGGCCGGCTACCCGCGGGCACTGATGTGCGGGCGGCCCTGCGCAGGCTTCAGACCGAGTACTCGCCGCGCGGCGTCAATCTGGTGCGCATCGGCGGCAAGTGGTCCTTCCGCACGGCCAACGACTTGGCTTGGCTGCTCACACACGAGGCTATTCAACCCAAGAAGCTGTCGCGCGCTGCTCTCGAGACCCTGGCGATCGTCGCTTATCACCAGCCGGTAACCCGCGCCGAAATTGAGGAGATCCGCGGCGTGACGGCCGCCAAGGGCACATTGGACGTGCTGCTGGAGGTTGGATGGATCCGTCCGCGTGGGCGCCGCAAGGCCCCCGGACGGCCGATCACCTACAGCACCAATGAAGCCTTCCTGTCGCATTTTGGCCTTGAGAGCCTGTCGGATCTTCCCGGCCTCGACGAGCTCAAAGGTGCGGGTCTGTTTGACGGAACTCTGCCCGCCGGCTTCAGCGTGCCCGCGCCATCGGATGACCCGGCGCTGCGTGAGGACGAGGATCCGCTGGAGGAGGGCGATCTCGACCTTACACTGGCCCCGCGGCCGCAGGGGGAATAAGGGCGCAGCTACCGAGTCCTTGTTTTTGCCGCTCCCGGCGCCTAGGTTCCGGGCAAAGCCTCACGTGGGTTGCGCGCGGCGCGCCACCCCGGGGCGGAGGATCAGCCAATGGGTGGCCTGAGTATTTGGCACTGGATTATCGTGATCGGCGTCGTGCTGCTGTTGTTCGGCCGCGGCAAGATTTCCGAGTTGATGGGCGACGTCGCGCAAGGCATCAAAGCCTTCAAGAAAGGCATGTCCGAGGACGACACCGCAAAGGCGGGCCCCGAGGAGCCGAGCGTGGCGCCAAAGTCCATCGATCATCAGCCCGGCGAACCCAGCCTTCAAGCGCGTGCGAAAACCGAGCAGAAGGCCGAAGGCAGCAACGTTTAGTGCTCGCCGCCCGCTGACGCAGGCCAGAGTTTAATGAGGGGCGCCGGCCACGGAGGCTCGGGCGCCCCTTGGAGTTTTTGAGATGTTCGATATCGGGTGGAGCGAACTCCTCGTCATCGCGGTGGTCGCGCTCGTCTTTATTGGCCCCAAGGAGTTGCCAGGCGTATTGCGCAACATCAGCCACTGGATGGGCAAAATCCGGCGGATGGCGTCGGAGTTTCAAAGCCAGTTCCAGGAGGCCATGCGCGAGGCCGAGATGGAAGACCTCAAGAAGCACGCCGACGACCTCAACAATGCCGCCCGTGCGCTGAGCAAACCTTTCGACCCGGCGGACTACCTCGGCAAGCTCGACACGCCGGCGGCCGACACGTCAGCGGGCGCGCCCGCAGCGGGTGTGGAGGCTGCGGCGAGCAAGCCGGAAGCTGGCGATCCGAGCCCGGCAGCGGGCCTGCCGACGGCACAGCCAGCCCCGGAGCCTCCCGCTGCTGAAGCATCGACCGATGCGCGCCCGACGCCGGAAGCCGAGACGGCAACGCCCGCTGCCGGAACAGCGGAGGCCGGAGGCCGTGCCGCATGAGAAGCGAAGACGAAGAAAAGGAGATCGAGGCCACCAAGGCACCGCTGCTCGAGCACCTGGTCGAGTTGCGCGCGCGCCTGATCAAGGCACTGATCGCGTTCGCAGTTGCCTTTGTGGTGTGCTTCTTCTTTGCCAAGCAGATCTACAACGTGCTGGTGTGGCCATTCGTCTGGGTGGCGGGCACCGAGCATTCGAAATTCATCTATACGGCGCTGCTCGAATATTTCGTCACTCAACTCAAGGTCGCCATGTTCGGCGCAGCGTTCATCTCCTTTCCGGTTGCTGCGACCCAGATCTACAAGTTTGTCGCCCCCGGTCTTTATCGCAATGAGCGGCAGGCGTTCCTGCCGTATCTGGTCGCCACCCCGGTGTTCTTCGTCATGGGGGCAGCGGTCGTGTATTTCGTTGTGATGCCGATGCTGGTGCGCTTCTCGCTTGGCATGCAGCAGGGCGGCGAGGGAGAAGCGGAAATCGCGCTTCTTCCCAAAGTCGGAGAATACCTATCACTCGTGATGGGCCTGATCTTTGCGTTCGGTGTCGCGTTTCAGCTGCCGGTGATCCTCACCCTGCTCGGTCGCGCCGGCATCATCACGTCCGAGCAGCTTCGGTCGAAGCGTCGCTATTTCATCGTCATCTGCTTCATCATTGCGGCGGTGCTGACTCCGCCCGACGTGCTGAGCCAAATGTCGCTCGCCGTGCCGTTGCTGGTACTCTATGAAGGCTCGATCTGGGCGGTGCGCGTCGTTGAGAAGAAGGCCGCGGCGTCAACGAATCCGACTGCTGCGCCCAAGCCGGCGGAGTAGGGACTGGTCAGACCTTTTTGCCATGCACGACATCAAATGGATTCGCGACAATCCGCAAACGTTCGATCGCGGGCTAGAACGCCGCGGCCTCGCGCCGCTGTCTGCGCAACTGATCTCGATTGACGAACGTCGGCGCGCCATTATCCACAAGCTCGAAGGAGCGCAAGCGCGTCGAAATGCAGCCTCGAAGGAAATCGGACAGGCCAAGGCGAAGAAGGACGAGGCACGCGCGCAGGCACTGATGGCGGAGGTCACGGAACTCAAGGCCGCGATCCCGGCAATGGAAGCCGAGGAAAGGGCTGCCTCCAAGGAACTGGATGACGCGCTCGCGGAGATTCCGAACCTGCCGCTTGACGAGGTACCGGACGGCATGGATGCGGAGGGCAACATCGAGCATCATCACGTCGGGGCGAAGCGAAACTACACATTCAATCCAAGACAACATTTCGAGCTCGGCGAAGCGCTCGGGCAGATGGATTTCGAAACCGCGGCAAAACTATCCGGTGCGCGTTTCGTGGTGCTGAAGCGAGGACTCGCGCGGCTCGAACGCGCGCTCGGACAGTTCATGCTCGACATCCATACCAGTGACCACGGATATGTGGAAATCAATCCGCCGCTGCTGGTGCAAGACGAAGTCATGTTCGGTACCGCACAGCTGCCTAAATTTGCCAACGACCAGTTTCGTACAACAACCGACCATTGGTTGATCCCCACGGCCGAAGTTCCTCTCACCAATCTGGTGCGCGAGTTCGATCCTCGACGAAGCGGATCTGCCCATGCGCCTGACGGCCTTGACGCCATGTTTCCGGGCCGAAGCCGGCGCGGCCGGTAAGGATACCCGCGGCATGATCCGCCAGCACCAGTTCACCAAGGTTGAACTTGTGTCGATCACCACGCCCGATGCGAGCAAGGACGAGCACGCGCGTATGCTCTCCTGCGCCGAGGAAGTGCTGCGCCGGCTGGGCCTGCATTACCGCGTGATGACGCTTTGCACCGGCGACATGGGCTTTGCTTCGCAAAAGACCTATGACATCGAGGTCTGGTTGCCGGGCCAGAACACGTATCGCGAAATTTCCTCCTGCTCGATCTGCGGCGACTTTCAGGCCCGCCGGATGGGTGCCCGCTACCGCAGCAAGGAGGGGCGTGCGGTTCGCCATGTACATACCCTCAACGGGTCCGGCGTCGCGGTCGGACGCGCGTTGATCGCCGTGATGGAAAACTATCAGGAGGCGGACGGATCGATTGCGGTGCCGGAGGTGCTCGAGCCCTACATGGCGGGACTGAAGAAGATCGAGCAAGGCACTTGATTGTATCCCACGCCCCTGTGCTACGTCATGCCCGGCCATGACGGCGAGATGAGATGCGCATCCTCATAACCAATGACGACGGCATTCACGCGCCCGGGCTCGACGTTTGTGCGCAAATCGCGCGCGCATTTTCCGATGATATCTGGATTGTCGCGCCGGAGACCGATCAGTCCGGCGTTTCGCATTCGCTGTCGCTTAACGACCCGCTCCGCCTCCGCCAGATCGAAGAACGCCGTTTCGCGATCAAGGGAACGCCGACGGACAGCGTGGTGATGGGGGTGCGCCATATTCTCAACAGCAAGGGTCCCGATCTGGTGCTCTCCGGCGTCAACCGCGGTCGCAACGCGGCCGAGGACGTGACCTATTCGGGCACCATTGCGGGGGCTATCGAGGGCACCATTCTCGGGATTCCGTCTTTTGCGCTGTCGCTGTCGTTCGGTGCAGCGAGCCGGCAAAATCCGCATTGGGAGACCGCGGTGCAGTTTGGCCCCGACCTGATCCGCAAGGTTCTCAATGCCGGTATTCCACGCAACGTTCTTATCAACGTGAACTTCCCGGATTGTACGCCGGGTGAGGTGAGGGGGATCGCGAGCTGCACCCAGGGAAATCGAGGCCAGGCACTACTGAAGGTCGAAGCCCGCCACGATGGCCGCGGCAACCCGTACTACTGGATCGCCTATGACCGCCGCGAACGTCCGCCGCCTTCGCTCGGGACCGATCTGTCGGCGCTGGCTGACAACCATATTTCGGTGACGCCGCTGCGTCTCGACATGACCGACGAGCCATTCCTGACCAAGCTCGCTGAAATCCTCTCGTGAGGTAGTTCGCGAATCTATTCAGAATAGTTAGGAATTGGTTGAGTATGATGGTGTGCCGGCTTCGTCCTCAGTCGTGACGAGATCCCGGCATGGCGATCCGGTTAACCAATGGCCAACGCTGCGAGCGACGAGCGCATCGGACGCATGGAGTTTCAGCTCCAGCTGCGACAACGCGGCATTACCGACACGTCTGTGACGCGCGCGCTCGACGAAGTGCCGCGCGAATATTTCGTTCCACCGGACTTGATCGCCGCGGCCTACGCCGACCACGCGCTGCCGATTGCCTGTGGCCAGACCATCAGCCAGCCCTACGTCGTCGCCTACATGACTGAGCAACTCCAGGTGCACCCTCATCATCGCGTGCTCGAGATCGGGACGGGCTCGGGCTATCAGGCCGCCGTGTTGTCGCGGCTCGCCCGCGAGGTGGTGAGCGTGGAGCGCTATCGCACCCTGGCGGACGCGGCGCGCGCCCGCATCGAAACGCTCGGTTTCCACAACGTTGAAATCATCGTTGCCGACGGTACCGCCGGCCTCCCGGACGAGGGTCCGTTCGACCGCATCATCGTCACCGCGGCGACCGATCAGGTCCCCGAGGTCCTTATCGAGGCGCTGGGCGAGGGCGGGATTATGGTGCTGCCGCTCGGTCCACCGTCGGGCACGCAGCATCTCGTCAAACTCACCAAGACCCATGACGGAATAGCGCGCCAGAAGTTGATCGCGGTGCGGTTCGTGCCTCTGCTGCCAGGCAAAGCACGCGAACTTTAACCATGTTCCGGGTCGGATTAACCGCTTAAGTCAATATTTACTTGGCGGGTGTTTAACTTCAATTCTGCGTGGGTGCGTACGGGTGGGGATGATGCGTATCGTTGTGATGATCGGTCCGCTTGGGCGTGCGGCCGTTCTGGCGGCTCTGGCAGGCATCGTCGCCGGATGCGCCTCCGATACCAAGCGTTTCGACGAAGGGTTGGTCGGCAATCAGTATGGCCAAAACCAGCCGGTGGCGGGCACTCCGCCGGGGCAGGTTGAAACTTCGCAATTGGCGCCGCCCGCGGCCGTCCGGCCTGCCGCCGTCGCGGCACGCGGCCCCGGCGAGGCACACAAAAAGCCAGTCCTAGTGGCGGAGAAGCCGCCCGCTCCAAAACACGAGAGCGTCGCGCTAGCTGCCAGTACTAAGACGGCCGCGCCGCCGGCCAAGCCGGCCGAGCAACAGGTAGCAATGGTCAGCCCGCCGCCCAAGAGCGCGCAGGTCGTGACTCCGGACGTCGCCGTGTCGGAAAAGCCAGTCGACAGCGCGGCCACGCCTTCGTTTCGATGGCCTGCACGCGGTCGCGTTATCTCAGGTTCCGGTGCCCTGGCGAACGGCCAGCAGAATGACGGGATCAATCTGGCACTGCCGGAAGGAACGCCGGTACACGCGGCCGAGGACGGCGTCGTGGCTTACGCGGGCAGTGAGTTGAAGGGCTATGGCAATTTGGTTCTGATCCGTCACAGCAATGGATTTGTTACAGCCTACGCACATGCCAGTGAAATTCTGGTCAAGCGAGGCGATCAGGTTCGGCGCGGGCAGGTGATCGCGAAGTCCGGCCAGACCGGCAATGTCACCTCGCCGCAGCTGCATTTCGAAATCCGCAAAGGCTCGGCGCCGGTCGATCCGACCCAGTATCTGCCGGGAGCGTAGATTTCATTCAACCCGTCTATTGATTGCTCACGGGTACACCAAGCCTTCCGGCCAAATCCTGCACGTATTGCCAGGCGACCCGGCCCGACCGCGAGCCGCGGGTGGTGGCCCATTCCAGCGCCTCGCGGCGGACCGTATCGGCCGCGGCTGGAATCTTGAAATGCTCCACATAGGCCGCAACCATGGCCAGGAACTCGTCCTGGCTGCAACGGTGAAAGCCGAGCCAGAGTCCGAAGCGATCAGACAGTGAAACCTTTTCCTCCACTGTTTCGCCTGGGTTGATCGCGGTTGAGCGTTCGTTTTCCATCATATCGCGCGACATCAGATGGCGCCGATTGGAGGTCGCGTACAGGATCACGTTCTCGGGCCGACCTTCGATACCGCCTTCCAGCACGGCCTTGAGCGACTTGTAGGACGTGTCTTCAGCGTCGAACGACAGGTCGTCGCAGAACACGATGAACCGGTAGGGCACACCGCGCAGCAGCGCCATCAGATCGGGCAGGCTCTCGATGTCCTCGCGATGGATCTCGACGAGCTTTAGCGCACCGGCCTTCGCGCCGAGCTGTGCGTTGATCGAGGCGTGCACCGCCTTGACCAAAGATGATTTCCCCATCCCGCGCGCACCCCACAACAGCGCGTTGTTGGCCGGCAGGCCGCGAGCGAAGCGATCGGTATTCTCAACCAGAATGTCGCGCATGCGATCGATGCCCTTGAGCAGCGCCATATCGACCCGGTTGACCCGCTTTACGCTTGCGAGCCGTCGCCCGGTCGGATGCCAGACAAATGCGTCAGCCGAAGCGAAATCAGGGCTGGCCGGCGCGGTCGGCGCGAGCCGCTCCAGTGCGTCGGCGATGCGGGCGAGGACGTCGCCATCTTGAGAAACATCGATTTTCGGGGCTTTTGACATGGCAAGCCTTTCGTTGCGGCGCTGGCTTAGCCCTACAAAAGCCGCGTCGCAAGGCATCGAAAACTGCGGTTCTGTCACATTGCAATCGGGCTCGCGGCCGCTATAGTCCCGCGAAAATTAAATCATGGCCGGCGCAGCCGCGATCGGCCCCTATTTGCGTGGCTGCAGCGATAGCCGAAGGGGACCTTGAATGTTCATTACGCCCGCATTTGCCCAGGGCCTAGGGGGTGGCAACGACATGTTCATGTCGCTGCTCCCGTTCGTGGCGATTTTCGTGATCATGTATTTTCTCATCCTGCGTCCGCAGCAGAGGAAGGTGAAGCAACACCAGGAACTGGTAAAGAACGTGCGGCGCGGTGATACCGTCGTAACCTCGGGTGGTCTTGTTGGCAAAATCACCAAGGTCGTCGACGACGATCAGATCGAAGTGGAGATCGCCGAAGGCGTGCGGGTCCGTCAACTTCGCCAGATGATCTCCGACGTGCGCGCCAAGGGCGAGCCGGTGAAAGACGAGGCGAGCTAGGCTCATGCTCTATTTTTCGCGCTGGAAGGCGATTGCGATACTCGGCATCGCGGTGGCCATCTGTCTGTGCGCGGTGCCGAATTTCTTCCCAGCGCAGACGGTGGCGCGCTGGCCGGCGTGGGCCCAGCGTCACATCGTGCTCGGCCTCGACCTGCAGGGCGGCTCGCACATCCTGCTCGAAGTGGACGTCAACGACGTCCGCCAGCAAAAGCTTGATCAGATACGTGACGACGCCCGGCGCGTGTTGCGTGATGCCAAGATCGGTTACACGGGTCTAGTGATCCGCGGCAATACGGTCGAGGTGCGTATTCGCGAAGGCTCGGACTTCCAACTCGCGCTGACCAAACTGCGCGAACTATCGGTGCCGTTGGGCGGGCTTCTCGGGGGAACCGGACAGCGCTCACTCGAAGTAACCGACGCAGGTAGCGGTCTCATCCGATTGACGGTGACTGAAGCCGCGATGAACGAGCGCATTCGCCAAGTCGTCGAGCAAGCAATTCCGATCATCGAGCGGCGCATCAACGAACTGGGTTTGGTCGAACCGACAGTACAGAGGCAGGGCATCGACCGCATCCTGGTGCAAGTGCCCGGCCTCGGCGATCCGCAGCGCCTGCTCGATCTGATCGGTCGCACCGCCAAGCTGGAATTCCGTCTGGTCGACACGACGATGACGCCGCAGGACGCGCTGGCAGGGCGGCCGCCGCCGGATTCAGAAATCCTGTATGAGACGACACCGAGCGGCCAAAAGATACCGGTTCTGGTGCAGAAGCAAGTCATGGTATCGGGCGCCGACCTAACCGATGCCCAGGCTGGGTTCGACCAGCAGACCGGCGAGCCTATCGTGCTCTTCCGGTTCAACACGGCCGGTGCCAGGCGATTTGGCCAGGTGACGACAGAAAATGTCGGCCGGCCGTTTGCGATTGTGCTCGATGGCGAGGTGATCTCCGCGCCGGTTATTCGCCAGCCGATCACGGGCGGCAGCGGGCAGATTTCCGGCAATTTCACGGTTGAAAGTGCCAACAACCTTGCGATCCTGCTGCGCGCCGGCGCGCTGCCGGCCAAGTTGACCCCGATTGAGCAGCGCGTGGTTGGTCCGGGACTTGGCCAGGACTCGATCGAAAAGGGCAAGCTTGCATCCTATGCGGGCGCCGTGCTGGTGGTCGTGTTTATGTTCGCGACCTACGGCTTGTTTGGGTTATTCGCGAACATCGCGGTTGCGGTCAACGTGGCGATGATCTTCGGCGTGCTCTCGCTGTTGAACGCAACCCTGACCTTGCCGGGCATCGCCGGCATCGTGCTCACCGTCGGCATTGCGGTCAACTCGAACGTGCTGATCTATGAACGTATCCGCGAAGAAGTCCGCAGCGGACGCTCGGCGATCTCGGCGATCGATGCCGGCTTTTCACGCGCGCTTGCGACCATTCTCGATTCCAACATCACGACCTTCATCGCCGCCGCAGTTCTGTTCGTGATCGGTACCGGGCCGGTGCGCGGCTTTGCCGTTACCCTCGGGATTGGTATTGCGACCAGCCTGTTCACAGCCTTCACAATGACGCGCCTTATCGTGGCGACCTGGGTGCAGTGGCAGCGCCCCAAGACCGTGCCGATCTGAGTTCGCGTCGAGAACCAGCAACGAGAACCCCGTGCGTCTGCTTCGTATCGTTCCGGATGACACCAAGTTCGATTTCATGCGCTTTCGGCGCATCAGCTTTCCGGTGTCTGCCGCCCTGTCGATCTTTGCGATCGTGCTCTACTTCACACACGGGCTCAATTTCGGCATCGACTTCCAGGGCGGCACACTGCTGGAAATACAGGCCAAATCCGGCCAAGCCGACCTGCAAACCATGCGCTCCTCGCTGGGGGGGCTTGGCCTCGGCGAGATTCAGTTGCAGCAGTTCGGAGGGCCTGCGGATGTGCTGATCCGCGTTGCCCAGCAACCCGGCGGAGAGGCGGCGCAACAGGCGGCGGTGGAGAAGGTGCGCGGGGCGCTCGGCCCCGATGTCGAGTACCGGCGTATCGAAGTCGTCGGACCGCGGGTCTCTGGCGAGCTCCTGTATAAGGGCATCCTGGGCGTGTTCGCCGCCATCGCAGCGATCCTGGTCTATTTGTGGTTCCGGTTCGAGTGGCAATTCGCGCTCGGCGCCATGATCGCGAACGTGCACGATCTCGTGCTTACGCTCGGATTCATGTCGGTAACTCAGATCGATTTCGACCTAACCAGCATCGCGGCGCTGCTGACCATCCTCGGCTACTCGCTCAACGACACGGTTGTCATCTACGATCGCATTCGCGAAATGCTGCGCCGCTACAAGCGGCTGTCCATGCCGGACCTGCTCAACGTGTCGATCAACTCAACGCTGTCGCGTTCGATCATTACCCACGTCACGGTGGCGATGTCGCTGCTGGCACTGTTGCTGTTCGGCGGTCCGGCGATTCACAGCTTCACCGCGACCATGATGTTCGGCGTAGTGCTGGTCGGCACCTACACGTCGGTGTTCATCGCGTCGCCAATTCTGATCTATCTGGGGGTCGGCACCGGCCGCACCGAACATGTCGAGACGCCGGCGCCACCCCCCAAAGCGTCCGCGCCCGCCAAAACGACCCCGCCGGCTCCGGCCAAGGCGCGGCCCTGAGCGGGCGTGAGCGACGATCCGGCCGCGCTCCCACATTTGCCGCGTGCGGCTCCAATTGACGCCTACGGCAAAGGCGGGTTCCGCTTTGCGCAACTCTCGCATCGCGGATCGCTCCTGTGCCTTCCGTTCGGAATCTGGGCATCCCCCGTCACTACGCCGGCGGAGATAACCCATGAGGCATTGGCACTGGTATTCGCCAATGCGGTATTGATCGATCACTGCCTGATCGGGACTGGGATCAATATGGTCCCGCTCGCCGTTTCTTTGCGGGAACAATTTCGCGGGCACCGGATCGTGGTAGAGGCCATGGCGACAGGCGCGGCCGTGCGCACCTACAACATTCTGTTAGGCGAGCGCCGGCGCGTCGCCGCATTACTGATCGCCGTTCCGTGAACGTGGTGAACATGGCCAACGACGCCTACGCGCATTGTCAGGCGTTGGTGCGGGCGTCCGACCGAGATCGTTTTGTGGCGACTCTGTTCGCGCCGTCTGATCGTCGGCCATATCTATTCGCGCTCTACGCTTTCAACCTAGAGATTTCGCGGATCAGCGAGGTTGCGCACGAGCCGTTGCCCGGTGAAATCCGCCTGCAATGGTGGCGCGATGCCTTGACTGGCGCCGGCGAGGGTGGAGCTTCAGGCCATCCGGTGGTGAGCGCATTGCTTGGCACGATCGAGAGCTGCCAGCTCCCGGTAGAACCGCTGCTCGATCTGATCGAAGCGCGCGGGTTCGATCTCTACCAGGAGCCGATGCGACACTTCGGTCGACCTTGACCTCTACGTACGCCGGACGTCGTCCGCACTGTTTGCCACTGCGGGGCGGATCATCGCCGGAGGCGGGCGCGAGATAGCCGATGCGGCCGACGCCGCAGGTCTTGCATATGGAATAGCGACGCTCCTGAGCATTGCCCCCCTGCACGCATCGCGCGGTCGCGTCTACGTGCCGTCCGACATTCTGGACCGTCACGGCGCCAGTGCGCACGATCTGCTCACCGGCCACTCAACCCCGGCCTTGGAAGCGGCGCTCGCCGAGGTCGGATCGCACGCCAGCCGCCACTTCAACACTTTCTTGGAGCAGGCACAGCGTCTACCGACAAGTGCGCGAGCGGCGTTTCTGCCGGTTGCGATCGTGCCGCCGTTGCTGAGGCGGCTGCGAAAGCGCCGCGGCGTCGCGCTCTCGGTGGTGGAAATCAGTCCGCTGAGCCGGTTGATTACGCTTGCCCGTTCCGGCTGGCTAGGGTTCCCGGCGCCGTAGGATGTTCAAACGTCGATCATCACGATCTCGGGGCGCAGCACGCGCCTTGATACTCGCACGCGGGCAACGCTCACCGGCAGCTTGAACCGCCGCGGACCGGCGCTGCCTGGATTGAGAAACAGCACGTTGTCACGGGTTTCGATCGAAGGCTGATGCGAATGACCGTACACCACGGCCGCGAAGCCGGCGGTCGCTGGATCGAGTTCGAGCTCGGTTATGTCGTGCAGGAGATAGAACAAGACGTCGCCGACCTCGACGATTTCCGTGGTGGAAAGCTGCGTCGCCCAGCTTCCGTTGTCGACATTACCGCGAACTGGGATCGTCGGCGCGATTTCGCGCAACTTACTGATGAGCTCGGATTTTCCAATATCGCCCGCATGCAGGATCAGATCGGAACCGCGCAACGCGTCGATTGCTTCGGCCCGGAGCAGCCCGTGCGTGTCGGAAATGATGCCGACCAGGATGTTGTTCTTGTTCATCCGCATGCTACGCTGCGTGACCGCTCGACGCGTGTGCGGTCGTCATTTTGCAAGATGCTACAATAGAGGAAGCGCCGTATTCCACATGAAACGCAGCACCGAGCGCTTTCTGACGACACATACCGGCAGCCTGCCGCGGCCGGATGATCTTGTTCGCATGATGTACGCAAATGAGGAGGGTGTACCGGTCGACCGCCCGGCGCTGGCGGCACGGGTACGTTCCGCGGTACTTGAGGTTGTACAGAGGCAGTGCGATGCCGGCATCGATGTCGTCAACGACGGAGAATTGTCGAAGCCAAGCTATGCCACCTATATCAAGGATCGGCTCAACGGGTTCGGCGGCTCCGGAAACACATTTGTCTATCAAGACCTGGCAGAATTTCCGCGGCTGGCTCAACGCGTGTTCAGCGACCCCGGCCGTTCGCGGCGCAAAACGCCCGCCTGCAATGCGCCGATCAGTGTGCGCGATGGCCAAGCAGCACGAGCAGACGTGGACAATCTGACCGCTGCGGTTCGCGCAACCGGCGCAGTCGAAGCGTTCATGAGTGCCGCGTCTCCCGGCGTCGTTTCGCTCTTCTTTCGCAATGATTATTACAAAGATCAGGAAACCTATCTCCACGCCATCGCGGAGGCGATGCGCGAGGAATATGAGTGTGTTGCCCGTGCCGGAATCGTGCTCCAAATCGATTGTCCGGATCTCGCCATGGGCCGGCATATCCAATATGCGGATCTGAGTCTCGCCGGAGTTTCGCAAGCGCGCTCGCATGCATGTCGAAGCGCTCAATCACGCATTGCGTAACGTGCCGGCGGAGCAACTTCGCATTCATCTGTGCTGGGGAAACTACGAAGGCCCGCATCATCGCGACGTCGCGCTCGCCGACATCATCGACATCGTGCTTCTGGCCAAGCCGCAGGCAATCTCGCTCGAAGCCGCGAACCCTCGTCATGCCCATGAATGGGCGCTGTTCGAGAAGCTCAAGCTGCCCGAAGGAAGGCTACTGATTCCGGGCGTGATCGAATCAAAATCGAACTTCATCGAGCACCCGGAACTGATCGCTCAACGCATCGCGCGCTACGCCCACTTGGTCGGCCGCGAGAACGTCATCGCCGGCAGCGACTGCGGTTATGGGACTTGGGTAGGACAGGCCGCCGTCGATCCCGACGTCGTCTGGGCCAAGCTCGCCGCGATGGCGGAAGGAGCCCGCATTGCGTCGCGCCAGTTCTGGGCCTAGGCGCGTGGCTTAGCTCGGCGCGAGCTGTGTGATGATTGAAATCTCCGACGTGAGCGTCCGGTGCACCGGGCATAAATTGGCGATCTCCAGCAGGCGCTTGCGCTGATCGTCATCGAGCGCGCCTTCGAGCACGATCTCGCGCTCGATGCGGTCGACGAAGCCGGTCTTGGTCTCGCATTCGGCGCAGTCTTCGGCGTGAATGCGCGCGTGACGCAACCGCACCGCGACGCGGGTCAGCGTTAGCTGCTTGCGGCGCGCATAGAGCCGCAGCGTCATCGACGTGCAGGCGCCGAGGCTCATCAACAGGAGTTCGTAGGGGTTTGGTCCGGCATCGTCGCCGCCGACCGAATGTGGCTCGTCGGCCGTGAGGCGATGGCGGCCATCGAGCAAATCCTGCTGCAGGAGACCTTTGCCGTTTTCCACGACGACGACCGTGCCAGGCGCTATCGTCGGTTGATTGGATGCGCTCGCAGTGGCGCTCATTTGGCTCTCCGTTTCATGATGACGGTTTTCCGACGGCGGATAGTTCTCTTGCTGTGCACGGGGCAGGCTATCGCGTTCAAAGCCTCGTGATCGTATGCCGAAATCGCGTGCCTGCCAGTCGCGTTTGTAACTTGCATGATGAAAGTAACACCCTACAATTTCTATTATGCAGCATAAGAGCTTTGCCGGCATGGCGTGCCCAGTCGCCCGCAGCCTGGAACGGGTAGGAGAATGGTGGAGCATCCTCATCCTGCGCGATGCGCTGCATGGCATGACGCGCTTCGACCAGTTTCAAAAGAGCCTCGGTATCGCGCCCAACATGTTGACGCGGCGTCTGAATGCCCTCGTGGCGGCTGGACTCCTGGAGCGGCGCCGTTACAGCGACCATCCACCGAGGGACGAATATCGGCTGACCGCACGCGGGCGTGATTTTCGCATGGTCCTCGTCGCATTGCTGGCCTGGGGCAACCGACACTTTGCTCCCGAGGGTGCCAGCGTGCTGCTGGTCGACGCCCAAACCGGCGCTCCGGTTGATCCCATGCTGGTCGATCGCCGGACCGGGCAGCCGATCACCGAGACGGACCATCGGTACGTGCCCGGACCGGCTGCGAACGCCCGGGTGCACAAACGTTTGAGCTCGACCCGTCGCGCGCGAGGAGTGGGGGCACACAAGCCGCCAGTACAGCATGGTCCGCGCCGGCAACGGAGCTCCTCATGAGCGTCGCTGCACTCAAGGCTGATGGAAATCGCGCGCCGGCAGCGCCGAACGCGGCTGAAGCCACCAGGGTCCCATTCAACCCACGCACCGGCAGGCTACTCAACGGGCCGATCGTAACCACGTTGCTGCTGCTGGCGTGGCCAAACGTCCTGGTGACCGTCGCACAAGCTTCAACCGGGCTGATCGAGACCTGGTTTATCTCGAAACTCGGCACCGACGCTCTCGCCGGGATGGCTCTGGTGTTCCCGGGCGTCATGATGATGCAGATGATCTCCGGGGGCGCGATGGGAGGCGGCATCTCGTCTGCGATCGCACGCGCTTTGGGCGCAGGTCGGCGCCTGGAAGCGGACGCGCTTGTGCTGCACGCATTGCTTATCAATGTTGCACTGGGTGCACTGTTTTCGATCGTGATGCTCGCGTTCGGTCGGCCGATATATCAGGCGCTTGGAGGGCAGGGTGGCGAGCTCGACGCGGCACTGCGCTACTCCAATGTCGTGTTTGGGGGCAACGTGCTGCTGTGGGCCATGAATGCGCTCGCGAGTGTGATACGCGGGACCGGCAATATGTTGGTGCCGGCGCTGGTGACCTTCGTCGGCGTCGTTGCGCTGGTGCCGTTATCCCCCTGTCTGATCTTCGGCATTGGGCCTTTTCCAGCACTCGGAATTGCCGGCGGCGGTACCGCGCTGGTGCTGTTCTATGCCTGCGGGACCGCGGTTCTTGCATGGTATGTCCTGTCGGGGCGCAATCTCGCGCGGCTGCATCTTTCGCCCCTGCGCTGGCCGCTGTTTCGCACCATACTGGCAGTCGGTGCATTTCAGTTCGATCAGCTCGGTGCAGACCAACGTGGTCATTGCGCTGGCGACCGCGTTGGTTGCGAGCGTGGCCGGCGCCAATGCGGTTGCGGGCTTCGGGACCGGCGCACGACTCGAATACCTGCTTGTACCAATCGTGTTCGGTTTGGGGGCGCCACTGGTAGCGTTGGTAGGTACCAATATCGGTGCCGGGCAACGCGAGCGAGCGCTGCGCATCGCACTCGCGGGCGGCGCCATCGCCTTTGCGTTTACTGAAGCGGTCGGCATCGCTGCGGCGATCTGGCCCAGCGCTTGGCTGACGCTATTCAGCTCCGAGCCGCAGGTCGTGGAGGCCGGCAGCACCTATCTGAGGATCGTGGGGCCATTCTACGGGTTCTTCGGTCTGGGCCTTGCACTCTATTTCGCTTCGCAAGGAGCGGGACGCTTGTTCTGGCCATTGACGGGAGGGTTTCTGCGGCTGCTCGTTGCAACGATTGGGGGCTGGTTCATTCTTCGGATCACCGGCTCACTGACTTGGCTCTTCGGTGCGCTCGCACTGGGGCTCGTCATCTACGGGGTCACGATCGTTGTGGCGGTCGTCGCCGGTGTCTGGTTTCAACCCGCAACCCCGATTGCTGCTCACGGAGAGAGAAGTGAGTAGGTCGACCGCCGTTGTCGTTGGTGTTGGTGCCGAACGCGGGCTTGGCGCCGCACTTTGCCGACGCTTTGCGGCCGAGGGCTATCATGTACTTGTGGCCGGTCGTACCCCCGACAAGATCGAGCAGGTTGTGCGAACGATCACCGCCAAGGGTGGCCACGCCACCGCGGTGCCGACCGACGCAACCAACGAAGGCAACGTCGCTGGCTTGTTCAACCGCGCGATGGCTCCGGGCGACGGGCTGGAGCCTACCGACCTTGTCGTGTTCAACGCTGGCAACAATAGAAAGGTGGATTTCCGCGAACTGACCGCTGCGCTGTTCGAGGATTTCTGGCGTGTCGGCTGCTTTGCAGGATTCCTGGTCGGCCGCGAGGCGGCACGACGGCTCGTGCCCCTCGGCCGCGGAACCATGATCTTCACAGGAGCTTCCGGAAGCATCCGCGGCAAGCCGGGCTTTGCCCAATTTGCTGCCGCGAAAGCGGGGCTGCGAATGGTGGCGCAAAGTATGGCGCGTGAGTACGGCCCGCTCGGAATTCATGTCGCCCATGTGGTGATCGATGGCGGCATCGCCGGCGATCGGTTGCTCAGAAGCCGACCCGAGTCTGCACGGGAACGCGGCGAGGATGGTTTGCTCGGTATTGACGCGATTGCCGAGACGTACTGGCAAATCCACCGTCAGCCGCGCTCGGCCTGGGCGCAGGAAGTCGACCTGCGGCCATACAAGGAACCCTTCTGAACGTCGGTCCCACGCTGCGCTTGTCGCTCAATCACCGGTCAAATTTCGGCGCTGCAGTTCAAGTTCCTCCGAATAGCGCCGCAATGTGTAGGTCTCGGACAAAAGCCCGATCACGCGCCGGTTCTCCGCCAACTCAACGACCGCAAGGGCTTCCGCTTCGGCGTCGTCGAACGCAGCCATGGCCTCCTTCACCGTCACGGTCGGCAGCAAGGCCGTGTCGCTATAGTGCAGAATATTCTTGATCGGAGCCGAAGGGTCCATTTCGGAAGAATGCGCTTCAGCCACGAGTACAATGCCGGCATAGCGGCGATATTCGTCCACTGCCACGACCTGTGTGGTCGATCCCAACGGATAAACCATGCGAAACCGTCCCACGGTTGTGTGGGCCGCGACGGTGCGTACATCGGACCGCATCATTCGGCGCACCGTCAGTTCACGAATCCAACCGATATCGGCGGCGCTGCGAATGGTCTCGCCGCGCAAATGAAACCGCCAGGTGGCGAACGAATAGCCGAAGACCTCGCGGGTCACCTGCGTTGAGACAATGACGGCGATTAACACCGCCGCCGTCAGCCAGAAGTCGCCGGTCGTTTCGAGCGCGATGAACGTCATGGTGAGCGGCGCACCGATTACCGAGGCGGAGAGTGCGCCCATGCCGATGATTGAGTAGATGTGCGGGTCTAGCCCCAATCCTGGCCAGGCCACCGAGACCAGATCCGCAAACAGCCGGCCGCCGAGCGCGCCGATCAAGAGCGAGGTGAAGAACAATCCGCCGCGAAAGTTCGCGCCCAGCGAGACGGTCGACGCGGCGCATTTAAGCAAAAACAGGATTGCAACCTCTCGCATCGGCAGATCGACCATGACGGCGATATGGATAGCGCCGTGCCCCGAACCGAGAATGTGCGGCGACACCAGCGCCATGAGCCCGACCAAGGCGCCTCCCAATGCCGGGCGCAGATAGGGTTTGATCTTGAGGCGCGTAAGGAACGGTTCACACGCACCGACGCCGCGCATCACGGCGATGCCGACGAGCGCTGCAGCAAGGCCAACGGCTGCAGCAATTCCAAGGTCGGAACCGGTCACCTTCGAGACGTAGATGGTCTCGATCCCCAGCGAGGCAGGGTCGAGCGCATACACGACCAGATAGCCCGTCAGTGCGGCGATCCCGACCGGTGCCAGGCTGACGACCGAATAAGTCCCGACCACCAGCTCAAAGCCGTAAAACGCGCCTGCGAGCGGAGCTCCGAAAGCTCCCGCGATAGCCCCGGCGGTACCGCAGCCGACCAGGATCCGAAGGTCTTGTCGGCGTAGACGAAAAGCCTGACCAATTCGCGATGCAATGCCGCCGCCAAGTTGCGTATATCCGGCTTCGAGGCCGACCGATGCGCCGACCCCGCAGGACCAGATCGTCTGCAACACGACATTGAGGCTGCCGCGTAGCGACATGCGTCCGCCATGCAGAGCATTCGCCTCAATCGGGTCGACCTCGCGCAACGGCCGCCATCGCGCTACGATCACGAGGGCCAAGCCGAACAGCAGTCCTCCGACAGTCGGGACCGCAATTGCAAGGCGCGGGTCGACGTAGTTGACGGCAGAGAGCCGCTCGCTCCAAGGAATGGCGAAAAAGATCCAGTGCAGGAAGTCGGTTGCGGTGCTCATCGTTACAACGCCAAGGCCGGCCAGAGCACCGACGCCGGCAGCGATGATAACGAGGCTTAACTCCCGCGCACGCACAAAGGCGCGCAGCGCGCGCGGGATTTCGAGGGTGTGCGCCAGGCGTTCTCGGAAGCCGGCCTTCGGTGGAGACAGCATTACTGGATATTTGGCGGGCCGCATTGAGCAGTGATCGCCATCTTATAGACGATCGACGCAGCGTTGTTCACCCCCGCATGCTCGTTACAAAACAAATCGATCGCGAAAGTTCTTGCGACCGTCGGCGATGGCCTGAACCAAAACTCGCTCGGCTTCCGACGTGATCATGGGAACAATTCGATCGACCTGGTTGATCGCGATCGGAAGCAGGATGTCGGTGCGAACGGCGCCGTCAGCTTGGCGCGGTAGGGCGCTGACCACCTGGATGTGCTGGGGAGCCTCGTCCTTGCCAACCGACGCCAGGACGAACTCACGTACGGTTTCCTCGGTCAATCCGGGATCGCCTTCCACAAAGGCATAGAGCCCGGTACCGGTCAGTCGATCGGGAAATACCAGAACGACCGCATCACGCACGCGCGGATGCCTCTTGAGGACTGCAGCTATCTCCGCCGTGCCATAATGATTCTTACGTCGCAGCACGATGTTTTGAACCGCCTCGCGCTCGATCTCGGACGTGATCAGCGGGTCGATGAGGTCAACCTGGTTGGTCGAAATAAGTCTTAGGATATCTCCGCGGATTTGGCCGCTGCTGGTCCGGGGCAGAGTGTGCACGATTTGAACGTATTCCGGAGCCCGGGCGTTGCCGATCGCTTCGATCAAGTATTGCCGAACTGCATCCTCGCTCAGGTGGGAGGACACTTCCACGAATGCGTAGAGGCCGGCTCCGCTGCGACGATCAGGGAAATCGAGTACGGCGGCGTCGCGCACCTGGGGATGTGACTTGAGCGCTGCCTCGATCGCGGGCGCGTCGGAGGCAATTCGCCTGCCACCTCCCTCCGCATCAACAAATCCGAACAGACCACGTGTGATCAGTAAGTACACGCGCTTTCCCGTCGCCATCCAGATCCGAGTCGTCAAAGCCTTGCGGCCGACAACCCGCCGTTCAGATGCGGTGAGCGTTTCAGGAACATAGCGCCGCTTGTGCTTGAGAAGGTGACGCAGATCTTCGTATGCGGTGATGCGGAACAGCCAGTTCCGTTTAGAAAAAGTTGATGAGAGCTGGAAATCGAGCAGGTAAGCGCAGCCGTCGACGCCGCGCAGCCAGTTCTGCTCCTTGGCCAGATCGTTGTGCGAGATACCCGCGCGGTGCAGTGCACGCAGGGCCCGCTTGGCCGACCTGAAATACGCGTGGTCGCCGTACGGGCGTGCAATCTTCAGGGCGACGCCGTGAATATATCCACGTACAAGCCGTGTTCTATCGGCAAACAGCAAGGGAGGCGCCACGCGCAGCTTGCCGGCGACCGCAAGCGAGCGCACCTCCCGACGAAACAGATGGCGGGCGAGCGGTCGCGACCACCACGGCACCTCATCGACACGCCGCAGCACCGCGTCAACTTCGCCGTCGGCGGTAGCGAACTTGCCGCGCTCGACGGTGCTGAACACATCTCGTTTCAGGGTGACCTGCGTACGCCAGCGGCCGCCGATATCCGCGTCTCCCATGATCATCGGTCCGAATTCGGCATCCGCATCAGGCGGCCGCAAACGATAGGTTGCCCGCGTTCCAAGCGGCAAGATCGGCGAGCGCCCGGGCTGTGAGCGCGCGTTTCTTGGCGATGGTTTTGGCTGTACCTCGGAGCCGGGTCCCATCAGCGGCGCGAACTGCCGTGCGCCCCAGCGGTGGAAACAGTCCAAAATTGATGTTCATGGGTTGGAAGGAGCGTGGACCGGCGTCGATCGTCTCGATATGGCCCCCGGTGATGTGGCACAGCAAAGCGCCGTGGGCAGTGGTCGGCGGCGGTGGCGTGAACGTTTCGCCCCGGCGCTCCGCTGCGGCAAATCGGCCAGCCAAAAGCCCGATCGCGGCCAATTCGACATAGCCTTCGCAACCGGTGATCTGCCCGGCGAACCGCAGACGCGGTTCGCACTTCAGCCGAAGGGCACCGTCAAGCAGCTTTGGTGAGTTGAGGAACGTGTTGCGATGGATACCGCCGAGGCGTGTAAATTGGGCGCGTTCAAGCCCCGGAATGCTGCGAAAGATGCGGACCTGCTCGCCGTGTTTGAGCTTGGTTTGAAAGCCGACCATGTTGAACAGCGTGCCGAGCCGGTTGTCCTGTCGGAGCTGAGCGACGGCGTAGGGCTTTTCCGGTCGATATGGGTTGGTCAGCCCGAACGGCTTCATCGGCCCGTGGCGAAGTGTCTCCCGACCGCGCTCGGCCATCACTTCAACGGGCAGACATCCGTCGAAATAGGGCGCGGCCTCCCAATCGTGGAACGTTGTTTTTTCGCCCGTCCTCAGGGCATCGACGAATGTCTCATATTGCGGTTGCGTGAGCGGGCAATTGATATAGTCGGCGCCTGTGCCGCCGGGGCCCTCCTTATCGTAGCGCGATTGAAACCAGGCAATCGTCAGGTCGATGCTGTCGCGCTCAACAATCGGGGCGATGGCGTCGAAGAACGCGAGGGCGTCTTCGCCGGTACGTTCGCTTAAGGCCCCAGCAAGCGCGGGCGATGTCAGCGGGCCTGTGGCGATGACGACGCTATCCCATTCGGATAGCGGGACGGCGATTTCTTCGCGACGCAGTTCGATCAGCGGGTGGCGTTCGATCGCAGCTGCGATCGCTGCCGAAAAGCCATCGCGATCCACCGCAAGCGCGCCGCCGGCGGGAACCTGGTTCGCATCGCCCGCCTGCATGACCAGCAAATCAAGACGCCGCATCTCCTGATGCAGTAGTCCAACCGCATTGTTTTCATGATCATCGGACCGAAACGAGTTCGAGCACACGAGTTCAGCGAGCCCTGCGGTCTTGTGGGCGTCGGTCATGCGCACCGGACGCATCTCGTGGATCACCGCGGGTACGCCGCGGCCGGCTAGCTGCCAAGCGGCTTCGCATCCGGCGAGGCCGCCACCGACGATATGGACCGGTTGCATCCGCAAGGTGGTCGTGAAAAATGGGCCCGAAGTCAACGGGGCCGACGCGCACACATGGTGACCAGCATGCGGCTTGGATTTGCCCTCAGTGCGGCGCTGATCGCAGCGCCGGCGGCAGCGATCGACCCCACGTCCGAAGAAATTGGCTCGCAGTTTGCCCAGGCATCCCTGCCATATCCGACGATCGACCGCGTGGTTATCTGCCACGGCTTTGCCTGCAAATTCCGGACGATGATCGGCTTCGACGCCTCGGACCATGCGGAGCTTAGGAAGATCATGGCGAAGGTCGGTACTGCGGAAGCCGAGCGGGCGGCTATGGCCAAGGCCGTGGCTTGGTACGGTCGCCGAATTGCGCCGGAAGCGGGTACCGCTCGCGCCAGGGCGCGCGCCGCAATAAGCAACTCGGGGGACCCGTCCCAAATCGACTGCGTCGAGTCGTCGCTCAACACCACGTCAATTCTGCTGATGCTCCAGAACTTGGGGCTGCTTCACTACCACCGGGTCGAACCCTACGTGTCGCGTATGACGTTGGATTGGGTGCATTCGACGGCGGTTCTCACCGACCTCAAATCCGGAAAGAAATGGGCGGTCGATACCTGGGTCCGCAACAGTGGCGAGCCCCCGGACGTTCGCCCGCTGGCCGATTGGTACAAAGGCGACTGATCGGAGCGCGCCGGGCTCGTAAATCGTCCGACAAAGCAAAACGCCCGCCGTGTGGCGGGCGTTTCGCGGAAGAAGCGCAAAGTATAAGCCAGGGAGGGGGCTTAGCGCTGCGCGTTCTCCCAGGCAATACGCGGGATGTCCGAGCGCGAAACGCCGATATCCGACAGCTCGCGGTCACCGAGCTGATTAAGTTCGCGGAGGCTCGCATTATAGCGACGCCAGGAGCGCAGAAGTCCAAGAACGTTGGCGATAAACATGTCGCCCTCCAATTGCGTGCGCTGCAGCATTGCAGCTGTGAAAAGACTTTCTGCATGTCAAATAAGTCTATGAAATGACAAATTAAACCAAGCATGCTGCGATGCAGATATGCAAATTTGCATCACTATGAAGTAAAAATTATTTCAATTCGAAGGCTGAAGAAATTCAATTTCCGAATCGCATAAGATTCGGACAGTTTTGAAAGAGATTGCCAAATTTCGGCTCTCATCTTTAAGCGTTTGTCCAAGTCAGCTATGCAATTCGCGGAGCACGGGCGTCAGAAACCGTAAAGGACGGCCGGATTTGTCACCAGAATACGCTCGCGCAGCACCGGGTTAGGGATCCATTCCAGCAGGCAATCGAGTTGGTCGGTGGAATTGAACATGTGGCCCTGGAAATCAACATGGGGCCAGTCGCTGCCCCACAGCATGCGGTCGGGTCCGGCGGACGTGAATTTCTGCGCAAAGGCGGTGAGGTCCCGGTACGGCGGATCAACGGCAAGCCGATAACCGCCCGACAACTTGAGCCAGCATCGTCCCGAAGCGAGAAAATCGCAGAGAAACGCGACATCGGCCTGCCCGAGGCCTTGGTCGACCTCGATTGAGGCGAAATGGGCAATGCAGAGGTCGACTGGAAGATCGCGCAGGATCCTTTCCGCCCGGGCGAGGACCTGCTCGCCCCGTGGCCGGCGAATGTGGAACTCGAGGTGCCAGCCGACCGCCGCCAGCTTGTCGGCAAACCGCCGGACATCATCGAATGCCGGTCCTCCCGCGTGCCCGACCGCGACGCGCGCTCCACAGGCACCAGCGGCGGTAAGGCAGTCCAAGGTGTCGCGGGTGACATCGAATGGCACCGACGCGACCAGCCGGGCCGGCCGGCCGAGTTGTGCCAGGGCGTCCAGGTGCCGTCGGTTGTCGAAGCCATAGGTGCTCGGCTGGATCAATACGGTCCGCTGGATCCCGAACACGCGGTGCAGATGGTTCAGCGCCCCAGACAGCGCGTCCGGTGCGACGAACCGGGCTGTTGGCGGCGACCGGATATTCGGCTTCCGGCCCGTACACGTGCACATGGCAATCGGTGGCGCCGGACGGGCACGCGAACCTGGGTCCACGCGGGTTCGGATCGGGCGGCTGACAGCGTTCGAGCACGATCGTTCAGCTTTCGCGCAAATTAGCCCGTAACGCTGGCGCCGCCGAACTTCTCTTTCCAGCGTGGAATGACTTCGCGATTGAACACGTTGTCCGGCACATGGCCATTGAGTGCGGTGATGACCGAACGCGCCGCCCATTCGATACCGGGGCCAAGCTGCGCATCCTCGTTGAACGAGGCCGAATGCGGCGAGAGCAGAACCTTGTCGCCCACGTGGCGCAAAGGCGAGCTCGCAGGGAGCGGCTCTTCAATGAATGCGTCGATCGCCGCTGCGCGCAACGCACCTTTTTGCAGCGCATTGGCCAGCGCCGTCTCATCGATCAGGCCGCCGCGCGCCGCATTGATGACGATCGCCGTCGGCTTCATCATGGCCAGCTCGCGCGCCCCCATCATCGCCCGCGTGTCCTTGGTGAGCGGCGTATGGAATGTCACCACGTCGGATTCGCGCAGCAGCGTCTCGTAGTCGACCAACTCGACACCGGCCAGAAGGAACCGCGCCGGCTCGATCAGCGGGTCGTACGCGATCAGCTTGACGCGCCAGGGGCCAACAGGTTGGCGACCCGCGTGCCAATGCGGCCGAGACCAACAATCCCGATGGTGACGCCGGGCCGATGGTCCGAGTACCGCATCCCCAGATAGACCGATGTTAAATAGGGCTCGCGCCATTTGCCGGCGCGAATCTCGGCATCCCGTTCCCGCACGCGCTTGAGTAACGCAAGGATCATCGCAATGGTGGTTTCGGCAACGCCGAAGCAGTTTGCTTCGGTCGGTGCGTGACAGACCATAATTCCGAGGTCGCTGGCCGCGTCGGTGTCGACGTCATCGACACCGGCGGTGTATTTCGCCACCACGCGCAGACGCTGGCAGGCTTCGAGCAGTGCCCGATCGAGCGGCGTGAAACGGCTGTAGGTGCCCATCAGCGCCACTGCGTCACGCGCTGCGGCCAGGAAGGGCTCACGGTGCTTTCCGCCTGGCGTTTGCCACCCGCGGTCACCTTCGACCACATCGAGCCCGGCGTTGAGCAATGCGTCAATGATCGGCTTCGGCTCCTCACGCGGCGCGTAAAGGAGGACTTTCGGCTTCGACATATGGGAGCCCCGTGGACCAGTCTTTGGTCACACGAGTGTCTGCAGGCTGACCACCTCGGTCAAGCGGACGAGACGTGCGTCGTCGGCGCAGCACTTGTGTGATTTGGGCGTGGTCAGAAGCTCGAAGGCGGGGCGAAGAAGCACCGCCGGCTGCCATCTGGCCGTTTGCAGCGCCAGTATGTACCGTCTGGCGACGGTTGCACTTCGGAAAACGGCACAGTCTCCCTGCTGAACAGCATATAACCGCCCGCGGTCACGTGAACCTGGTCAGTCGGGATCGTGAAGCAGTCACCTTCGCCGCAACACCACTCGCCGGCCGCGTTGCGCAGGCCTCCGCGAGAGATCCAGCTGTCATGGGCAGAACTCTGGGAACAGACGAGGAGGACAAGGATAAGCGCAAGTTGCATCCGCGCAACAAATCCGCTCATTGATAGGCTCCTTCTATGCCCCGGCACGGCCTTGATGGTTTCTGGTTTTGCTACTCCTTGGGTCCTGTTCCCCTACTGGATACTAGGGCTGGGTTTTTCCAGAGTCTACAAGTGCAAGTATGCGTCGCTCCACAGCGAAGGAAATCATTCTGTTGCATTGCAGCATTGCCCAACAGACAACGAAAACGGGCCGTGCGGCGACGAGGCCGACACCGAAGCTTCAGTTCTCCCAGCCCTCGCGCGAATTCGACAGGCGCGGCTCCGCCGAATAGTGCCGAGGTGCGACCAACCGCATCCTCGCCTAGTTCGGGCAACGCGCCCCAACGTAAAAGCCGGCCCATGGATGACCACCGAGTGTGCGTGCGCACGAGGGCATCCATGGCATCCATGAGCCACAAAGGCCCTGCTCACGTCGCATGGATGACCTGGGTGTGCGTGCCGATCTGCCGTTTTGTAGCCGTGGACGGCATGGCGTGTGTACCGCGTCCAACACCGGTCAGACGAATGTGATCGAAAACTCGAGGAGGCCCAGCCTGCTGTGCTAGCGACGCCTGCAACGAGGCCCGTACCTCCTACGATTGGTCGCATGCTACGGTCTGAGGCAACTCGCGGCTGGGGTCCATTCAGATGCAAAGAAAGCCAAAGGTCGTCGTGATCGGCGCTGGAATCGGTGGGGTAGCCGCCGCCGCGGCGCTGCGTAAGCTTGGCATCAACGTCGCCGTTTACGAACGCGCGCCGGACCTCGGTGAGGTTGGGGCGGGCGTCCAAATCGGGCCCAACGGGGTCAAGGTTCTCCGCGCCCTCGGTCTCGACGCGACCTTGGAGGGGCTTGCGTTCGAGCCGACCGAAATCGTGTCGGTCGACTGGGATACGGCACGCCAACGCTTTCGCCAACCGCTCAAAGCAATCGCGACCCAACAATTCGGCGCCCCCTATATCACCGCCCACCGTGCCGATCTGCACCGATTGCTGCGCGAGACCGTGCCTGCCGACATCATCGCCCTCAACGCGCACTGCACGGGCGTGTCCTCTTTCGACAAGCATGCAGTAGCGACGTTCGCCGACGGAACCCAGATCGAGGCCGACCTGATCGTCGGCGCCGACGGGATTCGCTCGGTCGTGCGCGAAGGCCTGTTCGGCGCCGCGCCTGCGCGCTTCACGGAGCAGATTGGGTGGCGGGCCATCTTGCCGATCGAGCTTGTGCCGACGCGGATCGGGCCCGACAACTCGGTGCGGATCGACCGTACCGAATATGTCGGATGGATTGGGCCGGCGGGTCACGTGATCTGCTATCCGATCCGTGGCGGCGAGCTTTACAACATGTTTGTCGGACGCGTGTCGACGGAGTGGGCGGAGGAGTCATGGACTGCGCCCAGCACCCGGGAGGAAATGCTCGCGGCTTTCGCAGGGTGGAACGAGGCGCTGCTCGACATGTTGAGCAAGGTCGAGCACGTGTTCAAATGGGGCATCTACGACCGCGATCCGTTAACTCATTGGACACGCGGGCGGGTCACGCTGCTCGGCGACGCGGCTCACCCAATGATGCCGACACTGGCACAGGGAGCGTCGATCACGCTTGAGGATGCCTATACGCTCGCCCGCAGCGTGGCGCGCCACGCGGACGATGCGCTGCAGGCGCTGCGCGCCTATGAAAGGGAGCGAATCGATCGCGCGCGCCGCGTGCAGCTGCAGGCGCGCGATCAGTTCAACAACAACCGCAAGCAGCCAGCTCCTCCGCCGCTCAGCCGCGACTGGATTTTCGTACACGACGCTACCGCCGAGCCCGTGGCCGTGGCGGGATAGACGCCGATCGTCCTATTCGGCGGCGAGGGCCGTCGGGATGGTGTTGTGTGCGCCTTCGCCGCTCGCCAATGCGGCCAGGATTTTCTTCACCAGCTCGCGCGCTGACTCGGCGCTGATCTCAACGGCGACACGCTCGCGGCCACCCTCTGCTTCGCAAATGAAATCGATGCCAAGCGCATGATCGAGCGGCGCGTGATAGGGATGATCGTAATAGACGTTGGCGGTATCGATCTGCATCCATCCTTTGGGACCTTTGGCGGACCCAAACAACGAGGCCTTTTCCACGATATAGGAGCACATGCTGATCCCCTGATTATCCGTTCCCGCGGAGGTGCTTGTTCAGGAACGCGAAGACTTTCTTCCAGCCATCGGTGGCCTGCTCGGCGCGGTAATTCGGGCGATTGTTGGCGAAAAAGCCGTGGCCAGCGCCGTCGTAGCGATGGAACTCATAGGTCTTACCGAGTTTCTTCGAGCAAAGCTTCGGTACGATTGACCTGGTCGGGCGACGGGTTCGGATCGTCGTTGCCGAAAATGCCGAGCAGGGGGCAACGCAGCTGCTCGGTGAGTTCGATCGGCGCGCGCGGGCGCTTCTCATTGAGCAGGGACTGGTCGTCGACGATAACGTTGCCGCCCCAGCAGTCGACGGCTGCATCGACGTTGGGCAGGCGACAGGCCACCAGGTAGGTGTGACGGCCGCCGGAGCAAAACCCCATGACCGCTACCTTGCCGTTGGAAACCGGTTGGGCGCGCAGGAACGCCATGCTTCCGCCGACATCGCCGATGACCTGCTCGTCGGATACACCGCCGGCGGCGCGCACGCGCGCGCCGACATCATCGGGATCTCCCGGCCCCTCGCGAAAGTAGAGATGGGGCGCGATGCCCAGAAAGCCGTGATGGGCGAGCTTGCGCGGGACTTCCTTGATCCATTCATCCCAGCCCGGCATGTGATGGATGATCACCACGCCGGGGAATGGTCCGGGCCCGAGCGGCCGGGCATAATAGGCTTCACCCAAATCGCCGTTGTGGCCGTGGAAGGTCACGGTTTCCGCAAGCATTGCCTGATACGGAAAAGTCATTCAGGCCTCGTATTCAAGGACAGCGCTCAATTGCGCCGGCCGGAGCGCGGGACATATCATGCGCGGGCGTGAGCGCGGATCAAGATGGTGATCTCGATCATCGGAACGAAGCGAAGTGGATTGGCGACATTGACCCTGCCAGCATTCGTTGTATCGGGGAATGCTTGGGCACAATCCTATCCACGCGAACGTCCAGGCAGAACTCGACGCGGTGCGCAGGGAGTGTCGCGCCCAGGACGGCACGGACATCACGTTCGAGCAGGAGGCTGTCACCAAAACCCATCGCATCAGTGCCCAGCCGTTCCAATACAGGGATCGATAGGTGCGCGCTTTCGTCCTGCTGGTGTTGGGCTTGCTGGTACTGCCGGCGGTCGCCGAGGAACCGACCATTTCCCCGGGCGACAGCACGTTGTTCGGGGAAGATCCGCCCGAGAGGGTGGTAACCACTAAAGTGACGACGTTTCGCGCACCCCCGGATGTCGATCGTACGTCACGCAAGTCAATTTGTTTAATGGTCGAGGCGGCGGCGCGGGCAAACAACCTTCCGACCGAATTCTTTGCGCGCGTGATCTGGCAGGAAAGCCGGTTTCAGGCCGACGCCGTCGGCCCCATGACGCGGCGCGGCAAGCGCGCCCAGGGCATTGCCCAATTCATGCCCGGCACCGCGGCCGCCCGCCAACTACTTGATCCGTTCGATCCGGTGCAGGCGCTGCCCAAATCCGCCGAATATCTGCAAGAACTGCGCGGCCAGTTCGGCAATCTCGGACTTGCCGCAGCCGCCTACAATGCCGGTCCGCAACGGGTCCGTGACTGGCTCAGCGGGGCGCGCACTCTGCCGACCGAGACGCGCAACTATGTCCACGCCATCACCGGGATCTCGGTGGACAGCTGGGCGGCAGGTGCCAGGGACACCACACGGCCTTTGCCGGCCAGCTGCAACGACCTGATCGCGTTGCTACGACGCGGGCCGAACCCGTTCGTGGAGGAACTGGAACGCCGCGTCGTCCTCGGCACGCTCGCGCCTTGGGGAGTGCAACTCAGCGCCGGCTTCTCGCGCGAGCGCGCGCTCGCGTCCTATTCCCGTATCGCGCGACAATACGCGAGCGTCCTCGGCGGCTACGATCCCAGTATTCTGGCCACGACCCTGCGCTCACGTGGGTCGCAGACGTTCTATCAGGTGCGGGTCGGCGCCGAGACGCGCGCCGGAGCTGACGAGCTGTGCGCCCGTATTCACAGCGCCGGCGGTGCGTGCATCGTCCTGCGCAACCTGAAAGCGCGAACCTGAGATCGGCTGCGATCAATCGGTCTTGCGCACCCAGCGATCCAGGCTCCAGGCGCCTCCGCCGGCGAACACCATGTAGAGAAAGACAAAGCAATACAGAATGGCCGCATCCCCGCCATTGAGAACAGGGAAGAACGCCGCGCGGGTAATGCGCCCACCAATAGGCGACCGCCATTTCGCCCGAGAGAATGAGCGCGACTGGCCGTGTGAACAGGCCAAGGATGATCAGGACTCCGCCGACGATTTCAATCATGCCGGCAATGCCCAGCAACGAAAAAACGTCGGGCCCGCTGGCCACACCCGGCGCGCGCGGTGGGAACGCGAGATGCTTTTGCAGGCCGTGCTCCATGAAGATCAGTCCCGACACAATCCGCAGGATGCTCAACACCTGCGGTGCAAACTTCGTGAGCTGTTGCATGTTTGGTCCCCATCATTCGGCTCAGCGGCGGCCGGCGAATCTGGCAAACCCCGCCCAGGGTTGGGGAATTCCACGAAGACGCACCGAATTCAAGCAGGATTATCGGCGATGTTGCTATTTTGCAGTGCGGTGTAAACGCCTTCCGACCGCCTGCCTGGCATGAAACAATGCTGATGTCATGAGTCGGGCCGACAGTGGCCCATGCTGGGGAGAGAGATCATGGCTACTGGGGAAATCGATCGATCAAGACTGGTCATTCCGGGGCTCGCGCCCCTCTATGAAAGCATCGCGCCGTACAGTTACGCGATCATCCGCTTTGCAGCCGGCGTAGTGCTCGTGTATCACGGTTACTTGAAATTGTTTGGCGGCTTCGCTGGGCCGGTTGCCCAGAATGTTATTGCTGCGCTTGGCTTCCCGGCGCCCTTGGCCTGGGCCTACTTCCTCGGACTCCTGGAATTCTTTGGCGGCATCGCGCTGGCGCTCGGCTTGCTGACGCGGCCGCTTGCGCTGGCGTTCTTCATCCAGTTCCTGTTCGTCACCTATTGGCATTCCGGCAATGGCTATGCGTTCGGTAGCCCGCGTGGTGGCTGGGAGTTTCCCGTTCTGTTGCTGTTCCTCTATTTCGCAATTTTTTTCCGGGGCGGCGGCCGCTGTTCAATCGACAAGATGATCGGCAAGGAGTTCTAAAACTTGCTATCGTGCAGGCCATCCGGGTGGAGGATTGCTCCATCCGGGGTGACGTGTTGGTATCGAACCTGAGTGGAGTTGACATTTGACAACGGTAGTTCTCGCCCACGGCGCTTGGTCGTCAGCCTGGGCCTGGAAGAAGGTGCGTCCCTTGATGGCCGCATCCGGACACACGTTCTTCACGCCCACCTACACGGGCCTCGGCGAACGGGCGCATCTTGCGAGCCCGTCCAATGATCTCGAGACCCATATCCAGGATGTGCTGGGGGTGATCGAGAGCGAGGAACTGCGGGATTTCGTGCTGATCGGCCACAGTTACGGCGGCATGGTTGCAACCGGCGTTGCCGATCGGGCGCGTGACCGGGTGAACCATCTGATTTATCTGGACGCGTTTGTGCCCAAGGACGGCCAGGCTCTGATCGATCTTGTGCCCGAAGCGCAGCGTCAACGGATGCGTGAGAGCGTCAAGGCCGGCGACGGGTGGCGGGTCGCCCCCAACCCCACGTCGGCCGATACGTCTGCGGAAGATCTGGCCTGGGTCTCCCGCCACCGCTTGCCGCAATCTTTGAGATGCTTCGAGCAGCCCTTGGGACTGCAGGGCGGGCTGAATGTCCCACGGTCCTACATTCAATGCATGCGTTATGCGGAGCAGGGCCCGTTCGGCCAGTTCGCCAAACATGCGAAAGCCGACAAGAGCTGGCGCTGCTACGAGATCGACGCCAGTCATAGTCCGAACGTCACCGCACCGGAGCTCCTCGTGAAGACACTCAACGAAGTCATAGTGGCGCGCGGGCACTAAACAACTTCATCGAGTGGGAGGGCAGCATGGTATGCCGCCTGGGGTTCGTTTTGGTTGCCTGTCTTGGCGCCGCGTTGGGGCCGGCGTGCGCCGACGATGTGAAGGTGCTGACCGCCGGGGCCATGAAGCAGGTTATTCTCGCGACCGCCGCTGATTTCCAGAACAACTCCAAGAACAGCGTGAGCATCAACAACGATACCGTCGGCGCACTGGTGAAGCGCATCGAGGGTGGTGCCGTTTTCGATGTTGCGGTGCTCACGCCGGCGGCGATCGACCAACTCGCCAAGGTCGGCAAGATTGGCCAAGGTAATGCCGTCGCCCGCGTCGGCATCGGTGTGATGGTCAAGGCAGGGGCTCCTTCCCCCGACATTGGAACTCTCCAAGCGTTCAAGAAGGCGCTCCTTGAGGCCAAGTCGATCGCCTATATCGATCCGGCCAGCGGGGGATCGAGCGGCATCTACCTGGCGCGTTTGTTCGAACAACTCGGCCTTGCCGATGCCCTCAAGCCGAAATCCAAGCTCAAGCAGGGCGGTCTTGTCGCCGACTTGATTGTGAGCGGGGAGGCCGAACTCGGTCTGCAACAGATGAGCGAAATCGTGTCTGCGCCGGGCGTAACGGTGGTCGGACCCCTGCCGGCGGAGATTCAGAACTACACCGTGTACGCGGCCGGGATCGGAACCAATGCGCAATCACCAGCCGCCGCCGCGGCGCTGATCGCATGGCTCAAGCGCCCGGCGATGGCGCCGATTTTGCAAGCCAAAGGGATGCAATCTCCATAGACGTCTCACCGCGCTACCACCCCGCAATACCGTGGAGGGTTGGGCTTCGGCGCGGCAGCGGCGAGCTTCGGCCGCTAGTGCGAGCGGCGACTTATCCACCCTACGGCTAGGCCTGCAAAACGCGCCACCGGCCTTTCGACGCCGTCACTCCCAACTGCTACCCCTGAACTCAACCACCTTGCGATAGAGATGCCAGGTCGAATGACCGAGGATCGGCATCACGATGGCGAGGCCGAAGAAGAACGGCAGCGAACCTATGGCCAGCAGCACCGCCACGATCAGGCCCCACGCAGCCAGGGTCAGCGGATTCTTCGCAACCGCCCGCACCGAGGTCCACAACGCCACCGCGGCGCCGACATCGCGGTCGAGCAGCAGCGGGAACGATACGACGCTGATCACCAGCACGAGTACCGCGTAGAGGAAACCAACACCATTGCCGAGGAGAATGAGCGTCCAGCCAGCCTTGGTAGTGAGCACCTCGCGCCCAAAGGCCGTGATCGAGGTCGGCGCCAGCACGCCGAATAGCGATTGATAGATCATTTGCGCAGTCGCCAACCAAGCCAGGAAGATCAGCATCAACAAGACGCCGAGGGCGACGATGGCACCAAACGAGGGCGACTTGCGCACGTCAAAGACGTAGAGTCCAATGAGTGTCGAGCCCTTGCTCGCGTCGGCGGCTGAGCTCGTAGAGGCCGACCGCGGCCAGTGGACCGACGAGCGCAAAGCCGGTGGCGAGCGGGTAGAGCAGGGGCAGCACATCGTAACCGAACGCAAGCCGTGCCAGGATGAAGCCGACGATCGGATAGAGCAGGCTGAGAAAAATGACATGGCTTGGCATCGCGGCAAAATCGTCAAGACCGTGCGCGAGTGCATCCCTGAGATCCGCGAATCCGATCTTGCGAATGGTGAGATGGACCGGGCTGTCGCTTGCGCCATTGATGACATGAAGCCCCATCGTCGTCGTGCCTCCAGTTGCGATCGTAGCGGCAATCGCTGACCGCATCCCGATCGTGTTATAGAACCGAAGTATGCCTCGCGCGCGCGGTTTGCTCCTTCACAAGTGGTTTTGCTCTTTCACAAACCCGTGCCGGGTTTTTTGCGCGTGGCAAGGCGGTTCGGGCAGTCGATCCGCAAAAGTACCACGAAACAAGTAAGGGAGACACGATATGCCCGAACGTCAAGGCGCTGTTCTTCGACGTTTTTGGCACGCTGGTGGATTGGCGAACCAGCATAGCGCGCGAAACCGAGGCGCTGCTCTGGCCGCTGGGCTATTCCATCGACTGGCTGGCATTCGCGGATGCATGGCGCGGCGAATATCAACCGGCGATGGCGGAGATACGCGAGGGTCGCGCATCGTTTTGCAAGCTGGACGTGTTGCACCGCAAGAACCTCGAGCGGATTCTGCCGCGCTTCGCCCTTGAATCCGTTCCGCCGAACGTGCTTGCCGATCTCAATCTCGCCTGGCATCGCCTCGACGGCTGGCCGGACGCCGCTCCTGGGCTCATGCGCCTCAAGCGTAACTTCATAATCGCCCCGGTATCGAACGGAAATATTTCGCTGATGGTTGCGCTGGCGCGCCGCAACGGGTTTCCGTGGGACGTCATCCTGGGTTCCGAAATCGCCGGTGACTTCAAGCCAAAGCCACAGGTCTATTTCGCGGCCTGCGCGGCGCTCGATCTCGCCCCCGGCCAGTGCATGATGGTAGCGGCGCATTCGAGCGACCTTGCCGCCGCCGCAGCCTGCGGTCTGCGCACCGGATTTATTGCGCGCCCGAATGAATATGGGCCCGGCAAGGGATCCAAGGCCCCCAAGGGGCCAACGGACGTCGACGCCATCAGCGTGGAAGATCTCGCCGCCAAGCTCGGCGCCTAGCGGCTAAGGTGTATTACGCAGCAGGAAATCGCGCACGCATTGCGCCGAATAGACCTTGTGGTCTGGGCCACGCCAACGCTTCACGAGTTCGCCGCGAGGCGCGAGCCGCGCGAGCTCGTATCCGATCGCCAGCGGGTGCGCCAGGTCGGTACCGGGCAACACCAGCATCGGGATGGCGCAGCCAGCCACGAAATCGCGCGTCACGCTGAACACGAAATCGCTGCCGTATAGCCGCTCACCAAAACTGGTCAGGGCAGCTTCGTCGATCGTTGGGTTTTGCTCCTGCAGACGCTTCGCCCAGGCAGCAAACTCCTCGCGATAATGCGGGCCATTCTCGGCGCTGAGCCCGATCGGGTTCAGCAACACGGCGGCGGCGATCCGGCTGGGCGCGAGCTCGCATAACGTCAGGCAGAAGGTCGCCCCGATGCAGCCACCGATCGTGTGGCAGCGCTCGATACCGAGATGATCCATGAGCGCCAGATGATCGTTGGCAAACGTGCGCCAGTCGTCGGTCGCCGCAACGGTGCCGTGGGATTTCCCGGCATTGCGCTGGTCCATGGCGATGACCCGGAAATGCCCAGCGAGCTCCGCTGTTGGATCCATCCAGGGCGGCGGGTTGGCCGGGTTGGCTGGGCTGCGATGCCAGAAGTCGACTTGCGAGCGATGTCCGCCCGGTGCAAACGCCAGGACCGGGAATCCGGATCCGAATTCCTCGTAGTAGATTTCAGCATCGGCAAGTTTGAGCGTCGGCATGGGACCCTAGAGCGCATGACGCGGGCGTGACCCGTGATGTCAGGCGCAGCCTACTCGTATTCGACCTTCGATGTCCTTGCCCGTGTAGTGGGTCATCATCGAAACCCCGATCAGTGTAAGCACGCGGTAAACGGTAGAGCATCCGGCAATCACAATCGATGATCCGTGCTCGCGGTAGAGCCCGGCCGTTCTCGCCAAAAGAGCCTCTCATGGCCACGCTTATAGAGTTTGTTTTCAGGGAGCCGCTTGCAGCCTGCTTCATGTGTCCAGCCCAAGGATAGAGGTTACTGGGCCAGGCGTCCGGCGACGGCCATGGCGTTCTCCCGAGCGTTGAGCTGCGCTCAGCGCAGCAGGTGTTTCTGATACGATGCGCTCAAAGCAAATGCCGCAAGGGCGTGGCGTTGCGGCAATATTGGATTCCAACATCGGGAGCGCGCGATGGCAGTCCGGACCGAGAAGCAGGATCTCGTTACCACGGTGATCATCGATCGCATCGACGCGCGCAATGCGGTTGATCACGCGACCGCCGATTTGTTGATGGAAGCGTTCGTGGATTTCGATGCGGATCCAAATGCACGCGTGGCCGTCTTCTGGGGCGCCGGGGGTGCGTTCTGCGCCGGCTATGATCTCAAATACGCGGCAACCTTGACCAACCCGGAAAAGTTCAAGCACGAACTCGCGGGTCGGCTCGCTTTTCCAGACCATGGTGCGGTCTCGCGCGGTCCAATGGGCCCGTCGCGGCTCGCGCTGTCGAAGCCGGTGATCGCCGCCGTCGAAGGGGCGGCCGTCGCGGGCGGCATGGAGCTCGCCCTCTGGTGCGACATGCGCGTGATGGCAGATGACGCGTTCTTCGGCGTTTACTGTCGGCGCTGGGGCATTCCGCTGATCGACGGCGGCACCGTACGATTGCCGCGCCTGGTCGGGATGGGGCGGGCCATGGACATTATCCTAACCGGGCGCAAGGTGACGGCTGAGGAAGCGTTGCGTATCGGGCTGTGCGAGCGCGTCGTGCCGCGAGGCTCGGCCCGAGCTGCGGCCGAAGACCTGGCCCGCGAAATCGCGCGGTTTCCACAAGCGGCGGTTCGCGCCGACCGCCGCAGCGCCTATGCGAGTTTCGGCCTGGGCATCCAGGAGGCGCTGGAACGTGAATGGGCTGGCGGCATCGATGCGTTCGTACAGGAGGGGGCGAGCGGCGCCGCGCGCTTTGCGCAGGGGCGCGGACGACAGGGAGATTTCAAGGACATTTGAGCGGATGCTTTCCTATGGGATCTTCAGGAGCAAGCCGGCGATCCATTGCTTTGCCAGATGTGCAACATGAAGATCATCTCCGGGGGTCAGAGCGGCGTCGATCGCGCGGCGCTCGATGTGGCGATCACGCGTCGGATCGCCTATGCGGGATGGTGCCCCCGCGGCGGCTGGGCGGAGGATTTTCCCGATCCGCCCGGTTTGCTCCTCAAGTACCCGCAGCTCGTGGAAACCCCGCTCGCCGACCCGGCGCAGCGCACCGAACTGAACGTGCGCGATAGCCATGCGATCCTCATCGTTGTCGATGCAGCCGGAGTAACGGTTTCAAAGGGGACCACGCTGGCGGATGAACTGGCAGGGCGGTACCGCAGGCCGGTGCTCGTGATCGATCTCAACGAAGCCGATGCGGGGGCGCGCGCGGCTGCCTGGCTCGACCAGCAGGTCGCGACGTTTGGCGATGCGCTTGCTCTCGGCATCGGTGGGCCGCGCGAAAGCGAGGCTCCAGGCATCTACGAACGGGCAAAGGCGTTTCTTGCCGGGGTGCTGAAACATCCCCAGCCCCCGGACGGTGCAGGCATTCAGGCTCATGTCGACCGCGGGCCTTGATACGATCCGCTGCGACACAGATCACTCTCGCATTGGCCCGCGCCTATTCCACCTACCAAGCCTATTTCGGATTTCGCAGCCGCCCCATCCGGGCTACGTTGCGGTCATGCTCGAATTGCGCACGCTATTTTTTGAGGATCTCTCGGTCGGGATGACCGAGACGTTGATGAAGACCGTCGCGTCCTCGGACGTGATCGGGTTCGCACAACTGACCGGTGACCGTAATCCGATCCATCTCTCGGAACATTTCGCCGCCAAGACCGCGTTCGGCAAGCGGATTGCCCATGGGCTCTACACTGCCAGCCTGATCTCGGCGGTGCTGGGCACGCGGCTGCCGGGTCCGGGGGCCGTCTATGTGTCGCAAACACTGAACTTCCGGGCGCCGGTTCGGATCGGCGATACCGTGGAGGTGACGGTGGCGGTCGCCGAGTTGTTTCCCGAGCGCCAGCGCGCGCGGCTCACCTGCATCTGCCGGGTCAAGAACGACATCGTCCTCGACGGCGAGGCGTTGGTGAAAGTGCCCTCGCTATTGGCCAAGGGGCGACCGCTGCCGAAGTTTTGAGGCGGGGCTATAACTTTTCCAGACCAGCCCTGGCCCGTCGTCGCAGCGGGTAAAGCTGCAGCCTATGCATCATTGCATGGTATTTCGCGCCTTAGATGCGGATTTGGCCGCCATAGATGAGAGTCGATGGCAAATTTCATCATCTATGACAAGTCGCTGATATCAATGTATTTTTAACCTCAAAATCGTCATAGATGAGGAATTTTGCGGGAGACGAGGAGCCGTCGTCGTTAAAGTAAAGTATGAACTGGAGCTATGCGCAATTCGCGGTGCTCAGCAGACGCAAGCTCAGCGCCCGCCGCGCTCCTGCAAGGCTTCGCGTGCCGCCCGGCCGAAAATCTTCTGCAGGCTCTTGCTTCTGCAGGCTCTTGGTCAGTCCATCGAGCTTTTTCTCGATGTTCCCGATTGTCCCTGCCAAGCCTTTGAGATCAACGCCATCGAGCCTTCCGCCGCGGCGTTACTCCGCCGCCACCACACCCTTCTTGCGGCCGGCGGCGCGGCGCGCCAGTACCGGCGCCAGGAACGCTCCGGTGTAGCTGCGCTTCACCTTCACGATGTCTTCCGGTGCGCCGACGGCCACGATCTCTCCGCCGCCGTCGCCGCCCTCAGGGCCGAGGTCGATCACCCAGTCTGCGGTCTTGATCACTTCCAGATTGTGCTCGATCACCACCACGGTGTTCCCCTGGTCCGTGAGTTCGTGCAACACGTCGAGCAGCTTGGCCACGTCGTGGAAATGCAGGCCCGTTGTCGGCTCGTCCAGGATGTAGAGCGTGCGCCCGGTGGCGCGTTTACTGAGCTCCTTGGCGAGCTTCACGCGCTGCGCCTCGCCCCCGGAGAGCGTGGTCGCCTGCTGGCCGACATGGATGTAGCCGAGGCCCACGCGCTGCAGCGTTGTCAGGGTATCGCGCACCCGCGGAACCGCCTTGAAGAAGTCCTGCGCCTCGTCGACCGTCATGTCGAGCACGTCGGCGATCGACTTTGCTTTGAACGTCACCTCCAGGGTCTCGCGGTTATAGCGCTTACCCTTGCACACATCGCAGGTGACATAGACGTTGGGCAGAAAGTGCATCTCGATTTTGATCACGCCGTCGCCTTGGCAGGCCTCGCAGCGCCCGCCCTTAACGTTGAACGAGAACCGTCCCGGCTCGTAGCCGCGGGCGCGCGCCTCCGGCAGGCCGGCGAACCACTCGCGGATCGGCGTGAACGCACCCGTGTAGGTCGCCGGATTGCTGCGCGGCGTACGGCCGATCGGTGACTGATCGATGTCGATCACCTTGTCGAGGTGCTCGAGGCCCTCGATGCGATCGTGCGGGGCAGGGGCCTCGCTTGCGCCGTTAAGCCTGCGCGCTGTCGCTTTGTAGAGCGTGTCGATCAGCAGCGTGGATTTGCCTCCGCCGGAGACGCCGGCGACGCAGGTGAAGAGTCCAAGTGGAATCTCGGCGGTGACGCCTTTGAGGTTATTGCCGCGTGCGCCGATCACTTTAAGGGTCCGCCGCAGATTAGGCGGGCGCCGCTCCGGAATATGCACGGAAAGCTCGCCCGAGAGATATTTGCCCGTCCAGGACAGCGGTGCGGCGATCAGGTCCTCCACTTGGCCCTGTGTGATGATCTGGCCGCCATGGATGCCGGCGCCGGGGCCCACGTCGATCACGTGGTCGGCGGTCCGGATCGCATCCTCGTCGTGCTCGACCACCAACACCGTGTTGCCGAGATCGCGCAGCCGCTTGAGCGTTTCCAGGAGACGCGCGTTGTCGCGCTGATGCAGGCCGATCGAGGGTTCGTCGAGCACATATAGTACGCCCGTGAGCCCGGAGCCGATTTGAGAGGCAAGCCGGATGCGCTGGCTCTCGCCGCCGGATAGCGTGCCGGAGGCGCGCCCGAGCGTGAGATATTCGAGGCCGACGTTGACCAGGAAGCGCAACCGCTCGCGGATTTCCTTGAGCACGCGTCCGGCGATCTCGTTCTGCTTGGCGGTGAGGTGCTCGGGCAGCTCCGAGAACCATTCGCGGGCACGCTTGATCGACATATCGGCGACCTCGCCGATATGCAGGCCCGCGATCTTGACGCACAGCGCCTCCGGTTTGAGCCGATGACCAGAACAAGCGGCGCAAGGGATGTCGGTGAAATACTTCGCCATATCCTCGCGCATCCACTCGCTTTCGGTCTCCTTCCAACGCCGCTCGAGGTTGGTGATCACGCCTTCGAACGGCTTCTTGGTTTCGTAGGAGCGCATGCCGTCGTCATAGACGAAGCGGATCGGGTCATCGCCGGAACCATAGAGGATGGCGTCCTGGGCCTTTTTGCTGAGGTCTTTCCACTTGGTGTCGAGGGTGAATTTGTAGACCTTGGCCAGGGCCTCGAGCGTCTGAGTGTAGTAAGGCGAGGATGAACGCGACCATGGGGCGATCGCGCCGCGCCGCAAGGTCAGTTCGCGATCCGGGATGATGAGGTCGGCGTCGATCTTCTGCTCGACCCCCAGCCCGCCACAGGCCGGACAGGCGCCGAACGGATTGTTGAACGAAAATAACCGCGGCTCGATTTCCGGAATGGTGAAGCCCGAGACCGGGCAGGCGAATTTCTCCGAGAACAGAAGGCGCTCGGGGCCGCTGCGGTCGTGGATTTTCGCGGTTTTCTTTTCCCTTCCGTCATGGCTAGGCTTATCCGCGCGGCGGCCCGGTGATGACGACGGCGTCGATGTGGCGCTCGGCGCATCCGCAAACTCCACCACCGCGAGCCCGTCCGCCAATTTGAGCGCGGTCTCAAACGACTCGGCGAGCCGCTGCGCGATGTCCTCTCGCACCACGATGCGGTCCACCACCACATCAATGTCGTGATTGAACTTCTTGTCGAGCGCCGGCGCCTCGGTGATTTCGTAGAACGCGCCATCGATTTTGACGCGCTGGAACCCTTTCTTGAGCCACTCGGCCAACTCCTTGCGGTATTCGCCCTTGCGTCCGCGCGCCACCGGCGCCAGCAGATAGAGCCGAGTGCCCTCGGGCAGCGCCAGGACCCGATCGACCATCTGCGACACTGTCTGGCTTTCGATCGGGAGGCCGGTTGCGGGCGAGTAGGGAACGCCGATTCGCGCCCACAGGAGCCGCATGTAGTCGTAGATCTCGGTGACGGTGCCCACCGTCGAGCGCGGGTTACGCGAGGTCGTCTTCTGCTCGATCGAAATGGCCGGCGACAGGCCGTCGATCTGATCGACGTCCGGCTTCTGCATCATCTCCAGGAACTGGCGGGCATAGGCGGAGAGCGATTTCAACGTAGCGGCGCTGGCCCTCGGCATAGATCGTATCGAACGCCAACGAGGACTTACCCGAGCCTGAGAGGCCAGTGAGCACGACCAACTGGTCGCGCGGAACCTCCACGTCGATGTTCTTGAGATTGTGCTCGCGCGCCCCACGAACGGCGATGACTTCGGCGGTCTCGGCGCTGGTCGAAACGGTCATTCATTGCTCGGTTTCCGCGCCCCGCAACGTAGTCAGCCGCGCTCGCCTTCGCCAGTGCACAAACGGCGCTGCGGCCCGCTGTACACAAGGGCCGGCACAGCCGATTTGAAGTCCTTCGACGGTCGCGGCACGCCCGTTTAGCAGCGTCAAATCGAAAAGCGGCGTTAGAATCATAGAGTTGTTAGTGCCCCTTTGCTTTCCCAAGTTCGTGTCAGAGGGCCCGCCGCGACGTCTCCACGAACTTCGGAGGCGGAGCACCAGTGCAAACGGTGGCATCGAATCGGACCATTGCAACGGGCAATCTTGCATGCTAAGAACAAAAAGAGAACATAATGGAGCGCGTGGCCACGGCTGTGGATTGCGCGCAATGGGAATCACACCATGTGTGGATGGACCGGATGATGCCCTTGCGGGGCAAGGCCAGCAGTCTAGGGTGGAGCGTAGTTTCAGCGGCGAAAGCTTTGGCAGTTTGAGCTTTGAACCCGAGACAACGGGTTTAGGCGCATGGAGGCGCAAGCATGGCTGGTTCAGTCAATAAAGTGATCTTGGTTGGCAATCTCGGGGCGGACCCGGAAGTGCGCCGCACGCAGGACGGCCGGCCGATCGTCAACCTGCGGGTCGCCACATCCGATACCTGGCGTGACAAGACGACGGGGGAGCGGCGTGAGCGCACCGAGTGGCACCGGGTGGTGATTTTCAGCGAGGGGCTCGCCAAGGTGGCTGAGCAGTACCTCAAGAAGGGCTCGAAGGTTTATCTTGAAGGTTCGCTGCAGACCCGCAAGTGGCAGGATCAATCTGGTCAGGATCGGTATTCGACCGAAGTCGTCCTGCAGGGGTTCAACGCTGTGCTCACCATGCTCGACAAGGCGGGTGGTGGCGGCGAAGCAAGCTATGACAACGGCGAGTTTGGCTCGCAGGGGCCTGCACCGCGTGAGCGCAAGCCGGCCCTGGCGGGAGCCGCCGCGGGCGGCTCGCGCGGCGACATGGACGACGAGATTCCATTCTGAAAAGCCGGTGAGGCGTACTATCCGTGCCTGTGACGGGGGCTGCCGCGCATTCACGCACAGGTGCTGAAGCGCGATGATGGGGATCGAGTTTGCGTTCGCGCTCAAGTTCGTGCACGTGCTGGGCGCGTCGCTGCTGTTCGGCACCGGACTAGGCATCGCGTTCTTCACGTGGATGGCGCACCGCACCGGCGACGTAGCAACGGTTGCCGCGACCGCGCCGATCGTTGTTATTGCCGACACGGTCTTCACCGCGACGGCGGTTGTCGTGCTGCCGATCTCGGGCGCGTTGCTGGCCTGGTCCATCGGCTATTCACTGCTCGACGGATGGATCGCGGCGTCGCTCATCCTCTACGTTCTTGTCGGTCTTTGCTGGCTGCCGGTGGTGTGGATCCAGATCCGGATGCGCGATCTGGCGCGCGCAGCGCGTGACCAACGTGCACCGCTGCCCGATGAGTACCGTCGCCTTTACGGCATCTGGTTCTGGCTCGGCTGGCCTGCGTTCCTCGGTGTGCTCCTGATCTTCGCTCTTATGATCTGGAAGCCGATCCTGTGGTAGTCTCGCCGTCATTGCGGTGAGCCGTAGGCGGATCGGCGCTTGCGCCGTCCGGACACAGGCTCAGCAGCAGGTCCGGAATGACAAAGGGCCGGGAGGACTTCAATGCACGTTGTGGCTCGTTGGCTCGCGGTTGCGCTGCTGATATTGCCGGCGACAACGTTCGCCCAGACCGCTGATCTCATCGTCGAAAAGAAAACGTTCGAGCTGCCGACCTATACCACGGCCGCCGGCGCGACCATCAAATCCATCAAGATCGGGTGGGAATCCGCCGGCACCCTCAATGCCGACAAATCGAATGCGATCCTGATCACCCATTTCTTCAGCGGCACCAGCCACGCATTCGGCAAGTACGCTGCGAGCGATGCGGCTGCTGGCTACTGGGATGCGATCATCGGGCCGGGCAAGCCGATCGACACCAACAAATATTTTGTCCTTTCGTCGGATACCCTGGTCAACCTCAACGCCAATGCCCCGAACGTAGTGACAACGGGCCCAGCGAGCATCAATCCCGACACCAGCAAGCCCTATGGCATGAGCTTCCCGGTGGTCAGCATCAAGGACTTCGTCAATGTGCAGAAGGCGCTGGTCGAGAGTCTGGGAATCCGCAAACTCAGAGCCGTCGCTGGCGCGTCGATGGGCGGGCTGCAGGCCTTCGAATGGGCGGCGAGCTATCCCGACATGGTCGAGCGCATCATCCCGGTGATCAGCACGCCGCAGGCGGACCCATTCCTGATCGGCTGGCTCGACATCTGGGCACAACCCATCCGGCTCGATCCGAAATGGAACGGCGGCGACTACTACGACAAGGAGCCGCCGCTGGACGGATTGAAAGCGGCACTCAAGATCGTGACCCTGCATGCCAACCAGTGGGAATGGGCAATGAAGACCTTTGGTGCCGCGCCGGCCGAGGAGGGCAAGGACCCAGCCAAGGCCATGGGCAACCGCTTCAAAGTCGAGGCTGCGCTGGACACAATCGGTGCGACGCGTGCCAAGACGTCGGATGCCAATCATCTCATCTATCTCGCCAAGGCCAGTCAGCTGGCCTCAGCCGATCCGACCAAGATCAAGCTTCCAATCCTGCTGCTCTATTCGCCGACCGACCTCGTGTTTCAGGAGCCGTTAGTTGAAGCCGCGGCCAAGCAACTCGCCGCCGCTGGCAGCACGGTTGAGACCGGCAAGCTCATCGGGCCCTACGGCCACGTCAACGGCGTACTGTTGATCAACCAGGCCAGCGACAAGATCCGCGCGTTCATCGACAAGTAGAAAATGCGCCTCGTGCATCGGGCCGTATGGTTCATCGCCAGGCTTGTCCCGACGAGAGCGGGCACGACGGCGGGGAGGGGGCTGTGACTCTCGCACCACTGCTCGACGCCACCCCGGCGATACAGATTCACGCCTTCGCCGCCATGAGCGCGTTCGCACTCGGAGTGGTCCAACTATCTGCGCCCAAGGGCACGCTCCCGCATCGTACGGTGGGCTGGATCTGGGTCACCCTGATGCTGATAGTGAGCATCAGCGCGTTTTTCATTCACCAGCTGCGCGTTTGGGGGCAGTGGAGTCCGATCCACTTGTTGGCGATCTTTACCCTCGTGATGTTGCCGCTTGCCGTGATGGCAGCGCGCCGCCACAACGTCCCGGGCCATCGCCGCGCTATGCTCGGATTGTTTGTGGGGGCGTTGGTGATCGCAGGCATATTCACGTTCTACCCTGGGCGGATCATGTACGAGGTGGTGTTCGGCAAATGATCGCGTTCAGAAATCGTTCGTGAACATTCGGGCCAAGCGCTCAAGTTTCTATAGTTCGTCGAACGATCGCTAAATCCCGATCCGTTTTGCGCCTTCTCTGAACAGCGCTGCATCTTCCGGCGCAAACTGCATTGCGGCGAGGAAGTCATCGACGCAGTAGGCCGGAAACCTCCGGTGAATTTCCTCCATATGCGAACGCGCCTCATCGAGCCGGCCTGCGAGTGCCAGGCCATAGGCGGCAATTGCCAGAATATGGACGTGGGCGTTGGGACGGGTGGCGGCCTTGACGCCCCAATCGGCAGCTTCTTCGAACTGACGAAGACGCACCAGAGCCATCGCGCGAGCGCCGAGCATGCCGAAGAGCAGCGGGTCAAACGGGCTCAAGCGGCGCGAGTGATCGGAGAACCCGACGGCAGCCCGTGGATCGCCACGCTGCGAGTGCACGAACGCCAGTGTGTAGTGGCCTAACGCGAAATTTGGGCTCAGGTCGATTGTCTGTTCCAATTCGATGACAGCTTGGTCCTGGCGGCCCCGCAACCACAGCGCCCGACCCATTGCCCAATGCGCCGCCGGGTCGCGGTCGTCAACCATGAGGCTTTGCCCCGCCGCGTCAAAGGCCCGATCGATTTCCGGCGCGCGCTTCGCCCAACCTTGGAAGGCATTTTGGAAGTGCGTGAAGGACAGGCCCGCATAGGCCCGCGCGAAGGTCGGATCGAGGCGCACCGCGGTTTCGAAAAATTGCCGGGCCAACTCGTTGTCAACCTTGTTGAAGCGATACATGTGCCATAGGCCGCGATGATGGGCCTCCCAGGCGTCCAACGAACTCGGTGGTTTGAGAATCGCGCGGTTGCGTTCGAGTGTCTCGATTTCGTTGGCGATGGACGCGACAATCTTATCGCCGATTTCGTCGAGGACGAGAAAGGCATCATCAGCTTTCTGATTGAAGACCTCCGCCCAGATGATCCTGGCGGTTCGCGTCTCGGTGAGCTCGACCGTCACGGTGAGGCGGTTGCCTTGGCGCTGCAATGATCCGCTCACGACGTAGTCCACGTTCAGCATCCGGCCGGCCTCTTCCGGACCGACGCTGCGCTCGCTGAGAGCGAAGACGGTGCCTTGTGCTATGACGAACAGGCTTCGCAGTTTCGCCAGCCTGGTGATCACGTCGTGGGCGAGGCCTCCGGCGGGACCGCCGGGCGTCACTGTCGCAGCGCCCCGTTCGACAAAGGGCATCACCGCAATGGACGCGCGCCGAGGCGCGACCACCACGCGCTGCGCCGGGACCTCGATCGAGACAACCGCCGGCACGGGGGCGGTTGCTTGAGCCTTCGGGGCGCTGGCGCCTTGCACTTTGGCTTCCCGCCACGCCTCGCGAATGGGACTATGGTCAAGACCCTCGGCCTCAAACAGCCGGGCCGTCGCAGCCAGATGCTCCTCGCCCTCCCGAATTCGTCCGCGCCGGGCAAATGCGTTCAGCAGCGTCTCGTGGACACGCCGGTCAAAGGGCGCAAGCTTGAGCCACTCTTCCAGATACCCGAACATCTCATCGCCGGTGACTGTCCTGGCAAGATGTTCCAGGAGGGCGACGTGGCAGCCACGAAATCGGCGCCGCTGCGCCGTCAGCCAGCCGTTGAACCCCGGGTTCCGATCGAGCGCCAAGCCCTCGAGAAACTCACCCTCGAAAAGCGCGATCAACTCTCGCAGCCGGGCAGGGGCGAGCGTTTCGACGCCGTCCCGCGTCGCGCGGGCGACCTCACTGGCATCGACGAAACAGTCGGACAGGTCGAGCCTGATGGTGTCGGCTTGGGTGTGGACCCTGCGCCGACCAGGCTCATCGACGATGCTCCTGATCTTGCTCAGGCACCAGCGAAGCTCGCCGCGCGGATCGTTGGGCACGTCCCACAGTAGCTCGCAGAGGTGGCTGCGTGCGACGGCATGCGGTGCGAGCGTCAGATAAGCGAATAGCGCGCGCGCCTTACGCGATGCCGGTAGCGCCAGCGTCACGCCGTCGCGGGCGATCGTCAGGGGTCCGAGCAAACGCAAGTGCAGCGCAGGCATGTCATCGGTCCGGCCCGATTGATCGGAATCCACGCGCATTTCCACGCCCGCTCCCACGCCCGCTCCCATGCGGGAACGCTATTGGCTGAAATCGAGGGCAGAGCCACAGCATAGCAGGCCTGACTGCCTCAATGGAGAGCGATGATGACAACAGCCGCCGCTGCAACAAGCCAGGACCGGGCGCTCGCCCCAGTCGATCTCAGGACGGTGAAAGCCCGCCAACAGGGTGCCTGGTCCTCCGGCGACTATGCGGTCGTCGGCACCACGCTCCAGATCGTCGGTGAAGAACTGTGCGAAGCCCTCGACATCCGGGCGGGACACAAGGTTCTCAACGTCGCGGCCGGCAACGGCAACGTCGCACTCGCGGCCGCACGCCGTTGGTGCGACGTGGTGGCAACCGACTACGTACCGGCACTGCTCGATCGCGCCCGTGAGCGCGCCGCAGCCGAACGGCTCGACATCGAATTCCGAGAGGCCGACGCCGAAGCGCTGCCCTTCCCGGACGCGAGTTTCGACGTCGTCGTCTCGACCTTCGGCGTCATGTTCACGCCCGACCAGGATCGCGCCGCCGCCGAATTGGTTCGTGTCTGCAAGAACGGCGGTAAGATCGGTTTGGCCAACTGGACGCCGGGCGGCTTCATCGGCCAGCTCTTCAAAACTATCGGCAAGCATGTCCCGCCGCCTCCCGGCGCCAGGTCGCCGGCGTTGTGGGGCACGCGGGCGCGAATCGCCGAACTTTTCGAGCCGCATGCGGCATCCATCCAGTCGTCTGAGCAGAGCTTCGTGTTCCGCTATCGCTCGCCCGAGCACTGGCTGGAGGTCTTCAAGACCTACTACGGTCCGCTACTCAAGACATTTGCGGCGCTCGAGCCAGCAGCCCGATCGGCGCTCCAGCGCGATCTGATGCACCTCATCGGTCAGTTTAATCGTGCGGAGGATGGCTCCATGGTCGTGCCGAGCGAATATCTCGGAATCGTAATCACCCGGCGCTGACGTTCCCCCTCGATCGACGACGGCGAAAGGACGCCATGACTTATTTTGGAAGCTGCTTTTGTGGCGCGGTCGAACTGGAGGTCATCGGGGCACCGGAGGCCGCGGGCTACTGTCATTGCCGTTCTTGTCGGTCGTGGTCCGGCGCGCCCGTAAACGCATTCACCCTCTGGAAACCGGAGGCGGTACGGATCACGCGCGGCGCCGAGCACCTCGCGATGCTCCAAAAGACGCCGCTCAGCCAGCGCCAGTATTGCGCGAAATGCGGCGGGCATTTAATGGTCAATCATCCAACACTGGGTCTTGTAGATGTCTACGCTGCAACGATTCCAAGCTTTCGATTCTCCCCAGGCGTCCACATCAACTATGCCGAGACGGTGCTGCCGATGCGGGATGGCTTGCCCAAGCTGAAGGACTTTCCGGCCGAATTTGGCGGCTCCGGCGAGGTCATTGCCGAATAGCGGCCGGCCAGAAACGGATTTACGTTGTTCGCACCCGCGCCCTCAGGCGTCATTGGTGACTACCCCCTGGCACGATCACGGCGCGGACGCCGTCTATCACGTATTGCACAGCAAGCGCGGCCAGGATGATCCCGAGTAGGCGCGACAGCACCACGTTGCCGGTGATGCCGAGGAGGCGCGCGATCTGGCCCGCGAAGAAGAACACGACCAGCGTGGCTCCGCAAACCGCGGCGATGACCACGATCAGCACCCCAAACATGAGTGGAGTATAGGCCGCGGACGAGAGCAGCACCGTCGCGGCGATTGCGCCGGGGCCAGCCATCAGCGGGATCGCAAGCGGGAAGGCCGCGATGTTACGTACATGCTCCTCGATCGCCTGCTCGGCCGTTTTGGAATGCTCCCGCAGCCGCGTGCCGACCACCATTTCGGACGCGATCAGAAACAGCAGCAGTCCGCCGGCGATCTCGAACGCGGGCGGTGTAATGCCAAGATTGCGTAACACGAAATCTCCGGCGATGGCGGTCCCGAACAGGATCGCGGCTGCAATCAGGCAGGCGCGCACCGCGACCTGCTGGCGCGCGCTCTCAGGCAGCCCGGCGGTGAGCCCGCCGAAAATTGGTGCCAGCCCGACCGGATCGACGACGATCAGCAGCGTGACGAGACTGGAGACGAGATAATCGAACGGCATGACACGGGGTAGCATGGTTTTGGGGCCTTATGCTGAGGAGCGCGGCCTCAGGCCGGGCGTCTCGAAGCCTGGCCGGGGCAAACTGTCGGTGCCCCTCACCACGATGGACGACCGAGCTCCTCACCACGCGGGCAGATTGGCGAGGAACACCGGCTTGGCTCCTTCTCGGCCAGCCCTCTCGTAGCGCTCACGCAAGGTTGCGCCATGGCATCAAGAACCGTTCATTAACCCATTGAAAATCATTCGTTAAATCATATGTGCGAAACACGCTTTTGCGTGGCGTGCAGGCGCTGAATCGGCTACAAGATTTTCCTGCCCCGCCGGCGTGGTTTCGCCCGCGCTAGACCCCAAAAATCGACCCCAGATCCGGCACCGCAACCTAGTCCTTATGTCCGATACGAATAATCAGAATCCGGGTGAACCTGGCGGCCCCTCCGACGTACGGCCGGTCTCCATCACCGAGGAAATGAAGCGCAGCTATCTCGATTACGCCATGAGCGTGATCGTGTCGCGCGCTCTCCCCGATGCGCGCGACGGCCTCAAGCCGGTGCATCGCCGCATCCTCTACTCGATGCACGAGCAGGGCCATCTGCCGGACCGCAAATATGTGAAATCGGCGCGCGTCGTCGGCGACGTGATGGGAAAGTACCATCCGCACGGCGACTCGGCGATCTACGACGCCCTGGTGCGCATGGCGCAGAATTTTTCCATGCGCCTGCCACTGATCGATGGACAGGGCAATTTCGGCTCGGTCGACGGTGATGCGCCGGCAGCCATGCGCTACACCGAGTGCCGGCTCGCCCGTCCGTCGATGGCGCTACTCGATGACATCGACAAGGACACTGTTGATTTCCAGGCGAACTACGACGGCAACGAACATGAGCCGGTGGTGCTGCCGGCGCGGTTCCCGAACCTGTTGGTCAACGGTGCCGGCGGCATTGCGGTCGGCATGGCCACCAACATCCCGCCGCACAATTTAGGCGAGATCATCGATGCCTGCATGGCCCTCATCGACGATCCGGCACTTAGCATCGACGACCTGATCAAAATCGTCCCGGGGCCGGATTTCCCACCGGCGGCATCATCCTTGGCCGCCAGGGCATCCGTGCCGCCTATCAGCTTGGCCGCGGCTCGATCATCATGCGCGGTAAGGTCGAGTTCGAGACGCTGCGCGGGCGCGACGCGATCATCGTCACCGAAATTCCTTATCAAGTGAACAAGGCCGCGATGGTGGAGCGCATCGGCGAATTGGTGCGCGAGAAGAAGATCGACGGCATCGCTGAGCTGCGCGACGAATCCGACCGTCAGGGCTATCGGGTGGTGATTGAGCTCAAGCGCGACGCCGAGCGCGACGTCGTGCTCAATCAGATCTACCGCTTCACCCCGCTGCAATCGACCTTCGGCGCCAACGTGGTGGCGCTCGATAGCGGCCGTCCGCTGGTGATGTCGCTCAAGGATTTGCTGCGGGCCTTCATCGCGTTCCGCGAGGAGGTGATCTCCCGGCGCACAAAGTTCCTGCTCAACAAGGCGCGCGAACGCGCCCACGTGCTGGTGGGGCTCGCGATTGCGGTCGCCAACATCGACGAAGTGATCCGCCTGATACGCGGCGCGAACGACCCAACGGCCGCGCGTGAAGCCCTGATGGCGCGCGACTGGCCGGCGCGCGATGTCGAAGCCATGATCACCCTGATCGACGATCCGCGCCACCGTATCGCGGAGGGCGGGACCTATCGGTTGTCCGCCGAGCAAGCCAAGGCGATCCTCGATCTGCGCCTACAGCGGCTCACGGCTCTCGGCCGCGACGAGATCAAGGAAGAGCTGGATAAGCTCGCCGCTGAGATTTCCAACTATCTCGAGATTCTGCGCTCACGTGCCCGCATCCAGGCCATCGTCAAGGAGGAAATGCAGGCGGTGAGGAACGATTTCGCGACGCCCCGCCGCACCATCATTCTGGACCAGGAGGGTGAGGTCGAGGACGAGGATCTGATCCAGCGCGAAGACATGGTGGTCACGGTCTCTCACCATGGCTATGTCAAGCGTGTGCCGCTCTCGAGCTACCGGGCGCAGCGACGCGGCGGCAAGGGCCGTTCCGGCATGCAGACCCGGGACGAGGATTTCGTCGCGCGCCTGTTCGTGGCATCGACCCACACGCCGGTGCTGTTCTTCTCCTCCCATGGCCGCGTCTACAAGGAAAAGGTCTGGCGTCTGCCGATCGCGGCGCCGCAGGCGCGCGGCAAGTCGCTGGTCAATATCCTGCCGCTCGAGCAGAGCGAGCGCATCACTACTATCATGCCGCTGCCGGAGGACGAGAAGACGTGGGGCGAGCTCGACGTGATGTTCGCGACCACTGGCGGCACCGTACGGCGCAACAAATTGTCGGATTTCGTTGACGTGCGGCCGTCGGGCATCATTGCCATGAAACTTGCGGATGAGGAGGCAATCGTCGACGTGCAGATCTGCACCGAGAGGGATGACGTGCTGCTCACCGCTGCTGGCGGGCAATGCATTCGCTTCGCGGTGACTGAGGTGCGGGTGTTCCAGGGCCGTACCTCCATGGGCGTGCGCGGCATCGCGCTGGAGGAGGGCGACCGGGTCATCTCGCAATCGATCCTGCGCCACCTCGATGTGACCGCGGACGAGCGTGCCGCCTATCTTCGGCGTGCCAGCGCCGTGCGCCGCGGGCTCAATGGCGAGGAGGAAGCGACGGCCGAGGGCGAGGAGGCAAACGGCGCGATCGAGCTCGGCGAACAGCGCTACGTCGAAATGTCGGCAGCCGAGCAGTTCGTGCTCACGATTTCGGAGACCGGTTACGGCAAGCGCTCGTCATCATACGAGTACCGTACCACCGGCCGCGGCGGCAAAGGCATCGTCGCCATGGATGTGCGCGAAAAGGATGGCTCGATCCGGCGCAAAACCGGCCGGCTGGTGGCGTCGTTCCCGGTCGAGGAAAGCGATCAGATCATGCTGGTGACCAATGGTGGCCAACTGATCCGCTGCCCGGTCGACGACATCCGCATTGCCGGCCGCTCCACCCAGGGCGTGATCGTGTTCGATACCGCCGACGGCGAGCACGTGGTGTCGGTCGAGCGCCTGAGCGAAGAGGGCGAGGGTAACGGGGAGTAGCGCCTCGCCGTGATCAGCGCTGGGGGTAGGCTGAGGCGAAGCCCTCATTCCAACTTCACACCGACCTGATTGACGATCGCGCTCCAGCGCCGCGTATCCTCGGCGATACGTTTCGCGAGATCCTGCGGGGTGCCGCCGAGCGGCTCGGCCACGAGCCGGGCGAGTGTTGATCTCGTCTCGCTGGACCGCAGGGCCGCATTGGTGGCCGCATTGAGCTTCGCGATCACGTCGGCGGGGGTCGCGGCCGGCGCTAGGAGGCCGGTCCAGCTCGACGCCAGCACGTCGGGAAATCCGCTCTCGATCATGGTTGCCACGTCGGGCAGTTCTGCGCTGCGGCGGGCGGCGGTAATGGCAAGCGCACGCAGCTTGCCATCACGCACCAGCGGCAACAGCACGTTCATGCCTTCGAAAGTGAACTGGATCTGGCCCGCCACCACATCAGCGATCGACGGCCCGCCGCCCCGATAGGGAACGTGCACGACGTTGATCGCCGCTTTGGATTTAAACAATTCGCCGATGAGATGGGCGAGCGTGCCTACGCCGCCGGACGAAAAATTCACCTGGCCGGGATTGGCTTTGGCGTAGCCGACGAGGTCGCCGATCGAGTGGACCGGAAGCGCCGGATTGACCACCAGCAGAATCGGGCTGTCGGAGACAAGCGCAATCGGCGCGAAGCTTGCAACCGGATCGTAATCGATCGCCTTGTAAACTAGCGGGCTGATGACGAGTCCGCTCGCGCTTGAGAACAGTAGCGTATATCCGTCGTGCTCGGCGCGCGCGGCGTCGCGTGAACCTAATGTATTGCCGGCGCCGCCACGATTATCGATGACAAGGGACTGCCCCAGCGGGGACACAAGTGCGTTCGCAAGAACCCGGGCCATCGTGTCGATCGGGCCGCCGGCCGGCGTCGGCACAATGATGCGAACCGGTCGGTTGGGGTAAGGCTGTGCCAGCGTGGCGGATGCCAGCGCACTGGCAACGAGCAGAACGACGAAGCGGCTGATGACACTGGCCACGCGACCCTCCGGTGCCAAACGGCCCGGAGGTACGCAAGAATTAATTGCGCGTCAAATCCAACGCAGCAAGACGCGTCGAGCCGGGCCCGCGGGTCGGTGCGAACGTGCTGCGCAGGCATTGCGTTTCATCCCCGCGCCAACGTGTTTGCGAACACGCCATTGGCTTCGCTCCGATTCGGTCGCCCTTGATCGCGCGCGGCTGTGACTGCGCGCCCGTGCTGCCGGGCGCACCTGCCAAGATCACCGGCGCACACACAATTCCGATGGCCAAGACCGTCGATCCAAAAATCCTGGACATGGCTTACACCCCTGTTCGTGCCCCGCGGCTCGTGGCGAGCGCGCTTTCGTTCCGCTATTTGGCACGTATCCCCGTTTGATTTCGGTGACAGGGGTCACAAACCTGCGCTTTGCTGCTAACCTATTAATTGGAAAAGATAATTCTTCCAAATTCGGCGCATGTGAGACCTCGATGAGCGTCATCGCCACGGCCGGGGGCGCCTGCGGCCACAAGCCCAATTCTCACTCGTGTCGTCTTTTCTTGCGGAGGACCGGCGTGCGCTCATCGGGTCAGGCCCGGAGGCGAGCTTTCTTCTGGAAAATGTTATAGAGCCCGCCATGTCTCGCGTTGCCCTCTACGCCGGCTCGTTCGATCCGGTCACCAATGGCCATCTCAACGTCATGCGCCAGGCCGCACGGCTAGCCGAGCGGCTCGTGTGCGCGATCGGCGTGCATCCCGGAAAGGAGCCGCTGTTCTCTGCACAGGAGCGGCTGACAATGCTCGAAGAGACCGCCGGCGAAGTCCTGCGCAAGGCCGGCTGCGAACTCACGTGCGTGACCTTCGACGATCTCGTTGTGTCAGCGGCGCGGCGTATGGGCGCAACCCTGCTGATCCGCGGCTTGCGCGACGGCACCGATTTCAATTACGAAATGTCCATGGCGGGCATGAACGCCGCCATGGCGCCCGACGTGCAGACCGTCTTTCTGCCGGCCTCATCCCTGGTTCGCCCGATCACGGCCACTTTGGTGCGCCAGATTGCCGGCATGGGCGGCGACATCGGGCAATTCGTGCCGCCGCCGGTCGTGGCCCGTCTCAAGCGGAAATTCACCGGCGCAGCTGGTGCGAAACACCCTTAGAGCAGTCCGTTTTGGTAGGAGATTCCATGATCCGTCGTCTGGTCGTGCTTGCGGTGCTTGCCTATGCCTTTCCTGCGTTGGCCCAACAACCAGCACCGCAGCCGCAGCAACCGCCGCCGCCACAAGCGAAACCGGCAGCGCCGAGGCCGGTGCAAGCCGAATTGCCCAAGGGGCTCGATCCACAGAACACGATTTTCATCGATACCAAATACGGGCGCATTGTCATCAAGCTGCGCCCGGACCTTGCGCCCAAGCACGTGGCGCGCATCAAACAGTTGGCGCGTGAGAAATTCTATGACAACGTGCCGTTCCACCGGGTGATCGCCGGCTTCATGGCGCAGACCGGCGACGGCCAGCGCGGCGATGGTACGGGTGGCTCGAAATATCCTGATTTGCCCGCGGAGTTCTCGAGCATTCCCTATACGCGCGGCATTGTCGGAATGGCGCGAACGTCGGATCCCAATTCGGCTAACAGCCAGTTCTTCATCATGCTGGCCGAGAACCCCGGCTTGAACAACAAATATACCGTCGTCGGCGAAGTCGTGTCCGGCATGGATGTCGTCGACAAGATCAAGAAAGGGCCGGAGGCGCAGAACGGCGCAGTTGCGAATCCTGACAAGATCACCCACATGCAGGTTGCCGCCGACGCAAAGTAAGCGATGAAACGCACGGTACATTGGCTCGTCTTCGACGCCTTCGCGCTCGCCGCCGCGGTGCTGCCCGCGGCACAGGCGCACGCGCAGTCGCAGGCGGGCTGCGGACCGTTCAACCCGAACTGCGTGCCGTCTCCGTTCGAGCGGCGCCCGTTCAATCCGAGCTACTGCAGCCCGTCGAGTTCGCATGCCTGCACGCCGCGCTGGGGCGGGGCGCTCGGCCAGGATCTGCAACTGACCATCCAGAGCAGCAAGATAGCGGACTACGTCAAGCCGGATCACGACCTCGACACCATTGCCGATCTGTTTGCCGCCTTGCGCGCGTGCTGGGAACCGCCGGAAGCGGAGAACAAGTCGGCCGGCATGCAGATGAGCGTGCGGATCAGCTTCAAGCGCGGCGGCGAGATGTTCGGTTATCCGCGCTTGACCTACGCGACGCCCGGCAGTTCGTCGCAAACGCGGCAGATCTACCGGGACGCGATCGATGCTGCACTCGCGCGCTGTGCGCCGCTGACGCTGACCAAGGGTCTCGGCGGTGCCATTGCGGGGCGACCGATCAACATCCGCTACGTCGACGATCGTGGCGAACAACAAGGACAACGCAATGACCGGCAATGACAATACACTCGTGCTCGACACCACCAAAGGCAAGATCACGATCGCCATGCGGCCTGATCTTGCGCCCAATCACGTGGAACGCATCAAGGAACTGGTGCGTCAGGGTTTCTACGATGGCATCGTGTTCCATCGGGTGATCGATGGATTCATGGCCCAGACTGGCTGCCCGCAAGGCACCGGCACCGGCGGGTCCGGCAAAAAGCTCAAGGCTGAGTTCAATAAGGAGAAGCATGTGCGCGGCACCGTCTCGATGGCACGCGCCGCAAACCCGGATTCGGGCGACAGTCAGTTCTTCATCTGTTTCGCCGACGCCCCATTCCTCAACGGCCAGTACACGGTCTGGGGAGCGGTAACCGAGGGCATGGACAACGTCGACAAGATCAAGCGCGGCGAACCGGTGGTCAACCCGGACAAGATTTTGAAGGCAGAAATCAGGAGTCAGTAATCGGTAATAAGGTGGGGCGCTCAGAGGTTTGGCTCTGGTTACTGATTACCGATATTTGAGCCATGCGTTCCGACCTGTTCGACTTCGAACTGCCGCCTGAACACATCGCGCTGCGGCCGGTCGAGCCGCGCGATGCGGCCCGGCTCTTGGTTGTGCGTCCCGGCGGTACACCCCAGTTGGAGGATCGGACTGTCTGCGACCTGCCGGCCCTGCTGGCGCCAGGCGATCAGGTCGTGGTCAACGACACCAAGGTCATTCCCGCCAATCTTATCGGGCGGCGAATTTCGCGTGCCAGTGAGTCAAGGATCGAAGCGACGCTGATCCGGCGCCTGGATGGCTCGCGCTGGCGCGCCCTCGTCAAGGGCGCGCGCAAGCTTGCGGCCGGGGACCTGATCCGTTTCGGCGAGGAAGGAAGGGTGTGCTTCCTCAGCGAACTCGACGCCACGGTCGAAGCCAAAGGTGAGGGCGGTGAGGTCACCCTTGCGTTTGCATTTCACGGTCCGGTCCTCGATCAGGCGATTGCCGAGCGCGGCGAGGTGCCGCTGCCGCCCTATATCGCGGCCCGCCGGGCACCCGATGCGCGCGACCGTAGCGACTACCAGACCATGTTCGCGCGCGAGGAAGGGGCGGTCGCCGCGCCCACCGCCGGACTGCATTTTACGCCTGCATTGCTCGCATCACTGCGTGCGCGTGACATCGGCATTCACACCGTGACACTGCACGTCGGAGCGGGGACGTTTTTGCCCGTCAAGACTGACGACACGGCACAACATAAAATGCATGCCGAATGGGCGAGCCTCAATGCGAGCGTTGCCGGTGCGCTCAACGCGGCGCGTCGCAACGGGGCGCGGATCGTGGCCCTCGGCAGCACCTCGCTGCGGCTCCTGGAAACCGCGACCGCTGAGGACGGCACGTTACAGCCGTTCACCGGCGAGACCTCGATCTTCATCACCCCGGGCTATCGTTTTCGCGCCGTTGACATCTTGATGACCAACTTCCACCTGCCGCGCTCGACGTTATTCATGTTGGTGTCAGCGTTCTGCGGGCTTGACGTGATGAAAGCCGCGTACGCGCACGCGCTCGCGCGAGGCTATCGGTTCTATTCCTACGGCGATGCGAGTTTGCTGTTTCGTACCAATAGCAGCGCTAGCGCCTGACCGAGCGCTGGTCGCGCTCGCGCCGCAGGTTGCGATAGTACTTTAGGTCCTCGATCAGGACGGTCAGCATCTGGAGTTGCGTACGCTTGAGTTCGCGCGGAAGCAGCCCGGGCACGTCAGGCGGCGCAGCTTCGACCTGATCGACACAATCGCCCGCAATGTCGAGGGCCTGACCGAACTCGTCCACGGTCATTGCGTCGAAAGCTTTGCCGAAACTCTGCTCGACCACACTGACGCGGCCAGAATAGACGAACGCGATCAGGGCCTCGCAGGACGGCCGGCGCAGTTGTGCCAGCGCAGGCTGCGCCACGCACAGGCACCCCAGGATGGGCAACACCAGCCGCAAGACGCTTCCCCGCTTGCACTGCACCGCGAAAGATGCTCAGGCACGCGTCGCGAACAAACTGTAAATCATTCTCTACTGGGCGCATAGCGCCCCTCCACGCTACCACACCGACATGCCTGATACGTTCTCGTTTCGCCTGATCTGCACCGAAGCTGCCGCCCGCGTTGGCGAGATTGCGACGGCGCACGGACGGATCGCCACACCGGCCTTCATGCCGGTCGGCACCCAGGCCGCCATGAAAGCGGTGCAATGGCGCGATGTGCGCGCGAGCGGCGCCGAGATCGTACTTGCCAATACCTATCACCTGATGCTGCGGCCAGGTGCCGAGCGCATTGCGGCGCTTGGCGGCCTGCACACGTTCACCGGGTGGAGCGGGCCAATCCTGACCGACTCTGGCGGCTTCCAAGTCATGTCGCTCGCAAACCTGCGTAAGGTCGAGGAACAAGCGGTGACCTTCCGCTCCCATGTCGACGGGGCGACGGTGGTGCTCTCGCCCGAACGCGCGATCCAGATCCAGCGTCTGCTCGGCGCCGATGTGGCGATGCAGCTTGATGAATGCATTGGTTTGCCGGCGGCTGCTGCCGATATTGAGCAGGCCATGCAGCTCTCGCTGCGCTGGGCCGAGCGCTGCAAGCGCGCGTTCGATCACGGGCAGGGCGGGGCACTGTTCGGGATTGTCCAGGGCGGCGATATCAATCGCCTGCGGGTCACGAGCGCACGCGCACTTGTCGATATCGGATTTCACGGCTACGCGATCGGCGGTCTTGCGGTCGGCGAGCCGACGCCAGTGATGCTGCGGGTGATCGAAGAGGTCGTGCCCCATCTCCCGGCCGATCATCCACGTTACCTGATGGGGGTCGGAACGCCAGAAGATCTGTTGGACGCGGTCGGACGTGGTATCGACATGTTCGACTGTGTGCTGCCGACCCGTAACGGCCGTCATGGCATGGCGTTCACCCGCTTCGGCCCGATCAACTTGCGCAACGCGCGGCATGCCGACGATCCGCGGCCGCTCGACGCGGAAGGCCGCTGCCCCGCCGCGCGCGATTTTGCGCGCGCCTATTTGCATCACCTCACCCGCGCCAACGAGACGTTGGGGGCCATGCTGCTCAGCACGATCAACCTCTACTACTATCAGGACCTCATGCGCGGCGTGCGCACCGCGATCGCACACGGCCGATTTGAGGATTTCTGCGCTGCGGTCCGGCAAGGCTGGGCAACAGGCGACCTGCCGCCACGATGAACTGGTCCGAGCCAGTAGCCATCTACTGCGAGCGCGCCAGCACGGCGTTCTGGGCCGAACCGGTTAATGCGCTGAGCAACGTGGCCTTTTGCTGGCCGCGATCGCGGCGTTCGTCCAATGGCGACGGGCCGGTGGGTGCGATTGGCCGGCGCTGGCGCTGATCGTTGTGCTGGTCGCGATCGCATTGGGGTCGTTCGCATTTCACACATTGGCGACGCGCGGTGCGGCCTACCTGGACGTGATTCCGATCGCGATCTTCATTTACGGTTACCTGACGCTGGCGCTGCGCCGTTTCCTGGGACTCGGGTGTGCTTTGACGATCGCGATATTGGCCGCTTTCATCGCCCTATCGCGCGTCCTCCCGCGTCTGGTTCCGCCTGCTACCCTTAACGGCTCGATCGACTACGTCCCGGCACTCGCGGCCATGTTGATCATGCTAGGATTCGCTCCGTCAAAAGTCCGTCCGGCGGTCGCGCTGGCGACTGTCGTGTTTGTGGTGTCGCTCGCGTTTCGGACAGTGGATCGGGCGGTCTGCGGTGTATTCCCGCTTGGCACGCACTTCCTCTGGCACCTGCTCAACGCCGCCGTGGTATTCATTCTGCTGAACGCTGCGATTGCGTTTGCGCCTACGCTCGTCGCGCCGCCGGCGGCGCCGCTGCCTGCAACAGGCCGATGACCTCGTCGGTCGAGCGTACGTCGCCGAAGGTCTGAATGAAATTGATCAGCGTCGCCAGATGTTCGTCGTCGGTGCGCGCCGCGTTGGCATCGGAGACGATGAAGGTCTTGAAATCCTGCATGGCGGCGTCGCGCGCCGACGATTCGCAGCACACGTTCGTGAGCGTGCCGACGATGATCACGCAGTCGATGCCGCGCCCGCGCAGTTCCTGCGTAAGCATGCTCGCGCTCGGCAGGAACGCACTGTAGCGGTTCTTCGCAACGAAGAGGTCGCCCGGGTCCGTTTCCATCTCGGGCCACAGCGCGTGCCCCTCGCTGCCCGGTTGGATCTGCGCAAACGTGCGCTCGGCGACGGCAGGGCTGAGCAGATTATCAAGCACAAGCGCCCAGTCCTCCCAGCGCGCGATCGCCATCTGTACCCAGACCACGAGCCCGCCGCTCGCGCGCGTCGCGCGCGCCAGCCGATTGATGTTGGGCACGATCTCGCGCGCAGCCGCGACCTCGACCGCCGCGCCCTTGGCGCAAAAAACGTTCTGCATGTCGATCACGACCAGCGCGGTCTTGTGCGGATCGATTGCTTCGAACCCATGAAGCCTGCCACGGCGAAATATGATGCGATCGATCACGTGGGCCGGGAGTTGCGTCGGATGCATGGACCTCTCCACGAGTGCAAGTGCTGGAGGAACTTTAAAATCGCCGAGGCTGAGCCATTCTAAACCGCGAGCGGCAAGGGAATCCAATCCGCCTTGATACCCAGGTCGGCGAGCAGGACCTGCGCCGCATTGTAGCCCGGCAGCCCCGTGATGTTGCCCCCCGGGTGGCTGCTCGACCCGCACAGGTAAAGGCCGGGAACATGCGTCCGGTAGGTTCCGGCGCCACGAAACGGTCGGTCGTAGCCGATCTGGCCATTGCTGAAGGCGCCTACCAGCAGGTCGCCCTCGCGCATGTTGGGAAGGCTGCGCTCGGTATCGAGCGGCGTGCGCACGAAGTGGTCCAGCACTGCGTCGGCCAGGTTGGGGGCGTGACGCCGCCACAGTTCAAGCATCGCCTCGCCGTGCGCCGCGCCGGCGCGGTCCCAGGTCCTGGGATCGCCGTGCAACCGATAGGGCAGCTTTTCCCACATGAAGGCTGTGTGCCGGCCGGCCGGGGCTTGGCTCGGATCAAAAACGGTCGGGCAGGCGCCCCACATGACCGTCGGTGGAACGGTGCCGGCCTCGTGATGGGATACGATCTCGAGGAATTGGTCGACGTGGTCGAGCCCCATGATGACCATGAAGGCGCGATCGAGTTCAGGATGGTTAGGGCGTGCGGCGTAACGCGGTGGCTCGCGCAGATTGAGATTGAGCGCAAACAGCGGCGCCAGCAGATTGTATTGGAAGCGCGCGACCTGATCGCGAACCGCCCGCGGCACCAGGCGCTCGTCCAGCAGATCGAGAAAGGTCTGATGCGGGTTGAGCGAAGATGCCACGAAGTGGCGCGCATGAATTGCCGCTCCGTCGGTGGTCGCAATGCCGACCGCGCGGCCGCCCTCGACCAGGATGCGCTCGGGCTCGACCATCAGTGCAATTTCGCCCCCGCTCTCGCGCACCGCCGCTTCCAGTGCCCGCGCCAGTGCGGCGCTGCCGCCGCGCGACATCTGCGCCTTGGCGGGGCTCGCAAGCAGCGCCGCAATGTGATGGCCAAATCCGCGCACGCGCAGGTCGACCTCGCGCAGTCCGTTGAAGAACAGAAGCCCGGCCTGCACGGTCGGGTGCTCGAATTCCTGGTGCACGAATTCGAGCGGCGAGAGTGCGCTCACCTCCAGAAGGTGCCGGCCAGCGACGGTGCGCTTGAGCTCTTCCTCGCGCTGTTCGCGGGGGATCGGCGGCGAGCGGCTTTCCGGAATGAGAATATCGCGCACGATCGGCACGAACTCGTTATGCCAGCGCCGTAACGTGTCGGCGTCGCGTCTGCTGAACAGTTCGAACGACGCGGTGGTGCGCACAATATCAGTCCACCATTCCAGCGCCCTCCCGTCACGCGTGAGCAGGGCCACGTTGAGCTCGGGCTCGATATAGTGCGCGCCGTGGCGCTCCAGTTCGAGGTCGGCGTACCACGGCATGGTGGTGATGGCGCGCTGGAAGAAGGCGTGGGTGTTGTGAAGGAAGCCAGGATGGCGCGGATCTTCCAGCGTCGCGAGCCCGCCGCCGGCGACCGCTTTGCGCTCGATTGTAAGCGTTTTCAGCCCGGCCTTACCCAAATAGGCCTGCAGGATCAGGCCATTGTGGCCGGCGCCAAGAATGATGCCGTCGTAGGTTGCAGCGCTCGTCACGCGGCGCTCCGGTAGCGTTCGATCGCGACCTGCAGGACCTCGCCAGGATCGCGTTTCCACCAGTTGCTCGCGGAGAAAATCTCCACATCGCAATGGCCCGCGTAGCCGGCCGCTTCGACCATGGCACGGATGCCGCGCAGGTCGATGACACCGTCGCCCATCATCCCACGGTCGAGAAGGAGGTCAGTGGTGGGAACCAGCCAATCGCAGATGTGATAGGTGAGAATGCGCCCGCGCGCTCGCGCGATCGCGGAGGCCAGCGCCGGGTCCCACCACACGTGATAGACATCGATCGCGACGCCGGTGCCGTCGCCGAGCGCGTCGCATAGATCGAGCGCCTGGTTGAGCGTGGTGACGACGCAGCGGTCGGCCGCCGTCATCGGATGCAGGGGTTCGATTGCGAGCGGCATCGCCGCGGCGCGTGCGTGCGGCAGCAGTGCCGCAATCCCGTCGCGAACCTGCGCGCGCGCCCCCACGATATCCTTCGAGCCGGGCGGCAGGCCGCCGGCCACCAGAACGAGACACCGCGCGCCGATCGCCGCGGCCTCGTCGACGGCGCGCCGATTGTCATCGATCGCGGCGCGCCGACCGGCGGCATCGGGCGCCGTGAACATGCCACCGCGACAAAGGCAGGTCACGGTCATGGCGTGCGCGTTCAGGAACTCGCGCGCGCGTTCGACGCCGAGTTCCGCAAGGCCGTCGCGCCAGGGCGCGATGGCGGTTATGCCGGCACGCGCACAGCCTTCGATCTGCTGCCGTAGCGGCCACGATCGGATGGTGGCGGAATTGATCGCGAGCCAGCGCAGGTCGTTCGTGAGATCGCGCATCAATGCACGCCTCGCGTCGCCATCACGGTTCGCATGCGCGCCGCCGCGTCCCCGGGATCGCGTAGCAGCCCGGCCGCGTCGGCGAGGCGAAAGAGTTCCGCAAGATGCAGGGTCGAACGCGCGCTCTCCTGGCCGCTCACCATGGTGAAATGATCCTGCAGGCCATTCAGATAAGCCATGAACACGACGCCGGTTTTGTAGAACCGGGTCGGTGCGCGAAAGATATGGCGTGACAGAGCGACCGTGGGCCGCAGGATATCGTGGAACGTCATCTGCTCCCCGCGCGTGAGCGCGCCGAGCGCCGCGGCAGCCGCCGGCGCGATGGCGTCGAAAATCCCAAGCAGTGCGTCGGAATAGCCGTGCGCATCGCCGGCGATCAACTCGGCGTAGTTGAAGTCGTCGCCCGTGTACATGCGCACGCCCTGCGGGATACAGCGGCGCATGGCGATTTCCTTGTCCTTGTCGAGCAGCGAGATCTTCACGCCATCGACTTTGGCGGCATGGTCGGTGATGATGTCGACTGCAACCGCCATGGCCTGGTGATGATCGATATGGCCCCAGTAGCCGGCCAGCGCCGGGTCGAACATCTCGCCCAGCCAGTGGATGATCACCGGCTCCTTCACCTGACCCAGAATGCGGCCGTAGACCCGGGCGTAGTCATCCGGCGAGCGCGCCGCTTTTGCGAGTGCCCGGCTCGCCATCAGGATGATGCGCCCGCCGAGTTTTTCCACTGCCGCACACTGCTGTTCGTAGGCGCGGATCACGTCGTCGATTGTGACGTCGGCACTGGGTTCGAGATGGTCGGTGCCGGCGCCGGACGCGATCACGGCCCCGGGCACGCCGCGCGCCGCGTCAAGGCTGCGGCGGATCAATTCGAGCGAGGTCGCCCAGTCGAGCCCCATGCCGCGCTGCGCGGTGTCCATCGCTTCGGCTACTCCGAGGCCGAGCGACCAGAGGTATCTGCGAAACGCGATGGTGCGGTCCCAGTCGATCGCAGGCGTGAGCCAGGGATCATTGTCGGCGAGCGGATCAGCGACCACGTGCGCGGCCGCATAGGCCACGCGGTTGAACGGTGGTTTTGCAGCCGGGAATGATCGCTGCGGCCGCGCCGTGTAGGGCGCGAGTCCGCCGCCGGCGATAGGGAGATTCAAGGTCGGCATGGGTCACACCTTCAATTCCGGGATATCGATCCAGCGCCGCTCCTTCCAGCTCTGCAGGCCAGCCTCGGCAAGCTGTACGCCCTTGGCGCCTTCCAGCAGGGTCCATTTGAACGGCGCATCATCATAGAGATGGCGGATGAACATCTCCCACTCGGTCTTGAAGCCATTGTCGTAGTTGCCGAGCCCAGGCACCTCCGACCAGGTCTCGAAAAAGTCGATCGGCTGCGGCACGTCCGGGTTCCAGACCGGGCGCGGCGTATTGACCCGCGCCTGGCTCCAGCACTGTTGCAGACCCGCAACCGCTGACCCGAGCGTGCCGTCGACGTGGAATGTCACCAGGTCGTCGCGCCGCACCCGCGTGCACCACGAACTGTTGATATGCGCGATCACGCCGCCCGCCAGCTCGAAGGTCGCGTAGGCGGCATCGTCGGCGTCGGCCACATATGGCTTGCAGGCCTCATCGACGCGCTTGGGAATATGGATCGCCCCCAGGCAAGACACACTTTTGACCTCGCCGAACAGATTGTCGAGCACATAGCGCCAGTGGCACAGCATATCGAGGATGATGCCGCCGCCGTCCTGCTTGCGGTAGTTCCAGGACGGTCGCTGCGCCGGCTGCCAATCGCCTTCAAACACCCAGTAGCCGAACTCGCCGCGCACCGACAGAAGGCGGCCGAAGAAGCCTGAATCGATCAGCAGCCGCAGCTTGAGTAAGCCAGGCAGAAAGAGCTTGTCCTGTACGACGCCATGCTTGATCCCGGCCTTCTTTGCGGCACGGACCAGATCGAGCGCGTCGGCAAGATTTTCGGCCACCGGCTTCTCACAATAGATGTGTTTGCCGGCCGCCATTGCCTTGTGCAGCAGCTGCGCGCGCAGCTGGGTGGTCGCGGCATCGAAAAACACCGTGTCGTCAGGATTCTTTAGTGCTGCGTCGAGATCAGTGGTGAAGCGGGTGAGGCCGTGCGCCTTGGCGAGCGCCGCGAGCTTGCCGCCATCGCGCCCGACCAGGATCGGGTCGGGCATCACGCGGTCGCCATTCGTGAGCGTGACGCCACCCTGGGCGCGGATCGCGACGATCGACCGGATCAGGTGCTGGTTCGTTCCCATCCGGCCGGTAACGCCATTCATGATGAGGCCGAGACGATGTTGCGCCATCGTTTGCTTCCTTTCTGTTGACGCATGCCCTTTTTCCAAAACCGGTTCCCATGCGGCATCAAATGCGGGCAGGCTTTTTGCGGGACATGCGTTAATCCATGCCGAGCAGCCGATAGACCCGGCGGGTGTATTCGCCGAAAACCTCGCTGGTCTTCATATCAAGGGTGCGCGGGTGCGGCAGGTAGACACGGAAATTGTCCGCCATACGCGCCGGCCCCGCGGTCAGCACGATCACCCGGGTGCCAAGGAACACTGCCTCGGTGATGCCGTGGGTGACGAACACGATGGTCTTCTTTGCCTCCTGCCAGATATGTAGCAGTTCGAGGTTCATCTTTTCGCGCGTCATGGCGTCAAGCGCGCCGAACGGTTCGTCCATCAAGATCAGCTTGGGATCATGGATGAGCGCGCGCGCGATTGCGGCGCGCTGCTGCATGCCGCCGGAAAGTTCATAGGGATATTTTTGCTCGGCGCCCGCAAGCCCAACGAGCGCGAGCAGGTCCCGTGCCCGTGCGCGGCTCGCGGCCAGCGGCAAGCCCAGGATCTCCGCCGGCAGCAGCACGTTGTCGAGAATGCGCCGCCATTTCAGCAATAGCGGCTGCTGGAATACCATACCGATATCGCGCGCTGGATCGAACGGTTGCGACCTCGATCCGATATGCACCGTACCCGACTCGTAGGAGTGCAGGCCGGCCAGGATCTTGAGCAAGGTGGTCTTGCCGCAGCCGGACGGGCCGACCAACGCCACCAGTTCGCCGGCTTCAACGTCGAAGCTCGCTTCCGAGACCGCCAGAAATTCAACACCGCGCGTGCGGTAGAGCTTGCGCACCCCGGCAAGATGAATGAAAGGCTCGGCCGTGGTCATTGCAGGCGCGCGTCGGGCACGACCAGCAGGCGCTCGAGTCCGAGCACCAACAGGTAGAGCACGCTGCCGATCAGAGTGATCAGGATCACCGCCATGAACATGGCGGCCGTGTCCAGGGTCACCTGCACCTGCAGCATCAGGTAGCCGAGGCCGCGGTCGGAACCGAGGAACTCGCCCACGATCGCGCCGGCGACGGCCAGGATCGCCGCCACCTTCATGCCGGAGAAGATATAGGGCAGGGCGCCCGGGAACTGGATCTTGGCGAACAGTTGCCAGCGCGAACCGCGCAAGCTGCGTACGAGGTCGAGCAAATCCGGCTCGACCTCGCGCAGGCCGCGCGCGGTCGTGAGCACGATTGGAAAGAAGCAGATGGCGAAAGCCATCATGATATTGGGACCGATGCCGTATTTGAACCATACGATGATCAGCGGTCCGAGCGCGACCTTTGGGATCATGTTGAGACTGACCAAAAGCGGCATGGTCGCCATCTCGAGCCAGCGCGACCAGGTGAACAGGAGCGCCAGCACGATGCCGATCACCACAGCCAGGACGTAGCCGCCGAAGATCTCGACGCTGGTCACCGCGATATTTTCCGGCCAGCGGTAGTTGGGGACAAGCAACGCCTGCACGGTCTCGAACGGCGAAGGCATGACGAACTTCGGAACCTGGCCGATTTTGACGAAGAGATACCAAGCCGCGACCAGTAATAGATGGCTCACCACGGCGAGCGAGTAGCGTTGCAACGCATCGCGGTTAACGGCCACGGGTCTCTCCTGTCGTCATTCGAGCCAGCGTTCACGGTTGGCACGCACAAACTCATCATCGGCAAGGTGCGGGTAGGCGGCACACACGCGATCGATCGCTTCCTTTTGGCCAGGACCCAGCCCCTCGTTCGGATCGAGGCACCAGATGCCCGCGAGCAAACCCTGCCGGCGCAGAATTTCATGACAGCCTGCGATGACGCCATGAAAATCGTTGGCCGCATCGAAAATCGCCGCATTGGCGTCGGTCACCTGCGGATCGAGCGCGAGCAGGTCGGCGGGAACGTGGTCGGCTTCCACGGCAGCGTGAATGCGTGTCAGCAGTTCGACCGCCTTTTTGACCCAGACGCTCCAGTGGCCCAGCAGGCCGCCCCTGATGCGCAACGTTTGGATCGTGCCTCTGGCTTCGACCCGGAACGGCGCGAGAAGGTCGAGCACAATGTGGTCGTCGTTGCCGGTGTAAAGCGTGACCCGGTCGGCGGCGCCCGCCTCGGCCACCCCGCGTACCACGTCGAGGGTGCGGTAGCGGTTGAACGGCGCGATCTTGACGGCGACCACGTTTTCGATCGCCGCGAACCGTCGCCAGAACGACACCGGAAGCACGATCCCGCCAACAGCCGGCTGCAGATAGAAACCGACGAGCGGGAGATCCTGCGCGACCGCAGCCACATGGGCGATCAGTTCGTCCTCGCCGGCGCCCCGGAACGCCGCCAGCGAAAGAAGCCCGGCGTGATAGCCAAGATCGCGCGCGACGTGCGCTTCTTTGCGGGCCTGGTCGGTGCGCCCGCTCAGCCCGGCGATCATGATCGGCGGCGTGCGCGCCCAGTCGCTGGCGGCGCGCGTGGCAAGCTCCAGCACGGGCTGGTAGAGCCCAACATCGCGGATCGCAAACTGCGTGGTGTGGACGCCGACCGCGAGCCCGCCTGCGCCGGCGTCGAGATAGTACCGGGTGAGGGCGCGCTGCCGACGGGGATCGAGCTTGCGATCTTGATCGAGCGCGAGTGGGTGTGCCGGAATGGCGACGCCGCGGCGCAGCGCGGCGAGCACGGGTGCGGGCCAGTCGGTCCAGCGCGGGGTCATGGAGCCTCAAGTAACCGGACGGTTACATGGTGCGCAATTTTTGCACTTTGCGCAACTGCATACCTAACCAACGGGATGTGTTGAGCACTTGTGAAACCCATCACACCAAGCCTGTTACGATGGGTTTCGCTGTCGCTCAACCCATCCTACTTGCTGCGCAACGCATGCAGAATCATGTCCACGTTGTGGCGCTTACGCCGACGACTCGCGGCCGGCGTGCCAAGATCGCGCCCGAAAATGGCCGACAGTGTCCAGTTGTTCGACAGATAGAAGTAACCCACCGCCGCAATCGTGATATAAACTTCGACCGGATCGAGGCCGGGGCGGAATACGCCTTTGGCGACGCCGCGCCGCAGGATGTCGCCGATCAATTTCACGAACGGGCTGTGCAACTGCCGCACCTTCTTGGACGCCTTCAGGTGGCGCGCGCGATGCAGGTTTTCGCTGTTGATCAGGCTGATCATTTCCGGGTGCAGGCGCGAATAGTCGAAGTTGAACTCGACCAGCCGCTTGATGGCGAGTTCGGGCTCCAGGTGGTCGAGGTTGAGCGTGCGTTCGCTGCCGCGAAGCCCCTCGTAGACCCGCTCGAGCGCCGCGAGATAGAGGCCATCCTTATTGCCGAAATAGTGGTAGATCATGCGCTTGTTGGCGCCGGCGCGCCGCGCGATCGCGTTCACGCGCGCGCCGAACAGACCCTTGGCGGCGAATTCGTCCTGCGCCGCCTTGAGGATGGCTTCGCGCGTGCGGTTCGGGTCCCGCGGGTTGGCACGTTTCGATTTGGCCATTCGGTCGCGAACCAGGACGTTGGGGACGCCGCAGATTGACACTGTTTCGAGCCGCTTCTATCGTCGCGGTAACCAAGCAGTTACCACGAACATTTGCGGTGCGTCGAGCGGCCGCGTTGCCGCCATCCTCGGGAGGTCTTTGATGAAAGTCGCCTGCAAGCTCGCGATCGTTGCGGCCGCGCTCGCCTTTGCGGCACCCGCATCCGCCCAAAAGATCACGTTCACGCTCAACTGGGTCGCCGGCGGCGATCACGCGCCATACTTCTATGCTCAGAAGATGGGCTGGTACAAGGACGCAGGGCTGGACGTCGATTTTGAAACCGGGCGCGGCTCGGCCGCGTCCGCCCAGAAGGTCGGCGCTGGCGCATCACAGCTTGGACTCTCCGACATGGCCGGTGTGCTGTTGTTCCGCGGCAAGGGCCTGGATCTCGTCGGCATCATGAACGTCTATGCCAATTCGCCGCAGGGCATGTACTGGCTCAAGAGCTCCGGCATCACCGGTATCAAGGACTTCGCGGGCAAGAAGATCGGCAACCCGGCCGGCGACGGCGCCCGCACCATGTGGCCGGCGCTCGCCAAGAAGGCTGGCATCGATCCCAACTCGGTCACCTGGGTCAACATCGACGCCAATGCCAAGCTCGGCGCGCTGAAGGCGCACACGGTTGACGCCACCACCTCATTCTTCAACCTGCACCACGTGTTCGCGCGCGAACTTGGCAGCGACATGGGCTTCCTCGCCTGGAAGGACGCTGGCGTGAACCCCTACGGCAATTCAATCATCGCCAACGGTGCTTGGCTCGCCGCCAACCGCGACAAGGCCGACAAGTTCGTGAAGGTCACCCAGAAGGCATTTGCCGAATGTGCCAAGAAGCCGGAGCCGTGCATCCAGGCACTGGTCGAGGCCAACGGCGCGTTACTCTACCAGAACGAGCTCGACAACTGGCACCTCGTCACCATCCTGATGAGCGATGACACCTCGCGCAACGTCGCGCTCGGCTGGCACGACGACACCCGTATGGCCAACGACTACAAGCTGGTCGACGAAAATCTGCACATGGAAAAGCCATACGACGTGAAGACCGCCTACACCAACGACTTCCTCGACAAGTCTGTGAAGATGCCGCCGATCCATCCGCCGAAGCTGTATTAAGTCGTAGGATGGGTTGAGCGCAAGCGCTCAACCCATCGGGCATTGATGCGGACGGTGATGGATTTTGCTGACGCTCAGCCGAACTCCGGTCCGAGCACCGCGAATGTGCGCACGCCATCATCGAAGGCCGCATGGCTCCGATACACCATGCGGGTCAGCGGCCGCATCGCTGCGAACCCGCGCGCCTCGACGAAGGTTCGTGTCTCAGCCTTGCTGTCGACGAGATCGATGAATAGCGGACCAGGAATGGCGTTGAGCGCGTGCGCCAGCAGGGCGTGCGCGGCAGCGGCATCATCGGCGACCAGGGGACCGAGCTGCGATGCGACGCGGCCCTCGCGCCCGAGCAGGAACCCGACCAGGCGGCCGCCACGCCGCGCGATCCTGTCGGCCTGCGGCAACCGTCCGCGCATGCGCGCAAGCAAACGGCTGCGATCGGCGCCGAACACCGCCGCGTCGTAGGCGCATAGGTCCGACCACACGGTGTCCGTGATCACATCGACGCCAACCTGATCCGGTGTCGCCGCGCCCACGCCGGAAGGCCGCGTGACAGCGTCGCGCGCAAAGCGCGCAAATCCCCACGTGTCTTCGAATCCAAGCGTGCGATAAACCTCACGACCGGCCGGTGTCGCATCGAGCACCGGAACGTGCCCGGAGGCGAGCAAATCGTCGATCGCGCCGCGCAGCAGTGCGGACGCCAGACCTTGACGGCGATACGCCGCCGTCACCAGCACCATGCTGATCCAGCCGAAGCCGCCATAAGGCAGGGTTGCGGCGGTCGCGATCACACGCCCTGCGCCAGTACGGATCGCTTTCACCGTTCCGTAATCCAGGAAAATCCGCCAGTCCCGCTCGGTCTGATTCCACCCGACTTCGGCAACCAGCGCACGTGCGTCCGCGAGTTCGGCTGCCCGCAGCGGCGCAGGTGCAATGAGCCTTGAATCAGAAGGCGCCATCGCGCGAGTCGTAGTGGGTATCCTTGCCGAGGCTCGGCAACCCGCGCGCGACCCAATCGGCAACCCAATCGATCATGCGCGCCAGCGGCACTGTCGGGTAGCCGAACAGCCGCATCGCCTCGGCGCTATTGATCAACCATCCTTCGGGTGCCTCGGTCCCTGCCAGTGCCGGCGGCTTGCCGAGCCGCTGTGCGAACTCCTGCGCCAGCCAACGCGTGCTGATCGTCTCCGGACCGCTCACGTTGAGCGGAGAGGTCGGTACCGTGCAATGACCGAGCGCGCGCAACACCATCGCGTTGGCGTCGCCCTGCCAGACTACGTTGACGTGGCCGGCCGCCAGATTGATGGTCGCGCCCGACGCGACCCGGGAGGCGATGTCATGCAGCACCCCGTAGCGCATGTCGATTGCGTAATTGAGACGAATGATGCGGCCCGGTGTACCACGCGTGCGCGAGAAATAGTGGAACAGGCCCTCGCGTGCGACACAGGAATTGGCGTAGACCCCGACCGGGTTGGCTGGCGTGCGCTCGGTAGCGCCGCCGTGGTGGACGTTGACGAATGGATAAACATTGCCAGTCGAATAGGCCACGATGCGGGAACCGGCGAACGCCTCGGCCACCAGCGCCGGCACGTGGGCATTCATCGCCCAGGTCAGGTCCTCGTTGCCGGTCGAGCCGAACTTGCGGCCAGCCATGAAAATGACGTTGGGTGACTTCGGCAGCGCCGCGATCTCGTCACGGTCAAGCAAGTCGGCACCAATGCACTCGATTCCCCAGGATACAAGCTTCTCGCGTAAACCCTTCTCGCTGAAGCGGGCGACACCGATGATGCGTTTCGCCGGGGCAGCGCGCCGGGCGAGCTGCGCCAGCGTTGGGCCAACCTTGCCGCCGACGCCCAGGATGATGATGTCGCCTGGGATCTGCCCGAGCTCGCGCACCAGGACCGGTGAGGGCGTCGTCATCACCTCTTCGAGGTGCTCGACGTCGCGAAAGCGATCGGGCAGGGTGGGCATAGCGGCGGGTGTTATCTGTTGCATCGGTTCCGGCCCGTGCAGTGGCAGCCAGCAGGGCGCGACGTTATAAGTAACCAGTTGGATACTAACGGCTGGGTCCGCCGGCAGCAAGACGAACGCATCGGGAGGAACCGCACGTGCCACAAACACTCGCACCACGGATCAAGACCACCGTTGTGGGCTCCTATCCGTTTCCCGATTGGCTGGCCGCGCTGCCCTCCGAGCAGGCTCTCATCGATGCCACCCGCGTCGTCATTCACACCCAGGAGCAGGCCGGCATCGATCTCGTGTGCGACGGCGAGCTTTCCCGCTTCAACGTGAACCATCCCGAGACCAACGGGATGATCGAATACTTCGTGCGTCCGATGGCAGGCATTCGCACCAACGTGCGGTTCGATGAGATCAGCGCCTACCGGGAGCAGCGCGGGATGGGTTTTCGGACCCGGCCGCCGGCCGTCGTTGACGGTCCGGTCGGTGCCGGCACCCTCGACCTCCCGCTGGCCTGCGCGCGCGCCAAGCGGCTGGCCACACGCCCGTTCAAGTTCACGCTGACCGGGCCGCACATGTTGGCGAAGACGCTCCTCGACCACCATTACGGCAGCATATCGTCGCTTGCGCTGGCGCTCGCCGACGCACTTGCCGAGCAGGTCAGTCTGCTCGACGCCGACGTTGTACAAATCGACGAAGCAAACTTGCCCGGCAGCCCCGACGAATGGGACTGGGCCGCGCAGGCGATCAACCGCGTGCTGAGCGCCGTGCAAACCATCCCGGCGGTACATCTCTGCTTTGGTAACTACGGCGGCCAATCAATCCAGCAGGGGACGTGGGGCAGACTGATAGACTATCTCAATGCGCTTGAGGCCGATCACATCGTCATGGAAACCGCGCATCGGCCGCCCGAGGAGCTCGATGTGTTCCGCGGCCTGCGTCCGGAGATTGGACTTGGACTTGGCGTCATCGACATCAAATCGACCGAGATCGAGAGCCCGGATGCCATTGCCCACGCGATCGAGCGCGCCGAGAAGATCCTCGGCCCCGGCCGCGTCGCCTATGTACATCCCGACTGCGGGTTCTGGATGCTCAAACGCAGTATCGCCGACCGCAAAATGCTCGCGCTGGTCGCAGGCCGCGATCTTTACGAGGGAGGCGACCGATGAGGGCAACCCCGGTGCGAGCGACCGCGTGGGCTCGCTGAGGGATTGATCATCAAAATGTCATAAATCGTGCGCTGTACCGTATTGTTCGCACGGGATATCTATCGTGTCCTCGAATCCGGATTTCAAACGCATCCGTCAGGCGATGACGTTGTGAGATGTGGCATGCACGGCAATTTCAAACTATGTCCCGACCTGCAGCCCGACGATATCTGCCTTGTCGTCGAGCAGTACCGCGAAGGCGCCTTTGAACGGCGCTTTCACAAACACGTTCCGCGGGCGCGGCTGTCAGGCGAGGCAAGAACCGATTTGCTGCGCGCCCTGGTCGAGCGCTTTTCGGGGCGCGCCGGACCGAGTGCGGAACAGATCGTGGGATCTTATCTGAATGCGAACGGCGAAAGGCCGCCGGCGACCAATCATCTCACCATCGTCACATCGCATCCCGAGCCGGGCGTTGTCCGGTCCTACTGCGGCAGCGCGACGGTCGCATGGTCGGATCAGGTGTTCGCGCGCAGGCAATTCCGGCTGCCACAGGAGAGTGAAAGTTGATGAACGCGCGCCTCGCCGGCAGTCGCCGAAGGCGGCCCCGACACGAAGCCAAGAGGGAATGTCGGGACCGCCGCGCTCGGGGTTCGCAAGTCCGAACCAGGCGAGACTAGCGCGCCGATAGCGGCCGTTCGATGCAATGTCGGCACGCTAACGTGCCGAACAGCGCCGCGGGGAGCAGTGCGCCTTCATCTTGACTCGATGACCGCCAAGGCTCTTGGGGGGCGACAGAAAGGCAGTCCTCCATGTCCGATGCTGACGAATGTCGAAGGCAGTCGGCACAATGTTTTCGCCTGGCCGCCACCGCGTGCACGCCCTTGCAGAAAACGGTCCTGCTTGATGCGGCCGCCAGTTGGATGGCTCTCGCCAACCAGGCCGATCGTGATCGCGCCTGGCGAGAAATGCAGGATGCCCACGAAGCCGTGAAGAACCGCGGGGCTGCGGCCCGCAGCCTTTAGCGGATTAGCACTCGGCACGACGCGCGCAGCGCAATGCCGGCAACCGCCGGATTGCGCTCCGCCTGATACCGCGGCCGGGTCGCATTTCCTCAAAGCGCCACCACTGCGTCCTTCCCGCCTGGACCCTGACCGTGGCAGGATTCGCAATGGATTCGGGCCGGACGCCTTTGTCCGGAGGTGAGGGCGGTTCCATGCGCAAGATCTTAGCGGCCGCCATCGTGCTGTTGATCTTCTTTGCGGTCGCGCTGTTCGTCATGGATTGGCTGTGGCCGGCTTCGGCGCCGAGCACACGCCCGCCGTTGACCGCAGTGACGCCACTCGAACCGATCACGCGCGCGTCGATCATCGTTGCCCCGGTGGTGGTCGCCAATTCTGCGATCCGCGAAGCGCTCGAAGCGCAGGCGCCGCGCAATCTGTCCGGCAAGAAGGACAACCCGCTCGCGCAGCTTCTGTCCAACGCCAACATCGGCTGGACGGTCACGCGCAGCCCGCTCACCGTCGGCGGCCGCGCTGATGCTCTGGTGGTGTCAACCGTCCTGACCGGCACGCTGCACGTCACCGGTCAGCTCAGCGACGTGGCCGGCAATCTCTCGGGTGCCCTCGGTGGCCTGATCAATCAGGGCCTCGGGCAGAACCTGCAGCGACTAGCCGGCAAGACCGTTGATCAGCGCGCCGATTTTCGCGGCAATGTCACCGTGACGTCCCGTCCGACCATTACGGCGAACTGGCGGCTCGACCCAAATCTGAGCGGGCAGGTGTCGCTCGCCGATGCATCAATGTCGATCGCAGGCGTCCCGCTGAGCGTCGGCAACGAGGTCAAGCCGTTCCTCGACCGGGCCGTCACCGAGCAGCTCACCCAGTTGCAGGGGCGCCTGCGCAACGATCGGATCCTCGAGGAGACCGCGCAGCGCGAGTGGATCAAGATGTGTCGATCGATTCCGCTCGGCGGGGCCGGCCGCGGCCTGCCCGACCTTTGGCTCGAGGTTCGGCCTACCCGCGCCTTCGTGGCGCAGCCACGCATCGACGCGAATGCTGTGACGCTGACCGTCGGAGTGCAGGCGGAGACCAGGATCGTCCCGGCCGAGACCAAGCCAAGCTGCCCGTTTCCGGCGCAGCTGGAGATCGTCCCACGCTCCGAGCAAGGCCGCATCAACATTGCGGTGCCGATCGATATTCCGTTCACCGAGGTCGACAAACTGTTGGCGGCGCAGCTCGTCGGCAAGACCTATCCATCAGACGGCAGCGGCCCGGTCGAGATCACGGTCAGGCGCGCCAGTCTGGCCGCCTCAAGCGACCGTCTGCTGCTGTCGCTGCGGGTGAAGGCGCGCGAGAAGAAAAGCTGGTTTGGACTTGGGGCAGATGCGGAGATCTACGTCTGGGGTCGCCCAGTGCTTGATCGCGACCAGCAAAAACTCCGGCTCGCGGACATCGAGCTCGATGTCCAATCAGAGGCGGCCTTCGGCCTCCTGGGCGCGGCAGCCAAGGCAGCGCAGCCCAAACTGCGTGACGCCCTCGCCGAACACGCGGTCGTCGACCTGAGGCCGTTCGCTGCCGCAGCCAGGAACCAGGTCGCCGCCGCCGTCGCCGAATTCAGCAAACAGGAGCCGGGCGTGCGCGTCGACACCGCGATAACCGATCTGCGCCTGGTGGGCATCGCCTTTGATTTCAAGACGCTGCGGGTGACCGCCGAAGCCGACGGCAGCGTGAAGGTCGCGCTGTCGTCGCTCGCGCTTTAGCCCTGGGGCTACCACCACCGGACCAATAACCTGACGCGATCTGCTTTTCCCACAACGGGCAGTCTCCCCACTGGGGATTTCCATGCTAGATTGGATTCGCAAAACTCCGCAAGTGGGAGCCCCCATTCGAGAATCTGTTGTTGGGAAGATTGTCGCCGAGGCCGACCGCGATGGTTATCGATCATGCATTGCACCAAGGGGCCGTTGACACACTGTGTGCGGCCCTGGACGAGATCGATGTCGGGATTGTGCTGCTGGACAAGGACCTGCGCACCCAATTCATCAACCGGGCATTCATGCGCATGTGGCACCTGACCGACGAGACAGCGGTCGCCCAGCGCGACTTCGAAGGCCTGATGCAGCTTGTGGTGGGCAAACAGTCGCGCCCAATGCCGGCGGCTCAATTCAACGACTTCATCAAGAAGCGGACGATGCTAATTCGAGCTGGTGTGGAGGATCCGCGCGACGTGCGGGTCGACGATGGCAAGGTTATTCGGGTCAAATGCAAGCCGCTGCCCGACGGCGGCCGCATGCTGGTCTATGCCGACGTGACCGACCTCGTACAGCAGGCCGACAAACTCAAGGAGCTGGCGACCATCGACGGCATGACCAGCCTGTTCAATCGGCGGCATTTCTTCTCGCTCGCCGAAATGGAATGGAGCCGCTACCAACGCCATTGGCGGCCGATGTCGTTACTTATGATCGACATTGATCGCTTCAAATCGATCAACGACCGTTACGGCCATGACGCCGGCGACCACGTGATCGTGCAGATCGCCGATATCTGTCGGCAGGAAAAGCGCAAGTCCGACGTGGTCGCCCGCTTTGGTGGGGAGGAGTTCCTGTTGTTGCTGCCCGAAACGGCTCTGGAGGAGGCCCACCAGGTCGCTGAACGACTTCGACAGCGGGTCGAGGCGCGCGACCTGTCGGTTGCCGCGCGCGCCATCAACGCGACGATCAGCATCGGGGTCGCGCAGGCCAATCCCTACATGGAATCCCTATTCGACCTCATCAAACTCGCCGATCAAGCTCTGTACGCAGCCAAGAACGCCGGCCGCAATCGTGTGTGGGCCGCATGATGGACGCGCCGTTCCTTTACCTGGTGCGGTTCTGGGTCAGCCCGGACGGGGCGGCCGCGGTGCTGCATTGGCTGGACGCCGGGCACATGCGCGAGGTCGTGGCCCAACCGGGATTCCTGTGGGTGCGCCGGGTGCGGCTCGATCAACAGGCGCCCGATGGCTGGCACGGATTTATCATGATCTACGGCCTGCAATCGCGTGCGGCCCTGCAGCAATATTTCGACAGCCCAGCGCCGACGCGGTTCGCGCAGGAGCGCGAGCCGTTCGAGCACCACCTGCGCATGGAGCGCTCCTGGGGTGCAGTCGATGCGCGGGTGCCGTGAGGTCCGTGATCCGGCATGGCCGCCGTCGCGTCCCGGCCGGAATGGCCCATTGTGACAGTAGGCTCGCATGAGCAAGCGTGTGCGTCTGTTCTGGTGGTTGGTGCTGATCTTTGCGACCAGCTGTGCGGTTGCAGTCGTCAGCTGGACGGCCAGCGAGTTGGTGACCGGGGTCGACGCGAGCATGGACCGCTCGCTCAACGAAGCCATGGTGATCGCATTCGTGACCGCGCTAGCCAGCGCAATATTGCTGGCGATCATTGGTCCGGCGGTGTTTCATGATCGATTTCGCCAGACCCGAACTCCACCGGACGGGACCATGACGCCCGGCTGAGGCCCGTTCACACCCCAAAGCAGCGCGCCTGACAACCTGTCTGTTACTGCTGGCGCGTATATTCCGTGCATGCCGCTATGCGCGTGTCTGGCCCGCCCTGCAAATGGCAGATTTCCATCCGGTTGGGTCCAATTAGTGTTGCGTAGTTGGTGCCATCATCGTCGGCCAGGAAAATCGTGCCGGTGCGCGAAATAACGCCGATCACCGCCTCGGTCGATTGCGGTGACGAAAACGTCCCGGAAAGGCGGCGCCCCTCCTGCTTGTCGATCGTAACCGTGAACGGGATGCTGGTCATCCGCGGGTCGGCCTGTTGTGACGGCGGGTAATGTGCATTGCCGTTTCCCCACACGATCGAACTCGCTGTCGCCTTTCCAGGTGCCGCGCAGGTCAGGAAACGCGTTCTGGGCCATCGCAGGTGGGATTACGAACGCCGCAAGCACGATAATCCACGCGAGTCTTGACATAGGCGGGCCTCCTCGGTCGGGTGGGCGATCGGAGCTTGTTCGTGCCGGTCGGAAAAGCATATTCAGGACCGAGGTCGCCCGACAAGCAAAAGATCGCTTCATGCTTTGGGGCCAGGACGAGGGCGATCGTCGCGTTCATCGCCCGTTTTATCTCCTTCAGACAGCGGCAGCGCGAAGACAAAGAACAGGACCAGACAGACAATCACGAACAGGAAGATTGCGGGGAGGACGCGTTTGCCTTCGCGTTCGATCATCAGGTAGAGGTCGTCTGAGCCATTTTGGGCCAAACGTCGCCGCGATTCGAGAAGCTGCCTCCGGAACTGGGCTTCCGCCAGCGCCTCTGGGGCCGATTGCACGGTGGGATCATCAAGAGGCGTTTGGCCGTACGAAGCACTTCCGCCAAGCACCAAAACGCTGGCGAGGACGACCAACGCACGTCGTACCCCAAAAGCCATACATTATACCAATGATAACGTTGCCAAAATGACCCCTTTTTTCGGTGCCGACCTGATCGAGATCAAAAGCTCAAATTGATCGAGATCAAAAATATCTCCGACCGAAGAGCCTTATTCTAAACAGCCGCGCTCCGGTTGCCAGTGCCCAATCCGCAACTCGTCAGGCGCATGATCGGGGAGGAATTGCATGCCACTCACGAGCCTGCATCACGTCACGATACGCACGGATGATCTCGAAGGCACGCGCGACTTTTATCATGACGTGCTTGGCCTCACGGAGGGACCGAGGCCACCGCTGGGTTTCCCGGGCTATTGGCTTTATTGCGGCGAGCACCCGGTGGTGCATCTGGTGCCACCTGACAATGGCATTGGCGGCGGGTCTTCCACCGACACTGGAAATTTCGATCATGTCGCATTCGCCGCGCACGACTTCGAAGGAATGCAGCAACGCTTCAGAGGTCTCGGCATCCATTTTCGCGAGCAGCGTGTTCCGGCAACGTCAATCCGCCAGCTCTTCCTCGAAGACCCCAACAAGGTCATGGTCGAGCTCAATTTTCTATAGCGGTCATCACCGCGCCAAGGCTGTGCTGTTGGCCCGCATGCGGCCGCCTCTGCGACAAATGGTTTTGGCCGCGGCGCTGCTTTGATCCTGCGGCTGAACCCTGAAGAGGAGCCGCATCAATGGATCCTGCGACTCTTTTGCGCCGACGCTTCCCGGCTGTCTGAAACCGTGTTAGGCGACGCCTCGCGGTGGCCGCGACGCGACACCGCTGACCTCCTCAAAAACAATCTCCAGAACGATCCCACATGCAACAGCAATATAAAATTCTCATTGCCGGCGCCGGCCTAGGAGGACTCGCGGCCGCCGCGTGCCTCATGAAGGCCGGTCACGACGTCGAAGTGTACGAGCAGGCCCCGCAGCTCGGCGAAGTCGGCGCCGGCATCCAGATCAGTGCGAACGCGATGCATGTGCTGAGGGATCTCGGCCTTGCCGAGGCCGTGACCAAAGCGGGCGTGCGGCCCGGCGCCTATGTGTTCAGGCTGCACGACACGGGCGAGATCGTTCAGCAGTTTCCGCTCTCGGACGAGCATGAGCGCCTGCACGGCGCACCTTACACGCAACTGCATCGTGCGGATTTTCATGAGCTGTTGGCGGCAAAGGCGAGGGAATTCAAACCAGACGTGATCCGGCTCGATCGCCGCGTTGTCGGTTTTTCCGAAGCCGGCGAGAGCGTCGAGCTCAAGTTCGCCGATGGATATTCGGCACGGGGCGATGTTCTCATCGGCGCCGACGGATTGAAATCGGTGGTGCGCAGTCAGATCGCCGGCGAGGTGCCGGCAACCTATACGGGGGATGCAGCCTGGCGAGTGACGGTGCCGGTTGAGCGCCTGCCGCCCGCATTTCTACCCCAGGTCATGTCGGTGTTCATGGGACCAGGCGGGCATGCTGTCTGCTATTACGTGCGCGGCGGCAAGCTGCTGAACTTCGTCGGCCTGGTGGAGACCAATGAACTGTCGGAAGAATCGTGGACCGTCAGGTTTCCGTGGCAGAAACTCAAGGCTGATTTCCAAGGCTGGCATCCGATCATCCAGACTGTGATCGATACGGCCGACAAGGATCAGTGCTTCCGCTGGTCGCTGCACAGCCGGCCACCGATTCGCAACTGGAGCACCGCGCGGGTGACACTGCTGGGCGATTCGGCCCATCCGACGCTGCCCTATCTCGCACAAGGTGCGGTGATGGCGATCGAGGACGGTGCGGTGCTCGCACGCGCACTGAGCATGACGCGGACGATCCCTGATGCGCTGGCGCTCTATCAGCGCAATCGCATCGATCGCACGGCACGCATCGTTACCCAGTCGAGCGCAAACCGCCGGCTGTTCCACTTACGCTCGGCCGCCGAAATAAAAGCCGCATTCGCCGAGCGCGACGAAGGCGCGGATCGCAACACCTGGCTCTATTCATATAATCCGCTGACCGTCGCGCTCACGTAGCGTTTTTCATCGACGCCACTCGTGGGCCGCGCAAACCTCGGCGCGGCTCGTCCTTCGAGATACGCGATGTTTTTTCATCATGCACGCGATGGTGAGGGACGCGGTTCGGCGGATTATCTGTGGCCGTCCCTTCGACATATTCTTTCGGATAATGACCGCAGACGGTCAACGCGCGCCAATCTGAACAAATTGTAATCTGAGCTAACGCAATCGTCATTTGCCCGTCATCGCACGAACGATGTTGTCTGTGCCTCCCTTATTGCCCGCGACCCATCCGTCGACGCGCGCTTTCGTGAGGAAGCCATGGCAAATTCGCTTTTGATTGGTGTGAATCTGGCCGGCGCTGAATTCGGCTCCAATGTACCCGGCAGCTACGGGGTCGATTACACCTATCCTACGCACACGGAAATCGACTACTACGCGTCCAAGGGACTGGACGTCATCCGGCTACCATTTCTTTGGGAGCGTCTTCAGCGCAGCGAGTTTGGATCGCTTGATCCGACCGAGCTTGCGCGCCTCGACGACGTGGTGAACTACGCCACTGCGAAGGGCCTGAAGATCGAAATCGAACCGCACGATTACGGCTACGGCTTTGGCGCGCTGATTGGAAGCGCACAGACGCCGAACGCCGCGTTTGCCGATTTCTGGGGGAAGCTCGCGGCGCACTTCCAATCCAACGCAAACGTGTTGTTCGGGCTGATGAACGAACCCCACGACCAGTCTGCGAGCGCCTGGCTCACCTCCGCGAACGCTGCCATCGCGGCGATCCGGAGCGCGGGCGCGGTTAGCCAGGAAGTCTTGGTGCCCGGCAGCTATTGGGATGGGGCCTGGACCTGGACCACGACCGACAACGCAGCCGTCATCGGCACCGGCATTCAGGATAGCGCGCACAATTTTGCGTTCGAAGTTCACCAATATCTTGACTCCGATGGCAGCGGCACCCACCCCGGCGCCATATCGGCGACGATCGGCGTTGAGCGTCTCACCGCGGTCACACAATGGGCGGAGGCAACGGGCAATCGTCTGTTCCTTGGCGAAGTCGGCGTCACCACCGATCAGACAAGCCTCACCGCGCTCGACGGGATGCTGACCTACATGAGTCAGCACACCGATGCCTGGCAGGGAATGACCTATTGGGCAGGCGGGCCGTGGTGGGGCAACTACATGTTCTCGATCGAGCCGCAGAACGGCAGCGACAAACCGCAGATGGCCGTTCTGGCGCAACATCTGGTGACGACGGCCACGCAATATGTTTCGTCCGGTGTAGTGAGTTCAGGGGTCGTCGTCTCGGCCGGCAACACGCTCGAAGTGCTGTCGGGCGGCGTGGCGAATGCGAGCCAGGTACTGAGCAGTGGCCTCGTGCTGATCGACGCCGGTGGGCTCGCCAGCGGCACTGCGGTGTCCAACGGCGGAACCGAGACCGTGCGGGGATCACAGCAAGGCTCCGTCATCAGCAGCGGCGGCGTAGACGTGGTGTCGGCGGGTGGCGCTACGAGCAGCATGACGGTCAACAGCGGCGGCCTTGCCTACGTGTTTGCCGGAGGCGTCACGCAGGGGACGATCGTCAACGGCGGTTATGAACTTGTGCAGTCCGGCGGGACCGCCAGCGCGACCAAGGTGACCGGTGGCGCGCAGGTCATTTCCGGCGGCGCCAGCGCGAACGCCACGGTTCTTACTGGCGGCGGCGCCGAATACGTCATGTCGGGTGGCGTGGCCAGTGGCACGACCGTCAGCGGCGGCACCCAGGGCGTGTTCGGAACGGCCGGTGGTACCGCGGTCTCGAGCGGCGGCGTTGCCTACGTGTTTGCAGGCGGCCATGCGACGGGCATGCGCGTCAGCGGCGGTTACGCTCTGGTGTCATCCGGCGGTGCGGTCACTGCCACCGCCGTTAATGGCGGCGCGCAAGTCATCTATGGCGGCGGCGCAGCCAGCGGCACGGTCAACAGCGGCGGCATCGAGTACGTCATGTCTGGCGGGCTCACCAGTGGCGCGCTCGCCAGCGGCGGCACCGAGGATATCCTGGGAACCGCCTCCGCCACCATGCTCCGGGGCGGCGGCGTCGAATTCATTTTTTCGGGCGGCACCGCGCTCAACACAACGGTGAGCAGCGGTTATGAGATCGTGTCGGGCGGTGGCAAGGCCGTCGGAACGGTCATCACCAGCGGCGCGCAGATCGTCTATGGCGCGGCGAGTGCGAGCGGCACCACGCTCAACAGCGGCTCATTCGCGTACATCCTGTCCGGCGGGATCGCCGGCAATACGATCGTCAACAGCGGCACCATTGCGATTTACGGCACCGCTAGCGGCACGATGGTCAAGGGCGGCTACGATTTCGTCTATTCGGGCGCCTCGGCGTTCGGCACGACGCTCAGTGGCGGTGCCGACGAGATCGTCTACGCCGGGGGCAGGGCAAGCAGCACAACGATCAACGGCGGCCTTCAGATCGTCAATGCCAGCGCCAGCGCGAGCGGTACCGTCATCGGCGGCGGAGGCATCGCGTATGTGCTCTCCGGGGGCACCGCCTTCGGAGCGATTGTGAACAGCGGCACGCACGCGGTCTATGGCAGCGCGGTCGGCACGGCGGTCAAGAGCGGTGGCCATGACTTCGTCTATTCGGGCGCCGCCGTGTCGGGCACCACCGTGAGCAGCGGGGGCGCACAGAATATCTATGCGAATGGCGCCGCCAGCGCGACGACGGTCAGCAGCGGGGGCGCGGTCTACGTGCTGTCGGGCGGGGCGGCTGCTGGCGCGACGATCGACAGCGGCGGTGTCGCAATCGTGCTCTCGGGCGGCGCGATCAATGGTGCAACGATCAGTGGGGGCACCCTCGAGTTGATGAGCGGCGCGATCGCAAGCCCGACGCCGATCGCATTTGCAAGCGGCGGCACGCTCATCCTCGATGCATCGCAGACGTTCTCAGGCACTGTCGCGGGCTTTGCCCTACCGGATATCTTCGACCTGAGGGATGTTGCGTTCCTGGGATCGGGCACGACGGTGAGCTTCACGGAAGCCGCCGGCAATACCAGTGGAACCTTGATCGTGTCGGACGGCGTGCACGTGGCCAACATCACGTTGCTCGGTCAGTACGTGGCAGGCCAGTTCACCAAGGCGAGTGACGGCATGGGCGGCACACTCATCGGCGATCCGCCGGTGGTAGCTGCCGGTGCGGCCCATGACACGATTGCGGCTGCGGGCCGACCGTCCTCTGCGTGATCTCGCTGCAGCCTGGTCAGCCGTTGACCGAAGCCAGATCGAAGCTCGCGATGCGCTTGTACTCGTCGGAGATGCGGGCGAGTTCGTCCTGCGTGATGACGGCGTCGAGATCCGCAAAGCCGTTGGGTGCGCGCTCTTCCACCAGGCTTACCACCGCGGCCGGGCCGCCCCTGCGATTGTTGGCGACGACCTGCGCGGTCTTCGGCCGCCGATCAGCCTCGTAGCGCGCCAACGCTTGGTCGGGGTCCTTGACCTCGATCAGGACCCGCGCAAGCACGTCCGCGTCGAGGATCGCCTGCGAAGCACCGTTGGAGCCGAGTGGATACATCGGATGCGCGGCGTCGCCCAGGAGGGTGACGCGCCCGAAGGTCCAGCGCTCGAGCGGATCGCGATCGACCATGGGAAACTCGTAGACCACGTCGGCGGCGCGGATGAGCGCCGGCACATCGAGCCAGTCGAACCGCCAGTCTTCGTAGCGTGGGAGAAAATCCTCAAAACGACCGGGCCGGTTCCATTGCTCGGGCGGGAATGCCTGCGTTGGCGTTACGAAAAAGCGCGCAATCCAGTTGATGAGCGCGCGGCCGCGATCCGCGTGGCTCCTGGAGATCGGATAGGCGACGAACGTCTGCCGTCCCCCCGCCATGATGTGCGAGCGGCCGGACAGGAACGGCCCGCTGTCCGACACCGCCCGCCAAATCAGTCCGCCATTCCATTTCGGCAGCCCTTCGTTCGGAAAGAGCTGCGCGCGTACCGTCGAATGGATGCCGTCTGCACCGATCAGTACATCGCCAGTCGCACTCGCAAGCGGCGGTCCCTCCTTGCCGGCGGCGAAGTGTGCAGTCACGTTGCGGTCGCCCCGCCGCTCGAAGCCGACCAGATGATGGCCCAGATGGACGCGATCCGCTCCCAGCCGCCCTTGCACGATCGCCAGCAGCGCCAGCTGCAGTTCGCCGCGATGGATCGAGATTTGCGGCCATCGGTAGCCGGCTTCGCGGCCGCGCGGCTCGTGCCAGATGCGCTGCCCGAGCCGATTGAAATAGATCAGCTCCCGGGTTTGAATGCCGATTTCGAGAAGCGGCGCCATTGCGCCAAGCTGGTCGAGCACGCGCACACAATGCGGCAAGAGGTTGATACCCACGCCCAGCGGCTTCATCGTCGCCGCCGCCTCGTACACGTGCACGTCGAGGCCGGCGCGTTCGAGCGCCAATGCGGCGACGAGGCCGCCGATACCCCCGCCCACCACGATGACCTTCACGCGCGCGATCCCGGCATTTGGCTCATTGCGCCAAGTATGGCAAACGCGGTGCGGCTTCGCGAATTGGTTGGGCCGCGATGAATAGCGATTTGGGGCATATCCGTTTGCTGGTAATCGGCGCTCTCGCCGGCGCCTTGCTCGGATGCGCCTCCGCGCCACCGGAACCACATGCCGGAAAGCCGGAAGTCACCATCTCGGGAGCATCCATTGATCGGGTAAAAACCGCCCTCGTCGCTGAAATGTCGAAACGCAAGTTCCGCGTCGCCAAGGAAACGGCGTCGGAAATGTCCTTCGAACAACCGGCGGCCAGTCCCGTCCTGCAGGGTCTTTCGGCCTCCGCGGCCGGCAAGAATCCGATCGAGCGAATTACCTACACCATGGCGGCCACGGGCGCCGACCTGCACGTCACAGCCGATATCGTCGTGGTGCGCAAATTGGCCGCCATGGAACAGCCGGTCGATATCGGCCAGGGCCCGGAAGCCCAGAGCGTACAGGCCATGCTTGACAAGATTGCCGGCGAGGTCGGAGCCGCCGCAGCCACCAAACGGGAAAATTGATCCAGCTGGGTTATTCAGTGCGTCAACGCGCGCGTTCGTTGACGGCGCCGGCTTCGCGTTCCTCCAACCACACACGCGCCATGGTGAGGTCCGCCTGCGACAGCTCATGTCCGACCGGCAGCGTTCGGTGGTCGACGCTTGCCCCGCACTGTTCCAAGGTCGACGCAAGCCGGGCCGCGCCGTCGGCCCGGATCATGGGGTCGACGGCGCCCGAGAGGATCAGCACGGGTTTGCCGGCGAGGTCCACGCGCGGCGGGTGCGCCAATGGAAGCGTGGCGCGCAGCAGGAGCGCGCCTGCCAAAACGGTCGGCCGCAAAAGCAGGATGGCGGCCGCCACGTTGGCGCCGTTCGAGTATCCCACCGCAACCGGAGCAGGGATGCCATAGGCGTTGCTTGCCTCGCTGATGAAGTCCGCGAGTTCGTTGGCGCGCTGACGGACGTCATCCTCGTCGAACACGCCGAGCGCGACCCGCCGAAAGAAGCGCGGCATCCCGTTCTCGCTCACCTTGCCACGCGGCGACAACAAGGCGGAACGAGGCGCGATCATCCGCCCAAGCGGCAGCAGATCATCTTCATTGCCGCCGGTTCCATGCAGGAGCAGGATCGGATGACCGGCCGGCTGCTCAGCGGGCTCGAAACGATGGATAAACGAAAGGTTGTCGCTCATCGGGCGCCCTCGTTCAGTTGCATAGCCCACCGCCTCGGCGTGCCGTTCGCAACCCCAAGTCGATCCACAGCACCGATTTCATGGTTGGGTAAATGCTGAGGTCGGCTTTTGATTGATCTCAAAACGTGATCGCAGTGTAGCTGCTCTCTTTACACTTGCATGGGGGCGCGAAAGGATGCGCGCGCGCCGCTTTGGATGGTGAAACGATGGTTTGGAATTTTATCATTTACTGTGTCACGGCGACGGCGCTCTTTTGTCAGAAGAATCCGGAGATTCGCCAGGATATTCCGCAGAACTACGCGGAAGAGCAAGGCTGCGTCGAGTTCGGCAATTGCCGCGGCGCAGAGGTACAAATTCGACAACCCCGACGCCGAATTCAAGTTTTCCTGTGCTCAAGGCGAACCAATATTGCTTGGCTATCAACCCGAGCGCATAGCACCGTCAGGATATCGTCACTGGTGAGATGGACCATGGGCGGGTCGCTTGAGCGCCCGTCGAATTGTATGCGCCCTCACGCCGCCAGGTCCAGCGGCGGAAGCGCCGCCTCGATGTCCTTGCGGCGCGACTCGAGGAAGCGAGGCAGCTTGAGGGCGTGGCCGAGCGCGGCCACGGGCTCGTCGACCGCAAACCCCGGTTGATCGGTTGCGATCTCGAACAGCACCCCGCCAGGCTCGCGAAAGTAGATCGACCTGAAATAGTGGCGATCCTTCTGATCGGTGGTTTGCACGCCGTGGTTCGCTACGACTTTGCGGGCGAGCTTTGCCTGTTCGGCGTCGTCGGCGGCGCGGAAGGCAACATGGTGCACCGCGCCGCGGCCCATGGTGCCGGGAAGAAATCCCTTGGCCTCGCGAACGTCCACGACACCGCCAGCGTCCCGGCTGGCGCTGAACCGGCGAACATGTCCCTCGCGACCCGTTTCCACTAACGCGAGGACATCGGTCAGGATGGCGGCGGTGCGGGCCGCATCGTCCAGCATCAAGGTCACGCCATGAAAACCTCGGATCGCGTGCTCGGGCGGAATGTCGCGGGTGCTCCATGCCGGTTCGTTTTCTGCCCCCGGGACGCCGACCAAAGCGGCGCGCAGGCCATCGGGATCGGCAAAGGGCAGGACCGTTTCACCGAAGCGTTTCTCGAGCTGCTCGTGAGCAACGCCTTTTTCGACCAAGCGGTGGGTCCAGTACCCGATTGAGCCGGCAGGTACGCGAAACGCGGTTTCCTGCGCTTGCCCGACGCCCGCGCGGCCCGCGGCCGCGTCTTCCCACGGGAAGAAGGTCAGCACCGTCCCCGGATGCCCGAGCTCGTCGCCATAGTAGAGATGATAGGTGGTTGGATCGTCGAAATTCACCGTTCTCTTGACGAAGCGTAGACCGAGGACGCGGGTGTAGAAGTCGTGATTGCGGTCGGCTCGCCCCGAAATGGCGGTCACGTGATGAATGCCGGGCATGACGCGCTCCTTTCCCGCAGCTTGGACGGGGCTTGGTGCTGTGCATGCCGCCGATATTGGTCAGGTAGGCGTCAAACGCAACCGGCCTCCCGGCGACCGGGGAGGCCGCGACAGCGCGGCAGCGCTTCGGCGCGCGAAGTGGATGAGTAGCGCGGAGAACCGGCTGAAGTCGCAGATCAGCCTGCAGATCCTAAGTTCTCCAACGCATCGACGAGCTGCCACGTTCGCACGCCAACGATGCCGTCGGCACCGATGCCGGATTCCCGTTGCAGCTTGCGGACTGCCGCTTCTGTCTTTGCACCAAACCGACCGTCGACTCCACCGGTGTCAAAGTTGACCGCGCTCATTCGGCTTTGCAGCCGGCGAACCGGCAGGCCTGTCGAACCGTTCTGGAGCACGGGCTCGTTCTGGTCGGCCTCATCGATGTTGATCCAGGTCACTCGGCCGACAATCCCGTCGACGGTTAGACCCCTGGACTGCTGAAACGCACGCACAGCTGCCTCGGTTTCCGTCCCAAAGACGCCGTCGATCGGTCCCGGATTGTGCCCCAAAGTCTTGAGGGCATCCTGCAGGTCCCGCACTGCGGGGTCGGTTGAGCCTTTCCGCAACACCGGTTCTGACATTGCAAGTCTCCCTTACTGTGAGCGAATGCACGGATGTATCGGCGGCGAACGGACATCGCGGCCGAACGAAACCCCGCGACACGTTAAGGCTACACTTGCTGTCTCGCTCTTTATATGAAGGAGATCACAGCAATGCCGCCATCAGATACAAGCCAATGTTTGTTTATTCGATGATGAGATTGTTGGAAGGTATCACGATACGCGACGAGGCCGTGCATCGGGATCGCACCGACGACGCCGGGCAGTCGCTCCCGGCTCACTCCTACATCTGGCGCGTCACCGTCGATCAGACTTCGGAGAGCAAGCGCGAATTGGTTAAGCCGGCGAGTTGGATCGGATCACATTGATCGCGCAAAGTGACAGCCGCTGAGATCGATGCAGCGTGGATTTTGATTCTCCCGGATATATGCGGGGTAATTAGATACAGCGTCGAGGACGCATTGTAATTCGCATTGCGCTGGCCTGACCGAAGTTCTTCAGAGTAACATACCGCTCCTGGGGATCAGTTAGCTGCTCGGGGTCAATTGCCGGATAAGGCGAGCGTTACCCATGGCGTTCCTCGACTTTCTCCAGAAGCTTCCACTCCCGACATTGCTGGTTGTGACGATCGTCGTCGCACTTGGCGTGGGCTGGGCGATCATCGGGCTTGTGCGATTGAGCGTACGCCTCTCGGGCAGTGACCCAGCAAAAGCGCCGCTGATCTCCGAACTGGTCACCGTCACCAGCATATTGTTTGCGCTCATGCTCTCGTTTTCTGCAGCCGGCGTCTGGAACGACTGGTTGCAGGCTCAAAACGCGGTGCAGCGCGAGGCGCTCGCGCTCGATAATGTGCTCGCGCTTGCCGACGGCTTGCCGTCCGACCGCGGCGGACGGGTGAAGGACCGCGTGCTCGCTTACGCGAAGGCGGCAGCAGCGCATGAATGGCCGGCGATGGCGCGGCAAGCCGATATGGACGACGCCTCATTCGGCGTGTCGGAGCGCATCCTCTCCGGCCTGACCGCCGAGTTGTCGCGCGAAGCGGGCAGGGCGGATTCCTCGCCGGTCGCCGCAATGCTGCTGCCGCAAATTTTCGAGGCGCGCAGCGCCCGCCTGGCGCGGCTGGCGATGTCGCGTTCGGCGGTCTCCGGGGCGCAGTGGTTCGCACTCATCGCCCTGATCGTAAGCGCCCTTGTCGTTCTCGCGCTGATCTACAACAAACACGCTGGAACCCAGTTCCTCGCGATCAATGTGTGTTCGGTGGCTGCGGCAGTGGCGTTCTTTGTGATCTTGGCACACGATCGCCCCTTCGTCGGTGTCATATCGGTCAGCCCGAAACCCCTGCTGGCGCTGACCGTCAGGGCCAATCCCGAAATTCCCGTCGCGTCCGGTACGAAATTGGACCTGAGGTGAGGGGGCTTTGCTTCGAATGACCGGAGTCGGTGTTATTGGTGCCCGCCGTGGTTCGGGCTACTGATAGAAGTCCGGCGGCCGCTTCATCGTCAGGCTCTGTGGCTTGTCGTGATTGATCCAGAGCTGCGCCTTGTTCTGCGCCATGAGCTCGGACATGTGCTGCATCGAAGCCGACGACTTCTCCTTGTCGACGTTGATGGCCGGAACGCGCTTGGCGTCCCAGTTGTCTTTGAGATGCACCGCATCACCAGATAAGAGCACTGCGCCGGTCTGAGGCAGCTTCACGAGCAGCGATTGGTGGCCTGGCGTGTGACCGGGCGTCGAGATGATCGTTACGCTGCCGTCACCGAAAACATCGTGGTCGCCTGCCAGCGTCTTGACGGGATGCGACGGCAGGAAACGCGGCTTGCCGTCTTGCCCCGGCCAGTCGTATTCGGCTTTTTGCACCAGCAGCAGCGCCTGCGGGAATAGTTCGACATTGCCGACGTGATCACCGTGAGTGTGGGAAACCGCAACGTATTTGACGTCCGATGGCTTCACGCCGAGCTTGTCGAGTTCGCCGGCGAGCGACTTTGTACGCTTCCACGCATTCGGGTCGGATGACGGCGCGGAGAAGATCGCATCCGGCAGGCCGGTGTCCCAGACCATCCAGTCAGCCCCGTGCTTGATCAGATAGCAGGTATCGACGAAATCGACCGGCTTGCCGACATTCACCCCCGGCGTCCATGGCGCAACGTCGGGCGCCGTACGCTCGCCGCAGTCGATGACGTAGAGCCGTTCCAGCCTCGCTTGCGCCGCCGCTGGAGCGGAGAGCAGCGGTAACCCCAGCAGTGCGGCAAGCGCGAAATGCGTTTTCATCACAAACCTCTTCGAACCTTTCCCGGCAGGCGGCGGAGAAAAACACCCGGCCTGCCGACCCTGATGCCCGACTTTAGCGCATGATCCGGCGAAGTGTGCGCGGGTCACCGAAAAGATCATGCGCCAAGTCAAGACATTAGCGTGCGATCGAACGCAAAACCGGTGACCACTTTTGCTGATCGCGCGCCAGGACGGCGCGGCGTGTGGCGCGACACACCGATTTGCGGCCGCAGACGAACTCTACCCAGTCGTTCGATCCGCTGGTAGCGTAGCATGGGATATTGGTCCCGGCGTTGCGCGGGCTTGCAGCGGAGGTGCGCAAAGGGCTTCGGCCACGTCACCCGGACGCGCTAAGCGCAGGCGCGCCCTCATGATAGGCTCGGATGGCCTATCCGGCGGGCCCCAAAACGATATGCTTCGAGCTTTGAAAGCTAGGGCGAGGAGGCTTGAATTGGCAATTGATTACGTTCTCGATCTCAAAAAAGCGCGGGATGAGCTGATCAGGCAGCGCCGGTCAATCATCTCGGCCCTGGTAGAGGGCTACAAAAGTGGTCACACGGAACACCAGCTTGACAACTTGATCAGGTATCAACGGGCGATCGAGACAATCGATCGTGCCCTGCGGGAAGAAGAGCGTGCCGCAGAAGTCGCCGCTGGTGTGAAGCGGCGGTCATTCATTCGTCACGAAGACGATCCCTACGACGACATTGACAGCTTGGGGGGTTGATCGCGTGCAGATCTCGCCAAGTCTCCGATTGCGAAGTTCGTCACGCAGCACGTTCGCGACGAACATCGAATTTCAAGGTGGCCACGTTGACAGCCAACCGACGCGTCCATAGGCTGATCTAAGGGTATTTTCGTTTCAAAACCAATGAAGCGGGTCTCGGCGCTCGCCGACCTACGGGCCACGCCGAGGGGAGGATTGCCATGCCCAATCAAACCCTGAAGGCGGCGGCTGCGTCGGTTGCCGCAGCCTCCTGTACGTTGCTGGTGCTCGTGTTCCTGTCGGGTGGACACGCGTCCGCTGCAGACTGGAATTTCTACATGCATCAGTCGGCGCCAAACTTCGCGACATCGCGCGGCGCAAAATTGTTTACCGAAGAGATCGAGAAGGCGACGAACGGCGAGCTCAAGATTCGGTTGCACCTGGCAGGCACCCTCCAGATCAACGCGAGCAATATTACCCAGGCCGTGGGCGAAAACGTCGTGCAGGTCGCCGACGACCTGTTCAATTCGGGAAATATTCCGGTGGCTGGTATTCCGAGGCTGCCGATGCTCATTCAGTCCTATGAGGATTTCGCGAAAGCGGACGTGGTGCTCAAGCCGTACATCGACAAAGCATTCGCGCAGAAGGGTTCCACGGTTCTCGCCTCATACACCTATCCGATGCAGTTCGTTTGGGGGCGCAAGAAGATTGAATCCCTCGACGATATCAAGGGTCTGAAGCTGCGGGTCGCGCAGCCGGAGCAGGGCGAATTCGTGCGGCGCTTTGGCGGGACATCGATCACCATGAGCGCGCCGGAAGTTCCCTCGGCGCTCGATCGGGGCGTGGTCGATGGTATCTTCACCGCCGGCGTTGGCGCGGTGTTGTGGAAAGACCTGCTCAAATATGGCTACGTTCTGATCGTCAACGTCAACAACTCCTATTTCATCGCCAATACCGACGCCTACGGCAAACTCTCCCCCGATGTGCAGGGCAAGCTCCGACAAGTTGCCCAACAGTCGGCGCGTTGGGATCAGGACACGATGCAGAAGGAAGAGGCGGAATCGGTCCAGATCCTTTCAGCCATGGGGTACACCTTCACCAAGGCGAAGCCCGAAGAGATTGCGCGGGCAGTCGACGCCATGAAGCCGTACTGGGACGAATGGGCAAAATCGCGCGGGCCCGATGTTATCGAGGCGCTGGCAAAGACTCGTACCGCCCTCGGGCGATAATCCGCGGATTTCGGTTGGATGGAATCAAATATCGAGGGCTCGTCCGGCCCATCTCGTCTTATGGAGGCATGGTGCGCCCCTCATTGAGATGGCCGGGATCCGTCCTTCGGCCGGCCCAGCCATGACGGCGGAGATCTTGGGTCGACATGAGCGCAATCCGCACTAGGGCGCACATCGAGCAGGGCCGCGCCCCCGGTAGTCCGTCAGCGCGAAGGCTTCCGGAAACCATCGTCGAACGGATTTGCAAGCTCGCCTGCGTGGCGGCGCTGGTCGTGATGTTGGTTGTGATCGGCACTGATATCTTAACCAGATCGCTGTTCAACTTTTCGTTCGAGATCTCGGATGAGCTGGGCGGCTACATGCTGGTGGTGATGACGTTCGTCAGCCTGCCGGTATGCCAGATCAGCGACAGTTTTCATCACGTCGAACTGGTCCAGTCGCGGCTCTCGCCGTTCGGACGTGCGGTGTCGCACGTCATCTTCGACGCCTTGTCGCTGGCTTTCTGTCTGTTGCTGTTTTGGCAACTCGTTCGCTTCCAGATCTCTTCGTTCCGGTTCGGCGATCTGGCTCCGACCTACCTGGCGACACCGCTTTGGATTCCTCGCGTCGCCATGATGATCGGGGCAGCGGCTTTGTGTTTTTCCGTGGTGCGGACACTCGTGGCTGATGTCGCCGCAATGCGCGCGGCCGCCAGGACGACGGGGGCCACCGGTGAGCCCTGAACTTCAGATCATCGTCACATTCGCTTTTTTTCTTGTCCTGCTCACCTGTGGGATGGCTGTTCCATTCGCGATCGCTGTACCTGCTGTCTTCTACCTGCTGCTGCAAGGCGGCCTGCCGAGCCTCAACAGCCTGGGGCTCGTCAGCTGGGGAAGCATGAACAGCTTCGTACTCACGTGCGTGCCGTTGTTCATGCTGATGGCGGAGATCCTTCGTGTCAGCGGGCTGAGCAGCCGCATCTACGCGGGGCTCGCCAAGCTCGTTGCCCGGCTTCCCGGCGGGTTGCTGCAGACCAACATCGCGGGCTGTGCGATCTTCGCCTCGGTGAGCGGATCGAGCATCGCGACCGCGGCGTCGATCGGCGGCGTCGCCCTGCCGCAGCTCATTGCACGCAAATACGATCGGCGATTGGCGGCGGGCTCGCTGGCGGCCGGCGGCACGCTCGGCATCCTGCTGCCCCCGAGTTTCGGCATGATCGTCTACGGTACCTTTACGGAAACCTCGGTTCCAAAATTGTTCATGGCCGGCGTCGTGCCTGGGCTGATCATGACGGCGGCCTTCATGACTTATATTGGTGCCCACGCCATAAGCCAGCCGGGCGTCGCACCGCGCAAATCCGGGCCGCGCTCGCTGCACGAGCTGCTTGTCGCTTTGGCCGATGTCCTGCCATTTGGCATTTTGATCGCCGGCACGCTCGGCGGGATCTATGCGGGTCTGGTGACGACCACCGAAGGCGCGACCATCGGCTGCATCCTGGCCATCATTCTCGGCGCGCTCTTCGGCAACCTTACGCTGCGCGGCGTGATCGAGGCGATGTTCAGCACGATCAGGTTCTCCGGCAACATCCTGTTCATCATCTTCACGGCTTATGTCTTCTCCTATGCCATCAGCTTCGCCGGCGTCGGCGAGAAGGTAACGGCATTCATCGTCGGCCTGCATCTCAGTCGACTTGAGTTTTTCCTGGCGCTGTTCATTCTCTACACCGTGCTCGGCTGTCTGATCGAAAGCCTGGGCATGATCGTGATCACGGTGCCGCTGATCTTTCCAGTGTTGCCGAGTTACGGCATCGACCCACTTCTGTTCGGCGTGGTCCTGGTCCTCTTTGTCGAGCTTGGGCAAATCTCTCCGCCGATCGGGATCAATCTGTTCGTCATTCAAAGCATCTGGGACGGCAAACTGAGCGAAGTCATTCTCGGCACCATCCCGTTTCATCTGGCGATGTTCGGGGTGCTGGCGCTGGTGATCCTCTGGCCCGACCTCGCCCTTTGGCTGCCACACCACATGTCGAGATGAGGCGACGAAGCGATGCAACGCAGCCGTTCGAGAATATTGACGACCCATACCGGCAGCCTCCCGCGGCCGCGCGAGCTAACGCGGCTCTACGCCGCGCGCGCGCGCGGCGAGGCGGTCAATGAGGCCGAAGTCGATCGCGCCGGGCGCGAGGCGGTGCGGGCAATCGTGCACAAGCAGCACGACGCCGGTATCGATGTCGGCAATAACGGCGAGCAGCAGCGGGATTCCTTCTTTCTCTATCTCAAGGCTCGCCTGTCCGGCCTGGGCGGAACCTGGGAGCGGCCATCGCGTGCCGATGTGGAGCGCTATCCGGATTTCAAGCGCATGTGGATCGAGCAGCACGCGAGCAGAACCCAGGTCTCGGCGCTGGGCGGGCTGCCCAAGGCGATTGGCGAGGTGCGCTATCTCGACGATTGCGCGATCAACGAGGAATGCCGCCATTTCAAGGACGTTTTGGCCGAAAATCCCGGCGTCTTTGTCGAGCCGTTCATGAGTGCGCCATCTCCTGGCATCCTCGCGATGGCCGTGCGAAACGAGCATTACGACACGCTCGCGGACTACCTGGCGGCGCTCGGGACGGCGCTCGCGGTCGAATACGAGGCCATCGTGCGCAACGGGCTGCTGTTGCAGGTCGATGCGCCCGATCTCGCGCTCGAACGCCACATAACATTTAAGGATCAACCGGTCCGCAAGTTCGTCGAATTTGTCGAGCAGGTCGTGGCTGCCATCAATCAGGCGCTGCGAAACGTTCCGCGCGACCGCGTCCGCCTGCACGTGTGCTGGGGGAACTCGGAATCGCCACACGATTGCGATGTTCCGCTTGAGGACATCCTTCCGGCCCTGCAGCAAGCCAACGTCGGCGGCTTCGTATTGCCTTTCGCCAATCCGCGCCACGCCCACGAATTTCGCTGCTTCGCAAAGCGCCCACTCGCGGACGATCAGGTTCTGGTTGCGGGCGTGATCGACAGCTTGACAAATTTTGTCGAGCATCCGGAGGTCGTGGCTGACCGCATCGAGCGGGTCGCGGCCGTTATCGGCGACCCGTCACGTGTTTTGGCGGGAACTGATTGCGGATTTGATACCTCGGCCGGCTGGGGCCGGGTTGCTGAGGACGTGGTCTGGGCCAAGCTTGCGAGCTTGCGCGACGGCGCGCGGCTCGCGTCCGATCGGCTGTTCTCGCGCAGCCGATGAGCGGCCGGTCCGGGCCGGCAGGTTGCAGCGGATAGCCGCGACGACAAACTGCAGGCCTAGACGCTCCGGCGTGGCCAGTGACCGATCAGGTGGGCGCAATATCGGACGCCAAGCGCTTTTGGTCTCAAATAATCGCGTGGCGCACCTTGGCCGAAACCCATTCGCTGACGACCACCGTTGCGATAATGATCAGGAGAATGAGCGACACCTGGGTCCAGGCGAGCGTCGTGATCGCGGCGTTGAGCGGCAAGCCGATGCCACCGGCGCCAACGAGGCCCAACACCGTGAACTCGCGAATGTTGATGTCCCAACGGAAAACCGAGATGCCGGCGAACGCTGGCAGTACTTGCGGCACGATGCCGTACGCCGTGACCTGCGGGCCACTCGCGCCAGTCGCGCGCACCGCCTCGACCTGACTCTCATCGATCTCTTCGATCGCCTCGTAGAGCAGCTTGGCGCAGAAGCCGATCGAGCGCAGCCCGATCGCCAGGATGCCGGCGAACACGCCCGGTCCTATGATCGTGACCAGCATCAGGGCCCAGATCAGTGAATTGATCGAGCGCGATGACACGATGATGAACAGCGCGACCGGCCGCACCAGCGCCACGCTCGGCGTGGTGTTATGCGCGGCGCAGTACGCCACGGGCACCGCCAAGACAATTGCGATCGCGGTGCCGAGCGTCGCGATGTTAAGGGTGTCCCAGAGTGGCCGCCACAGCTTGGTGATGAACCGCCAGTCCGGCGGCACCATGCGCACGGCGAGATCGGTTGCTTGCGCTGGCGCGTCGGCGACAAAGGCCCATATCGTCTTATCGGAGATCAGCTCCCAGCAGTAGATGAAGATTGCCGCTGCGATGAGCCACGCCAGCCAAGTCGCGAACTGTGCGCCGCGCTCGCGACGATGCCATACCCTGGTTCCGTGCCGAAGCGCGACCGCCATCACTGCACCCAGCGGCGAATGTAGCCGGACGAATATTCCACCAGCATCACGATGCCGATGATGGTCAGCAGGATGGCCGCTGCGGAAGCGAATTCATAGCGATCGAACGCAGTGTCCAGCGTTGCACCGATGCCGCCAGCCCCGACAATACCGACCACGGCGGATTCGCGGAAATTGATATCGAAGCGGTAGAGACCGAGCCCGATCATGCGCGGCATCACCTGCGGCTGAACGCCGAAATTGATCCATTGCAGCCAGCCTGCGCCGGTGGCACGTACGGCTTCTGCCTGTGATGGATCCATGTCCTCGATGTCTTCGGCGAGGAGTTTTCCGTAGAATCCAATGGTGGCGAACGAGAGCGTGACGACCCCGGCGAACGGACCGAAGCCAAACAACTTGACGAAGAAGATCGCCAGGATGATCTCCTGGAAACTGCGCGACACCGTGAGGATGCCGCGGCAGAAGTAGTAGATCGGCCCCGGTGCGATGTTCTTCGCAGCGCCGATCCCCACCGGGACCGAGATCACGATACCGATCACGGTTGCGACCACCGTCATCCAAAGGCTTTCGAGGATGCCGTCGGAGATTTCGCTCCAGCGGCTGATAAAGTCGGGCGGAAAAAATGCGGCGAAGAACCGCGCGCCGCGCGGCAGGCCTTCCCAAACGCGGGCCCAGTTCACATCGGTCGTACCCAACGCCAGCGCCAGATAGGCGAGGGCGCCGACGCCGAGCGACCAGCGCAGCCACGCGCGCTTGATCAGCGGTGGCTTCGTCCAACGGGGAGGGGCGATCGTGGTGATGGTCATGGCCGATTAGAGCTCTTTCAGAAAACGCCTGCCCCGGGCTCGACCCTCGGGTGGACACCCGTTATGTCAGCCCCGCCATGCGATCGCGGTGTGGTTGGCGGGTTTCCAGCGGAATGACGTTGTCCGGTTGCTCGGCCACTTGGTCCGCATCGTCTTCGAACTCTGCTGATGGTGGCCGACCAGTCCTCCTCTCCGTAGATCTTTGTCAACACCTCGGCCGTGAGGCCGGTGGGCGGGCCGTCATAAACAATCTCGCCGAGTTGCAGGCCAATAACCCGCTCGGCGAACATCTGCGCCAGCATGACATCGTGGATGTTGATGATGGCAGAAAGCTTGCGCTCCCCGCACAGCTCCTTGATCAGTCGCATGATCTGCCGCAACGTCTTCGGATCCAGTGAAGCGGTTGGTTCGTCCACCAAAAGCAAGTCCGGATTCTGGATCAGCGCTCGACAAATTCCAACTCGCTGCCGTTGGCCGCCGGACAATTCATCGGCACGCTTGTCGGCCATGTGATCAAGGCCGACGCGCGCGAGCAGCCGGAATGCCTCGTCAACGTCCGCTTGCGGAAATTTCCGCATGAAGCTTTGCCAGAAACCGACATAGCCGAGGCGTCCGCTCAGGACGTTTTCCATCACGGTGAGCCGCTCGACCAGCGCGTATTCCTGGAAGATCATTCCCATGCGCCGGCGCACTCGGCGCAGTTCGCGGCTGCCAAGCGTCGTGATCTCGGTGTCGTTGAGCGTGACCGTGCCGGCGGTCGGTTCGACCAGACGGTTGATGCAACGGATGACGGTCGACTTGCCTGCGCCTGAAGGACCGATCAGCGCCAACACCTCACCGTCGGGCATGTCAAGGTTGATGCCCCGGAGCGCCAGATCGCCGGTCCGGTAGCGCTTCGTAAGTCCCCTGATCCGAAGCATTCGCTGCAAGCCCGATCTAGAAAATTGAATGGCGCATGTTCTTGGCGGCGAACCGGTGTCGCCTTCGCCGGAACGTGAACTAGTGTGGTGGATTTGAAGTTCCTATCATTCTTGCGGCACGCTCGTCATAGGAACTTCAAATCCAAAACCACACTAGAGTGATATATTTGCTAATGTCCTTTCATTCCGAAGTTGCTCAGAGGGTGCGGCAGGATAAAGCGAACTTCGGAATCGGGACTAGCCGGTTACTTGCAGGTGTACTTGACGCCGGTCGCCTCATCGATCTTGCGAATGACGCTCCAGTCCTTCTTATAGGTGATCGGGACGAAGCGGTCCTCGTTCTTGAATTCCGCCTTCAGCGCCGAGCCCTCCCATGGGAAGGTGAAGAATGCCTGCTTGATCTTCTCGACCAACGCCGGATCGAGGTTGTGCGCATAACCATAGCCGGTGGTCGGGAAGGTCTCGGATTTGTAGATCGATCGGATTTTGCCGCGATCAACGACCTTGCGGTCGAACATGCGGAACATCACCTCGTTGGCGACCGAAGCAGCGTCATAATCCTTGTTGGCAACACCGATCACGGAGTTGTCGTGCTTGCCGGAGAACGCTGGCGTAAAGTCGCGGTCGGGCTCGAGGTTGAAGTCGGCCTTCAAGATCGCCAACGGCGCCTTGTATCCGGAGTTCGAGGTCGGTGAGGTGAACGCGACTTTCTTGCCCTTGAGGTCGGCCGGCGTCTTAATCGGGCTGTCGGCTGGCACGATGATTTCCATTTCGTAGCCGAACTGACCGTCTTTCGTGCCCATGATGGCGAACGGCACGAAGCCTGCGCAGTTGACCGCGATTGGATTGGAGCCGGTGTTGAATCCCGCGACGTGCAGGCGGCCGGAACGCATCGCCTCGATTTCGGCGGCGTTCGACTGCACCGGGAAGAATACGACTTTCTTTCCGGTCGTCTGTTCCATGTGCTTGATGAAGCCGTCCCAGGTCTTGGCGTAAACCGCGGGGTCCTCGACCGGCGTGTAGGCGAAGATCAGGGTCGATGGGTTGACCAGTCGCTTCGCATCGGTCGGCGCATCCGCAACGAGATCGCCGTCGCGATCGCAATAGGCCTTGTCGAGATCGCCGCGCGGACATTCCTGTGTGTGGGCGCGCCCGACAAATCCGGCACTGAAGATAACAGCAGCAACAAGCGTTGCGATGGTGGTCACGCGTGCGGCCATGGTCCCCCTCCTTCAATTCCGGTGCAAAAAGCCTGATCTCGCCCGGACCGCTTGTTCGTGTTTGGCAGCTTAGCCCACCATTCGGGAAAGAGAAAATGGTCTGCCACGCGGCGCCATGCGTTGGGCAGATGTGCGTTCATTGCGATTTGTTCGGTGGCCTTGCCGCATACCCTCGCCGCTGCGGCAACTTCCGACTATGCTGAGCGCGTTCCACCGGGGAGGAACGAGAAATGGCTAGCGATAGCACGCTTGCGGGCTGTCTTGCCGGCGTCCGCATCCTGGACTTCACTCAGTTCGAGGCCGGCCCGTCCTGTACCGAGGCGCTTGCATGGCTCGGCGCCGAGGTCGTCAAGGTGGAGAACCCGCAGGGTGGCGAGGCGGGCCGCTACTCGATGCATGCCAGCAAGGGTCTGGATTCCTGGTATTTCCTGTTGTTCAACGCCAACAAGAAATCCGTCACCATCAACCTGAAATCCGAGCGCGGGCTTGAGCTCGTCAAGAACATGGCGCGCCGAGCCGATGTTATGGTGGAGAACTTCGCCCCGGGGGCCATCGAGCGCCTGGGGCTCGGCTACGACGTGGTGCGCGCCGTCAACCCGAGCATCATCTACGCGCAGGTCAAGGGCTTCGGAACCGGGGGCCCTTACGAGAACAATCTGGCCTTCGACATGATCGCACAGGCGACCGGCGGCATCATGAGCATTACCGGGGAGCACGACGGGCCGCCGGCCAAGCCCGGCGCGACCCTCGGCGATACCGGTACCGGCATGCTGCTCGCCATCAGCATTCTGGCAGCGCTCTACCGGCGCCGCGGCACCGGGCAGGGCGAGCGGATCGAAATCGCCATGCAGGACGCCATGCTGCAGTATATCCGCGTGGCGCTCTCCACCCAGGCGACCTATGGGCGGGCCGGCCAAGCGCAACGGCGCCAAGGTGATCACCGGCTTTGCGGTGCCGAGCGGCATCTATCCGTGCAAGCCCGGCGGTCCCAACGACTACCTCTACGTCTATACGAGCCGCACCAATCCGGCGCATTGGCACCGGTTGCTCGAGGTGATCGGGCGCAAGGACCTGATCGGCGATCCGCGTTTCGAAAGTGGTGCGGCGCGCCTGGAACGCGAGCCGGAGATCGATGCCATGATCGCGGCCTGGACACGCCAGCATGACAAACGCGAGGCCATGCGCGTGCTTGGTGGGGCAGGGGTGCCGGCCGGGGCTGTCTTCGACACAATGGAGTTGACCGAGGAGGCGGATTTCGAGCGGCGCGGCATCATGCAGACGATGCAGCACCCGCGCGCCGGGCCGTTCAAGATGCCGGGCTGGCCGGTGCGTTTTTCCGGGCGCACGCCCCAAGTCAAGCCGGCGCCGCTGCTCGGACAGCACACCGACGAGGTACTTCATGATTGGCTTGGTCTTGATGCCGAAGAGATCGGGCAACTCGGCAAGGACAACGTCATCTGAGAAGGCTCGGTTGCGATCAATCCACCGTTTCTGCGTCGTAGGTGACCACCCAAGCGAGGAGACCAAACATGGCCGAACTCACCGGCTCGGAGATCCTGGCCAAATCGTTGAAGAACGAAGGTACCGATATTCTGTTCTTCCTCATGGGCGGGCCGATGCTGCTCACCGAATCCTGGTGCATCAAGGAAGGCATTCGCCCGCTCGACGTTCGGCATGAACAATCCGCTGCCTTCATGGGACAGGCCTACAGCCGGCTGTTGCAGAAGCCCAGCGTGTGCATGGCGGCGAGCGGCCCCGGCGTCATCAATCTCACCACCGGCATTGCCAACGCGCTGATTGATTGTTGCCCGGTCGTGGCGGTTGGCGGCTCCAGCCCGATCAGGTTGAACGGCCGGCAGGTTTTCCAGGAGATTGATCAGCTCGCGATCATGAAGCCCTGCACCAAATGGGCAGATCGCATTTACGACCTCAAGCGCATCCCCGAGCAGGTGAATGTCGCTTTTCAGAAGGCGATGAGCGGCAAGCCGGGACCGGTTTATCTCGATTGCCCCGGTGATCTTCTGTACAGCAAGATCCCTGAAGAACAGGTCGACTGGAGTCTCTCCGGCCGCCCGCTGTTGAATGCGCGGCCACTCGGTGACCCCAACCGGGTCGATGATCTGGTTGACGCGATCGCCAAGGCGCGCCAGCCGATCATCTTGTCCGGCAGCGGCGTGATCTGGTCCAAGGCCTGGCCCGAACTGCAGGAGTTCGTCGAAAAGACCGGTATTCCATTCTACACCACGCCGCAGGGCCGCGGCGTCCTTCCGGACGATCACGACTATTCGTACCTGACCATGCGTTCGTCCGCGTTCCGCGACGCCGATCTGATTATCGTGATCGGCACCCGCATGAACTACATCATCGGTCACGTGGCGCCGCCTCGCTTCAATGCCAGCGCCAAGATCGCCCGCATCGATATCGATGCCGACGAAATCGCCACGGCGCCACGCAAGATCGACATCGGCATCGTCGGCGACTGCAAGGCCGTGCTGCGCCAGCTCATCGACGCGAGCGGCAAGCGGATCAATGCAGATCATTTCTCCGCGTGGCGACGAACTTTGTCAGACGGCGAGACGTCCAAACGCCAGTCGCCAGGCGCCAACAAACCGATGGACGAGGTGCCGATCCATCCGCTGCGCCTGTGCGACGAGATCAAGAATTTCATGCAGCGCGACGCCATTCTGGTCGTCGACGGGCAGGAAATCCTGAACTTCGGGCGCCAGTCGATGCCGACGTTCGCGCCCGGTCACCGCCTCAATTCCGGACCGTTCGGAACCATGGGGGTCGGACTGCCGTTTGGAATAGGGGCCAAGCTCGCCAAGCCCGACAAGCAGGTCATCGTCGTCCACGGCGACGGCTCGTTCGGGCTCAACGCACTCGAACTCGACACCGCCGTGCGCCACAACGTTTCGATCCTGGTGGTGGTCAGTCTCAACGGCGGTTGGACCGCTGACCCGCAGGGTGACAAGCCGGGCCGCAATCTCGGTTACACACGCTTCGACAAGATGGCCGAGGCGCTTGGCTGCTATGGCGAATATGTCGAACGCCCGGACGAAATCCGGCCGGCGTTGGATCGCGCCCAGCGGGAGGTCGATCGCGGCTCGGTCGCGCTGGTCAACGTCAAGACCGACGCGCGCGCCCGGGCCAGCACGGTGGCGTTCAGTCAATACATGACTTGAACATCGCGGACGGCGATCACAGGACCCTGTGGCATCCCAATTCCGATGTTCGCAAACACATGCGGCACACTCCCGTGCGAACTTCGGGTTCGGGGCCTTCGGTGGTCAGGTTGAAGCAGCTCCCGTTCGCCCAGAGGCCGCCAGAACCGGCCGCATGGCCGCGACCAGGTCGTGCTCGAGCGCCCACAAGCGGTCCTGGCCCCAGTGGGCGGGGCCGCCGTTGACCCGATAGGTCGGCGCGCCCCAGAGCCCGGCTTCGAGCAGCGCCTGGCGATTGGCTTCCGCCGGGGCGCGCCAACTGTCATCGGCCAGGGCGGCGGCGGTCTGGGCGTCGGTCAGCCCGGCGCGGCGGGCGACCTCATAGAGGCCGGCGTCGTCCGCGAGATCGATCCCTTCGGCAAAGACGGCGCGCAGGCCGGCTTCGGCGAATGCCTCGCCGAGGCCCAGACGGATTGCATGGAACTGCGCCGCAAGACTGCGCTCGATGCCGGCACCGTATGGATCAACCATCCGCCCATACGGGATCCCAACCCGCTCGGCCTCGCGCTTGGTGTCGAGCATGATGTACAGGCTCTTCATGGTTGGCACCGGCAGGCCGCGCATGATCATGGGCAGGATCGGACGCAGGCGAAGCTCCGCGCCGTAATGATGCGCGAGGCGCCGCAGCCGCGGCATGGCTATCCAGGAATAGGGGCTGCGGAACGAGTACCAGGCCTCGATCACGGGTGGCTTGCCACCTTTCGGGACCTCGCCCAGGGTGAGGTCCCGATAAGGTGCCAGCGCGGCTGTGTGCGGTTGGCGATCGAATCCGAGATCCTGCAGACGTTGCTCCAGGTGGTTCAAGCGATCGACGCCCCAATACCACTCGCCTTCGAAATACAGCATCGCGCTGAAGTAATGGCCGCGCCGTCGCCGCTCCGCATCGCCAGCGGCCAGGGCTGCGGTTGCATCGACCGGCGAATGTGCCGCAACTGTTGCAGCATCGCCGCGCCACAGCGCGCTGCCAACCGCAACCGCCCGGTCGGGGAAGTCGTCGCTCGCGAGTGCTAGCGGCAAGCACGCGGGTGGCCTGATCGATGGCACCGGCGTCCGGTCGCGCCGCTGCGGCCGGGAAGGAGAGGCCGTATTCGACTGCCACCAGAGGTGCATCGCGCAATGCGTAGGCCTTCAACAGTTCGCGCTCGGGCGTAGCCGAATCCTCAGGCGGCGAAACCAGCCAGGGGCGCACGCGCACGCCGTAACGACGGGCGAGTGGGGTGAGCAACTGGGCGATCAAATGGCTGTAGGGATCGTCCACCTGATGGAAATACTCAACCGTCGGGACCTGCCCGCTCAGCCGGCGCCCGAGACCTTTGACTGTGCGGACCAAGCTGCGGCGCGCGTTGCTGGTCAGGGCCGCAGTCAGCGTCCGGGTGATGGCGGGCCTGAGCGCGCTCAAGTTCGGCATGGCGTCCTCCTGGAGGCGCGGCGCATCCCAACTTTTTGCATCTATAGTGTCAATACTCGCCCGGCCGGAGCGGCTTCGAGCATTGCTTCGGATGTTTAGCCGCATCTTCGGTTTGGACGGCCGTGAGAGCTATCGCGAACTGCGGCTGGAGCCGCTACGCTGCCCTGACGGTCTAAGCCGAGGAACTGCTCCTGATGAACGAGAGTATCGACGGAGAAAAGACCGCTTCTGAGCCGCTAGACGTGTGATTGGGCCTTGACGATTACCACCGACAAATGCCCCGATGGGGCCTGTCAATCTGGGAGGATATCGACAATGTCTCGTCTTGCCAGCCCATCGTTCGTGGGCGCCGCAATCCTGGGCAGCGTTGCGCTCGCGGTGACGCCGCAGCCTGCCGCTGCACAGACCACCACCCTCACGATGTCAAGCTGGGTGTCGCCGAGCCATCTGCTGACCAAGGACGTGCTTGCAGTCTGGGGCCAGCAGGTGGAGAAGGCCACTAACGGGCGGGTCAAGCTGCAGATGCTGCCCAAGCACCCATCGGCCCCGCCCGGCACGTTCGACGCCGTCCGCGATGACCTCGTCGATGTCTCCTATGTCACGGCGAGCTACACCCCGGCCCGCCATGTGCTCCCGCTGGTGGCCGAGTTGCCGGGCGGCGGCGCCACGTCCGTGATCAACTCGTTGGCCTATTCGCGCATCCATTGGAAATATCTGCAGCAGGCCGGCGAGTACAAAGGGGTCAAGCTGCTCGCCGTCTTCACGCACGGACCAGGTCAGATGTTCAACACCAAACGGCCAATCAACAAGGTCGAGGATCTGTCCGGCATGAAGATCCGCACGGGCGGCGGCATCGCCGAGGAGATGGCGCGCGCCCTCGGGGCATCGGCGTTCGTCAAGCCGGCGCCTGAGTCCTACGAGCTGCTCAGTTCCGGTGTCGCCGACGGCACCTTCTTCCCGCTCGAGTTCGATCATCTCCTTCAAGCTCGGCTCGGTGGTCAAGTACGCCACCCTGTTCCCCGGCGGGTTCTACAGCTCATCGTTCGGCTTCTTCATGAACCAGGACAAGTGGGACAAGCTGTCCAAGCAGGATCAGGACGCCATCACGTCGGTGTCGGGCGAGCCGTTGGCGCTGCTCGCGGGCAAGGCCTGGGACGCGACCGATGCCGCCGCGCTGGAGGAGATGAAACGGGCCAACATCCAGATCAGCCCAGCGACGCCCGAGCTGGTGGCGGGCGTGCGGGAACGAGCCAAGGCGATCAACGACAAGTGGGTGAAGGACGCCACCGCCAAGGGCGTCGATGGCGCCAAGGTACTGGCGGAGTTCCATGAAGAGGTGAAGCGGCTGGAGGCCGGGAAGTAACGACCCGCTTCGATGACGTCGTCCTGGCATTCTTCCGAGGCGGCCGCCTGGCTCGATCGCGCGCTGGGGGCCGCCGCCGCCATCCTGCTCTTCTGCCTGATGGTGCTGACCACACTCGATGTCGTTGGCCGCTACATCTTCAACTGGCCGATCCGCGGCGCCTTCGAGACCACCGAGCTTCTGCTGCTGGCGCTGATCTTCGCCGGGCTGCCGCTCGCCTCGCGGGCCGACGAGCATGTCACGCTCGATTTCATCGACATGGTGCTCAGCGACAGGGGCCGGTTGCTCCTGCGCCGTTTCATTGATCTCGTCTGCGGCCTGTTGTTTCTGGGGCTCGCCTACCGGGTCTGGATCAAGGCCGACAAGATCGCGGGCTACGGCGACACAACGGAAGTCCTGCGCGTGCCGGTCGGGCCGTTCGTCTACTTCATGGCGATCATGATCGCGATCACCGGCCTGGTGCATCTCGGCAAGGTGATCTTCCCGTCGCCGCCGCGCGGCGTCCCGTTCGACCCGAACAAGCCGACCACCACATGACCGAAGCACTGGTCGGCCTCGCACTGATGATGGCACTTGCTCTGCTGCGCGTGCCGATCGCGATCGCCATGGGCGTGGTCGGCTTCCTCGGCGTCGCCTATTTGCGCGACTGGAACTTCGCCCCCGCGTTCGCGATGGTCGAAACCAAAATTTACGAGACCGGGCGCAACTATACGCTCTCGGTGGTGCCGCTTTTCATCCTCATGGGCAACTTCGTCACGCGCGCCGGCATGTCGCAGGAGCTGTTCCGAGCTGCCAACACCTGCATCGGTCATCTGCGCGGCGGGCTCGCCATGGCGACGGTGTGTGCCTGCGCCGGCTTCGGCGCCATTTGCGGCTCCTCGATCGCGACCGCCGCCACCATGGCCAAGGTCGCCTATCCGGCGATGAGCCAGCTGGGCTACTCGGACCGCCTGTCGACCGGCGCGATCGCCGGCGGCGGTACGCTCGGCATTCTCATTCCGCCCTCCACCCTCATGGTCATCTACGGCGTGCTGACCGAGACCAACATCGGCAAGCTGTTTGCTGCCGGCATCCTGCCGGGCATCCTGGCGACGTTCCTGCTGTGCCTCGCCGTGCAATGGATCGTATGGACCGATCCGGCCTCGGGGCCGCGCGGCAAGCGCTCCACCTGGCGCGAGCGCCTGTTGGCGCTGAAGGACGTATGGGCTGTGGGGCTCCTGTTCATAGTGGTCATGGGCGGCATCTATGGCGGCGTGTTCACCGCCACGGAAGGCGCGGGCATCGGCGCGTTCGGCGGATTGTGCTTTGCCCTGGCGCGGCGCGCGCTCCCCTTGCGCGCGTTGCTCGACGCGCTGGTCGAATCCGCGCGCACCACGGCCATGCTGTTCGCCATCCTGACCGGCGCGCTGATGTTCGCCGAGTTCGTGAACTACACATCGATGCCGGACGACCTCAAGAACTTCGTCACCGGAATGAACCTGTCGCCGGTCATGGTCGTGGCGGCAATCTGTGCGATCTACGTGGTGCTCGGCACCGCGATGGAAGAGCTGTCGATGATCCTGCTGACGGTGCCGGTGTTCTATCCGCTCATCGTGCATCTCGGCCTCGACCCGATCTGGTTCGGCATCCTGATTGTGGTGGTGGTGGAGATCGGACTGATCAGCCCACCCGTCGGCATGAACCTGTTCGTGATCAACGCGCTGCTGCCGCAGGTCCCGACGCGCACGGTGTTTCACGGCGTGCTACCGTTCATGGTCGCGGACATCGTGAGGCTCTTCATTCTCGTGGCTTTTCCCATCATCTCGCTGTGGTTGCCCAGCCTGATGCGGTGAGCTGGCGGGATCAGAAGGGCCGCTATTGGGGGTAAGGCAGACAACATATGCTCAATGCGAGTTCTTCGCATTTTGACCCACCACGGACATGGACCAGGGGTTGCCGCAACGGTGCGGCATTGCAGGTTCGCTGCGCGATTGGCAGTGCCGCACTAAGCGGCTTTGGTCATCCGGCTTTGCAACTCGGCACGACGTAATCCCAGATCCACGCGCACGAGTTCAGCACGTCCGTCGCGCGATAGAATACGCAAAAGACTTGATAGTTGATCTGTCCCAATGATAGCGACCCAGTCCCTTGCTCGCTGTTCCCGATCCCGCCCTGTACGAAGGCGGCCGAGACGCCGGAATTCTGATCCTGCAACAGCGCCAAGTTCTCAATCGCGCTAGCAGTAAGGCGAATCTCTAGCTTCACGTGGTCGCGTGCAAGTATGTCCTTATTGTCCGCCGTCAGCACCCATGAGACAGATTGGGTGGGTTGAGGAAGGGAGGATTTCTGGCTCATCGTAGCTTTCACAAGGAGCGAAGATGAGACAGAAATCCGTGCCGGCGAAAGAACCGGCGACACAAGTCGTAAAGAACATCCGTCGCGCGACGCGGCGACACTTTTCGGCGGAAGACAAGATCCGCATTGTGCTGGAAGGCCTGCGCGGCGAGGACAGTATCGCGGAGCTTTGCCGCCGCGAGGGGATCGTCCAGAACCTCTATTACCGCTGGTCGAAAGACTTTCTCGAGGCGGGGAAGAAACGCCTGGCTGGCGATACGGCCCGGGCCGCAACGTCCGACGAGGTCAAGGACCTGCGGCGCGAGGCCAGCGCGCTGAAAGAGGTCGTGGCCGAGCTGACCCTTGAAAATCGACTGCTCAAAAAAAGCGTGACGGCGGATGGGGAGGATGCCGCATGAGGTACCCCGCCTCCGAGAAGCTTGAGATCATCCGGCTGGTCGAGGCAGTCGGCCTTGCCGGTGCGGCGCACGCTGGACAAGATCGGCATTCCGCCCGCCACCTTCTATCGCTGGTACGATCTGTACCAGGCGGGTGGGCTGGAAGCCTTGAACGACCGACATCCCAAGCCGGATCGCGTCTGGAACCGCATTCCAGACGATGTTCGCGAGCGCATCATCAGGCTGGCGCTGGATGAGCCCGCGTTGTCGCCGAGGGAATTGGCGGTGCGGTTCACCGACACCAAAAGCTATTTTGTCTCGGAGGCGTCGGTCTATCGGCTCCTCAAGGCCCACGATCTGATCGCTAGCCCGGCCTTCATCGTGATGAAGGCCGCGGACGAGTTCAAGGATAAGACGACGGCACCAAACCAGCTCTGGCAGACCGACTTCACCTATCTCAAGGTCATCGGCTGGGGATGGTTTTACCTGTCGACGGTACTCGACGACTTCTCCCGCTACATCATCGCCTGGAAGCTGTGCACCACGATGAAGGCCGAGGACGTCACCGCCACGCTCGAAATGGCGCTGGATGCTGCGGGGCTCGACAAAGCCAGGGTCCTGCATCGGCCAAGGCTGCTGTCAGACAACGGCTCCTCATACATCTCGGACGACCTGGCCAAATGGCTCGAAGGGCCGCGACATGCACCATGTCCGTGGGGCTCCATACCATCCCGATGACCCAGGGCAAGATCGAGCGTTGGCACCAGACCCTGAAGAACCGCATCCTGCTCGAGAACTACTACCTGCCAGGCGACCTGGAAGCTCAGATCGAGGCCTTCGTGGCCGACTACAACCACCGCCGCTACCACGAGAGCATCGATAATCTAACGCCGGCCGACGTCTACTTCGGACGCGGACAGACCATCCTGCTGCAGAGAGAAAGGATCAAACGCCAAACCATCGCCCAACGCCGCTTGCAGCACCAACGGAAAGCCGCGTAACGTCATCAACCAACGAGCCAGAGCCTCCCTTGATTAGCACTGCTCGCTGTCTCAAAAACTCTGATGACGGACAGTCCTTATAGCGTTCGGCTATGAACCCATAGGAACCGCCTTTGAAACCTACGGCCATTGAAATCGTCGAAGGCGGTGCCGGAAAGAAATAAAGCAATGCGATTGATGCAATACCCACGAAGCAGAGAACCGCAGCCAACCCTTTGAGCAAATGCCAACGATTAAGACCGAGCATAGGCTTCCCTTCACCGGCTTGTGTTTTTTAAAGGATCGCCGGTGAGCGCTCTTTGCGAGCCTTGAGGAGAGAGCCGTTGGCTCTGGTCACTGGGTGCTTTTTATTGTTCTGGGATAGATCATACGTCCAGAAACGGCGCGTAGCTACGGCATTTTTAGCATTATTCGAGCTGGCTAGCGAATAGGGCGCTCTTTGCTGCACTGCATGAGTTTGTTTACGGGGCACTTTGCGTCGCTACGCTGCTGTACAGCAATTCGGTCCCTTTCGGAGCTAAGCGGACATCAAACGGGATTTATGAGTACGCGCCCTAGCACTACTTTGGCAGATTATTTCCGTATGGGATTGAACGAAGCCGCTGGCGCGGCAGTCAAGTGGCGGTCGCAGTAGTCGCCTCCTGTCTGAGAGGATCGTGGGTGTCAAAGCCCAACCTTTCAGACAGGAGGTTTTCCGATGGCTGAGATCAGCCCTCTTCGCCGCCGTATGATCGAGGACATGACGGTCCGCAATCTGTCGCCGGCGACGCAACAATCGTACGTCAACGCCGTATCGAAGTTGAGCCGGCACTTTGGCCGCTCCCCTGATCGTCTGGGCCTGGAAGATATTCACGCTTTCCAGGTTCATCTGGTTGCGACGGGGGTCTCATGGCCTTCGCTGAACCAGATCGTCTGCGCGCTGCGGTTCTTCTATGGCGTGACGCTCGGCCAAGACGCGGTGCCGGAGCGCATCGCCTATGCGCGTGAGCCGAGCAAGCTGCCGGTCGTGTTGAGCGCTGACGAGGTCGTACGCTTCCTGGAAGCAATCCCAAGCCTCAAGAGCCGCATGGCGCTGACCACGGTCTATGCCGCCGGACTACGCGTGTCGGAAGTCGTTCTCTTGAAGATTGCCGACATCGATAGCCAGCGGATGGTGATCCGTGTCGAACAGGGCAAGGGCGGCAAGGACCGCTACGTCATGCTCTCTCCGCAGCTCTTGACGATTTTACGCACGTATTGGCGGCTCACTCGGCCGAAGCGATGGCTGTTTCCCGGCCGCGACGATGAGCGTCCGCTCGTACCCAACGTCTTGCACGCCGCCTGCCGTTCAGCCTGCGCGGCGGCGGGCTTGAGCAAGCAGGTGACGGTGCACACACTGCGGCACACATTCGCGACCCATCTCTTGGAGAGTGGGGCGGACGTGCGCATCATCCAGGTCCTGCTCGGCCACGCCAGCCTCTCAAGCACGGCGCGCTATACCCGGGTCGCCACCAAGACGATCAGCAACACGCCGAGCCCGCTCGATCGGCTCCGCTTGGAAGTCGTGCCACCCGCCTGAGCGGGCGTCATGGCTCCGGCTCTGGAGGTGGCGGATATCTTCCGCCACCATGGCGAAGCGTTTCGACAGGTGCACGCCGGTCATCTCGGATGCGTCGAGCGTCGCATCATGGGCGCCATCACGGCCTGCCGAACGGCGGTGCTTGGGGGCCATGTTGAGCAGTGCGATGATTGTAGTGCGACCCGCATCGCCTACAACTCTTGTCGCAACCGCCATTGCCCGAAGTGCCAGGGACTTGCACGGGCCCGATGGCTTGCGGATCGACAAGCCGAACTGCTGCCAGTGCCGTACTTTCATGTCGTCTTCACACTGCCGGCGCCGGTCGGCGAGATCGCGTTCCAGAACAAGGCCGCTGTCTACGCGATCCTGTTCCGCGCCGCCGCCGAGACGCTCGCCACCATCGCGGCCGATCCCAGGCATCTCGGCGCCAAGCTCGGCATGACCATGGTTCTGCATACCTGGGGTCAGACGCTGCAGCACCACCCGCATGTCCACTGCGTTGTGCCGGGCGGCGGGCCATCGCTCGACGGCACCCGCTGGGTAGCGTGTCGTCCCGGCTTCTTCCTATCGGTGCGCGTGCTGGCGCGACTATTCCGCCGGCTGTTCTTGCGGGAACTGGAGAATGCCTTCGACGCCGGCAAGCTGCGATTCTTCAGCAAGCTCGCAAACCTTGCCGACCCGCAGGCCTTCGCCCGTCGTCTCGGCGAACTCCGCCGCCTCGACTGGGTGGTCTACGCCAAGCCGCCATTCGGCGGGCCCGAGCAGGTGCTAGCCTATCTCGGTCGCTATACCCATCGCGTTGCCATCGCCAACAGCCGGCTGCTCTCGCTCACCGACAGCAAAGTCCGCTTCACCTGGAAAGACTACCGAGCAAGACGGCAAAACCAAGGTGATGATACTCGATGCCGACGAGTTCATCCGCCGGTTCCTGTTGCACACACTACCGGACAGCTTCCACCGCATCCGCCACTACGGCTTCCTCGCCAATGGCGCCCGCGGCGACAGCCTCGCTCTCTGTCATCGGCTGCTCGATGCCCGCGGACACTGGTGCCTGCGAGGCTGCCGACAATCGCACCCAAAGACGATCGCACGCCCACCGCAGCCGACTTCGCCATCTGTCCCGACTGCGGTGGCGCCATGCGGCGGATCGCAATCGTGCCACGCTCCTGCAACCCTCAGCCATTCTCCTGTGACACGTCATGACCGTCCCGCTGACACCCACCGTGATCGTGTTCGGCTCCAGCGCTGCGGACAGCAATGCCTGCACTGGCACCGCGCTGCCGATCAATCTCTCCCACCGTGAATGCCGCCCGCTCCAGCTCTGCAGATCGACGCAATCGCGGCGAACAGCTCTTGACCGCCGGCCGCGCGCGCAAACAAATCGCCTGCCGCCCGCACGGCGCCAATCCAGGCCCAACCGCAACCGCCAGCGAGCCTTGGCCACTATCCCCATAGTGCCCAATTTCCCGCGGCTTCGTTCAATCCGGCTTCTGTGAGGTCGCAATCACACACCGCTCCAGGCCCCGGCTATACCGTGGTGCCACGCGACCTCACAGAACCCTCAAGATTCCCAAATCAGTTTTTCAATGATTTATGGGTGGTCGGCTTTTGGAGGGCCGACCATGGTAGGCAGGACGTTGGATTGGAAGAAGGAGCTTGGACGCTGGCTGAGGCCTTTTCTGGCTCGATTGGGTCACAAGGCGCGGCGACAAATGTGTCCACTCTACGTGTCGGGGCTGATCGGTCCAGGCGACCGCAAGAGCATTCAGCCGATGGCGGAGCGACTTGCGCTAGGTGACTACGATCAATTGCACCACTTTATTGCGGCCGGGATCTGGGATGCAACGCCTTTGGAAAGCGAACTGCTTGTGCAAGCGGATAAGCTCGTGGGCGGCAGCGATGCGGTGCTGGTGATCGACGACACAGCGATACCCAAGAAAGGCACGCATTCGGTTGGTGTCGCTGCGCAATATGCTTCGGCACTGGGCAAGACCGCGAACTGCCAGACCCTGGTGTCGCTGACGCTGGCGCGAGGCGAAGTGCCGGTCATGCTGGCGTTGCGGTTGTTTCTTCCCGAGAGTTGGACGAGCAAGCGGGCTCGGTTGGAGCGAGCGGGTGTTCCGGCCGAATATCGAACGGCACGAACGAAACCGGAGATGGCTCTGGTGGAGATCGATCGCGCCATCGCGGCCGGTGTGCGCTTTGGCTGTGTGCTGGCGGATGCGGGCTATGGGATGGGTGCGCCGTTCCGCCAGGGGCTCACGGCTCGCAAACTTGCCTGGGCGGTCGGCATTCCGCGTCATCTCAAGGTTTACCCTGCCGACGTGCAGCTCATCTGGCCCATTGCCGTTCGGGGCCGCCCCCGTCAGCGGCACGTTCCTGACATCCTATCGATACCGGCTGAAAATATGCTGGCCAACGCCAAATGGCGCACCATCAGTTGGCGCACCGGCACGAAAGGAAAGCTCAAGGCTCGGTTTGCAGCGGTCCGTGTTCGTACAGCCGACGGACCTCCTCAGCGGATCGGGGACAAGGGCCAGCAACATCTGCCAGGGCAGGAGGCCTGGCTCATCGGCGAACACAGGATGTCGGGAGAAAGGAAATACTATCTCGCCAACCTGCCGGCAAAGACCGACCTGCGCACCTTGGCGGCCACCATCAAGGCACGATGGATTTGCGAGCAGGCTCACCAGCAGCTGAAAGAAGAACTCGGTCTCGATCACTTCGAGGGACGATCCTGGCAAGGCCTTCACCGTCATGCGCTCATGACGATGATCGCGTATGCCTTCCTCCAGCATCGCCGGCTCGCAACAGCAAGGCGGGAAAAAAAGAATCGACGGGCCGCCGCCTCAGCCAACTCTGCCCGCCGTACGTCACGCCATCCTCGAACTCTTCGCTCGATTACCGCCGCAGCGATGCCCGCATTGTCGAAAATGGATTTGCAACGAGCAGCGGCGTGAGTAAATCTGCCAAAGTAGTGCTAGACTAGGGCGGGCGCGGCTCTAACGGCGAGTCTCTCTTTGGGTTTGCGCGAGCCCGAATATGGCGGAACTCCGACGGCCCCTTGAGAAGCCTGCGTTTCCGCCTTTCCTGTTCTTCACCCGACGCGGATTCGTCCCTCAGGCGATCGATCGTCTTGCCAGCCAACTCCGACGCTTTTGAAATATTTCTATTGCTCACCCGCACCACCGCGGCTGGATGCGCGTGGGGCCCGGCTGTTGTCTGGAGCCCGAGCTCGGCGAGGTGGCGGACGGCAGCCGGCCGCGAGGGCGGGACAGCCTGGCTCTGTCGCCATTCGTCGATCTTCGCGAGCAGATTGGGGAGGAGCCGCACGCCAACCAGCGTGCCCTTGCCCGTCGTAATCGGTCGTCCACGCTTTTGCTTCGGCATCTGACCAGTTCCGTGTATTTTATGTTATCATAAAATGATGGATCGATCGCCGCAACGCAGAATCACCCCCGCCTAAGATCATGATTTAAACCACAAGGTTTCGCGCTGAAAAGCGAAAAGCGCTTGCCACGTATTCAACCCAACGGGTGATTTGATTGACGGCTCCGCCTCACAGGCGCGAATGATCTCATCGGGCGCGCGCCAGAGCTTCCGGGTGATCGTCAACTCATGGTCTTCGGCGAAGGTTGCCTCGATATGATCTGCCACTTTTCCATTTCATATCGGAGATATTGCAAAGGCTGCACGCATCACGCGTTGATGGTGCTGGGCTGGAACAGGGCCGTCTCCGTGTGTGTTTGCCAGTTCAACCTCGTGTGCGTGCCCTGATCTGGAATGTGTCGAATGCATATTCGGCAATTTGCCACCAGAGGTATTCGTCCCCGCGAAAGGCCGTCATGCTGTCGTACACCTGTTTGAAATCCGCATTCTTTGCAGCCGTCTCGGCGAAAACCTCATTTGCAGCTTTATAGGATGCCTCGAGCACGGCTTGGCTGAACGGCCTCAGCTGCGTGCCACTGGCAACTAGACGCTTGATGGCGGCCGGATTATGGGCATCATATTTCGACAGCATCCATTCATTGGCTATCGCTGATGCGCTGCGGACGATAGATTTATAATTGCTCGGAAGCTCATTCCATTTAGTTGTATTGATGAAGTTGTGTACCATTCCGCAGCCCTCCCACCAGCTCGGATAATGATAGTATTGAGCGACTTTGTACAAACCGAGTTTCTCATCATCGTAGGGGCCCACCCATTCCGCGGCATCGATAGTGCCTTTTTCGAGCGCTGGATAGAGATCGCCGCCAGCGATCTGCTGTGGGACCGCGCCGAGTTTCTGTAGGACAACCCCGGCAAAGCCACCAATCCGCATCTTTAGTCCGCTAAAGTCAGAAGGGTCCTTGATCTCTTTGCGGAACCAGCCGCCCATTTGAGCGCCCGTGTTGCCGGCCGGGATCGCATAAATGTTGAACTTGCTGTAAAAACGGTTCATCAGCTCCATTGCACCACCAAAATACATCCATGCGTTCTGCATGCGTGCGTTGAGGCCGAATGGCACGGACGTGCCAAATGCAAAGGTCGGATCCTTTCCGAAATAGTAATAGGAAGCAGTGTGACACATTTCGACAGTACCACGCTCCACCGCGTCTGCAGCGGCAAGACCGGGCACTATCTCGCCGGCGGCGAATACCTGAATTTGAAACTTGTTGTCAGTCGCTTCCGCTACCGCTTTCGCAAAAATCTCTGAAGCTCCATACAGCGTGTCCAGCGATTTTGGAAAACTCGACGTCAGCCGCCATTTGAGTACTGGCGTTGATTGCGCGATGGCCGGAGTTGCAACCGCGACGGCAGCCGCGCTCAAGCCGGTTACTTTGAGAAACTGACGTCTTTTCATTCAGACCTCCCACAAGGAGTGCAACGCTAACCGAAGCAGTAGCACGCCCATTCGATGGTCGCCTCAAATAGCATACCACGGACAACGACCGATTAAACGGATTGGTATATGATATGGGAAAAGTGGCACAGGCTGTAGCTTGAGTTGCAGAATTGTGGTGTGGTAAGGGGTTTCGGTGCGTTGGCACACTTGGTAGGAACGCCTTGAACGCACGTAGGCCATCTCGATCGGATTGAGGTCTGGCGAATAGGGCGGCAGATAGCGCAGCATTGCGCCACGCCTTCTATCGCGCGCGTACCGTCGATTGTGTGCGGAACGTTATCCATGACGACGATGTCCCGCGTTTGAGGGTAGGCACCAGACACTGCTCGATATAAGCAAGAAACGCCTCTCCGTTCATTGCCCTTGATCATCATCGGCGCGCTCATCCGGTCGCAGCGTAGCGCTGCAACGAACGTCAATGTCTTCCAGGCAGCGAACGGCGCGCGCCGATCACCGCTCCCTCTTGGACGCGGCCACAGAGGCGCGTCATGTTTGTGTTCACGATGTCTCGTCGATGAAGACAAGACGCGACGAATCAAGCAGCCCTTGCTCGCGTATCCAGCGCCTGCGGGCGCGGGCCACGTCCGTACGCTCTGCTCGCTGGCGTGAGACTTTTTTTGAATGTGATGCCGTGGCGCTCCAGAAAGCGAAACAGCGCCGTGCGGCTTCCAGGATCCGACGCTGTGCATCGCCGCGACAATCTCGTCGAGCGTCCGGTCGCGCTGGTCCTCGACCAACGCGATAATCTCCTCGGCGTAATCCTCCAACGGCGACCGGCTCCCGCCACGGGCTTGGCCTCAACCGTCCCCGTCTCCCGCCACGCCTGATGCCATCGCACCGCCGAGCTGACGCCGACGCCAAAGCGTTCCGCTGCCTCGGATCGGTCGCTCCCTCGTTCACGGCCTCAACCACGCGCTCGCGCAAATCCGACGAATACGGCCTGGCCATGGGCACCCCCAGAAGGCGAATCACGCCCGACCCCCTCCGCCGCTTGGGAATCCCACAGCAACGGAAACGCTAGTTCGTGGCGAGAAGATAGCTTGATCCCAAGTCTGCACTGCGCGCTCGTCGTTCCGCGGCTGATTTCTATCGTTCTTGGTGTAAGAGGTAGTCACGCGCGTATCCAAGCTATTTTGCGGATACACGCATGTTTCGTGCTCTCCTCAGACAAGCACCATCTTGGAAGACCGCAGCGAAGTCTTCACCGGTCGGTTGTTGTTGCCCCTTAAAGACCGGACATGTTTTCCCGGTTTGAGCGCGATGCGATGAACTCGCGCGGAGAACGATATCCGAGAGCTCGGTGCGGGTGAACTGTGTTGTAATGTTCGAACCAGTGCGGCAACGAGCGCATCACCGTTTCAGCATTGGGCGAAGGCGAGACGCGGGCGTAGTCTCGCTTGATTGTGCGCACGAAGGCTTCCGCCATTCCATTTGATTGCGGGCTCTCCACTGGCGTAGTTCGGGGTTCGAAGCCGATCTCTCGCGCAAAGCGCTTGGTCTCATGCGCGATGTAACCGGAGCCGTTGTCGGTCAACCATTCGATGGTCTCTGGCAACCGGTTGACCGGTCCGAAGCGATAATCCACTGCTGTGACCATGAGATCGCGCACGTCCTCGCTTTTGATCCCCTCGGTGGTGGCGACAAAACCCATGGCCTCGCGGTCGCAGCAGTCGAGCGCGAATGCGACCCGGACCTTCTCGCCGTTGTCGCAGGGCAGTTCGAAGCCGTCCGAGCACCAACGCAAGTTGGAACGGTCAACGGCGATGCGACCATTGTGACGACGCTTGTCGCTGCCGCCCGCGTGGCGGTTGAGCAGTAGGCCGTGGGCCTTCATGATCCGATAGATGCGTTTGTGATTGGGAGGTGGGAGCCTTTGGGCCCAGGCCGCGCGCCGCAAGACAGCCCAGACCCGGCGATAGCCATAGGTTGGCGTCTCACCAATCACCGCTTTGATCTCGGCAACCAGATCGGCGTCGGGCTGAGGTGGCCGTCCAAGAGGCTTGGCGATGGGCGCTTTGATCTGGACCGCGATGTTCGAGCGCGCCAAGTCGAGTGCGTCGCAGACCGTCTTCATCGCAAACCGTCCCTGGGCCACGACAGCGACCGCAACAGGTGTTTTTTTGAGCCCGCGGCGACTTCAAGAGCCTCCTTGAGGATCTCGGCCTCCAGCGTCTTCTTGCCGAGCAGCCGCTGCAGTTCGCGGACCTGGCTCTGCAGCGAACGGTACTCAGACGCGGGCACCACGGCCTCTTCGGATTGCGTCGCCGTCAAAGCGCCCTGTGACGCCAGCCGCCGCCAAAGGAACAACTGGTTTGGCGCGATGCCGTGGCGGCGGGCCACCAGACTGACCGTGACGCCCGGCTCATAGGTCTCGCCCACGATCGCCAACTTCTCCGCCGGTGTCCTGCGCCGGCGGCGCTCAGGCCCGCTCAGGACCTCACTCTTCGGGATGTTACCAGTCATAGTCACGACATTACTCCTACCTCTTATCGAAGTGGGAGAACGTGTCCGGTTAATTAGGGGGCCGCTTCAGTCTTCACCGGTCGGTTAAGCCGCCGGGTGCGAACTGTGGTTCTATCCGACAATCGGCGGGCCGCGATCGCGGCCGTGCTGCCGTGGTTGAGCCTCTCCTGAAATGGGCACTGCGGCCGATGGAGCGCGGCAGGTAGCCTCCATGTATGGCTAACGGCGAAATTGACTGCGCCTGGGAAGCAGCGACGACCCCGGCACGTCGCTTCGGAGGGTCCGACCGGGGCCATCGTGCCGCTGGAGGGTGAACCCCAGACGACGCCGACCAGCGGTGCAAAATCCAGACCGATTTGCGGGAATGATTTTCGCCAACAGGCGAGGACGGCGGGCAAATCGGCGATCGATCAGGTTGCTGCTCCGTCGCCCGCAGATACTGTCGCCCGTTTTCCCATCAACGTGCGGGGGATTTTGTCTGTTTTGCGCGCAGTTCGGGACGGTTCTCCACCTTCGGCGCTCTAAAATTCGACGGGGGAAATTTCCCGGGCGCGCGAACTCCAACCCGTTCGGCACGTTACTCCCCATCGCAAAAACCGGCAGGAGCCGCCATGACAGAAAATCGCGATATGCGTCCTAAGGAAGCGGCCGTCATGCCAATGAGCGACGTTGCGCACGCCCCGTTCATTTTTTATGAGAGCGCTCCGGCGTTCGGGGCTGTGAATGCGGTCATCGGTGTCACGTTGGCGGCTCACCGAACCCTCGTTCGACCGGACGGCACCATCGCCAACGATCAAGTGGTAGTCGCATATCTGCAGGGATCCGTTCAGGCTGCTCGTAGCCTGCGGGACGCACTTAATGGTGCGTTGTTACTGGCTGCGCCGGCGGGTGAGGGCAAGTCGAACTGAATTAGGTGTCCGCCGTCAGCACTCATGAGACAGATTGGGTGGGTTGAGGAAGGGAGGATTTCTGGCTCATCGTAGCTATCTCAAGGAGCGAAGATGAGACAGAAATCCGTGCCGGCGAAAGAACCGGCGACACAAGTCGTGAAGAACATCCGTCGCGCGACGCGGCGACACTTTTCGGCGGAAGACAAGATCCGCATTGTGCTGGAAGGCCTGCGCGGCGAGGACAGTATCGCGGAGCTTTGCCGGCGCGAGGGGATTGTCCAGAACCTTTATTACCGCTGGTCGAAAGACTTTCTCGAGGCGGGGAAGAAACGCCTGGCTGGCGATACGGCCCGGGCCGCAACGTCGGACGAGGTCAAGGACCTGCGTCGCGAGGCCAGCGCGCTGAAAGAGGTCGTGGCCGAGCTGACCCTTGAAAATCGTCTGCTCAAAAAAAGCGTGACGGCGGATGGGGAGGACGCCGCATGAGGTACCCCGCCTCTGAGAAGCTTGAGATCATCCGGCTGGTCGAGGAGTCGGCCTTGCCGGTGCGGCGTACGCTGGACAAGATCGGCATTCCTCCCGCCACCTTCTATCGCTGGTACGATCTGTACCAGGCGGGTGGGCTGGAAGCCTTGAACGACCAACGTCCCAAGCCGGATCGCGTCTGGAACCGCATTCCCGACGATGTTCGCGAGCGCATCATCAGGCTGGCGCTGGATGAGCCCGCGTTGTCGCCGAGGGAATTGGCGGTGCGGTTCACCGACACCAAAGGCTATTTTGTCTCGGAGGCGTCGGTCTATCGGCTCCTCAAGGCCCACGATCTGATCGCTAGCCCAGCCTTCATCGTGATGAAGGCCGCGGACGAGTTCAAGGATAAGACGACGGCACCAAACCAGCTCTGGCAGACCGACTTCACCTATCTCAAGGTCATCGGCTGGGGATGGTTCTACCTGTCGACGGTGCTCGACGACTTCTCCCGCTACATCATCGCCTGGAAGCTGTGCACGACGATGAAGGCCGAGGACGTCACCGCCACGCTCGAAATGGCGCTGGATGCTGCGGGGCTCGACAAAGCCAGGGTCCTGCATCGGCCAAGGCTGCTGTCAGACAACGGCTCCTCATACATCTCGGACGACCTGGCCAAATGGCTAAGGGTCACGACATGGACCATGTCCGTGGGGCTCCTACCACCCGATGACCCAGGGCAAGATCGAGCGCTGGCACCAGACCCTGAAGAACCGCATCCTGCTCGAGAACTACTACCTGCCAGGCGACCTGCAAGCCCAGATCGAGGCCTTCGTGGCCGACTACAACCATCACCGCTACCACGAGAGCATCGGTAATCTAACGCCGGCCGACGTCTACTTCGGACGCGGCCAAACCATCCTGCTGCAGAGAGAAAGGATCAAACGCCAAACCATCGCCCAACGCCGCTTGCAGCACCAACGAAAAGCAGCGTAACGTCATCAACCAACGAGCCAGAGCCTCCCTTGATTAGCACTGCTCGCTGTCTCAAAAACTCTGATGACGGACAGTCATTACAATCTACTGGCTTGGAGTGGCAATTTTGCGATGGCGCAAGGAAATACCTCTGCGTCCTATCCGCTGTCCGAACACCGGGCGGCGCGCGCTCGTACTCTGTTGGGTTGAGAGGCAAATTCCGCTTTGCCACCATTGCTTGCCGGTGAGGCTCGTCAACCCGCGCGGTTCAAATCGGCTGATAGTCGGACGCCCGTGGGGTTGACGGCTCGCGGAAACGCGAGTCCGGTTCTCTTCCAGGCATCCTGCGGCTTTTGCGCCTTGGCTTACCTTTTGGTTCCGGGTCGGAACCGTAGGCCACCACCAGCCGCGGCATTACCACCAGCGGCTTTGCGACCAGTAGTGACGATCCGAGCCCAATGATATCGATCATGAAAACCTCCGACATGTTGGCGATGGACCGTCGTGAGGGTGCTTTACTTAGCAAATTTTCCACCCGCGAAGCTAGCGCCAGTGCCTGCTGGTCAGGCTTTCTGTCGGCGGCACTTTCCTGGTCGGGCGAGCGCCAGGCGCCGATCTTGCCGCAGCTCGTGATGCTATCCGCTGCGCGAACCAGGGCACCGGTAGGTCGTCGGCATAACCGTCCACATCGAGCCTGACTTCGTGTCGATAGATCCGGCACGGCACATTTGGCCCCGAGTTCGTGCGTGTTGCCGAGTGTTTCCATGGTGCAATGGTGTTGCAGCGATTTTTGTGTGTGGGCGCCTTAACCTTACCGGAACGACCCTCCGGAATCACGCTGATGTCAAATTCCATAAACCAGCGCCGCATCGCGGCGTGAGGCGGCTGATCGAGATTCAGAATGACGGCCACGCGGTTCCCTTGGGGCGCCACCTCCTTGAGCACCCACCGAGCGACACAACAGCGACAGGATCAGGCTACTGTTTTCAGCCATTCGCACACGTGTCACAATAGACCGGCCAGGAAAATAGGGCTCGCATGTTTGTGACGGAAGCAGACGCCGCGGCGATGTACGCCAGGGCATGCCGTAGTCTGGTACGGGCCAAAGGCAATATCGGTCGCGAAATCCAGGGTACGAGCGCTGCGGACAAAGGGCGACGACAAAGGCGTCAATTGAAATGACTGCGAGAGCGATCTTGCCGTGTCTTGCCATGGCCATGCTGTCCCTTACCGCCCATGCCGGAGACAGCTTCAACGTCACACGGGCTCAAGTTTACGACAAATTTTTCTTCCCCTCAGACGTGCCGGCGAATTATCTCGACACTCCGACCGCCGTTAAGCTCCCCAAGACAAGAGCCTTCAAAACTGTGATTCCAGGCCTGCTCTATCGCGGCGGCGGTGCGGGCGGGAGAGTGCCTCTGACTTAAGAAGCCCTGAAAGGCTTGTGTGAAGCGGGATTCAGTCTCGCCGTCTATGGCTACACCGAAGGTTTTCGCGGCACTCAACAAATTCAATGTACCAACAGCATTTCGGGCCAGCAGAACACGCTCGCTTACATTGCCGGCGAGGCTTCCGAGCTCGCGTTCGAACAAGACGTTATGAACCGGATCCACACGGTGGTCGCGAGCCCGAATGC
>CAWHYZ010000028.1:0-144318 GCA_963833605.1 uncultured Alphaproteobacteria bacterium
GGTCGGCCAGCAGCGCCTTGACCACGGCGGCATTCTCCGTCGCCCCCAAGGCCAGTGCCAGTACGTGTTTGTCGCCGGCCCCGTCGATACCGATCGCGGCCACCAGGACATGGTCGCCGACATGCAGCCCGTCGATCTGGATCACCAGTAGGTCGAGCCCCGACAGGTCAGCCGCCAACCATTCCTTCAGCTTCGCCGTGCTCAGCGCCACAAACCGCCGCGAGACCGAGGACTTCGTCGTGGCGCGCTTGGCCTGCCCGGCCAGATCGCCGTCCGGCAGTCGTACCGAGCGCGCGTACTTGCGCGTCGCCACACCGATTAGCATCTGGTTGAACGCCCAACGCGACAGAAGGTCCGCCTTCTGGATCGCCGTCCAGCTGGAAGCTCCAGTTCGGCGCCGCCGCGGGACGCACCCGGGGCCGCCGGATGGCAGCCTTGCCGCCATGCCAGCCGATCTCGCTGCCGATCATTCCCCAGCGATGGCCCTGCCGGTCAGCGTGACGTTGGTAGCGCTTGCCACAAAGCTGTTCCGCATCAGCCGCAAGCATCGCCTCGATTGCCGAAGTCCCGGCCTGCAGGCACAGCCGGTCGAAGCTGCCCTTGAACTCCTCAAGCCCCTCAATCACCAAGGGCGGCAACGCCAGCGTACCCGTCGCCAGCGCCGTCCCTTGGTTCATCGTCTTCAATCCGATATGTTTCGTCATGGCGTCGATCTCCTCGTCTCGGTTTGCGATTCGCAACCTCAAGCCTAGTGGCCTGAGGCGATCGACGCCTGCCTCCCTATTTCAACAGCGACAGGGACATTCCGTGATGCTCGGCAACATGCGCGAGCTTGGCGCCTTGGCCTGAACGTGCCCATCTGGATGCAGTTGCTTGCGGACGAAATCATCGAATGAAGCCCAGTACAGAGATTGCTTGCATCCTGTCTCAACGATGCCTGCCGTCACACGGCGCTGATCGACGTGTCGAGCTACCCGGCCGACACCGAGGTCCCGTCATTCGGCCGCCGCGCGAAGTGCGGCAAGTGCGGCGGTAAACGCGTCGACGTGCGGTGCGAAGAACCCCGCAGACGATGTCCGAGTTTGGGAGTAGAGCGGAAAACATTTGCTCGTACTAAGTTTTACCGGGTTTGTCGAGTCGCGCAGAAAGGTTCCACCTTCGCGCGCTCCCAGAACCGTACGTGAACCTCTCGATTCATACGGCTCCCGATGTTCGGCCGTTGCCATAACGGCTGTGCCTTGTCCACGGGCTCCTCCCGTCGCCGGTTGGCCTGTGATCTCGGCTGAACAACGCAGCCCCTTCGGTCCAGCTCCATTACAGAGCCTTCGTCCCTACTACGAGCTGCTCCGCCCCTGCGCTCCGCATTGGTACTCTGATCCTCGCGGTTTGAACCGCTTGTGATCTCTCCCTTTGCATCGGGGCACAGGTTCTCACGTTCCGTACAAGTGCCTGGTTGAGCTTCGCGCCGCCTACATGCCGGATGCCACTCGGACAGGCTTCAGGGTTCTCCCGAGCTGCTCCCGGAGGAAGGGTCATCCCCCGGTTTTGACATCGTCTAATCCGCTTTCGACAGTTCATCGACGGTTCGCTTGCGCTCGCCTCTCTCAACCTCACCCGCCGAGATATCCTCCCGACGTTAACTGCAACGCTCACCACCATCGCTTTTGACGACAGCAGCTTGCAGTGGTTTGAGGCCAGAACCTGACTGCCGGCCTCGAAGGACCTTCCTTCATCACTCGTACAGTTGCGCGCCGTTGTATTCGTACGGCGCTCGTAAATCACCACCCTAACCGGACCATGCGCAGCTCGGAATTCTTGCGCCGCAATTTACCACAGGAGCCCTATTTCGGTTGCAGCAGTTTCCTGATTTGATCAAGAGGTTGCGCGGTAAAGTTGGCGTGGTCTGAAATCTTGGAGAGGGTTAATGAGACGACGCGATTTCATTGCAGGAATTGCTGGATCGGCGACAGCGTGGCCGCTCGGGGCGCAGGCACAGCGTCCTGCGAAAACCTTGCAGGTCGGCTTTCTTTATCCGGGACCAATGATGGCAGCCTCCCCGCGAATCGCGGCCGTTTCGTCGGATTGCAGGCGGGTGGGCTACGGGTGCCGGATCAGGTGATGATCATCTCAGGTGTGCGGACGGCAACGCTGCCTTGCTCGCTCCAATGGCGACAGATCTCGTTGCTCGCAAGGCAGACGTGATCTTGTCGTTGGCCCAGAAGCGTGCGGGCGGCGAGTGCGCGTCCACTACTATTCCCATCGCGGCGATCGATCTGGAAAGCGATCCGATCGACAGCGGCTTCATCACCAGTTACGCTCGGCCCGGCGGCAACATAACGGGTGTGTTTCTCGATTTTGCCGATTTCAGCAAGAAATGGTTGGAGGCGCTCGAAGAAGTTGTTCCAAAGATCTCTAGCGTCGCCATATTTTGATCCGTCCACGGTCAGGCCCAGCGTCGGGCAATCGACGCAGCGGCTCGAATTCTCAACCTCAAGCTTGTCATTGTGGAAATGCGCGGACTCGTCGACGTCGAGCCCGCATTCTACTCCGCCACCAAAGAGGGCGTGGAAGCTTTACTAATCTGTCGTCGCCCTTCGTCAGCGCCAACACTAAACTGCTTGCAGATCAGGCCTTGTCATATCGTTTCCCGGCAATAACCCTGTTTCCACACTTTGCTCGCGAGGGGGATTAATGGGTTATGGGCCTAATCTTCTCTGTTATTTCCGCCATGCCGCCATCATGGCCGCCAGAATTCTGCGGGGGGCCAATCCTGCTGAAACTCCGATCGACCGCCCCGCAAAATTCGAGTTCGTGTTAAATCTCAGACTGCAGCGGGGCTCGTCATCACCATTCCACCGGCGACCCTGCTGCGCGCGGACGAGGTAATCGAATGAAGATGCGTTTGCTGCGGTGCATTTGAGTTCGCTTTTGCGCCGCTTGTGGGGGTAGAGCGGAAGTACTTCAAACGGGTCAAAAAATGACGCGATCGACCCTGAACAGATATCGGATGCCGTTAGCGTACCATCGGCAGGTGTGCGCCACGTGGGAGGGTGATGTATGTCGGGCTTGGCATTCTCCAGCGATGCAGCAGAGAAACTGATTGCCGCCTACAGGACGCCTGACATGGTGCGGCAGCGCAACGCGACGTTGCAGCGGTTAGATCTGAAGCCCGGAGAGCGCGTCGTCGACATCGGCTGCGGGCCGGGCTTTCTGTGCAAGAGCATGGCTGCAGCGGTCACCCAACAGGCCGTGCGGTCGGAATCGACATCTCCGAAGACTTGATCTACTTCGCAACGGGACACAAAGGTAGCGATCCCATCGAATATCGCGCGGGTAACGCAACGGCTCTGCCGGTCGACGCGGCGCAATTCGATGTTGCCGTAAGCACGCAGGTGATCGAATACGTTGCCGACGCGGACGCCGCACTCCGCGAAATTGCCCGTGTGCTGCGGCCTGGTGGCCGTGCCTTCATTGTCGATACCGACTTCAATTCATGGATCTGGTATGCCGCCGATGCCGAACGCATGGCACGGATCATGAAGGGCTGGGAAATGCACTGTGCCGATCCCCGGCTGCCCAGAACGCTAATTCCTCGGCTTCGCGCCGTCGGATTCAAGATCGTTGACGTTGAAGGGTATCCGATCGTCAACACGACCTACCGTCCGGACGATTTCAGCTATGGTCTGAGCCAATTGATCGCAGACTTTCTCCTGACGCGAGGATTCGATTCCCCCGTCCTGAACGCTTGGCTGGCGGACCTTTTGGAGACGGAACAGCGCAATTCTTCGTTCTTCAGCCTCAACCGGTATTTCTTCAGCGTCGAGAAGGCGTGAGCGCACGAGCTATAGCTGCGGCGACCCAAAGCGGACTTCGACCCTTCGTGTCTCCTGCCCGATATCCGTCAATCGACGGTGTGGTATCCTCCGGTTCGCCGATCACGGGGGAGCCTTATGAGGCGGCGCGCGTTCATCGCGGGGCTCGGCGGCGCGGCGGCGTGGCCAATGGTGGCGCGCGCGCAGCAGCCTAAGATGCTGCGCGTTGGTTACTCAGGTATCTGCCGCGAGAGGCGACGCACTATGCTGCTTTCGAGAAGCGCATGGCGGAGCTCGGCTATCAGCAAGGCCGAAATTTTACATTTGAGTACATCCAGGCACCAAGCATCGAAGGCTACCAACAGACTTATGACGAGCTTGCCGCGCGCAAGGTGGACATCATGCTCGCCGCCGGCAACGAGCCGGCGCTACGGGCCGCGCGGGCGGCCGCAGGTGCCACGCCGATCGTTTTCATCGCGCTCGACTTCGATCCGGTCGAGAAGGGCTATGTGGCGAGCCTGTCCCGCCCGGGCAGCAATACTACTGGGATCTTCGTGAGCCAACTTGAGTTGGCGGGAAAACGCGTAGAGCTCTTGCGCGAAACCTTCCCGAATGCGCGGAGCGTCGGTGTTCTTTGGGATGCCGCGTCGCGGGAGCAAGCCGTGGCGGCCGCGGCGGTGTCCGGAAAGCTGGGCTTTGAGCCGCGTTTGTTGGAATTGACCGGGGAGCCCCCAAACTATGTAGCGGCGATGATGCCGATGGTTGAATTCGCCCGGTGAGCCGATCATGATTCCTGCAAGCCCGCTTTTCCTTCGCGACCGCGCCACAATCGCGCGCATGCTGCTGGACCGCCACACCCCCTCGATATGTGCCTTTCGCGAAGTGATGGAGGCAGGTGCGCTCATGAGCTACGGCGCCAACCTCGTGGACGTATTCCGCGACGCCGCGGGCTTCGTGGACCAACTTGCCAGGGGTGCCAGAGCAGGCGACGTTCCAATGAGGCAGCCGTCGCATTTTCACATCGCGTTCAATCTCAAGACTGCCAAGGCACTGCCCTAGAAATTTCACCGACACTGCTCGCTCGCGCCGACGAGGTCATCGAATGAACCGGCGCACGTTCATCGCCGGGCTCGGCGGCGCGCCCGCTGGGCTTCAATGGCGTCTAGCTTTGCTTCGTAGCGACGCGAGCCGTTTGTGAGCTTGCCAAGGAGGTTGGGTTCCTCGGCAATCTCGAATGGCTGAAATAACCGTAGGAATGCCGCCGCAATCACCCGTGCAATCACACCCTCGCCGAGCTCGCTGAGCTGTTGCAGCTCGGTCGCAACGGCCGACCAGAATTGATCGCGGTCAGCCGGGCACAGCCAGGTGGCCGCGTTGCAAATCTGGAAAAATTGGAGCTCCGGATCCAGTAGGGCGGCGATCTTGGTGGTGGGGGTGGACCGCGTCGGATGTGAACCACAGTTGCGCAGCGCATCGCGAAGCCTCATTATCAGCGCGACTTGTCCAGTCCTTTCCTTCCTTGGCCCCGTCGTCGTATGGGGCCTTTTTCTTAGAATCGGATCAGCGTGTCGATGATGGCGGCGACCCGGCGCTGAGCCTGCAGCGCACGCCGGAGGTCCGATCGGTGGCGCGGCTCAAGCTCTTCGCGGGTCTCATCGAGCGCCGCCGCCAGCCGTTTGGCCATGGCGAGAGCGTCGGTGCGGAGCGGCCACAAGGCCGCGGTAGCGGGCACGCGGGCCTGGGCCTTCAAGACCTGGATCTCCTCCCGGAAACGCTCGGCCGGTGAGCCCATCGGGCGCGAATCCTTTCCGCCGCACGAAATAAAATTACCAGGATGCGCGCCGGATACGCAACCGGCGCCACCAGGCGGGCGCTCCCCTGGGTTGTAAGTTTATGACAGGCCGTACCCGCGCAACATTATTGCGCCGAAACCCTGTTTTCTGAAATGGAAAAAGTGTGGCGCCGCCGCGGCCTGGTTGTAAGGGACCTCCAAAAAGGGACGATCCCCCCCTGCCCCCTGTTTAAACGGGGCCTAGGGCCCAGGGATAGGCGTTCGCCTTGCGTTGCACACCAGATGGCGGGTCCGAGAGCCAGCGCACGAGCGGTCACCCTAGGGCTGCCATTCGGTCGCAGGGCTAAGCCCTTGATTTACAACGCTATTCCAAAACCAATTTACGCAGATAGATCAATGGCTTAGCAGCGGCAGCGGCCCGCGTAATTATCTTGCGCGCAACGGTATCCGGGTGACCTGGCAGGTTGTGTATCAAAGCGGACCCAATAGCCTGGCGTGATCGGACGTACTTCAGGTTGTAGGGGCTTCACAGCGCAAGCCGAGTACGTGGTGTGGCGGACCCGACTCGATTTCAGAACTGAAATCGAGTTCTGGTTTTTCCCCTTACGCTGGACCGGCCACCACGCTATCGCGCCGGACACTTCCCCCGATTTCGGGGTGGGTGTGGCGAGACTAACGCAAGCGCCACCAGCCAAAGCGGTCGATATCAAACAGATCTCGTTCTGCCATTCCCTCCAACACATGGCGAGCACGGCGAGTACGCAACCGCGGACCGTTATACTTTCCAACCGGAATAACCCCATCAAGCGCCGCGGCCAAACGGGGGTCGGTCTCGGCGGCTATCAGAATTATCGTGGTATCGAAGCAACGTCCCGCAAGCGCGACAGCAAGCGAGTCCATCAATTCCTGCTCAGCGGGCGTTAATTCGCTCATCGTAGTCTCCTGCACACTCCTAAAAAGGCCATCCTGGGTGGACTTGGGTGGTGTAGTGATGTTCAACCTCATTACCCTGGGGAATTTGGCAGACTCTGCCATTTTCCCGCGTTAGCCAGGATCGATATCGCTACACCACCCTAGTCCACCCAGCATTACAGCTTGACCACCTGCCAAAGCGGATAGCCATGTTTCATTCCAACCCGTGTGAGTTTGAGTTTGCCGACGATTTTGCCATTATTCTTGTTGAGCCAGCGCCCCAGCCGATCGTTACTGATGCCACTTCCCTTAGGCGCCGCGGCGACTGCGGTCAGGGCATGGTAGAAATCCGGATCGGCGCGGGATTGCTGCGTCGGCGTGACCCCCGCGATTCCCAATTGTCCAGCCGCCAGCTTGGTTGCCTTGTCGATGACTTGCTGGACGGTGAAGGACTCGAGTGCTTCCGAGCGCGATCTCCCACTGGATCAGAACCGCAGTCAGTAGCGAGCGAAGCGGGTCGTTTTCGCGGATGGTCTTGATGCTGTCGCAGGGGTCGGCGCGATCGAGCCACAGCAATGGGCAGCGGATCCGATGCGACCATTCCTCGAACGAGCCCATCGGCTCGATGCTGATCCTGGTGCCCGCCGCGTAGGCGACGTGCCAGCCGCGCAGGAAGGTCAGCGCGGCGGCGACGAGCTCGCCGCGGTAATTCGCGCGCGACTCGTCCACCCTGCGCTTGAAGGTGCGGGTTTCCGGCCGCTCCATGCCGGCGTCGAGCTGGCCGAGCAGGGTGCGCCGGGTCAGATCGTTGGCGATGACCAGATTGTTGCCGTTGACGGTGAACAGGGCGGTGATCGGCACCTTGACGTTTCGGCTGTAGCCCAGTTCGCGCACCCGCAATTCGCGCTGTGTGAGCGCCTGGCAGAGCAGGTCGCTGTCGACTTCGACGCTGCAATTGTCGAACGAGACGATGGTATTGCCGCTGAGCAGTTCGGCGCCCAGTCGCTTTTCGGTTTCCTCTTTGTTCGAGCCCTGCGAAATGACCGGGGTGATCTCGCCGGTCGCCAGCAGCGAAGCGAGATCGATCAACAGCGACTTGCCGGTCCCCGGCACCGGCGAGGTGAAGGCATGCAGCGGTGCCGTCGCCATGGCGTGGCGATCGAGCGCGGTCAGCACCAGGCTCAGCGCCACCGAGCGATCGATCTGCTCGACAAAGGGGAATTCCTCGAACAGCGTATCATCGAGATACGTCAGCGCCTCGCGCGCCTGCTGCTCTGTCGGCGCTGCCGGGAATCGATGGAAAGCTCTGACCGCGCCCCAGGATGTAGAGCAGCGCGCTGTCGGGATCGTATCCCGGGCGTTCGCAGAGCGAGCCATCCGCGCGCAGGAACGGCGCATTGACGATGCGCAGCAGGACCGGGATCTTCCAGCGCCCGGCGCGCGCCAGGTAGGTGTCGGCCACCTATTCGGGACAGTTCTTCGCCATCCAGTCCTTGCTGCGCTCGTTCCAGCGCTCGAAACGGGCGACGCGGGTGAAGGTCTCGATCATGTAGGGCTTGGTGACTTGCAGCAGCTGCCAGCCCGAGGTCTCGCGCTTGTGGCCCTGCATGTCGGCGGCGCGCAGCTTCAGCCGGACCGGGCGCACCACGAGCTCGCCGCGCTGATAGAGCTGTTGCCGGCCGATGTCGGCGAGCAGCGCCGCCTCGGCCTCGTCGACGACGCGCGGGAGCTCGCCCTCGATCAGTTGGATGATCGGCGGGGGCGCGACACGGACGGGCTGCGGCGCCGGTCCCGGCGCAACGCCAGCCGACATCCAAGTTGGTGGCGGCGGCAAGCCGGATCCCGATCCTGATGGCCCCAGGGCGCTGGAGGCTGCACCCGTTGGGGCTTGCGCCGCTGGGGCTTGCGCCGCAGCTGCGAGCCGCGCGGCTTCCGCGGCCTGATCTGCGAGCTTCTTCCTGGCGCTGCCGACCGCGCGTGGGATGGAATCGAACCGGTTCTGCCAGCGCTCATCGCGCGGCGCCTGCGACTGCCGCATGAGCGCGCGCAGATGATTGCCGGCGGCGCGGCCGCCCATACCGCTCACCACCAGCTTCATCGCCAGCTCGGTGATCGACTTATGCAAGCAGCACGCCGCGCAGAATATTGCCGACGTGCTCGTCCCAGTCCGCGCTCGGACCAGCCGCACCATTGGCGTCCGCCGGGGCTGGAGGCGGCGCCAACGGTTCGAGCTTCTTCAGCGCTTCGTCGAGGTCGATCTCGTGGTCGAAATCCGACGCTTCGGCAATGATCTCGCACGGCGCGCGGCGCAGCCTTGCGATGCCAGGATCCTGGCCAGCGCAGCGGGTGACAGACCGGCGCGGTGGTCGGGTCGGCGCCGACCAGATGACAGGCGATCTCGCGCGCGCGCTTGAGCTTGGCGAGCTCTTCCTTGGTGCGCGCCGGCGCACGCAGTCGCCAGTGCAGGTGTTGCTTATCATAACTGGCGCCGTTGCTTTGCCAGATCCCGCCCGAGCGCACGGCGACCGTGGCGGGGCCGAGCAGTAGTTCGAGCGTCGCCCGCGCGGCCTCCGGGTTCTCGTCGCATTCGACCGAAAGTGTGAACCCCTCCACGAGATCGTTCTCGCCGGCGCCGGTCCCCGCCTTGAAGGTCGCCAGTGGTGGACAGAACACCACCGACTTCGGATCTTGCGCTGCGCGCCGCGCGATGTCTTCCGCGACGTCACATAGGTAACTGTAGAAGTTGGTCGCGCTCCTCGGCACCGCCTCGAGGCGAAATACCTTGTCTTCGCCTTCATAGAACGCGCGCAGTGAGACAAACCCCGCCGACGCATGCCGAAAAATCGCGTCGATGAAGATTTCAAGCTGATCCCGATCAGGCTCTAACATCGTCTCGCTGCTCGCGCCGCTCATCAGACTCTCCCCACGAGTTTCAGCATTGAAATTTCCCGCCGTGCTTCATGTAGAGGCTCACCAGATAGCCCAGCGATCCCCGCGATAGATGTCCTTTCTGCTGAACAATCGTCTCATACGATTGACGAACGAAAGTGCGCTGTGCGTCGTCTTTCATTCGATTGAGGCGCGCATTGCAGTATTCGGCTATTTCCGACGGGTTCGGCACTGTGATGTATCCATTCCCGCCGCCGTTGCTTTTGCGTGCCTGACCGATCTTGATTCCCACCTCGATGCCTTCGGCGTATCGAGCCTGACCAAATTGTTGTAGGTCGTCTTCGCTGTATGCACCGTCGTCACCGCCCTCTTCGACCCAGTTGCCGACATCGCTCCAATTGATCCCCGCTCCAGCCATCGTTTGTTTAAGCAAACTCCAGGCATTAACTCGTACGCCGCGTTCGGGAACGCCGAACTGGCGCACGAGCTGCGCGACCCGTCCTCGCAGGGTGGTCTTTTGCTTGGGGGCAACGTCCATAGCGGCACACCGTCATTTCACTATTCATCTTTTTCGGCGTGACCGAGGATCCCCGATTACGCGATCGTGCTGCTGCCAATGATGAGCCAAACGGCAGCGCTGACGGCAAGGAAAGCCAAGACGAACGGAATCAGGTCGTCCATATCGTCAGTCTTCGACGCGACAACCCTGCTCGGCGGCAGCACTGGCTTGCTTGGCGCGCCGCTGTTGCCGGTTGCCGGCTTGGGCGGTGATATGGCGCGGACCTTCACCGTCTCCCTGTCAACCGGCGGATCGGTTTTCCAGTCCTTATAAAATCCGAGCTCCAGAACGAGCTCTTGGCTGATCCAATTGTCAGTGTCATGGCCCCAGGCTTTGATCAGCGTGTTCGTGTTGCCGTCATTGAGCGTGAACTGGCTGCCGGTTTCGAGTTCAAGCACCGGGCGGCCGTATTGCTCACTCTCGAAAACACTTACGATGCGCGTTGTAATCGGGCCTTCGCGCACATGGTCCGGCTTCACGTATTTCGAAGCAAACTTACGTGCATCCATAGTCCATTCTCCTGTGCTGGTTACGTTCTTCGTCATCTACTTCATCTGAGCGAGCAGTTTGCGGGCGCTGTCGCTGTTCAGGTTGGCGAGCGCTTTCTCACCACCGACAGCAAAGGTCGCGGCTGCGCGCAGCAGCTCGCCCAATTTGCTGGCCGCCCCAGCGTCGAAACGCGCGTAAGCGCCGCCGGTCAGACGCGCGATCTCGCGAAAAACGGTCTCGACTTTTTGCGGCGACGTGTCGATGGAGGCAAGCGGCCGGCCGTGCTGATCGGGCAGCATTACCAACCCGTCGCCTTCTAGAAACAGAAACAACGGAACGCCTAATCCGGCAGCCGCGTCATAAAGTTTTTGCGGAGTTTCCTCGATCGCATCACCAACAAAAACCGCCGCATTGACCTTCTTACGCCCGTGCTCTTCGCGAATGTGCTCAAGCACGCTCTTGATCTGCGTCGCACCGGGCTCGCAGCGGATGCGGCGCATCTGTGTGGCGAGCTCGCCGGTATCCTCTGTCCAGGGCGTGCTTGAGCATTCGTCGCCGCGATACCAATTCAACCGTACTTCAAGACCGCCGATCCTGGCCGCTTCCTCGAACATCGAGGTTTGCAGGCTCGATGCCATGTCCCAAGTCGCCGCGCGCGAAGCAGTGCAATCAAACGCGAAGATCAACCGCGCGCGCGTGGCGCGGGTTCGTTCGAGCAGTGCGGCGACGCGGGGGGAAATTTGAGTTGGCATGTGTTCCTCCTTGAGAATGCACTGATCACCGATCGAGGCGATCTAATTGAAGATTGCGCTTCATGACGCAGCGGCCTCAAATCTGATCGGCCGCCAAAGCTTCCATCGTATCGGCAGCTGCCAACAACGCCGGCAGCCACTGGGCGGCGATATTGAGCTCGTCCCGAGGCCGCTTCTTCCGCGCAACAAGATCACGCAAGTTGGCGACGTGCCCATTGTGATTGATCGCGGCACGCCGGACAGCGGCGGCTTGCTCGGCCAGCGAAGTCATTGGCTCACCTATTTGCCTCGCGCCTTTCGCAATCGTGGGGATTGCTTGTGCGTTTCTGTTATGGCTACTGATTCCACCGGCCACATGACCGGCATGATGAGCATCAGCGTGCCCGCCTCGGTCGAACGTCAAAATCGCCGGGCCATTGACAGTCGCCTGATCGATTGTGATCGCCTCACAGTCGAGCGCGCGGATTGCGTCAGTCAGATATTTTGACTGCAGTGCAACTCGGCCGGTGCCGCTCATTAGCGTGGCTGGAATTTCTTCCTGGGCACCTGCTTGTCGCGCCAGTGATATTTGGAGGTCCTCGCCGTTCCAGCAGAGGCCAATGATGGCCGGATCCTCTGCCGCGATCGCCTGGTGGCGGGCGATGGCGCGCAAAAGCTCGTCGCTGTCGACGGTGACCTGATTGTCGCTCGGCTTCGGAAGCAACACCGAATAGTCGGGGAACACACCATCGATTAGTTTTGAGGCTGCGCGCCAGGGATCACAGGCGAATGAGAGCTTCCGGTCATCGACGAAGACCTCAACAGCACCGTGCTCGGCAATATCATGCAGGGTCTCAACCATCACCCGCGGGATGATTACGCCGGATATCTCGCCGTCGAATTCCGCGGCAATCAACGTCTCGGTGAGCCGGCGGCTGTCGGTGGAGACTGCGAATAATCCAGCCTTCTTTCGGCACAAGTGTGCGCCGTTGAGGTAGTAACGCGTTTCTTCGTCCGAAATCGAATGAGTGACCCGCCGCGTCACTCGCAGTGCCTCAGACTGACTGAGTAAAAATTTCCCAGCGCTCTGTCCAGGTGGAGCAAACACCGGGAAAGCATCATTCAGCAACGGCAGCGACCAGTGTCCGCGACCGGTGCGCACCGTGAGCTTGCCTGCGCCTGCATCTATTTTGACGTCGGAGCTATCAGGAAGGCGAGCAAGCAGTTTCGTCAGCGGCCGACACGGCACCACCGCGAGCCCATCGGCGGATTCAGTGACGTCTAAAATGACGCTACGTTCGATATCGAGGTCAGTCGCCACCAAGGCGAGCTTGGGTCCGACCAACTCGAGGCGAGCGTGCTCAGTCACCGGCATCACGGAGCGCGGGGGCACCACGGCGCTAACGAACGCCAGCGCGTCGGCGAGGCTCTTGGTCGGCACCGTGAATTGCATGATTCCTACCTCACAATGGCGACTTCAAGAAACCGCGCGCCGCAGCAGCGGCAATCCAAAGTGAACCCGTCGTCAGTTTCGACAGCGTCGTGTGATTTGAACTCAGTGGCGCACTTCAGGCAGCGGTGGCTGGGCTGTATTGCAACCTTCAGCCAGCTCAGTCGGTGAGGCTGCAGAGGGCGCGAGGTGACGGTGTTGGATTTCATGGGGTGTTCCTTTTTAAGTTGTAGTGCGGCCAGTCATAGGCTCAGTATCCCTTGGCGTAGCGAGCACCCGGCAGAGGCGGCGATCGGATCGAAAGCGGCGTGCACACCGGACAGCGGTGGCTTGTTCGGCCAGCGATATGATCACAGGCATGATGGTCACAGCAGTAACTCCTGGCGCTGTCTCTGCTATCGTTCGCCTGACGATCCATTATTAGTTGATGAAGCCGTACGGCTGGCCGCGAGCTTTGCGTTGTCGGCCTCGGCCACCGCCTTGGCCGCTTCCAGCGTGCGTGGAGGGTCCTTGGAGAAAACCGGTGGGTTATTCCACGCCCCCGGACCCGTGTTGACGAGGCGACGCACGTCAAACCAGCTGGCACCGTTTGGACGACCCAGGAAGTCCAACCCCTGTTGGCGTTCGACACGGTACCGGCCGCCGACCGCACGCGAGGCGTGGGCCTCGCTGCCGCCTGCAAAATCTTTCCAGTTAAGAGCTGTCGGCATGCTATTGCTCCCACGAAATTCGATCGTTGTTCGCCGCGTCGGAGTCGGCGCGCGGTATCTCATCGCCCCAAACACACCACCTTTCGCGTGGCTTGCGAGCAAACAGTTCGAGGCGGGGCCCGCCGTATAGGCGCTCGATGCGAGCATAGGCCGCGTCGGGTTTCTCACTGTGTTTGCCGACCGGGGCGACGATGACTTGATGCACATCGGCAGCGAGCCGCAGTGGGTTGCCGCGAGTCGCGAGCAAGCACGGCTCCGTGTTGGCGCGCGTGGCAAACCCCATGCCCCAGTGCAGGCCGTCGCCATCGAGCGTGATGGCCTCGGCCTGCGTCGTCGTTTTTACCCATTCGAAAAGCAGGGTCTTGTACTCGAAGCCCCATGCCTTGATGACTTCGAGCACGGCGGGCAGATCGGGCCACGTGCCCCAGATCGGCAACACGCAGTCGTCGGCCGCGAGCGGTGCAACCGGCAGCGCCTTGATTGCGTCGATCGTCATGGTGTCGTAGTGGCGATCGGGGCTGCGCTGGCGGCCCTGCACCGAATACACTTCGAACGGCCACGGCGGATCGGGGACGATGACGCCAGCGCGGTACCCGCTCGCAGCCAACGCGACGAGATCGTCGATCGTGCCACCGGTATAGGTGCGGGCGCGGTACGCCTCCCGCTCTTGTTCGAGCGCGACCGCATTGACGACGCGCTGCATCGTCCGCGAAACCGATGCGCGGCCCTCGGCGACCACAGCTTTAAATTCTTCCTCTGATAGCTTGCCAAGCACGCGCGCCTGATGCGCGAGATTCTTGTCCACCCCCTGCGAGGCGAGGGTCGGCCGTGCGTCTAAGACCGGGTTGCCGCGTAACCCGGTCTTACCGGGCACGGCCCCCTGGTTGAGGCCAACGGCTTGCTTTTGTGCTTGGCGCAATTGGTCGAGACGCCGTGTGGCCTGCAGCCGCATTTCGATGGCGTCTTCCTCAAGGTCTTTGTTTTTGGCTTTGCGCGCGTAGACAGCCATTGCGGCGGCCATGTCAACGATGTGCTTGGCCTCATCGATGGACTTGACCTCGGCAACGGCCCGACACGCGGCGTCGTAGAGCGCGAGGGGGTGCGCGCCGATTTCGGCGGGGACGCCAGCAGGGCTACCATCGGAGGTCTTGCGATCGGGAACGCGTTCGCAGGTCATTGTTTGATCTCATCAGTGGCGGCATCACCGGCGGCGAACGGCGCGCGCACGCGCCGTTTCAATCTTGTTTGTAGGCCCTTACTCAACGAGCTCGACGCCCTCCGCCTAATTCACCCGCGCCCGCACTCCGCCGCTCTGTAGTAGTTGTTGACGACGCCGGCACTGCGCCGGCGCCGCCGTTGAGTCATTCGATCTCCGCAGTCTCGGCTTCGAGGCTGTGCTCGCTGAAGGGATGAATTTCCTCAGCGGGTCGGCCGTCGCCCGCGACCCGGTAGATGTGCGGGTTTTCACCGAAGCTATCGAAAAGCTCGCTCCACTTGTTCCGGGGAGGCAGGGGCGCACCTGGTTCGATGACGAAGTCCCGCAATAGCTCTTCAAAGCGGGCTTCCGCCGCTGCCTGGGTGACGTGCAGCGTCGCGATCAACCCGGATAAATTATCGAGAAAGACGACGAAGAACATATCTAGCTCCTTTTGTTGCAGTAGATGCGACGCCGGCACTGCGCCGGCGCCGCCCTGTCGATTAGGCCGCCTCCCGCTCGCTAACGTCGGGGTAGACGATCTCGCCGGGTCCTTCGCCGAGACAGGCGCGGGTCACGCGCACATCAACGTAACGACATTCCTCGACGAGGAAGGCAACGCAGTCGTTGAGCGTGACCGGTGACGGGTGGTCGTCTTCAAACAAAGTCAATTCCCACATAGCGAGATCTTGGATCGCGGCCTCGGCCGCCTCGCGCGTGCTGTAAAGTGAGAGCTCCGAATTCTCGCCATCGCGCTCGGTCAAGAGAATGTACGCCGTCATGGTGCAGATCCTTTTCGTGTTCGTGTAGAAGAACGGCGACGCCGCCGTTGCCGCCGGCGCCGCCGTTGACTTTCTCAGCGGGTGAGCGCTGGCCTGAACTCGCGCAAAGGAGGCCTCGCGAACCGCCGCGAGAGCCTGAAGGGACGGGTACGCCTCGGGAGGTTCTGGTAACGTCTGAACCTCCGCCACCGCCACCAGAGGCATCCGCACGGCCCTAGCCGCGCGCAACGCCTTCTGCGAAGCTGTGAGCCTCGCGTGCGCAAAGCTACGGCCGGGGTCGACCGCCTTGATCCTCAAGTGAATCGTTGTCATGTTAGGCAACCTCCTTGTTCGACCTGATGATTGGTGGGCTGGGTGTTCGCGCACCCAGTCACCGCCTCGCGATCCGGTCGAAGACAGACCGCGAGGGTTTCCGCCCGGTTGGGCGAATTCAGTGGACCCGCCGCAGGAACGGCGGCATCTCCGGGAAATCACCACTATCGTCGTTGAGACCGGTCGTGGGGCCGGCGGTGCTCGTCGCAACAGACGGAGCCTCCGCCTTGAGCTGTATTCGGTGAGTAGGTTCAATCAACCGCTTGACGAGCCGGACAGCGGCTTTCATTTTGGGGTCCAGAGTCTTGTCCGCGAGGCTGCCGATCGCGCACCGTTGGAGCTCGGCGCGGGTCTTTGTTGACGCATTTTGGAAGATCGTTTCGGCCGTTTCGGCGCCCATGGTGCGGACGATCTCCGGGCCCCAACCCGCAACGATGAGCTTCTGTTCCGCCTTGGATCTCGCGTACCAGGCCTCGGCCGTCCCGGACGTGACCGCCTTCAATTGCTGCATGAACCTGTCGCGTTCTGATTCAGCCGCCTCTGCCCGAAGCAGAGCGTCGTGCAGCTGTTGGCGGAGAAGCGAAACGTCAGCGACCGGCATGAAGTTCGCGTTGCGCTCCACGTTGCGCAGCTGTGCCTCGGCGATCTCCGCAACCGTCGGCTGGGTGTCGGGCTTCGTCGCCTTCGCAGATGGCTTCGCGCTAACCAACTCGCCGGCCTTGGCGCGCTCGGCTAGCGCGCGCTGCTCGGCCTCCGGCAATTGCGCAAGGGCGTCGAGCTCGGTGCCGTTGTCGAGGCATGTGCCGGCGATCTCGGAGAGCACGACGCACTTGGTGGCGCGGGTCGCGTCCCGCGCCACCTTGCGCTTCGATTGGCCAGTGGCCTTTGCCGTAGCCTCCGCGAAAGGCGCCAACTTGGCATCTTTCGCTTTCTTGCCACCACCGGCTTTACCTGGAGCACCACCGTGCTTGGTCTCAGGGTGCAGCTTTTCGTAAAGCTCCTTGCGCTTGCCGATGTGCAGGGCGCGCTCGGCCGGCGAGAGCTCTGCCCTGATCAGGTTCTCGTCGATTTCAATCAACTCGGCCGCGTCTGCATCGACGCCATTGAGTACTCGGGCATCAATGGTCGCCCAGCCCTGGGCCTTGGCGGCCTCGAAGCGATGCTTGCCGACGATAAGCTTAAAGCCGGCCCCGCCCCACGATTGCACGATGATCGGCTGCAATAACCCATGCGGCTCGGCGAGTGACTCGATGAGCCCGTTGACAACGCCGGACTGCAAGCTGCGTAGGCGCTCAGTCGGGACGACAATGTCGTTGATGTCGATCCTCCTGACGGAACGTCGCGGCGTCTTGACTTGATGATTGCGATGTACGATTTGACACGGACATCGGGGTTCTCCCTGGATGCCGGCGCGGATCAGGCGCCGAAGTTGACGACAGCAAAACCCCGGGGCCTCTCGGTCCCGGGTTCTCGTCTTACTTGTTGGTCGTGTGCCGCAGATTGAGTGCATCGCCGACCCGCATGCCGACACGGTTCGGGCTCAGCCGGACGATCTTGTCTCGGTGGTAGCGCTCGATCAAGTCACGGCTGAGACCGGACAGATGTTCGGCTTCGGGCATCGGCGCGACCCGCTGCAACTCGAGCGGCGGCAGCGGCGGCAGGGCGTCAATGAGCTTGGCCATCGTAATTCTCTGCGTCAGAGGGCGCAGCGGGCCGCTGCTTTCCGCAGAGGAATAAATCAAACAACAGGACAAGTCATTAGGGCTGTTGGGACACTCAGCAGAATATTTAGGACATTCATCAGGACAAACAGGACATTCACCAGAACAAATAGGACATTCACCAGGACAAATAGGACACGCCCCTTGTCCTGATGAATGTCCTATTTGTCCTGTTTGATCTTGATGTCCCCGATGTCTTGGACAATGCGCCTGATCGTCCTGTCACCGTAAGCGCGATCTTCCCGTCCTGCCCCGCACGACTTGCGCACTTGATCGCAGAACGTGTCCCACGTCTCGTTGCCGCCGCGGCCCGGGACATGTCCGGCCTTGAGGCGATCCATCACGGCCGCCACAAGGGCCGACGATCCATGCTGCGGCTCGGTGACGTTCCCGGATGCCGTGGCTGTGTCGGTCGCCTCGGTCGCCGTCAGCGTCCCGGACCACGCGACGGTGCTACTAACAGCGGCCGCGTCGTCCGCCTCGTCGGCGGTTAGAGTGCCGAGCACGCCACCGATACCGGTTGCCATCACCGTGTCGGCCGTCTCGATCGCCGTCAGAGATCCGGTGATGGCGGGCTCGGCAGGCTTGGTAGGTTTAGGCGCAGGCGGGGCGTCCGAAGGATCAGCAACTCGCAGGCGTTCAATGTCGCGGTTGATCTTGTCGCCGTAGCCAGGTGGCAAACGCACGCGGGGATCAATAGGTTTGCGTGACACGGCTGGGGCGCTCCATCGCCTTGCTGTCAGGGCCGTTCGGGGTGGTGAGACATCCCGACGGCCCGCCCCGGTTCAGACCCGGAGCGACACCACGTTAGCAGACTTGCCGTCCAATATCAGCGCGACGTGATTCGCCCATTTTGCGAGCGCCGCTTTGATCTCGGCCAAGTAGCGGTGCCGATCGTAGATCGCTTGCACGCCGCCCTTCTGGTGGTTGATGCACAATTCCGCGATCTCTGACGGCACACCAAGCCGAGCAAGCCCGGTGCGCATGGTCCTCCTGAGATCATGAATCCTCCAATGCGGCAGCGCCTTGCCGCGTGCCACCGTGATCCGCGTGTTGAGCGCCATTGTCACGTAGCTCCAAGCGTTGAACCCGGCCTTGCCGCCACGTCTGCCTGGGAACACGTAGGCACTCTTGCGCTCGAGCGTGTTGAGAATGCTGAGCGCGAGCGGCGGCAGCGGCAGCGTGTGCATGCGGCCGTTCTTGGTCCGCGTCCCTGGGATCGTGATCGTGCCGGCGGTTGGATCAAACTCGTCCCACATGAGCGCGCCGATTTCTTCGCGCCGACATCCGGTCAACAGCAGCAACCGAACGATCCGGCCGAAGTCGTCGTCAAGGCAGGCGTGCCAGATCGCGGCGATCTCAGCGTCATCGAGCACGCGCTCGCGTGGCAGGATGTCGGCGGCCGGATCTTCGGTGCCGGTCACTGGGTTGGCCTTGTCGGTGTGGCCCTGCATGATCGCCCAGGCGATGCACGCCGAGAGGTTAGCCCGCGCCCGCGTCGCCGCGGTGCGCCCGTGATCCTTCGTCAATGTTGTGAGCACCGCCGCCACGTCGCCGCGAGTGATCGTGTCGAGGCCGAGCCCCGCGAGCGGTTTCCAATAGCGTTCCAGGTGGAGCTTGGCCTGCACGTGCGTGCCCGGCCGCTGCCGATCTTCCTTGGCAGCAAGGTAGAGTTTGACGGTTGCGCCGAGCGTAAGCCCGGCCTTCTGCCCGGCGCGCGGGTCGATGCCCAGCTCGACCTTGGCGAAGCGCTGCTTGGCGGCCTTGCGGGCGTCGGCCAGTTCGACCTTGCGCACGTCGCCTAGGGTTTCCCGGCGTTGTCGGCCGCCGACGCGGTACTGACAGACCCACGTCTTTGATCCGCCCCGGCGGGCGCGCAGCCCAAAGCCCGGCAACGTGGTGTCCCATTCGATGATCTCATCCCTGTCGGCTGGGACGGTGAGCGCGGCGACGGATGCCTTGGTGAATTCCATGATGTCTCTCCTGGGAAGCACTCTTCGAAAAATCCGATCCTGGGAACCGCATGGGAAGCAGCAGCTTGCGGTAAGCTCCGTACCCCTGCGGTTGCTGGTCACGTGCTGTTAGTCGGATTTTTTAGTAAACGCAAGAGCTTGCGGTCAGCAGCGGCAAGGTGCGGCAAGCTGCGGAACTGGCATCAGGTCTTAGCCGGAAATCGACAACACATGGGCGAGGCCGGACACGTACATGGCATCGTTGACGGAAGCCGACAGCGCGTCGCGTTTGCCAGTGATCAGGGCCGACGCGATCGCGCCGGCATCGCCGGGAACCACAGCGCGGATACGCCGATCAATCCCATCCCGCATCGCATCGATGGCGCTCAGAAAGCGCAGCCGCTGGCCGGGCGCGGACGGAGGCTCCTCGACCTTGATCGCGCCGGCGACAAAGCCGATGGCGCCGATCCGCTGAAAATAGAGGTCACGGGCGAAGTCATACCCGCCGGGGCGCAGCGGCGGCAGCGGCGGATTGAGCCGCGCTTTCAGGCTCACGTAGGAACCGACCGCAGGGGCCATGCCGCGACGAACCGAAAGGCGAACGCGCTCCAACTTAGTGTCAAGCCGCTCGCCCTCGATGCTGACGACCTTGAGCACCATGCGATCGCTGCGCTCGCGCTCTTCGCGCATCTCGATGAACCCAGCGATGCTAACGCCGTAGGCTGGACGTTCGAGCACGGGGTGGGCAATGAGCGCACTTTTGAGGCTCACCACACCAAATCCGGCCGCTGCCGCCGCGATCAACGCAGCGCCCGCAAACGCAAATGCACGCCGGCGGGTCAGCAACGCCACTAAAACCGCGGCAGCGGCGAGCAGCGCTGCGGCGATCCATGATGGCTCACGCTCGGCCGTGAAGTAGATCGCAACGCCAAGTCCGAACGCGATCGGCACCCAGGGAACCAGCCGCCCCGGTGCCGCCTCGGCCGCGATTGCTTGAAATGCCGAGGCGAGTCCTTGCGTCAACCATCCCAGGTTCGGCGTTCCGGCAACGCCGGCGCGCGTGGCCGCATCCGCTTGTGGCCACGCCCAAGCCCGCTCTCTCGCCATGCCCCTGTCCATCGCGCGGCCCCCTTCGCGCGTTTGTCCCGGTGCAATGTTAGCCTGGACGCGATGGCGGCGTCATCCCGCTTACGCGCTTCCCGAGACTTTCGCCCAGGTATCGCGCAGCCCGACCGTGCGGTTAAAAACAAGGTGCCCGGGCGTGCTGTCGGGGTCGCGGTAGAAATAGCCCTGGCGCTCGAACTGGACCGGCGCATTGATGTTGTCACGCGCGAGCACCGGTTCGAACCGGCAATCGGTCAGAACCTCCAGGGATTGCGGATTGAGGTCCCCGGCAAAATCGCCGGCGTTCGGCTCCGGTCGTATGAACAGCTGATTGTACAGCCGCACCTCAGCGCTCACGCTGTCGGCCGCGGCGACCCAGTGCAGAGTCGCCTGTACCTTGCGCCCGTCCGGGGCGTTGCCGCCACGCGTTGCCGGATCGTACGTGCAGCGTAGTTCGACCACCTCGCCGGCGGCGTTCTTGATCACCTCGCGGCAGGTGATGAAATACGCATAGCGCAGGCGGACTTCGCGCCCTGGCGACAGCCGGTAGAATTTTTTCGGCGGATTCTCCATGAAGTCGTCGCGTTCGACAAATAGCTCGCGGCCGAAGCGGATGGTACGCTTACCGGCGTCCGGATCGTCGGGATGATTGACTGCTTCCAGCGTCTCGCCCGCACCTTCCGGATAGTTCTCGATCACAACCCGCAACGGCCGCAGCACCGCCATACGCCGCCATGCGGTGCGGTTGAGAACCTCGCGCACCGCATGCTCGAACATGGCAACGTCAACCGTGCTGTTGGCCTTGGCAACGCCGATGCGCTTGACGAAATCGCGGATCGCCTCAGGCGGCACGCCGCGCCGGCGCAACCCAGCGAGGGTCGGCATGCGCGGATCGTCCCATCCGCTCACGTGGCCCTGCCGCACGAGTTCGGTCAGGACGCGCTTGGACAGCACCGTGTAGGTGAGGTTGAGCCGCGCAAACTCGTACTGGCGTGGGCGTGACGGCACCGGCAGGCTTTCAAGGAACCAATCGTATAGCGGCCGGTGGTCCTCGAATTCCAGCGTGCAGATCGAATGGGTGATCGCCTCGATGGCGTCGGACTGACCGTGGGCGAAATCGTAGCTCGGATAGATCGACCAGGCGGTGCCGGTACGTGGATGACTAGCATGCAGGATGCGGTAGAGCACTGGATCGCGCAGGTTGATGTTGCCCGATGCCATATCGATCTTGGCGCGCAGCACCCGCGCGCCGTTGGAGAACTCGCCGGCGCGCATGCGACGGAACAGATCAAGGTTCTCCGCAACGCCGCGCTCCCGGTAGGGGCTGTTGCGCCCCGGCTCGGTGAGCGTGCCGCGGGCCGCCCGCATCTCGTCCGGCGACTGGTCGTCCACATAGGCTTTGCCGACGTGAATGAGATATTCGGCCCAGTCATAGAGCTGCTCGAAATAGTCGGAAGCGTGATAGAGGTGCTGGCCCCAGTCAAAGCCGAGCCAGCGAACGTCGCGCTCGATCGCATCGATATATTCCTGCTCCTCCTTGGTCGGATTGGTGTCGTCGAAGCGCAGGTGACAACGGCCGCCGAATTCCTCCGCTATGCCGAAGTTAAGACAGATGGATTTGGCGTGACCGATGTGGAGGTAGCCGTTCGGCTCGGGCGGAAAGCGCGTGACGACGCTGCGATGCCGCCCAGAGGCAAGGTCCGCCGCGACGATGTCGCGAATGAAATCGCGGCCGGCTTCCACGGCTGCCGCTTCGGTTTCAGTCATGATGCTGGGCCTCGGTGTCCTTGCTGCCGGCGCGCTGCCTTGCGCGGCTTATGTGGCAAATTCGGGCAGCGGCGCCAAGATGCCCGCATTTGGCGTGACACCTTGCCCCGGAGCTATGATACACGGCTTTCACGAACCCTGCGTCGCGTTCCTACCAAAGAGGTTGAATGACCGTCGTCACCCGCTTTGCCCCTTCGCCCACCGGCTTCCTGCATATCGGCGGAGCCCGCACTGCCCTGTTCAACTGGCTCTATGCGCGCGCGCGCGGCGGCGCGATGCTATTGCGGATCGAGGATACCGACCGTGAGCGCTCGACGGTGGCGGCGGTCGACGCGATCATCGATGGGCTGAAGTGGCTTGGTTTGACCTGGGACGGCGAACCAATCTCGCAATTCGCGCGCGTCGAGCGCCATCGCAAGGTGGCAGCGCAGCTGCTGGCTAGCGGCAACGCCTATTACTGCTACGCGTCGCCGCAAGAGCTGGAGGACATGCGCGACAAGGCGCGCAGCGAAGGTCGCTCGCGGCTCTATGACGGACGCTGGCGCGACCGCGATCCGCGCGAGGCGCCGCCTGACGTTAAGCCGGTGATCCGGTTGCGGGCGCGCCTCGATGGCGAGACCGTGATCGAGGACCAGGTCCAAGGGCGCGTGGTCTGGCGCAACGAAGACCTCGACGACCTCATCCTGGTCCGCTCGGATGGCAACCCTGTCTACAACTTTGCGGTCGTGGTCGATGATCACGACATGGGCATCACCCATATCATCCGCGGGGACGATCATCTGACCAACGCGGCGCGCCAGGTCCAAATCTACGAGGCGCTCGGCTGGAATGTGCCGGTGATGGCGCACATTCCGTTGATCCATGGGCCGGACGGATCCAAGATGTCGAAACGGCACGGCGCGCTGGGCGTCGACGCCTACCGGGCAATGGGCTACCTGCCGGCCGCGATGCGCAACTATCTGGTGCGGCTCGGCTGGGCACATGGCGACCAGGAGATCTTCTCGACTGAAGAGATGATCGCGGCCTTCGATCTGCCTCAGATTGGCCGCTCACCGGCGCGCTTCGATTTCGCCAAACTCGAGAACCTCAACGGGCACTACATTCGTGCGACCAGCGACGCCGATCTCCTGGCTGAGATCGAGCGCCTTCTGCCGCACATTGCACAAGGCGAGGAACTTGCGGCCCGAATGACCCCCGACCTGCGCGCGAAGCTCCTGGCCGCCATGCCCGGCCTCAAGGAACGGGCAAAGACCCTCGTGGAACTCATCGAGAGCGCTCGCTACCTCTATGCGCAACGGCCAATCCCAGTCGACGAGAAGGCCCAATCCCTGCTTGACGCCGATGGGCGCGCGCTCGTCGCCGAAGTTGCCGACGAACTGGCAGCCGTCGAGCCGTGGAGCGCGGAGGCAACCGAAGCGACCGTTCGCGCATTCTCCGAGCGCGCCGGCCTCAAGCTCGGCGCAGTTGCCCAGCCGTTACGCGCCGCGTTGACCGGCCGTACCACGTCGCCTGGCATCTTCGAGGTGCTGGCGGTGCTCGGCAAGGAGGAGACTTTGGCTCGTCTGGCCGATCAGGCGGACCAGAGCGCGCAGCGCGTTGCCGGCTAGTTGGGCATTTCCGCTGCCCGTCCGCGCCGCTGAAGCCGCCATCTTGCAGCGCACCCTTAGATGGTGCTACGCACAGAAGGCCAAACGTCAGCGCGTACGCCGCCTAGCCGGTTGCGAATGCTGCTCCTGACGAAGGCAGTCTCCGTCACGATCGAGGATCTACGGTCATGGACGCGACCACCCCTGCCCAAAGCAACACCGAAACTGCGAAGCTGATCGTCCGTGGCAAGGAAACCACGTTCCACATCTCGCACGGAACGATCGGACCTTCAGTCATCGACATCGCCAAGCTCTATCACGACACCGGGATGTTCACGTACGACCCCGGCTTTACGTCGACGGGAAGCTGTGAATCCAAGATCACCTACATCGACGGTGACGAAGGCGTCCTGCTCTACCGTGGCTATCCGATCGATCAGCTGGCGGAGAACGGCGACTTTCTGGAGACCTGCTATCTCCTGCTCTACGGCGAATTACCGACCGCGGCGCAGAAAGCCGACTTCGACTATCGGGTGACCCGCCATACGATGGTTCACGAGCAAATGAGCCGGTTTTTCCAGGGCTTCCGGCGTGATGCTCATCCAATGGCAGTGATGGTGGGCAGCGTCGGCGCGCTGTCGGCATTCTACCATGACTCCACCGACATCTCCGATCCAATTCAGCGCATGATCGCGTCGATCCGTATGATTGCCAAAATGCCGACGCTCGCCGCGATGGCCTACAAGTACACGATCGGCCAGCCGTTCATCTATCCGAGGAACGAACTCGACTATGCGTCGAACTTCCTGCGCATGTGCTACGCGGTGCCGGCCGAGGACTACAAGGTCAACCCAGTTCTGGCGCGCGCCATGGATCGTATCTTCATTCTGCATGCGGACCACGAGCAGAATGCGTCGACCTCGACGGTGCGGCTCGCCGGATCGTCGGGGGCCAACCCGTTCGCGTGTATTGCTGCCGGTATTGCCTGCCTGTGGGGCCCGGCGCATGGTGGCGCCAACGAGGCTGCGCTCAAAATGCTGACCGAGATCGGTAGGGTCGAGCGCATACCCGAATTCATCAAACGCTCCAAGGACAAGAACGACCCGTTCCGGCTCATGGGCTTCGGCCACCGGGTCTACAAGAATTACGACCCGCGCGCCAAGATCATGCAGAAGACCTGTCATGAGGTATTGAACGAGATGGGGATCAAGGATGACCCCCTCCTCGATGTTGCGATCGAACTCGAGCGGATCGCCCTGCATGATGAGTACTTCATCGAGAAGAAGCTCTATCCGAACATCGACTTCTATTCGGGCATTACGCTCAAGGCCATGGGGTTCCCGGTCAGCATGTTCACTGTGCTGTTTGCGGTCGCGCGAACGGTCGGCTGGATCGCCCAGTGGAAGGAAATGATCGAGGATCCGAGCCAGAAGATCGGCCGCCCGCGCCAGCTCTACACCGGCGCAACGCCGCGCGAATACGTACCGATCTCGCGCCGGAAGTAATCACTTCGGATCCCTGCGAGCTTGCCGGGGGGGGTTGGTGGATGCCTCTTGGCGCTGCGTTCGACGCCCGGGTGGGCCATCACGCGGCCTGCCGCCCGAGCCGGCTCATCTCACGCATCACCAGCTCGCGATAGATGCCCTCGCGCCGGATCAGGGCGTCGGGCGCGCCGTCCTGCACAATGCAACCCGCCTGCAGTACGACGATGCGATCAAAGCTGCGCAGCGTCGAGAGTTCGATGCGCGATCGCGATCACGGTCCGGCCGCGCATCAAACGTTCCAGCGCATCCCGAATTGCCTCCTCAGCCTCGCTGTCGAGCGCCGATGTCGCTTCATCCAACAGTAGAATGGGCGCCTTCTTCAGGAATCCGCGTGCGATCGCAATGCGCTGGCGCTGGCCGCCGGACAGTTTGAGGCCGCGTTCGCCCACCCGGGTGGCGAAGCCATCGGGTAGCGCTTCGATAAATTCGCAGCGCGCGGCAATCGCAGCCTGCAAGACCTCCTCGTCGGACGCGTCCGGCCGGCTGTATCGAATGTTCTCCATGACCGAACGCTGGAACAAAGACGTGTCCTGCGGCACAACCGAGATCGCGGCACGTAGGCTGTCCTGCGTGACCCGCGCGATATCCTGTCCGTCGATCAGAATGCGACCGTCCTGCACGTCATAGAAGCGTTGCAGCAGCGCAAACAACGTCGATTTGCCGCCGCCCGACGGGCCGACGAGGCCGATGCGCTGATCCGGCTGCAGCTCCAGGCTGAAGTTTTCGAACAAGCGGCGCCCATTCGGATAACTGAAGCCGACATCGTCGAAAACGACGCGGGCGCCGCGCCGCTGTAGCGGCACCGCTTCCGGATGATCGATGAGCTCATGCGGCAACAGCAGTGTCACCAACGCTTCCGACAGACGCGCGAGATGCTGCGTGGCATCGACCAGCGCCACCGCGAGATCGCGGGTCGCATGCAACACCGACATTCCGAGCGTGCACACGAGAACGACCTCGCCGGTGGTGGCAGCACCGCGCTGCCACAGCATGATGGCCCAGGCCAGAAGACCGATGGTCAACACCACGGTGACGAGCGCATGGGTCAACCGCAGCTTCTCGAGATACAGAAGGCTGCGCCGCCGGGACGTCATTTCGCGCTCGACCGCCCGGTCGAAACGGGAGTGCTCGTGTAAAAAGCCACTGAATGCACGTACCATCGGCATATTGCCGATCACGTCCACCATCTCGCCATCGACCGCTGCCGCCTTGTCGGCAAAGTCGTGGTGCAGCGCGCGGCCGGCCGCCGCCAACCGGAACATCAAGATGACGAGACCACCCGCGATCGTTCCCAGCGCGGCCGCCATTGGGGCGCTCACCGAGAACACCAGAATGATGGCCCCAAACGTCGCAATACACGGCGGCAACAGGTTCCAGATGAACATGCTCTCAATCGTATAGACGGCGTTCGACGTGGCTGTGATGCGGCTCGTCAACATGCCCGGCAGCCGGTCCTGAAAATAAGCCGGTGCGTGGCCGGTCAGATGCCTGAAGAGATCGCTGCGCAAGTCGCCACTGACACGCACGAACGCGTGGCTTGCAATGAAGCCTGCCAGGCGCCACAGCAGATTATCGGCCGCAATCAACGACAGCAGGAACGCAAATGCGAGCCAGACGGCTTGGCCCTCATGCGCCGGGTTGGACAATGCATCGACCAGGGTTTTGACCCCGTATTGGGTCATGACCGAGAAACCGACTGCGGCGACAACGGCACTCAGGATCGTGGTATGCGACACCGGGCGGCGCGCGAGATAGCGTGCAATGAAAGCCAACGGGCGAGTGGCATAGCGACACAGATCATCCATACCCAGCACCTGTTCCTGCGGCGCACGTGCCGCCAAAACGCCATCGTGTTTTCATCGCCCCCCAAGGCGGCCCACCACGAGGGCAACGCGCCATGTGCCAATGGGTTTCAAGGAACAACTCCTGATCCTGATTGTTAGAGGAACGGGGCTTCGCCCTACGCGTCTTAAATTACTTTTGCGCCCGCGCTCGGAGCGGGCCCACATGGAGTTCATATGCGCATTGCGCAGATATCGCCGCTGACCGAAGCCGTGCCGCCGAAACTGTACGGTGGTACCGAACGCGTCATCTCATGGCTCACCGAGGAACTCGTCGCTCTTGGTCACGACGTGACGCTGTTTGCGAGCGGCAATTCCTGCACGTCAGCAAGGCTCGAAGCGGTGTGGCCGCGTGCTCTGCGTCTCGATGGATCGATCCGCGATCCGATGGGACTGCACATGACCATGTTGGAGCGGGTGCGGCGGCAGGCCGACCAATTCGATGTCATGCATTTTCACCTGGACTACTATCCGTTTTCCCTGTTTTCACGGCAGTCCACGCCGTTCGTGACAACCCTGCACGGGCGGCTCGACCTCGCAGAACTGCAACCGGTATTTTCGACATTCGGGTCGATTCCGGTCGTATCGATTTCGAATTCGCAGCGGCGCCCGGTACCGCACGCCAACTGGATCAAGACGATCCATCACGGCGCGCCCGCGCAGCTGCTAACGCCGCAGCCGGTGGCGCCGACCTATCTTGCATTTCTTGGTCGCATTTCGCCGGAAAAATCGGTCGATCGCGCCATTCGGATCGCTGAGCGCTGCGGGCTTCCGATCAAGATCGCGGCCAAGATCGACAGAGTGGACCGCGACTATTTCGAGGAACAGATTCGGCCGCTCATGAGCCTGCCATTCGTGGACTATGTCGGCGAGATCGCCGACGAACAGAAATCGGCGTTTCTCAGCGGTGCTATCGCGTTGCTGGTGCCGATCGACTGGCCGGAGCCGTTTGGCCTGGTGATGATCGAGGCGATGGCCTGCGGCACACCGGTGATCGCCTTCAACCGCGCCTCGGTCCCGGAAGTCATCGAGGACGGCGTTAGCGGTTTCATCGTCGAAGATGAAACCAGCGCCGTTGCAGCGGTCAGCCGGTTGTCGACGCTCTCGCGCGCCAAGGTACGGGCATGCTTTGACGAGCGGTTCACGGCCCGCCGCATGGCCAACGACTATCTCGCGGTCTATCGTAGTCTGTCGGAGGTCGCGGTCCCGCGCCTGCGGGTGGCGAACATCTAGCCGATTGCCACTATCGGTTCTCCGGCCTCGTTTCCGGCATCAGCGCGACGACGAGCCCGAGCCCCAACAGCGCCACGCTTGCCAGTCCCAAGAAGGCAACCGAACTGCCGTACTGATCGGTCAAGTATCCGGCAAGCGTGGTACTGAACGACGCACCGATCCCGACGGCGGCGCCGACGACCCCCTGGGCGAGATTGAAGTGACCGGTCCCCCGGGTCGTGTCGGCGATCACAAGCGGAACCAGAACGCCAAGCACGGCCGCCGAAATTCCGTCGAGCGCCTGCACCGCCACCAGCAGATATGGATCCACCGTCGTTGCAACCAGCACAGCCCGGACCGGCAGCGCCGCAAAACCGATGATGAGCAGCGGGCGCCGTCCCCAGAGCTGTGCCTGATGGCCGACCCAGGGCGAGGACAACGCGACCAGAAGCTGTGGCGCGACGATGCAGGCGGCAACCAGGACCGTGGCCATATGACTCGATCGCATGGTCACAGTGCTGCCGATCAAGGGCAGCATGGCGGTGTTCGCGAGTTGGAACAATACGACCGCACCAGCGAAAATCATCAGGGCGCGGTTGCCGATGATGCTGCGCACGAAAGCCCATTCCGACGCCAATTCCCCATGGCTTTTGTCGGGGATGCCTCCATGCGCGCGCGTCGGATCGATCTCGTCATCCCGGATGTACGCGAGAGCAATGATCGTCGGCACGCACAGGGCGGCCGTAAGGACAAAAACCGCCTGGTTGGAAACATAGTATCCGATTGCCCCCATCGCGGCCGCCGATAGACCATTGCCGATTGACGCAAAGCAGGCGTTGCGGCCCAACCGATCCGCAATGGCGAAATGACCGACGAGGCCGAGGCTGATTGCCGCAATTGCGGGGCCGAGAACACAGCTCGCGGCAGCATGTAGTACTTGTGCAGCAAGTACGACGGCCAGGATCGGCCATAGCGTCATCAACAGGGCGCTTGCTGCAATAATAACGACTGCCACCATGGAGACGCGGCGTTCGGATCGCACCGCATCGACGAGTGCGCCGCCCGGGACCTGACCGACCAGGGCCACCAGGCCGCCGACGGTCAGCAGCATTCCGATATCAACCTGGGTCCACTTCTGATCGGTCAGATAGATGGCGATGAAGGGACCAAAACCGGTCTGTACGTTCGCGATGGAGAATACGAACCAGTCGAGTCCGCGAAGGCTCGTGCGCGAGGGCGCGGGCGGACGGTCGATGATCGCTGGCAAAGACGCTTTTTCCTGCATGCGAGCATCGGCCTCACGCGACTCATTCGGATCGTGCGGGGTGGACCGATCTTTCGTCGTGTTCGGATGGCCGGCGATCATCTCTCCTTTGCCTGGTCCCTGGCGGCACCGCCGGTCGCCGCAGGCGCCGTATCGGGCAGACCAAGCACCACCACCGGCGCACCCTCCTTGTATTCGGGTGCCAGGCGCACGCTGTTCCGGGTCAAGTCGACGGTGATACGATCGGGTTTGCCGCCCGGCTCGAACCGCAAAGCATTCCAGTCGACCGCAATCTTGCGACTGCCGACGCCGAGGAAGCCGCCGAAGTCGATCACCGCCGCACGTACCTGCCCGGAGCGATTGACGATCACATCGACAATCCGTCCCATGTCCTCACCCTCGCGGCCGCGAACGCCCTTACCGAGAATTGCGGTCACCTGCTGATCGTCCAGCACCGTTGCCGGCGTGCCAGCCGGTGCGGTGTCGGGCGACGACGGCGGTGCGGGTGTGGGCGCCGCGGATGGCTCTGCTGATTGCGATTGCACGACCTGACGTTGCTCCGCGTCTGAGTCCAGGCTGAGCGCGAGCGGACACAGCAATAAGATCGCCGCGATGTGCAGGGCGGTTCGCAATCCAGTGTGCACGGGCTCCTCCGATGTGCGGACGGCCAGTGGTTAATTCGCGGGCAGCCCGCGCAGTTCCGTCGACCAAGGCACAATTGTTATGGCTCCACCCGCTGGGAGTATCCCAGGCTGTGGTACCGTAGCCGTGTCACCGAAAATGCTCGCACCCGCGTCACCGCGCGATCATAAAGCGCGGCAAAATGCGGCAAATCCGGGCGAACGGCTGTTTCGAGGAGGATTGCCAGCATGATCACGTTGGCGGCAAGGCCGCGACCGGTCGGGATCGATCTTGCGCAAACCGCGTTGATCGTGGTCGACATGCAGAACGCGTTCGCCTCCAAGGGCGGCATGTTCGATCTCGCCGGCTTCGACATCTCGGGCGCGGCGCGCGCGATTGCGGTGAACCGCCGCCTGCTCGACGCCGGCCGCAAAGCGGGGATTGAGGTGGTCTATTTGCAGATGGCATTCAAACCCGACCTCAGTGATGCAGGCGACCCGTCCTCGCCCGCCTACCACAAGGAACTGGCACTGATCATGATGCGCGAGCGCCCGGAGTTGGCAGGCAAGCTCTTGATCGAGAATACGTGGGATTGGCAGATCGTGGACGCGCTGACACCGAAGCCCGGTGATCGCGTGGTGCGCAAATCGCGTTACAACGGCTTCTGCCGCACCGAGCTGGAGCCCTATCTGCTGTCCAAGAATATCCGCTACCTGCTGTTCACCGGCATCGCCACAAATGTCTGCGTGGAGAGCACCGCGCGCAGTGCCTTCTTCAGCGAATTCTGGCCCATTCTGGTCGAAGATGCCATGAACCACTCGGGCCCTGATTTCAATCGTCAGGCAACATTCTGGAATTTCGAGCACGTGTTTGGCTGGGTGACTATGGCCGACGATGTAATCGCGATGCTGGAAGCCGGAGCCATACATAAACGTGCTGGAATCAGCGGCTGATCGTGATTGTGCCCACAAGGCTGAAAGTAGTTTGCAACGCCTCCGCGCGCCGAATACATGCAATTCAATGGACGACTTATGCTGCCGGAAGAATTGAAACGACCTGACATCGAGCCCATGGCCGGGCCGAAGCCCGCCCGGGGCGTGCCCGAAGTTCCGTTCTACATTCCGGCAACGGACCTTCCGTCGCGGCCGCGTTACACGCTCAAGCACGACGACACTTTCGTGGTGCTGGACAGTCACGGGGACATCGGTGCCACGCCCGGGGGAGCTGATGGGCTTTTCCACAACGACACTCGTTTTACGTCACTGTTCGAATTGCGCTTCGACGGAGAACCCATGTTGTTGCTCGGCAGCAACGTGCGTGATGACAACTCGGCACTGAGCGCCGACCTCACCAATCCCGATTTTTTCGCCGGCGACCGGATCGTGCTGCAAAAAGACACGCTGCATATCGTGCGCACTACGTTCGTTTGGCACAAGACCGCCTACCAGCGCCTAGCGGTGAAGAATCACGGCGATCGAGCCGTCAGCTTCGAGCTGTCGCTGAGTTTTGCAAGCGACTTCGGGGATATTTTCGAAGTCCGTGGAACGCACCGGGCGCGACGCGGCATAGCGCGGCGCCCGCTGATCAGTCCGGACGAGGTGCTGCTGACATACCAAGGGCTCGATCGCGCCGTGCGTCGCACGAAGATCGTCTTCGATCCAGCGCCGAGCGTGCTCGAACCGCACGTGGCGCGTTACCAGATCGGTCTTGCGCCCGCCCGAAGTGTTACGATCTTTGTCGCGTTGGCCTGCGACCCGCCCGAAACGCGCCCGCTGAACTTCTTCAAAAGCATGATTGCGGCCGGCCGGGAAAAACGCGCTGCAACCCGGCAGATGGCAACGGTGCAAACCTCCAATGCTATCTTCAACGAGGTGCTGTGCCGCTCGATGGCTGATCTTAACATGCTGACGACACAGACGCCGGATGGACGTTATCCGTTCGCCGGCATCCCTTGGTACTCGACCACATTCGGGCGCGATGGCCTGATTACCGCGCAGGAAATTCTTTGGCTCGATCCCGAGGTCGCGCGCGGTGTCCTGAAAAGGCTCGCTCGCTATCAGGCGACAGCTGCAGACGACAAAGCCGACGCCCAACCGGGGAAGATTTTGCATGAAATGCGGCTCGGCGAGATGGCCGCGTTGCGCGAGGTCCCATTCGGCCTCTATTACGGCAGCATCGACTCGACGCCGCTTTTCGTCATGCTGGCAGGACTCTACACCGAGCGAACCGGTGATTTGGAGACGCTCAAGGAACTATGGCCCGCGATCGAGGCGGCGTTGGCCTGGATCAACGGGCCAGGCGACCCTGATCAAGACGGGTTCCTGGAATACCAACGCACCAACGAGCTCGGTCTCGTCAATCAAGGCTGGAAGGACTTGCACGATTCCATATTTCATGCGAATGGCTCGCTGGCTCAGGGGCCGATCGCGCTGGCCGAGGTCCAGGGCTACGTATATGCGGCCAAGCGACTGGCCGCGCGCTGCGCGGCGCGGCTCGGCGACCATGTCAGATCGGCCGCCCTCGACGCTCAGGCAACGCTTCTCGCGGAGCGCTTCGAGCAGGCCTTTTGGTGTCCCGAAATCGATTCCTACGCGCTCGCATTGGATGGTGGAAAAAACGCGTGCCGTGTGCGCACATCCAATGCAGGCCAATTGTTGTTCACCGGCATTGCCGATCCACAACGCGCCGCAACCCTGATCGACCAACTGATGCGGCCTCGGTTCTTTTCCGGTTGGGGCATCCGTACGGTGGCGAGCGACGAGGTCCGCTACAACCCAATGTCCTATCACAACGGATCCATCTGGCCGCACGACAATGCGCTGATCGCGCTCGGCTTTGCGCATTACGGACGCAAGGACGCCGCCGGCAAGATCCTGCAGGCAATATTTGAGGCCGCAGCCTACATGGACCTGCGGCGCCTGCCCGAACTCTACTGCGGCTTCCAACGGCGCCGCGGTCGTGGGCCGACGCTCTATCCGGTCGCCTGCTCGCCGCAAGCATGGGCCGCCGGGACCCCGTTTCTACTTCTGCAGGCGATCCTCGGCCTGACATTCGACCCGGGCCGGAATGAGATCTCCTTGCACGACCCTTATCTTCCGCCTTTCCTGGATCATGTGTTGCTGCGCAACGTGCGACTTTGTGAGGCAAGCGTCGATCTCATGGTTCATCGCGACAGGAACGCGGTGTCCGTCGAGGTCATCCGCGCGCAAGGTGTGATCCGGGTTTGCGTCGTTTATGACTATGCGGCGGCTGGCGCAAAATAGGAGCGACAAAGAAATACGCGTTTTGCGTGCATAAGACCGCCACTTGCGCTCGAATCCGCGTTCCCCTCCTCGGGCACTGTGTATCGCGCAATCATTATTGAGTTACCGAGGCTTACAGCGCTGGCGCAGCCCCTCCGGTTCGCATTAATCTCGCCACTGCGGTAACAGGTAGTCATTTGATCGACGGTACTCGGAGATGAAGCGCGAGATCATCGAGAACGAGGAAGCGCGGTTGAATGCACTGCGCAACCTTCAGCTGCTCGATACGGCCCCGAGCGAGAGTTTCGATCGGATCACCCGGATGGCCAGCCGCCTGCTCGGCGCCCCCGTCTCGACCATTTCCCTTACCGATCGCGACCGACAATGGTTCAAATCACGGGTCGGCGTCGACCTTGCGGAAATCCCGCGCGCTGAAGCACCGTGCAACTACGCCATTCACAGCGACGAGGTTTTCGTCGTCCCCAATCTGCTCGACGACGCCAGATTTAGAACAAGCCTTTTGGCGCAGGCCGGGATCCGTTTTTACGCCGGTGCCCCCCTTATCACTCGCTCCGGTTATGGACTCGGGACGCTGTGCGTGATCGACGACAAGCCCCGTACCATGAGTGAGGACGAGTGCCGCGTGCTCGTTGATCTGGCAGCAATGGTCATGACCCAGATCGAACTGCAGAACACGATCGGCCGCATCGATCCGGCGAGTGGCCTCGCGAACGAACACCAGCTATTCGAGGACCTCGAGGATCTGGCAAAGCGCTGTCCCGGCGAGCGCAGGGTTGGTGTTCTGATCGAGCTCGTTTCTCCGCAGCAGATCAGCCACGGCATGCGAGTGCTCGGCGCGGCCTATGCGGAAGAATTGATCAGGAACTCCACCGATGCCATCCGGCGCGCATTCGGCAATGGTCCGCGCCTCTATCATGTCGGACTTGCCCGCTGCCTGGTCGTGTTGGACGAGGCGACGCATCGCAGCTGGGAGGATGTATCCAACGATTTGCATGCCAGCCTGCACGAAACAATTTCGTGCTCCGGCATTCCGGTGACGCCCGACCCAGTAATGGGCGTCTATGCGTTCACGACCGATGCAGTGAGCCCGCGTGACGTTCTGCGCCGCCTATTCAATGCCGGCGATGACGCGCGCGCGGCCGGACGGCTGGTCGCCTCTTACAATGAATTGCATGATCGAGCGCACGCGCGCAGCTTCATGCTTCTGAGCGATATGCGCGACGCACTCGAACGCCGGCATGAGTTTACGCTGATGTATCAGCCAGTCGTCAATTTTGCATCCGGTCAATGCTCGGGCGCCGAAGCGCTCCTGCGCTGGCGCCACCCCCGACTGGGCGACGTGCTGCCGATGGAATTCATCCCGCTTGTAGAGGAGACAGCCTTCACCCGCCCGCTCACCGACTGGGTGCTCAACCTCGCGATCAATCAGATCGCGCAATGGCAGGGCGACCGGGTCGTTGCACGAATCTCTATAAACGCCTCAGCGCGCAACCTGGAAGAGTCCGATTTTGCCGTACGCGTGGGCAACATATTGCAAAAACACGGGGTCAGCGCACGCGCTATACAATTGGAATTCACCGAGAATGCGTTGCTCGGTGACAACCTGCGGGTGTTGGACCAACTGCGCGCCATCAAGCGCATGGGCGTGTCGATCGCAATCGACGATTTCGGCACCGGCTACAGCAGTCTGTCTTACCTTCAGCAGTTTCCCGCCAATGTCCTCAAGATCGACAAGTCGTTCATCACCGGGCTCGCCACCAGCGAACATGATCAGAAACTGGTGCGCGCCGTCATCTATATGGCGCATGATCTCGGCTACCAGGTCGTTGCCGAAGGAATCGAGAACCGCGAGGCTTATGACATGCTGGCTGCTTGGAAATGCGATGAAGCGCAGGGCTTCTACGTCGCACACCCTTTGCCTCCGGCGACGATGCGGGAATGGCTGAAGCCGATTGCTGTCGACGCTTGATCACGCCACCGCTTGATTCAATTCACGGTCCATGGCGACAACGTCGGCCGCGGTTGGCAGGCCTGCCTCATTGCCGAGTTGTTGGACCTTGAACGCGGCGGCCGCACGTGCAAACCGGAAGTGATCCACCCACGCCTTCTGCGGGTCGGTGAGATAGGAAAAGACGTAGGCGCCGTGGAACACGTCGCCCGCTCCGCTGGTATCGATGACGCGACGGGCAGGGACCGGAAGCGCCGGGAGCGTACTTCTTCGGCCGCCCTCGTCGTACCAGAGCAGGCCTCGTTCCCCGAGCGTCACTCCGCCGACACGGCAGCCCCGCTCCGTCAGATAGTCGAGCACCTGCGTCGGGGACATCTTCAGTTGCTGGCAAAATCGCTCTGACACAATGGCGACGTCGATGAACGCCAACAATTCGTGAGTGTTGACGCGCACGCCACCGCCGTCTAGCGATGTCAGGATCCCGGCTTCACGGCACGCGCGGGCGTAGAACATTGCCGCGTCGGGCTGGTGGCCGTCGACATGGAGGGCGCGACAGCCGGTAAGATCAAGCAACGGAAACGGATGCAGATAGCGATCGTCGCGAGCCCGCAGAATCGCGCGCTCCCCGGCGTGCGGCATCACAAACGACAGCGATGACCGGCGGACTTTGCGGATGTGGAGCTCGACCTCGTACTTCCGCGCCATGTCGTGGAACATGCGGCCGAGCCAGTCATCGGCACCAGTGGCGACCAGGTCGGGCTTGACCCCGAGCTTTGCACAGCAGAACGCTGCCGTGACGGCGTTGCCGCCAAAAGATACCGCATATTCGGTCGCCACGTCCTTCTCGTCGCCAACCGGAACATGACCTGTCACGATGGTCACATCGATATAGGCGTGTCCGATGAACAGGACTTGCATGGGCAACGCTCCAGCTTGCTTCGGCTGAGAAGGGTATCGCACCCCAAAGTGATTCCCTAATGGTGTGGTCGATTTGGAGTTCCCGCAATTGCGCTCGCGTGCTCAAGCACGGTCGCGACATCCAAAAACCACACTGGAAACATATATTTGTTTGCGTCCCTTTGAGTGCGACGTTCATAGCGGGCAGTCAGGCTTTATATATCGGCAACCAGAGCCGGGACCGATCGGGAACCAGTGACAGGGGATCTGCGTTCCATTGACACGGTTCCGCGGGTGACCGCCCGGCGGAGGCGTTATTGTTTGCGCAGCCAACGCCAACGGAACCATCATAATCCGAACGCGTTGTGGAGTTTGATGGGGTAATCGCAAGCGCGGACAATTAGCAAATGCAGGCAAGTGTTACGGGCGTAGAGGCGCCGACGCTCGTTCCCGATTTACGCGAGTGGGCGATTCTACTCGACGTGGACGGCACGATTCTCGAACTGGCGCCAACGCCTCTCGACATTCTGGTCCCGCAGTCATTGTTGCATACCCTGCGCCGCCTGATCGAGCGGACAGCAGGCGCAACCGCGCTGGTCAGCGGACGGACACTCGACGATCTCGACCACGTCTTCGCGCCACTGCAGCTGGCGGCCATCGGCGGTCATGGCGCCGAGCTCCGGCCTTCCGCTGGCGCTCCGGTGCGTCGGCGTCATGCCGACCCACTCGACCCGGCACTCAAGCACGAGCTCGCCGCGGTCGCACGGGCGGGCTCCGGAATCCTGCTCGAAGACAAGGGATATTCGCTTGCTCTGCACTACCGCCTGGTGCCCCAACAGGAACGATATGTTCGTGCCACGGTCGCCGCGATCTGTGCGCAAATGCCGGCATCAGCCGTCGAGGTTCTGGAAGGCACTTGCGTCGTCGAGATCAAACATCGGGGTTTCAGCAAAGGCACCGCTGTTCGCGAACTGATGCGCGGCGCGCCGTTCGCCAAACGACGCCCGATCTTCATCGGCGATGACATCACGGATCAATCCGCATTTGCGGTGATGCCGGACTTCAATGGGCTTGCCATATCGGTGCGGCGTCGGAGCAAGGGCGTCGACTTTCACTTCGAGACCCCTGAGGGCGTGCGCCGCTGGCTCCATCGCATGGTGACGGCAAACGAAGGCGCGCCCGCATGAGCGATCACGGGCTCGATCTCGCTCTCATCGGCAACGGCCGCACGGCCGCCCTGCTTGACCCGAACGCGCGGATCGTCTGGTGGTGTTATCCGCGCTATGACGGCGACCCGATCTTCTGTCGCCTGCTGGCGGGTGATGAGGAGAAAGGCTTTGCCGATGTTGTGCTCGACGGCATGGTTACATACCAGTCGGAGTACCTGCGAAATACCGCAATCGTCTGCACCACCCTGAGCGATCGCCATGGCGGCAGCGTGCGCATTACGGACTTTGCGCCGCGCTTTCGCCACTACGAACGCATTTTCCGCCCGCCCCAATTGTTTCGTATCATCGAACCGCTGAAGGGCCTCCCGCGTATTACCATTCGGGTGCGACCGACGCACAACTACGGCGAATTTTTCAGCCGACACGCGGCGAGCAGCAACCACATTCGCTTCCAAGGCGACGATCAGGTTATTCGACTTACGACCGACGCACCACTGTCGTTGATTGAGCGCGAGGCGCCCTTCGTCCTCAATCGGCCACTGCATCTCGTCTTCGGTCCCGACGAGCCGTTCACCGGCGATCTGCAGACGACCTGCCGCGAATTCTGTGATCGCACCCGCGATTATTGGACCGGTTTCGTACGCGGGCTGTCGATCTCGTACGATTGGCAGGACGCCATCATCCGCGCCGGCATCACGCTCAAACTCAGCACCTTCGAGGAGACGGGCGGCATCATCGCGGCTCACACCACGTCCATTCCGGAAGCGCCCGGATCGGGTAGGACCTGGGACTATCGTTTTTGCTGGGTACGCGACGCCTATTTCGTCGTGAAAGCGCTCAACCGCATCGGCGCGACGCAGACCATGGAGGAATTCATATCTACACGCTCGGGATCGCCGCCTAATCGCGATGACCCGCTGCGGCCGGTCTATAGCGTCGTCCCCACCGACCCGATGGACGAGCGCACCGCGCCACACCTCGCAGGCTACCGCGGCGACGGACCGGTGCGCATCGGCAACGCGGCAGCGGAGCAGGTTCAACACGATACCTATGGCAGCGTGATCCTCGCAGCCATGCCGATGTTCTTCGACCAGCGCCTGCCCAAGCCTGGCCGACGCGAGCCTGTTCCACCTGCTGGAATCCCTGGGTGCGAAGGCCGCCAAGCTGGCGCTCGAGCCCGACGCCGGGATTTGGGAACATCGTCTGCGCCGGCGCATACACACCCATTCGGCCGCCATGTGTTGGGCCGGTTGCCAGCGGCTCGCCGCCATCGCGTCCCACCTCGGCCTGTACGACCGCGCTTCGTTTTGGAACAAGACCGCCGATCCGATCCAGAAAGCATTGCTTGATCAGGCGTGGAACCCGGCGCGCGGCGCATTTACCGCCGCGTTCGGGGCGGATGATCTCGACGCCAGCGTGCTGTTGTTGCCGGACCTCGGCGTCATCGAGGTAAGCGATGACCGCTTCATCAGCACGGTCGCTGCAATCGAGCGTGAACTTTTGCGCGAGAAACACGTTATGCGTTACGTCAGCGCCGACGACTTCGGGCTGCCTATGACAGCCTTTCTGACCTGTCGATTCTGGTTGGTCGATGCGTGGTGGTCGCTTGGGCGGCGCGAAGAGGCGCACGATTTGTTCATCGACGTATTGAAACACCGCAACCGCTTCGGACTCCTGTCCGAAGATATCGATCCCCAGCATGGCGCCTTGTGGGGAAATTTTCCGCAAACCTATTCGATGGCGGGATTGATCCTGAGCGGAATGCGGCTGTCGCGAAGCTGGGAGGATCGATATTGGCGCGGCTGATCATCGTCTCCAACCGGGTCGCGCTCCCGAACCGCGAAGGCAACGCGCAGGCCGGCGGTCTTGCGGTTGCGATGCGCGCCGTCTTGCGGCGCCAGCCGGGCATCTGGTTCGGATGGAGCGGCCGGGTCGCCCCGGAAGAAACCGCATCAACGCGCGAAGTCCATCAGGGCGGCCTATCCTACGTGGTCACCGACCTCGCCCGGGAAGATTACGACGAATACTACAATGGCTTTGCCAATCGGGTGCTGTGGCCGATCCTGCACTACCGGCTCGACCTCGCCGAGTTCTCGCGCCGCGACCTCACCGGCTATATGCGGGTCAACGAGCGTTTTGCAAGCGAACTGCAAAAGCTCCTGCAACCCGACGATCTGATCTGGGTGCATGATTATCACCTGATGCCACTCGCCCGCATGCTACGCGAACGCGGCTATCGCAATCGCATCGGCTTCTTTCTGCATATTCCGTTTCCGCCGACGGAACTCCTGACGGCGCTGCCGAACCATGAGCGGCTGATCCCGACGTTGACCCACTACGATCTGCTCGGCTTTCAGACCGACAGCGACGCCGGCAACTTCAAGCGCTATCTCGCGCAGGAGTGCCGGCTGCCGCGTATCGACGCGGACACCTTCGCCGTCGGCGACCGCCGTGTGCGCGTCGGCAGCTTTCCGATCGGTATCGAAACCGCGGAGTTCAATCGGCTTGCACGCCGCGCCGGGCGTACGCCATTCGTGAAGAACGTACTGGATAGTCTGTCCGGTCATATCATGATGATCGGAGTCGATCGGCTTGACTACACCAAGGGTCTCGCATTGCGAATGGAGGCCTTCCAGCGCTTTCTCGAGGCTCATCCCGATTGGAGCGGGCTGGTCACCTACCTGCAGATCACGCCCAAGAGTCGGTCCGAAATTGCCGAATATGCCGAAATGGAGCGCGAGCTCGGCGCCGCCGCGGGCCGCATCAACGCGACCTTCGGCGAAGCCTCCTGGACGCCTATCCGCTACGTCAACCGTGCGTACAGCCGCAGCGTGTTGGCCGGGCTCTACCGTGCGGCGCGCGTCGGCTTGGTCACGCCGTTGCGCGATGGCATGAACCTGGTCGCCAAGGAATATATCGCGGCGCAGGATCCGGAAGAGCCGGGCGTGCTCATTCTGTCTCGGTTTGCCGGCGCTGCTGCCGAATGTAGCGCTGCGCTGTTGGTCAATCCGTACGATCCAGAATCGGTCGGGAACGCGATCGAGCGGGCTCTGAGTATGACCTTTGAAGAGCGCCGCCAGCGCCACGCGGCGCTGTTTCAGGCGATCTCCGACAACGACATCGATACCTGGGGGGAGCACTTCCTCACCGCCCTCGCGGGCAACGTGTGCTCGGCAAAATCCGGCCTTGATTCGCATCAGCCGGACGCTGTCGGTCCGCGCCTCGTTGCGGGAGGCGGCACAAGTCTCGGGCTCGTGCCCAATTTTCGCGCGTGATCGACCTTTCCGCGTGTCGGCACAGAGCCCGCTAGCGCGGCTTCGTCGTGATGCCGAACTGCCGGCGCAACTCGCCTTTAGCACGCTGCAACGTCTTGCGCTGCGCCGCCGACAGGTTCTTGCCGGCGCGATTGATATAGAATGTCAACATCGAGAGTGCCGAGCGATAGGGATCGGCCTTGCGACGCCTGCTGCGCTGCGCCGAATGCCGTAACGAGGCGGCAATGCGCTTAGGATCCTTCCAGGTGAATACTCCGCGATCGAGGTTGAGCGCATCGCTCTTCTCGGTGACCCGTGCAGACCACCGCTTGGTCGTTGCCTTACCCATCGGGGTGCCCGAACCGCAGTTTATCCGCTGATAATGCGGCCCGGAAAATGGGGTTCCGGACCCGCGTCGCAATGTCCACAGTGCGGACATCGCGGGTTCGGCAGTTGCGCGGCAGGGGCCTCGGGCGCAGCTTTTTTGGAACCGGCCCGACCAAGCAAAAATCCCCGGGGGAAAACGCCATGAACAAGCATCCTTTGCGTCCGGCCACCCAACAGGACATCGTCCGGTTCAAGGAAGACGGAGCCATTTGCGTGCGCCAGGTGTTCGACCGCGATTGGATCGAGCGCATGGCACCGGCGGTCGACCGGCTTCTCGCCAACCCGGGCACACGCGCGCGCGAGGCGACCAAGGCCGGAGATCCCGGCCGCTTCCACATGAACGTTTTCATGTGGCGCTGGGATGCGGATTTCCGCGACTTTGCCCTCAACTCCCCATTGCCGGAACTCGGCGCCACACTGCTGGAGGCCGATCGGGTATCGCTGTTCTACGATCAGGCCTTCATCAAGGAGCCTGGCACGCGTGAAGTCACCCAGTGGCATCAGGACCTGCCGTTCTGGCCAGCGCTCGGAAATGACATCATCTCGCTGTGGGTCGCACTAACTCCGGTGACGCTGGAGGGCAGCGGCGTGGAATACGTCGCCAGCTCCCACAAATGGGGCAAGTTCTATCAGGCGATCACGCCCGACAAGGATTCGAAATTCGCCAACGCGGCGCTCGAGCCGTGCCCCGACTTTTCGCTGCACAAGGGTGATCCACGGTACCGGTTCCTGTCCTGGGACTGCGAGCCGGGCGATGTCATCTGTCACCACCCGCTGACCGTCCACGGCGCGGGCGCAAATCCGCTGTCCAACCGACGGGCCGCCATATCGGTACGCTACGCCGGCCGCGACGCCCGCTGGGATCCGCGACCGAACGTCATGAAAATCGAAGGCGAGCCGGAGCAAAGGCTTCGGCCCGGCGAACCGCTTGTGCTGGACGGCGTGTTTCCGATTACCTGGGAGCGTGCGCGCGTTGACGCCTGACCGTGTTGGATGCTGTTGTCGGTTGCATCTGTTGCGCCGAACCGGCATCCGCGTGGGCCAGGACGCGCTTACTGAAAGTGTGCCCAATCTGGGCAGTGAAAATATCAGGGAGGATCACATGAACCGACGCAGGTTTCTGGCCACCGCTGCCGCGCTTCCGGCGGCGACGCTCCTGGGCGGCCGACAAGCGCTCGCAGAGGATCATCTCAAGTGGGCGGTGTTTACGCCTGACCACGAAGTCACGTTCCGCACGGTGATGAAGCCGTATGCGGAAGCGGTCCAACGCGACAGCAACGGTGCGCTCGTGTTCGACCTGTTTCCCAACGGTGCTCTGGGCCGTAACCCGGGGCAACAGCCTCAGATGGTCATCGATGGCGTCGCCGACGTTGCCTGGATCATTCCCTCCTACTCTCCGGGCCGTTTTCCGGACACGGAAGTTCTTGAATTGCCTGGCCTGTTCAAAAATCTGCGTGAGGCCACAACGGTCGCGACCCGCATGGCTGCCAGCGGCGCGTTCAAGGACTATGGCGACTTCTACCTGATCGGCATGTTCGGCACGGCACCCTACTCCATCCACACCAACTTCCCGGTCAACTCGATCGCCGACCTCAAGGGCAAGACCATCCGCGCCTCCAGCGCCAATGAAAGCGCAGCCCTGCGGGCGCTCGGCGCTGTCCCAATCGGGATGCCGGTGACGGAAATCCCTGAGGCCATCAGCCGGCGCACAATCAGCGGCACGACCTCGCACATGTCGCCGTTCTTCGATTTCGGGCTGGACCGGGTGACCAACAACCATTTCTTCATCGGCCTCGGCGTGGTCCCATTGACCATCCTGATGAACAAAAAGAAATTCGATGCACTACCGGAGCCGACCCGGGCGGCGCTACAGAAGAACGCCGGTGAGGTGATTGCGAACAAGTGGTCAGATTCAATCACGAGCTTCAATGAGGAAATGCTCAATCGGCTCAAAAACGATCCCAAGCACAAGGTGGTGTTTCCATCGCAAGCCGAGTTGAACGAGGCGCAGAAACTGCTCGCGCCGGTTCGCGAGGCCTGGGTTGCCGGCAGCGATCGCCATAAGGACCTGAAGGCGCAGCTCGATACGCAACTGGCCAAGGTGCGTGCCGACCAAAAAAGCTGAGGGCCCGTGAACCTGATCGACCGAGCCGCACAAGGCTTGGCGCGGGCGCTGGCGGCGATCGGGCTCGGCGCGCTCCTCTGCTTTGCCGCCATGACCATTGCCGACGGCCTGCTGCGGTTTTTCGTCGCCCACCCGATCGACGCGGTGCGCGATGTGGGTGGATTGGTGGCGGCGTTTGCGGTGAGTTGCTGCATCCCGGTCGCCATCATCGAGCGCAGCAACATCACGATTTGCTTCATCTCGAATTTCATCAGTCCGTATGCCGGCCGATTTGCCGACGCCGCGGCGGCCATCCTGGTGGACGTCGTGCTGATCCTGATCGCATGGCAATTCGTGATCTTCGCCATGCAGGCGCAGGCCACCGGGGCGGCCACCTGGATGTTGCGGATCCCGGCCGCTCCATTCTGGTGGGGGGTCGCGGCGATGTTCTGGGTCAGCGCACTGCTGCAAGCGTTGATCGCGTTGAAGACTGCCCGCGGTGATTTTCTCGACCGGCACGCCGGCCATACCGGTTGAGCGGGGGCATTCGGTGGACCCGGCGGCGATCGGTGCGATTGGCATAGCGGCGCTGTTCATTTTGATCCTGCTGCAGGTGCCAATCGCATTCGCCATGATGACGGTCGGCGTCGTAGGCTTTGCGCTGCAGGGCGGCGGCTGGTTGCCGGCATTCTCGTTTCTAGCGAACGAGCCATCCTATGTGCTGGCGAGCACGGACCTGTCGTCCGTACCGTTGTTTTTGCTTATGGGCACGTTTGCCAGCGTTGCCGGCTTCTCCGAGGATGTTTATGCCGCAGCCGCGGCGTTCCTCGGCCATCGGCGCGGCGGCCTTGCCTATGCGACGATCAGCGGGTCCGCGGCCTTCGGGGCGATCTGCGGTTCCAGCACAGCCACCGCTGCAACGTTCGCCAAAGTCGCGCTGCCGCAGATGTTGCAACGTGGCTACTCGCCGGCGTTCTCGAGCGGCGTCATCGCAGCCGGCGGCACCCTCAAGTCGCTCATCCCGCCGTCGCTGGTGATGATCATCTATTGTGTCGCCGCCAAGACGTTCATCCTCGACATGTTCATCGCAGCGATTATCCCGGCGCTGATCACGATCGGGTTCAACCTGCTGGCAGTCGCAATTGTCGTGCGACGCTATCCGTCGGTCGCGCCGGTGAGCGAACGGGTCGCCTGGCCCGAACGCCGCGCAGCGGCGCTGCGGGCAGCTCCTTCGCTGGTGCTGATCCTGGGAATCTTCGCCGGGCTTTACAGCGGCGTCTTCACCGTCAACGAGGCCGCGTCGGCGGCTGCGATCCTGGCTTTGTTGTTCGCGCTGGCGCGACGAAGGATGTCCTGGTCCGGGCTGGTGCGGGGCATGTACGAGGCCGCTGCGGTAACGGCCATGCTCTACATGATCCTGATGGCGGCCCCGATCTTCACCTATTTCGTGAACCTCGCGCACGTTCCCGAAGCGCTGGTCCATTGGATCACGGGGCACCAGTTTCCACCGCTCGGCGTGATCTTTACGCTGATGGTCGTCTATATCCTGCTGGGCACGTTTTTCGAGGAAATGTCGTCGATCCTGATCACGCTTCCGCTGGTACTGCCCATCGTGGTCAGCATTGGCTACGATCCCCTGTGGTGGGGGATCTTCTGCCTGGTGCAGGTCGAGCTCGCCCTCATTCATCCGCCCATGGGGATCATCGTGTTCTTGCTGCACGCGATCGCGCCGCAGATCCCGATGAGCACGATTTATCGCGGCGTGGTGCCGTTCCTGATCGCGGATTTTCTGGTGCTGATCATCCTCTCGCTGTTCCCGGGTATTGTGCTTTGGCTGCCACGGATCCTGATCCATTGATCCCGTGCGCGGCGCCCACTTGCGCTGCTATTTCGTTCGCGAGCGACGTAAGCGGAGCGACGAAGCGGCGTTCGGCCTCATCCATGGTCAGCGCCGACGCGATCCAGATCAGTGAGATGCAGCCCAGCACGCGGTCCGGCAACCGGATCGGGACCGCGAGACCAGCAGTCTTGGGATTGATCTCACGAAACTGGGTTGCATAGCCCTTGGCGCGGATGGTCTTGAACAAATTGGCAAGGCGCTGCCGCTCGTACGCCTGCCGGTCGTCCGTCTGTTCGGAGTGCGCCAAGAGATCGAGGATTGCGCGCCGCTCATTGTCCGGGCAAAAGGCCAGATAGGCTCGTCCGCCGGCGGTGCGCAACATCGGCATGCGGCGACCGACCATGCCGTAGTCGATCGACAAGGTGCTCGCCGCATGGGTGGTTTCGCGCACCAGCATTCGCCCTTCGTCGAATGTGAACAAGGCGAGCGGCCAGACAAACTCGCGGGTGAACGCGATCAGGCGTGGCATCGCGATTGCGCTGATCCACTCGTCCTCGGTAAACCCGTCGCTCAAGGTGCGCACCCGGCGCGCGACACAAAAGCGATCGGTCGAGCCGCTGCGCGCGACAAAGCCGGCGCGTTGCAGGGTTTCCAGCAACCGATAGATGGTCGGGCGCGGCAGCCGGGTCTCCTGCGCCAACTCCACGACAGACGCGAGTTTGTGCCGGTTCATCGCGACCAGCAACGCAAGTCCGCGCTCGAGTGAGCGCACGCTGTTGCGTTCGGCCGCGACGGATCTTGTTTCCTTGGGCATCGCTTCTGTTCGCGTTGGCGAAATTGTCCACTGTGCGGACAACGAGTTAAGCGCGCTTCGCACCCTGAACCATCGCGCCTAATTTGGGCCTGACAAGCGGGAGGGACATGGCCATGTCGCAAGCTGCTGCAATCGCCCAAAGCCGTGTCCTGCGCGTTCCGCTGAGCATAAGTCACATCGGCCTCTATGTTCACGATTTGGCGCGGATGGAGGATTTCTATGCCCGTGTCCTCGGCTTCACGATCACCGATCGTGGCAAAGTACGCGGGGCCGACATCGTGTTCACGAGCTGGGACCCGAAGGACCATCATCAAGTTGCGCTGATCAGCGGCCGTCCCAAGGAGCTCGCGTACAATCACATCAATCAGATCTCGTTTCGCGTGGCTTGCGTCGAAGACCTGCAGGCGATCTGGCAACGGGTGAGAGACGAGCCTGGGGTGCATGATCTGCGGCCGATTGATCACGGCAATGCCTGGTCCCTCTACTTCCGCGATCCCGAAGGCAACCGGCTGGAAGTGTTCTGCGACACCGATTGGTATATTTCGCAACCCTGCCTCGAGGAGCTGGATCTGTCGCAGCCGGCGGCGCAGATTCGCGCCAAGTCCGAGGCGTTTTGCCGAACAGCCCCGGGTTTCAAGCCGATTGCAGAATATCGGGCGGAACTGGCTGAAAAGATGGGATTGCGCAAATCCTGAACAGTACCGCGCAGACGTTGCGGCGACGGCGGGACCCTTCGCAATGACAAATCCGGAGTTTGATGTTGCCATCATCGGCTGCGGGCCGGTCGGGGCGACGCTTGCCAATCTTCTCGGCCTTTGCGGGCTGCGCACCGTGGTGCTCGAGCGCGAAAGCTCGATCTATCACCTGCCGCGCGCAGTGTCCGCGGATGGCGAGGCGATGCGACTGTTCCAGACCATCGGTATCGCCGATGAGCTGCTTCCCAAGCTCAACACCAGCCGCAACATCAGGCACGTCAGCGCAGAGGGTCGGTTGCTCCTGTTGATCGCGAGGGCCGGTATCGGACCGGAAGGCTGGAGCAACGCCTACCGCTTCTATCAGCCGGACCTGGAAGCACTGTTGCGCCAGCGCCTTGGCGCGTTTCCAAACGTCGAGTTACGCCTGCGTACGGACGCGTTTGCGCTCGATGAACGGGCTGATCACGTCGAGATCCGCTACGAAAACTTGGCATCGGGCGAACTCGCCCGCGTTCGCGCGCGCTATGTGGTCGGGTGCGACGGCGCGCGCTCGACCGTGCGCCGCTTCATGGGTGCCGCGCTGCAGGATCTGCGATCGCACGAGCGCTGGATCGTACTCGATATGATTCTCGACCACCCACCGGCGGGCGTGCCCGAAGCCGCAGACGAGCACGGCACCATGGTCGACGCCATCCAATACTGCGACCCGCGGCGGCCGACGACTTTCGTTCCGATGCCGGGCAAGCGCCACCGCTGGGAATTCATGCTGATGCCGCAGGATGATCCCGCAACCATCACGCAATCGGCCCAGATCTACGCGCTGTTGAAACCGTGGGACATCGATCCAGCCTGTTCGCGCATCGAGCGCGCGGTGGTCTACACGTTTCATTCCTCGCTCGCGACCAGGTGGCGGCGGGACCGTCTTTTGCTGGCGGGCGATGCCGCTCACCAAATGCCACCGTTCCTGGGCCAGGGCATGTGCTCGGGGCTGCGCGATGCTGCGAACCTGGCCTGGAAGCTCGTCAGCGTCACAACGGGCGCCGCGCCCGACCGCCTGCTCGACACCTATGAGACCGAGCGTGCGGAGCATGTCCGCGCCTTCATCGAACTCGCCGTCGAGCTGGGTTCCCTGATTTCAGACCACCGATCCGGAGCGCGCGCGGGCACGCGATCGCGAACTCTCCACCAACCCAACCGTGCTGCGTCCGATCATGCCGCGACTGGGCCCGGGCCTGCACGGCGATGCGCCCTCGCCCGCCGGCTCCCGCGCGGCCCAGCCAAGGCTTGCCGACCATGCGCGGCTCGATGACCGCATCGGCTATCGCTTCGCGTTGCTGGCAACGCCGGCCTTGCTTGACACGCTGGATGGCCCCCTGTGCGCGCGCATCGAGGCGCTCGACCTCGCACGGGTCGGCGCGGACGGCGAAGCCGCGGCCTATCTCGCGAGCCTCGGGGTTGGGGCGGTCATCATCCGGCCGGATCGGTATATTCTGGGTGTGGCCTCTACGCCGAGCGAGCTCGCCAGCGTCCTTGAGCGCATTCCCCAGCAGCGCATGCCTGCAGAAACTTTGCACGCGCGGGCCATCGCGATTTAGCCGAGGAGTGGATAATGCCGCAGTCGACGAGAGTCCCGGGAAACGCGATCGACCACGTCGGCAGCCTGCGCCGACCATCCGAACTCGTACAGACGTGGCGTGATTGGGAAGCGGGCAAGCTCGCGTTTGACGCCTTGCGCGAGGTGCAGGATCGCGCCATCCGCGACGTGGTAGCGATGCAGGAGGAAATCGGCCTGCCCGTCGTAACCGACGGCGAGTTTCGCCGGGGCGGCTGGTCGCGCGGGTTTCTCAGCGCGGTGGAAGGCTTCGACTTTCGCGCCTCACGGCTCACGTTCCGCAACGATGAGGGCTTTTCAACCGCCTCCCCTGCCCCGATCGCGACCAAGCGCGTGCGGCGCGCGAAGCCGATTGTGACCGATGACTTCAAGTTCCTCAACGCCGTCGCCAAACGGCGCGCCAAGGTCACCATGCCGACGCCCTCGCACATGCATTTCGGTCAATTCAAGGAGGCGGTGGATCGCAACGCCTACCCCGACGTGGCCCGGTACTGGGAGGATCTGGTCGCGGTCTATCATCAGGAAATTGCCGACCTCTATGCAGCCGGCTGCCGCTACCTCCAGCTCGACGAGGTGCCGCTCGCGCTGTTGTGCGACCCAGCGATCCGCGACCTCGCCAAAAGCGAGGGCGATGACCCCGACAAGCTGGTTACACTCTATGTCGACGCCCTCAACCGGGCCGTCGCTGGCCGGCCGGCCGACATGACGATTGCGCTCCACCTCTGCCGCGGCAACATGGGCGCCCTGTGGATGGGCGACGGTGGTTACGCGCCGATTGGCGAAGCCCTTTTTGGTCGCTGCGACGTTGACGCCTATTTGCTCGAATACGATTCCCCGCGCGCCGGTGATTTCGCGCCATTGCGGCATCTGCCCGCCGGCAAGCGCGCCTATCTCGGTCTCATCAGCACCAAGAACGCAGCGATCGAGACCGCCGACGAGTTGATGCGGCGGATCGACGAGGCACAGAAGTTTGCGCCGCTCGAGCGGCTCGGCCTTTGTCCGCAATGCGGTTTTGCCAGCGCGGCGATGTCGAAATTCTCGGTGATACCGGCGCCAACCACCGACGACATCCAGAAAGCCAAGCTTGCGCGCATGGTGGAGGTCGGCCAACGCGCCTGGGGACAGGCATGAGCGCGCTGCCCGCCTTGTCCAGTGCCGACAGTTTCGGCATTTTCACGGCGGCGGCAGTCCAGGACCCCTATCCCTACTATCGTGAGCTGCGCGAGCGCGAGCCCGTGCACTGGTCGGAGCAGGCGCAAGCCTGGTACTTCACGCGTTACCACGACGTGTTCGAGCTGCAGGATCGGCCGGACCTGAGCGTCGATCGGGTCGAGACAATCTACTCGTACCTCCCGCGCATCGACCCGCGCCGGTTCAGCGACATCGTTGCACACTATTCACGCTGGCTGCTTTATCGCGACGATGCCTATCACGATCGTCTCAAGGCCCTGTTCATCAAGGCCATGACGCCACGCGCGGTCGACCTGTTGCGGCCCAAGATCAAGGCGCGAGTCGACGTACTACTCGGTGCGTTGGCGGAGCGCGAGGCGTTCGACGCCTATCTGGATTTTGCTGCGCGCATTCCAACCCAGGTGATGCTCGACCTGCTCGGCCTTCCGGACGCGGATGAGGCGCTGATGCGGCACTGGAGTGATCGGTGCTCGAACTTCCTGTTCCAGCCGGTCGATCCCGACAAGGAGGCGATGGCGCGGGAGCAACGCGAGATCCTCGACGCCCAGCAGGCTTATTTCATGCCCTATATCGAGGCGCGCCGCCGGCGACCCGGCGACGACATGATCAGCGCCATGGTGCGGGCCGAGGTTGCCGGCGAACGCCTGACGGATCTCGAAATCCTGGCGACCTGCAACATGATGGCGACGGCGGGTGGCGGCACGTCGCGCAGCGCGATCGCGATGGCGCTGTGGCGGCTGGCGCAGTACCCCGAGGAGCTTGCCAAGCTCAGGGCGAGACCCGATCTGATCAACCTCGCCGCCGAGGAGTTCCTCCGCTTCGAGGCGCCGACCCAGCGCGGCATCCGTACCGCGCGAGAGGATTTCACGGTCGATGGCCACCGCATTCGCACCGGCCAGATCCTTCACATCATGATCGGCGCCGCCAACCGGGACCCGGCACAATTTCGAAATCCCGATCGCCTCGATATCACCCGTGATCCCAATCGCCACGTTTCACTGGGACATGGCGTGCACTACTGCCTGGGAGCGGCGCTGGCGCGCATGGAACTGCGCCTCGCAGTCGCCGGATTCCTCCAGTGCTTCCCGAATTATCGGCTGGCGACCGATCAAATCGTGTTCATGGACCGGGTGGCGAGCCGGCGGCCAACCAGCGTGCGGGTGTTTGCACGTTAGCCCCAACGGCCTGCGGCGCTGTCTCCCGCAGGCCGGCGTTCGGGCACGTCACTCGCGTCGGCGCACCTTACCTCGCGAGCGCCGTGCCGCCGCGGTTCCAGCCGCGGCCGCCCTCGCCGTAGATTTCAAATCCTTTGTCGGTGACCACGACCGTGTCTTCGAGTTTGATGAATCCGCGCTTGGGATGCTGCAAGGTGGTCTCGACCGAAACCACCATGCCGGTCTCCAGCGGCTTGTCGGCGTCGTAGCCGTCATATTTCACAGGTCCCTGGCTGGTGAGCCGGGGCGCTTCATGGCTGACGAGCCCCATGCCATGGGCGAGGAAATGCAGGTGATTATGCTGGCGCGACTTCTTCAACCGCTCCTCAGCGACCGTGTAGATTTCACCGCCCAGCACGCCGGGCTTGATCGGCTTCATGGAGATGCGCTGGATTTCCTCGATCTCGCCCAGCAGCTCCTCGAGTTCGGCGTCGGGCTCGCCCAGGATGGCCATGCGGGCGAGATCCCCGATATAGCCGTGATAGTTACCGCCGGAATCGAGCGAGAGCACATCGCCCTTCTCCCATTTCTGCTCCGACGGCGCCCGGTTGAGGTTCGAGCCGGCCGCGATCAGACAATATTCGAACGTGAGCCCGCGGTTGACCTCCTCACGCTTGAGCGCGTCCGCCAGTTCCTGCTTGGTGGTTCCGGGCCCGTGATTGGCGATCACCGCCATCATCGACTCGATGACGCGCTCGGAGGCGATCTTGAGCTTTGCCAGTTCTTCGGGCGTCTTGCGGGCGCGCAGGCGCTCGAGCGTGAACAGCGCGTCGATGATCTCGCTGCCCGGCATCTCCTTGCGCAGCGTGTGCTCGGCATCCGCCGGCACGAACGCCATCTCGACCCCGATGCGGCGCGCGCGCACGCCGGTTTTGCGCACGTGGTCGATCGCCTTCTCCATGGCATCGACGGAACCGGACGCGCGCGTGAGCACTTCCGGGGTCCAGAACGGGGTCACTTGGTGTTGATAGCCTTCCATGTTGTGGCCGATGAAAGCCGCCTTGTCCGGCGCACCCTTCGGATAGACCACCACTGGCAGATAGCGGCTGATGCCAAATGCGTCCATGTAGTCGAAGAAAAATGCCCGGTGTCCGCCCAGCAGGTACTGCACGTTGTGCTTGGAGGTCGCGAGCAGAACGTCCATGCCGGCGTCGTCCATCAGGCGATCGAGCCGTGCGGTATCGAACGGGATGGCAGGCGATTTCGCGGCAGTGACCATTTGAGGCTCCTTGGGCGGGTGTTGTCTTGGAACCGATCTTAGGCGAAACCTGCGGGCTCGTCATTCGTCAAACCGCAGCCCGGGCATGACGAGACGTTGGGAGCAAACGTAGTCGGGAGTGACGCTTTGGACCTGCAATACGACGCCGAGCAGACCATCCTGCGCGATACCGCAGAGAACTTTCTGCGCGATCGCCATGATTACAAGACCTACCAGCGCGCCGTCGCCAGCGATGCGGGCTGGAGCCGGGAGCTGTGGGGCGAGTTTGCGCGGCTTGGCTGGCTCGGCTTGCCGTTCCCGGCCGAGGACGGCGGCTTCGGCGGCGGGGCTATCGAGACGGCGATCCTGATGGAGGCGTTCGGCCGGTCCCTGGTGATCGAGCCCTATCTGTCCACGGTGGTGCTGAGCGGTGGACTGATTGCCGCGCTGGGTTCGGCGACCGAACGCAAGGCGCTGCTGGAGCCCGTGATCGAGGGAAGCTCCTTGATCGCATTTGCCCACGACGACCAGGGCGCCCCCACCACCGCGAAGGCGAGTACGCGCGGCTTCCTGCTTACCGGGGCCAAGACGTTCGTTCTCGATGCGCCGATGGCCGATTTGCTGCTCGTCTCGGCTCGGCTGGGCACTCGCCCAAATGATGCCGACCTCGGCGTATTTGTGATGCCCAAGGCAACGCCTGGCCTCTCGATGAGGCCCTTTCGCATGATCGATGGGCGGCGCGCCGCTGACATCGAGCTCGCAGGCGTTGAGTTGCCTGCAAATGCCCTGCTGGGCGGCAACGAGGCCGCGGGCGCGACGATCGAATGCGTGATCGAACGGGCGATCGCGGCGCTCTCGGCTGACGCGGTCGGCGCAATCACCACAATGGTGCAGGCCACCATCGACTACACCAAGACGCGGGTACAGTTCGGTCAACCGCTCGCCAAGTTTCAGGCGCTGCAGCACCGCATGGTGCGCATGAAGGTCAGCGAGGAGGAAGCGCGCGCCTCCGCGCTGTTTGCCACGCTCGCACTCGACGGGCCGGCTGACCGGCGCGCGCGCGCCGTTGCCGGCGCCAAGGCCAAGATCGGGCGCTGCGCGCGCTTTGTTCATCAGAGCGCCATCCAGCTCCATGGCGCGATCGGCACCACCAACGAGCTCGCGCTCGGCGCCTACGCGAAGCGTCTGTTGGCCTACGAAGCGCTGTTCGGTGCAACGCGCGAGCATCTAAGGCGCTACGGTGCCCTCATCGCAACGCGCGATGTCGCGGCCGAAGGGCTGCTTACATCAGCTGGTTGAGCCGGAGGAAGCCCATGGACTTCAACCTGACTGCCGAGGATGTGGCGTTTCGCGACGAAGTGCGACGCTTTCTCGACCAACATGTCCCTCCCACCATGCGCCGCGCTCATGACCTCACGACCTGCTTCATCGTCGACCCGGACATAACTGTACATTTTCACCGCGCCCTCGCCCGCAAGGGCTGGTCGGTGCCGAACTGGCCGGTCGAATATGGCGGCACCGGTTGGACGCCGGTGCAGCGCTATATCTTCGAGATCGAGTGCGCGCGGGCCAGCGCTACTACACATAACAACGCGGGCGCACTGTTCGTTGGGCCGGTGATCATGCGGTTCGGCACGCAGCAGCAGAAGGACATCTACCTTCCACGCATCCGATCGGGCGAGGATCACTGGGCGCAGGGCTATTCCGAACCGGGGTCCGGGTCGGATCTCGCCTCGCTCAAGACCAAGGCGGTCTCCGATGGAGATCATTACATGGTCAACGGCCAAAAGATCTGGACCACACTGGCGCACAAGTCGAACCGTCTGTTTGCACTGGTGCGCACGTCAAGTGAAGGCAAGCGTCAGGAGGGCATTACGTTCCTGCTGATCGATCTGGACCTTCCCGGCATCACGATCCGCCCCATCGTCGGTAACGGCGGCGATCACGAGTTCAACGAAGTGTTCTTCGACAACGTACGCGTGCCCAAGGTTGGCCGCGTCGGAGAGGAAAATAAAGGCTGGGAGGTCGCGAAGTATCTGCTCGAGTTCGAACGCGGCGGCAATGTCATGGCGGGGCGGGTGCGCGCCCAGTTCGCCAAGGTCGCCCGCCTCATCGCGGTGCGTTGTCCGGACGATCCCGAGCTCGCGATGCGCCTTGCGGAGCTTGGCACCGACATCGACGCCATGGAGATGATCGACCTCTCGGTGCTCTCCGCCCATCAAGCGGGGGCCAATCCGGGCCCGATTTCCTCACTCCTGAAGTTGCGTTGGAGCGAGATCCGCCAAACGGTCGGTGAGCTCGCAATGGACGCCGCCGGCGAGGATGCGCTGCGCTGGGTTGACGAACGCCCGCTTTACGAAGCGTTGCAACTGCCGCCGGATGAAGAAGAGACCCTGGCACTGATCCCGCGTTATCTCAACGGCCGCGCCTTCACCATCATGGGCGGCACCACCGAGGTTCAGACCAACATCTTGGCGAAGTCGCTGCTCGGCCTCTAGGAGGGAAGGATGCATACCAGTCTCGCATGCGTCGCGCGCCGCATCGCCGTCCTATCTGCTCTCGCCGGCGGCCTCCTGGCGCCACATGCCGGCCATGCTCAGGCGTGGCCGGCAAAGCCGATAACGATCGTCGTGCCGTTCGTCGCCGGCGGCACGACCGATATCGTCGCACGCATCCTGGCACAGGCGCTCTCCGAACGGTTGCATCAGAGCGTGGTGGTCGAAAACGTCGGCGGCGCCGGCGGCACGCTTGGCGCCAGTAATGCGGCGCGCGCGCCCGCCGACGGCTACACGATCTTCATGGCGACCGTCGCTCACACCATGGCGCCCGGCATCTACAAGAAACTGTCCTATGACTTCGAGAAGGACTTTGAGCCGATCACGATCGCGGCCTCGGTGCCGAACATCCTGATCGTCAACCCGGCGCTGCCAGCCAAGACCGTGGCCGAGTTGATCGCCTACATCAAGGCGAACCCCGGCAAGGTCAACTACGGTTCGGCCGGCGTCGGCAGCACCGAACACATGTCGGGGGCGCTGTTTCGCGCGCTGGCCGGCCTCGACATCGTGCACGTGCCCTACCGCGGCGGCGCGCCGATGCTGGCCGACCTGGTCGCAGGCCACATCCAGATGTCGATTGAAACGAGCGGCGCCGCGACCCCCTTTATCAAAGGCGGCCAGGTGCGGGCGCTCGCAGTCAGTCCGGCGAAGCGTTCGGCGCTGTTTCCGGATCTCCCGACGCTCGCCGAAGCCGGATTGCCCGGCTACGACGTCACCACCTGGTATGGTCTGCTTGTGCCCAAGGGCACGCCGCAAGCGATCCGCGACAAACTCTACGCGGAGATCGCCGATGTCCTGAAAGATCCGAACATTGTCGCACGCCTGCGCGAGATCGGTGCCGAGCCCGGCGGGCAGTCGCCCAGCGAGTTCGCTGCCTTCATTCGGGCTGAGACCGAGAAGTGGACCAGGCTCGCCAAGGACGCCGGGATCCAGGCTGATTAACGTATGTACGTGGACAGATACCTGATAAAGATCAGGTATGTCCGGGGACAAACCGCCACCCGCTGCAGCAACCGGGCCAACCCGTCCTGATGCCGGCGATCTCGAGCATTTGCCGGTCAATCAGGTCCTTGCCCATTTTGCAGTGCAACCAGATCAGGGGCTGAGCAGCGCCGAAGCTGCAAAGCGGCTCAAGCAATATGGGCCAAATGCCCTGGTCGAAAAGGAACAGAGCTTCTGGGCGAAACTGCTTGGCCACTTTACCGGCCCGATCGCCTTCATGATCGAAGCCGCGGCGGTCGTGTCGGCGGTGATCGGCCACTGGGACGACTTCGCCATCATCGTGGCGCTTCTGCTGTTCAATGCGGGGCTGGAGTTCTGGCAAGACCGCAAAGCATCGAGCGCACTGGCGGCGCTCAAGCGCGGGCTTGCACCCGAAGCCACTGTTTTGCGCGACGGCACGTGGCACACGGTGCCGTCGGCAACGCTTGTCCCGGGCGACATCGTCAAGGTTCGTCTCGGCGTCATCGTTCCAGCCGACATCCGGTTCGTGAGCGGCGAATACGCGGCCATCGACCAGGCGGCGCTGACCGGGGAATCGTTGCCGGTCAGCAAGAAGGTCGGCGACGAAGCCTATTCGGGCAGTGTGGTCAAGCAGGGCGAGATGGCGGGCGTCGTCATCGCGACCGGCTCCAACACGTTCTTCGGGCGCACTGCGAAACTCGTGGCCGGCGCCGGCGCCGTAAGCCATGCCCAACGCGCAATGTTCCAGATCGGCAATTTTCTGATCGTGCTGGCGGTCAGCCTCGCCCTCATCATGGTCGCCGTAAAGATCTATCACGACATCGTCATTGCCGACGATTGGGGGCTCGCCGACGCGCTCGGCATCCTGCAGTTTGTGCTGGTCCTCCTGATCGCATCGATCCCAGTGGCGATGCCGGCGGTGTTTTCCATCACCATGGCGCTCGGCGCGCTGGCGCTGTCGAAGGAAAAGGCGATCGTCTCCAAGCTTTCGGCGATCGAGGAAATGGCCGGGGTCGACATCCTGTGCTCCGACAAGACCGGCACGCTGACCAAGAATCAACTCAGCATCGGGACGCCGATCCTGTTCGCCGCCAAAGACGCCGCCGATTGCATCCTTGCCGCCGCGCTCGCCTCCGAGCCCGAAAATCCCGATGCCATCGACACGGCCGTGATTGCATCCCTGGCGGACCGCAGCGCGACCAAGGCCTATCGGCTGGTCAAGTTCACGCCCTTCGATCCGGTCAGCAAGCGCACGCAAGCGCTCGTGACCGACCCGGCCGGCAAGACCATCGCGGTCACCAAGGGTGCCCCGCAGGTGATCCTGGATCTCGCCAAGCCAGCACCCGATGTGGCGGAACGCGTCAAGCACACCGTCGCTGATCTCGCCGCGAAGGGCTCGCGCGCGCTTGCGGTCGCCCGTTCCGAGGACGGCGGAACGACCTGGGCGCTGCTCGGCATTCTGCCGATGTTCGACCCGCCGCGCGACGATTCCAAGGCCACCATCGAAAAGGCGCGCCAGAAGGGCGTGCGGGTGAAGATGGTGACCGGTGACGACACCGCGATCGCGATCGAGACCGCGCGCCTCCTGGGCATGGGGACGCACATCATCCCGGCCGCCGACGCGTTTCCCAAGGATATGGACCCCAACAACGTGCCCCCGCAGATCGCCGAGGCGATCGAGCGGGCGGACGGTTTCGCGCGGGTATTCCCGGAGCACAAATACGCGATCGTCAAAGCCCTGCAGGCGCGCGGCCATCTGGTGGCCATGACCGGCGACGGCGTCAACGACGCGCCCGCGCTCAAGCAGGCCGACTGTGGCACCGCAGTGTCCGGGGCGACCGATGCGGCGCGCGGCGCCGCCGCGCTGATCCTCACGGCGCCTGGCCTCTCGGTGATCAACAGCGCGATCGATGAGGCCCGCCGCATCTTCGCACGCATCACCAGCTACACCATCTACCGGGTGGCGCTGACCATGGACATCATGTTCGTGGTCGTGCTGTCCACCATCTTTCTCGACTTCGCGCCGCTGACGGCGGCGATGATCGTGATCATGTCGCTGCTCGACGACGTACCGATCATGACGATTGCCTACGATCACACACTGGTGAGCCCGGCGCCGATCCGCTGGCGCATGCCGCGGCTTCTGGCGGTCGCAGGCGTGCTTGGTCTGTTTTCGGTCGCGCAATCGTTCGGGCTGCTGCTGATCGGCATCCGGGTCTTCCTGCACCCGCATCTGCAGCAGATTTTTGGTCTCTCCAGCGAGATCGAGTTGCAGACCATGATGTTTCTTCAGCTCGTGGCCGGCGGTCACCTGCTGCTGTTCATTACGAGGACCGAGCGCTGGTTCTTCCTGCCGCCGTTCCCGGCATGGTCCTTGTTTCTGGCCATCGTTGCGACCCAGATTATCGCGGTTCTGCTGTGCGCGTTCGGCTGGCTCGTTCCAGCCATTTCGTGGACCCTGATCGGCTGGGTCTGGCTGTACAATATTTTGTGGATGTTCGTGCTCTGCGGCATCCGCCTCCTCACCGAGCGCTTCGCCACCTATCGGATGGCCCGCTACCAGCGAAGCGCGTCCGTGGTCAACCAGCGCCTGTCGAGCCACATGGCGTAACCGGCAGGCGCAGCGCCCGAAGGAATTGAGATGGACTACCGCGAGAAGTTCCTCGTCACACCGGGCAAGAAAATCAGTCTGGGCAAGATCGACCCGTCCTACACGGGCAAGCATGAATCACGCGAAGAGGCCGAGCCGCACATCCAAAAACATCTCGCGCGCATGATCAAGCTGCAGTACCTGCTCTATGCGGACGCCGACCAATCGCTGCTCGTCGTCCTGCAGGCCCTCGACGCCGCCGGCAAGGATGGCGTCATTCGACACCTGTTCAGCGGCGTCAACCCGCAGGGAACATCGGTCTACGGATTCAAACAGCCGAGCAAAGTCGAAATCGACCATGATTTTCTCTGGCGTGCCCACCAGCGCACGCCCGGCAAGGGCGAAATCGCGATTTTCAACCGTTCGCATTACGAAGACGTTTTGGTGGTGCGCGTGCACGAGCTGGTGCCGCGCGCGGTCTGGTCCAAACGCTATGACCTGATCAACGATTTCGAGAAGATGCTGGTGCAGAATCGTACCCGGATCCTGAAATTTTATCTGCACATCAGCCCTCAAGAACAACTCGCCCGCTTCGAGCAGCGGCTTGACGATCCGGCGCGACATTGGAAGATCAGCGAAAGCGACTATTCCGAACGCCAGCTCTGGCCGAAATATATCGAGGCCTATGAGGATGCTCTGGCGTTGACCAGCACCAAGCACGCGCCCTGGTACGTGATCCCATCGAACCACAAATGGTTTCGCGATCTCGCTGCCTCCGAGATCATCGCCGACACGATGGAAGAGATGGGTTTGAAGCTGCCCCCGACCCGCGTGAACATCGCCGACATCCGCCGCAAATACCACGCCGCCGTGCGGGCCCAGACCGCGAAGCGGTCAAAGTCCGGCGGGAAGCGTGGGTAGTTCGGCCGAACGCAGCGGCTGGCTGTTCCCCACGCTCCACGGTTACAGCCTCTCGCGCTTGCCGGGCGATGCCATCGCGGCGCTGGTCCTGACCGCCATCGCCATGCCGGGCCAGCTCGCGACCGCGAGCCTCATGGGCCTGCCGCCAATGGTCGGCCTGTTCGCGTTCGCGGCCGGCTCGCTTGCCTTTGCGGCGTTCGGCGCGAACCGCTTCGCGTCGGTCGCCGCGGATTCGACAATTGCCCCGATCATGGCCGGCGCCTTGGGCCTGATCGTGGCGCCCGCGAGCCCGCACTATGCGGCTTTGGCCGCCGTGCTGGCGGTGATGGTGGGAGCCGTCCTGCTGCTGGCAGGCGTGCTGCGCGCCGGCTGGATCGCAGACCTCCTGTCGGTTCCGGTGACGACCGGGTTCCTGGCCGGGATCGCCGTCCACATCATCGTGAGCCAACTGCCGACCGTGCTCGGCGTCAGCGCGCCCGAGGGTCATGTGCTGGTGCGGATGCTCGCGATTCTCGATGAGCTGCCGCAGGTCAAACTCTATCCGCTGCTGATCGGCTTCGGTGTGCTGGCGGGCACGCTGCTGGCCGAATGGATCAGTCCGCGTATTCCAGGCGCGCTCATCGGCGTGGTGGCGGGTGGCCTTGCGGTCTGGCTGTTCGGCCTCCGCGACGTTGCCGTTCTGGGCGCCCTTCCGCTCGTGCCACCCAAGCTGACGCTCAGCTTGCCTGATTGGGACGACTTCACCCACCTCGTTCCGCTCTCGGTCACGGTCGCGCTGGTGTGCATGATGCAAACCGCCGCCGTGGTGCGCTCGTTTCCCTCCGACCCTAGCCAGCCCGAAAATGTCAGCCGCGATTTTGGCGCCGTCGGCGCCGGCAGCATCCTGGCTGGGATATCCGGATCGTTCGCGGTTGACGCCAGTCCGCCGAGCACGGCGGCGGTCGCCGAGTCCGGCGGGAGCTCGCAGATGTGCAGCCTGCTCGCGGTCGCCATCATCGCCGTGATCGTGCTGGTGCTGGCCGACGCGTTTGTGTTCGTGCCGCAGGCAGCCCTCAGCGGTGTGCTGATCTTCATTGCGTTGCGCATTTGCCGCGTCTCGACCATGCTGCAGATCTACCGTCAGGGCGGATATGAGATCCTGATGGTGGCGGCGAGCGCGGCGTTGGTTGTAGTGCTGCCGATCCAGACCGGGGTGTCGATGAGCATCGCTCTGTCGCTGCTCAACAGCCTGTATATCATCGCGCGGCCGGACAGTGCGGTGCTGGCGCGAGTTCCCGGCACCACGGTGTGGTGGGACCTTCCGGCGGAGGCCGCCGGCGAGCACGAGCCGGGCATCCTGGTATTCGCGCCCGGCGCCCCGATCAACTTCACCAATGCGTATTACCTGCGCGGCAAACTGATGGCTGCGGTCGCGGCCATGGGCGAGCCCTGCCGCCTGGTCGTGATCGAAGCCAATGGGGTGATCAGCGTCGACTTCACCGGCTCGCAGATCCTTCAGCAAGTCATCGCCGACCTGCGGCGACGGGGCATCGAGGTCGCCCTCGCCCGCCTGGAGTCGGACCGTGCCCAACAGGCGGCGACGCGCACCGGACTGATCGACAAGCTCGGCGCCACTCAGGTGTTTCGTTCGGTCGAAGACGCCGTGCGCGCGCACCGGGCGCGATCACCAGGAGCACGTGACCTTGGCACAGGATCCTCGCGGAGCGGTGCATGACCGGCGAATTCATCGATGAGGCGCGACGCAAGCGGCTCGCGCTGCGCGCGCTGCTCGCCGGCCAGGAGCTTGTGGTCATGCCGGGCGGTTTCAGCCCGGTCTATGCCCGCATGGCGCAGGACGTTGGCTTTCACTGTTTCTTTCTCGCCGGCTCGCAGCTCTCCGGTTTTCTTCTGGGCGTGCCGGACACCGGCATTCTCGGACTGCGCGACATCGTGGACCACGCGCGCCACGTCGCCGCCCACACCTCGATCCCGCTCCTGCTCGACGCCGACACCGGCTTTGGCAATGCCGTCAACGTGCACTACAGCGTGCAGGAAATCGTGCGCTGCGGCGTCGCCGCGCTCAACATCGAAGACCAGGAAGCGCCGAAGAAATCGCCGACCGGCGGCGGCCGGCGCTGCATTCCGCGCGACGAGGCGGCCGGCAAGGTGCGCGCCGCGGTCGAGGCGCGCGATGCCATCGATCCGTCGTTCGTGATCTGTGCGCGCTGCGATTTAATCGGCGTCGAACCGGATCTCGACGACACGATCGCGCGCTGCGTCGCCTACGCCAAGGCCGGCGCTGATCTCGTGTGGCTCAACGCCGTGGAAACGCGCGCGCAGCTTGCCCGCGTCTGTGCGGCCAGCCCGGCGCCGGTGCTGTGCAACTGGTTCAGCAACGTCGAGCCGCCGCCGAGCTTCGCGGAGTTCGCCGAGCTTGGTGCGCGGGTCGCACTCTATCCGGTGATGGCGGCGCAGGCTGGCCTGCAGGGCGCGTGGGAGCTGATGAACGACTTCAAGCTGCGCGGCCCGGCGGCGCTCGCCGACTGGCGCCAGCGTTCGGCCAAAAGTCCGTTCGGCCTTGCCGATTACAAGGCCCTCACCGGGCACGAGGGCGTGCGGGCGATCGAGGAACGCTTCCTGCCGGCGAGCGGGCAGCGCAAGTATCGGCCGCGATGAGGCGCGTCTGCGCCGCGTCGGGTTGCGGAAAATCTTGCACAAATGCCGCCGTTTCTGGGCCAAATTGGTCGCCATCGGGCGGCAGGCGTGCCATGTAGTTCTGCGGCTAGTGTCACACTGGACGGGTTTGCGAGTGTCGCGGGCTTGTCGTATGCCCATGGCGATGCCCGCCGGTCGGGCGCTTCTTTGGTCACCTCGGACGCCCCATGCAGATTTGTGACGGCATCATTCCCGCCATCGGCAACACCCCGCTCATCAAGCTCAAGCGCGCATCCGAGGAAACCGGCTGCCTGATTTTGGGGAAGGCCGAGTTCATGAACCCGGGCCAGTCGGTCAAGGACCGCGCCGCCCTGTTCATCATCGAGGACGCGGTCCGCAAAGGCCAACTGCGCCCCGGCGGGGTGATCGTCGAGGGCACCGCCGGCAATACCGGCATCGGCCTCGCACTGGTCGGCAACGCGCTCGGCTTTCGCAGCGTGATCGTCATCCCGGAGACCCAGAGCCAGGAGAAGAAGGATACGCTGCGGCTGTGCGGCGCCGAACTTGTGGAAGTTCCCGCCGTGCCCTACGCCAACCCCAACAACTATGTGAGGCTGTCCGGCCGGCTCGCAGCCGATCTCGCCAAGACCGAACCGAACGGCGCGATCTGGGCCAACCAGTTCGACAATGTCGCCAACCGCGACGGCCATGTCGTCACCACCGGACCGGAAATCTGGCGGCAGACCGACGGCAAGGTCGACGGGTTCACCTGCGCGGTCGGCACCGGCGGCACCCTCGCGGGCGTCGCGATCGCGCTCAAGGAGCGCAATGCCAAGGTCAGGATCGCACTGTCCGATCCCAGGGGGGCGTCGCTCTACAACTACTACACCAAGGGTGTGCTGAAAGCGGAAGGCTCCTCAATCACCGAAGGCATCGGCCAAAGTCGCATCACCAAGAATCTCGAAGGCGCGCCGATCGACGTGGCCTATCAGATCCCCGACGAGGAAGCGGTGCCGATCATCTTCGACCTCTTGGAGCATGAAGGCCTCTGCCTCGGCGGCTCGTCGGGTATCAATGTCGGCGGCGCAATCCGGCTCGCCAAGGAACTCGGCCCCGGACACACGATCGTCACCGTGCTCGCCGACTACGGCACACGCTACTTGTCGAAACTGTTTGATCCGAAATTCCTGCGCGCGAAGGATCTGCCGGTGCCGGCCTGGCTGGAGCGTCGTTCGAATATCAAGGTTCCCTTCGAAAAGGCATAGTCATGGCGGAGCAATCGACAAGCCACTGGCTGGTGAGCCCACAATGGCTCGCCGCCCGCCTCGGGGAGAGCGATGTGGTCGTGGTCGATGGCTCGTTCTATCTGCCGGCCATGCAACGCGACGCGGCCGCCGAGTATCTCGCCGGACACATCCCGGGCGCCGTGCGCTTCGACATCGATGAGATCGCCGACAAATCGATTCCGCTGCCCCACATGCTCCCCTCGCCCGAGCAGTTCGCGCAGGCTGCCGGCGCGCTCGGCATTTCGGAGCGCGACACGATCGTGGTCTATGACGGCGCCGGTCTGTTTTCGTCGCCGCGGGTGTGGTGGACGTTTCGCCTGTTTGGTGCGGACAATGTCTTCATCCTTGATGGCGGCCTGCCGAAATGGAAAGCCGAAGGCCGCCCGCTGCAATCCGGGCCGGTGAAGCGGGAGCCGCGCGTCTTCAAGGCGCGTACGCCCGCAAAGATCGTGGCGGCACTTGCCGACGTGCAGGCAGCGCTGGCGAGCCGATCGGCCCAGGTCGTCGATGCGCGGTCGGCGGACCGCTTCCGCGGCGAGGCGCCGGAGCCGCGCCCCGGCGTGCGGCCAGGCCACATCCCCGGCTCGCGTAACGTGCCTTCCAGCACCCTGATCGCGAACGGAACGTTGAAGTCGCCAGGCGAACTCGCCGCCGCGTTCAAGGCCGGTGGCGTCGATGTCGATGCGCCGATCATCACCAGCTGCGGCTCTGGCGTGTCGGCCGCCATCCTGTGGCTCGCGCTCGACGCCATCGGCAAGCTGCCGCAGGCGCTCTATGACGGCTCCTGGTCGGAATGGGGCGCGCGCACGGACCTGCCGGCCGCCACCGGCAATGCTTGAAAATGTTTGGTCGCATTTTCTGCGGAAAACCGGATTCCACTTTTCCGGAAAATGCTTCTATTGCGTTGCCAGATTGAGCGAGCGCACGATCGGCCGCCACACCTGTTGCTCGTTGTGAATGAACTGCGTTGTTTGATCGGGCGACATCGGCCGCACGAAGGTGCCGAGATCCTGGAAGCTTTTGCGCAGCTCCGGCAGATCGAGCACCGTAAGCAGATCCTTGTTGACCTGACGCACGATCGGCTCCGGCGTTCCGGCCGGCGCCATCAGGGCAAACCAGCCCATCGCCTCCAGCCCCGGGACCGTCTCGGCCGCCGTCGGCAGGTTGGGAAAATTGGGAAGCCGCTTGGCTGACGCAACGGCGAGCACCTTGATCGAGCCGCCCTGCATGGCGCCCGCGAGCGCGCCGATGCTCTCGACGATCATCGAAATGCGCCCGCCCATGAGATCCTGCAGGCCGGCGGCGGCGCCCGGATAGGGCACGAAGGTGAGGTCGGCGCCGGTCTCCTTGCGCAGCCGCTCGACGGTCAGGTGCGGAAACGTGCCGCGCGAGTTGGCGGCGTAGAGCAGTTCGCCCGGCCGCCGTTTCGACAACGCGACCAGCTCCGGCAGCGTGGCCACGCCGAGTGTCGGCGTGACACCGAAGACCATCGGCTGTTCGCCCATGAGCCCGATGCGGACGAAGTCGCGATCGAGATCGATCGGCAGGTTTGGAAAGATCTCCGGCATGATCAGGAACGTCGAGGTGGCGGCCATGTAGAGCGTGTAGCCGTCCGGCGCCGCCGCTGCCGCCGTCCGGGCGGCCGCGCTGCCGCCGGCTCCCGGCTGGTTGATGATCACGATCTGCTGGCGCCACAACCGGCTGAGATGATCCGCCACGATCCGGCCGATCACGTCGGGACCGCTGCCGGCAGCGCCCTGGGTGACGAGCTTGACCGGCCGCTCCGGATAGGTCTGCGCCCGAGCGGCCACGGTCATCAGCGCGACGACGACAGACAGGACGATCACACCCAGCGCGTTGCGGCCCTTCATCGTAGTCCCTCCCCGGTTTTCCGTTTCTACCCACGTGCGGCGCCGCCCCGGCGGGTGAACGGTACACCGTGCGCGCCGGTCACGACAGCTTGTCGCAGAGGCTGTGGAATAGCCAACCACAGGGGTAAGATATTTTGCTATGATTTCATCTGCCTAGCGGCGCATGGAGAGAACCATGATCTTTCGCCAGCTCTTCGACAGCGTTTCGGGCACTTACACCTACCTGATCGCCAGCCGCCGCGGCGGCGAGGCGCTCATCATCGATCCGGTGCTGGAAAAGGTCGACCGCTACCTCCAGCTGGTGCGCGAGCTCGACGTGCGGCTCGTCAAAGCGCTCGACACCCACCTGCATGCCGACCACATCACCGGGCTTGGCGCGCTGCGCGACCGCACCCAATGCGTCACCGTGATGGGCGAGCAGACCAAGGCCGACGTGGTGTCGATCCGGGTCGCGGAGGGCGACAAGGTCGAGGTCGAGGGCATCGCACTCGATGCGCTCTACACACCGGGCCACACCGACAATTCCTACAGCTATCTGATGCAGGACCGCGTCTTCACCGGGGATACGCTCCTGATCCGCGGCACCGGCCGCACCGATTTCCAGAACGGCGACCCGCGCGCGCAGTATGACTCCATCTTCAACAAGTTGCTGAAGCTCCCCACCGACACGCTGGTATTTCCGGCGCACGATTACAAGGGCGATACGGTCTCCACCATCGGCGAAGAGAAGGCCTGCAATCCGCGCCTGCAGGTCAAGTCGGTCGACGAATATGTCGACCTGATGAACAACCTCAAACTCGCCAACCCCAAGATGATGGACGTGGCGGTGCCTGCCAACATGCATGTCGGCCTCGCCCAGGAAGATACCACCCATCAGGAGTGGACGCTCAACGTCGCCCAGGCGATCGACCTCATGGGCAAACCCAACGTCGCCTTCGTCGACCTGCGCGAGAACGCAGAGCGCAGCAAACACGGCGTGATCCCCAATTCGCTGCACGCCCCCTATGCCGACCTGATGGAGAACGTGCATGCCGGCGGCATGCTGCACGAATTCGCATGCTCGACCTCCAAACGCCTGCTGTTCTATTGCGCGTTCGGCGAGCGCTCCGCCATGGCGGTGCGCGCCGCCCACGGCGCCGGCCTCGGCGCGGCATGTCACCTCAAGGGTGGCATCGACGCCTGGAAGAAGGCGGGCGGCCCGCTGACGCGCTGAAGCCAGAACGGGCTGAGCAACACATGCAATCCTCGTCCTGATGAGGATGAAGATGGTGTTTGTTGCTCTGCTCTGCCTCAATTGCGGCTGTAACAACAGATCAACAAACAACGCCCTCGTCCTCAGGATGAGGCCCAAAAAAATGTGCCGCGCGCATCGGTCAGTTCATCACCACGATTTTGGTGCCGACCGGTATGCGATCATAAAGATCGAGCATGTCATCGGTGATGAGTTGAAAGCCGCCGGATGATTGGTCCCGCCCGATCGCGCTTGCTACATTGGTCGCGCGGATGCGGCACTTGCTGTCTCCCAGAATGAGCGTCGGCACCGTGGCGCTGTGGCCATCGCGCGCGGACGGCTGGTCGGCCGCCGCGCTGGCGGCTTGCACGCTCGGCTCCGGCCCACCCTCCTTGCGCGCCACCGTGAGCATGCCGGCGGTATCGTCGCAGTCCGCACCGACGCCGATCGCGTAGCGCAGTGCCGCGGCGTTCTCGTTGACCAGATAGAGCGCGTGCTGCGGCTTGATGATGATGACGGTGCCGGCCGGATAGGTCGTGCGGTAGTAGACGAGCTGGCGCCGCAGGATATAAGGGATCGTCGCGTCGCTCGCTTCGACCGACGCGCGACGCTCCTCGGCCGGGCGTGTGCCGGGCGCGACGGCGACCGGGGGCGCCGGCCCCTGGCGCTGGCTCGCGCTCGCATCCGCACTCGGCCTCGCGGCCTGCCGCTGCCAGTACGCGTAGCCAACGGCCGCGATGATCAACAGCGCCACGACCGCGACGCCCGCCCGTACGGGCCCCGAGAGCGCCCGCTTGCGCATGCGATCGGCTGCGCCGGGCCCGGCGCGTGGTTCTGGTTCGACCTCCGGCGCATCGCTTGCCGGCGCCGCAACCGCCAATGGGGCGAGCATGGCGGCGGCACTGCCCGGCGTTGCCGGCGCACGCGGCCGCGCCGGCCGCCGCGGCGTGTGGAACGCGGCTTCCACCGGCCTCGCGATGTCATCTTCGATCCGCGCGATCGCCGCATTGAGTGCGGCAAGCTCGATCCTGATGTCCTCCTCGGAAACCGGCGGTTCCATCACCCGCATGCGATTGAACACGGCCTGGCGCGCCCGGTCGTACAGCGCGCGCCGCGCCGTCTCGCTGTTGTTGTCGAGCTTGGCGATCGCGCTGGTGAGAACCGAGTGGTAGTCAGCCATCCTTCGCTTCACCGGATCGGCGGCGCATATTGGATCCCGCCATGAGTCCAGAGTTGGTTGATGCCGCGCGGAATGCCGAGTTTCGATCCGGTCCCGACATTGCGCTCGAACACCTCGTCATAATTGCCGACACGCCTGATGATGCGCGCCGCCCAGTCGCTGCTCAGCCCGATCTCGGCACCGGCGCTGCCCTCGATCCCGACGAGGCGGCGCACCTCCGGGTTTTCCGAATTCACCGCCTGCGCGACCGTCTTGGAGCTGACGCCCAATTCCTCGGCGTTGAGCATGGCGAAGTGCGTCCATTGCACGACCTTGAACCAGCGATCATCGCCCTGGCGCACGGCCGGGCTGAGCGGTTCCTTTGAAATGATATCAGGCAGAATCACATGCTCATCCGGCTTTGCGAGCTTCAGCCGCTGCGCAAACAGCGCCGACGTATCGGTGGTGAAGGCGTCGCAGCGGCCGCTGTCGTAGGCTGCGAGCGCCTCGTCCGCGCTTGCAAATATGCTGGGCCGATAGGTCATGTGGTTGGCGGCGAAGTAGTCGGCGAGATTGAGCTCGCTGGTGGTTGCGGCCTGCAGGCAGATCGATTTGCCGCCGAGCTCCAGCGCGGAGCCCGCCCCCAGGCTCTGCCGAACCAGAAAACCCTGACCATCGTAGTAGGTCACCGCGGCAAAATTGATCCCGAGCGCGGTTTCCCGTTCCATCGTCCAGGTGGTGTTGCGCGACAGGAGGTCGATCTCGCCGTCCTTGAGCGCGTTCAGCCGATCCTCGTTGGCGAGCGGCCGAAACTCGACCTTGCTCGCATCATCGAAGATCGCGGCGGCCACGGCGCGGCAGAAATCGACGTCGAAGCCCTGCCAGGCACCCTCCTGATCGCGGACCGCAAAGCCTGGCAGGCCTGGATTGACGCCGCAGATCAGCTTGCCGCGATCCCGGATGGTCTCGAGTGTCTGCGCCGGCGCGGGCTGCGCGGCTGCCGCAAAGAGCGCCGCCAAGCCGAGAATGCCAAACATCCGTGTCACGGTTGATCCTTTGCAAGTGACCGTCGGGCCGCGCCGGCGTGGGCATGACGATTGTCGTTGGCCCGGATGGTATCAGACATTTTTGAGAATCTGGCTGAGGAACATCCGCGTCCGGTCGTGCTGCGGGTTGGAAAAGAATACCTCCGGCGTGTTGACCTCCAGGATCTGGCCGGCATCCATGAACACCATGCGATTGGCCACCTGACGGGCAAAGCCCATCTCATGGGTCACCACCAGCATGGTCATTCCCTCGCGCGCGAGCTCGACCATGGTGTCGAGCACCTCCTTCACCATTTCGGGATCGAGCGAAGAAGTTGGCTCGTCAAACATCATGATCTTCGGGTTCATGCACAGCGCCCGCGCAATCGCAACCCGCTGCTGCTGGCCGCCCGACAGTTGCGCCGGATATTTGTCGGCCTGTTCCGGGATGCGCACCCGGTCGAGAAATTTGCGGGCGACCGCCTCCGCCTCGGGCCTGGACATCTTGCGCACGTAGATCGGCGCAAGCGTACAGTTTTCCAGCACGGTCAAATGCGGGAACAGGTTGAACTGCTGAAACACCATGCCGACTTCGCGCCTGATCTCGTCGATGCGTTTCAGGTTTTGTGTCAGCGGCACGCCCTCGACCTTGACCTCGCCGCGCTGATAATCCTCCAGTGCGTTGATGCAGCGGATCAGCGTGGACTTGCCCGAGCCCGACGGTCCGCAGATCACCACGCGTTCGCCGTTGCGGACTTTCAGGTTGATGTCGGCAAGCACCTGGAAATTGCCGAACCATTTGTAGAGGCCGGTGATTTCCACGGCAAAACCACCGCTTTGCTCGGCGTTGGCGGGCGCGCTGTTGGCGGGCTGATCCATGGCGGTTTCCCTTCAGCGCCGATCGGCGCGGGCGAGCCGATACTCGATGCGATCGGCATAGCGCGCCATAAGAAAACAGAACACGAAGTAGAACACCGCCGCGAACGCGTAGCCCGTCGCGCTCGTCACCGGCGTCGCCCATTTCGGATCGACACGGGCGACCTCGATGGTCTTCAGAAAATCGAAGATGCCGACGAAGAACACCAGCGTGGTGTCCTTGAACAGGGCGATGAAGCTGTTGAGGATATTGGGGATCGTGATCCGCAGCGCTTGCGGCAGGATGATGAACCCCTGCATGCGCCAGAAGCGCAGCCCGAGCGCGCGCGCCGCCTCGTACTGGCCGGATGGAATCGCCGCCAATCCGGCGCGCACCACTTCGGCCATGTAGGCCGACGAGAACAGCACGATCCCGACCAATGCGCGCAGCAGCTTGTCCGGCGCCCATGCGGGCGGCACGAACAGCGGCAGCATGACGCTCGCCATGAACAGGACCGTGATCAGCGGCACACCGCGCACGAACTCGATGAACAGGGTCGAGGCGACCCGCACCACCGGCAGCGAGGAGCGACGCCCGAGCGCGAGCACGATTCCGAGCGGCAGCGACGCGACTATTCCGACCGTGGTGACGACGACCGTGACCAGCACGCCGCCCCACAACGCGGTATCGACCGCCGGCAGGCCGATCAGCGGGAAGCCATTGAGCAGCACGTAGGCGAGGACCGGCATGACCACGAAGAAATAGAGCGCACCGAGCGCACGCCGCGGCGCGTCGAGCCACAACAGCCAGCCCGCGCCGAACGCAAGCAATGCGAAGAACAGGTCGACCCGCCAGCGTTGCGCAATCGGATAGGACCCGTAGATGAAGTAGGACAGGCGATCGCGCACGAACGCCCAGCAGGCGCCCTCCACGCCGTCAGGGGACGCGAGACAGGCTTCGCGGTCAGCCCCGCTCCAGGTCGCGTCGATGAACAGGAAACGGATCACCGGCGGCACCACCCAGGCCAGCAACGCGATCACCGCAACCGTCAGCAGCGTGTTCAGCGGCGACGAAAACAGGTTCGCCCGCAGCCACCCGATCGGCCCGGCCGCGACCAACGGCGGCGGCAGCACCGGCACGTTCTGGCTGCGCACGAAGACATCGTCCTCGGTCACCGCTATTTGCACGATGGTGTTTCCGGCGGCGTCCGACATCTCAGCGTCCCACAATCGCGATGCGCGCGTTGTACCAGTTCATCGCCGCCGACGTGATGAAGCTCAATGCAAGATAGACCGCAAGCGTGATGACCACGACTTCGACCGCCTGCCCGGTCTGGTTGAGCACAGTGCCGGTGAAGATCTGGACAAAATCCGGATAACCGATGGCGACGGCCAGCGACGAGTTCTTGGTGAGGTTGAGATATTGGTTGGTGAGCGGCGGAATGATGACGCGCTTGGCCTGCGGAATCACGATCATGTTCAGGATCTGGCGCCGCCGCAGTCCGAGCGCCGCGGCGGCCTCCGTTTGTCCCTTCGGAACCGACAGGATGCCGGCGCGCACCACTTCGGCGATGAACGCAGCCGTGTAGATGACGAGCCCGAACAAGAGCGCGGCGAATTCCGGCAGGATTTCAATTCCACCGCGGACGTTGAAACGTCCAAGCTCCGGGTAGAGCAACTTCACGTCGGCGCCGGCAATGAGAAACGTCAGCACCGGAAGCCCGATCAATGCCGCAAGCGAAGGTGCGAACACCGGCATCGCCTGGCCGGTCCGCTCGCGGCGTTCGCGCGCCCATATGCCCCAGGCAAATGCCGCCGCGGCCCCGATCACGAACGATATGGCGACCAGGTCCACGCCGGCGCCGAAGATCGGCTGTGGCAGAAACAAGCCGCGGTTGTTGAGCAGGATGCCGCCGCCGATCGCAAAACTCTGGCGGATTTCCGGGAGCGATTTGAGCACGGCGTTGTACCAGAATAGCAGTTGCAGCAGCAGTGGAATGTTGCGGAAGAACTCGACATAGGCCCGCGCCACGTTGGCCACGAGCCAGTTGCTCGACAGCCTGGCGATGCCGACCACAAAGCCAAGGATTGTCGCCAATACGATGCCGAGTCCGGACACCAACAGCGTGTTGATGAGCCCGACCCAGAACGCGCGCCCGTAGGTCGAACGTCTGGACCGAGTATGCGATCAGCGTCTGGCTGATATCGAAACCGGCGACCTGATCGAGAAAGCCGAACCCGGAGGTGATGTGGCTGCGGGCGAGGTTCGCCGCCACATTGCGCACGAAGGTCGCGGCGGCAACCGCGATCAGAACGCAGAGCAGGATCTGGTAGAGGATGCCGCGAAGTTTTGGGTCGTCGAGCAGCGCCAGCCGCGGCGCCCCACTGCGATCGCGCTGCACGGCGCGACCTGTCAGCGCACAGGCGGCCCGTATTGAATGCCGCCCTTGGTCCACAGCGCGTTGAGCCCACGCGAGATCTTGAGCGGCGAGCCGGGCCCGAGGTTGCGATCGAACACCTCGCCGTAGTTGCCAACGAGCTTGATCACGCGGTAGGCCCAGTCCTTGGTCAGGCCGAACTGCTCGCCGTAGTTCTGCTCGCTCCCCAGCAGCCGCTTGACCTCCGGATTGTCGGATTTGGCCAGCTGCTCGTCCACATTGGCCTTGCTGATGTTGAGTTCTTCGGCGTTGAGCATGACGTAGTGGATCCAGCGGATGATGTTGAACCATTGGTCGTCACCCTGGCGCACGAACGGGCTCAGCGGCTCTTTGGAGACGATTTCCGGCAGCACCACGTGGTCGTCCATTTTCGCAAGCTTGAGGCGCACACTGTAAAGCTGGGAGGCATCGGTCGTGTAGGCGTCACAGCGCCCGGTGTCGTAGGCCTTGAGCGCCTCGTCGAGCTGCGCGAAGGTCACCGACTTCAATTTCATGCGGTTGGCGCGAAAGTAGTCGGCGAGGTTGAGCTCGGTGGTGGTGCCCTGCTGCACGCACACCGAGGCGTCATTGAGCTCGAGGGCGGAATTGACCTTGAGCACCTTGCGCACGATGAAGCCCTGACCGTCGTAGTAGTTCGGGCCGGTCGCGTGCAGGCCGAGCTGGGTCTCGCGCGAACTGGTCCAGGTGGTGTTGCGCGCCAGCACATCGATGTCGCCGCCTTGCAGCGCCGTGAAGCGGTCCTTGGCCGTCAGCGCCACGAATTTGACCTTGCTGGGGTCGTTGAAGATCGTGGCTGCGTAAGCGCGGCAGTAGTCAACGTCAAAACCGGTCCAGTTGCCCTGGGCGTCGGGCAGGCCGAAGCCAGGAAGCTGACCGTTGGCGCCGCAATTGAGCACGCCTCGCGCCCGCACATCATCGAGCGTCCCGGCCGCGGCCGGCAGCATCAACGCCGCCAGTGCGGCAACAACCGTGATCGACCGTTTCATGACCCTACCCCTGTTTGCGTAATCCGGACCGCTGGCCCACATGCCCCCGATCAAGTCCTATATAGGCGCTGCCTTAGAGTGACGACGCCACCAATCCACAGGTGTCATTGCCCGCGAGGGGTTCCGCGCGCTCGTTCGCGTGCGGGGCCCCGATAGCGGGCAACCCAGTAACCGCTGATCGATGTTTAAAGGCACGGTCTCGAAAAAACATGATCTCGGTGACTACTGGGTGCCTCGCTTGCGCGGGGCATGACACACGAGAGGTGGCCACGATACCGCAACGCCCGACCATCTCAGAACGATCGCCATGGGAGGTCAAGGGCTTGACGGCCGCACGGCCGCGCCCGACTAGAAGACCCCGTTCACCCCGGAGCGCCGCGTGAAGAAGCGTGACAAGGGCGGCGACGCGCCGCTCAGGCCGAACACCAGGATCACGGTTGCCGGGCGCGACCCGTTCGCGCAGCACGGCTATGTCAATCCGCCGGTCTATCACGCCTCCACCCTGCTCTACCCGTCGGCGGAAGATTTTCTCGGGCGCCGCGGGCGCTACCACTACGGGCGGCGCGGAACGCCGACCTCGGAGGCGCTCGAAACCGCGTTGCGCGAGCTCGAAGGCGAAAGCTGCGCCGGCGTCGCGCTGGCGCCGTCGGGCCTTGCCGCAATCTCGACGGCGCTCTTCTCGGTGCTGCATGCGGGCGATCACGTGCTGGTCACCGACAGCGTCTACGGCCCGACCCGCACGTTCTGCGACACGATCCTGGCGCGCTACGGGGTGACGACGACCTACTACGATCCACTGGTCGGCGATCGCATCGCGTTCCTGCTGCAGCCGAACACGCGCGCGGTGTTCACCGAAGCGCCGGGCTCGCTCTCCTTCGAGATGCAGGATATCCCGGCGATCGCGGCCGCCGCGCACGCCCGCGGCGCGGTCGTGCTGATGGACAATACCTGGGCGAGCCCGCTCTATTTCGCAGCGCTCGGTCACGGCGTCGATCTTTCGATCCAATCCGGCACCAAATACATCGGCGGCCACTCCGACGTGATGCTCGGGTCGATCGCCGCCATTGCGGCGACCTGGCCGCGCCTGCATGAAACCGTGGGAACACTCGGCATCTGCGTCGGACCGGACGACATGTTTCTCGGCCTGCGCGGACTTCGCACCATGGCAGTGCGGCTCGCGCGCCACCAGGAATCCGGGCTCGCGGTCGCGCGCTGGCTCGCGCGCCGACCCGAGGTGCTGCGCGTGCTGCATCCGGCGCTGCCCAGCGATCCCGGCCACGCGATCTTCCGGCGCGACTTCACCGGCGCGTCGGGGCTGTTCTCGATCGTGCTCAGGCCGGTGCCGCCGGCCGCGGTGAACGTGTTTCTCAACGCGCTGACCCTGTTCGGCATGGGCGCGTCCTGGGGCGGCTTCGAGAGCCTCGCCATTCCGTTCGAGTGCAGCAAGATCCGCACCGCCACCACCTGGGCGCCGGGCGGGCCGACGATCCGGTTCCACATCGGGCTCGAGGATGTGGATGACCTCATCGCCGACCTCGATCGCGCATTTGCAAAACTCGCGGCCGCGAAGACTCCATAGTTGCCATTTCTCCCATAGTTGCCCTCCGATTTGCGTCGGAGTATCGAGTTGGCCCGCGCTTGGTGCATTCATTCTCTGTTGCGGCGTTCTACCCTCCAAAAATATATATTTTATGGCTCGAAACCGAAAAAAATTCCAACGCGATATTTTATAGGTCATAACTTTCCCATAGATGCCCTCATAGTTGCCCTCCATAGTTGCCATGGCACGAGACTTGCCTAACGGCGCCCGCAGGCGCTGTGAGGCGACGCCATGATCCGACATGCGGGCCCACCTGCCACGCACTCGCGCGTTCCTGCCGGTTGGTCTTGACCAAGCTTCGGCGGGTTTTGTTCGTGTGCTGATCATGGGAGGGTCTCGTCGCAGCCTGACGGGAGGTGGGGAACCGTTCGATACAGAACGTTCTCGATCCGCAATTCGAACCGTTAGCAATCCGACATACAGGTTATTTTAGACTTGTCAATAGCTAATATTATTGCAGACCGAGAACGGGGTTTGCATCCTCGTCAGGTGCGGGAGCCGGCGGCGCGCCCGCGTCGTTGCGGCGCGCGTGGTGGCCGACGCCCACGCGGCCCCCTCCTCCGTCATGACAGAACCGGCCGAAGGCCCCCGGCATCTCGCCCGGGAAAGCGCGGCGGTTGCCATGATGAACGGATGCCGGCCTTGCGGCGCGCCTGGTAACTTCATGTAAGCTGTTCCGATCCGTCCTCGAATGCCGGTAGGAGCAATCGATGAAAACACGTTATGCCGTCGCATTGTCGATCTTGGCGGGAGTTGCAGCCGGCGCTGCCGCCATTCAGGCGCTCCATGCCCAGGCCAAATCACCAGCGTACGTCGTCGCGGAGATCGATGTGACGAACCTCGCGTCTTTCGACAAGGAGTACGTGCCGCCCGCAGCAAAAGCGATTGCGGATGGGGGCGGCAAGTACGTCGTTCGCGGAGGCCGGACAGTGGCCTATTACGGTGAGCCGCCCAAACGCATTATCATAATGATGTTCGAGAGCATGGAAGCAGCAAAAGCCGCGTTTGATTCGTCTGCCTACCAGGAGGCAAAGAAGGTGGGGGACAAATACGCGAAGTTCCGCATCTATGCGGTGGAAGGGTTACCGCAATAGTGTTTGGGGCGCTCCAAAGGCGCTCGAGCTCGGCCTTTAATTGTCTGGATCGACCGCTGAGGTTTCGGGGTCGAGTGGCGCCCTTCACCGTCATTGCTTGAGACTCGAGTGGTGCCGCATCTGAAGGAAGGCAACTCAATTTTGCGCGTAGGCCTGCTTCAGTCCTGCAACGTCGATCTTGACCATGCCCAGCATCGCCTGCATGACGCGCTTCGATTTCTCGGGATCGCTGTCCTGCAGCATTTCGCCCAAGGCGTTGGGAATGATCTGCCAGGACAGCCCGAATTTGTCCGTCAGCCACCCGCAGCGTTGCGTCTCTCCGCCCGCCGAGAGCTTCTCCCACAGCTCGTCCACCTCCTCCTGCGTCTCGCAATGCACGAAGAACGATATGGCGGGCGTGAAGCTGAAATGCGGGCCGCCGTTCAACGCGATGAAAGGCTGTCCGTTGAGCTCGAACTCCGCCGACATCACGCTTCCCTTTGGTCCGGGCCCGGCCTCGCCGTAACGCCTGACGCGACCGGTCTTGGCGTTCTTGAAAATCGACGTGTAGAAATTCATCGCCTCTTCGGCCTGGCCGTCGAACCACAGGAATGGCGTGATCTTCTGCATAGCGTTTCTTGCTCCTTGTTCGGTGAGATCGTCCGTGGCTGCGGGCCGCCCCAGAGCGTGATGACTTGTCTTCGGTTCGTCATCCCGCTCTAGGTTCATGTTGGAGCATGATCTTTTCCGAAAACCGGTGTCCACTTTTCGGGATCATGCTCTGGACTAGGGCCGACGGCTGGCGATAGCGGTTGTCGCGCGGCCGCACGCAGCCATGTTGACTGGTTAGGTTGATATCAATATATTCGTGGCGTGTCAAAGCCGAAACCGCTGCCGATCGCGCTCACCCATCAGGTGCGCGATGCCTGCCTCTGCCTGCACACTCAGCGGGCGGCGCGGGCGCTGGCGCGCCGTTTCGATGACGCGCTGCGACCGGTCGGGCTGACCAACGGGCAATTCTCGTTGCTGATGTCGCTCAACCGCGAGGAGGCGCCGACCATCGGCGCGGTTTCAACCCTGCTGGCGATGGATCGCACGACGCTGACCGCCAACCTCAAGCCGCTGGAGCGCCGCGGCCTCCTGAAGGTGATCGTCGATCCGGCGGACAAGCGCAGCCGCCGCCTGCTGCTGACCGCGGCCGGCCACAGCGTGCTGGTGGCGGCCGCACCATTGTGGAAACGAACTCACAAGGAGACCGAGGCGCTGCTCGGTTCGGATCCCGATGCGCTGCGCGCCGCGTTGCGCGCCATCAGCGCGGACGAGTCGCATACACGTTCTGCGTAGATTTGGCTCAGCCGGCCAAGCCCCGTTACCCCGCCTCCGCGGCCCGCCGCCCGCGCAGAACGAACTGCAGATTGCGCGCGTAGATCAGGAGGCCGAGCCCCTGCCCGGCGATGAACACCGGGTCGCGGCGCTGCAGCGCGTAGACGAGCAGCAGCACCCCGCCGATGATCGAGAAGATCCAGAACGAGGTCGGCACCACGCTGCGGCCGACCCGCTCGGACGCGAGCCATTGCACCGCAAAGCGCATGAAAAACATCGCTTGCGCGAGAAAACCGAGCGCGACCCACCAGTTCAGCTGCACGACGAATACGTCGTGCAGGTAGGTCCCGACCGCGTGGGCGAATTCAGTGAGCATGCGGTTTCACCTCCGACACCGCCGGGATGTGCTTGCGCCGGTTGGTGAGCCACCACACGCCGGCGAGATCGAGCAGGCTCGCCCACAGGCGGTCCCACATCCCGTAGTTGGAGACGCCGTGCTGGCGCGGGCGATCGACCACGTCGACATGCACCACGTCGTAGCCATCGCGCAGCACCAACGCCGGCATGAATCGGTGCATCCCGTCGAAGTAGGGCAGCGCCAGAAAGACGTCGCGGCGCAGGGCCTTGAGGCCGCAGCCGGTGTCGCGGGTGTCGTCGTCGAGCACCATCTGGCGCACCTCGTTGGCAATGCGCGACTGCAGTTTCTTGAAACCGGTCGCCTGGCGGCCGACGCGCTGCCCGGCAGCGAGGCCGACGCGCCCGCCGCTCGCGAGCGCGGTGAGCAGCGCCGGCAGGTGCTTGGGATCGTTCTGACCATCGCCGTCGAGCATCGCGACCACGTCGGCGCGCGCATGCACGACGCCGGAGCGCAGCGCGGCCGACTGTCCGCACGACACCATATGTTTGAGATGACGGAGCCACGGCCGCTCGGCCTGCAGCGCGGTGAGCTCGACGTCGGTGCCGTCGCGCGAGCCGTCATCGACCACAACGACTTCGAACGCGCGCTCGCTCATCGCGGCGGCGATCTCGTCGATCAATGGGCCGATATTGCCGCTCTCGTTTTTCACCGGCACCACGATGGAAACCGCGGGAGCCGATGCGGGGACAGTTGGTTCAGGCATTGACATGGTCTCGGTGCCGACTTTCGAGGAGAGGCACGGCGGCGTCCCACGATCACCTCTCCCCGCATGCGGGGAGAGGTCGACTTCCGAGCGAAGCGAAGGAAGTCGGGTGAGGGGGCGTTCCCACGCGCTCAAACTCGCGGCGATGCCCCCTCACCCGGATCGCTTCGCGATCCGACCTCTCCCCGCACGCGGGGAGAGGTGGCCGCGCGGAAATGCCGTGCCAGGTCATATCTCGCAACATGCTCTAGGAGCGGAACAGGCCCCAGGCAACCCTTTTGAGCCGGGCGAAGGACGGTCCGGGCAGCGGCCGGACCTCGTGGTCGGACGCGACGTAGAAGGCAAGCCGCCGCGCGGCGAACCAGTTGCGCACCAAAAGCGCGCCGAAGCCGCCGAGCAGCGCTCCCGCCAGCACGTCGCTTGGATAATGCGCCGAGATCACCACCCGGCTGAGCGCGATCAGGATTGCGTAGAGCCACAGCAGCGGTCGCAGCCGCGGGAATAGCGCGCCGAATGCAACCAGGACGCCGAATGCCGTGGTCGCGTGTCCGGACGGGAAGCTCGCGAACTTGGGCTGCCAGGACAACGGTTCATAGGAGAACGGACCAAAGTCGGACGGACGCCGGCGCCCGATTATATTTTTGAAAAGCGATCCGACGATCCCCGGCAGCGCGATCGCTGAAAACAGAAAGCCAAGCCGCACCACAACGGCCGCCATGACGAGGCGCGAGCCGCGCACCACCCAGGGCGCGTCGATGATCGTCATCAGCAGAATGAGAACACCCAGCGGTATCAGGAACTTGCCGGAGCGGCCAAAATCCGTGAATTCGTTGAAGGCACGATTGACCCACACCGGCACCCGGTTGGCCGCATGGATCGCCGCCTGGTCGACGAACAGCATCGACAACAGGATCGCGATGGCGGCAACCGCCAGTAATCCGCCGTAGCGGCGCAACGGTGAAACCGCGGGCGGCGGGCGCGGGGCGCGCACCAGCGCGGTGCCCCAGGCCTTGAGGTTGGTGACGATATAGCCGGCCCCGCGCGGCGTGCCCGCGACCGGTTGATGAAGTTGTGTCATCGCATTTGACCCGCGCGGAAGATCACGATCGAGACATTACGGCCGATCGCGTAGTCGACGCCATCGATCGTCGGGCCGCGCGTATAGCGCAGCCCAATGGTATCGGCGCGCTGGCCGAAGGCACGCTCCTCGCTTTTTTCCACCACCGCAAACCGGCAGCCGCCCGGATAGAGAAAATCCGCGGCACCGGCGCCGTCGACGTTGGCGGTGTCGGTGCCGACCAGGAAGATCAGGCTCGGCTCCTGGTAGCCGGCGGCCGCAACCTCGGCGTCACAGCCGACGCCCTGCAGATAGCGCGCGACCGATACCGCCGGGAACAGCGACGGCAGGCGGGGAAACGTCAATCCGAACACCGCGATCGAGATCAGGATCGAGGCGGCGGCGGCACGCAGCAGCGAATGCTCGGCACCGTCCACCTGGTAGAGCCACCACGCTCCGAACGCCAGGATCACGGCACCGGCCAGGAACGGCCACGCGCGCAGGCCAAGCTGCTGCTCGAAATAGACGTTGGCGGTGACGGCGAGCACCGCCAACACGACGGTGATCAGGAACCACCACACGGTCCCGCGCTCGAGCCAGAGCCGGCGCGACAGCGCGTGATGATCGAGGACGCCGGCAATCAGGATCGCGATCGCCGGATAGAGCGGCAGCACGTAGTGCGGAAGCTTGGTGATCACGAGCTCGAACACGATCCAGGACGGCACCAGCCAGGCGAGCAGGAATTTGGCACCCGGCTCGCGCCAGGATTTGACCACCGCCGGTGTCGCCAGCCCGGCCAGGATCGAGCCCGGAAAGAACGTCACCCAGAACAGGACGAAATAGGTCCCGGGCGGCGCGCCGTGGGTTTCCTGCGCGCCGCCAACCTTGGCGGCGAGGTCGTGGCCGATCAACTCGGAGAAGAAGCTCAGTCCGCTGCGCGCCATGATGGCGACGAACCACGGAACGATCAGGACGAACATCCACAACAAACCCGGCAACGGTTTAAGGCGCCAGATCCAGGCGGCCGAGCGGTCGAGCATCGCGAGCGCCAAAACCGTGAGCACGACGAACATCAGGATCAGCGGACCCTTCAACAGAAAGCCGCCGGCAAGCGCCGTCCAAAAAATACCGGGGATGACCCAGGGATTGCGATACGAGGGCGTGTCCAGATAGGCGCGGCCGAGCGCGCCCATGGCGACGACACAGGTTGCAAGCAACATGGCGTCGGTCTTGGCGAGACGCGCCTCGACGCCGAGCAAAATCGACGCCGCCATCATGATGCCGGCCAGCACCGCCGCCCGGCGGGCTACGAACGCAAGGGCTGCCCAGTAGGTCAACAGCACGGCGCCGACCGCCCCGAGCAGCGAAGGGATCCGGTAGAGCGCGATCCTCGTGTGCGCGTGCGGCACCCCGGCAGCGTCGGCGAGCTTTACGCCGATCGCCTGCAGCCAATAGATGCCGACCGGTTTCTTGTAGCGGCTCTCGTCCTGGAAGCGGATGTCGACATAGTCACCGCTCTCGATCATCTGCTTGGTGGCCTGGGCGAAGCGGGCCTCGTCGCGATCGACCGGCTGGATCTGGAAAAAGCCCGGCACGAACGCGAGCAGCGCCACGACGATCAACACGGCGGCCGCGCGCGCGTGGGAGCCGACCGCAAAGTTGACGATCGCAGGAAGCCAGGGCGTGCGTGCCCATCGATCGATGCTTGCCGTTGCCAACCTGCGAGCCCGCTTCCGTTTCTCTCGATTTGGGTCAAAATTCCCAGCCAAGTGCGGCCGGACCATAGAGAATTCGGCGCCAGCCGGAAAGGCCGCGGTTCGAGGCCACATTCTCCTGCGTCATCCCCCGCGAGGGTCTGGCGCGCTCGCGCGACAGACCCGAAAGCGGGGGACCCAGTAATCCGGCAGCGGGTGAAATTCTCGCCCAACTGTGCCCTATCACGACGTTCAGCGGATACTGGGTCGCCCGCTTTCGGGGCACGCCATCGCGCCGCGCGCGATGACGACCCCTCGCGGGCGATGACACTGTGGGGCGGCTGAACCCTACTCCGCCGGCCCCTACTCCACCCGCACCATCACGCTGTCGGTGGCGCCGGTCGCATCCATGACGGTGACGCGCAAAAAGCCCGGCCCGTCCGGCGCGACGAATACGCTCCGCTTGTCGGTGGTGACGACCGGGGCACCGTTGACCAGAACGGTGAGCGGCTGGGTGCCGCCGGCGATCTTGACGGCGACCGGGTCGAGTTTCGTGCCCGACGCGAGATCGAGCTTCGCGCCGTTGGGCGGAAACAGAATGCGCACCGGCCGGTCGACCGCGGTGGCGACGCCCTCCGGCCGGAATCGCTGCAGCGGGACCGGCAGTTTGGCGGTGCTGGCGAAGATCGCATTCTTGGGTGCATGCGGCAGCGGCGCCGGCATCTTGCCGCTGCGCGCGAACGCCTCGAACAGGATCGGCGCCGCGGCGCTGCGTCCAATCAGTCCCGGGGTCGGCGCGCCGTCGGGCCGGCCGACCCAAACCCCGATGGTGCGCTTGCCGTCGAAGCCGACCGCCCAGGCGTCGCGATAGCCGTAGCTGGTGCCGGTCTTGAACGCGATGCGCCCGCCGGCGGCGTTCTCCGGCGGCGGCGCGCCGAGCAGAATGTTGGCCACGTACCAGGCGGCAACCGGATCCAACAACCGGCGCGGCGGTGTCGGCGCATCGGTGCGCCGATCGCTGAGCGCGAGCGTCGTGCCGCCGCGCGCAAGGCCGGCATAGAGGGCAACGAGATCGCTGAGCCTGATGCCGACGCCGCCCAGCCCCATGGCCAGCCCGGGAACTTCGCCGCTCGGCAGCACCAGCGGCGCGCCGGCCTGGGTGAGGCGCGCCGTGAGCCGGCTTGAACCGATCTTGTCGAGCACCGCCACCGCCGGAACGTTGAGCGAAAGCTGGAGCGCGCGGCGAACCGTGATCGTGCCCTGGAACTTGAGGTCGAAATTCTCCGGCGCGTAGCTGCCGTAGCGCGCCGGGCGATCGTCGATCAGGGTCTCGGGATGGATGAAGCCGTCCTCGAAGCCGATGCCATAGATAAAAGGTTTCAGCGTCGAGCCGGGCGAGCGCAGTGCTTGCGTCATATCAACATGACCGGCGCGACGCGCGTCGAAATAGTCGGCGGAGGCGACTTTCGCCAGAATCTCGCCGGTCGCATGATCGACCGCGAGGATGGCGACTGAAACATCGGGCCCAAGCGCATGTACCCGCGCGCGCGCCAGAGCTTCGAGGCTCTTCTGCCAGACCGCGTCGATGGTGAGCTGATGCACGCGCGTATCGGGCGCCTGCGCCACCGCCTGCTCGGCGGCGATCGGCGCCAGCATGGGCATGGGCGTGCGCGCGGCCGGAACCGGCTCGGCCTTGGCACGCGCGATTTCGCTTTCAGGCAGGAGGCCGGCGACGCGATCGAGCACGCGGTCGCGGGCGATGCGCGCGGCGTGCTGGGAGCGGTCCGGCCGGCGCGCTTCCGGCGACTGCGGCAGCGCCACCAGCAGCGCTGCTTCACCGAGCGTGAGCCGGCGCGGCTCCTTGCCGAAGTAGGCAAGCGAGGCGGCGCGCACGCCCTCGATATTGCCGCCGAACGGCGCGATGCCGAGGTAGAGCGCGATGATGTCGTCCTTGCCGAGCGCGCGCTCGATTTCGACCGCGCGCACGATCTGGCGCAGCTTGCCCGCAAAAGTGCGCGGGCGCGGCTCGAGCAGGCGCGCGACCTGCATGGTCAAGGTCGACCCGCCGGAGATCGGTCGCCCGTTGATGATGAACTGCACGCTGGCGCGGGCGAGCGCCAGCGGATCGATGCCGGCATGGCGGCGGAAGCGCCGGTCCTCGTAGGCGAACAACAAATCGAGATAGCGCGGATCGACCTCGTCGGCGCGCGCCGGCAGGCGCCAGCGGCCGTCACTCGTTGCGAACGGCCGCAGCAGGCGGCCTTCGCGATCGAGCACGAGGATGGAATATTCCAGTTCCTTGCCGAGTGGAGCGGGCCCGAGCGAGATGATGAAGGCGGTGGTGACCGCAAACATCAACACGATGGCTGCTGTGATCGCGCTCAAGATGATCCGCAACCTCCTACCTCTCCCCGCTTGCGGGGAGAGGTCGACGCGCGCAGCGCGTCGGGTGAGGGGGAGTTTCGATGCGCTCAGGCGGTGGAGCAGCCCCCTCACCCCGACCCTCTCCCCGCAAGCGGGGAGAGGGAGCGCGCCGTGCCGATTTGCGCGTCTATCGCTCATTCGCGCAACTGCTCTCTCACTTCGTCACTTCGACCGAACCGGTGGCGGTGCGGCCGTAGCGATCCGGGCGATACATATCCTCCACATAGGCTTGCGGCAGCACATAGCGGCCGGGCGACACCGCGCGCACCACATAAGCGACGCTGAACACCGCCGGGCTCGCGCCGGTGCGATCGAACGCGGCGCCAAAATGATCGTCGCGGAACTCGGCGTGCACCGGTTCGGCGGCGTCCTGGATCCAGGCGAGCATTCCCGTGTCGCCCGAGGAGACGAGGTTGGGGTTGTCGATCTCAAAGCCCGCCGGCAGATAGTCGGCGACCAGCACGCGGCCATATTGCGGCTTGCCCTCGGTGATCTTGAGCACCACCACGAGCCGCGTGTTCTGATTGACCTTCGCGGCGTCGACCGGCTCGCCGGCGAGCGTGTAGTAGTTGCGCTCGATCTTGAAGTCCTTCTCGGCCGGCGGCTCCGGCACAATCGGTGCGCCGTTGACCGACACCACCGCCTGCAGGGGGCGTTCGCCGGTATTCTCGATCTGCAGCGGGCTCGCAAGATCGGCCGGCCGGTAGGTGCGATAGAGCGGCTTCTGACGCGGCTCGCCCGCAACCCGCAGCGAGATCTTCGCCTCCTTCTCGAGCGCGCGTGCGGCAAGCGCCATCCAGGCATTCTCCTGGGTCGAGGTGTAGATCGTGGCGGCGCGCGAACTTTCGACCCGCGCAACCGCACTCATGATGGTCGCTTGCGATGCGCCGTTTTCGGCCGCCAACGTCACGACCGCAGCCGCATCGCGCAGACTGGTGCCGTAGTCGGGGCGGCCATATTCGGCAGCCGACGGCGGCGTCAGCGATTTGATCGCCGCCGCGTAGACCCGGTCGGCGCGGGCGCGATCGCCCATCATGGCAAGCGCGGCCGCGACCTGGGCGAATGCCACCGGCGTCGACAGGTTGTCGAGCTGGGTATCGGCGAGGTAGCGCAGGTCGCCCACCGGCGCGATGCCGTTGCGCGCCAGCACGTAGAGCGCATAGGCGAGATCGATGCCGCCGTTCTTCTTCGGCTCGGGCGCATTGACGGCAAAGTTGCGCAGGCGATCGAGCGCGAGCTTGAACGCCACATCGGGCACCGCAAAGCCGCGCTCGCGCGCCCGCGTCAGGAAGTCGGTGACGTAAGCGTCGAGCCACGCATCGTCGCCGCCGACCGACCAGAGGCCGAACGATCCGTTCGATCCCTGGCGCGCGAGCAGGCGCTCGATAGCATCGCGGATACGCTGATCGACGCCGGTGTCGATGGCAACGCGCGCCCCTGCGGCAAGCTCGTTGACATAAAGAAGCGGCAGCGCGCGGCTGGTGATCTGCTCCGAGCAGCCGAACGGATAGCGGTCGAGCGCCTGCAGAATGGTGGCGGCGTCGAGCGCTGTCGATGGCCCGATCGAGACCGACACGCTGCCGGTGCCCGCGACCAGATCGGCGAACAGATCGTTGGAGAGCGTAAAGCTTTCGCCGGGCGCGATCGGCCGCACGGTCCGGCGCGCCAGAATGAGCGTCGCCGGCTTGGTGGTGAGCGCGTAGCTGCGTTCGAGCGCAAAGCCGCCGGGGCCCGTGATCGCGACCTTGATGGCGGCGGTGCCGGTGCCCGATGCCGTGAGCGGAACCGCAAACGTCTGGCGCTGCTTGGCGGCAAGCCGCACGGTCTGATCGCCGCCGGCGGCCGCGAGCGGGGCGTCGGCGCGCACGCCGATGCGATAATCTCCCGGCGCGCCTTCCACGTTGTCGATCTCGAGCTGCATGTTGCCGCGATCGCCGACCAGCAGGAACCGCGGCAACGTCGCGGTGAGCACTACCGGGTCGCGCACCGTCACGTCACCGACCGCACGGCCGACTTTGCTCTTCGACCAGGCGATCGCCATCACGCGCACGGTGCCGGCAAATTCCGGAATATCGAAACTGACCTCGGCGGTGCCGTCGGCGCCGATCGTGACCACGCCCGAGTAGAGCGCGACCAATGGCTGCGTCGGCGGCGGCGCCTGCAGCTCGCCGGACTGGTCGCCGCCGGTGCGGATCTGTCCGCGCGCGCCCTGCATGCCGTCGATCAGTTGGCCGTAGAGGTCGCGAATGTCGGCGGCGAGCCGACGCTGACCATAATAATAGTCGTCCGGTGCCGGCGGTTTGTAGTTGGTGAGATTGAGAATGCCGACATCGACGGCGGCGACGACGATGCGCGCCTCTTCGCCTGCGAGATTGCCGAGCCGGACCGGAATACGTAGCGTCGTGTTGGGCCGCAGCAGCTGCGGCAGTTTGAGATCGACCGCGATGGTCTTGCCGGCGCGGTCGATGGGGAACCATTTGAGCCCGATGGCGCGGCTCGGCATGCGTCCCGCCGCAACGTCGAGCGGCCGGCGCAAGGTCGCGACCACATAGGCGCCGCTGCCCCAGTCCGTGCCGACATTGAGGGCGACCTGGTTGGCGCCCTCGCGCACGTCGAGGCGGCGCGTTGCCAGCAGCCGGTCACCAAAGACATTGACGGTGACGTTGCCAGCCGCCGGCGCCGTGAACGAGACGGTGAGCGGCTCGCCTGGCCGGTACTCGGGTTTGTCGAGGGCGATCTCGAGCAGGTCGGGCGTGTCAGACCCCTCCTCCGCGTAGAAGCCGGCATCGAAGCTGACGGTCGTGGTGGGGCCGTCCTGGTCGGCGCTGGTCACATCGAGCCGATAGCGGCCCCAGGTGATAGGCAGCGCGATGCGTCCCGGCTTGTCGGCGGCCACATCGAGCACACCGTCGGCGACGCGTGACGTGCGCTTGACCGGTTCGTATTGCCAGGACCCGTTCTGGCGATACCACTGGTAGCTCGACTCGACCTTCAGGAGCTCGTAGCGCAGACCTTTGCGCGCCAACGTCTTGCCATCGGGAGCCACCAGCACAACGTCGAAGGTCGCGTTCTCGCCCTCGCGCAGCGCACGGCCGGCGAACAGCGGCTTGACGCCGACCATGGCGGCGGTCGGCGCGACCGCCAGCGTGAGCTTGCGCTCGACTGCGCGTCCGCCGCTTTCGGCCATGCGCACCACAACGGTTGCTTCCAGGGGTCGCGTCGTATCGGGCAACTTGTCGAGCGCGATCGCGAACGAGGCCTTGCCGCTGGAATCGGTCGCCGGCAGATCCTCGAGCGGCTTCTCGGTTGCGGCCGCTTCTTCGTCTTTCTCGGCAGCGCCGAACTGATAGCCCGCAAAGCCGGGACGGCCGGTGACCGGCCTGACCTTGAGTTCGCCCGCGAGTTCGAGCGCCGATGTCGGCGCGCCATAGAGGTAGCGGCCGTCGACCGTGACGGTGGCCGGCTCGGCCTTGCTGATGCGGCTCGCCGTGGTGGCGAGATCAAACTCGATGCGATCCGGGATGTAGTCTTCGACCAGGAACGTGGCCTCGCCGATGCTCGGCCGTTTCGGGTCCGTATAGGCGCGCACGCGCCAGGTTCCGGTGCTCGCGGTCGGCGCGATCGCCACGTCGAGGTTGCGGCCGCCGAGACCCTGATCGGCGACGAGCGCGCGCCGGTACTCGACCCCGTCAGGGCGCTCGACCACCATCGTGAGCGGCACGCCGGCAGCGGCCACGTCCTTGCCGTCGCGCAGCAGAGTCGTGACGTGCACGGTCTCGCCGGTGCGATAGACGCCGCGCTCGGTCACAACGAACGCGTCGAGGCCTTCCGGGGCCTGGCGGCCGGCGACGCCGCGGTCGGAGAGATCGAACGCCGGCCCGCCGAGATTGAGAAACGCGTAGTCGCCGCGCGGATCGGCCGCGACCAGCAGCGCCGGCGCGAAGCCGCCCTCCCCGCGCGCCAGCCCGCGCTCGAACAACGCATAGCCGTTGGCGTCGGTCTTACGGGTCGCCAGCACCTCGTTGTTGCGGGCGACGAGCCGCACCTCGGCGTCGCCGCGGGCCGCGGCGCTCGCGAGCGAGTTCACGAACACATGCACGCCGTCGTTGGCCGAATAGGCGGTGAGCCCGAGGTCGGAGACGATGAACCACTGGGTCGCCAGCGGCTCATAGGTTTCGGTCTGCGCGCCGGAGGCCTTGGCCGACATCAGATAAATGCCGGGTGCAAGATCGCCGACCGCCTGATCAACCGGAAACGCCGTGGTGACTTCGGCGTTGAGTTGCTGCTCGACCTTGAGCTCGCCGGTCCAGACATTGGCGCCACGCTCGCTCGCGATCTGCTCGAACTCGTAAGGCCGCAGATTGGTCTGGAAGTCCTCGCGCCGGATGGTGTCGAGCAGGTTGCGATCGCCGATCCGATAGATCGCGATCTTCACGCTCGTCGTGTTGACGCTGACCACCGGGATGCCGCGCTGGCCGGTACGCGGCAGCACATAGGCTTTGCCGACGAAGCGCGCAAACGGCGTACGGTCGCGCACATAGATGTTGAAATCGGCGGCGCCGCTCAGGCTTTCCTTCACAACCGACGGCAGGCCGGCGCGCAGCGCGATCGCATAATGCTCGCCATGGCGGAGGCCCTCGACGCACAGCTGCTTGTCATCAACCGTGAGCGCGGGCTTGTCCTGGCCGGCGACGGTGACGAATGGGGAGAAATCCGTGCGCCGACCCGGCAGCGACTCGGAGAACTGAAAGCAGGCGCGGGGCGAAGCGGCATCGGAATCGACCGAATAGTCGAGCAGACGAAAGCCGTGGTCCTGACGCATCTTCTCGTAGTGGAGACGCACATCGGCGACCTCGCGCAAATCGAGGGAGAGGCGCAGCGTATCGAGCGCCGGCCGCCACAGCTTGCGCTCCGCGAAGGTGCGGCTGAGCACGACGAGGCTGTCGGCCTCCTCGTTGCGGTTGGCGGCACGCTGATACGCGATATAGGCCGTGGCCGACGCGCGCTCGAACCAGGCGGTCCGCTCACGATCGTCCGTCGGCAAGATCCGCAAGCTGGTGCGGGCGAGACGCAGCCAGCTCGAACTCTCGTTGGGCGCCAGGGTGGCGATCTGCCCCAGCACCTGGATGGCGGCGCGGTAGTCGGCGCGCCCGAGCGCGGCATCGGCATCGCGCCGTAGCGTTGCGATCGGCTTGGTGATCGTGCCGGCGTCAGCTTTGACCTGCGCTTCGAGCTTGATGGCGCCGTCGGCGAGGTCGGCGCGCTGGAACGGCTTATCGGCGGCGAATGTCGGGGCGAGCGCAGCGAGCACGAGCGGCACGGCCAACAGGCCGGCGCGCAGAGCGGCGAGCATCGGTAGCCTCCCTGATCAAGGCAGCCCATCCACCCCAGGTCAGTGGAGGGCAGCAACGTGTCGAGTGTTTGACGCGCGTCGAACCGGCTGGTTCAACACGACCAGATCATGTCGCATCAGAAATGACCTCAGCAGATGCGCACAAGACACCGTCAACATTCGGTTTTTCGGTCCAACGAACAAAGCCTGCGTGGCCTGACGGACGGCGCCGTGGCCGCCACATCCGTTAATGCGGCGCCGAGCGTTTAAGGCCTGTGTTATCTTTTTGACGGTGCGGGCTTGGCAGGCAGTGCCGGCTTGGCGGTTTCCAGCGGCGGAACCGGGTTGTCGACGCCGACCGTCACCAGCAGGCATTCGAGCACTTCCACGTAGCTCGGCATGCCGCCGTCCGTGGTCTGGCCGACACAGCGTTCCTTGTCCGTCTTCGAATATTTCGACCAGCTCTCCGTCAACTGCGCCTTCGCGCTGTCCTCGTCGGCCATGCAGCTTTTGAAGTCCTGGGATACCGCAAGGTCCATCGTCTGATTGATGGCCGCTGCCGCCTTGCACCCCGGCGCGGCGTTGAACTTGGGCGGAGTGTCCGCGGCGGCGAGCGCCGGGCCCACCATCGCGGTGATCAGGATGATGGGGAGCGTGATGTTCATGAAAATTGCCTCCGCCCGCTAACCGTCGCGATCTTCGTCGTTGGTAAGCCACAACCCGACCGCATTCAAGCCGTGTCGCCGGCTGGGGAAAATCTGCGCTTGGGTGTGCGAGGGAGCGGGGGTGGACTGCTCAAACTGTAGCCAATCCGACACAGTTTCCTTTTTGTAACATCGGGCGGGCTGTCACATCTTGTCGTGACCGCATGAGCAGCGCATCGTTAACCACAACGAGAAGACGTGGGGAATCAACTCGGGGGTGGGGACAATGGGGAAGCATCGAAATCTGATTCTGGGCACGACTGCGCTCGTGACCTTGGCTGTCACCGGAACGCACGCGCTCGCCGGTGGGTTGGCGATCCGCGAGCAGAGCGCATGGGGCGAAGGCGCCTCGTATGCGGGTGTGGCCGCTGGCGGATCTGCCTCGGCCATGTATTGGAACCCGGCGACGTTGACCCAGACCGGCAAGTTCCAGCTGGAAAATTCAGGCGCCGTGATCTTCCCCCAGTCGTCGCAGACCGGCACCAACAACATATCCGCCCTCTTGGGCCTTCCTCCGGCCTTCCAGGGGCTGAGCCTCAACGACGGCACGCCCAACAGTGCGGTCTCGGCGCTCGTCGTTGCCGGCTATACGACGATGAAAATAAACGATCGGCTGTGGGCCGGCGTGTCGATCAACTCGCCGTTCGGGCTATCGGTGGGATTTGAAAACCCGAACTGGGCCGGCGCCTTCTATGGCCAGAGCTCGACGCTGCGGACCTACAACGCGGCGCCGAGCCTTGCCTATAAGCTCGCCGATTGGATCAGCTTCGGTGTCGGGTTCCAGGCCCAGTACGCGCAAGCCAGTCTCACGAACGCCACCGGCCTTGTCCCTCCGGCCCTGCCAGCCACGCCTGCCAGCGTCACGCTTGCGCAACTCACCGGCAACGGGTGGGGCTTTGGCTGGACCGCGGGCGTGACCCTGACCCCAACCGCCACGACGCAGATCGGCCTCGGCTATCGTTCCGCGATCAATCAAGACATCGACGGAAACCTGAACACCAATGGCGTGGGCGGCGGCACGAGCGGCCACGTTTCGACGACGCTCAAACTGCCGGATGTCGTGAACCTCGGCGTCCGCCAGGGCCTGACCCCCTGGTTGACACTGCTCGGCACGGTCGAATGGACCGGATGGAAGCGCATCGGCTCATCGACGGTGGTGCAGCCGAACGGCGCCGTCGCGCTTGCCCCATCCGGGGCTCCGATCGTCATCCCGTTCCAATGGAACGACGGCTGGTTCTATTCGCTCGGCCTCGAGTACGTCGCCGCCCCGAACTGGATTTTGCGCACCGGCCTCGCCTACGAAAAGAGCCCGGTCACCGATCAGGTCCGGATCCCGCTGCTGCCCGACAACAACCGCATTTGGTATTCGGTCGGCGCGACCAACAAGGTCACCAACAGCCTCAGCGTCGACCTCGCCTATTCGTTCGTCGACGTGAAGACGGCGCCGATCAACGTCGTTGCCGGCAACCCGTCGTTCAACGGCATCGTGACCTACACCGGAACGTCGCGGGCAAGTGTCAGCGTCTTCTCGTTCGGCGTGAGATACAAGATCGACGAGCCGCCCCCGGCGATCGCGACCAGGGGATAAGGTAATCCGCTCGGCATTGCCTGAGCCGTGGCCCCGGTGTGCGCCGGGGCCACGCGCATGTTGTGGCCTTGTGGCGCGGGACCTACGGCCCATTTTTATGATATTCAGGCAACACCGCGATCGAACGCGCCCGCCGGGCGGGCGCTGTATCGTTGACGGCCCCGTAGCTCAGTGGATTAGAGCAGCAGCCTTCTAAGCTGCGGGTCGCTGGTTCGAGTTCCAGCCGGGGTCACCAAACAGATCAACTAGTTGACGGCGCTTGGAGTCGTCGGGTTGAGACTCGAATTGACTGCGCCGGCTGGATTTTTCTCCCGCTTTTGTTCGTAGCGCGCATCTTGCGTCGACCACGCAATCGGCTGTCTGTTCTTTCCAGTTCAACATTTTTGCCGCCGCACTTGCCGCTTTTCATTCGACGGCGGAAGGACGGAATTTGGTGTCGGCCGGATAGCTCGACATATCTAATAACGCGTACGTTGCTGAGCACGCACAGCCAGCGGCCACGCTGCTGCACTGCCAAGACCCGCGATGAACGCGCGCCGTCGCATGTCTCCATCCCGGAAGGCGTTAGGCTACCATGGCCTTTCGATCAGCCTCGTCGCGGCCGGTGCGTCGGGATTCTTTTACCTTGATCCAGTCGGCCGATCGCCCGGAACGATAGGTCCGATCGCGGCGCTTGGCAGGATCACTGAAACAAAAAGGGGCGGCCCCAAGCCGTATATGTTTTGATCACAAATCACCTTTTTTCTGTCCTCTTTTCCTAGACCTGCCGGCGCAGTTCGACGCGCGACCGATCTGTCACGACGATCAAGGCAACCATTCTCAAAAATTGCCGAGGATACGATCGACCAGCGAAGCGCGCTCTGATGCGGATGCAAGAGGAAAGCGCGTCTAAATAGTCGCCTGCCGTTACGGGAGATGGTACTTCTCCGAGATCCTTTTTGCGCGCCCCCCGTTCATTCATAGGAGACTGCCATGCGTTCATCCGCCGTTGCCGGCGCAATCGTTCTTAGCCTCAGCCTCTCGGTTGGCGCAGTCGCGGCCGACGCGCCGAACCTCGTGGGGGATTGGACACGCAGCGCCATTTCGTCAGCCCAGGTCGGTGAGCATCCCGGCTACCCCCCATCAGCCAAACCGGTCTTCTCGAATAACACTGGGCAGGACTGGACAATGAAGGTCGACAAACAGGAAGGTAACTCATTCTCCGGCACACTGAAGGGATCAAAAGGGGTACCGCAAACAATCATTGGCACGTTCGAGCGCGACGGCAAGCACTTCGTATTAGCCACCAACAACGATACTGGCGTCGGCGAAGCGACCAGCGACGAACTGCAATACTGCTGGTCAACGTCGACCCCGCGCTTCCTCGGCGTCGGGTGCGCCACTTACAAGCGCAACAAGTAGCCCTGCGCAGCTAATTGGCCGATTGTCGCCGGGTCATTGGGGTCGATCTGGCGATCTCGCCGGTTGGCGACCGTGCCTTCGGCCTCGCGCGGACCTTGACACGCGCCTCACGGCACCGCCCGGGTCATGACGAAGCAGGTCGCGACGATCGCGTGGCGCGGCGAGACGCCGTTCTGGACGTAGCACTTCTACATCCGGTCGGGCGCCAGTAGCGTGATGCGGTAATAGCCGTCGGTGTCGGCGCCGAGGATGGTCTTGTTGTCGGCCGCGAGCGTCCAGGCGAACGGCTCTCGGCTGTCGTTGTTGGCCGATGACGTCGTGCCCCAGATGAGGCGGCCGTCTTGGCCGGTGACCGTGTGGGTGACGGTGAGGTCGCGCACCGCCGGGGTCTGCGGCGAACCGGCGAGATGTTCGGTGGTGCCGTAGACCAGCACCTTGCCGGTGCCGGTCCAGGTGCCCTTGAGGGCGGGAACCGCATCCTGGGCTCGCACCGCCGTCCCGGCGCCGGCGACGATCAACACAAGGGCAACGGCTAGATTACGCATCGGCTCTCCTCGAATTGCGGCCGCGAACGGGAGAACGATTACAGCACATTTCGGCGCGCGAGGGAGCACACAAGGGCGTCATGGCACGGGCGGGACGCGGAAGCCGATGTCGGAAACACGGCGATTGCCCATGGGGCTTGGTGAACCTAGAAATCCCCTAGTTCGCGGCTTAGATTTTCCCGAGTTTCTTCGGCCTCTTTTAAATTGCGGGCATGATCAAGCATCTGATCGATCAGCCGAGTCTGATTGGTCGGCGGGGAAGCGGGAGGCAATGAGAATTTGGATTCGATGAGCGCCCTATAGTCCTTGCGAAATTGTGCTTTGGCCTGACCATCTTTAAGAGACGCATGAAATTCATTGATCTTGTGAAAAAGCCGATCGGGCATCTTCGTCTTTTCGGTCATAGCCCTGCGTGAATTCAAAAGCCGACGAAAATCCCGGTCAATTTGAGGTATATCAACCATCTATTTTCCCTTCTCCTGGAGCCTAGGTGGCGGCCGTATAGCGCGGCGGCATGCCGCAGATGAAAACACCAACGTGTGTTTGGCGAAACCACGCTCACAAATGTCCGCCGTTTGCTCGCGCCGGCACTCCGCTTCCTGGCGCCGATCGCGACCCTCCTTTGATGACGAAAAGACTTGTAATCGAAGACGAGGTTAGTCTTGATGCTGTCGTTTGAATGATGAGACCGAGGGGGATTCATGGCAATCAAGGACTTGTTGCTTCCGCTGACCAGCTATCCCACGCCGACCGGATCAGGCGCGATCGAAAATGCTGTCGGATTGGCCGCTGGGCTGGGAGCCAAATTGTCGGCCGTCACATTCGAACTGGATATACGCTCGCCAATCGGTCTTTATGCCGATGCTCTGAATATCGGTGGGATCCTGGCAGCCGAACGCCAGAAATGCGCGACCAATGCCCGGAACCTGTTGAGCGCTTTTGAATCGATCGCCATTCAACGTGGCATCGCCCATGAACACCATACTGAACGCTGCATGCCGGCCGAGCTTGCACGCCGCCTCGTCGCCAGGTCGAGAGTGGGCGATCTGACCCTTTTTGCGCTGAGTGCAGAGGACGATGGCCGGCGGAGCGTCGCCGAAGAGCTCATTTTTGAATCCGGCAGGCCAGTGCTGATCTTTCCCGATGAACCCAAACGCGAGCTTGCCGCATTGCTGACGAATGTCGCCATTGCTTGGGATTGCAGTCGTCCCGCCGCGAGGGCGGTCGCAGACGCAATGCCGTTCCTTCAACGCGCGAAAACGGTGCAGGTTTTCACCGTCGTGGATGATAAAGTAATTGATAAGTCCGCGTCGGGCGCGATGCTGTTGAAGCATCTTGAAACGCATGGGATAGGAGCCAATCTGGAAGAACTGAAATCCGGCGGGCGAGCGATCGAAGCCGTATTTGCGGAGCACCTTGGCCTGCGCAATGTTGAGCTCCTGGTCATGGGTGCCTATGGGCATTCGAGAATGAGGGAGTTCGTCCTTGGCGGGGCGACCGCGAGCATTCTGCGCCGACCACCGGGTTGGGTGCTTCTGTCTCACTAGCCGCGGGACGCCGGCGCGCCTTGGTTGGTGAACGACGATTTATTGTTTGCGATTTTTTCAAGCTCGATTTGGTGCCATAATGAGCGAAATGGTGCTCGCCGCATGCGCCGTTTGCCAAGTTGGCGCTGTTGTCTGAGGAGCGATCATGAGGCGACATAGCATCATATTCACGGTCCTTTTTGGGATCGCGCTCCTTCCGCCCGCAGCGCTTGCCGAAAATGTCATGAAACTGGTCGAGAGCGCGCCCGCGCCCACCTTGAAGCCAGTAGACTGGATTAGGCTTGGGGCAAGCGTACACGGTGCTTTTGGCGCTTTTATTCCGGTCGGTATCCGTGTCGGCCTAGATGCCCTTGAACGCCTAAAGGTCGAACCTCGTGGTGTATCGGTCACCTACTTCGCGGGTGACAAACCGCCATGCCCATGCATTGCCGACGGCGTGATGATTGCTACCCAAGCGACCCCCGGACAAGGAACATTGCAGATTGCGCAAGCGAAGGCGCCAGCCGGCTTGACGGCAGTTATCGAGATACGAGCGCGCAAGACCGGGGAAGGCCTTCGATACACGATCACCGACGAGTGGCTGCCAACGATTTTGGCGTGGAATAGGGCTAACCTGCCAGGTCGATACGAGGCTGCTATGGCCGCCCAAGGCCTTTTCCAAGTAGAGCCTATTCGTTAGGGCACTCGTTCCTGGCGCTCCACCAATTCTCCCGCTCGCCGCCCCGAAGGCTTCATCGAGCCATGCCTGCCGACGCTGGCCCGCACAGTTCCGAAATTTCTGTGTCACTTGATATGGTTCGAATATGCAAAAGTGGCTCGTGGCCGTCTGCGGCATCATTGCGATACAAGCGATCCCGCTCTATCTCTTCGGCCAGCCGCCGATCTGCACCTGTGGATACGTGAAAGTGTGGGAAGGCGTCGTGTTCTCGAGCGGTAATTCGCAGCACCTCTTTGATTGGTACACTTTCACGCACATCATCCACGGATTTCTTTTCTACGGACTCCTCTGGCTCATATTTCCACGCATGAGCGTGTGGCAGCGTCTCGTGATCGCGACAGGAATCGAAGTGGCCTGGGAGATCACCGAGAACACTCCAATGGTGATCCAGCACTACCGCGAACAAGCGCTCGCACAGGGTTACTCAGGCGACAGCATTATCAATTCAGTCATGGACACCCTCTCGATGGTCGCGGGCTTTCTTTTCGCATGGCGCGCGCCGCTCTGCGCGAGTGTCAGTATCGAAGTCTTCCTCGAACTCTGGGTCGGCTATTCGATCCGTGACAACCTCACGCTCAATGTGATCAACCTCATCTACCAGTTCGACTTTATAAAGAACTGGCAAAGCGGCGGCGTGCTATAATTTAAAATACCCGTTTCCCCGGCTGCTAGTTTCGGTCGGTCGCAAAGGTTCGCCTTCGATCTGCTGGAAACTGGGTGGCCAAGACTTGCGCCGGGAACCATGGGAGACGCGCCGTGCGACGCTGGCGAGCCTGCTGCGCAAGGTCGAGCGCGGCATCCAATTGTCGGAGCACATCGAGGAAGCCGACGGCGAGACACTGTTCGAGCACGCCTGCGCGATGGGCCTTGAGGGCATCGTCGCCAAGCGGCGCGACCGGCCGTATCGGTCAGGGCGATCACAGGATTGGATCAAGGTCAAGAATCCGGACGCACCGGCGACGACCAGGGTGATCGAGGGATGAACACGCGCCAACCTCGGAGTAGCGCGCGGCTTGGTTGCCCGGTTGCATGCCCGCTAGCGGCGCGTGGGCAGCAGGGCGAGCCACGGCGGCGACCACGTTGGAAGCCGAGTTGTCGGCCTTCGCCGACCACCCGCCGCCGCTTAACGCGCCAGAAGCGAGGTCTCACGTGAGCGAAAAATCTCATAGGATGTTAACACGGCGTCATTTCATGGCGACGACCGCATTCGTCGTGTCCTCGTTTGCTTCACTCAGGGCGCTTGCTCAGGGTGCATTAGCGCAAGGGCAACGCCCGACGAACTACTCTCCCTACGTCGACTTGGACTATTCGACCCGCGTTTATTGGGGCGAGACGCATCTACACACTTCCTATTCGCCTGACGCCGGTCTGGTTTGTGACGGTCTCGGCCCCGATGAAGCCTTCCGCTTTGCGCGCGGCGAGGCGCCCAAACTGGAAGGAGCAGCCGGCGCAGCCGAGTGCCGTGCCCAGGGCTGGGGCACGGCCTAATGTCGCTCCAGCCCAATCGTCCCAGCACCATGGTTCGAGCGTTCAGATTACCAATGCGGCGCGCAATCTACACCGCGACAAGTGCTGTTTTCATTTTGGCCATGGTCACCGCGAGCTCGCACACCGATGAGCTTGTTCCGGGCGAAGGTGGCGCTGCCGGAGCAGAGATCGGGAGCACCACCAATTCAGTAGCCGGCAAAGAGATGGAGGTCGGCCGTTACAATTTGCAAAAGAAGAACTTCATCGGCGCCATCAATCGCTTCAAGATCGCCGCTAGCCAGTATCCCGCTTCGCGTTTTGCGGCCGAAGCTTTGTTCCGCCTAACCTACGTCTATTTGGTGCTTGGCATCGACCAAAAGGCACAAGCAATGGGCGGAGCGTTGCATCGCTATTTTCCCGACACACCTTTCCCCCGCGCTTTCCAAGTGCCTTGTCAATTCAAGCGATAATCGCCTAGAGGACACCTGAAATCAACTGGAAATTGCAAAGGGAGGGCATGACTCGAAGCCGAAACGTGGACACCGGTCTTCGGCGCAGCAGGCACCTAACATTGCGATCTATCGAGCGGAGGAATCGAAGTCAAAGAGATCAAACCATTCCGCTCTAGAATCTTTGGGCTCGATGCTCGAGTGCTCTTCTGATTCGGATGTTTGTGTCGAGCGTCCGCCGATAGTTTGACGAATTCGGAGACCGGAGGTACATCGACGCACGCCAACAGGCGGCCGAACATTTTCGATGTTGTCTCCTTTCAAGGGGGGATTCGCGATGAGGATGACAGTACTCCCGTTCACCCTGCTGGCAGTCGTGGTCGCCTTTGCTTTTGCTGTCGATCCGGCGGATTGCGCAGGCCAGCCGGACCTGGGTTTCGGGACCGGCGATGACGCCCAACCGTGCAGCCGCACGGCGCCCTGCAAGACTTTCGCCGGCGCAATCTCCAAGACGGCACCCAACGGCGAGATCGACTGTCTCGATCCGGGCGGTTTCGGTGCCGTTACCATCACCAAAGCCATAACCATCGACTGCACCGGTACCCATGGATCGATACTGGTTTCAGGCACCAACGCAATCATCGTCAGTGCCGGCGCCAGCGACAAGGTGGTCCTGCGCGGATTGAGCCTCAATGGATTCGGCACCGGGCTATCGGGCATACGGTTTCTCGCCGGTGCTCAGCTCAGCGTCGAGCAGTGTATTGTGTTTGGGTTCACGGGCAACGGAATCGAACGTCAACATGACCTCATTCGGCAATATATTTGTCACCAACACTTACATCACCAGAGCCGCCAAAGGTATCTTTGCCACGTCGACCACGGTGATTGTGATGGCGGTCAACAATACGTCGATCCTCAATGTCCCCGTCGGATTCGAAGCCCAAGCCAACGTTGTTGCGACGCTGACCAATATGACTGTCTCGAGCGCGGGCACCTCCGCCGTTGCCGCGTCAGGCGTCAGTCAGATCAACGTCGATAGCTCGTCGCTCCTCACCAGCAACGTCGCAGTCGGTGCGAATGCAAGTGGCGCCATCATTCGCGTTTCCAACAGCAACCTTTACGGCAACAGCACAAATTTCAACCTCGCGGCCGGAGCTACGATCCTCTCTACCGGCAACAACAGGACTACTCCCACCGGCGGATCCAACCCAAGCGGGGGCATACCGCTCAAATAGACCGGCCTCTTCGCGCGAGCCGTCGATCGACGTCTTGCTGCGCGTCGGCGACCTCATCGAATGAATAGCGCTCGCCAACACGCGCGAGCTTTGCCGTGCGCCGCCATAAGTGCTGCTCCTCTCCAATGGTCGGCTCGACTGCCCCGTCATCATGGCAATACCTTAATACCGGGACCCCACCCTGCGCATGAATTGACCTAATATTAAGTCAAGCATGTCTTTGAATGTGTCGTGCAGCGCCAAGTATTCCATACCGGGGAGAACACGCATGCTCGATATCCGCGACATGTTCCAATGGCACAAATTCATCACGCCTTCGGTTGTTCCACTGTTCTTCTGGGTTGCAACCTGTGCGGCAGTTACGATCGGGCTGTTCGGGTTGACGGGCGGAGTGCTCCTCCTATCGGACTATCCGTTGGCCGCGATCGTCATCGTCGCATTCAGTGTCACTATCGCTTGCTTGGGCGTCATATCGGCGCGGTTGATCGCCGAGTTCGCCTTGATCTCTTTTCGTACAAATGATCACCTGCATGCGATCCGAGTTCTCGCCCAACCCGCGACGCAGCCTCATACGCACCAAGACCAGGGACCAACGTCCATTCCGCACGCTGCGTGAGTATGGCTTTCATTGGCGTCGCCCCTCGGCCGAATTGAAGGGAGCAGCCGGCATGACTGTTCACTCCAAATGATTCGCATGGTCCTTGGAGAGGTCAACTTCATGCACGAATTTCTGTGCAAGTTCAGCTCTTCCACGCACGCCACGGCCTAACCGTCATTGAGAGACCCTTTGGAAGAATACAATCTTCCCCGGGTCAGTGGTCGCTGGTTCGGACTCGCTTGGATGACCCCAGGAATAGACATCTACCGGGACGGAAAAGCCTCGACTGCAAAAGCGCGCAATCAAATCGCGCCATCGCGTAGCCGATGAGCGGGCGCGTGTGAAGCGCACGAGATCAACGACGATACCGCCAGCCTCCGAACATGCCTCAAGCATGGGCTGTTCGATCTGGTCTGCCAAATTCGTGATCACGTTGGTGAACATCAAGATCGCATCGCGGTCGACCGGCACCTCCGGTGCGGGGAACCAGCAGTGCATGCATCGCAATCTGCTGGCCATTTCGGCATCAGAGGCGCGGATCCGATCCAGCAATGCATTGGCAGCCATCGCCCGCTTGCTATCACCTTCAACGGCGATTGCCGTCATGCCATGACAGGCAAGTAGCACTGACAATTGGCCGATACCGGCACCAACATCGACGTAGCGCTTTGCCCTGGGCAGCTTGGCAAGAAACTCGACGATCGGCTGCTCGTAATTCATAAAGGCGTGGCCCTTGCGCGCCATGAGGGCGTAGTAGTTGTAGAGGCCGCTCTCGGTCTCGCCCATGGTGGCGAGCCGAGTTCGCAGAAAATCCTTGATCAAGTCCTCGCAGGCCGGAAGATCCATCCCATTCTCAATAGGCTGTGGTCACTCCTCAATATTCGCTATCCGGCAAGCGCGCATCTTAGTCAAGAACGTCAAGGTCATAGGCGCATGGCCGAGCCGTGAAGGCGCCTGGAGCACGCAATCCTCGTGACGAATTGAACGGCGTGGGTTTACGGCCTGACCGCCCGCCGTGCTATTGTCGTTTCCAGTACATCCTGATTTGAGATCGTCCCATGTACAGGCGCGCCATCCTGCTGGTCGCTACTTTGATGCTCGCCGACGCCGCCCACGCACAATCCGCGGGCCCGCCGAAGTTGGATATCACTGGGGCCTGCCGAGACACGGCTGCCCAGCACGATCCAGCAAGCCGCGCCGAAATCATCAAGACTTGCGTCAACTCGGAGAACAGGGCGCGCAAAGAGCTCCAAGCCAAATGGTCCCGCATCGATCCGGCGGTTCGCGCCGCATGCATCGGCAGCTCCACGATTGGGACCGTCAAGCCAGTGTATTCGGAGTTGATCAGCTGCATCGAGATGAAATCGCAATAGTTTCGCCCAGCCGCCCACTGCGCAGACGGGGTCGTCGCGCTCAATTTCCCGAAGCTCCGCTGTGCTTCGACGATCCTGACAGCCTCCAGGCCGACACGCTCGGAGGGTAGAAGACGCAGAGGGATCAGGTGAGGCTTTTGTTCACCACTTCTGCGGTTTCCTTCGATAATCCGTGCACCGTTGCCACCTGTTCTAAAGCCGCTTTCATCAGGGCTTGGCGCTTTGGCTCGAACCGCTTCCAGCGCTCGAAGTTGCGCGCCATACGGGCCGCCACCTGAGGATTGATCGGATCCAGCGCCAGGATCTGCTCGCCCATGAAGGCATATCCGGAGCCGTCCGCCGCATGAAAATTGACCTGATTGCCGCCAAAGCTACCTACGAGCGCATACACCTTGTTGGGGTTCTTGAGGGTGAAGGCCGGGTGGGATGTGAGCTCCTTCACCCTGGCGACAGTGCCGGGGAGGCGCGACAAGGCCTCGGCCCCTAACCACTTGTCCACGACCAGGGGTTCGTCTTGCCACTTCGTGTAGAACTCTTCCAGCGCGGGTTTTCGTTCCGGACAATCGCAATTGGCAAGCGCCGTCAAGGCCGCGAGCGCATCCGTCATGTTGTCCGCCTGCCGCAGTTGCTTGACACAGAGACGTCGGGCCTCGGCGTCATCCAGCTCCATCAGGTAGGCGAGGCACAGGTTCCGCAAAGCCCGCCGGCCCGCCGATACGGCATCGGGGCTGTAGCTCCCGGTGACAGCACACACGTCGTAGGTTTCGCGCAGCGCGGTATTCAGCTGTTCTGCCAGGAAGCGGCGCATGGCCAGTCGCACGTGATGAACGGCGTCCGGGTCGATCATCGTCAGCTGTTCGGCAACATAGACTTCGAGCGGCAGCGCCAGGGCCTCGGCCGCAAAGGCCGGGTCGTTGCGCCCGTCTGCCAGGACGCGCCCAAACGCATCTGCCAGGAACGCCGGGAAGCGCAGCTCGCGTGCAGCCTGATAGTCCGCAATACCCTGCAACAGCAATGTCAGCGCCAGACGCTGACCGGCCTCCCAGCGGTTGATGGGATCGCTGTCGAAGCTCAGCAGGTGCTGCAGGGCGTCGTCACTGTAGGCGTAGTTGATGATCACCGGGGCAGAGAAATTGCGCCCCAGGGAGGGAACTGGCCGCGTCGGCACATTGACGAAGCGGAACACGGCTGTCTCCTGCCGCACGGACAGCACCCGGCTGGTCCCCTGCGGGGCCTGCTCACCTTGAAGCTGCAGCGGGATGTCCTGACCAGCCGCATCCAGCAGCCCGACGGTCAGGGGCAGATGAAACGGTAGCTTTGCTGGCTGTCCGGGGGTAGGCGGACAGCTCTGCGTCACCGTCAGTTCATAGCTTTGTGCGGCGGGATCGTAGCGGTCCGTGATGTCGAGGCGGGGTGTTCCTGACTGATCATACCAGCGCTTGAACTGCGTCAGATCCAGCGCGCTCGAATCCTGCATGGCCTGCACGAGGTCGTCGGTCGTGACCGCATGCCCATCGTGACGCTGGAAGTACAGGTCGATGCCCTTGCGAAAATTCTCCGGGCCAACAAGGGTGTGGATCATACGCACCACTTCCGCCCCCTTGCTGTAGACGGTGCTGGTGTAGAAGTTGCTGATCTGCTGGTAAGACGGCGGCCGGACCGGATGGGCCATGGGCCCGGCGTCCTCCGGAAACTGGGAGGAGCGCAACTGACGGACCTTTTGAATGCGTGCCACCGGTCGTGAGTACATATCTCCGGCGTATTGCTCTTCCCGGAAGACCGTCAGCCCTTCCTTGAGCGACAACTGAAACCAATCGCGGCAGGTGACCCGATTTCCCGTCCAGTTGTGGAAATATTCATGGGCGACCGTCCGGTCGATGAAACTGAAGTCAAAGTCGGTGGAGATATCGGCGCGGGCGAGCACCAGCTTGGTGTTGAAGATATTGAGCCCCTTGTTCTCCATGGCGCCGGCATTGAAATCGCCAACGGCCACCACGTTGTATTGGTCAAGATCGACCTCCAGCCCGTACGTCTCCTCGTCCCATTTCATCGCCTTCTTGAGGGCTTCCAGCGCAAAAACGCCCTGATCCAGCTTCCCGGGCTCGACAAAAAACTGCAGCGCGACCTTTCTGCCAGATCGGGTGATGAAGATATCGGCCCGATGATCGAGGCGGGCAGCGACCACCGCAAACAGATAACAGGGCTTTGGGAACGGGTCTTGCCAGGTGGCCCAATGGCGTCCGTCGGCCTCCTCCCCCTCGCCCACCAGGTTGCCGTTCGCCAGCAAAACGGGATAGCGCTCGCGGTCGGCGTGCAGCGTGACCGTGTACCGCGCCATGACGTCCGGGCGGTCCAGAAAGGGAGTGATGCGTCTGAAACCCTCGGCCTCGCACAGACTGAAGAATCCCGTGCCGGACGCATATATCCCCATCAGCTTGGTATTTTGTTTGGGATGGATACGGCACAAGGTTACCAGTTCGAACGTCTCCGGCAGGTTCGCGATGGTCAGATGGCGCTCATCCAAAGTGTATCGCTCGGGCGTAAGTGCAGTCCCGTTGAGGATAACCGCTTCAAGGGTCAGTTCGTCGACATCCAGTTGCAATGGGGCGGCCGGCTCGGCTGCTTTGCTGTTGCGTTCGACCGCGAGTTTGGCCCTGACCAAGGCATCGTCTTCGAACAAGGAGATATCCAGTTCGACCTCAGGGATAAGGAACGCGGGGACGGTATAATCCTTCAGATAAACGGTGGCGGTGGTCGCTTCGCTCATCATGTAGATGACTCCTCCACCGGTATCGCCACGTCATACCGTGAACGCGCTGCATTGAATAAGAACCGAAGGGTGCAAAGACCTCGGCAAGCAATGCTTCGGATGCCGCTTTCGATTTGAAGTTCCCAGACGAGCTTGCCGCGTCCGCCGTAGGAACCGCAAATCGGCGGCACTATCTTCCTGCCTTGTCCCGATCGATTGCGGTCTTTGCGCGATACCACGCTTCCCTGAGTACAATACGCATCTGCGCCTTGTCGTCCTCATAGTAGACCAAGACGTAGAGGTCGCCGTTCGCGTCCTTGAACCGCTGATAGTCTTCCTCTCCCACGTGCTCACCTACGGTCCAGGTAATCGTGCGATACGGCCGGCCGGCATCGAGGACGTGTACGTTGCAGGTGGTCATTGTTTGAGTGAGCCTCTCTGCTCAATGAGCTTGCCGCGATCGTCGTAGGGCCTTCAAACCGGCGGCACGAGCGCCGTCGCCGTCGATCAGGTCGCGGGGAGAAGTCGCAGCAAGCGACCGACGACCGGCGATGACCCAGGCTTCGCCTCCGGATCGATCCTGAACACGATCTGGCGCTCGCCAGCGCTGATCCTGTAAATGCCGCCGGGCGCAAGCGTCTTCCCGGCCCGGGCGAAATCGTAGAATGCGCCGCGGACCAGTTGCGGACCGCCAACAACGACATCGAAGCGTTCGCCGGGCTGATCAATCCGCTCGATCAGCAACGTACCACCACCCTTGATCTCGATCACCGGCGACAAACCGTAAAGCGTCACCTGCGGTTCCGGCGCTGTCTGCGGCCGCGGTTTGAGGTCGCGCACCACCATGCCGGCACTTTGGCTCGCCTGCTGGAGGGCTAGAATCATCTTGCCGCCATCGCAATTGACCTTGCTGCGTTCGACCTTGCCGTTTTGCACGTCGCTTTGCTCGGCACCAACCGTGATGATCCCGCCGATGATCTTTTCGCGCCAACAAGACTTCAGGTAGCTGAGCACGAGCGTGTCGTGCGCCCCCAGCCTGATCTCCTTGCCCACTGGAACATAATCCATGAATTCAACGCCGGCGGACTTGCTGTTTACGTCCTCGACCAAGGCGACCTGCGCCAGCGCCGCAGTCATGGACACGGATAAAGCCGCGACGGCCGCCGCCATCCTGTTGATACCGGTCATCGCCATCGCCTCGCTCTCATTTGCTGGCCGTGGCCTCTTCGGCGAGCACCGGGCGTACCCGGTCGCCATCGCGCAGGAAGGCACCGGCACGCACCACCACCATATCGCCCTCGGCCAGCCCCTTGCTGATCTGAGTTTGCCCTTCGGAGGTGAGCCCGACATCCACCGTGCGCGTTTCGACACGCCCGTCGCGCACGACCTGCACGACGGCGCCTTCAGTTCCGTATAACACCGCAGAGAGCGGAATCGCGTTGCCGCAGCTTTGCCCCAAGGTGACATGCGCGCGCGCGAACGTGCCGACGCGCAGCGCCGGATTGGCGCCGACGAAGACGCGCACCTCGCCCTGCTGGCTCGTGGGATCGACCGACGACGACACAAATCTGACCCAGCCCGGAAGTTCGCCTACGCCGATGATTTTGACAGTGGCCACTTGCCCAGGCGAAACGCGGCCAAGGTTCTTGGCCGAGACTTCGGCCGACACTTCCAAATCGCCCTGTGCCACGATGACGAACAGAGGCTCGGCACGCGCCGATGCCAAGGTTCCAACAACGGCGGCGCGGCGAACGACGACGCCGGCGACCGGAGCCTGCACGGCGATCGTACCCGCACCGGCCGCGCCGGATTGCACCGCCGGCCGCGCCAGCTGCGCGAGCGTCTGACCGGATTTGACCCTGTCACCGATATCCACAAGGACCTGGGATATCTGCAGCCCTTCCTGGTCGGGCCGCACCAAAACTTCGGCACGCGGTAGCAGTACGCCGGTGACCGCGATCGTGTCCGCAAAGCACACCTTCTTGGCCTTCGCCACCGTGACCACGGCGCCGTCCGGAACACGGGGCGCGCGCGGTTCGGCGCCATGCGACGGCCGGGCGGCGAGGAGGAACACGCCCGCGAGCGGGAGAGCCACCGTATATTTGAGCAACAGGTACATCACGTTGGGTTATCGACCTAAGAAATTGCGCAGGAATTCGCGCGCCTGATCGGGGGCGTTTTGGGTGTCTGTTTGGCGGGAGCTGGGCGATGCAGGGCGAGCGTCGTTGCGATCGCCCTTAGGAGTGTTGAGAAAAGTGCCGACGCCCTGCAGGAAAGTATCGAGCACCCCTCCTCCATGTTCCCTGCCGAACAAGCCCTGGCCGATGGCACGCAGCTTGGCATAGGCCGCATCGGGATTCTCCAGGATTCCGGCGATATCGGGATAGATGCGCGGTTCATTCCAAGATCCCTGCACGATCACCGGGACACCGAGACCGACCGGATCGGTGGCACCGCCTTGCCCTTCGAGGCTCATGACGAGCTTCGGGTCGAGCCGAAACTGCAGGGTCCGGTTGACGAGATCGGCAGACCCCGCCCCGCTCACGCGCACGAGCGGACCAGCCAACCGGAGATTTTCGGTGCTGGCTTGGCCGCCGTTGATTCGAAACAGGGCGTTGAATTCGGTGAAATCGGTTTTCTCGGTCGCGCTCTCCCGCCAGCCGGACAGGGGCGCCGCCACCAAGGCCCGTATCATCTTGGCGACATTGATGCCGCGGACCTCGCCATCCCGGAGCAGGAACTCCACCGCACCATTGAGGCTCGCGATCGCCGCGGGCAGGCTCGACCCGGTTGCTTGCACTTCGATCGCCGCGCCCAGCCGGCCGTCGAGCGCCTGGAAATCGGCAACATCCGACAGCAGCGGCAGTGCCCGTACGTCTTTCAGGTTGACGTGCATCGTACAGATGGGAGTTTTGCCCGATGCATCGAGCCCCAGCGTGCCGGCAGCAGCGCCGTCATAAAGACCAACTCCCGACAGCGCTGCCTGTACGACTCCGCGCCCGAGCGTCGCATGCAGCGCAATCGGGGCCATTCGGAATGCGTCGATTGTGAACTCGGCGGCGGAGATCTGTACATCCGCGTCGAAGAAATTCAGGCCATCAAGGTGCACCTCCTGATCGGGCCACGGCGCGCGCGGCTCTGCCGCTCGCCCCGCCGTACCGGAATTCGCCGTGGATTTGCTGGAAGGGTTGGACGGCGCGGACGCGATTGCCACGGCAAGTCGTCTGAAATCGAAATCCGCCTTGATTGAAGGCTTCGTGGTGAAATCGACCGCGGCCCAGCCGTCGAACCGGTCGGGGCCGATCGCGCCGGCGAGCCCGTTGATCGCGAGCACCGAGCCCTTGACCCGGACGTTGGCCGCTCCGGTGAGCGGTTGCGCCAGCAGGTCCGGCGCCTCAAACGCAAACTCGATCGGAATACTCTGCCCGACCAAGCCATCCGCCAACGGCGTAGCTTTCAGCGACAGCCGCACCGGCCGATCGTCCCACCGTGCATGGGCATCGAACACTGCTTCGCTGCCGGCGAACTGTGCGACGAACTCGATATGCTCGACGCGGCTTTTGATGCTGTCGGTCTGACTGGCGAATTCAATAGTTCCATCGGTCACGATCACCCGATCAACCTTGATGCCGATCGCCGCCGCAGCGTCGCGCCCGCCAACCCGTCCCACCGGCGTCGCCGCGACGGGCATGCTCGCGCGCTCGCGCAGGAGCGGAACGCGCAAAACCGGATGCGCGATGGCAATCCCACTGATCTGCGGATGACCGGACAACAGGCTCGCGGGCACCAGCGATATCTGCAGGCTTTGAGCCGTGAACGGGTCGGCCGGATGTACATCGCCCACGCCACGCACGGCTATGTCCCGCGCCACGAACGCCAAGGCGGGCCAGACGGTCAGCTTGCTATGCCCGGTGACGCGAATGCGATATCCGGTGTCGGCTTCGATGCGGTCGCTGACGGCGGCGACCAGGAATCCGGCCGGAATGCCGAGCGCGACCACCAGCGCCACCGCGACCAGCAAGGCGATGAACAACATGGCGGCGATATTGCGAGCCTTCATGGCAAACTCTCTCACAACGACCCCGTTGTCACGAATGCCTGGGCGCACCCGCCGTATGATCGAGCGCGTCTTGTGAGCTGATGAAGCGCCGGCCGAAGCCCCATGTGAACCGCGCAACGTCGTCCATCAATGTGAACACGGCTGGAACGAATACCAAGGATAGCACGGTCGAAAATATCAGCCCGCCGATGACGGCAATGGCCATCGGCGATCGGAACTCACCGCCGGCACCTACGGCGAGCGCACTCGGTAGCATGCCGGCAACCATCGCAACCGTTGTCATGATGATTGGCCGCGCTCGCTTCTGACCGGCATCGATGATTGCGGCATTGCGATCAAGGCCGCGATGCATGGATTCGATCGCAAAATCGACCAGCATGATTGCGTTTTTGGTGACAATGCCCATCAGCATCAGCATGCCGATCCAGACCGGCGTGGTGAGCTGCTTGTCGGTCAAGAGCAGCGCAATAATGGCGCCACCGATCGACAGCGGCAACGAGAACAGGATCGTGATCGGCTGCAGGAAGCTCGCAAACAGCAGGACCAGCAACGCGTACACCATGATCAGGCCGTCGCGCATCGCATTGGCGAAGCCAGCCGAAAGTTCGTTCAGGCTCTCCGCATCACCGGCCTGGCTGACGGTGATACCCTTGGGAAGGTTCTGCATTACCGGCAGGTTGTTGATCTCTCGCATGGCGTTGCCGAGCGCCGACAGGCCAACAAGATCAGCGGCGATCGCGGCTTGCCGGTCGCGATCATAGCGGCCGATGCTGGTTGGCCCCTGATCGAGCTTGACATCCGCGACCGAAGCGAGCGGGACACTGCCGCCACGACCGACCGGGACCCGCAACTGTTCGATGATCTGCCGGTCTCCGCGGGCACTGCCGTCGAGCTGCACGCGGATGGGGACCTGCCGATCGCCGGTATCGAACTTGGCGAGCGCCGGGCCAACATCGCCGATGGTCGCCACCCAAATCGTCTCCGAGAGGCTTTCGGTCGAAACGCCGAGGCGGGCCGACAGGTCGATGCGCGGCCGAATGCGAAGTTCAGGACGATCAAGCGCAGTCTCTGAAATGACGTTGGCGATCAGCGGTATGCGCCGCATCTGGTTTGCAAGTTCATCAGCGACACTGGCAACCACCACGCTATCCGCTCCGGTCACCACCAGCGAGATGGCGCGCAAGCCGTTCTCGTCGACGAACCAGTAGCGGATGTCAGGGACGTTATCGAGCGCGCGGCCGATGACGAGCTCCAGCTCGCGTTGCGTAATCGAGCGGTCCGACTTCGGCGTATAGTTGATGATCAGGGAAGCCTTGCGCACCTCAGTGGCCCCACCCGGCGCGGTGCCGCCGTCAACAAAGACGCTCTTGACCTCCGGCCGCTTGTGCAACCTGGTGACAATGTCTTCCGTGATCTTCTCGGTGTCGGTCAGTTGCGAGCCAGGCGGAAGCTCGATCGCGAGCAGCGAACGGGCGCTGTCCTGCGCCGGCAGGAAGCCCTTGGGCAGGAGCCCGATGCTCCAGATGGAGGCCGCGAACAAGGCGAGCCCGACCGCAACGGTGACGAAGCGGTGACCAACCGACCAGGTCACGAGACGCGTATAGGCCGCGAGCACGCGCCCAGCCTGCTTCTCCTCCTTGACGTCGGGCTTAAGGAAGTAAGCGGCCAGCATGGGCGTAACGAGACGCGCGGCAAGCAATGAAAAGAACACCTGAACCGAGACCGTGATCCCGAATTGCTTGAAGAACTGCCCGGCGATCCCCGACATGAAGCTGGCCGGCGCAAAGATCGCGATGATGGTGAGGCTGATGGCTATGACGGCGAGCCCGATCTCATCAGCAGCGTCGATGGCGGCCTGATAGGGCGACTTTCCCATGCGCATGTGGCGCACGATGTTTTCGATCTCGACAATCGCATCGTCGACCAGAATGCCGGTGCTGAGCGTAATCGCTAAAAAACTCACCAGATTGAGCGAGAAGCCGAGCAGGTCCATCACCCAGAACGCCGGGAAGATCGACAGCGGCAAGGAGACCGCGGCTATAACGGTTGCGCGCAGATCACGCAGGAACAGGAACACGACGATAACCGCAAGCGCAGCACCTTCGAACAGCGTGTGCATCGCCGCCTCGTAGTTGCCATGCGTGAAATTGACCGACGTATCGATCAGCTTGAGATCGACATCAGGGTAGGCCTGCTTGAGCTCGTCAATGCGCTTCTGCACCGCGGCTGCCACCACCACATCGCTCGCTCCGCTCGAGCGCTTGATGCCAAACGCCACCACCGGCTCGCCATCGAGCCGGGCGAAGCTTCGACGGTCCGCGATCGTGTCAGTGACGATCCCGAGATCCTCGAGGCGAATTTCGCCGCCCATCGGGAGCGTGATCATGGTTTCGGCAAGTTCGTTGAGGGTACGCGCACCCCCGAGCGTCCGGATGGCCTGGTCGCGGCCGCCGATCTCGGCGCGGCCCCCGGCGAGATCGACGTTGGTCCCACGCAGCCGGCGGCTTACGTCGACGGCCGTCAAACCGACGGCCTGCAGCCGATCCGGATCGAGCGACACCAGGATTTCCCGATCGGCGCCACCGATGCGCTCGACCTGCGAGACGCCGCGCAGACCCTGCAGCGCGCGTTTCACCACATCATCCACGAACCAGGACAGTTGCTCCGGTGTCTTGCCGGGCGCAATCGCCGCGTAGGTCACAATGGGCAGGCCGACCACATCGACGCGCTGCACGAGTGGATCATCCACCCCCTGTGGCAGGTTGGCGCGCGTGCGGGTCACCGCATCCTTCACGTCGTTGAGGGCACGCTCGGTGTTGGTCTCGAGCCGGAACGTAATCGTCGTCACCGACACGCCATCGGTGATGGACGAGGCGATATGGCGAACGCCTTCAACTCCCGAAACGCCGTCTTCGATGGTTTTGGTGACCTGCGCCTCGAGCTCCGCCGGCGCCGCCCCGAACTGGCTCACGACAACCGATACGAGCGGGATGTCGGCGTTGGGAAGGCGCGTCACCGCGAGCTTGGTGAAGCTCGTCCAGCCGAGAAACAGCAGGATGATTGAAAACACGACCGCCGGCAGCGGACGACGGATCGACCAGGCTGAGACGTTCAGCGCCATCGCATCACGCTCACTTGTCGAGTTGCTCGGGAAATACCGGCTTGACCTGGTCGCCGTCGTGGAGCGAACCGCCTGCGTTGGCGACCACGATGTCACCGTCCTTGAGGCCCTCGCGGACTTCGACATTGGTATCCGACCGCAATCCGATCCGAACCCGTCGCGTTTCGATCTTGGTGTCGCGCACGACTTGCACGGTGGTGCCGTCGGCCTGGTAACTCACGGCGGAGCGCGGGATGGCAATTCCACAGCTGCGGCTGGCATCGATCGTCGCCCGGGAGAACATGCCCACCCGTAGCGACGGGGTCCGGTCGATCGAGAGCCGCGCCCGCCCGAGCTGGGTCATGCGATCGATCTCGGCGGGGACGAGACGGATCCGCCCGCCCACCTGGGTTCCATTCTCGACTTCGACCCGCGCGGTCTGATTGGCGTCCCGTTTGAGCTTCGACACGTGGATGCTGGGAACCTCGACCTCGAGCTCAAGCTCATTGTTGATCATGATGCGGAACAGGGGCTCGGCCCGAGGCGATGCGACCGCGCCAAGCTCTGCAGCACTGCGAGTGATGAGCCCGGCGGCGGGAGCCCGCAAGGTCATGGTAGCCGGCAGCGCCGCCTGTGCGGCCGCAGCAGCCCCGCCGGGATTTGGGACGTCGGCGCTTTGCCGGGTGAGTCGCACCAGATCCTGCCCGGATCTCACCGTAGTGCCTTCAGCCGCCAGAATTTCCGTGACCCGATAGCCGTCGATATCAAGGGTGATAAGAGCCTCCTCGCGCGGCACCAGAAACCCGGTGACGCGGATGGTGTCGGAGAAGCAGCCGCTGGCGGCCCGTGCCACAAGCACGATCACGCTCGACGCTTTCGGCGGCGCCGACCACGCCTCCCCGCCGAGCATCACAAGACCGTTCACTGCAACGCAGGCAGCCGCAGCCGCAATCCGACGCGCCTTCATTTGCCGGCCACGTTTTGCGTCACCATGTTGACAACTTGGACGCGACGGTTTTCCGACGCGAGCGGATTGTCCTTGTTCTTGAGCATCGTCTTGCCGTAGCCGACCGAGATGAGATTTGCGGCCGGCAGCTTGTAGCGCTCGATCAGATAGCGTTTGACCGCGTCCGCACGCCGCTCGGAGAGCTCCTGATTGAACGAGTCGCTGCCCTTGCCATCGGTGTGCCCCGCAAGCACGAACGTGCCGCTCGCGAGCTGCGGGCTCGATAGCGCCTTCCCCAATGCGCTCACTCCGGGCGCGGCAGTCGCTCCGATCTGTGCGGAGTTGTAGGCGAAGTCGATTTCGATATCGATGGCGGGCTTGTTCTTGGCGATGGTCGTGAGTTCCTGGCGTTCATCGAGCGTGATCGAGCGGGTCGTCCGGTTTCTCAGCGAATTGACGAATTTCGATTGATCCGGTGCCGGAGCCGCGTCGGGGGCCGGCGCGCTCAAGCTGCGGCTCACCGGCTTTGGGGTCAGCGCGTTGAGTATTTGTTCGGGGGTGATCGGACCCGCGGCACGGGCTGCCGCAATGGCCAGGCCCAGCATCAGCGCAGCCGCCAAAACCGCGCACGTTGGATTGCGCGTCGGGTGTTTTGGTTGGACTTCACCATCTGCCGACATGCCGCTCTCCCTCGGTTGCGTTCGGACGGTCAGCGCCACCGGCGCCGGGTCGGACTAACGGACACCATAGCCCACGAATTCCTCCGCGATGCCGGCGTTGATCACCTTCGCGGCGGCGATATCGTTGTTGCCCTCGACGGTCTTGCCGACCCGCAACCTACCGATGCCCCGACCATAAAGCGCAGAGGCCTGGTTCGGTTTGATCCGAAGCGCGGCGTCATAATCGGCGACGGCGCTCCTGGGCAAGCTCAGTTTCAAGTAAACCAGGCCGCGGCTGTCGAGCGCATCGACATATCCTGGGCGAAGTCGTAACGCCTCGTTGCAATCCTGCAAGGCCATCTGCAAATCCGCAAACATCGCCCGCGCCCAGCAGCGGTTGTTGAAAGCTTCGGCGTCCGCTGGGTTGAGCCTGATCGCAGCGTCGAAATCGGCGGCCGCGCGCGGAAAGTCGCCGTTCTGGGCATACAGTTGCCCGCGCTTGTAATAAGCGGTCGCGTCATTCGGATCGTGTTGCAGCCGCGCGTTGAGGTTCGCAATCGCGGCGTTCTCCACCGGCGCCACGGCGGCTGGCGGGGCGGGCGCCTGCGGTGATTTCGCGGCGTTCGAGATCGGCGCTTGAGGCTTCGGCAGGTCCGGCTTGGGATCTAACCTGGCGATCGGAACTTCTGGCGGCGGCTTGCCAGTTTCGACGGCAGCAGGTTTGGTCACCGGCAACGGCTTGATCTCCGGCGTGGAGGTCGATTTGGTCGCGTCCGGCGTCGCGGGTGCTGGCGGCGGCGGTTGTGTCGGCGTCTTTGCGGTCTCGTTCACGACCGGCTTGGCATCCGGCTGGACCGAGGGTTTGCCGTCTTGCGGCACATTCGACTTCGACGGCGCCGGGAGCGCAACTTGGGGCGGACCGGCCGTGGCGAGCTTGGACGGCGGCGAGACCGCCGGATTGTTCTCCTCAGGCCGCGTCAACTTGGCTTGCGGTACGGCTGAGGGCTGGTTTGCGGCGACGACGGCAGACTTTGAATCGAAAGAGAAATCCTCGCTGATCAGGGACATGAACCATGGCACCTGCCCGCCCTGCGTGGCCCGCGACACCTCCATGCGGGTGCGATCGAACGCCTCCTCCACCGTCAAGCGCGGTGCCCGGATCTGCTTGATCAACTCGCTCACAAACGCGCCGCGCGCGGCGTCGTCGGTGAGGTTGCCTGGCGCGGTTGAGTACATGACGAGATTTCCGCGGGCGGCGCTTGGGGACGCGAGACCTGCCGAGGTCAGGCGGTAGCGGCGCTCGAACGGATTGCGGCGCGATGCGTCTAGAATAGCGATCTTGGTCGTGGCCTCGCGCCTGCTGATCTCGGCAAGCACCGTATCGAGACTGATCCCGTCGCGGCGCACCTCCGCTTCGGTCCAGATATGCGCGTCCACCGGGATCATGTAGCTCTGCTGATTGGACTGAATGCCGTAGCCACTGAAGAACACGAGCACGACGGCACCCGGTTTCACCCTGCCATAGAGACGATCGAAGGCCCGCCGCATCGCATCCTTGGAGAGATTTTCTCCGGTATCGACATCGAACCCGGCGCGACGCAATTCGTCCGCGAGCGCTCGCGCATCGTTGATCGGTTCCTTGAGCGGCGCATCGGCATCCTGATAATTGGCATTGCCGATGACGAGCGCGATGCGCGCCGGCGCTCTCGAATCACTCTGCTGGGCGCACGCTGACCTGACCGAGGGTGCGACCATCAGGCTGAGAAGAACAACAAAGAAGAGACGCATGGCCCGCCCTACGAGTTCTTGTCCCCTGAACAGGAACGAATGCTATCCTCAGCCTCGGGCAAATTCAAACCGCCGCTGACCGCGCCTTCCATCGGCAGGCGGCAGGAACAAGCTTTGTTCGCAGCGCACGGATGACACAGGCAATCTTCAGCGGGCGGCCTCTCCGCACCAATTGCGCCAGATTTGCTCGCCAGCATCCGGGTTCGCGCCAAAAGCACACCAGTCCTCGGCGCCCGGCGCCAGGGAGCGGGAGGTGGCCGCCCGCTCCGGCACGTCAAACACTGCTTTGCAATCGGGGCTGAGATTGGATTTTTCGCGTTTGAGGCACGCAACAATGGCGTCGACGTTTGGGATCTGCGCGCTACACAAGCGGAAGACGTCGGGTGTGCAAGCCGAGCGCTGCTCTGCGCTGCCAAGGGCCAGCGCCGCGCTCGAATACGATACGAATACGAGCAGGAGAGCGAGCGTAGAACATGATTTGGATGGCGTTCGCGCAATCGCTCTCATTTACTCCGCCTCTTTGGTAGGTTGGCGCCGGTGCGACCAGGGTGCCCGTTCGCGAAGCGCCGCTCAGTGACGCCGGTCACACCAAGTCCGGCCTCCCGCTGCACGCAGGGGTTGGTCGCGCACGCCGGCCGTCCGGTTCAATTACAGACGACGTTCTGTTGCGTCTCTTCCTTGAAAATCGACGTCCTGACCGAACAGCCCTTCCGGACCGGTTGGCAACCGAACCGGTCGCAGGCGACCTGTGGCGACCGGCCGGCGGCGGGCGGCGTCCCTGCCTGTCGCACGGGCGCTTGGCGTTTGGTGGGCGCCGCCGGGGTGGCCGGCGCTGCACGTTGAACGGGCGGAGCGGACGTAGCGGGCGATACCGAGCGGGAGCGATCCTTAACGCGCTCACACGCACCATTATCACCGATCATATAGCCGGAATCGCAGGTGATCTTGACGCATTCCTCGCCGTTGGCACGCAGTCCGCGGCCGCATTCGAGCGGACATACGCGCCTTTGCAAGTCCCGCACGGCACCCACGACATCGAGCGTTGCGATCTTGGTGTCGAACTTCGTACCTGCATTACGATTGAACGCATCGAGTGCTCGCCGCGACGTTGCGTTCCAATCGCCGCTGATGGCACCGCTGTAGCACCCGACCCGTTTGAGTTCCGTTTGCAGCATCCAAACAATGTCGCCGGGTGCAGGACCCGCGGGCGATGCCGGGATCGCAGGGTCAGGCCGGGTCGGCGCCGCCGCTGCAACCACCGGCGCCGGTGGCGTTGTTGGTTTCGGATCCGGTCCGCGTTTCGCGGTTTCGGCAGTAGCAATCTTGGCAAGTTGCGCGCGCGCGAGGTCGGCGTAGGGCCCGGTGCGATGCAACGTCAAGAACGCGTTCCAGGCTTCCGTCGTCCCGGCACGCTCGAAGAACTCGTAGTCACGACGCGCTTCCGAATTGGGATCGGCCGGTCCGGCAGCGGCAGCCGCGCCACTGTCTGTGCCGCCGACCAGCGGGACCATCGCGCCGCCGAGCGAACCATAGACGAACGGTTCCTGCCGCTGGTTGGTGAGTTTCATCACTTCGTCACGAACCCGGCCGAAGGCCAGGCGGATATCGAGTCCGGGAGTCGCCAGATTCGCCAACAGCGCGGTGGTGAATGGGCTGTGCTCGCCGCTGCCGTCGGCGGCGGTTGAACCAGCCTTGGCGGCGTATGCAACCAGCGTCCCAGTGGTGGTAGGCTCGATCTTGCCGAGGCCGGCGGAAACGGAGCGATTGGCGGCCTGGCGCTGCCGCTTCATGTTCACGACAAAAGGATTATCGCGACAAGCGTCGAGTATGACGAGGCCCAGCCGACGCGCAGATGCGACGGTCTCGACCAGCCGGTCGAGCGCAATCGCTTCGTCCGGGGCATCGAGGTCACTGGCGAGCTTGGCATCGACTGGAACGAGGTAGTTGACGCCGCCGATCTCGATGCCGTGACCGGCATAGAACACAACCGCAATGTCGGCGTCGCTCGCAATGTCTTCGAACTTGCGGATCGCGCGCTTGAAATCCAGGTTTCCGGCGTTCTGTTGCAACGACACCACATCAAATCCGGCGTTCTTGAGCAGTTGAGCGACTGCGTCAGCATCACTCGCAGGATTCGGCAGCCGTGCGACATTCTGATAAGCGGAATTGCCGATCAACAGGGCCACGCGCTTGTCGGCAAGCGCATCAAAACCCGTCGCCAACAATGCGAGGCTGGCGACACAAAGCAGGCGGAGTCCGCAAAACGGGCTCATTGAGCCACTCTAACACGACCTGGACCGAGCGCAAATTGAGGCGGTATCTGCCGCACCGCGATCAAACCCAAAGGGTTTTCTGGGAGATTGGAGGACTGACGAGCGAGTTGGCCGGTCGGCACGCGCCACCCGCGTGCGCAAAACTCACACGGCTTGGTGCCGCGCCAGTTCCAAATCGCCGTCGTGGGGCAGTCTGAGCGGCGTATCCCGGGTGACAAACATGTGCTCGAGCGCTTTTGCCTCGACCGGCTTCTGCAATACCGGAACCGCGGCGTAGCGCGGATCGATGCTGGCAGACCCGTAACCGGTCATGAAGACGAAGGGTATGCCACGGGCGCTCAACATGTCGGCGACCGGATAGACCGCTTCGCCGCCGAGATTGACATCGAGGATCGCGGCATCGACCTCCTCTTCAAACTTCAAAGCGTCGGCGACGCGGCTGAACGGACCGACCGTCGCGAGGCCGAGCTCCTGAAGCTGATCAACCAGCACCATACCGATCAAGACCTCGTCTTCGACCACCATGATGCGGCGCATGCTGCGATCCGATGGGCTTTTCTTTCTGGCGGCATTCGAGCTCCCCCGATCGAACGCGGAAGCGACGTTTTGTGGCTTGGGACGCGGAACCGACACCACGCAGCGCAGGCCTTCCGGGCGCCATTCGAACGAAACCGTGCCGTGGAGCTGGCGCTCAACGCTTCCCATGATGATCTTGGTGCCGAAGCCCGACGCTGCCGGCCGTCGCACGCAGGGGCCACTATGCTCGACCCAGTTCAAAATCAACCTGTCTTCGTCGATGCCCCATGAAAGTTCGACGCGACCATCCCCGACCGAAAGGGCGCCATATTTGGCCGCATTCGCGGCGAGCTCATGCAGGGCGAGCGCCAATGCCTGCGCCGTGTTGGGGTCGAGAAACACCTTCGGGCCACGGATGACGACCTGATCCGACCCTGCGCACGTATAGGGCGCGAATTCCTCGTCAATCAGCCCGCTGAGATCAGCGCCTCGCCAGCGCGAATGCGACAGGATGGTATGAGCGCGCGAGAGTGCCTTGATACGGCCCTCGACCGCCTCGACATACTCGTCGATGTCTCCGGCGCGCGTCAGCCGCAGGATCGATTGCACCAGGGTCAGGGCGTTCTTGGCCCGGTGATCGACCTCCTGGGCGAGCAAGAGTTGGCGTTCCTCAGCTTGCTTGCGCTCGGTGATGTCGACCGTGACGCCGGTCACGCGCAACGTCCGGCCCGACGCATCGACGGTCGCAATCGCGGTCCCCATGCACCAGCGGACTTCGCCGTTCGGCCGACGGACGCGAAACTCGGACTGGAACGGCTTGCCGTTGCGGAGCACCGGCATCGATGCGTTCAGCAGCCGGTCGTAGTCATCCGGGTGGATCAGGGCTTTGGCATTCTGCGTGGACACGGTGAACGATGCAGGGTCGACGCCACAGATCCGACACTGCCCGTCGTCCCAGGTGAGCTGGCCGGTTGCACCATCCCACTCCCATGAGCCCATGCTGCCGGCCATCAGCGCGAGCGTGCGCCGCTGCTCGCTGTCGATCAGACGTGCGGCAGACGCTTCGAGCTCGGCGGTGCGGGCCGCGACCCTGTTCTCCAGTTCCGCATTGAGACCCTCCAATTGCCGGGTCTTGCGGTACAGCTCGGCAAACACGCGGACCTTGGCGCGCAGTACCTCGGGAATGACCGGGACCGGAACATAGTCGACCGCGCCCATGGCGTAGCCGCGCAGACGATCGACGTCGCTCAGATGGATCGCCGAGATGAAAATCATTGCGGTCTTCTGAAACCGCGGATGCTCGCGAATCATCTGGGCGAGCTGAAAGCCGTCCAGGTCGGGCATGCAGACGTCGACCAGCACGACCGCAATCTCGTTCTTGAGCAGCTGTTCAAGTGCCGCCTTGCCGGAAGCGGCCTTGATCAGATTTTCCCCGAGTTCCTGCAGGATCACCTCATACGCCATCAACTTGGCCGGGTGATCATCGACCAGGAGAATACTGACCTTCTGGTGCGGGTCCGCCATGTGCGGTTCTCCGGCTCTCAACGGTGCAGCCACATGCGCAGCGCGGAGAGCAGCTGCTCGGTGTTGACCGGTTTCGCCAAATAGTCCGACGCACCCGCTTCCAGGCATTTCTCGCGGTCGCCCTTCATGGCCTTGGCGGTCAGCGCGATGATCGGCAACCGGCGGAACTCAGGCTTCGTGCGAATGACCTGAATGGTTTGATAGCCGTCCATTTCCGGCATCATGATGTCCATCAGCACCAGCGCAAGATCAGGCGTTGCCTCGACCAAGTCAACAGCTTCGCGGCCGGTGGTCGCGGTCAACACTCTCATACCGCGCCGTTCCAACACGCTGCTCAGCGCGAAAATGTTGCGCGCGTCGTCGTCGACGAGCAGCACCGTCCGCCCAATCAAATCTTCGTCGGACGAATTCAGCCGCTCGAGCATGCGCTGCTTTTCGGGCGGCAGATCGGTCACGACCCGATGCAGAAACAAGGCCGTTTCGTCGAGCAGGCGCTCCGGCAATTCCACGCCCTTGACCACGATGCTGCGCGCCATGGTGTGCAGTTGGGCATCCTCTTCGGCCGAAAGCTCCCGGCCGGTAAAAACGACAACCGGCATGTCGGCGAGGTCCGCATCACCGCGCAGCTGCGCAAGCACGTCGAAGCCGGACATGTCGGGCAAGCGCAGATCGAGCACCATGCAGTCACATGGCTCCGCCCGCAGCTTGGCAAGTGCGTCGGCGCCGGTGGAGGCTGGAACAATCTCGATGTCGTCGTGCCCCAGCAGTTCGTTGATGCTCAGCCGTTCAGCTTCGTTATCTTCGACCACGAGCAACCGTTTTCGTCGCGGTTTCGCATAGTCCTTTATGCGCGCCAGCGCCGCCTCCACCCCTTCCCTGGTGGTCGGCTTGGTGGCGAATGCGAACGCACCGCGCGCCAAGGCATGCTGGCGATCCTCGTCGAGGGTGATGATCTGGACTGGGATATGGCGAGTGAGCGGATTCTGCTTGAGCTGACTGAGCACCGTCCAGCCCAGCATATCCGGCAGGAACACATCAAGTGACACCGCCGCCGGCTGGAACTGCTTGGCAAGATCGAGCGCGTCGGCGCCGCGCATGGCGAGCAGAACCTTGAAGCCCCGGTCGCGGGCGAGGTCCATGACCACGCGCGCATAATGCGGGTCGTCCTCGACGATCAGCAGGATGGTATCGCCCGGCATGAGGCTGAGCCGGTCATCTGGAATGGGCTCGATCGGGCGCTCGGGTACCGCCGCATGCGCAAGCACGGCGGCGGCCGAACTCTGCGTCGGCGTCGGCGTCGGCAGGCGGCCCGCCGTCGTCGGGCCGACATACCGGACCGGCAGATAGAGCGTGAAGTTGCTGCCGCGGCCAGGCACACTGCGCAAATGAATCTCGCCGCCCAGGAGGTTGGCGAGTTCGCGGCTGATGGCGAGACCAAGACCAGTACCGCCGTACTTGCGGCTGGTGCTGGCGTCGGCCTGCTGGAACGCTTCAAAGATGATCTTCTGCTTTTCGAGCGGAATGCCGATGCCGGTGTCGGACACCTCGAAGGCGACCACGGCCGGCGATTGGTTCAGTATCGGGTGCTCGGCGCTCCAACCGCCGACTGCGGCCGAAACGCCCAGGCGGACACCGCCGTGCTCGGTGAACTTGAAGGCGTTCGAGAGCAGGTTCTTGAGCACCTGCTGGAGGCGCTTGGAATCGGTGGTGATGCTGCGGCCGAGGTGGGAATCAACCTCCACGTCAAACGCCAATTGCCGGGTTTCGGCTTCGTGCCGGAACGGGCGCGCGGTGGCATCGAGCAGGTTGGTGAGGAACACCTCCTCGGCGTCGACGGTCACGGTGCCGGACTCGATCTTGGACAAATCGAGGATGTCGCTGATCAGGTTGAGCAGATCGGTACCGGCGCCCTGGATGGTGCGCGCAAACTCAACCTGCCTGGGTGCCAGGTTGCCGTCAGGGTTCTCCGACAGCTGCTGGCCCAGAATCAGGATGCTGTTGAGCGGCGTGCGCAGCTCGTGCGACATGTTGGCGAGGAACTCGGACTTGTACTTCGAGGTCAGCGCCAGCTCGCTCGCCTTTTCCTCGAGCGCGCGGCGGGCCTGTTCGATTTCCTGATTCTTGCGCTCGACCTCGACGTTGCGTTCCGCGAGCTGCTGCGCCTTCTGCTCGAGCTGCTCGTTGGTTTGCTGCAGCTCTTTCTGCTGGGCCTGCAATTCACCGGCGAGTTGTTGGGATTGCTTGAGCAGACCCTCGGTCTGCATGGTTGCTTCGATCGAGTTGAGCACGATGCCGATGGAATCGGTCAACTGCTCGAGAAACGCCGTCTGCAGAGCGGTGAAAGCAGAAACCGACGCAAGCTCGATCACGGCCTTGACCTGATTTTCGAACAGTACCGGGAGTACGATGATATTCTGCGGTACCACCTTGAACAGCGCCGATCCTATTGGCACGGCGCGCGTCGGCATCTGTGTGATCAGCATACGGCGCTTGTCGATCGCGCACTGGCCGATCAGCCCCTCGCCGAATCGGAGCATGGGCGGGTGGCCGGCGACGCCGTCATTCGCATAGGCCGCCAGCAGCCGCAGCGTCCCCTCTTCCTCGGCCTCTACCTGATAGATCACGCCGAGCTGTGCGTTCACCAGCGGCGTCAACTCGCTCAGCAGTAGTCGTCCGACGGTCGCGAGATCGCGCTGGCCCTGCAGCATGTTGGTGAAGCGTGCAAGGTTCGTTTTCAACCAGTCCTGCTCGGTGTTGCGGTCGGTGGTCAGCCGCAAGTTGTCAATCATCGTGTTGATGTTGTCTTTGAGCTCGGCCACTTCGCCGCGGGCGTCGACCTGGATCGATCTTGTCAGATCGCCCTTGGTCACCGCGGTGGCGACCTCTGCAATCGCACGCACCTGGGTGGTCAGGTTCGCGGCCAGCAGATTGACGTTGCCGGTGAGGTCCTTCCAGGTCCCGGCGGCCCCCGGCACGTTGGCCTGACCGCCAAGCCTGCCCTCGACGCCGACTTCGCGCGCGACCGACGTGACCTGGTCGGCGAAAGTCGCGAGCGTGTCGGTCATGTTGTTGATGGTCTCGGCTAGCGCCGCCACCTCGCCCTTGGATTTGACCGTCAGATTCTGCTTGAGATCGCCGTCGGCCACGGCCGTCACGACCTTGACGATGCCGCGGACCTGTTCGGTCAGGTTTAGCGCCATCACGTTGACCGTGTCGGTGAGATCCTTCCAGGTACCGGCGACGCCGGGCACCACCGCCTGACCGCCCAGCTTGCCTTCGGTGCCGACCTCGCGGGCGACGCGCGTCACCTCCGATGCAAACGCATTGAGCTGATCCACCATGGTGTTGATGGTGTTCTTGAGCTCGAGGATTTCGCCCTTCACATCGACCGTGATCTTGCGCGACAGGTCGCCGCGCGCGACGGCGGTCGTCACCTCGGCGATGTTGCGAACCTGGGTGGTGAGGTTGGCGGCCAGGAGGTTGACGTTGTCGGTGAGGTCCTTCCAGGTGCCGCCGACCCCCGGCACCACCGCCTGACCGCCCAGCCGGCCCTCGGTGCCGACCTCGCGCGCGACGCGCGTCACCTCGGCGGCGAACGAGCGCAACTGCTCGACCATGGTGTTGAGGGTGTCCTTGAGCAGCAGAATCTCGCCGCGCACGTCGACAGTGATCTTCTTGGACAAGTCACCGTTCGCGATAGCGGTTGCAACCTCGGCGATATTGCGGACCTGGGCGGTCAGGTTGCCGGCCATGAAGTTGACGTTGTCGGTCAGGTCCTTCCAGGTGCCAGCTACTTCGGGCACCTCGGCCTGGCCGCCGAGCTTGCCTTCGGTGCCGACCTCGCGCGCGACGCGCGTCACTTCCGACGCAAACGCGTTGAGCTGGTCCACCATGGTGTTGATGGTGTTCTTCAGCTCGAGGATTTCGCCCTTCACATCGACCGTGATCTTGCGCGACAGGTCGCCGCGCGCCACGGCGGTCGTCACCTCGGCGATGTTGCGGACCTGGGCGGTCAGATTGCCGGCCATCGAATTGACGCTGTCGGTCAAATCCTTCCAGGTGCCGGCGACGCCGGGAACATTGGCCTGACCGCCCAGCCTGCCCTCGGTGCCGACCTCGCGTGCAACGCGCGTCACCTCGCCGGCGAAGCGGTTGAGCTGATCGACCATGGTGTTGAGGGTCTCCTTCAGCTGCAGGATCTCGCCGCGCACGTCGACGGTGATCTTGCGCGACAAGTCGCCGCCGGCGATCGCAGTTGCGACCTCGGCGATGTTGCGAACCTGGGCGGTGAGGTTGCCGGCCATGGAATTGACGCTGTCGGTCAGGTCCTTCCAGGTCCCGGCCACGCCTGGCACTGCGGCCTGGCCTCCGAGCTTGCCCTCGGTGCCGACCTCGCGCGCGACGCGCGTCACTTCGGCCGCGAACGCGTTGAGCTGATCGACCATGGTGTTGAGGGTCTCCTTCAGCTGCAGAATTTCGCCGCTGACATTGACCGTGATCTTCTTGGAGAGGTCGCCCTGGGCGACCGCCGTCGCCACCTCGGCGATATTGCGCACCTGGCCGGTGAGGTTCGAGGCCATCGAATTGACGCTGTCGGTGAGGTCTTTCCAGGTGCCGGCGACGCCGCGCACCAGTGCCTGGCCGCCAAGCTTGCCCTCGGTGCCGACTTCGCGCGCGACGCGCGTCACTTCGCCGGCAAAGGCGTTGAGCTGGTCCACCATCGTATTGATGGTGTCTTTTAGTTCGAGAATTTCACCGCGCACATCCACGGTGATCTTTTTGGAGAGATCGCCACTGGCGATGGCAGTCGAGACCTCGGCAATATTGCGCACCTGGGCGGTCAGGTTCGAGGCCATCGAGTTGACGCTGTCGGTGAGATCCTTCCAGGTGCCGGCGACGCCGAGCACGTTCGCCTGACCACCGAGCCGCCCTTCGGTGCCGACCTCGCGCGCGACGCGCGTCACTTCGCCGGCAAATGCGTTGAGCTGGTCCACCATCGTATTGATGGTTTCCTTGAGCTGCAGAATCTCGCCGCTGACATTGACGGTGATTTTCTTGGAGAGGTCGCCACCCGCGATCGCGGTTGCGACGTCGGCGATGTTGCGCACCTGGGCGGTCAAATTGCCCGCCATGAAGTTGACGCTGTCGGTGAGGTCCTTCCAAGTGCCGGCGACGCCCGGCACCTGCGCCTGACCGCCGAGCTTGCCTTCAGTGCCGACTTCGCGTGCGACGCGCGTCACCTCCGAGGCAAATGCATTGAGCTGGTCCACCATCGTATTGATGGTGTCTTTGAGTTCGAGAATTTCACCGCGCACGTCGACGGTGATCTTGCGCGACAGGTCACCGCGCGCGACTGCGGTCGTCACCTGCGCGATGTTGCGCACCTGGGCGGTCAGGTTGCCGCACATGGCGTTGACCGAATCAGTCAGGTCTTTCCACGTCCCGGCAACGCCGGGAACAATCGCCTGGCCGCCGAGCTTGCCGTCGGTGCCGACCTCGCGCGCGACGCGCGTCACCTCCGAGGCAAACGAGCGCAGCTGGTCCACCATCGTATTGATGGCTTCCTTGAGCTGCAGGATTTCACCGCGCACGTCGACGGTGATCTTCTTGGACAAGTCGCCGTTGGCGACCGCGATGGTCACATCGGCGATGTTGCGCACCTGGGCGGTCAGGTTGCTGGCCATCGAGTTCACGCTCTCGGTCAGGTCTTTCCACACGCCGGTGACTTCAAGCACCTGCGCCTGGCCGCCGAGCTTGCCTTCAGTGCCGACCTCGCGCGCGACGCGCGTCACCTCCGAGGTGAACACGCCGAGCTGCTTGATCATCGTGTTGACGATCATCGCCGATTGCAGGAATTCGCCCTCGAGCGGGCGGCCGTCAACGTCGAGGCGCACGGTCTGCAGCAGGTCGCCCTGCGCGACTGCGCCGATGACGCGGGTGACTTCGCGGGTCGGCCACAACAGGTCGTCGATCAGCGTGTTGATCGACGTTTCCATCTCGCCCCAGGCGCCGCTGGAGAGCCCGAGCCGCATGCGCTGGCGCGTTTTGCCTTCGCGCCCGACGACTTGGCCGACGCGTTCGAGTTGCTGAGCCATGCGCTCGTTGGCGGATACGATTTCGTTGAAGGTATCGGCGATCTTGCCTTCGATTCCGAGGTGCTCGCCGGCGAGTCGAACCGAAAAGTCCCCGACCCGCACTGCCTGCAGAGCGTGCAACAAATCTTTCAGCTCGAAAGCAGGCTTGCCGTTTGCGCCGTTACCGGGAGGCAGCAGATTTGCGCGGTCGGTATGAGGGGCGAGATCGGCGGCCTGGGTGGGAGACGGCATTGGTCATCCTGATAGGGAGCGCCGGCGCGACCGCGCGACGCTCGGGTTCGAACCCGCGGGCATGACCCGCGAACCGGGTTATGGCGGCGCATGCCTGCGCGCGCTGCACCCATGTTTTGTGACTCCCCGAGACACTTCCCTGCCCCAGGGAAGACCCCGGCTCGACGCTGCAAACGCTTAAATGACCCAAGGGTTCCCCGTTACCTAAAATAAACTTTGGGAAACGCAGGATTAAAGCCGCCAAGTCGCCGCATTGTTGACGTTGTCCATTCAGAGAACATTCAGTGCCGTTGCATTCTACTTGGGGACAACGGCTTCTCGGTTCCGGGGCACAACATGACAAGAACGCTCGGTTTGATCGCAACGCTGGGTGCGCTCGCCTTGGCGGGCGTGTTTGCAGCGCAATACTCTCAGCCCTCCGCACAAAACGCTGCGCCGCCAGCACCGAGCCCAGCGCCCGGCGCGGCAGCCGGGCCTGCTCCAGTCGCGCCGGGAGAAAAGCGCATCGCGCTCGTCGTTGGCAACTCGGGTTATCAGGCGGGTGAGCTCAAGACCGCCGCCAACGATGCCGGCTTGATCGCGCAAACGCTGCAGGCCGCCGGCTTTGACGTCGTCGGCGCGCGCGACCTCGACCAGGAATCGACACGCCGCGCGCTGCGCGACTTCCTGGACAAGGCGCAAAGCTCGGGGCCCGATACGGTCGCCTTCATCTATCTGAGCGGGTACGGGCTGCAGCTCGAAGGTGAGAACTATTTCGCACCCATCGACGCGAAGCTCGCGCGCGCCAGCGATGTACCGCTGGAGGCCGTGCGACTCACGGACTACACACGACCGCTGGCCGCGTTGAAACTCAAAGCCGGTATCGTCGCGTTCGATGCCGCGCGCACCAACCCATTCGTCAAGTCCGGTCCGCCACTCGCGGGCGGCCTCGCGCTGGTCGACGCCGAGCCCGGCATGCTGATCGCCTTCAACGCAGCGCCGGGCACCGTTGCACCCGAGGGGAATGGCCCATACGGCGCCTACGCTCAGGCCCTCGCCGAGATGATTCGCGATGGTGGTTTGCAGCCATCCGCAGTGTTCGACCGCGTCCGCCTGCGGGTCAACGAGATGACCAAAGGTGCCGAGGTCCCCTGGCAATCAGCCAACATCAAAGCGCCGTTCGAGTTCTTCGAGCGCGCAGCCGATGCGCCGCCGCCGGCCGTATCGCAACAACAAGCCGCGGAGATCCGGGCGCGCCCAATTCGCGAACTCGGCGCCCAGGACGCCTACGCGGCGGCGCTGGAGCGCGACACGTTGCAGGGCTACACGGACTTCGTCGCGGCCTATCCCCAGGATCCGATGGCCCCGCGGGTGCGGGCGATGATGGCGGCCCGTCGTGAGGCGGTCACCTGGCGCCGGACCCGGATCGCCGATACACCCGACGCCTACTGGTCGTATCTGCGCCTCTATCCGCGTGGGCCGCACGCACCCGACGCCCAGCGTCGATTGGCCATCTTGTCGGCCGCGCTCGCGCCGCCGCCATCGTTCCGCATGCTGGCTTACGACGTGCCGCCGCCTCCGCCTGATGAAATCGTCTATGTGGAACGCCCGGTGATTGCGTTCTACGACCCGGTGTTCGCGTTTGCGCCGCCACCACCGCCGCCGATCATTTTCCTCGCGCCGCCGCCGCCGTTCTGGGTCGTGCTACCGCCGCCGCCGCCGCCGATCGGCGTGTTCGTATTGCCGATCCCGGTGTACCAGCCGGTCCCAGTCTGGGTGCGGCCGCCCGCGTATATCGCCGCACCGCCGGCAAACAATATCATCTACAACAATGTCCACAACACCGTAATCGTCAACAACACCACCAACAACGTCACGATCAGAACAGCGAGCGGCCAGACCACTACGCAACCGTTCGCGGTCGCCGCGCGGGCACCGGGTGCACCGGCTCCCGCGGCGGGCGCAGCCGCTCCGACGGTCGGACCGGCGCTGCCGCCATCGGTCGCAACGCGGGCGGCGATCGCACCGCACGCCCCGGGTTCGCAGGCAGCCGTCACACCGGGCTCACCGACGACTCCTGGCGCCCCGGGACAAGCACCCGCGCAAGCCTCGCGCGCACCGCTTGGGCAACCGCTGCCGGGAGCCAAGGGGCAACAACCGCTGCCATCAGCCCCAGGCGTTACTCCGAGCGCAACCGCGCCGACCGGACAACCAGCCACCGCCGCCCGTGGCCAGCCCTCGGCGCCGGGAACCGGATCGGCGGCACCGGCAGGCGCCACGCCAATTGCTCCCGCTGGCCAAGCCCACGCGTTGCCGGCCCCCGGAGCGAAGGGCCAGCCGATAGCGCCCGGCACGTCGCCGACCGCTAACGCGCCGGCGGGGCAGCCGCCAGTAGGGCACGGCCAGCAGACACCCGCGGCTGCAGCAACCGCGACGGCGACACCACCTGCCGGCCAGGGCCATGCGCCCCCGGTTCCAGGAACAAGGGGCCAGCCGCCTGCGCCGGGTGGTACCGCGACCGCTAACGCGCCGCCTACGGGAGTGCCGTCCGCGTCAGCGCATGGCCAGCCGCCGTCAGTCGGAGGCGCCCCGACAGCGTCCTTGCCGACCGGGCCGTCCTCCACCGCGGCGCATAATCAAGCCTTGCCGGGCGGCGCGACAGGACGGCTACCGACACCAGGAGCGAGCGACCGCGTGCATGCGCCGCCGCCAAGTGCATCCCGGCCGTCTGCCTTGGCGGCACCGACGCCGCCAGCACCACAAGCACCTGCGGCACCCTCACTGGTGGCGCCGCGGCAAGCAGCGCCCCCACCGGCGACGCGATCAACTCCAGCACCGCTGGCGAATGTTGCCCCGCGGGCGCCTGTTGCCGCTGCCCCGCCGCGACCTGCACCAGCACTGCCCCCGGCAGCCGCGCGACCGGCACCTCCACCGCCCCAAATGCGGGCGGCAGCGCCACCGCCGCCGCCGCGGGCTTCGGGGCCGCCGCCAGCGGCGGCCAGGGCGGCCGGTGGCGGCGGGAAGCCTGCATGCGGCGGACCGGGTCTTCCTCCCTGCCCGCGATGATCGCTCGGGGGCAGCCCTGTCACCCGATGTGACTGTGTGCCGGCGCTTCGCGTGCGCCGGTCAACCCTGCCTCGTTGTCACGCCGGCTTGGGTTCCATTTCCTCGCCCAGCGCGATCGGATGCGCCATCGCCTCATGCAACTTGTCGGCGTCGAGCTCGCCTTCCCAACGGCTGATCACAACGGTGGCGACGCCGTTGCCGACCAGATTGGTCAGCGCGCGGCACTCGCTCATGAATTTGTCGATGCCGAGCAGGATCGCCAGCGACTGCACTGGAATGTCCGGCACGATCGCCAGCGTTGCGGCGAGCGTCACGAACCCGGCGCCGGTCACGCCCGGACGCTCCCTTGGACGTGATCATCGCGATCACCAGAATGAAAAGTAACTGGCTCGGCGTCAGCGGCGTGTTGGTGGCCTGCGCCAGGAACAGCGTGGCAAGGGTCATGTAGATGTTGGTGCCGTCGAGGTTGAAGCTGTAGCCGGTCGGAATCACCAGGCCGACCACGGATTTCGACGCGCCCAGGCGCTGCATCTTCTGGATCATCTGCGGCAGCACGGTCTCGGACGACGAGGTACCGATCACGATCAGCAATTCGTCCTTGATGTAGGCGATGAAACGGAAAATCGAGAACCCGGCGATGCGCGCGATCGAACCCAGCACAATGACGATGAACAGAATGCTGGTCGCATAAAACACCAGGATCAGCTCGACCAGCCTCCAAAGCGACCCGACGCCGAATGCGCCGACCGTGAACGCCATGGCGCCGAACGCGCCGATCGGCGCGGCCCGCACGATGATCCCGATCACGCCGAAGAATATCTGAGCCATCGTGTCGATGGCGTGGGCCACCTGCTCGCCGAGCCGCCCCATGCGGGAAATGGCAAAGCCGGTGAGGATCGACACCAGCAGAACCTGCAGCAGGTCGCCGCCCGAGAAGGCGCTGACAAACGTGTTGGGAATGATGTTCATCAGGTGGGTGGTGACGCCTTCTTCTTTCGCGACGCGAGACGTAGGTCGCAACCGCTTTGGTATCGAGCGCTGCCGGATCGATGTTGAAGCCGGCACCCGGCTTCAGGAGCTCGCCCATGAGCAGGCCGATGGCGAGCGCCAGCGTGGAAACGGCCTCGAAATAGAACAGGGTCTTGACGCCGACGCGCCCGATCTTCTTCAGATCGCTCATGGAGGCGATGCCGTGCACCACCGTGCAAAAGATCACCGGGGCGATCATCATCTTGATGAGACTGATGAATGCGTCGCCCAGCGGTTTCAGCGAGGTGCCGAACGTCGGATAGAGATGACCGATGACGATTCCAAGGGCGATCGCGATCAACACCTGGATATAGAGAACGGTGTACCAGGGCTTGCGTCGTCGCGTACTTGCAGGAGTTTCGCTGATCGTTGCCTCGGCCATGCTCACCTCCCGCGCTCGGTTTGCGGAGTTGCGACGCCGGTCACGCCGGCGAAAGCGCCGGCCGCTACACGACGGGCGAGCGGCCGCCGTCGACGTTGATGGCCGTGCCGGTGATGTAGGAGCCGGCCTCAGACGCAAGCAGGCAGGCCAGGTTTGCGAACTCCTCGGGCTTGCCGACCCGTCCGACTGGAATCTCTTTGGCGAACCGATCCATGTACTCGGCCAAGGGAACGCCGGTCCGCTTCGCCCGTTGCACATGCTGGTCGGCGTCGATGATGCCGACCAGCAGCGCGTTGACCAGAATGTTGTAAGGCGCGCCCTCGCCGGCCAGCACTTTGGTGAGCGCCATGCCGGCCGCGCGCGAAATCGTGGTCGGTGCGCTGCCGCCGCGCGGCGCCTTGGCGCCGATGTTGAGCACGTTGATGACGCGTCCCCAGCGCCGTTCCTTCATCTGTTCCCACACCAGCCGGGTCAGCCGGAGCGCAGCAAACAGCTTCTGGTCGAGGTCCTGTTGCATGATTTCGTCGCTCAGGCTCTCGAACGGGCCGGCGCGCGATGTGCCGGCGTTGTTCACGACGATATCGATCTTGCCAAAGACCCGCATGGCCGCGTCATAGGCGCGCTCGATGTCGGGCGCGTTGGCCACGTCGGCCGCAACTGCGACGACCCGGCCTCCATGGGCCATGGTAATCTTTTTGACCGCCTGATCGAGCGCTTCGCGTCCACGCGCCACGATCGCCACATCGGCGCCGGACTGCGCGAAACGGGTCGCGACGCCGAGGCCGATACCTTTGCTGCCGCCGGTGACGATGGCCGACCGACCGGCCAAGCTGATTTCCATGTAGCGCCTCCTTTAGACTAGCGCGCATCCCGATCGGAAGGAATCGCGATGCGCTCCAGAATCTGCTTTTGCGCATGTCCTTCTCGGAAAACCGGTATCCGTTTTTCCGGGACATCCGCTAGCGTCGCGTGACCGCGTTCTTGCGGGCGACGATGCGATGGATCTTCTTTCCCGACGACAGGCTGACGACCTCCTCGTCGAGCAACAGCTTCACCGATGACGCAGCGTCGCGAACGAGATCGGCGTCGAACGCCGAATAGAGTCGGCCGTGACCGTCGCGCTCATCGCTGGCTTCCGTCACGCGCCAGCTCACGTAGAGGATGCCCCCGGGTTTGAGGGCCGCCAGCAACCCGCGCACGGCGGTCGCGATTTGATCGCGCGCGAGATGCATGATGACGGTTTCGCACAGAACATTGTCGAACGCGCCCTCGGCGATACCATCAAGTCCGGGCAGCGCCGCGTCGTGAAACATGAGATTGGGATATCGGATCTGAGCCTCCTTGCGCAGACCGTCTGAGGGCTCGTAGCCAATGGTCTTGAACCCGTTTGCCGTGAGCCAGGCGACCTCGCGACCACTGCCGCAACCAATATCCGCCATAAGGCCAGGCTTGAAGAAGCGTTTGACGATCGCGTGCAGGTCGGAGGGCGCTGGTTGGGCGTGCCAGTCGCGGGCAAACGATTGTGCTGCGGCGTCATAGGCAGAAAGCGTTGGCAGATCCATTGCGGTTGACGTGGTCAATCGTTGGGCCGCTCGCGCGCAATCTCCGAGGTCGGATGACTGCGAGGCCTATCGGCCAAGGCATCAAGAATCTGCCAACGTATCAAAGACGCAAGGTCACGCAAGAAAGCGCAACGGGCCGCCATAGATGCCCTTCTTCCCCATAGATGCCCTCGCAGAGGAGGATGGCATCTATGGTGGAGCCCCATAGATGACTTCGCCGGACACCTCTTTCGACCATAGATGCCATTCTTCCCCATAGATGCCCTCGCAAAGGGAGATGGCATCTGGTGGGACGGGCATCGATGCCCTCTCGGCCTCTCGATGACCCTCGATTTGGATGATGAGCCGGCGCCGGGCCCCTACCCGCGCGTTTTCAGCGCTGCCTTGTATTCGTCCGGCTTGAACCCCACCAGCAAGCGGCCATCCGAGGCGATCACCGGCCGCTTGATCATCGAGGGCTGCTCCGTCATCAGCTTGACGGCCTTCGCTGCGTTCAGCGAGGCCTTGTCCTTGTCGGGCAGCTTGCGAAAGGTCATGCCCGCGCGGTTCAACAAGGTCTGCCAGCCGAGTTCCTTGCACCACGCCTCCAGGCGCTTTCGCTCGATTCCCTCTTTTTTGTAGTCATGAAACGCGTAGGCGACGCCATGACCGTCGAGCCAGGCAAACGCCTTCTTCATCGTCTCGCAATTCTTGATGCCGTAGATGGTGACGGTCATTGCAAAAACTCCAGTCGATCATTTTGAATTCATCGAGCGCCGCGGGCATGCGTTGCGAAAAAATACCGTCAGCCGCGGCGATAACAACCTCCAACGCTGCCAATCTCCGGCACTTCGACCGGTACAGTGCTCCATCAGCGAATTGCGTTCACCCGGCCAGGGTCTCCACCCGCCCACCAGCAAACACCATCAAAATCTTCTTGAAGTCGGTTGAGATGGAAAGCTGAGCGGCCTGTGCCTGCTTCCTCATTCGCTCCTGAAGTCCCTCTTTGTGCCCAGATCGCCCCCCCTCACTCCCACTCGATCGTACCGGGCGGCTTGCTGGTCACGTCGTAGACGACGCGGTTGACGCCCGCGACCTCGTTGATGATCCGCGTCGCGACCGTGCCCAGGAACATCGCGTCGAACGGATAGAAATCGGCGGTCATGCCGTCGGTCGAGGTCACCGCCCGCAGGCCGACCACGTAATCGTAGGTGCGGCCGTCGCCCATCACCCCGACGGTCTTGACCGGAAGCAGCACCGCGAACGCCTGCCAGATTTCGTCGTAGAGGCCGGTGCGGCGGATTTCCTCGATGAAAATCTCGTCGGCGAACCGCAGGATCTTGAGCTTGTCGGGGGTAACCTCGCCCGGGCAGCGGATCGCGAGGCCGGGTCCGGGAAACGGATGGCGGCCGACGAACGCCTCGGGCAAACCAAGCTCGCGCCCAAGCGCGCGCACCTCATCCTTGAACAACTCGCGCAGCGGCTCGACCAGTTTCATGTTCATACGCTCGGGCAGCCCGCCGACATTGTGGTGCGATTTGATCGTCACCGACGGACCGCCGGTGAACGACACGCTCTCGATCACATCGGGATAGAGCGTGCCCTGCGCCAGGAACTCGGCACCACCGACCTTCTTGGCTTCGCGCTCGAACACTTCGATGAACAGCTTGCCGATGATCTTGCGCTTGTCCTCCGGATCGGCGACGCCCGCGAGCGCGCCCAGAAAGAGCTCGCCCGCCTGCACGTGCACCAGCGGGATATTGTAGGAGCCACGAAACAGCGCCACGACCTTCTCGGCCTCGGCCAACCGCAGCAGTCCGTGGTCCACGAACACGCAGGTCAACTGGTCGCCGATGGCCTCGTGGATGAGCACCGCCGCAACGGCGGAATCGACCCCGCCCGAGAGGCCGCAGATGACGCGCCCCTTGCCGACCTGGGCGCGGATTTTCGCGATTGCCTCATCCTTGAAGGCGCGCATGGTCCAATCGCCGGCCGCGCCCGCAATCCGGCGTACGAAGTTGCGCAGCAGCGCCGCCCCGCTCGGCGTGTGCACCACTTCGAGATGAAACTGGGTGGCGTAGAATTTGCGCGCCTCATCGGCGATCGCCGCGATCGGCGCGTTTGGCGATGTGGCAAGCACGCGAAAGCCGGGCGGCAGCTGCGTGACCCGATCGCCGTGGCTCATCCATACCGGGTATTTCTCGTGCTTGCGCCAAACGCCTTCAAACAGTGGCGAGTCCGCGACGACTTCGACCTCGGCGCGGCCGAACTCGCGATGATGCCCACCCTCGACCTTGCCGCCGAGCTGCTGCGCCATCGCCTGCTCGCCATAGCAGATGCCGAGGACAGGCACGCCGGCCTCGTAGAGCGCCGGCGGGGGGAGCGGCGCACCCGGCTCGTGCACCGAGGCCGGCCCGCCCGAGAGAATCACCGCCTTGGGCCGCATGGCGGCGAACGCCTCCTGCGCCTTCTGGAACGGCACGATCTCGGAATAGACCCCCTCCTCGCGCACCCGGCGCGCGATCAGCTGGGTGACCTGCGAGCCAAAGTCGACGATCAGAATCTTGTCGTGGGAGGGCATGGCGGGTTCTAGTCCCCGTCTCGCGCGCTGTCGAGACTCCGCGGCGCGGCTCATTGCCTGCGCTGCAGGATGCTCACAAAAAATCCGTCCGTGCCGGTCCGGCGCGGCGTCAGCAGCAGACCCTGGTCGAGCGCCATGACCGCTTGGGCAAATGCCGGCGCCTGGTCTCCCAGCGCCTCCGCGACCGGCAGGGGGACCACCGCAAAGCCGGGTTGGCGGTCAAGGAACGCGCGGATCTGGTCGGGCCCCTCCTCCGCCAGGACGGAGCACGTGACATAGACGATACGTCCGCCGGGTTTGACCAGCGCAGCCGCGCGGTCGAGCACCTCGACCTGTTCGATGACTCGCTGCGCGAGCGCTCCGGGACGCATGCGCCACTTGGCGTCAGGGTTGCGGCGCCAGGTGCCGGTCCCAGTGCAGGGCGCGTCGATGAGCACGAGATCGATGAGGCCGGACAGGCCGGCCAAAGGATCTGGACTATCGTCGTGCGACCGACCCCGGGGCGTGCGGACTTGCACGTTGCGCGCGCCCGCACGTTCGAGCCGCGCGTGGATCGGGGCGAGCCGGCGCTTGTCCAGGTCGGTTGCATAAATCTGGCCGCGGTTTTCCATCATGGCGGCGAGCGCGAGCGTCTTGCCGCCAGCGCCGGCACAGAGGTCGACCACCTGCTCACCCGCCTTGGCGCCGGTCAGCAATGTGGCGAGCTGGGAGCCCTCATCCTGGACTTCAACCATGCCCTTGAGAAACGCCGGCTCCGATTGGATCGCCGGGCTCTTCGCTTCCGGTGTCGGCGTCAGGCGCAGCCCAAGCGGTGACCACGGAGTGGGCGCGGGCGCGAGGTGGGCGAGTGCTGCAGCCGCCTTCTCACGATCGGCCGCGAGCGCATTGACCCGCAGGTCGAGTGGGGCACGGTGCGCGAGCGCAGCCCCCTCCTTGGCCCGCTCCGCGCCGAACATGCGCTCGAAATACGGGTCGAGCCATTCGGGATAGTCGCCCTCGACGTAGGACGGGGCGGGCGCGGGCGAGCCCCGCGCGAGCGCCGCCGTCTCGGCCTCGCTCAACGGCGACGGCGCAAAGCGCGAGCCGTTGAAAAGCGTGTTGATCGCCGCGACATCGAGGCCGCGCTCGAGCCGCAGCATGCCGATGACGACGGCGCGCGCGCTCGCGTCCTGCATCAAAAAGGCGGCGGAGGCTTTACGGCGGAGCGCGTCATACACCAGCCCCGCGATGGCGGCGCGATCGCCGGAACCGGCAAACCGATGGGCCAGTCCCCATTCCTTGAGCGCATCGGTGGCCGGCCGATGGCGCGCGTCGATGTCGGCCAGGATCTCGATGCTGGCGCTGATCCGGGCGGACGGCGTCATCAGAGCAGGAACAAAATTCGGATGGCGAAGATCAACCACATGACGAGAAGCGCCAACGCACCGAGCGCGTAGACGCCAAAGCGCTGGTTGACATTGTTGCTGGTCGTGTGGATTGCGGCGTGCACGATGCGGCTGAGCACGAACACCCACGACAAAATCACGAACAACAGATCCGCCTTGCGCAGCGCCAATGCGAGAACCACCAGCGCGAAAAACAGCATCGGCAGCTGGAACTGGTTGTTGAAGCAGTTGCTGATCTGCTGCGCATGCGGCGGCCAGTTATTCGGGCCAAGCGCAATATCGCGCACCTTCGTTTCACCGCGGCTGACCGATGCGAGGCGCGCGCGCCCAAGCCACATCAGCAGGGCGAACGTGAGGGCGACCTGAACGAAGACCGGCAAAAGGATCGAGGGGACCGACATAGGCTGTGTTTACGCGCCGCTGGCCACCCGCACCAGCATCTTGCCAAAATTTTCGCCCTTGAGCAGGCCAATCAGGGCAGCGGGCGCTTTGTCGAGCCCCTCGACCACATCCTCGCGATACTTGATACGCCCGTCCTTGAGCCAGGCCGACACGTCGCGCAGGAACTCGCCCTGCTTTGCGCCAAAATCGGTGACGATGAATCCGCGGATCGTAAGCCGTTTGGTCAACACGCTGCGCATCAGCACCGGAAGGAGATTGGGCCCGGACGGCACGCTGGTCGCGCTGTATTGCGAGACAAGGCCGCACACTGGAATCCGCGCGAACGCATTGAGCAGCGGGAGTACTGCTTCGAACACCGCGCCGCCCACGTTCTCGAAATACACGTCAATGCCTTTTGGACACGCAGCCGCAAGCCGCGCGGCGAAATCGGATGCCCGATGATCGACGCAATCGTCGAAGCCGAGCTCATTCTTCACGTATGTGCACTTCTTCTCTCCACCCGCGATGCCGACGGCGCGCGCGCCCTTGAGTTTGGCGATCTGGCCAACCAGCGAACCGACCGGTCCGGATGCGGCCGCTACCACGACCGTTTCGCCCGGCTGCGGCTTGCCGATCTCGAGCAATCCCGCGTAAGCCGTCATGCCGGGCATTCCGAGAATGCCAAGCGCGGTCGAGGGCGGAGCAGTTTTTGGATCGAGCTTACGCAGGCCCTTGCCGTCCGAGACCGCGTGGGTCTGCCAGCCGGTGTGGGCGAGGACGATATCCCCGGGCATGAAGTTCGGATTGCTGGAGGCGACGACTTCGCCAACGGTGCCTCCGACCATCACCTGGTCGACGCCGACCGGCGCCGCGTAGGACGGCGCATCGCTCATGCGCCCGCGCATGTAGGGATCGAGCGAGAGCCAGCGCGTGCGCAGCAGGACTTCACCGGGGCCTGGCGCAGGAACGGCAAATTCCTCGATGCGGAAATTGTCCGGCTTCGGCTCGCCGACGGGACGTGAGGCGAGAACCACGCGGCGTGCAGTTTCGGCCATCGGCTCCTCCTTCACTGACCCTTGTGTTCTCGCATTTTCTGCCCACGACCGGCATCCACTTCTCAAAAGAATTCGCTAATGCAGCGGGCGGCCTACGCCTTCCAGCGCCAGCAGCACGACGTGGGCAACCAGCACGACCAGGGCGGCGAAATTGATCAAAAAGACGCGCCCGCGCAACGGCACGTCGCTCGTGCGGCGTTTGCACCAGCGTATGGATCACCCGGCCGGCAACGAACGCCCAGGCGGCGAGCACGTCGACGACACCCACCCGTCCGATCACCGCCAGCAGCACCACGACGGCGTAGAAGATCACCGGGAGTTCGAACTGATTGGCGAGATTGCGGGTGATGCGTGCCACATGCGGCGGCTCCTCGCGGCCGAACTCGAAAGCCGCGTACTTGACCTCTCCCTGGGCGACCGCTCGGGCCTTCGCCACCGTCAGCCAGACATAGAGCAAAAACGTCCAGCCGATCTGCGCCAGCATTGGCCAGAGGATGGACAGCATCCCTAATCCCGCGACGGATAGTTCGGGCTCTCGCGCGTGATGGTCACGTCATGCACGTGGCTTTCGCGCATGCCAGCGCCGGAAATGCGCACGAACTCGGCCTTGGCATGGAATTCCTTGATGGTCTTGGCGCCGACATAGCCCATGGCGGCGCGCAGGCCACCGACGAGCTGGTGCAGCACGTTGGCGGCCGGCCCCTTGTAGGGGACCTGGCCCTCGACGCCTTCCGGCACCAGCTTGAGAGCGTCCTTGATCTCCTGCTGGAAGTAGCGATCGGCGGAGCCGCGCGCCATGGCGCCGACCGAGCCCATGCCGCGGTAAGTCTTGTAGGAGCGGCCCTGGTAAAGAAACACTTCGCCAGGCGTCTCGTCGGTTCCGGCCAGCAGCGAGCCGATCATGCCGCATTCAGCCCCCGCCCCGATCGCCTTCGCGAGATCGCCGGAATACTTGATGCCGCCGTCGGCGATGACCGGCGTATTGGCTTTGTGCGCGACCTCGACCGCATCGAGGATCGCGGTCAGCTGCGGCACCCCGACCCCGGCGACGACCCGGGTGGTGCAGATCGAGCCCGGCCCGATGCCGACCTTGATGGCGTCGGCGCCGGCATCGATGAGCGCCTGCGCGCCTTCGGACGTGGCGACGTTGCCGGCGACGACCTGCACGGCGTTCGACTGCCGCTTGATGCGGTCGACCGCGGCGAGCACGAGCTTGGAATGGCCGTGCGCAGTATCGACCACGACCAGATCGACGCCCGCCGCGATCAGGTGCTCGGTGCGCGCAAAGCCTTTGTCGCCCACGGTGGTGGCGGCGGCGACACGCAGGCGCCCCTGCTCGTCCTTGCAGGCGTTCGGATGCGCTACCGCCTTCTCGATGTCCTTCACGGTGATGAGGCCGACGCAACGGTAGCGGTTGTCGACGACCAGGAGCTTCTCGATCCGATGTTGATGCAGCAGGCGCTTGGCTTCCTGCTGGCTGACGCTCTCGCGCACCGTGACCAGATTGTCCCTGGTCATCAGCTCCGACACTTTCTGCTCCGGATCGGTGGCAAAGCGGACGTCGCGATTGGTGAGGATGCCGACGAGCTTGCCCGGATTGGTCGCAGTACCGCCCTCGACCACCGGAATGCCGGATATGCCGTTCTGCTTCATCAGCATGAGCGCTTCGGCCAGCGTCGCGTCCGGTTCGATGGTGAGTGGATTGACCACCATGCCGGATTCGAATTTTTTGACCTGGCGAACCAACGCGGCCTGCTGCTCAGGCTCGAGGTTGCGGTGGATCACTCCAAGGCCGCCGGCTTGCGCCATGGCGATCGCCATGATGGCTTCGGTAACGGTGTCCATGGCCGAGGTGATGATCGGAATATTGAGTGCGATGTCACGCGTGATGCGCGTGCGTACGTCGGTGTCGGTCGGCAGCACGTCGGACAGGCCGGGCTTGAGCAGCACGTCATCGAAGGTGAGCGCTTCGCGCAGGCTACCGTTCGATTTCGTGGCCATTGCCAAACTCCTTCCGGCCGAAGCGCCGGGAATGCTGATCAGAGCCCCTATGCGGAGTTGGCAAGGGCCGATAGCACGCGCGCGGAGTGAAGGAAAGCTCAAACCGTACATAGCGCACGGCTATCTCGCGTTGGCGCACATGTGGGTCGTGCGTGGCGCAATGGCAAGCGCCTTGCCGTCGCGCCCGAGCCCGCTAGATTGGCATCCCGCCCGCCCAACTACCCCGCGCCCGAGGCATGTTTCGCACCCGCATCGTGCCGCTCATCGTCGCCGTCGCCCTGTTCATGGAGAACATGGATTCGACCGTGATCGCGACCGCACTGCCGGCGATCGCGGCCGATATCGGCACCAATCCGCTGGAGCTCAAGCTCGCGATCACGTCCTACCTGCTGGCGCTTGCCATCTTCATTCCGGCCAGCGGCTGGACTGCCGACCGATTCGGCGCGCGCAATGTGTTTCGCGTCGCCATCGCGATCTTCATGCTGGGCTCGATCGGCTGCGCCATGGCGCATTCGCTCAGCGATTTCGTGATCGCCCGTTTCGTGCAGGGCATCGGCGGCGCCATGATGTCGCCGGTCGGCCGCCTGGTCATGCTGCGCAGTTTCAACAAGCGCGAGATCGTGGCGGTCATGACCTGGGTGACGATGCCGGCATTGATCGGCCCGGTGCTCGGCCCGCCGGTCGGTGGTTTCATCACGACCTATTTTTCCTGGCACTGGATCTTTGTGATCAACGTCCCGATCGGTTTACTGGGGATCGCGCTCGCCACACGGTTCATTCCGGACATGCGCGGCGACGAGCGCGTTCCATTCGACTTCGTCGGTTTTGCGCTCGCCGGCGTCGGCATCGGCGGATTGGCGTTCGGCCTGACCACGCTCGGCGTCAACTACATGCCGCCGGGCATCGTCGCCGCGCTGATCGCGGTTGGTGCGATCTCCACCTTCGCCTACGTCCGCCACGCGCGCCGAACGCCGGCGGCGCTCCTCGATCTATCGCTGTTTGAGCTACCGACGTTCCGCGCCAGCGTGCTCGGCGGCTTCATCTTCCGCATCGGGGTCGGGGCGCTGCCGTTCCTGCTGCCGCTCCTGCTCCAGCTCGGCTTCAAGATGTCGCCGTTCGAGTCGGGGCTGATCACGTTCTCGACCGCGCTCGGCGCCATGAGCATGAAGGCGGTGGTGCCGGTGATTCTGCGCCAGTTCGGGTTCCGCCGAACGTTGACGGTCAATGCCGTGCTGAGCGCCGCGTTTCTGGCGGCCTGCGCGGCGTTCACGCCCGGCATCCCGGTTGTCGTGATGATGGCCGTGCTGGTGATCGGCGGGTTTTTTCGTTCGCTGGAATTCACCTGCATCAACACCATTGCGTATGCGGAGCTCGATCAGCGCCGCATGAGCCGCGCCACATCGCTGGTCAGCGTCGCGCCAGCAATTATCGATATCGACCGGGATCGCCGTCGGCGCGCTCGTGGTCGAGACGATGGTGCGCCTCTCGGGTCAGGAGACGATAACGGCGGCGAATTTTCCGCCGGCATTCCTGTTCGTCGCAGCCATCTCGGCATCGGCGACCTTCGTCTTTGTGCGCCTCACCCCGGAGGCGGGTGCCGAACTCGCCAACCGCACGCCGGGGCCGACCGCGCCCGCCGACCAGCGGATGGGATGAGGCTCGATATAGAGCCTTCATGGATGACGAAGCCTTTTGAATTATCTGACATCAATGAGTAACGTACTGAGATCGCTTGAGTTTTTGTACAGCAGACGCCCCTGGATGACAGACTTGGGGAGACACACACGGTCCCGACATGAGTTCAATAAAACTCATGTCTGAAGTTTCGTCCTTAAATAACTGAAACTACAGCATTTCAGCCTAATCGATCCCAAAGAGTCACGATTATGGGCCATCAGCACGTCCGCGAAAGCCCATGGCCAGAACATAGAGTTCAGCCGAATCCGACCGGCTCGCCGCCGGTTTGACATGCTTCACGGTGGCGAAATCGCGCTTGAGCGCGACCAGCAATTCGCCCTCGGTCCCGCCCTGGAGCACCTTGGCGAGAAACGTTCCGCCCGGCCTCAGCACCTCGCGGGCAAAATCAGCGGCGGCCTCCGCGAGCCCCATGATCTTCAGGTGGTCGGTGCGCCGGTGCCCGGTCGCGTTCGCCGCCATGTCGGACAGCACCACATCGGCGGGGCCGCCGAGCAGCGCCTTCAACTCGCTCGGCGCATTCGCCGCCATGAAATCGAGCTGCAGGAACGCGACGCCGGGAATTGGATCCATGGCGAGGAGGTCGATCGCCACCACCTGCCCGCCGCCCTCTCGCGCGCGCACGCGCTTCGCCGCGACCTGGCTCCAGCCGCCGGGCGCCGCTCCGAGATCGACAACCTTTGCGCCAGGTTTGAGGAACTTGTGCTTGTCGTCGATCTCCATGAGCTTGTAGGCGGCGCGCGAGCGACAGCCCTTCGCGCTTGGCACGCGCCACATAGGGATCATTGAGCTGACGCTCGAGCCAGCGCCGCGAGGCCTGCGTGCGGCTGCCGCCGGAACGTCACCCGCACCCGCAGATCGCGCCCACCGCCACTCATGCGGTCTCTTGACCCCAGACGCCGTCGGCACGCATCAACTCGATCAGCATGCCCTCGCGCAGGCCGCGGTCGGCGACGCGCAGGCGCTGGCACGGAAACGCCCGCCGGATCGCCTCCAGGATCGCGCAGCCGGCCAGCACCAGGTCGGCACGCTCGGCGCCGATGCAGGGATTGGCGGCGCGATCCTCATAGCTCATGCCCATCAGCCGCTCGACCACGCCGGAAACCTCGATCTCGCTCATCCAGCAGCCATCGACGCGGCGACGATCGTAGCGCGGCAGGTCGAGATGGACGCCGGCGATGGTCGTCACCGTACCTGAGGTGCCGAGGAGATGCAGGCCGCCGAGATCATCGCTGTGCTCGGCGGCGAAGCCGTTCAGGTGCTCGGAAATCTCATCGACCATGGCGTCGAATGAGTTCCGGGTGACCCGGACGCCGCCGTGGCGCTCCGCCAACGTCACCACGCCGACCGGGAGCGATACCCACGACCTGATCCGCGGCCGCGGCGGCCCGCGCCCCGAAGGTTCGGGCCGGCCGAGCCGCACCAGCTCCGAGGAGCCGCCGCCGATATCGAACAGGATGACACCATCGGCCTCCGGATCGATCAGCGGCGTACAGCCGACGGCGGCAAGCGTCGCCTCGGTCTCGCGATCGACGATTTCGAGGTCAAGTCCGACCTCGTCGCGCACCTGCATGCGGAACGCATCGCAGTTCTCGGCCATGCGGCACGCTTCGGTCGCGATCAGTCGGGCACGGGTCACGCCGCGATTGCGCATCTTGTTGCGACAGACGCGCGAGCGCGTCGACGGCCCGCGCGATCGCGGCGCCGCTCAGGCGTCCCGAGGCCGACACGCCCTCACCCAGCCGGATGATGCGCGAGAACGCATCGACGACGCGGAAGCCCTCGCCGGCCGGGCGCGCGACCAGCAGGCGGCAATTGTTCGTACCAAGGTCGAGCGCCGCATAAGTCGCGCCGCCGCGATCGCTGACTGCGGCATGCACCGGCCTGGACGCGTGCCAGCCGCGACGCCCGTTCAGACGCGGTCGATGCGCAGGATCGAGGTTCCCGGCGACCCGGGCCCCGTCATTCATTGAAACCTTCCCGCCGCGCTGGAACCTGCTCGACAGACGACAAGTCGCAGCTCGTTCAAATCCCCAAGATCAAAGCAAGTGTAGCAGCGGCCCGGGAGGGCGCAACTCGAGTATAGGCACGACCCTTCCTCCCCCCACCAGAGCGAGGGTGTCCGAACGGCAAGAGGCCCATGCGTCGAGCGTCCTTGTGGCGGCGGGAAAGCTCGGATATCTGGGTGGTTCCCCCACCCTATGATCTGGATTTGGGCCGCGTCATGAACGTTCAAGACAACCCCAATGCCTGGACTGTTGAGAAATTTGCCATCGGGCAGCCGGTCCCGCGCTGCGAGGACCCCAAGCTGGTCCAGGGCCAGGGCCGCTACACCGACGACGTGAGCCTTCCCAACCAGGCCTATGCGGTGATCCTGCGCAGCCGGCACGCCCACGGCGTCATCCGCAAGCTCGACACGTCCGCCGCCAAGACCATGCCGGGGGTGCTCGCGGTCTATACCGGCGCCGATTTCGTCTACCGGAAGCTATGGACTGCTCAAGACCGTGATGCCGCTCAAGGGCCGCGACGGCAATCCGATGAAGGTCCCGACTCGGTTCGCGCTGGCAACCGAAAAGGTCCGCTTCGTCGGCGACCCGATCGCCTGCGTGGTGGCGGAGACCGTGCACCAGGGCAAGGATGCCGCCGAAGCCATCGAGGTCGAGATCGATCCGCTGCCGGTGGTCACGACGCCGCGCGAGGCGGTGAAGCCGGGCGCGCCTCAGCTTTACGACGACGTGCCGGGCAACGTCGCCTGCGACTGGCACTTTGGCAATTCCGAGAAGGTCGCGGAGGCGTTCAAGAGCGCCGCCCACGTGGTGAAGATGCCGCTGCGCAACACGCGCCTCGTGGTCAACGCGATGGAGCCGCGCGGATTCGTGGCGAGCTTCGATAAGGCAAGCGGACGCTTCACGGTCTACACCGGCGGCCAGAGCACGTTCGGCCAGAAGATGGCAACGGCCGAAGTGCTCAAGGTGACGCCCGACAAGGTGCGCGCGCTTGTTGGCAATGTCGGCGGCTCGTTCGGCATGAAGGCGCCGGTGTTTCCCGAATATGTCTGCGTGCTGCATGCGACGCGCGAGCTCGGCCGCCCGGTGAAATGGATCGACGAGCGCACGAGCGCATTCCTGTCCGACACCCACGGCCGCGACCACGATCAGACCATCGAACTTGCGCTCGACAAGGACGGGCACTTCCTCGCCGTCCGCACCACCGGCTACGGCAATTCCGGGGCGTTCGTCTCCATGATGGGGACGATGCAGCCGACCATCACCACCATGAAGAACACGATCGGCGTCTACAAGACGCCGCTGATCGAGCAATCGACCAAGCTCGTGTTCACCAACACCACCCCGGTCGCGCCCTATCGTGGCGCCGGACGGCCGGAAGGCAACTACTACATGGAGCGGCTGATCGACCAGGCTGCCCGCGAGATGGGGATCGACCGCATCGAGCTGCGGCGGCGCAACCATATCAAGCCGAAGGAAATGCCGTACAAGACTCCGAGCGACAATGTCTATGACAGCGGCGATTTTCCCGCCGTGCTCAAGCGCGTCCTCGAGCTCGCCGACTACAAGGGCTTCGGCAAGCGCAAGCGCGAGAGCAAGAAGCGCGGCAGGCTGCGCGGCATCGGGGTCGGCAGCTTCCTGGAGGTGACGGCGCCGCAGGCCAAGGAACTGGGCGGGATCCGGTTCGAGGCTGACGGCACGCGTCACGATCATCACCGGCACGCTCGATTTCGGCCAGGGCCATGCGACGCCGTTCGCCCAGGTACTGGCAACCAAGCTCGGCGTGCCGTTTGACAAGATCCGGCTGCTGCAAGGCGACAGTGATCAGCTGCCGCTCGGCGGCGGCACCGGCGGCTCGAAGTCCGCAATGATGAGCGGCAACGCCATTTCGGAAGGCGCCGCAAAGGTGATCGAGCAAGGCAAACCGATCGCGGCGTTCGTCCTGGAAGCCGCGGTGGGCGACATCGAGTTCCACAACGGGCAGTTCGTGATCGCCGGCACCGACCGCACCGTCGGCATCATGGAGCTGGCCGCAAAACTCCGCGCCGGCCTCAAATTGCCGGCAGACATTCCGCACTCGCTCGACGTGATGCATGTGAGCGACGGCGTGCCCGCCACCTATCCCAATGGCGCCCACATCGCCGAGGTCGAGATCGATCCCGACACCGGCATTGTCGAGGTGGTCTCCTACGTGGCGGTGAACGATTTCGGCACCGAGCTCAACCCGCTGCTGGTGCAAGGCCAGGTACACGGCGGGCTGGTGCAGGGCCTCGGCCAGGCGCTGATGGAGAACACGGTCTATGACGACCGAGGGTCAGCTCCTGACCGGCTCCTACATGGATTATGCCATGCCGCGCGCCGGCGACGCGCCGAGCTTCACCACCGAAAGCCATCCCTCGCCCGCCACCACCAACGCGCTCGGCGTCAAGGGTTGCGGCGAAGCCGGCTGCGCCGGATCGCTGGTGGCGATCAACAACGCGATCGCCGATGCGCTCGCCGAAGTCGGCGTGAAACATCTCGACATGCCGGCCTCGCCCGAGCGCGTGTGGCAGGCGATGCAGCAGGCGCGCGCCGGGAAGTAAGTACGTGTACGTAGGATGGGTTGAGCGCAGCGAAACCCATCATCTCCATCGATTTGATCGTCGTGATGGGTTTCGCGTTCGCTCAACCCATCCTACCCGCTCAACTCGGCTCCAACCCGGCCGCCTTCGTGACTTCGCGCCATCGCACAACTTCGCTCTCGAGCAGCTTTTTGAATTGCTCGGGGGTCGACAGGTTCGCGCTGGCGCCGACATTTTCAAGCTGATTGCGAACACTTTCACGACCAAGAACTTGCGCGAGCCCGCTGTGGGTCTTTTCGACAATTGCCGGCGGCGTGCCCGCGGGCAGCAAAAGCCCATACCAACCCAGCACCTCGAAATCCGGAATGCCTGATTCCGTCATGGTCGGTACGTTGGGAAGCGAGGGCCAGCGCTGGGCGGTCATGACGGCGAAAATCTTCAGCTCGCCAGCCTGCACCTGGCCGCGCACCGCATGTGCAAGCTCGATGGCGTAGCTCACGTCCTTGCGCATCAGCGCGGTCACGACCTCCGGGGTGGTTCGGAACGTAATGTGCTGGGCGTCGATGCCGGCGCGCTGGCGCAGTAACTCGGCGGTAATGTGTTGGGTCGACCCGATGGTGACACTGCCATAGTTGAGCTTGCCGGGCTCCTTCTTGGCCAGCGCGATCAGCCCGCGCAGATCGTTCGCCGGGAAATCGCTCTTTGCGACCACCACGAATGCCGAGTTGGCGACCACGCCGACCGGCGCGAAATCGTTGACCGCATCGTAGGGCTGCGCCTTGATGGTCGCGGTTGCGACCGTGTGCGCGAGGCTCGCCATCACCGCGTTGTAGCCGTCCTTCGGGCTCTTCGCGACGACGTCGGCGGCGATCGTGCCGCCGGCGCCGGGCTTGTTCTCGACCACGATGCGTTGGCCGAGTACCTCACCCAGCGGGTCCGCAATGATGCGGGTTGCAACGTCGGTGCCGCCACCGGCCCCGAACCCGACCAGAATGCGGATAGGGCGGGTCGGCCAGTCTTCGCCGGCAAAGAGCAACGCCGGGCTCGCCGCGGACGCGAGCATGACCGCCGCGACCACGGCGCACGCGCCGCGTGGAAAAGGCATCGTGTTCCTCCCTGGC
>CAWHYZ010000029.1:0-77829 GCA_963833605.1 uncultured Alphaproteobacteria bacterium
CTCGCGCAGAGCAAGGAACCCATCGGGTGTCTTCAGCACGACTGCAACAGAAATCCTCGGTGGCATGCGCGCTCGTCGCGAGCGCGGCCACGCATGCTGCCAATAGAAGTACTCTCTTCATTGGTCGCATCTGGGCTCATCGCCACTGCTTGCCGGTCAGGCTCTCGCGTGGCGGCTGTTCCTTCCAGTTCGGCCGGGCGTCCACCGATCATGCCGCACTTGGTGCACACCATGCGAAAACCACGGACGGCACGTCGTCGCCGTAGCTCAAAGTCGAGGCGTTCCTGTGTAGGCACTTCGTTCAGGCAATGCACCATCAGCCCGCTGCACCCCCAACTCGCGCATGTTGCCGAGCGTCATCGGTGGGCCGGGCGAGGTGCTTGGGGTTCATTCGCTCTTCGCTTCGCGCTCGATCGCCGCGACGGCGTCTAGCCGGTCATCCACCGAAGAAAATAATCATTTCGAGTAGCTCGTCAGGATCGGCGTCGCGGTGATCTTCCAGGACGTGCCGCAAGGGTGTCCAACGTGCCCCGGCGACACGGTGATCGTTCGCCGTTCTCCGCGTTCGATCAGAAGCGGCGGCGTGGCGTTGGACGGCGGGGGTGGCGGTGGCCATGGCGTCTTGTGCCGGATCGGCGCGATCGCCGCAAGCGGTCAGTCATCATCCCGGCTGCTGATCTTCGTGACGGTGATCCAATTTGACGCGCCGGTTCGATGTCAAACTGCTTGATCGCCGTCGCGATTGCTTTGGCCGCCATGACGGTCCCGAGGTGCTGCGGGTGCCGGATCAGATCGCGGACGGGGCATGTCAACGCCATGGCTAAAACAGTTTGTTCGTTCGTTTGTAGGTCGCAGAAAACGTTTGAACCGCGTCGGTAGGAAGTGGGACTGAACTTCAAGTGGCGGTGATGCACTAGGCGTCAGAAACTGTTCCGAACACTCCAAGCTCGTTTCGTGTTGTGCCTGCCATCGGTGGCATGACCAACGAGTATCGTTAACCTCTACTGGCACGGGTACGTCCCGTTTTATCGTTTTCTTGTCGGGATCGACCGGAGATACATCGCTTACGTCCCGTGCTTGAAGTCGCGGGTTTCGAGCGTACCCGAACACGAGAAGTATATGATTTCGGCCCGTGCCGGATTGGCGATGCCCAGCACGAACGCGGCGAGCATGATCGTGAAGTTTCACCTCCCATGCGAAAGGGCTTTGACGTTTCATCGCCATACCTTGCCCGTCAGGCTCTCGCGTGGCGGCTGCTCCTTCCAGTTCGGCCGGACATCGACACGTTTGCCGCCGCACGCGCTGCACCTCAGGCGAGGGATGAAGCTCGGGACCGTCGTGTCGACCCAGTAGCTCGACACGTCGAGCAATGCAGTATGCAGGCAGTCGGGCTTGAGGCAGGAGATCAACAACCGCTGCACCCCGAGCCTCGCGCATGTTGCCGAGCGTCATGGGCGGGCCGGCGGGGTGGCGCTGGTTCATGACCCCGATGCGACGATCGCCAAGCCCACGATCAACACTGCGACAACGGCGCAAATAATGATGAACTAGACAAGATGTGGTGGCGCTTGGCCTTGCCGAGCCACCACGGTGGCTGGGCCGATGTGGGCTGGTCGTCCATGCTGCTAACTCCCGATCAGTATCATCGCTTCTATTGCTTAATCCTCACTCGCGCATGTTGCCGAGCGTCATCGGGGGGCCAGGAACGTGAAAGATCAATTCCGCCGACAAATGTATCGCAAAAACTGCGCTGAGGGGATCCTAAATTAACGAGGCAGGCGGGTTGATCCGTACTTCGGGCCCTCATCTGTCAGATGACTTTGGCGCCAGCGCAATGCAATTTGGAGACGGCTGATAGATGGTTTGAAGTTGCGCCAGAGAGACCTATCAATGTTCGAGCGACTATAATTCAGTTGGGAGTATTTGATCCTCAAAATCAATATATTAAGATATTTAAATACGAAGGAAGTTTGGAACCGATACCTATATTTTCTATCCCTGCGGTACCCCAGGTATACCGTTAGCCGAAAACAAAGCTGTGCGCGAACACCAATTGAAAGGCGCTTGTCTACGCTAGCCTGTCTCCCGGCTGAGACAGTCGCGGTGGACCTTATAGCCGGTGCCAGCACGTCGAAATCCGAGCGCGCTAAAATCCCGCGCATGTTGCCGAGCGTCATCGGCGGGCCGGGGGTTGTTTCATCTTTATTGGCCGGGGGCGTCCCCCGCCAGTCGCGCCTCAGCTCGCTGCGCCAAGTGTTCATAATCCTGCGCAATGCGCAGCATTGTTTCCTTGGCTAGCGGGTTATGCGTTTCTTCCGCGATCGTGCGCATCTGCTCAGCACGTTCGCGCCAATGTTTGGGGTCGTTGATGAAGGACGCTGACACTGGCAGTCCCTCTGTGCCGCGTGGACCGGAGTTTACGCCGCGCGGCGCGTGTTGACTAGGTCATCGGCGGGCCGCGGGTGCTTGCGCTCCGCCATCATTCCTCCTTGCGCTTGGGTTCGGACGAGCGGCGATTGTGATCGAGGACGAACAATCGGATTGCCGATGACAGGTTGCTGTGCTTCCGCTCGTTGTCGATTGTGGACACGAGGTTTGGCAATGAAATTTTTCGAGTTGCTGCGATTTCCCTGAGCGCATTCCAGAAGGCATCTTCAAGGGTCACGCTGGTCTTGCGCCCGGCGACACTCATCGATCTTTTAATAAAGTGCGACGGTTTCCGGGGCGAGCCGGCGGGACGCTTGGCGTTCATGATGAAAACCATGCCATCCAGAACCGGCCAGCAACATCAGTGCAGCCAGCAGAACTAGTCCGATGAACACGGCAACTTGTCGCTGCGGCCGCGCCATTGTTCATCCTCGCAAGCACACTCTACCGCCATCTTTCCTCAATGATCCGGCTCGCCGCTGGCGCGTCCGGGTTTTTGACCTTGATCCAATCCTTCGATCGTCGTCCCGGCCGATACGGCCGATCGCGGGGCTTGGCGACGATACCTTCGAGCCCCATGGCGCAGGCGTGTTGGAAGATCGTCTCGCCCTCGGTGCTGGCAAGATGCTCGGACAATCGGATGCCGTCCGTGCCGGCTGGTGAGGTCTTCGGTAATCAGCGCTTGGCCTTCGCTTTCGCCGTCGCACGAACGCGGACACTGGGCTGATCCTTCCGGAGATCGCGGAATTCCAAAGGCCCTTTGATGAGCTTTCGTTTGCGCTTTTCCTGTTCCTCTGTCGGGGCGGATTCGTCCGTCAGGCGGTCGATCACATCCCCGGCTAACTCGGTTGCCTGAGAAGCAGCTTTTTTCTTGTCCCGATGCCGCGCTGCGGCTGTACTCGCGAACGGACCCATCAGCGCAAGCTCCGCCAGCCGCCGAATGGCTTCGGGGCGGGAGGGATGATCGTTCTGGGACAAAATCCACTGATCGAGACGCCTCATCAGATCGGGCAGAATGCGCACGCCTATCAAGGTGCCCTTTCCCGTGGTCTTCGGGCGCCCTCTGTTTTCACTTATTTTCGTCATGGAATTAAGGATAGCAAAAACTGGACCTATTGCCGAGGTGCGTTTGTGGCGCGCATATGAGGTCACCTCGGTGGGCGGGCGGAGCCGCTGGCGAGCCCCGCCGGGCGCCGCGCACCGCACTGCGCAGCCTTAATCGCGTCTAGCAATTCAGCCGAAGCCGGATGCTCGCCATAGTCTGTCTCGCGCCACCAACGCCGCCGCAACTCCAGCGGCAGCTGAAACCATCCTGCAAAAGAAAAGCTCGCGCTCAAAATAGAACCCCCAATCAATTTTGGCCTACCACCACGCAAAACGAACCAGCGGTCTTTTCGAAATCAACGCGAGGCATCCTACGACCCGTCGGAACAACCGATTAGGCGCCGGCCACGGCGCGCATATCCCACCTCGGTCGGTTCGCTGACCGGCACCGGAATTTGGACAAAATAAAATGTTCGAGTAGCACCCCCATACTTCCCGCGAGACTGTTGCAAGCGTAGGCTTTTGCCTGGCTTCCCAGCTTCTGGGAAATCCCTCAAACTTGACAGCCCCGTCACCGTGGCGGGGCTTTTTATTTGCCCAAAGCTTTGGCGGCGCCTCGCCGCTTCTTTGTGCTGGTAGCTGTCCAAGCTCCGTGCTTAATGCACGACACGAATGGGCTACTTCGACAAAGCTTGGGTCACTAGGGGATAGAACGATAATGCAGGGCAAGAAAGCAGATGAATACCGCGCTACGGCCTTACGATTTGATAAGCGAGCCAGGAATGTAGCCGACCCGATTACTCGGCAGCGCTTTTTAGACATCGCGCGCGGGTGGCGGGAACTTGCCGAGCTAACTGAGCACTCGTTAGGCGGCCGCGAGGGGACAGTCGCAGCTTGATCGCGATCGTGCCGTCCAGTCGAACCAGGGCCTGGGGCCACCGGCCTGACTTCGAGGCCTCGGATGCGTTTGACACTGCGAGGGCATGCGCCGAACACTGCCCAGGCCAGAAAAACGAACGGGTGAGTCACCCTCCGAGCGCCGTGGGCCATTCCACGAGCGACCAACGTCCCCAAAATTTTCCGGCCGTAACTTTTTCTGGCCCTTCCAATAGTCCGAGGCTAAGTGCGCGCCTGCGTTACCCGTCGTTCGCGCGAGTGCGATTTTTTCCCTGCCCCTTCGTCCTGGCCGGGATTTCGATGCATTCGGCCGACCATTCTGGAATGCGCCGCCGCCGGCGCTGCCGCAGTCGGCCGATACCGAGCTAGGGTCAGGTGCCCGGCGACGGCGTGATGCGGGCCCGGCATCGCGTCCCCGTACACCCGGATTGAGCCCAATTCGACGCGCCGGTGCTTCCCAGAGGCTTCCAACGGCCGACATCATGGTGCCGGACGCGGCAAAGTCAGTGAATGCACGGGTGAAATGCGCAGAGCACCCGCTGATACTGGATCAGAGGTTCTCGCTATCGTGCTCGACGTCGATCACCGCAGGCCGCTCCACCGCAGGCAGCCATCCTCGTGATTGCTTTTTCGCACATCATTCCACAAAATCCACCTCCACAAGGAGGCACTGGGGGCACAACGAGGAGCATCTTCGATGTGCGATTACAGCCTAGAACATTGAGCTAAGCTGGAATCTGGGTGACGACGTTTGATTGAAGGCGGCGTATCGAGGCGGGTGTCAAAGCCTGCCAGAACCTCCCCGAAAGGAGCGATACGCCATGTCGAAAGATATCAGTGTCATTGCCTTCCGTCAGCCTGACGCTATCGATGATCCCTTGACCGAACTTGCCCGCGAAGGCGCTCGCCGAATATTGGCTCAGGTGCTGATTGCCGAAGCCGACGCCTTCGTTGCCATGTGGAAGGACTTGAAATTGCCGGATGGCCGCGACCGCGTCGTACGTCACGGCCATGGTCCGCATCGCGCGATCCAGACCGGGGTCGGGCCTGTCGAGGTGCGTCGCGCCAAGGTGCGCGACCGGGGCGACGTGGGCACAGAGGCGAAAATCCGCTTCACCTCGTCGATCCTGCCGAAGTGGGCGCGACGGACGAAGCGCCTCGACGCGCTGTTGCCAATTCTCTACCTGCGCGGGGTGTCAACCGGTGACTTCCAGGAGGCGCTTGCTGCCCTTCTGGGCAAAGACGCGCCGAACCTGTCGCCGGCCGTGATCTCGCGGCTGACGGCGGCGTGGCAGGTGGATTACGACGCTTGGCAGAAGCGCGATCTCTCGGCGCGACGATACGTGTACGTGTGGGCGGACGGGGTCTACCTGCAGGCCCGGATGGAAGACAATGCCGAATGCATGCTGGTGGTCATCGGCGCGACACCCGAAGGCAAGAAGGAACTCGTCGGCTTCCAGACCGGGGTGCGCGAGAGCGCGCAGAGCTGGCGTGAACTGCTCATCGACATCAAGCAGCGTGGGCTCGAGATCGCACCGGACCTCGCGGTCGGCGACGGCGCGCTCGGCTTCTGGAAGGCGATCGAGGAGGTCTTTCCGAGCACCAGGCACCAGCGGTGTTGGGTTCATAAGACCGCCAACGTGCTGAACAAGGTCGCCCTCTCGGTCCAGGTCAACATGAAGGCAGACCTTCGTGAGATTTACGGCGCGCCGACGCGCGCGGCCGCCGAGGTGGCGATCGACGTGTTCGCCGACAAATACGGCGACAAGTACGACAAGGCGGTCGCCTGTCTGACGAAGGATCGAGAAGCTCTGCTCGCCTTCTTCGACTTCCCTGCCGAGCACTGGGACCATCTGCGCACGTCAAACCCGATCGAGAGCGTATTCGCCACCGTGCGTCATCGCACCGTGCGCACCAAGGGAGCACTATCGCCGAAGACCGCCAAGCTCATGGTGTTCAAACTCGTCAACGCCGCCGCAAAAACATGGCGGCGACTAAATGGCGAAAACCAGTTGCCGAAAGTCGTCCAAGGCGTCAAATTCAACAACGGAATCGAGGTCACTGAAATGCCGGCTCACCACGCCGCCTGATCGGCCTCGTCACCCAATCTCCTGCATAGCTCGTCAACCGGAAATCTCCCCGGTTGCCGGCACCTCGCTCCTCATCCTCACGAACGCCGCGACGAACGACTATTACGTGCTCGTCTCCGGCCGTTGGTTCAAAGGCAAGGACATGAACGGGCCTTGGACCTATGTGCCAGGCAACGCGCTAACAAAAGCCGAGTGAGCGTGCTATTCTTGTCAAGGGAGAGGAGTATGGGCGACATTGGGCATTCTCGGTTCGCTGTCCGCAGGGCACCTGATCTCCTTGTCAATTCGATAACCTGCCGCCGCGTTCGTGTCCGAGCCCAAACATCAAAACGGACGAGCGGCCAGCTCGCGGCGGTGCCACTGGTGCGCCGGGCTCAACTTGACAACAAAATAGCAGCTATTCAAGCGCCGGCTGTCTCACGCCGCCGATTGAAAAAGGCGATCGGCGGCAATCCGACTGGTTTGGGCCAGCCACCTTGACAGTTGCCAATCAGGGAGGGAGTCATGATCAAGAAGTTTAAGCTAGGATCTCTGCTGCCTCAGGACCCACTTCATCCGAAAGACACTGAAACGGGCTGGTCTTGGGACAATGAAACCGGCTGGTCTGCGGACAATGTGGTCCATCTAGAACAGTGGCTCGGGCTTTTCGCCTCCCAACTTGTTCAACCTCTCGGCCCGGCGGCCCCGCAGCTCGACCAACCTGGGGAGCCGGAGAGGTTGCTCGGTGCCATCGAAGCGCAACACGTTCAACTTCTCGACCCAGCCACTCAGCCCCGCTTTGTCAACGAGCTTCCTCTGCCGGAACGGATCGATGCGAGCAGGCCCGGGGCGTACGTCCTTCAGATAGGTCAGACCGAGCAATGGCTTGGGCTTGTCGACGCGAATGGGGATCCGCTGTTGACGACCGTCTGGGGCTATGGCCAGCCCGGCCACACGCCAACATATCCGGGCCCTACCATCGTCGCCCATACCGGCACCGAAATCAAACTGAACTGGCAGAACAAGCTTCCTCTCGAAGGCCATCTTCTGCCCGTGGACACTACGCTGCACTTTGCCGCGTCCGACAAGAAACCGCTTGAGGACGGCTATGTGCCGACCGTCACTCATCTTCACGGCGGTCACAGCCCCGCCGGAAGTGATGGCCTGCCGGAGCAGTGGTTCACTCAGAACTATAGTTCGAAAGGTCCCGATTTCCAGGATCGGATCTACACGTATCCGAACGATCAGGAAGCGGCGACGCTGTGGTATCATGACCATACGCTTGGAATCACGCGCCTCAACGTCTATGCGGGATTGGCCGGCTTTTATCTCCTGAGGGACGACACCGGTCAGCACCTGATCGACACCGGCGTGCTCCCCGGCGGGTCCCATGAAATAGAAATGGCCATCCAGGATCGCGCGTTCACCGCAGATGGCCAGCTGTATTATCCGGCCTATAAGCACGATGTGCTCCCAGGCACCGCAGACACGGTCGGAGATGTGGTCCCGCAGACCTTCTATGACGCCAACGGCGAGGATGCTCCGTCAGCGGTACCTGAGTTTTTTGGTGACCACATTCTTGTCAACGGGATGGCATGGCCGAACCTTAACGTCGCCGCTGGCGACTACGAGTTCCACATGCTGAACGGATCCGATTCGCGTTTCTACGTGCTGGAGCTCAGCGATCCTGACGTAAAGGTGTACTTGGTCGGGGTTGATGGCGGATTGCTGCCGCAAGCCCGGATGATCATGGACGGTGATGGCGTCCAGGAGAATGGCGAGTTTCTTGTGCTTGCGCCCGGAGATCGCGCGGACCTGGTTTTCGACTTTGGCGGGGCGCACGTCGACCCGACCGTGCAACTGTTGAATATCGGACCGGCATACGAGCCGTTCAAAGGCTTGGCTGGCCCTGATGGATCGCTCGCGGGCGAGGCGACAGCGGCGACCCCTGCCGATCCCGTCGGCAACGTCATGCAGTTCACGATCGATCCGAACCTGGTGCCGTTCCACGCTTCGGTAACCGATGGCACGGTGCTGGATCCGGATTTCCACTTCATCGCGGAGGATTCGGATGGGAATGGGATAGCTGATCTTGCGACTAACGTACGTAAGCTCGGGCTGTTCGAAGGCGTCGACGAATTCGGAAGAATACAGCCCACGCTCGGGATCGCAGAAGCGGGAGCCCTTAACAGCGATAAGATGACCCCGGACGGAGCATTCGGGCCGCTGCTGTGGGATGCTCCCGTTACGGAAAAGCCCGTGTTGGGCTCCATTGAGCAATGGGAGTTATTCAACTTTACGGCAGACGCGCATCCCATCCACCTGCACCAAACCCAATTCCAGGTGGTGGAGAAGAGGCTCATCGATTTCAACGATAGCGATGAGAACGGGATTCCCGACGACACCAACGGCGACGGCGTGATCACCTATGGCTATGGGACCACGGATTTCAGCCGCGCTGACATATGGATCGGCGACCGCGTCCCGATCGCCCCGGAGCAAACGGGACGGCAGGATACTGTGTCCGTTGCTTCCGGCGAGATGGTGAGTATTGCGGCGCAATTTGATCTGCCGGGCGAATACGTGTGGCACTGCCATATCCTCTCGCATGAGGATAACGAAATGATGCGCCCCTACAACGTCATAGCGCCTGCCCAGGCCGACACTTTCGTGTTCCATGGGTTTGGTACAAATACAGTCAAGAACTTCGATGTGGCCACAGATTTCTTGCAATTCGACAAGGGCATGTTTGCTGCGGATACCGCTGCGGCGGTACTCGCCGCAGCGCATGACACCAAGCAAGGAGATGTTGTCATTGACACCCATGCCGGCCACTTGGAAGTGAACGGCGTGACGCTCGCCCAACTCCAAGCTCATCAGGGCGATTTCCTGTTCGTGTAACCGGGTAACACTCGGGCGCCGGGATTGACGCGCCCTACCTGGGCCGGAGCCCTACGAACAGATCCCAGCGCTCGCCGAGCGCAGACGAACGCACACCTGCATCCCCCCTGCTCGATGCGCTGTTCGCCGACAAAAATTCATCCGCGCGCCGCGCTTCGTAGTCTGTGCGGAGTCGCGAGGGGTTTTTCCCATTCGGTCAGCGGCGAGGTCGGATTCAGAAAGGCAGCCTGCGGCGGCCAGAGAGAATGACGGAGGCCGAGATCGTCCCCGTCTTGCCTCACTGCGACAATGTTGGATCGCCGAGCCGTTTCGGGTCCAGCGTTCCCCACTGCAGCCGATCGATTTCAACCGCGATCAGGCCATCGATATATTGATACAGGGGCTCATAGATATATTGATACTGGGGCTGTTCGTCGCTGATGACGCCGGTGACTTTGCAGCGTTTGTCGCTGCAAATGTTCATCACTGTCTGCATGCCAACCCGGCGGGTGACGATGCACTCGATGCCTTCCGTGGTCACGATCGACAGATATCCCCATTCCTGAACGATCGATCCGCGACAGACGATGATCGATGCTTTCGCCGACGACGTTGCAACCAGCAACATTCCCAGCAGGACGACGACGCTCCGCATTGGCTTGCCCCCGTTCTTGGCGATGGTTATCACCATTGCACCGTTTGCGGTGTATGGGTGTGATGTGGAGCACATCGGCTCATACGGCTGGCTGCCGGCCGGCCATGCCTCGACGATGCGTGCCGACACCAAGCGCTGATCGATGTGGCGAGCTATCCGGCCGACACCGAGGTCCCATCATTCGGCCGTCGCGCGAAGTGCGGCAAGTGCGGCGGTAAGCGCGTCGATGTCCGACCAAATTGGAAAGAACAGCCGCCGCAGGAGAGTTTGACCGGGAAGCAGTGGCGGTGAGTCGAATTCTCCGGTGAGCAAACCAACCGCGAAGAACGCCGCAGACGATGTCCGGGTTTGGGAGTAAAGCGGAAAACATTTGCTCGTACTGAGTTTTACAGGGTTTGTTGAGGGTTTCGGATGCCGGCCCATGACGACGACGCGGCTTGCACCGTGGCCGGCGTCCGAAAGCCTTCAAAGAACGAAACCGCGGGAAGTGGCAGGCGAGGGTGCCGCGGGCGCTATGGGGATTTGCGCGCGGCAGAGCTGCGTGACGACGAGCAACGCCGATGAGTGCAATGGCTGACGACGTTGCCGCGCATGATTGGTCCGCCGCAGGTGCTGGAATCTGCCTTAAGGCACGAAGATCGATGGCGACGTTGAGATCGCAAGCTGCATTTGTGCGAGCGACGCCGTGGCGGGTCGACGGCCGGCGAGGCAGATCGGCATTGCGGATTTGTGACATTGGGATCGTGATCACGACGTATCGATGCTGATCGCGGTTTGTGGCGACGCTCGATATCGAGGTGACGAGCCACGCTCGAAAGTCTCGATGATGATCATGCGACCGCCGCAACATGGGCACGGCTGGGTCGGGTTGTCTGTTGGCGCGGCGCTATCGGGGGTGTGCTGCTTCTGCGCCGTTTGTGCAGGTTTGGCCGCAGCGATCAGCTCACGCGCCCGGGCGATGGTCTCGGTCTTGGTGCCGCTGGCCAGCAGACCGTAGTGCCTGATCCGGTGGAACCCGTTTGGCAAGACGTGCATGAGGAAGCGGCGGATGAACTCGCCCGGCTTGAGCGTCATGGTCTTGTAGCGGCCGGCCCCCTCGATCCGGTAGTCCTTGTACCTGAACGTGACGCCGATCGGGTCGGCGGCGATGAGCCGGCTGTTGGAGATCGCGACCCGGTGCGTGTAGCGGGACAGATAGGCCAGCACCTGCTCCGGCCCGGCGAACGGCCGCTTGCTGTAGACGAACCACTTGGTCCGATGCAGCGGCGCGAGATAGGCCTTGAATGCGGCCATGTCGGCGAGGTGGGCGTGGTCGCCGAAGAACTGCAGGCGGCCGGCGTCGTGCGCGGCGAACAGCATCTCCAACATCAGGCGGCGGAACAGCCGCGACAGCACCTTCACCGGCAAGAGGTATTTGGGGCGGCAGCCGATCCAGCGTGTGCCGTCGAGCGATATCCCACCACCCGGCACGATCATGTGCACGTGCGGGTGATGCGTCATCGTGGAGCCCCAGGTGTGGAGCACCGACGTGAAGCCGATCTTGACGCCCAGGCGCTTGGGATCGGCGGCGATCGTCAGCATTGTCTGCGAAGAAGCTTTGAACAAGAGATCGTAGATGACGGCCTTGTTCTGGTAGGCGACGGCCCCGATCCGCACCGGCAACGTGAACACGACGTGGAAGTAAGGAACGGCCAACAGTTCGGACGTGCGCTCCTCCATCCATGCGAGCGCCTGCGAGCCTTGGCACTTCTATTCGTCTTCATCTTTAGTTGGTTCGACGCTCCGAACCATTCCGTTGAGACCAACAAAGAACGTTGCGCCGGTCGGTCGGTCGGCGGTTGAGATTGTTGCGATTGTTTTTGGTTCACGGCGCTTTGCGGCGGCGGCGTGGATCATTTGCCAGCGCGAAACGCCCGGCTCCAAAGTGTTGATGACCTGGGGGATTGCGGCCCACGCTTTGAAGCTCTCGGAAATTATCATTCGTCGCTTGGAGCCGGCACACCACAGCGCGCCGCTGACGGCGTTGCAGAGGTCGTCATGTGAGCCGCGCGGGTGATCGACTTTGGTGGTTCCGCCTGATATCGATTTGCGCTCGAGCGCGCAGAACTGACCGACCAGGCGATCACTATCAAGCAGGCGCACGCAGCTTGCGCTGAAGCGCGGCAGCAATTCCATATACAGATCAGACTTGTTGAGCTCGCAGTCGACAAGCCGCTTGCCGCATTTGAGTAGCTCGTTGATCACGAAGCCGGCCGCGTGATGGTCGCCGGTAATCACCCCGAGACGATACTCATCAAGCACACCAGCAATGGCGCGCACAACCTGGGCCGGGTTGTAAGGCGGACGCCATTCCTGGATCCAGTCCAACACCAACACGTCGCGATCGCCATGGCGCTCATTGTGGGCGATGGCGGCGGCGAAGCTATCACCGCTGGCGGACAAACCCTCGGCGGCATCGAGAAAGGCGAAGTAACGATGCCCGCGCTCGTAAGGTCGCACGATGATGTCGCGATCGACGCTGGACTCAATAAGATCTCGCGGGATGTAGGAAGCCAGATCGTCGCGCCATTCGGCGTAGAAGTCACTGCGGGCGGCGAGCGGGTCGTCCGCCATCGCCGCAGCGATCTCCGCCTCGTCGAGGACTGGGTTGAACGTCGTCGAGGGCGCGTGAACGACCAGGACACGCGGATCGTCCTTGCCGAAATATTTGGACCAACGCTCGTATGTGAGGCCAGACCGTTTGAACGGCGAGGTGATCCCGATCAGCAACGACTGCGGGAGTGTCGCCATGCCCGGTCGCAGACTTCGAAAAATTTCTTTATCTGGATTTGTTGATGAATCTTCGTCATGCCAAACCGCGACTTCGTCCATAATCACGGCGAGGTAACTTCGGCCGCGGATAGCGCGATAGCTTGCGGTCGAGATAGCAATGTCAACGCCGTTTTTGAGCTCGATGGTGTCGGCGGTCTCTCGGCGGACCAGTGCGCGCAACGCCGGCAGTTCACGGAAGTAGGCGGCGACGAACCCATGAAGAATTTTTGCTTGGTCACGATTGACGGCTAGGCAAGCGATAGTCGCACGCTCACCGGGACGAAGTAAATTTTCAGCATGAAACGATGCCGCCAGGTGCGCGGCGATGCCTGACGCAATCGCGTCCTTACCACCTCGTCTACCGACGATGCACCAGAGCTCCTTGACCGGAGCTGTGGGTGGTGAGCGACCGCCGGCGACCTGGGCGAAGAAGGCGAGCTCGGCCTTGGTGAGCTTGAGGCCCTGCGCGGCACGCAAGACGATGCGCCAGTTGGCCCAGCTATCGCCGGCGAACCAGCGGCCGAAGAGGTCCTTGTTCGTGAAGGCGTCGGCGATGGACGCAACGCGGCGTGTCGTTCTACGGGCTGTGGATGTGCTCATGCGCCGTCGGCCTCATCGACCTCGTCGTCAGCGAGGAGCTCGAGCTCGCGGCGAGCCTCGCCATCAGCGGACGCGCGATCTGAGAGCTCGTCGAACGTCATGGAGGTCACGTCGCGAGCTCGTCGGCGGATTCCAAGCCTCGAGGCGACCCGCACCATCGCCCCGACGGCCGTGGAATGCTGGCTGAGGTCGATTTCCTGCCCAAGTGCCAGCCGTGTGTTGAGGCTCTGCAAGGTGACGGCGGCACCGGCAAAAGCCTCGACGAGCTGCTGCTCGATCGTGCTGAGCGCGGCGTGGCCTCCGAGGTCTGACTCGATTTCGCGGACGAGGCGGTCGAAAACTTTGGCGGCGTTCGTCCGTCCATCGAGCGCCCCGGTCTCCGGTCATCAACAAGTGACGCAAACTGTCCCGATTGTATTCTTAAACGTATCTGACCCCGTCGGCGGTGGGCTGATTCAAAGCATGTCGCGCCCTGGCGGCAATAGCACGGGTTTTACGAACTACGAAGACGCCCCGTGTTCACTGTGGGGCACCGCGCCGCTGATTGCGCTGGCGGATTTGTTTCAACCCGAGTATTAGACTGCGATAAATGCCTGTTTTTCTTCGTGAGGATCGCTCATGACGACTCAATCCGGGGTTCAGTCCCTCGGTTATGTCGGTGTCCGCGCCGAAGGCATCGAGGACTGGTCGAAATATGCTTGTGGTCTGCTCGGTCTTCAGCAGGTCGACAAGAGCCATTCGACGCGGGCCTTCCGCATGGACGACCGCAAGCAGCGCATCGTCGTCGACGGAAGCGGTGGGCAGGGTATCGCCTTCTTCGGCTGGGAGGTTGCCGACGCTGCCGCGCTCAGCGCGGTTGCCGCGAAACTCGAAGCTGCTGGCACGAAAGTCGCGCGCGGTTCGCGTGCGCTCGCCGACGAGCGCTTCGTCAAGGATCTGATTGTCGTCAACGATCCGCTCGGCAATCGCCTGGAGTTATTCCACGGTGCTGACATGGCCAGCGATCCGTTCAAGCCGGGCCGCTCGATCTCCGGCTTTCGCACTGGACCTCTGGGCATCGGCCACGCGGTGTTGAACGTCGAGAGCGAGGCGACGATGCAACAGCTGCTGCCGTTCTATCAAGGGCTGCTCGGATTCCGTACGACGGACTACTACACTGATCCATTCTCGGCCTACTTCATGCACGTCAATCCGCGCCATCACAGCCTGGCGCTGATCCGCACCGGCAAGAACGCGGTGCATCACATCATGATGGAGCTGTATTCCTTCGACGATGTCGGACAGGGCCTCGACATCGCCAATATGGAAGAAGGCCGCATCGCGACCACGCTCGGCCGCCACACCAGCGACTTCATCACCTCGTTTTACACCTGGACGCCGTCAGGCTTCATGGTCGAGTACGGTTGGGGCGCGCGCGCCATCGATCCGGCGACGTGGCAGGCCTACGAGCGCAAGGACGGCCCGAGCCTGTGGGGCCACGAGCGCGGCTGGCTGCCGGAGAAGGATCGCGAGAAGGCACGCGAGATGCGCATGAACCTTGCAAAAAAAGGCGTGCGTGAGCAGGTGCAGGTCATCGAAGGCAACTACCGGCTCAACCCGGGCGTTTGCCCGTGGTGGGACAGTATCACGCAGAACCGGACGAGCGCGTAGTTCGCGCAGTGCGGTCCGCTTCACCTCTCCCTTGGCCGCAGACCACCACCTCGCCGTCGAGGGTCGCGGACGGGCGCCCGCATCGCATCGGGGATCGTCGGCACGCGGTCGGTGCAATCGAACACGCGGATCCAATCGCCATCGCGCCGGCAGATGAACCGGAAGCCGTCGTGCTTGATCTCGTGCACCCATTGCGGGCCCGACGGTGCCGAGCGGGCGAGGGTTGGCAGGCAGGGTTCGATGAAGCCGGGAGGATGACGAAAGGGAGACACAGCACGCCAACGCATGGGGCAGTGACATATAGTCGAGCGGCGGCGGCGCCAATTGGCAAACCTGTGTGTGGAAATCTGGCCAGTATTACAACTGCGGGGTCAGCACGCCGCGATCAGCGGCATCGCGCGCAACCTTGACCGCCTCAACGTAGGCGACCTCGGCATCCGCCAGCGCATCCTGGTAAGCCGCAAGGTTGAGAGAGTTCCAACAATAGGCGGTAAAGGCTGCGGCCTTTGCCTGCCGGCGTGCCGCCTCGGCCGCTGCAACTGCCTGAACGAAGGTCTGCTCGGCCGTGGTTGCCGGCGGGCTGTCCGGATCGCTCATCGCGGCATCATACGCCGCGCGGACGCCGGAGCCCAATTTTAAGCCTCACTCGCCGGCTTGTTCGGCGGCCCTTTGGACCCGCCCTACCCGGACGGACTGCAGATAAGGACGACCGCGATCACCAGTGCATTGATCGCTACCACCTGCAGGGCGGCGGCAGCGATGGCTCTATAGCTTGTCCAGCGGTCATCTAGTTCCGGTACCGATGCTCCAATGTGGCCCGCGATCTCTCCGCCCACGAGGACCGCGCTCGCAACCGCAAAGACCTTAAGCGCGAGAACCAGGTCCATCGCCCTACCCCGCCAGCCGTCGCCACCATGGCCGCCGCACTGACGGCGGTCTGACGACTAGCGCATGTAACGCCGTTTGCGAGGGCGGCTTGGGTTGGACGGCTTCCGGCTCGGGAACACCTTGCAGTGGGATTTCCTCCCGTTTCGGAGCGGGCAATTGCAACCGTTCAAAGTGTTCACGCCAAATATCGCGGTCGCGCTCCAAAGAGGCGTACTTGGTCTCTAGGCTGGCGTTCACATCCTGCAGGATTGCGATGGTTGCCTGCAGAGAGGCGACGATTAGATCGGTTGCTGGATTGGTTTCCAGTCGGTCAGTTGAATGGGTTTCCGGACCCGTGTCTGAACGGAAACGGTGACCATGGGCCTCCAAATAGCGCGCTAGTTCAGAGCCATCGATTGCATAGGAACCGTCCTCGCGAACCGTTGCCGATAGTTTCCCAGTCTTGATCGCCTTGCTGATCGTGCCCTTGGCAACGCCACACTGGCGCGCCGCTCCACCGAGGGTGAATTGCATGGGTTTCCACTCGTCCAGCCTTGGATGGATGGAAACGTTGCCAGCATTTGATTGAAGGCGGGTTAACTGAGAGCGCAGAACGCGCAAATGGAAAACCCGGCCGGTGTGCTGTGGGGGAACCGGCCGGGTTGGACGTTGGGGAGAAGAGACCCTTGGGTGCGGGTCACGGCAACACTGCGCGCTTATGGTTTATGAACAGTTAACTGCGCGAGGCCTCGCGCAAAATAAAATGCCGGTGAGTGCGCGCCCATCGCTGCACTCACCGGCACGGTTCCCCCAAACCTTAGTCCCCAGGCCAAGTTCATTTTGCGCTGCGCGCCGTTGCCGAACCGTTAATGGTCCCGGTCGGTGCCTCACAGGGTAGCAGCGCCGACCGGAGCCCCTGAGTGCTGACTGATACTCAGAGGCGTGATCACGATGCGCAGCGTGGGTTGCTGAATTAACGCTGTGCCGGGAAGGGTGGCCGGTGATCGCGGTGTCGAGTTTGGCGCACGATCACCGGCCACTGAAGGATACATCCATAGACGAGCGCCGTATGCCACCGACATACTTTCAGCGCGGTTAATTGGGCAGGGCGATTGCGCGAGAGGTTGGCCGGCGGCCGTCGGTTAGCCGGGATGATCGCAGCCGCCGGCCAATTGTCGCGACTGACTTCATGCGGCCTTGGTGAAGCGTGCTGCTCGCGCACTATGATTGGGTACTACCCACCCTCGTCATCCCGCTGGCTGATCTTCGTCACGACGATGCGATTGCGTCGGGCGGGCCGATTGACAGCAGACCACGCTGGCGCTGATGCTCTAACCATATGGGACTGCAAGGGAGGGCCACCATGCGAAAGGGTTTGCGGCGGATCGGCGCCGGGGCCGGGGCCGGGGCGCTGATCTTGGTGTTGTCGTTGGCGGCGAGCGCGACCGCCCAGAACCGGCAGCGGTCGGGTGTTGCAATGGGGCCCGGAGGTCAACACTGCAGATCCATGCAGTTCTGCCTGGCCCGTTGCGAAGCAAAGCGTGCGGCGCATCATGGGGCAGCAAACTGCGGCAGGCATTGTTCATATCGATGTGCCGGACTAACCAGAGGAAGCTTTTAAATCGCGGCTCGCGGCCAAGTACGACTCACTCAACATCATCGCGCTGATCTTGGTCACGTCGATCCGGTTCCAAAGCGCCTGGCGCGATGTTGAACAGCGCGGCCGCCCGCTCGTTAGTAGCATGTTGATGCCGGAGTGGGAACATAGTCGGCCCGCTCGTTAGTAGCATGTTGATGCCGGAGTGGGAACATAGTCGAGCGCTACCAATAAAGTAGAGGGAATCTTTCCCGATTTAGAGGGAATCTTTCCGAGAGGCGAACTTCCACGTTGACCTCACCTAGACTAAGTCTCATCAGAATAGTGGTCCGCACGTGGTGGGGGTCTTAGTCCCGCGCTTGACTAATCGGATCGACATTTGAAGTCAGGGCGTCAGACTTCCGCAGACTAAGAGGCCCTACCTACATCGCGGAAGTTGGCTTCGATGTAGTCCAGCACGATGCGGCTTGGTTCTGGTCAGGTGCAATGACCAGGACAATGCCACGCTCACCAGGGACTAACGATGGATGCTCGCGCAAGGCGGCGATGTAGGTGGCCAGGACTGCGATGGCGCGTGACTTGCCACCTCGGCGGCCAATGACTGCAATGAACTCCTCGACTGCGCGGTCGGGCTCGTGCTCGCGGCCGGTGAGTTGGCGGAACAGCGTGCGCTCGTCCTCAGTCAAGGATTCACCGCAGGCTGCAAGCAGCAACGTGCGCCAAGCGAACCACGAGTCACCGTCAAGGACTGTGCTGAGTAGATTGGGATCAGTCAGGGCCTGCCGCAGACTGATAATGCGCCACGCCGCTGCGGGTCTCAGTCCAAGGCGGCGGCGCTCGCTCATGCCACGCCCCGGAAGTCAACGGTGGTGTGGTCGAGCGCGCTGTTGACTACGGCAGCAACAGCGGCGTCGTTGGGACGGCCAAACAAGTGGGACTTGAGGTAGTGAAAGAACGCGTCGCGCTGTCTTGGACTGAGCGAAGCGGCGGTGCCGTCGATCAGTGACCGCTGCCGGACAGTCAATGCGAGAGTTGGGCGCAGGATCATTCGGCTGCGGTCCTGCTGGCGAGATATTGGTCAAGCGTCGGCGTGACGGTCTTGCTGCGCCGCTGGAGTCAGACGGCTTCCAGTAGTCTGCGAAGGTTGCCCGCTGTGCGCTGATACAGGTCCAAGTCCTCAACGTCGGCTTGACCAGCGAGGGCGAACTTCTGCTCCAGCCGTTCCAGTTCGACAGTCAGCACCGAAGCACGGCGCACGATTGAGCGCTCGGCAGTCGAGGTATTGAACTCGCCACCTAAGAGCCGATCCGGGAAGTTCTTGAATCTGATAAGTCGGATGTGATTCATTGGCGGGCGCTTGATTCTCGATGGAGCGCCGCATGTGGAAGCCCGAACACCGCCAAGCTGCGAACCGCAGCGGCCTTCGTTACCCGAGCGATTTGACTGATGCCGAATGGGCGCTTGTGGAGCCCATGATTCCGCCTGCCCGACATGGCGGGCGCAAACGCTCCGTGAGCGTGCGCGAGGTGTTGAACGGGATCTTCTACATCCTATGGACCGGCTGCCAATGGAAGGCTCTGCCAAAAGACCTGCCGCCGAAGAGCACGGTGCACGACTATCTGGAACTGTGGAACTGGGACGGCACGTTAGAACGCATCCACCATGCACTCTACGTCGCGGTACGCGAACAGGCCGGACGTGAAGCAAGTCCGACAGTAGCGATTATCAACTCGCAAACCGCGAAGGGCGCTCAAAAAGGGGGGCTTGGCTCGATCCTTCAGGCTACGACGCGGGCAAGAAGGTCAAGGGTCGCAAGCGGCACATCCTGGTCGACACGCTGGGCCTTTTGTTGAATGTTATCGTTCATCCCGCCGATGTTCAGGACCGTGATGGCGCCTTCCTGCTGTTGCGCCGGGCAAGACGACTGTTCCCGTTTATCAAACGCATCTTTGCTGATGGTGGCTATGCCGGAGAGAAGATGGCGCTCGTTGTCTGGCGAACAGGAGCATGGAAGCTGGAGATCGTGAAGCGAGCCGATGTCTCTGGCTTCGAGGTCTTGCGCAAAAGGTGGATTGTCGAAAGGACGTTCGCCTGGATCAGTCGCAATCGCCGCCTGGCTCGCGACTTCGAGCGCTACGCTATGACCGTCGCCGCCTTCGTCCGCCTCGCCATGATCCGCATCATGCTCAGGCGCCTCGCTGCAAACGCCTCTTCATAAATCCAAACTTCCCGGATGGGCTCTAAGTCAGACACGTGGTCGGCGATCAGCTCTTTGCAGCGGCGAACCCAAGTCGAGCGTCCGTCAACGTCAGCCAAAAGCGCCGATCCGTTGCCGACGCGACTGCGTTGCGGCGACTTGCGGCGTGTAAGGCGGCGGCGACCTGTGATCGAGTTTGCGTCTGTGTACAGCGTCATTTGCGTATCCGAGAATCACACCATGTTGCGGACATGGTGCGGACACCATACAGCATCAAGTGCCAAAAAAGCAATGGCAGCGGTATATATGAGGGAGTGACCTTCAGATTACGAATCTGAGAACGGCCAAAAGGCAATGATTTCAGCGCGTAAAGCACCGCTGGCAAGGTGCCGAAACTGGTTGGTTTTTTTAACGGCTGGTGGGTGAGGGTGGTGGGGGTGCAGGCCGCTGTGAAAGAAAGCCATGGACCGCGTCCAGGGCTGGCAATGCACCGATACCGTGGGCTCCAAACAGGTGGTGGGGGAGTCCAGACCCCCGGAATCCAGACCCCCCTGGGGCTGTTCACTTGGATAGGCTGCTCTTAGCGCCCTTTAGAGCCCTGCTGGTGCGTTTTGCGTCTCGCGGCGCTTCATCCCCATGCGTGTCCCAACGCTCGTTATGCCGATAGCGCGAAAAGAGATCAGCGTAGCGCGGGGCTGGGCAAAAACTCTCAACCAGATCGTAAAACTCGACCGGCTTCTGCGAGTGTCCGCGCGCTGGTGCGAATAGCGCCGTTGTCTGGTTGGTAAGCGTGATCGTGGGATTGCCACGCACGGCCATGATGCATTGTTCGGTCTGATTTCGCAGGGAATGGCCGATACCCATGCGATCCTTCACCCACGTCAACAACGACACAGGCCTGAAATGCCAAGCCTTGACCACGATCAAGGCGTCGCCGGAGAGTAGGTCGGTGTTTGTTGTCCAAAGCCACAGAATCGAATCTTCATGCGCGATAGACGCTACCGACATTGCGCATATCTGCTCGATCGGCATCTAGGAAACGGCGGAAGTCTCCTGCACGACGGGTCGTTTTCCCGAACGCGGGTTTGCCACGGCGGGTCTGCGACGATCACGCGGTAGGGGCCTTGCCGAGGCAGTGGTGGCGGTTCTTTCCAAATCTCGGCTGCCTGTTTGATCACTTTAAGCCGCTTAAAGATGCCGTTGACGCGCCCCGTGCGATCCATGTCGGCCAAAAAGCTTGCCGAACCGTTCCGGCTCAGCTTCGGCGGCGTCAACGACGGCTTCGGCCTTTTCGAGCGTGCGCCGCGCCATGCCGGTCGCCTTGGCAGCCTTATCGGCAGCGCGGCCATTCGAACTTGTGGGCAACTTGCCCGGATGTTTGTCGGTACGGGTGCCTTGCCGTTCCTTCGCGGCTTTGCGCTCTAGCGGTTCCAGGGCGCGCTTGAACGACGGCCTCAGAGACTGTGAAGTCCTTGCGATGGGCATTCTCGGCAAACTCGCCGCGCACCACGGCATCAAGATCGACCACGGTCACGGGAATCGTTTTCCAGCCCAATCGTTTTGCTGCATGTAAGCGTCGCTCGCCCGCAATGAGCTTGCGGTCGGGCGTGACTACGGGCGGATGCAGGAGTCCGATCTCGTCCATGCTGGCGGCCAGTCCGGCTATGTCGCCCAGGTCCTTGCGGTGCCGTCTGCCGACTTTGATAGCGGCGATCGTCATGGTGCTGCGTGACTTGTTGGCGCGGACAGCGGTCATTGTTCTTGACTCCTAGCGCCGCCTCGTCACGCTTTCCATGAGTCCAGCACCTCATCATCGTGACTAATCCTTTCATCGGGATCACCGTCGTAGTAGTCCAAGCTCAGTAGTTCATCCATCTTCTTGGTGTCGCCATTTCTGAACGCGGCGCGGAACTCCATCTCAGCAATGCTACGTAGCGCATCACTGGGTCTGTACCCTGCTGCTGTAGCTGCTGTAGCTGTATGATAGACACCCCTACCGTTCCGTATTTGCAATGCTTTCTGACACCTCCCTATATCCACAACATGGCTTTTACCCCTCCTAAGCCTTTGAGCTTTCAAGATTCTGCTGTTTTCTCTATCCACGTATTTCTCATGACTAATCCTGCTTGGATTCTTCATAGTCCTGATCGGTTCCGACAGTATCCGTTTAGGCAATAGTCTTCGTGGGATTTTTATCTCTTGCAGACAGTCCATGACGTTGAACTTGTCATGATACAAGTCCATAACGATCTGAACCTAACTCTCCCGTTGACTCTGAAGATCGCATACCCGGCCCGACTGTCGTAGTCATACGTCACACCATTGGTCCTGCTGATCCACTGTCGTCTTCTGCCCTTCCCCAGCACACGTTCGTGGTACACCCTGCCTAGCTTCTTTGTATCGACTTCGTAACACCGCAGTCTCTTCTTCCAAAAACCGTAGTGACTGAAGTTGAGCAAGTCCTGGACTGATCTGATCCCGGCCCGTTGCAACGCTTCTACCCCATTTATTCTCCAGTCCAGGTGCACGCAAAACCGCTCACCGCTGATCCGGCTGCGCCTATCGGCATACATGGCCAGCACATTAGGTGCGCCTTGTGGTCCGCTGTAGCGGACTCTGCCCTTCACCCAGCGGATTTGCTGGTCGCCGCGCTGACCCGGCATGACATGACAACGGCACAGCCACCCAAATGCCGCGTCGCGCTCGTCCATGTAGCGCAGCACCCAGTCCAGACTAACCTCAACCCCATTCAGCAGAACGCCGTCCAACCTGCTCATCCATTGCAACTCATCTCGTGTTGGTTGTCGCAACTGCCATCGCTGTACATAGTCCCCATGATAGCGCATGGCTCCATCATGCTTGTGGGCACGGTGTGTCCTCCTGGCCTTTTGTAGCCATTCTGGCTGCTGCGAACGCGGCAATTTCTCTTTCAGCCAGATCTGTACCTTGTCGAAGTAAGCGTCAACGCGACTTGGGGCGATTTCCTGCGCGAGTTTGCGTGCCCGCTCACGATCTGTTAGATAGCTCCTGCTCATGCGGCCTCCGATGCCTTGTGGGTGAAGATGGTTTCCAGGCCATCACTTCGAAGTCTTCGCCCTCGCCGATCCACAGCGGCGGGGGCGATTTTCATTCAATCTAGATTTCGGTTGCTCGCGGTATTCCTTCTGCCAGTTTCGTGCAAGTCCCTAGCCGGATCACACTGGCCGGGGCCTTCTCATTTGTTCGAGTAGTTTTTGTTTCGCTGCGCCAGGCTTTGCCTCCAGCGCCTTGATCCCACCCACCGCATAGGCCGCGACCGCACGCAGCAGTTCTGCCAACTGATGCGGAGCGCCATTATCGAACCGGCAATAAGCTCCGTGGGTCAGTCGAGCGATCTCACGGTATGCCCGTTCGACTTTGGGATCGGTGCCCTCTTGGAGCATGATCACTGGAACGCCAAGAGCCCCGAGTTCACCCGCGGTGACGGCAAGCTCATCAAGTGTTTCCTCCAGGCAGTCTCCAACAAACACCATGGCCTGAACCTTGTTCTTCCCCGTTTCGCGCCTGGCATGGGTCAGGACCTTGCCGATCTGGGTCGGTCCCGTTGAGCAGGTGATCTGCTGCATCAGACCAGCCAAGCGATCACCACTCGAAATCCAGGCCGATGCGTGACACTCACTGAGCCCACGGAAGTACACGAGTTGCATATTCAGCCCGGACACTTCGCCGAACATTTCGGCCTGTATCTCACAGGCGGCATTCCAAGTCGGTTCCCGGGACGCGGTCGCATCCAGCGCAAAGATCAGACGACCGCGCTGCTGTGCCTCGGCTGCTTGCAGAGATCGCGACCGCTCCGCGAAGGCGTCAAGCTCAGACCCGACATCCTGCTTCGGCTTCTTGGTCGTCAGGTCGGCCAGTTTGTGCTTTGTTAAATCCACGGTTACTCCTCCTATTGTAGCCTTCGGACGGTTGGACGGTTTGGACGGTTCTTTGGTAATGGGTGTGGCTTTGAGCCTCCCAAGAGCCCAGGTTCGAACCGAGGCCTTGTTGGCGGTTGTCTTCCTCATCCGCTTGCAGAAACACTGTCCAAACCGTCCAACCGTCCATTTTCATTCCGCCGCAACCCGCTCGATCCGAATCAGCCTGGTACGGTTCCTGGTTCCGGCTCTGCCGCGTTCGATGCTAAAACCCGCCGCCCTGAGCCGCCGCACGTTCTCGGATTTCCGCAGCCAGTGCCCGAAAGATTCCGGACTCTCCTCGCGCCATTCAGTTCGGGCAGCAGTTGTTGTGCCGTTCCTTCCCAAGACTGCCGCCCGTCCATGAACTCAATGATGGCGACGATCACGGGCTCCAACCTGTTGTCATACTGAGCCCACCGGGCGATGCAGGATTCGATGCCGCTATCGGTGTCCTCGATGTCCCATGGCAGCAGTCGGGCCTTGATCGCCATCCGACAAGCCGCTGCCACCGTTGCAAATCGATCAATCACGCTACGCTGATATGGGATGGCGGCCCGGTAGGTGGCCTGCACCCTGGGACGCGACAGAAACTTCTTCTGGTGATACTTGACCGTGGCTTGGATTTTCTCAGGACCCATATCGACCAGCGTCTGGAGCCATGCATCCCCGACGCTGCCGTAGAGCTTGCCAAGGAGGGGGTAGTATTTCTTGCCTAGTCCTGGGATCGCATCAGCACCGAATGTGTCAAAAACGCTACCCGGCTGCGCTTCGGCGGGGATGTCCGCAAATCGAGTGCGCATGCCGTCAGTGACCCGCTGCCCGTTTCGTGTGAGAAAATCGACCATCGCTTCTTCGCCGGTGGAGAAACCGGGCACGCAATGGGTCACGCGCGGCTCAAGGTTGCGACCGCGCATCCGCATTTTGTTGATGCCGTTCGCGATCCGATAGGCGGCGTCGGCAATGTCTTGAGCCTTGCCCTGGTTCAGTTCCTCGAAGAACGCCCCAACCGACGAGCGGACCAGGATGAGTTGACCGATAGAGTTCGCGGTCGCCAACCAACTTGCGCCAAATGGCTCGGATGCGGTTTCATTCGGAATCAACGGGCGACCGTAGACCGATTGACCAACGCCGGAGACCAGCGATTTGCCATGCTTCGAGTTGCAGAAAATGTGGAATAGCCCGGACGGTATACCGGCCCACACCGTCAGCGGTCCCGACAGCGCCAATCCCACGGCTAGTATTACATTGCTGTTGCCTGCGAACGGCGCGGCGATCTGCTCGCACCAGAGCTCGACGGTGCCCTCGATGGCGAAGCCGTGTGGCAGGTGGAGATGCTCGCTCTGAAAGATGGCCATTTCGCCTGCGGGCAGGTCGGCGGGAAGCTTGGTCGTGTGCGGGAGCACGATCACCCACCGCCCGTTGTTGAGTTGCCACCATCCGGTCGTGGGAACCGCCAGCCACCGCGCCAGGTCCTGCACCGTGTCGTCGTCCAGAACTTCAACAGTGGTCAGCAGGAAGTCCGGCAGATGCTCTCGCTGCTCCCGAACCACATCCACGCCCAGGGCTGCTAACCGACCAGCAATGCTGCCTTGCTTGTCATTAATGATGTTGCGCGGGATCGCCAATCGCGTGGCACGCCCGTCCATGTTGATGACCTTGACGAAGACGCCCCAGTTATCGTGCTGCGCGCTGCGGGTGGTAGCCACCAAATCGATGCGCGTCTTTGATATTTGAACCCACTTGCTCACCGGCCCGGTTTTCGGTGCCTCGGTGATCAGGACAGATACGCCGCTGCGGTCGAGAACCTTGTACTGCTTGAACTCGCCATAGAACCGGGCTTTCTCCTCGCGTTTCTCACGAACTTCCTCGGCAGCGGCACTTTGTTGCTCGTTCTCCTCCAGTTTTTTCTTTTCAGATTTCTTGTGCTCGTTGAGGCGGCTTTTGAGGATTGCTTTCAACTGCAATTCGTTCAGGTTCTCGAAGTGTTTCTGGCGTTTTTTCCCGTCACCGGGGTGCAAAGCAGCCCGGATCGCCAGAATCAGCTTGAGGTCGCCCTCATCGAGCTTGACGGCATCAACTTCTTCGCGGGTCTTGGCATCTCGGAGTGCGTTGAGCCAGCCGGTATCCTCCAAGACGTTGTCAGACCAATCCCACATCGCATTGAATAGGTCTGTCTGTTCGCGGGCATGCTCTTCAGTTGACTTCTTCTTCTTCTTCTTGTTCTTGTCCCTGTCCTTGTTGTTATTGCGTGGCGCAGGCTCACGCTTAATCAGCGCCGTACCCAAATCAATCGAACCAATCGGGTTGCCGCCGCCGTTGGATGATCCGAGATGTCTACGATCAGGCATTGGCCGATCCCGTTTTGCGCGTCCTAATCGCGCGTTGCAACATGCGCGCCTTGAAGGATTCGAGCAGCTTTCTGCTGCGGAAGTTCCAATTCCTGATCGAGATCGCGGTGGGAAAATCGAGTGTCGGATCGCGATCCCAACGCCAGAGCGTCATCGCCGTCACGCCGAACTCCCTGCAAACCTGCGGGTCGGGAACTAGCGCATCCGGCTCATTTTTTGAGTTAGGGCTCGGCGACGCTAACGGCATCTGTGCCGTGCTGCCGAGAGATCGTCTGGTTGCCATTCGTGTGCTCCGTTACCGTCCGGAGCATTCTAATAATCACATTTCGCTAACATGCACGGCTAATAAGTCGGCCGACTTTGTGTGCTGTTCTTTAGTCAATCCAAACATGGAAGGACGGCAAGCGCCTCCGAAAGGTCCGTGGCCTTTTGTTCTTGACGATGGTGCGGACCGCTTTTTCGCTCAACTGTGTCGGCAATACGCGAAACTTTGTTGCTGCTTTGTCGATTTCCTCGTCAATGATTGCTGATACACGTGCTCGCTCATTATCCTTCCGCCACAGTATAGCGTGCGCGGCCCTGTGCTGAGCCATCAGTACGCGTTCCTGCTCCGATGCTTTGGCGGGGTCGATTGCCTCCAGTCGCGGTCGTCTTTTCGGCCGCGTCTGCAACGAGCACAGTAGCTTTGCGAGCAACTTTCGCTGTTCGTCCGTGAGCGGTCTGACGGCAACGCAAGTCGCCACCTCGCCAAGCACTGTCCTGTCACCAGCAATGGCCCATTCAAGTGCCTCGACAAAACTGCCAGCACGCCTCGGCTGTTTGCTCACGCTGGCAGTCCTTGGCGAGCGGGCAAGCTGACGACGTTGTCGGTGCCGCCACTGACCAGTCCAGCCACATGCGCGCTCCAGCGCTCCAAGGCCGCTTTGCGTTCGGGCAGCATCTCACTTCTGTTGTAGGTGCCAGCAACACCAGCTTTGCTGCCGGAGATATGATTGACCACCAGTTCGACTACATGCGGCGGTACGCCAAGCTCGACCAACCCAGTCACGAATGTCCTGCGCGCGTCGTGTAGAACGAAGGCCTGCACGACAGCATCGGCACCGCGCTCCTGCTGCGCCAGGGCAAGCATTCCCGCGCGCAATCGGTTGGTGGCGCAACTCCAGCCACTTGGTGCCGTGTGGCCATTGGTCGTAAATACCAAACTCGCGTTCGGCTTGCGTTTCACCCCGGCAATGATCGCGCGCGCTAATGGCGGCAGCGGGACGACGTGCGCCCGACCGTTCTTGGTTCTGTTACCGGCAAGGTTCCAGGTCGCACCGTCCGCGCTTAGCTCGTCGTCGGTCATACAAGCGACTTCGTTCAACCTTTGGCCGAGCAACAACAATAGTCGGTAGATGCTGGTGAACGGTTCGCCGATAGTCTGGGTGGCCTGCCAAAACCAGCAAATCTCGTCGTTGCTCAACACCCGGTCGCGCGCTGCTGGTGCTGGCGGTCGGCTTTCACCGGCACATGGGTTGACTTTGATGCGGCGCTCACGCTTGCACCAACTGAGCAAACCCGACAAGCTGACAAACACGGCACGAGCGCGGGCGGCGCTGAGACCTTCGGTGCGCCGTTCAAGCCCAGGAACGCCAACGCGCTTGGCCTCGTCGGTCACCAACCAGATGTCATGACCGTCGATATCCTGCACGGGCTTGTCGCCCCAGCGCTGGACTAAGCCGCCTTTGATCACGGTCGGTTCGCCGCCGCCCTTGTCATAGGCCAAGCCCAGCACCCGTGCGGTCTCGGCCCATTGCCGAGTCTTGGGCCGAGCGTACTCGTCGATGTAGGCGCGCACCGCACCGGCAAACGTGTTGACGCCCCGTTCCTCGATCTCGGCGCGCTGGCGATGCTTGCTGGCCTTGTGGTCGGCAATCGGATCATGCCCAAGCGAACGCTCGCGCAGCACCTTGGCGGCAAGGGTGTGCGCATCGGCAAGCGTCAAGGGCTGCCCAATCTGCGGTTCGCCTTCCAACGCCCTGCCCTCGGCGTTGAACGGGCCTAGGGTTATTTTGCCAATGCGTCCGCCCACGCGAAAACGCATTTGCCAACTTTTGTGCCCCGATGTTTCGATAATGAGAAAGAGAGACCGCGCGCCCGTATCCCGAATGCGGCGGCGCTTGTTCCCTTTTTTGTACTTGCGGACTGCCGCGTCGGTAAGATGGGGCACAGGTTCCTCTCCGTAGGGTGCACAGCGGGTGCACAAATGAGACCGTTATGCCGTGTGTGCCAATATGCCTAACATAGGCGCACGTTTTGTAGAAAACAATAGGCGCTTAATGGGGATAGCAAGCAAAAACCGTTAGCTTGCGTTAGAGCATGTGCGCCTTCGTTGCGGCGTTGGCAGCCAACCGCAGGTCGGCTGGTTCTGGGTGCCGGGTTCCGAGTTCAGCCCCGGCTGGGTGCTGTGGCGCACCAACCTGCAGTGGGTCGGCTGGGCGCCGATGCCGCCGGATGAGCAGATCCAGCACGCCAATCCGGATCAGTTCAACAGCGCCGACTTCTGGATCTTCATGGAGACCGCGAAGTTCGACAGCAACTGCTCGGAGGCGGCGGTCGTTGCCGGGCAGCAGGGCATTCCACTGATCCAACAGACCACGTTCGTGCGCGACGTGAACATCGTCCAAGGCATTTTGGTGTACGTGCTGCCGACCTACGTGGTCGGCCCGTTCGTCGACATCTACATCGACTTCTTCCCGTGGCCGTCATGGTTCTTCGGTCAGGTGCTGATCGATTGGAATTGGATGTGGAACAACGTCAACATCGTGGTCAACGTCAACAACGTCAATTGTCCGCCCGACGATCCGGCGAAGAAGGAAAAGGCAGTCAAACAGATCAATGCTCCGGTTCTGCCCAAACCGCCTGGTGGTGGCGGAGGCGGCGGCCTGCCGCAGCGCTGTCCGGACGGATCGCTGGCCAATGCCTATGGCGCTTGCCCAACGCCGATCACGACCACCTGCGGTCCCAACATGGTGCCACTCGGCAACTTCTGTGTGCCGATCACCACTCCGAGCTGCGCGCGCGGATCGGTCCCAACGCAAATCGCCGGCGGCGGCTTCCAATGCATGCCGACGGGGGTCGTGACGTGTCTCAATGGTCATATCGCCGACGGCAGATGCGTGCAGGATCCACCACCCTGCGGACCTGGTTTGATGCGGATTGCCGGCGGCGGTTGCGGCCCGATCATCGTGACGCAACCGAATTGCGGTCTGTTCGCAACCAACGTGGGCGGACGCTGCACGCCGATCCACGTGGGCGGCACGCCGGAAGGCCCGGGCTCAAACAACCCGCCGGGCGGAACGACCGGCGGCACGTTCCCGCCGCGTGGACCCACCGGAACCACCGGTACCGGCGGTACGACCGGCACCGGCGGGACGACCAGCACCGGCGGGACCACCGGCAGCGGGGGAACAACAGCTGGCGGCAACAATCCCCCGCACGGGCCTGACAACAACATCTGCCTCAAATGCGTCGATTGCTGCATTCTGCGGCCGCCGAAGCGCATCGGCGGCGGCACCACTGTCGGCGGCAGCACGACTGTCGGCGGCAGCACCAATGTCGGCGGAGCGACCGGCACCGGCGGCGGAACATCGTCTGGCGGAAGCGGCATTATCCACCGACTGCCGGGCAACGTATTCACGCCGTCGCAGCCATCCGGCGGGTCGAAACCATCCTACGTGATCGGTCGCGGGGGTGGTGGCCTCAACGTGTTCAAAGGCGGCGGATCAACGGGCAGCTCGTCGCCCAGCAAGACTGCAACGGTGGGCAACGCGGCTCCGTTCCGCACGAACACTGCGCCGATCCTGCACACGATGCCCACGCTCGGGGCAAGCGGCGGCCAGAAAGGGCCGACCATCAGATAGCAGCGCCTCGCCTTGCTGCGCGCGGTGGCCGGGCCATGACGGATCCCGGCCATTTCGGCGCGGATTCGGCCAATTCGTCAGGACACCCTCCGACGCGCCCGCGCTTGCTATCGCGGCCGTGCGACCATAAATCCTTCCGCGTCATGGATGAGCTTTTTGATCAATCCGCCCTCACGGATCTCGCCCAACGCCTTGTCGCAGCGGCGCGGCGCGCCGGCGCTGATGCCGCTGACGTGGTCGCGACCCGCGGTGTCTCGCAATCGGTCGAAGTGCGTGACGGCACCGTCGAGGAATCAGAGCGTGCCGAGGGCGATGATCTCGGCTTGCGGGTTTTTGTCGGACGCAAGCAGGCGGTCGTTTCAACCAACGATCTCACCGGCGAAGGCGCTGGCGCGCTCGCCGAGCGCGCGGTCGCCATGGCGCGGGCCGCCCCGGACGATCGCTTTGCCGGCCTCGCCGAGCCGGAACTCCTGGCCAAGGTCATTGCTGATCTCGATATGCTGGATTCCAGCCAGCCGTCGGTGACGCAACTCGAAGATATGGCGCGCGCCGCGGAAGCGGCGGGGCTCGCCGTCAAGGGAGTGAGCAGATCCGGCGGGGCTTCGGCATCCTCGGGCATCGGCGGCATGGTGCTGGTGACGAGCACTGGCTTTGCTCATGCCTATCTCGGCTCCCGCCATGGGGTTTCGATGCAGGCGATCGCCGGCGAAGGCACCGGCATGGAGCGCGACTACGATTATTCGTCAGCGATTCACGCCGGTGATCTCGAGACGCCCGAGGCCATCGGCCGCGCAGCCGGCGAAAGGGCGGCCAAACGGCTCAATCCGCGCAAGGTCGCGACGCGCAAAGTGCCGGTCGTGTTCGAGCCGCGGGTCGCAGGCTCGCTGGTCGGACATCTCGCGTCCGCCATCAACGGCGCCGCAATCGCGCGCGGCACCAGCTTTCTCAAGGACAAGCTCGGCCAGCAGATCTTCGCGGCTGGCGTCGACATCATCGATGATCCGTTGCGCAGACGCGGGCTTGGCTCCCACCCCTTCGATGCCGAGGGAGTAGCGGGCGAACGGCGGGCGCTGATCAAGAATGGGTTACTGACCACCTGGATCCTCGACTGCGCCACCGCACGCGAGCTCGGCATGCAAACCACCGGTCACGCCCAGCGCGGGGTATCGTCAACCCCATCGCCCGGACCATCGAACCTCCACCTGGCGCCTGGCGCCGTGACCGCGACGGAACTGATCGAGGATATCGAGGACGGGTTTTATCTCACCGACCTGATCGGCATGGGCGCCAACATGGTCACCGGTGACTACAGCCGCGGTGCCTCCGGCTTCTGGATCGAACACGGCGAAATCACCTACCCGGTGAGCGAGGTGACGATCGCGGGCCATCTGAACGAAATCTTTGCCTCGCTCACGCCAGCGAATGATTTGAAATTTCGATACGGGGTCAACGCGCCGACAGTCCGCGTCGAGGGGCTGACAGTTGCCGGTGTCTGAGCGAGCCGACATTCTCGGCGGGCTCGCCAAAGCGGTGCATGACGCCGGCGACCTCGCCCTGGCGACGTTCAATGCCGGACTGAAACACTGGACCAAAGGCAAGGATTCGCCGGTCTCGGAAGCGGACATTGCGGTCGACAATCTGCTGCGGGAACGGTTGCTCGCGATCGTCCCGGACGCCGGCTGGCTTTCGGAAGAAACTGACGACGACGGCTCGCGGCTCACCAAACGCCAGGTGTGGGTGATCGACCCGATCGACGGAACGCGCGCCTATATTGCGGGCCTCGTGGACTGGACGATCTCGGCTGCGCTGGTCGAGGACGGCCGACCGGTCGTCGCCGCCCTGTTCGCACCGGCCGAAAATGAATTCTTCAGCGCGATCGTCGGCCACGGCGCGACCTGCAACGGGATCAATCTCAAAGCGAGCGACGGCGAAAGCCTCGAGGGAGCGCACATGTCGGGACCTCACCGCATCATGGAGCAGCTGTCCGCCGCGGCGCCAACCATCGTGGTGTTGCCGCGGGTTCACTCGCTTGCGCTGCGGTTTGCGCGCGTCGCGCAGGGGCGTCTTGACGCCGCCCTCTCAGGCGGATCGAGCCACGACTGGGATCTTGCGGCGGCCGATCTTTTGGTGCACGAAGCTGCCGGGGCACTGACGACGTTTACGGGGGATCGGGTCCTCTACAATCGCGCTGAACCGGTTCATGGACCGCTGCTGGCTGCGGGAGGAGCGCGGCACCGGGCGCTGCGCGAGGTGTTGAACAAATAGCAGGCCGAAGCCGGGTTCGAATGGGTCTCAGCGCCGCCAAAAGCGTCATGGCCATGACAACGTGTTGAGGGGCTGCCAATGCCACCCGAACCCGCAAAGCCGCTGTTGCATCTCGTCTTCGGTGGCGAGTTGGTGAACCTCGGCGCCGTCGAGTTCAAGGACCTGTCCAAACTCGACATCGTCGGCATCTATCCGAATTACGCCACCGCCTACGCAGCCTGGAAGGCAAAGGCGCAGCAGACGGTCGACAACGCGCTCATGCGCTATTTCATCGTTCACATGCACCGGCTGCTTGATCCGGACGAGAACCAGCAATCCGGAGCGCGATGAGGCGGGCGTTACTCAGGCGTATCACGCACGCGCGGACGTTCCATAACGCGCTGGGCACCGGCGGAGCCTATTACCTACGGCTGGTGTGGGCAACGTCGCGCGTGGTGATGGAGCCACCGGATCTCTACGATCTGATCGAGCCTGAGCTGCCGATCATTATCGCAATGTGGCATGGTCAACATTTCATGGCGCCGTTCCTGCGGCGAGACCATCCGAAGCATCGGGGTAAGGTCTTGATCTCGCGCCATCGCGACGCTGAAATCAACGCCGTCGCAGCCGAGCGGCTTGGCATCGGCACCATCCGGGGCTCGGGCGACCAAGGCGTGCGGTTCGACCGCAAAGGCGGGGTAGGCGCTTTCGTGGCCATGCTCGACGCGCTCAAGGAAGGCTACACGGTGGCGATGACAGCCGACGTCCCGAAGATTGCGCGGGTTGCCGGCGAAGGTATCGTGCGGCTCAGTGCCATGTCGGGCCGGCCGATCGCCACCGTTGCGTGTGCGACCAGCCGGCGGATCGAGCTCAACACCTGGGATAGCTCGGCGCTGAACCTGCCATTCAGCCGCCTGGTGTTCGTCGGCGGCCCCCTGATCCACGTGCCGCCCGATCCGGATGCGGCGACGCTCGAACAATACCGAGCGCAGGTCGAGGCCGACCTCAACGCGGTCACCAAGCGGGCCTATGCGGTTGCCGATGGAGCGGCCGCATGAGCGAGCGGTTGCCGGCATCGCTCGCGCTTTACCGGTTTGCCACCCGAGCTGCGACCCCATTTGCCAACCAGCTGCTGCGGCATCGATTGAAGCAGGGCAAGGAGCATTCCGTGCGACTGCCGGAACGGCGCGGGGAGAGCGATGTGCCGCGGCCGGATGGTGCATTGGTATGGGTGCATGGCGCGAGCGTCGGCGAACTCGTCGCCGCCTTCCCGCTGGTGGAACGGATCAGGGCGCGCGGCCTGCCGCTGCTGGTCACCTCCGGCACGGTAACGTCGGCCGCAATAGCGCGGCAGCGTCTCCCGCCCGGGGTAATCCATCAGTTTGTTCCCCTTGACGCGCCAGGTTTCGTCACCCGCTTTCTCGATCACTGGCAGCCGCGGCTTGCCTTGTTCATCGAGTCCGATCTGTGGCCCAACCTGATCATCGCGTGCGGGCAACGCGCAATTCCGCTGATCCTGATCAACGGCCGGCTATCCGAGCGCTCCTACAAACGTTGGCGTTTCATGCCCAGCCTGATCGGCGCGCTGCTGGCGAACTTCGATCTTTGCCTGGTGCGCTCGCGCGACGATGCCAGGCGCTATGGCGAGCTCGGCGCACCGCGAGTCACCATCGTCGGCAATCTCAAGCTCGACGTGCCGCCGCTTCCGGTCGACGAGAACAAGCGGGCGGCGCTCGCGACTGCGCTCTCCGGTCGCCCCCTGCTGGCCGCCGCCTCGACCCACGCGGGCGAGGAGCAGGTGATGATCGATGCGCACCGCCGGCTGCGCGCAAGCTTCCCACGCCTGCTGACATTGATTGCTCCGCGCCATCCGGACCGGGGCAAGGAGATCGCGAGCCAGATTGCGGCCGCGGGATTCAAAGTATCGCTGCGCTCGGCCGGCAAGCTTCCGGACCCGACGACCGACATCTACGTGTGCGACACGCTCGGCGAGCTCGGCATGATCTACCGGCTCGCACCGATCGTGTTCATGGGCGGCTCGCTGGTGGCCCATGGCGGGCAAAATCCAATCGAAGCGATCAAGCTCGGCGCCGCCATCCTGCACGGCCCGTTCATTTCGAACTTTGCCGAGATCTACGCGGCGCTCGACGGTGCCAAGGGCGCCGACCTCGTCGGCGACACCGACCGCCTCGCCAAGCAGGCGGGCTTGTGGCTCAAGGACGAGGCGGCGCGCCGGCGCATCGTCGCGGCCGGGCAGAAGACCGTGGACGGGCTCGGCGGCGCACTCGAGCGCACGCTGGCGGCGCTCGACCCATATCTGCTGCAGCTGCGCCTCGAACACCATGCGTGAACCGCGCTTCTGGCGCCAGGACGGCGCGCCGGCGCGACTGCTCGCCCCGATCGCTGTGATTTACGGCATGATTACCGGAGCCCGCATGGGACGAGCGGGCGCGCGCGCGGGCGTTCCGGTCTTCTGCGTCGGCAATCTCACGCTCGGCGGCGCCGGCAAGACGCCGACCGCGATCGTGCTCGCCAAGCTGTTGATCGCCGACGGCGCAAAGCCATTCTTCCTCAGTCGCGGCTATGGCGGCGCGCTCGCCGGCCCGGTGCGGGTTACCGCCCTGCATCGCGCCGCCGAGGTGGGCGACGAACCGCTGCTGCTCGTAAAAACCGCTCCGACCATCGTGGCGCGCGACCGAGTCCGCGGCGCGGCGCTCGCGGTCGCCGAAGGGGCGAGCTCAATCGTGATGGATGACGGTTTTCAGAACCCATCGCTCACCAAGGATTTCGCGCTGATCGTCGTCGACGGCGAGCTTGGCATCGGCAACGGGCGCGTCTTTCCGACCGGGCCTCTGCGCGCGCCGCTCGACGCGCAGCTCGCGCGGGCGAGCGCGTTGCTGGTGATCGGCGATGCGAAGGCTTCGGCGCTCGGTGTGATCGAGCAGGCAAAGGCACGCGGGCTTCCGGTCCTCCACGGCCGGCTGGTGCCTGATCCCGCGACCGTGGCCGCGCTCACGGGGAAGAAGATCCTGGCCTTTGCCGGCATCGCGCATCCGGAGAAATTCTTTGCGACCCTCGCGGCTGCCGGTATCGCGGCGCCAGTGACGCGCGGCTTTCCGGACCACCATGTCTACACGGCGGCCGAAGCAAAGGAGCTGTTGCAGACGGCACGGCGGGAAGGATTGTTGTTGCTGACAACAGACAAGGATTTTGCACGCATCGAGGACGATGACGATGCGGCCGGCCTGAAGAGCATGACAGCGGCGTTGACCGTCAACCTCACTCTCGATGACGAAGAGACGATCAGAAAGTTTGACGTCGGGAATTGCAGCCGGCTGACGAAGGCAAATCATTCATTACCTTCATCAGCACGGCTGCAGGCCGGTATTTGTTGCTCCTACGCCGCTGACGTCAATCGGCTCGGCTTTGCCCCAACCGCCACCGCGAATGCCGGCCGGGCTTCGACGACCCCTTGCCAGCGTGAGAGATTTTCCAATGCCGGCTTCTCGATCGGAAACGCGAGGCAGCGTTTGGTGATCGGCGCGAGCGCAATGTCGGCAATGGTCAGGCGATCGAGTGCGAACCATTGCCGGCCCGCCAGGTGCCCATCGGCGATCTTGAGCTGAGCGACGAGATCGGCGGCCTGCGTCGCGAAATCGGGATGGCGCTCGGAAGCCGGCTTGCTGGCTTCGCGGAACACTCCGAGGAACGGCGCATTGAGCGCGCCCAGGAGCCAGTCCATCCAGCGCTCGACCAGGGTGCGATCCGCCGGGTTTGCGCCTGTGAGCTGCGGCCCGTGGGTCGCGGCCAAGTACCGCAAAATAGTGTGCGATTCCCAGATCGCGAGCTCACCATCGACAAGCGTCGGAACCTTGGCGTTGGGATTAAGCCGGCGATAGGCATCGGTCTGGGTGTTGTTGAACTGGCGCCCGTAATCCTCGCGCACGTAGGGCAGGCCGAGCTCTTCCAGCATGAAGATGACCTTCTGGACGTTTCCCGAGGTCTGGCGGCCGAGCAAGCGCAGCATGGCGTCCTCCATTGCAACAATTCAAATCAGCGTTTCAGCGCGTTCGCCTTGGTCAGGAACGCGTCGGTGAAGGCAGCGGAAGCATCGATCGTCTGCTTCATCGCGCCCTGATCGACCAGGATCTTGACCGTCTTTTGCCAACGCTCGTTGGTCATCCAGCCGATGCCGTTGGCCTTGGTCTCGTTGCTGAAGAATGTCGACTTGATGTCCGCGTCGATCTGCTGAACCAGCACGTCGCGCTTGGGCGCATACTCCGGATTGGCGCGCACGATGATGTCGGCGGCCTCGCGCGGGTTCTGCACAACGTCGGCGAAAGCCCGCATGTAGGCGTTGACGAAGCGCTGCACCAGATCGGCCCGTTCGGCGAGCACCTTGGCGGCCGTAAACAGCCCCGAGCCATAGACCGTGTAACCGAAATCCGAGCCGAGCATGATCGAGAGCGAGCCCGGGCCGCCGGCCTTGGCCTCGAGCTCGGGCACTTCGGCGTCGATGTAGCCGGGCACGGCGTCGACGCGCCCGAGCAGCAGATAATTTTCGTAAGGCGGCGTCACCGTGCTTTGCTTGATGTCTTCGAGCGTCATGCCGTTGGCGGCGAGAAACGCCTTCAGAAACACATAGGTCGAACCGGACGGCTGCACCCCGATGTTGAGGCCCTTGAGATCCTGCGGCTTGGCGAGCTTGTGCTTGCTGGCGAGCGCCAGCATGGCGAGCGGACTGTTCTGATTGACGGCTGCAAGTGCGACGACCGGAACCTCCTGCGAGCGCGCCACCGCGAGCGTCGGCAGGTCGCCAAATCCGAACTCGGCGTTGCCGTTGCCGACGAGCCGCATGGCATTGGGCGAGCCGGTTCCCTTCTGGATCGCCGTGAGATCGATGTTGTTCTGGGCAAAGTAGCCCTTCTCCTTGGCGACGAAGAACATCGCGTGATTGCCGCGCACCACGTAGTCGAGCTGCACGGTGACCTGATCGGCCGCCGCGGCGGCCGAACTCCATCCGATTGCGGCGGCGAACGCAACGAGCATGGCGGACAACGGGACGAACCGGCGCAAGGCGGACAAGTAACACATGTTTTCCTCACTTTTTGACGACATCAGGCCTCGATCTAAATTAGTGTCCCGCTTCGGGCTGTGCCTGGTCAAACTTCGGCGACCAGGGGATCAGCAGCCGTTCGGCAAATTCCACCAGATAGTAGAAAAAAAGTCCAAGCACCGAAACCACGACCAACGCGGCGAACACCAGCGGCGTGTCGAGCTGGGTCGAGGCAAACTGAATCATATAGCCGAGCCCGGCGGACGCGCCGGCGAATTCGCCGACGATCGCGCCGATCACGCTGAAGGTGATCGCGACCTTGAGCCCGGCCATGAGATGCGGCAGCGAATGGGGGATGCGCACGCGGCGCAAAATCTCGCCCCGACTGGCGCCAACCGACTGCATCAAGGCGACGAACGACGGCTCGACCGATTGCAAACCCGCCAGCATGTCGATCGCAACCGGAAAGAAAGCGATCACCACGATCAGCAAAACCTTGGGAGCGAGATCGTAGCCGAACCAAAGGATGAAGATCGGCGCGAGCGCGACCTTAGGCACGTTCTGGAACAGCACGACCAGCGGGTAGAGCGCCTTGCCGAACCGCTCGAAGCGGACGATCACCAGGGCGACCGCAATCCCGACCACCGCTGCCAGCACAAACCCGACCAGCACCTCGACCGCCGTCGCTTTGCTGGCCGCTGCGAGCGCAGCGCGGGACTCGATCAGCGCAACCACGATCGCCGACGGCGCCGGGATGACGAAGGTTGGAATGTTGAACAGCCGCACAGCGAGTTCCCAGACGACGAGCACCGCGACCGCAAGTCCAATCGCGGGCAGGACGCCGGAGGCGCTTTGCCGCGCGTCGGCGAGCCACGAGCGCTCAATGGCCTCGACATCGCCGGCGCAATTCTGGGCAAGGGTCATGGCGCTAGCCTTGCGGTGCGGTGGCTCTCGATCAGGAGCGCACGCAGCCGAGCTTCCGCGCTGGTGAAAGCCGGATCGGTCAGGCACGCGTCCGTGCGCGGGTCGGGCAGTGTAACCGGGATGGTCTCGATGATTCGGGCAGGGCGGCCGCCAAGCACGTGCACCTCACGCGACAGGAACACCGCCTCATCGATCGAGTGGGTGACCAGGACGACGGTTTTGCCGGTGCGCTCCCAAATGTCGAGCAGGCATTGGCGCATCTCTTCGCGGGTGATCGCGTCGAGCGCTCCGAATGGCTCGTCCATGAGCAGGACTTGCGGATCGAGCGCAAGCGCACGCGCAATCGCCACGCGCTGTCGCATGCCGCCGGAGAGCTGCGAGGGCCGCTTGCCCTCGGCGTCGTCGAGCCCGACGAGGCGCAGCATGTCGCGCGCCCGCGCCAAGGCGGCATGACGCGCGATCGAATTCTCGCCGGTCATCTGCAGGAACGCGGCGTTCTCGAGCGCATTCTTCCAAGGCAGCAAGGTCGCGTCCTGAAACACGAGACCGATCATGCGCTGTCGCGCGGCCTCCTGCGGGGCAAGCCCCGCCACCATGACGTCGCCTTGCGTCGGGCGCAGCAGGCCGGCCAGGACCTTGAGCAGCGTGCTCTTGCCGCAGCCGGACGGCCCGATCAGGGACACGAAGCTCCCCTTCGGAATGGCGAGGTCGATGTCGGAGAGGACGCGCTGGCGCAGCCCGCCGTGGACGAAATCGATCGCAACCCCGCGTACCACGACGTGGGGCGCCGGTACGTCTGGCGCGGGAAAGCCCGCCGGCACCACCGGATGCGGCGCGGACATGGCGCTCACGGGGCGCGGCGCCCGGCCATCAGGGACGCACCGGCTTGTAGGCGACTGCGTCCATCTCGATCTTGGTATTGATGACGGCGCGCGCCTCGACGGTGGTGCGGGCCAAGACCGCGTCCTTGAAGTGTTCGGCGAACACCTTGTTGTAGCGGCCGAAGTCGCGCGCATCCTCGAGATAGGTCGTGACCCGCACCACATCCGAGAGCGCCGCGCCCTCCTCCGCCAGGATGCGTGCGATCGCCATGATGGTTCCCTTGGTTTCGTCCTCGATGGTGCCAGCGATCATGTTGCCGTCCGCATCCTTGGCGACCTGACCCGATACGAAGATGAAGTCGCCGGCCCGCACCGCCGGATGAAACGGCAGGTTCGGGTTCTTCTTGCCGATCGGGTAGACATCGTTGCGTTTCGTCTTCGCGCTGGTGTCGTTCATCGTTGCAATCCTCACGCCATTACGTTGGTCTCGATAATGTCGACCCCGGAGACGCGGTCGACCAGGTAGATCAGGCCGCGATCATCGATGGTCACGTCATTGGAGGATGGCCGATCGGCGCCCGGCGCCGGGTCGGGCAGGAAGTGACCGACCTCCTTCGGAGCAAACGGGTCGGCGACATCGACGAGCCGCAGCCCCTGGGCAAACCATGCGAACGGCAGAACCGTGCCGGTGAAGCGTTCGGACGGCTGATGGCAGCCGGTCATGGGCGGTTGCGGGCTGCCGTCGCGATCAAGTCCGGGGACCTGGAAGGTCGCGATCGGAAGCGGCAGGGTTTCCTGGGTGATGTCGAACACCCACGCGAAGGCTGGCGGCGCCGGCCGCAGCTTCGCCACATCCTCGTCGGCCACGATCATGATTTTACGGCCCTTCAACAATTGCGGCATCACCAGGCAGGTGTGGGTCGGATGCGGGAATGCTGGGCTGGTGTTGAGCTGCGATATGAGCTTGGGCTTGGCCATGTCGGCGATGTCGAGAATGAAAAACCCGTGATGCCAGTAGCTCACATAGAGACGATTGCCGACCCGCAGCGGATGGTGGCAGCGCGGTGCGACGCCGTCGCGCCACGGATAGTTCTCGCCACCCGCTTCCCATTGGCCCGGAATCCACCAGCGGCCGACCTCGACCGGTCGCGCCGGATCGGCGAGATCGAGGATCATCACGATGTTGCCGACATAGCCCGGCGCGGTCGGCGAGATGTAGGCGTAGCGGCCGTCGAAATCGAAGCGATGCACGCCGCCGCCCGGCGTCAACCATTGCGAGATCAGTTTCGGCGCGCCCGGGCGGGCCACGTCGTAGATGAAGAGCCCGCCGCCGATATCGCTGGTGCTCGATTTGCCGAATTTTTCCCGATTGACCAGCATGAGGCCATTGGCGACCCGCACCTTGTGGGAATGCCAGCCTTCGGGAACATCGATGCGGGCCAGCAGGCGGGGAAGGTGCGGTTCGGACACGTCGATGATGGTGGTGCCGCTGGTCGGGCGCATGTGGCCGACATAAAGCGTGCGGTCCTCGACCCAGACCTGGCCGCCGCCGGGGCAGTCGATGTGGGATACGAGCCTGGTGTTGTAGGCGCTCGGCACGGGTGCGTACTCGGTTAGCTTAAGACACGAGTTAGTGCCGCCGATTTGAAGTTCCTAAAGCCATTGCAGCAGGCTCCGGAAGCGGGGCACTTGTCTCGGGCGCCGGCTGGAACCAGCATCAGCCGATGCGAACGGTGTCGCCCGACGGGTTGCGGCCCCATTTCTTGTAGAGGTCGAGCTTCTTGAGCGTCGGCTCGTCGCTCGCCACAAACAGCAACAGCGGATCCGTGGCGGACGAATTGACGTGCTCGAACCACGAGCCGCCCGGCACCGCCAGGGTATCGAACGCGTTCCAGTCGAAGCGCTGCCCGTCGACGATCGAATAGCCCTTGCCCTCGAACGGCGCGACCAACAGGCTTGCGGTCTGCCGCACCGGCTGCGTGCGCTCGCCCGGACGCAGCATCTGGGCGAAGAACGTGATGGTCTTGAAGACCGGCGCGCCCGTGGTCGGGTCGATATATTCGACCATGAGGGCATCGTGCGGATCGCCATCCCGATCCTTGTGTCGATCGAGCAGCTCGCGCACCATCTCCCAGCGGTAGACGAACATGGGCGATGAGGTGCCGGCGCCGCGCTGCTTGCTGGCGAAGCGCGGCAACAGCCCGCCATAGCCGTAGATGCGCTGCGAATAATCGGGCGCAAAGCGCGCGGTCTGCTGCTTCTTCGATACCAGCTTGCCGTTGTCCATTTCCTTGTAATCGTGTTCGAAGGCGACCGCGTTGAGCGTCTCGACCAGCGGCAGATCGAGTACCGAGAGGTTGAGCGCAGGTTCGTTGCCGACGGTGCCGTGGTTGTGCCAGGTGTCGTTGGGCGTGAGCACCATGTCGCCCGGCCCGAACACGATATCTTCGCCGTCGACGCCGGTGAAATTGCCCTTGCCCTTGAGACCGAAGCGAACTGCACTCGGCGTGTGCCGGTGCGGCGGCATGATCTCGTTGGCGTCGTTGAGCCGATAGGCGGTGTACATGGTGCTGACCGTGGCGCGCCTGGGCGCCAGACCGGGATTGACCAGGATCAGCGAGCGCCGCTCCGAGTCGTCCATGGTGATGAGCTCGACCGCGCGGTGCAGGATCGGTTCGATATCCTCGGCGCAGCGCCACAGGAACGGAATCGCCCGCGCCGTCCCCATGAGCTGCTTGATCTCGTCGTGAGCGACATCCGCCGAGGTCGCCCAGAACGGGAACATGTTCTTCGTCGCGACGTCGTCGTAGAGGGATTTCAGAGCTGCTTCGCGGTTGGGAATGCGGCGCGCGGCGCTCGATCCTGCTGCCATGACCACTGCTCCGTTGGAGTTTGGTGGACCATATCATCGATATGCCGCACGGCGCCAGCATGGCGGACCTGCGCGTCACGGAAGAACGATGCCCGTGTGCCCTACCCGCTTTCGTTGCCCGGTGAGATCATTGCGCGCAGGCGCGAGGCGGTCAGTATGCGGTGCACAGGCTTTGTGCAACCGAGCTAAGCTGACGATACAAGGGAGCGCGCGGCCATGCGGGCATTGATCATCGGCGGCGGCATCGGCGGGCTGACGGCGGCGCTCAGCCTGCACGCCGCCGGCATCGAAGCCATGGTGTTCGAAAGCGTGGCCCAGATCGATCCGCTCGGCCTCGGCATCAACCTGCAGCCCAATGCGGTGCGCGAACTGATCGAACTCGGGCTCGGCAAGGCGCTCGCCGCAACGGCGATCGAGACTTCGACGCTCGCCTACTACAACAAACACGGACAGCGGATCTGGTCCGAACCGCGCGGCCTCGCGGCGGGCTACGCCTGGCCCCAATACTCCATCCATCGTGGCGACCTGCTCATGCTGCTGCTCGAAGCAACCCAGGCGCGGCTCGGGGCAGATGCCGTTCGTTCAAACCATCACTTCGTGTCGTTCGAGGATAGCGGGCACGATGTGGTCGCGCAGTTCAGCGATCGACGGACCGGTGCGGGACTTCCGGCCCAACGCGGGGACGTGCTGATCGGCGCCGATGGCATCCATTCCGTCGTGCGCCGCCAACTCTATCCGAACGAAGGCGCGCCGGTGTTCAGCGGCCGGATTCAATGGCGCGGCGCGGTCGAGGCCGATCCGTTCCTCGACGGGCGCTCGCAGGTGATGATCGGCCACCGCGAGCAGCGCACGGTCATCTATCCGATGAGCGCCAAGGCGGCCGGGCGCGGCCGCTCCCTGGTCAACTGGCTCGCGCTGCTGGGCCGTCAATTCGACGCCGAACCGCGCGAGGCCTGGAACCGGCGGGTACCGAAGGAGCGCTTCTTCGACCGGTTCAGCCACTGGAACTTCGACTGGATTCGGCCGGCCGATCTCTTCGCCGCGACCACGGACATCTACGAGTTCCCGGAGACCGATCGCGATCCGCTGCCGCGCTGGAGCTTTGGCCGCGTCACGCTCATCGGTGACGCCGCCCACCCGATGCGGCCCGTCGGCTCGCAGGCGGGCAGCCAGGCCGTCGTCGACGCCCGCATTCTTGCTTATGCGCTCGCCAGCGAACCAAACGAGCCGCCGCGCGCGTTGTGCGCCTACGAGGCCGAACGGCTTCCGGCCATGAACGAGGTGACGTTGCGCAACCGCGAATTTGGGCCGGAAATCGTCATGCAAATGGCCGAGGAGCGCGCCCCGGACGGCTTTCGCCAGATCGAGGACGTGATCCCGCGGCAAGAACTGGAAGGCATCGCGCGCTCGTTCAAGGTGGCCGCCGGCTTCGACCCGCGCACGGTCAACGAGCACCCCTCCTACAGCGTCAAACGTGCATCCGCTCCACGTTGAAAGCGCAGCCGGTTCGGTCAAGACTGCGGGCATGCCCGCCAACGATCAGCTCACAGGGAGGACCCATGACATCGACCGACACCATGCTGCGCCCGCGCGCGTCCGCCGCCGTGCCGGCGAGTGCCCGCGGCGGAGCCGATCGGGATGCCGCGCGCGATTTCTTCGACCGGCACGAGATCTTCGAACTGGTCCGCCTGGAGCGATTCTGGCGCGACCAGCGCGAGTGGGGCAAGCTCGCCGACTGCTATGTGGAGGACTCGCAGGTGTGCACCACCTGGTTCCTCGGCACCGGCCGCGAGTTCGCGGCCGCCTCCGAGGAGATGTTCGAGAAGCGCGGCTCGCGCGGCAAGCACATGATCTGGCCAGCCGACGTGCGCATCAACGGCGACCGCGCGATCAGCGAAAGTCCCGGCACCATCTATTCGCGCAGCATTTTTGGCGGGGTTGAGGTCGATATGATGAATTACGCGCGCTTTCATTCGCTGGTGGTGCGCACCGAGCGTGGCTGGCGGCTCAAATCGTTCATGGGGATCTATCAGAAGGATACGCTCACCGCCGTCAATCCGGAGGAGAAACTGCCGGTCGACTGGAACGAGATCAAGAAATTCCGGCCCGACTATCGGTTCCTCTGCTACACCATGATGCAGCGCGGTTACCACGTCTCACAGGAGCTTCCAGGCGACGCGCGGCCGGATATCGTGCAGACCCATTACGCCAAGACCGATCGTTGGCTGGAGACTGGTGCCTCGCCGTTCTAGACCTTGCCGTCACCTCTCCCCGTAAGCGGGGAGACGTGGCCGCGGGTCCATACTGAACTTCCTGATGTAGCCCGGATGGAGCGAAGCGAAATCCGGGATTGGAATGCGGGACCCCGGATTACGCGCTGACGCGCTTCATCCGGGCTACAGTCCCAGTAGATGACTCAGCCGCTCGCCGCCGGCGCCCGCCGCACACCGAGCCCGCGCATGAAGCGGTCGCAGATCACCACCGGATCGCGCTCGATCGCGCCCACTCCCGGCTGCTCATCGATGCGGGCGGCGATCAGCGACGGGCCGCCGGCAAGCGCGCGCACGACGAGGTCCTCGAACATCGCCTCGTCCGCCGCCCAGAAACTCTGCGCAATGCCGGCCCCGCGCGCCATGGTGACGATATCGGCGCCGTGACGGGTCGCGGTCGGCTGGCTGCCGGTGATCTGGTAGATGCCGTTGTCCATCACCACGATGGTGAGGTTTGCCGGCTGAAGCATCGCGATGGTCGCGAGACAGCCGAGCTGCATCAGCAACGAGCCGTCGCCCTCGAGCGCCACCACATGCCGGTGCGGTTGCGCGAGCGCGACGCCGAGCGCAATCGGACATGCGAGCCCCATGCTGCCGAGCATGTAGAAGTTCTGCGGCCGCTGGCCGGCCGCCCACAGGTCGAAGTTGGTGTTGCCGATGCCGCCGATGACGGCTTCCTCGCCCGGGAGCTTGGCGATCAGGCGCTTGGTGAGCTCGAAGCGGTTCATCACCTGGGCATTGCCGGGCCCGATGGGCGCGTGCTCGGGGGTCATTGAGTTGCTCATGCGGCGAAGACCTTGCCGCCGGTGAGCAGCGGCGAAAGGATGAGGGCCACCGGCGCGCGGGTCGCGGCGGCCTGCCTGATCGAACGATCGACGATGAACTCGAGTTCGTCGTGACGCGTGATGGTGTGATACTCGACCGCGAGCGCGTCGAGAATCGGCCGCATGGTGCGATAGACCAGCGCCTGGCCGAGGTTGAATTCGCCAAGCGTGCCGCGCTCCGACACCATCATCAACACCGGAATCTGGAACGCCACCGGGAGCGAGGCGAGCACATTGGCGAGCGTCGCAAAGCCGCTGGTCTGCATCAGCACGATCCCGCGCATGCCGCCCATCCAGGCGCCCGCCACGATCCCGACCGCCTCCTCCTCGCGCGTGGTCGGAAACGTCTTGAAGAACGGGTCGGCATGGATACCGGCGATCAGCGGCTTAAGCACATTGTCCGGAACATAGGTGACGAGCCGTACCTGGTTCGCCTTCAGCGTATCGCGCACGACATCGTGCCATGGGCGCATTGGTTGGGACTCCGCCATCTCGGCAACCGCGGGAAATGCTGCCGATTAGAATTTGTGACCCGGCAATGCTAGGTCTTGCATGATAACAGCACGAAGGCGCGCACATGCAAATCCTGGTGTTGCCAGGCGATGGGATCGGGCCGGAAATCACCGCCGCAACATGCGATGTGCTGCGCGCGGCGTCCGACCGCTTCGGGCTTGGGCTCGTGCTCGAGGACGACGTGGTTGGGCACGAGAGCCTGCGTCGATACGGCACGACGGTGCGGCCGGACATCCTCGACAAGGCCCGCAACGCGGACGGGCTGATCCTCGGTCCGACCGCCACCCTCGATTTCAAGGACGCGGCGCACGGCGAAATCAACCCATCCATGTTCTTTCGCAAGAACCTCGACCTGTTCGCCAATATCCGGCCGGCTCGCACCTATCCGGGCGTACCGGGGCGCGTCGGCGTCTTCGACCTCGTGGTGGTGCGCGAGAATACTGAAGGGTTCTATGCCGACCGCAACATGGAACAGGGCAGCGGCGAGATGCTGGTCACCCCCGACGTGGTGATCTCGCTGCGGCGGATCACGCGGGCGTGCTGCGCCCGCATCGCGCAGACGGCCTTCGAGCTCGCCGCACACCGCCGCCAGCACGTGAGCATCGTGCACAAGGCCAATGTGCTCAAGCTCGGCGATGGTCTGTTTCTCGATGAGTGCCGCAAGGTCGCGCGCGCCTTCCCCGGCATCGCGGTCGACGATTTCATCGTCGATGCCATGATGGCGCATGTGGTGCGTGCCCCGCAGCGCTTCGACGTGATCGTCACCACCAACATGTTCGGCGACATCCTTTCGGATCTCACCGCGGAGCTGTCTGGCAGTATCGGACTGGGCGGCTCGCTCAATGCCGGCGCCCAACACGCGATGGCGCAGGCTGCGCACGGCTCGGCCCCCGACATTGCGGGGCGCGATATCGCCAACCCGCTGTCGCTGATCCTGTCGGCGGCGCTGCTGCTCGCCTGGCACGGCCAGCGACGGCAGGCGAAGGCGTTCGAGCTGGCCGCCGCCGCCATCGAGCAGGCCGCTGCGGCGACGGTCGCGGCAGGCGAGGTGACGCACGACCTTGGGGGCCGGCTCGGCACCCGTGCGGCCGGGACGGCCCTCGCGGCGCGCATCGGGGAGGCGTGAATCGGCATGCGCTGCGACGCCCATGTTCATATGGTCGGGCCGCGCGACCAGTACCCGCAGGTTGCGGGCAGAACCATGAGGCGCTGGTCGACAATTTCGTGGCGGCGCTCGGCTCGCCGCTGCTGGCAGACCGGATCCTGCAGGACAATCCGCAGCGGCTTTATGATTTTCCGGCATAAGCCGGTAGCATGGCGCAGGAGGCAACATGACGATACCGGTTTCGAGCATGCGTGCACTCATATTGGCCATCGCGGCCACGACCCTTGTCGCCCCGGCCCTGGCACAGGCACCGCAAGGCCAGACGACGCGGCTTGTCGTTGCCTATGCGGCGGGCGGGACCGGCGACGTGGTGGCGCGCATCCTGTCTGAGAAGCTGGCAGCCGCGCTCGGCCAGAACGTCGTGGTCGAAAATCGCGCCGGCGCGAGCGGCGCGATCGCCAGCCGTAGCGTGGTCGCGGCACCGCCCGACGGGCATACGCTGCTGGTCGGGCAGACCGGGGAAGTCGCCATCAATCAGCACTTCATGAAGGACCCGGGATACGATCCGGAAAAGGATCTGGTGGCGATCGCGCTGGCCGGCATCGTACCATTGGCATTGGTAGTGCCCGCCAAGGCGCCTTATTCCACCATGGCCGAGTTCGTAAAGGCGCTGCCCACGGCCAAACTCACCTTCGCGTCGGCGGGCGCCGGCACACCGGGCTATTTCGCCGGCGAGACCATCAAGGCCAGGATGAAAGCCGATCTCACGCACGTACCCTACAAGGGCGCGGCGCCGGCATTGAACGATCTGATCGGCGGCCATGTCGATCTCTATTTCCCGGGCATGCCGGCGGTGATTCCGCACCTCAAGTCCGGCCTGTTGAAGGTATTGGCGGTCTCATCGGCGCGGCGCTCGGGGATCGCGCCCGACGTGCCAACCGTCGCCGAAGCGAGCCCGATGAAGGATTTCGATTTCACGCTCTGGGTCGCTTTCCTCGCACCGGCCCGCACGCCGAGCGATGTGGTGGCGCGGCTCAACACTGCGATCAATGCAATTCTCGTTGCGCCCGACATCAAGCAGAAACTGATGGAGGCCGGCGCAGACGTGACCCCGATGTCGGTCGAGCAGGTCGCGGCGTTCGTTCGATCCGAGAGCAACAAGTATCTGCAGATCATCAAGGAGACCGGCGTCACCGGAGAGTAGCGCCGCATCACTCCGCGCATGACAGTGCGAAGCCAACAGGAATCCAACCATGCGCCCATTCGTCTTGATCGCATTCGCCACAGTGCTGGCAACCGGCCTCGCCGGCGAGGCCCGATCGCAGGCCTGGCCGCAGCGGCCGGTCACGGTGATCGTGCCATTCGCGGCCGGCGGCAATACCGACGGCATCGGGCGCGCCATCGCGCAATGGCTCGGCGACCGATTGGGCCAGCAGTTCGTGATCGAGAATCGCGCCGGCGCCGGCGGGGCGATCGCGGCCGAGCTGGTCGCCCGCGCGCCCGCAGATGGCTACACGCTGTTCGTCGCGGCACTGCCGCAGATTGCCATCGTGCCGGCGGTCGCGACGGTCCGCTACGACCCGGTGAAGGATTTTGCGCCGATCAGCGTGGTCGGCACCAACCCGTTCGTGTTGGCGGTCAACAAGGACGTGCCAGTCAAAAGTTCGTGGCCTATGTGCGAGCGCAGCCGCAAAAGCTCTCCTATGGGTCGGCCGGCGTCGGCAGCCTCAATCATCTCTCCATGGCGCTGTTCCTGAAGCTTGCCGGGATCGACATGATCCACGTGCCCTACAAGGGCAATGCACCGGCGATGGCAGACGTGGTGGCCGGCCATGTGCCCGCGATCTTCACGAATTTGTCCGATGCGCTGCCGCAGGCTGCGGCCGGATCGATCCGGCTGATCGGCGTCTCGAGCGACAAACGTGCGCCGCAAATTCCCGACGTGCCGACGGTCGCGGAGCAGGGCTATCCCACCTTCAAGACCCTGACCTGGAACGCCCTGATGGCGCCAGCCGCAACACCGCCGGCGATCATCGCGCGCGTGGCGAATGAAGTCGCCCTAGCCGCCAAGGACCCGGCGTTCGCCGAGCGCCTCAATCGCCTGGGCGTCGATCCGCTCGGCAACAGTCCAGCCGAGTTTGCATCCTTGATCGCGGCGGATATCCGGTTCTGGGCCGACGCGGTCAAGGTCGCGGGCGTCAAAGAACATTGAGACACCAGCAGCAATGACGCCCGACTGCCCGCGCGCATGGCCGAGCATCCGATCCTGATCGCGGGCGGCGGCCCGGTCGGCGTCATCGCCGCGCTCGCCTTGGCCCGACAGGGTTTTGCGGTGCGGGTGTTCGAAGCGGACGCGCAGGTCAACGAGGCCCCGCGCGCCGCCACCACCCATCCGGCCACGCTCGAGATGCTGGCCGGACTTGGCCTGATCGATGACGTGATCGCGCGCGGCCTCGTTGCGCGCACGTTCCAGTTCTGGGACCGCCCATCCGGCCAGATGATCGCCGAGTTCGATCATGCGGTGCTGGCGGACGACACGCGTTATCCGTTCGTCGTGCAGTGCGAGCAGCACAAACTCGCCAACCTGGCGATCGCGCGATTGCGCGGCTTGGCAAACGCCGGTTTCGACTTTTCGTCCCAGGTGACCGACGTCGAGCAGGGCCCGGATTGGGTCGCGGTCACGGTGGCGCGTGGCAGCAGGAGCGAACGCCTCACCGGCAGCTACCTGATCGGCGCCGACGGCGGGCGCTCGACCGTGCGCAAGGCACTCGGCATTGCATTCGACGGCTATACGTTTCCCGAGCGCTTTCTGGTGCTCACGACGCCGTTCGATTTTGCGCGCGAACGCGGCTGCGGCTTTCGCAGCTATTTTTCCGACCCGGACGAATGGGCGAACCTGTTCAAGGTCGCGGGCAACGACGGAAGCGGGCTGTGGCGGGTCGTGTTTCCGACCTTGCCGGGCGAAACCGACGATGAGGTGCTCAACGAAAGCGCGGTGCAGCAGCGGCTGCGGAAGTTCTTCCCCAAGCCCGGCGCTTACCCGGTCGTGCACCGCAATCTCTACAACGTGCACCAACGCGTGGCCGCGTCTTTCAGCAAGGGCCGCGTTTTTCTCGCCGGCGACGCCGCCCACGTCAACAATCCGATCGGCGGCCTCGGCCTCAACTGCGGCATCCACGACGCCGTGGAGCTCGCCGGTCTGCTCGGACAGGTGCTGCGGGGGGAGGTGCCGGCCGAGCAACTCGCGCACTACGATGCGCGCCGCCGTCCGATCAATGTCAAATACGTGCAAGAGCAGACCATCGCCAACAAGAAACGGCTCGAGGCCAGGGAGCCCCGCCTGCGCGAGGAGAATTTTGCATTTCTGCGCCGCACCGCGGCCGATCCGGCGGCGCACCGGGCGTTCCTGATGCGCACCTCACTGCTCGACAGCGTGCGCCATGGATGACAGATTGATGGGTCCACGCATGACTTTCTGTCCATTGGCTAGCGGCTCGCTTTTCCCATGACGCAAGATGACGCAAAGCAAAAACTGATCCTCGCCGGCCGGGTTCTGGTCGACGAGGGTCAGGACGATTTCACCCGCGGCCATATTTCGGTTCGCGTTCCGGACGATCCGCGGCATTTTTTCATGAAGCCGCACAGCGTCGGTCTCGACGAGATCACGCTCGCCAACATTCTGACCATCGACCTGGAAGGAAACGTGGCCGCCGGCACGGCGCGGCGCCACAGTGAGGTCTACATCCATTCGGAAATCTACAAAGCGCGCGCGGACGTAAGTTGCGTGCTCCACACCCATCCACCCTATTCGGTGGCATTGTCGGCGACCGGCCAGCCGCTCAAGTGCTACAGCCAGCCAAGCGCGCTGTTCCACGAGGCGCTGGGCTTCTATGACGACACGATCAACCTGATCCGAACGCCGCAGATGGGTGCGGGCGTCGCCAAGGCACTGGGGCCGCACCGCGCCGTCCTCCTGAAGAACCACGGCATCGCGGTTGCCGGCGGGACGATCGAAGAGGTTGTGGTGAGCGCGCTGATGCTCGAGAACGCGGCAAAGATTCAGATGATCGTCGAGGCCACCGGCCAGCCCGGTCCGGAATTTCCGCACGCCGACATCGCAAAGCTCAAGCACGACATCGGCCGCCCCGACCAGTTCATCGTGAATTTCGACTATCTGGTTCGGCGCGCGCAACGCCGGAGCAAATGACGATCGGTTCATCGTCGACTGGCAATGCGCGACGGAGCGCCTTGGCGCGGCGCGCCGCGCCCTGGCTGTGCGTCGCGGTTCCGGTCCTGATCTGGTTTGCGCCGCTCCCGATCGAAGCAAACACAAAGCACGGCCTCGCCATCGCGGCCTTCATGCTGCTGGCGTGGATCACCGAGCCGATGGACCACGCGGTCAGCGGCCTGATCGGCTGCTTTCTGTTCTGGGCACTCGATGTCGTCCGCTTCAGCGTCGCGTTCAGCGGTTTTGCCAATAGCACGACCTGGTTCCTGCTCGGCGCCGTGCTGATCGGCGCCATGGCGGTCAAATCCGGCCTCGCCCGCCGGCTGGCCTATCTGGTGATGACGCGCATCGGCGTCACCTATCCGCGCATTCTGCTCGGCCTCATCATCACCGATTTCCTGCTCACGCTGATCGTGCCGTCGGGCATCGCACGCATCGTGATCATGGCCTCGATCGCGCTCGGGCTGGTCGAAGCATTGCGCGCGCACGGCGGGAGCAATGCCGCGCGCGGCATATTTCTGATCATCACCTACTGCGCAGCCCTGTTCGACAAGATGATCATCGCCGGCGCAAGCTCGATCACGGCGCGCGGGCTGATCGAATCAAACGGACAGGTCGAGGTGCAATGGAGCCAATGGTTTGTTGCGTTCATGCCCTGCGACCTGATCACCATCCTGGCCGGCTGGGGGCTTGCGCTGTGGCTGTTTCCGGCTGAAGCCATCGCGCCTGACGACGGGCGCCGCTATCTCGATGACCAACTCGGCAAGCTCGGCGCGTTCTCACCGGCCGAGCTGAAGGCTTCGCTCCTCATCGCGCTCGCGACCGCGCTGTGGATGACCGACTTCATCCATCATATCTCACCGGCCAAGATCGGCCTCGGCGTCGGGCTGGCCGCGTTGCTGCCGGTCGTGGGTACGCTCAAGACCGAAGACATCAAAAACCTCAACTATCTTCCGATGTTCTTCGTCGCTTCCGCATTGACCATGGGGAACGTGCTGGCCGCAACCAAAGGGCTCGACCTGATCACCAATGCGGTATTCTGGTGGATGGAGCCGCTGATGACCGGCGTGCTGACATCGACCGCCGTGCTGTACTGGACCGCTTTCGCCTATCACATCGTCCTGTCGAGCGACATCGCGATGCTGAGCACGTCGGTGCCACTGCTGATGACATTCGCCAAGACCCATGGGTTCAACCCGTTGATGTTCGGCATGATCTGGACGTTTGCGTCGGCGGGGAAGATCTTTGTCTACCAGTCGGCCGTCCTGGTGGTCGGTTATTCCTATGGCTTCTTCACCACCCGCGACCTCATGCGTTTCGGCTTTCTGCTGACGGTCGTTGAGTTCGTCGTACTTATGCTGATGGTGCCCCTCTACTGGCCGCTGCTCGGGATTCGTTAGGAGGGCACCAGCATTTCCCCGTGTCATGCCCCGCGAACGCGGGGCACCCAGTAACCACACGGGATGCAATTCTGCGCTGGCGTACCCACACTTGATTTGTGGATACTGGATCGCCCGCTGACGCGGGCGATGACACCTTGCGGGTGTGTTGCACCGATACGCGAGGTTAGCGCTTGCGGCCCCCCATCAAAATCCCGGCGCGTGCTCCAACTGGTCGAACCAATCGTATCCCATTTCCTTGACGATCCGGTTGCTGATGACGATCAGCCGCGCTTCATCCTTGGCGGAGGAATTGAAGTGCTGATGAATCGTAAACGGCGGTACGTAGATGAAATCGCCGCGCTTCCAGTCGAAGCGCTTCGGCTCCGGCGCCCAATCCCATTCGAACGCATCGACGCAGTCGTACTTGAGATCCCAATGCAGGTCATAGCCACTGCCTTCGATGACGAAGATGACCTCCTCCCACATGTGCCGGTGCTTGCCCGAGCGCGCCCCGCCGGCAAGAAACTGCATGTAGGCTTCGACGCAGCATTCCTTGCTGCGGAGCTTGCCGTGGATGATGTGCTTGATCAGGCCGTCGGCGCAGGTCTCCAGCGGCATCTCCTCCGCTGCGATGACGTTGCGCAGCGACCCATAGGTGCGGCGAAACTCCTGCGACGCCGCCACGTCGTCGGCGCGAATGCTGCAGGATTCGGCGCCGCGATGCGCCACATCGCGCTCGTCCAAAGCGTGCTTCATGGCCATGACTCCTGCGACCTACAGATCGGCCGGCGGTTTGAAATCCTCATGCCCCTTGGGCGGTTCGGTGGGCGGATAGGAGACGATCTTCTGGAACAGCAGGTGCATGAACAGAAACAGCGGCTTCGCCTTGAACACCAGCAAGATCGCCTCGTTGTCCGGGTCGTCGTTGAAATGCTGGTGCACGCAGCCGTTTTCAACGATCATCGCATCGCCCGCCTTCCAGTCGATGCGCTTGCCGTCGTGCACGTCGTGGCCAAAGCCTTTGAGCACATAGAACACCGCGCTGTTCAGGTGACCGTGCTTCTGCCCGTAGGCGCCCGGCGCATAGACCTCGATATGGGTCTCGATCGACTGCGTAACGGCAGCCGCCTGCGGGCTGACGACGTGCTTGCCGAAGAGCTGCGGGCCCCCCTTCCAGGGAACATCGCGGGACGAATAGACGCGCGGCTGCTCGATGAGCGCCTGGTAGAGGTTACTGTAGGTGCCTTCGAGCTGGCGCACGAACACGCGCTTTTTCGACCAGCGTTCCCAAATCTCGTCTTCGTCGTGATCGTGAGGATGATTGTGACCGTGTCCGGGCGTACGGTCGTAGAGCCCCGTCATATCGCTTCTCCTTGCAACATCGGTCACAGTTCACGCGAGGATATCGTACCTGCTCGGCGGCAGAAAGCATCGGAATCGGGACACTCAATTCGTAAGTTTGCTAGTGTCTCGATTCCGGAGTCGCGTCGAGCGTGACGCAAAGCGGCGGCGAACGTCGGAATCAGGACACGCGAGGAGAGGACATTGACCGGCTCGCAACACTCGCCCGGCCCCTTGGCGGGCGTGCGCATCCTCGACTTGACCACGGTCGTGATGGGGCCGTTCGCGACCCAGATCCTGGGCGACCTCGGCGCCGACGTGATCAAGATCGAATCCGCCGCCGGCGATTCGCTGCGCTTCATCGGACCGTTCCGCAATGCCGGAATGGGGCCGCTGTTTCTGCAGGCCAACCGCAACAAACGCAGCGTCGTACTCGATCTCAAGTCCCAGCAAGGCCGCGATGCGCTGCTGCGGCTCGCATCCGAGGTCGACGTTTTCGTCTACAACGTGCGTCCGCAGGCGATGCGGCGGCTCGGCCTCGATTATCAGACCGTGTCGGCCCGCAATCCGGGAATCATCTTTTGCGGCGCCGTCGGTTATGGCTCGGACGGCCCAGACGCCGGCAAGGCCGTGTACGATGATCTGACGCAGGCGGGCGCCGGCATCGCGGGCCTGTTCCAGGCGGTCGATGGCGCGCCGCGCTATGCGCCCGTGAACATGTGCGATCGCGTGGTCGGGCTCTACCTCGCGATCGCCATCATCAGCGCCCTGCATCACCGCCAGTCGACCGGCGAGGGCCAGGAGATCGAGGTGCCGATGCTCGAAACCATGGCGCAATTCGTGCTCGCCGATCACATGGGCGGCGGCGCGTTCGTACCGCCGCTCGGTCCCATGGGATACAAGCGGCTGCTGTCGCGCACGCGCGGGCCCTACCCGACCAAGGATGGCTACCTCGCGATCGTTGTCTACACGGACAAGCACTGGCGCGCGTTTTCGCAACTCGTCGACTGCCCGGACCTCGTCGACACCGATCCGCGCTTTGCCGATCAGGAAACTCGCACGCAACATGCCGAGGACATGGGCCGCTTCCTGGCGGCGCACCTGCCGCGCAAGACCACCGCGGAGTGGCTCGCGCTGTTGCAGGAGGTCGACATCCCGGCGTCGCCGGTCAACGCCATCGAGGCGCTGTTCGACGATCCGCATCTCGCCGCCGTCAAGATGTTCGGCGAGATGACACACCCGACCGAGGGCCCCCTGAAGATCGCGCGGTTTCCGATCAAATTCAGCAAATCGCCGGCATCGGTGCGGCGCCTCGCGCCGAACCTGGGCGAGCATACCGACGACGTGCTGGCGCGGACCGCAACGCGAACCCGGCGCCCGCAAGGCGCCCGCAAACGCAAGAGGGAGGCCCTGCCGTGATGGATGCGCTCGCCAATACCCCGGATCGGGCCGAGATCCGCAACGCCGTGCGGGCCATTTGCGATCGCTTCGACGATCACTACTGGGCCGAGAAGGATCGCACCCATTCGTTTCCGCACGAATTCGCCAAGGCCTTCGCGGACGGCGGCTGGCTCGGCATCGCGATGCCGCCCGAATACGGCGGCGCCGGCCTCGGGGTCACCGAAGCCGCCGTCATGATGCATGAGGTCGGCCGCTCCGCCGGCGCTTTTGCGGCCTGCTCGACCGTTCACATCAACATTTTCGGGCTGCACTCGATCGTCAAGCACGGCACCGATGAGCAGCGCCGCAAATGGCTGCCGGCGATCATCGATGGGTCGTCGCGCGCCTGCTTCGGCGTGACCGAGCCGGACGCCGGGCTCGATACGAGCAAGATCAAGACCCGTGCGGTTCGCAAAGGCGATCATTATCTGGTGCACGGCCAGAAGATCTGGACCAGCACCGCACAGCAGGCCGACAAGATCGTGCTGCTGGCGCGTACCACGCCGATCGAAGACGGCATCAAGCCGATCGACGGCCTCTCGCTGTTCTACACCGACATGGATCGCGCCAAGGTCACGGTGCACGAGATCCCCAAGATGGGGCGCCACGCGGTCAACTCCAACCAGGTCTTCTTCGACGGACTGGTGGTGCCGATCGAGAACCGCGTCGGCGAGGAGGGCAAAGGCTTCCGTTACATCCTCGACAGTCTCAACCCCGAGCGCATTCTCAACGCGGCCGAAGTGGTGGGGATGGGGCAGCGCGCGCTCGAGAAGGCGGTGGCCTACGCCAAGGAGCGGGTCGTGTTCGGGCGGCCGATCGGCAAGAACCAGTCGATCCAGCACCCGCTGGCGGAGTGCTGGTCGGAACTCTACGCCGCCGAGCTCATGACGCTGCATGCGGCAGAGCTCTACGATGCCGGCAAGCCGTGCGGCGTACAGGCCAATGCCGCCAAGTATCTCGCCGCCGATGCCGGGTTTCGTGCGTGCGATCGTGCCATCCGTACCCACGGCGGCATGGGCTACGCGGCCGAATACCATGTGGAACGCTATTTTCGCGAAATGGTCGCGACCCAACTCGCCCCGGTCTCGCGCGAGATGATCCTTTGCTACATTGCCGAGCGCGAACTGGGGCTGCCCAAATCGTATTGAAGATGATGGCTCGAAGAGATCGTCCGCATCGGCGGCGCCTCGGGCGCGTGGGGCGACAGCCCGACGGCGATCCCGCAATTGCTGACGGCGGATGTCGACTACCTGGTGATGGATTATCTGGCGGAAGTCACCATGTCGCTGTTGGCACGCGCGCGCCTGAAGGACGTCAACGCGGGCTTTCCCCCGGATTTCGTCACCTATCTGCGCCAGCCATTGCCCGAACTCGCGCGCCGCAACATCAAGGTGGTGAGCAACGGCGGCGGCGTCAATCCACAAGCCTGCAAGCGTGCGCTCGAGGCGCTGTGCGCCGAGCTCGGCGTCGAGCGGCGCATCGCCGTCGTCGAAGGCGACGATGTGATGCCGCAGATCGAGCGCCTGCGCGCCGCCGGCGTGCGGGAGCTGTCGTCCGGCGAACCGCTGCCGGCGCGGCTTCTGACCGCCAATGCCTATCTGGGCGCGCTTCCGATTGCGGCCGCGCTCGCGCGCGGCGCCGACATCGTGGTGACCGGCCGGTGCGTCGACAGCGCGCTCGCGCTCGGCATCCTGATGCACGAGTTCGGCTGGACAGCTGACGACTATGACAGGCTCGCGGCCGGCAGCCTGGTCGGTCACATCCTGGAATGCGGCCCGCAGGCCACCGGCGGCACTCACACCGATTGGGAAGCGGTGCCGGACTGGCACAACATCGGATATCCGATTGCCGAATGCAGTCCGGATGGAAGCTTCGTTCTGACCAAGCCCGCCGGCACCGGCGGCCTGATCGCGCCGGCGCCCGCCGCCGAGCAGGTGCTCTATGAGGTTGGCGATCCGGCCGCCTATGTGTTGCCGGACGTTGTGGCGGATTTCTCGCGCGTCACGATCGTGCAGGCCGGGCCGCAGCGGGTACGCATCGGCGGCGCGCGCGGCCAGCCGCCGAGCGCGCAGTACAAGGTGTCGGCGACCTATCAGGACGGCTACCGCGCGGTCGCATCGATCTCGATCGTCGGTGTCGATGCGGTGCGCAAGGCCGAGCGGACTGCCGACGCGCTGCTGACGCGGGCGCGCATGCTGTTTCGCCAACGCAATCTCGCCGACTTCACCGCCACCCACGTCGAGGCCCTGGGCGGGGAAGCATCTTACGGTTCGCATGCGCGCACGCGGGAAACACGCGAAATCCTGTTGCGGCTCGTGGTCGAGCATGCGGACCGGGAGGCGCTCGAGATTTTTGCGCGCGAGCTCGGTTCGGTCGGCCTCGCCTTCGCGCCCGGAACGACGGGGATTTACGGCGGACGCCCGAAGCCGACGCCGGTCGTGCGGCTCTTCACATTCCTGCTGGACAAGTCGGCGCTGCCCGCCCCGCGCGTCACCGTCGGACAAGACCCACCGTTCGATGTCGAAGTCCCGACCGCCGGTGGCTATGTGTCGCGAACGACCCACCCGCCGCCGGCGGTCACCGAGAGCGACGAGCCGACCGTCGACATTGCCCTGATCCGCCTCGCCTGGGCGCGATCGGGCGACAAGGGCGACACCTCCAACATCGCGGTCATCGCGCGCCACCCCGAGTTTGTTCCGCTGTTGCGCCGCGAGCTCACGTCGGAGCGGATGGCCGCGCATTTCGCGGGCGCGGTGCACGGTCCGGTCGTGCGCTTCGAAGCGCCGGGGCTCAACGCCTTCAATTTTCTGTTGTCGGACGCGCTCGGCGGTGGCGGGATGGCATCGCTGCGCATCGATCCGCAAGGCAAGGCCTACGGACAGCGCGCGCTGGAAATGCGCATTCCGGTGCCGCTGTCGCTGGCGCGACAACTCGCCGAGGCCCCGCCTTGAAAATCTGCGTCTATGGCGCCGGCGCGAGCGGCGGGCATCTTGCGGTTCGATTGGCAGCGAGAGGGCATGACGTTTGTGTCATAGCCCGCGGACCGCATCTCGCCGCCATCCAGCAGAACGGCTTGGCGTTGCGCATGGGCGAGCGCTTGCTCAAGGCGCGGGTGCGCGCCAGCAGCGATCCGAAGCATCTGGGGCCCCAGGATCTCGTGATCGTCGGCATGAAGGCGACCGCGCTTGCGAACGCGGCGGAAGGGATCGCACCGCTCCTGCAGCACGACAGCATCGTGCTGTTCCCGCAGAACGGCATGACCTGGTGGTATCGCCAAGGCCTCGCGCCGGGCGTGCCAAGCCCGCCCGATCTGCCGATCTTTGGGCTGGCGGATCGGTTCCTGCGCATCATGCGCAGCGATCAGGTCGTCGGCGGCGTCATCTATTCGGCGAACGAGATCGAGGCGCCCGGGCTGATCAAGAACAACTCGGTCGATCACAACCGATTGGACATCGGCCCGATCGACGGCATCGAGACGAGTGCGATCGCGGCCGTTCGGCACGTGCTGGAGAGTGCCGGGATCCTCTCGCCCAACCCCGGCGATATCCGCGCCGCGATGTGGATGAAGCTCATCGCCAACATGAGCGGCTCGACCATCGCGTTCGTCACCGGCAACACATCGGCCGCCTGCCGGGGCGATGCGGGGCTGCGCGACATATTTCGACGCCTTGTCGGCGACGGTCTCGCGGTTGCGGCCGCGCACGGATTTTCGCTCCGCGACAAGCTCGATTGCGACGCGATGCTGTCGGGGCTGTTGCCGCACAAGCCGTCGATGCTGCAGGACTACGAGCAGCACCGACCGGTGGAGATCGGCGAAATTCTGCTGGCACCGGTCGCGTTCGCGCGCGCCCGCAACGTTGCGATTCCAACCCTCGATGTGTTCGCGGCGCTGGCGGCCGGCATGGCGATCAACCGCGGCCTACTTGCACCGGGCGTCGCGGATGGACTGTGGGAGAGCTAAAGCATGATCCCGAAAAGTGGCTACCGGTTTTCGGAAAAGATCATGCGCGAACAAGAGGCTAGAGCGCGATGACGAATTGAAGAAAAATCATCGCGCTCTAGCACCGTCGTTCGGGGCGCTGCACCCACGTCGGCAAACTTGCTATCTTGCGGTCATGCCGAACTTTTCGCCCGACTCTCCGCTTGTGAGCCGCGTGCTGGTGTCGCCCAACTGGGACGCGCGTACCGGGAGGGCGGACATGATCCTGCTGCACTACACCGGGATGCGCTCGGCCGAAGCTGCGCTGCGCCGGCTGTGCGAGCCGGCGGCGCGCGTTTCCTCGCACTACGTGGTGATCGAAGACGGCGAGATCTACCAGCTGGTGCCGGAGAGCGAGCGCGCCTGGCACGCGGGAATCTCCTCGTGGGAAGGCGAGACCGACATCAATTCGCGCTCGATCGGGATAGAAATCGCAAACCCGGGACACGATCTCGGCTACCCGGATTTTCCCGACGCCCAGGTCGCAGCGGTGATCGCGCTCTGCCGCGACGTGATGGCGCGGCGGCACATCCCGGCGGCGCGGGTGCTGGCGCACTCCGACGTAGCCCCGGCGCGCAAGCCCGACCCGGGCGAGAAGTTTCCTTGGCGGCGCTTGGCTGATGCCGGCATCGGCCTCTGGGTCGAGCCGACCGAAATCGTGCCCGGCCCCGAGCTCGACCCCGGCGATCAGAGCGAACTCGTTACCCGCATGCAGAACGAGTTTCGGCAGTTCGGCTATGACCTTGCGGCGAGCGGGACCTTCGACCAGGCGACCAAGGAAGTGGTGACCGCGTTCCAGCGCCATTTCCGGCCCGCCCGCGTCGACGGCATTCTCGATTACTCGACCTACGAAACCCTCAAGCGGTTGTTGAAGGTGCGTGCGCTGGTGGCTTGACCACGTCAGCGCCGCGCGCCATCTCTAGATCATCAGTCGGCCGGATGGCCGCCCGCACCGATGCCGAAAGGTGGTGCGGGAGGAAAGTCCGGGCTCCATGGACATGCGGTGCCGGATAACGTCCGGCGGGCGAAAGCCCAGGGACAGTGCCACAGAGAATGAGACCGCCGCGGTGCGTTGCGTTTTGCCGCGGCAAGGGTGAAACGGTGCGGTAAGAGCGCACCGCGTCGCCGGCAACGGCGGCGGCACGGTAAACCCCACCGGGAGCAAGACCGAATAGGGACGGCGCGAGACCCGCGCCAATGCGGACTCGGGATCGATGTCCTGATCTGGCCGTCCGGGTAGGTTGCTTCAGGCGCCGGGCAACCGGCGTCGAAGATGAATGGTCGTCACGCGCGGGCAACCGCGCCACACAGAACCCGGCTTACAGGCCGGCTGATATGGGGGCTCGGTGGGAAACCTCGCCGGGCCCCCACCCGTTTGGGCACGCGGGACGATCAGAACACGCGTCTAGATTAGCACTACTTTGGCAGATTTACTCACGCCGCTGCTCGTTGCAAATCCATTTTCGACAATGCGGGCATCGCTGCGGCGGTAATCGAGCGAAGAGTTCGAGGATGGCGTGACGCACGGCGGGCAGAGTTGGCTGAGGCGGCGGCCCGTTGATTCTTTTTTTCCCGCCTTGCTGTTGCGAGCCGGCGATGCTGGAGGAAGGCATACGCGATCATCGTCATGAGCGCATGACGGTGAAGGCCTTGCCAGGATCGTCCCTCGAAGTGATCGAGACCGAGTTCTTCTTTCAGCTGCTGGTGAGCCTGCTCGCAAATCCATCGTGCCTTGATGGTGGCCGCCAAGGTGCGCAGGTCGGTCTTTGCCGGCAGGTTGGCGAGATAGTATTTCCTTTCTCCCGACATCCTGTGTTCGCCGATGAGCCAGGCCTCCTGCCCTGGCAGATGTTGCTGGCCCTTGTCCCCGATCCGCTGAGGAGGTCCGTCGGCTGTACGAACACGGACCGCTGCAAACCGAGCCTTGAGCTTTCCTTTCGTGCCGGTGCGCCAACTGATGGTGCGCCATTTGGCGTTGGCCAGCATATTTTCAGCCGGTATCGATAGAATGTCAGGAACGTGCCGCTGACGGGGGCGGCCCCGAACGGCAATGGGCCAGATGAGCTGCACGTCGGCAGGGTAAACCTTGAGATGACGCGGAATGCCGACCGCCCAGGCAAGTTTGCGAGCTGTGAGCCCCTGGCGGAACGGCGCACCCATCCCATAGCCCGCATCCGCCAGCACACAGCCAAAGCGCACACCGGCCGCGATGGCGCGATCGATCTCCACCAGAGCCATCTCCGGTTTCGTTCGTGCCGTTCGATATTCGGCCGGAACACCCGCTCGCTCCAACCGAGCCCGCTTGCTCGTCCAACTCTCGGGAAGAAACAACCGCAACGCCAGCATGACCGGTACTTCGCCTCGCGCCAGCGTCAGCGACACCAGGGTCTGGCAGTTCGCGGTCTTGCCCAGTGCCGAAGCATATTGCGCAGCGACACCAACCGAATGCGTGCCTTTCTTGGGTATCGCTGTGTCGTCGATCACCAGCACCGCATCGCTGCCGCCCACGAGCTTATCCGCTTGCACAAGCAGTTCGCTTTCCAAAGGCGTTGCATCCCAGATCCCGGCCGCAATGAAGTGGTGCAATTGATCGTAGTCACCTAGCGCAAGTCGCTCCGCCATCGGCTGAATGCTCTTGCGGACGCCTGGACCGATCAGCCCCGACACGTAGAGTGGACACATTTGTCGCCGCGCCTTGTGACCCAACCGAGCCAGAAAAGGCTTGAGAAAGCGTCCAAGCTCCTTCTTCCAATCCAACGTCCTGCCAACCATGGTCGGCCCCTCCAAAAGCCGACCACCCATAAATCATTGAAATACTGATTTGGGAATCTTCAGGGTTCTGTGAGGTCGCATGGCCGAGAACACGCCGGGCCCGTTGACACGGTGATGAGCGCGACCTCAAAGAAGCCGGATTGAACGAAGCCGCGGGAGGTTGGGCACTATGGGGATAGTGGCTAATGGCTGGCTGATGGTTAATGTTGGAACTGGGCTTGGCGACGCGCGAGCGGAAGGCGAGTTTGTTTGTGCGCACTGCCGGTGCTCGAGAGCTGTATGCCACGATTGCGTCAATCTCCAGGGTTGGAACGGGCGGCATTCTCGGTGGGAGAGATTGATCGGCAGCGCGGTGCCGGTGCGGGCATTGCTGTCCGCAGCGCTGGGGCCGAGTCCGATCACGGTAGGTATCAGCGGGACGGTCATGACGTGTCACAGAAGAATGGCTGCAGGGTTGCAGGAGCGCGGCACAGTTGCGATCCGCCGCATGGTGCCGCCGCAATCGGGACAGATGGCGAAATCGGCTGCGATGAATGGGCGATCGCCTTTGCGTGCGATTGTCGGCAGTCTCGCAGACGCTACTGTCCGTGGCCTCGAGCAGCCGACGACAGTGGGCGATGTTGTCATTACGGGAGCCATTGGCGAGGAAGCCGTAGTGGCGGATGCGGTGGAAGCTGTCCGGTAGTGTGTGCAACAGGAACCGGCGGATGAACTCGTCGGCATCGAGGGTCATCACCTTGGTCTTGCCGTCCGCTCGGTAGTCCTTCCAGGTGAAGCGGACCTTGCCGTCGGCGAGCGAGATCAGCCGGCTGTTGGCGATGGCGACACGATGGGTGTAGCGGCCGAGATAGGCCAGCACCTGCTGGGGCCCGCCGAATGGTTGCTTGGCATAGACCACCCAGTTGAGGCGTTGGAGTTGGCCGAGACGTTCGGCAAATGCCGCGGGCTCGGCGAGGTTTGCGAGCTTGCCGAAGAACCGTAGTTTACCGGCGACGAAGGCGTTCTCCAGCTCCTGCAAGAACAGCCGGCGGAACAGCCGCGAGAGCACACGCACCGGCAGGAAGAAGCCGGGACGACAAGCGACCCAGCGGGTGCCGTCAAGTGAGGGCCCGCCGCCGGGAACGACGCAGTGGACGTGCGGATGATGCTGCAGGGTCTGGCCCCAGGTGTGAAGCACCATGGTCATGCCGAGCTTGGCGCCGAGATGCCTGGGATCGGCCGCAATGGTGGCGAGTGTCTGCGGCCGCCGAGCGGAACAGGATCGCATAGACGGCGGACTTGTTCTGGAACGCGATCTCGCCGACCGACGCCGGCAGCGTGAAGACGACATGGAAGTACGGCACTGGCAGCAGCTCGGCTTGCCGATCCGCGAGCCATTGGGCCCGCGCCAGTCCCTGGCACTTGGGACAGTGGCGGTTGCGGCACGAGTTGTAAGCGATGCGGGTTGCACCGCAATCGTCGCATTGCTCGACATGGCCGCCGAGGACCGCCGTCCGGCACGCCGTGATGGCGCCCATGACCCGTCGCTCGACGCCTCCGAGATGACCGGAATGCGCCTGTCGAAACGCTTCGCCATGGCGGCGGAAGATATCCGCCACCTCCAGAGCCGGAGCCATGGCACCCGCTCAGCCGGGTGGCACGACGTCCAAGCGGAGCCGATCGAGCGGGCTCGGCGTGTTGCTGATCGTTTTGGTGGCGACCCGGGTGTAGCGCGCCGTGCTTGAGAGGCTGGCGTGGCCGAGCAGAACCTGGATGATGCGCACGTCCGCCCCGCTCTCCAAGAGATGGGTCGCGAACGTGTGCCGCAGGGTGTGCACCGTCACCTGCTTGCTCAAGCCAGCCGCCGCGCAGGCTGAACGGCAAGCGGCGTGCAATACGTTGGGTACGAGCGGACGCTCGTCGTCGCGGCCGGGAAACAGCCATCGCTTGGGCCGAGTGAGCCGCCAGTAGGTGCGTAGGATCGTCAGAAGCTGCGGAGAGAGCATGACGTAGCGGTCCTTGCCGCCCTTGCCCTGTTCGACACGGATCACCATCCGCTGGCTATCGATGTCGGCAATCTTCAAGAGAACGACTTCCGACACGCGCAGTCCGGCGGCGTAGACCGTGGTCAGCGCCATGCGGCTCTTGAGGCTCGGGATTGCCTCCAGGAAGCGCACGACCTCGTCAGCGCTCAACACGACCGGCAGCTTGCTCGGCTCGCGCGCATAGGCGATGCGCTCCGGTACCGCGTCCTGGCCGAGCGTCACGCCATAGAAGAACCGCAGCGCGCAGACGATCTGGTTCAGCGAAGGCCATGAGATCCCCGTCGCAACCAGATGAACCTGGAAGGCGTGGATATCTTCCAGGCCGAGACGATCAGGAGAGCGGCCAAAGTACCGGCTCAACTTCGATACGGCGTTGAGATACGATTGTTGCGTCGCCGGTGAAAGATTGCGGACCGTCATGTCCTCGATCATGCGGCGGCGAAGAGGGCTGATCTCAGCCATCGGAAAACCTCCTGTCTGAAGGGTTGGGCTTTGATACCCACGATCCTCTCAGACAGGAGGCGATGACTGCGATCGCCCCTTAACTGCCGCGCCAGCGGCTTCGTTCAATCCCATAAGGCTCAAAATCTGCCAAAGTAGTGTTAGGGCGTGTACTCATAAATGTGCAGACGTTGGAAGGTCCGCTTTCGGGGGGCAAACCGGCCACATTGTGCTCATTCCGAGCTTTTCCGCTTTTGACCGATGCTGTCGAAAAAGTCGCTGTTTTCATTTGGAATTGCTCTCGGAGGAACCGAGACCGGAGCTCAGGCGAGCGTTTGAGCGCCTGAAATCATCTCATCGCCACCGAATTCTCAGGCAGGTGACGCGGACTGGACTACGGCCGGGGGCGCGAGGGCTCGAAACGCCAGCGTCTTGAGGTTCTGCACGATAGCGGCGAGATGGAATTCGTCGCGGGCACCGGAAAGTCCTCGCAGCCGCATGCGTTCAAAGCCGTGGTGAATTTTGAGGTGGGCAAAACGCATCTCGACACGCTTGCGTTCATCACGTGACTTGAGAAAGCGCTTTGTCCCCATAAGCCGTCGCGCCGTGTCGCGGGCATCTTCGTGAATATCGCGGGGTACCTGTCGCGCAGTCATGTTTGGACAGCACCGCATCTTCAGCGCACAAGCATCGCAGTCGAACTTGGAGGCGCGGTAGCGGAGCATGTTGCCATCGTGCACGGTGCCGGTAGTGTGCAGCACCTTATTGTTCGGGCAGACGTAGACGCCGTGTCGTTGGTCCCAGCGAAAGTCGCTGCGTGAGAAGGTGCCGTCATCGCGCTCGCTGGCATCGCGAACCGGAATATGCGGTGCGATCCCGCGGCCAACCAACCAGCCGAGGAAACGGCCCGTTCCATAAGCAGTGTCGGCGGCAAGCCGCTTCGGCTTCAACTTAAAGCGATGTTCGGTGCGCTCGAGCATCGTCTTTGTGGACTCAACCTCGTCATAGGTGCGCGCCGGCGTCGGTTCAACGTCGACAATGACGGCGTTCTCGGTATCGATGAGATAATTGAGCCCATAGCCGAACTGCACGCGTTTGTTGGCCTTGGCCGTCCATGCCGAGCAGGGATCACTGGGTGAGATCACTTTTGGCGGCCTGCGATCGGGATTGGGTTCTACCTCGGGTTCGAGCGCCGCGAGATACTCCTTGACCGCGCGTGTCTGGCGCTCGGGCTCAGCCCAAATGATCTCGTCTGGCGCTTTACCGTGATAACGGCTGGCGTTGGCCTCCATCACACTGGCATCGACAGCAAATCCCTCGCCTTTGACCAGCCCAGTGGCCATGCAGGCGCTGACGACGCGTTCGAAGATGTGGCGAAACACATCGCCCTCGCGGAACCGATGCAGCCTGTTCTCCGAGAAAGTCGAATGATGCGGGACCTTGTCATCAAGATCGAGCCGACAAAACCAGCGGTACGCCAGATGCAACGCAACTTCCTGCGTCAGCCTGCGTTCAGACCGCAGGCCGTAGCTGTAGCCAATGATCAGCATCCGGATCATCAGCTCGGGATCAACCGACGGTCGCCCAATCTCGCTGTAGTACGGCTTCAGCCGCTCGTGCATATCGGCGAGTGCCGCCGACACAAAGCTATCGACACGCCTGAGCAGGTGCTCCTTCGGGACGCGTTCATCGAGCCGGAACTGATAGAAAAGGCTCGCTTGGTCGCCGCACCGCCGACCCATCATCGCCACCTCCAAGGCTGTGACCCTTGGAATCACCGGAATCACTGTTCGGCAACGTTCTCAAGCCTTTTTCGACAGCATATGGCGCTCCAGAACCGTACGTGAACCTCTGGATTCATACGGCTCCCGATGTTCGGCCGTTGCCATAACGGCTTTGCCTTGTCCACGGGCTCCTCCGTCACCGGTTGGCCTGTGATCTCGGCTGAACAACGCAGCCCCTTCGGTCCAGCTCCATTACAGAGCCTTCATCCCTACTACGAGCTGCTCCGCCCCTGCGCTGCGCGTCAGTACTCTCGCTCTCGCGGTTGGAGCCGCTTGTGGCTTGTGCCTTCACGCCATCGGCGTGACGTAGAGTAAGTTCTCACGTTCCGTACGACAGCCTGATCGAGCTTCGCGCCGCCTACACGCCGGATGCCGCTCGGGCAGTATGAGGGCATCCCCCGAGCTGATCCCGGAGGAAGGGTCACCCCCCGGTTTTGGCATCGCCTAATCCGCTTTCGACGCTTCTGCAGCGGTTCGCTTACGCTCGCCTCTCTCGACCGTGCCTGCCTGAGCTTCTGCTCAGACTTGACTGCAACGCTCACCACCACGGCTTTTGACCGCAGCAGCTTGCAGTGGCTTAATCAGCACCTGTTTGCAGAACCCGAAGGGCCCTCCTTCATCTCTGTACAGTTGCGCGCAACGTGTGGAGGAGGTGACGACCCAGAGCGGAAGTCGCACTCTACCGCCTTCGTCGTTCCTTTTGGTCACAGAGCCATTCCGCGCCTGTCCGGGGCGCGCCATAATACGCCTGATCCTGAGGCGGCGAGCCGCGCCTTGACACGCCAAACAATCCCGAGTGAGCAATTTTATGCAGACTCGCCGTCCCAGGCGAACCACGGTCAACACGCATGCTGCAACGACGGCCAGCGAAAGCAGAAGGCATGACATACAAACGATTACTGACGGCACTAGGCGTGGGTATCGGCGCCGGGCTGCTCTCCACATCAGCGATGATCGCCCAGACAGTCCCCACCAAGCCAAACATCGTCATTATCTGGGGCGACGACATCGGCCAGTCCAACGTCAGCGCTTATACGCGCGGGCTGATGGGCTACCAGACGCCAAATATCGACCGCCTTGCCAGCGAAGGCATGATGTTCACTGATCTCTACGCCGAGCAAAGCTGCACGGCGGGCCGGGCCTCCTTCATCACCGGTCAGGCGGGCCTGCGTACCGGCCTGACCAAGGTTGGCCTGCCGGGCGCGACGCTAGGCTTGCGCAAGGAAGATCCGACGATCGCCGAACTGTTGAAGCCGTTGGGCTATGCAACCGGGCAATTCGGCAAGAACCACCTGGGCGACCGCAACGAGTTCCTGCCGACGGTCCACGGCTTCGACGAGTTCTACGGTAATCTCTATCATCTCAACGCCGAGGAAGAGCCGGAACTGCCGGACTATCCGAAGGACCCCGCGTTTCGCGCCAAGTTCGGTCCGCGTGGTGTAATGGACTGCAAGGCATCGGACATGGACGATTCGACCGTCGACCCGCGCTTCGGCAAGGTCGGCAAGCAGGTGTGCAAGGACACCGGCCCGCTGACCAAGGCGCGGATGGTGACGATCGACGATGACATCGCCGACCGCGCCGTCGACTTCATTCAGCGCCAGAACAAGGCAGGCAAGCCGGTCTTCGTCTGGGTGAATTTCACCCACATGCACTTCCGCACTCACGCCAAGCCCGAGAGCATCGGCCAGGCGGGTCAGTTCCAGAGCCCCTATCACGACACCATGATCGATCACGACAGGAACGTCGGGACCGTGCTCAAGGCGCTGGACGATCTCGGCATCGCCAACAACACCTTCGTCATGTACTCGACCGACAATGGCCCGCACATGAACTCATGGCCCGACGGGGCGATGACGCCATTCCGCAACGAGAAGAACTCGAACTGGGAAGGCGCCTATCGGGTGCCGGGAATGGTGCGTTGGCCGGGCGAGATCAAGCCGGGCCAGATCTCCAACGAAATTGTCTCCCATCTCGACTGGCTGCCGACGCTCGTGGCGATCGGCGGCGACGCCGATGTGAAAGACAAGCTCATGAAGGGCTACAAGGTCGGAGACATGACCTATAAGGTCCATCCCGACGGCGACAATTTGGTACCCTACCTGACTGGGCAGACACCCAAGAGCCCACGCAAGACGTTCCTCTACTTCAACGACGACCAGCAATTGACCGGGCTGCGCTACGACAACTTCAAGCTCGTGTTCATGGAGCAGCGGGCGCAGGGCACGCTGCGCGTCTGGTCGGAGCCGTTCACTAATCTGCGAGTGCCCAAGATCTTCAATCTCCGCACGGATCCCTACGAGCGCGCCGACATAACGTCGAACACCTATTACGACTGGCTGCTCGATCACGCCTTCCTGGTGGTGCCGGCGCAGGACTACGTCGGCCAGTTCCTGGCAAGTTTCAAGGAGTACCCGCAGCGCCAGAAGGCCGCCAGCTTCAACCTGGACGAGGTCATGTCCAAGCTGAGCGACAGCACGCTTATGGAGAACCAGGGTTTGGGAAGCCCCCAGAAGTAGGGAGTCCAATCCGCGTAGATGGAGGACTTGCCATGATCTCCAAACGCACTCTTCTGTCGCTATTGCCGGCCACGCTGCTTGTTTTCGGTGCGCCGGCTTTTGCCCAAAGCGATCCTCTGCCCTCGTGGAACGACGGGACAGCGAAAAAATCCATCGTTGCTTTCGTCGAAAAGGTCACCCGACCCGGCTCACCTGACTTCGTGCCGCCGCCACAACGCATCGCCACGTTCGACAACGACGGCACACTGTGGTGCGAGCAGCCGATGCCCGTCCAGCTCTACTTCGCGCTCGATCGCGTGAAGGCGCTGGCACCTCAGCATCCGGAATGGAAAGCCAAGCAACCGTTTGCCTCGCTCCTCAAGGGCGATGTCAATGCCGCGCTTGCCGGCGGTGACCGCGCCGTCCTGGACCTCATAATGACCACCCACGCCGGCATGACCGCGGTGGAATTCGCGCAAATCGTGAAGGACTGGATCGCCGCCGCAAAGCATCCCAAGACCGGCAGGCTCTTCACCGACATGACCTACCAGCCCATGGTCGAGCTGCTCGCCTACCTGCGGGCGAACGGCTTCAAGAACTTCATCGTCTCGGGCGGCGGTATCGAGTTCATGAGGCCATGGACGGAGAAAGCCTATGGCATCCCGCCGGAGCAGGTCGTCGGCAGTAGCGTCAAGACAAGGTTCGAAATGCGCAACGGCAAGCCCGCTCTGCTGCGTCTGCCGGAACTGAACTTCAATGACGACAAGGCCGACAAGCCCGTCGGCATCAACCAGCACATCGGCCGACGACCCATTGCCGCCTTCGGAAACTCCCGTGGCGACAAGGAGATGCTGGAATACACGCAAGGCGGCGCCGGCGCGCGGTTCATGCTGCTGGTGCTCCACGACGATGCCGCCCGCGAATACGCTTACGGCCCGGCAAAGGGCTTGCCGGACACCAAGCTTGGTGCCTTTCCGCAGACGCTTTACGACCAGGCGAAGAAGGACGGCTGGACCGTCGTTAGCATGAAGGACGACTGGAAGCAGGTCTTTGCAGAGCAAAGCCCCCTTACGGCCATCGACATCCTGCTCGAACCGGATGCCGTGATGCTCGAGCGTTCCGCCGCTAGCAACGCTCGACTGCGCGCGGACTTCCCGCAGGGTTTCGCCCTCGATGCGACGCACCGTCCGCACATCACGATGATCCAGCGTTTCGTCCGCACGGCGGACCTCGACAAGGTCTACGCCGCGGTCGAGCCGCTTCTCGTCCGCGCAAATGTGAGCGGCATGAAGCTCGAAGCCTTCAAGTACTATTACATCCCGAGCAACGGGTTGGGCTTGCGGGCATCGTCTTCAAGCCGACGCCCGAACTGCTCAAGCTACAGCAAGACCTGATCGCCGCGGTTGCGCCGTTCACGGTGGAGACCGGAGCCTCGGCCGCATTCGTCACCACGCGCGACGATCCGGTCATCGATCCGCAGTTGATTGCCTACGTCTCGGCGTTCGTGCCGAGGGCTTCCGGCGAAGTCCTTCAATCCGCACGTCACCACCGGTGTCGCCTCTCGCGAATTCCTCGACAAGATGCAGGCCGAACCGTTCGAATCATTCACCTTTTCTCCGACGGGTGCGGCGGTCTACCAGCTCGGCCAGTTCGGCACGGCAGCGAAGAAGCTCAAGGCGTGGGAGCTCAAACCATAAGGCTGCTGCGCATCCGGCTCGCGGCGTTGACGGTGCTCCTCGTGTCGCTGTCGATTCCCGAGACGTTCCTCATGCGAGCCGATGCGGCCGTCGAATGACCGGCGAGATGTCTGCTGTTGGCAGGCACGAAGCTGACGATCTACGATGTCCGCTCACTCGCCTCCTATTGGCACGTTGCGTCGTTTCGCTGCGACGCAATCATTTGGTCGCTATTGGGGGTATAGCCGACATGGGATCGGTCCTAGGGCCGGATGCCTCTGTAGCGAATGACCGATGCTGTCGAAAAAGGCTTGAGAACGTTGCCGAACAGTGATTCCGGTGATTCCAAGGGTCACAGCCTTGGAGGTGGCGATGATGGGTCGGCGGTGCGGCGACCAAGCGAGCCTTTTCTATCAGTTCCGGCTCGATGAACGCGTCCCGAAGGAGCACCTGCTCAGGCGTGTCGATAGCTTTGTGTCGGCGGCACTCGCCGATATGCACGAGCGGCTGAAGCCGTACTACAGCGAGATTGGGCGACCGTCGGTTGATCCCGAGCTGATGATCCGGATGCTGATCATTGGCTACAGCTACGGCCTGCGGTCTGAACGCAGGCTGACGCAGGAAGTTGCGTTGCATCTGGCGTACCGCTGGTTTTGTCGGCTCGATCTTGATGACAAGGTCCCGCATCATTCGACTTTCTCGGAGAACAGGCTGCATCGGTTCCGCGAGGGCGATGTGTTTCGCCACATCTTCGAACGCGTCGTCAGCGCCTGCATGGCCACTGGGCTGGTCAAAGGCGAGGGATTTGCTGTCGATGCCAGTGTGATGGAGGCCAACGCCAGCCGTTATCACGGTAAAGCGCCAGACGAGATCATTTGGGCTGAGCCCGAGCGCCAGACACGCGCGGTCAAGGAGTATCTCGCGGCGCTCGAACCCGAGGTAGAACCCAATCCCGATCGCAGGCCGCCAAAAGTGATCTCACCCAGTGATCCCTGCTCGGCATGGACGGCCAAGGCCAACAAACGCGTGCAGTTCGGCTATGGGCTCAATTATCTCATCGATACCGAGAACGCCGTCATTGTCGACGTTGAACCGACGCCGGCGCGCACCTATGACGAGGTTGAGTCCACAAAGACGATGCTCGAGCGCACCGAACATCGCTTTAAGTTGAAGCCGAAGCGGCTTGCCGCCGACACTGCTTATGGAACGGGCCGTTTCCTCGGCTGGTTGGTTGGCCGCGGGATCGCACCGCATATTCCGGTTCGCGATGCCAGCGAGCGCGATGACGGCACCTTCTCACGCAGCGACTTTCGCTGGGACCAACGACACGGCGTCTACGTCTGCCCGAACAATAAGGTGCTGCACACTACCGGCACCGTGCACGATGGCAACATGCTCCGCTACCGCGCCTCCAAGTTCGACTGCGATGCTTGTGCGCTGAAGATGCGGTGCTGTCCAAACATGACTGCGCGACAGGTACCCCGCGATATTCACGAAGATGCCCGCGACACGGCGCGACGGCTTATGGGGACAAAGCGCTTTCTCAAGTCACGTGATGAACGCAAGCGTGTCGAGATGCGTTTTGCCCACCTCAAAATTCACCACGGCTTTGAACGCATGCGGCTGCGAGGACTTTCCGGTGCCCGCGACGAATTCCATCTCGCCGCTATCGTGCAGAACCTCAAGACGCTGGCGTTTCGAGCCCTCGCGCCCCCGGCCGTAGTCCAGTCCGCGTCACCTGCCTGAGAATTCGGTGGCGATGAGATGATTTCAGGCGCTCAAACGCTCGCCTGAGCTCCGGTCTCGGTTCCTCCGAGAGCAATTCCAAATGAAAACAGCGACTTTTTCGACAGCATCGACCCAACTGAGACATTCGACGGGTGGCTCCTGATCGCCTCGTCGGCGGCGCCGCAATCCGATAGCCCCATTACGCGTGACGGCAAGACGGTGCTCCGCGCTTATCTTCTCGACCCGGCATTGTACTTTACGTTCGGCACCCCAATTGATTCCATTGAAGACAAGTAGTCGCTTGTCCGTGAGCTGCCGATAAAGCGGGGACGTGTCGAAGGTCTCTGCTCCTCCAGTTGGCAGCTTGGTGCCGTCAGCAGGCACAATGACCGTTCAAATGGAGCTGTGTTCGGCTCGGGTGCTATCGGCATCCGGTCCGAAGTTCCGCTTACGGCTCCCGTTTCTTCTTCATCGAAAAGCGCAAGCGGTCATTGCCCGGCTTCAGCAAGGGAAGCCCCTTCGATATTTTCTTAACCTACGATGGAGTGAACAGATGAATCTCCCGAGATTGTGGACTACAAGCCAAGAGCTGACACCAGACCTGTTCCGAGCGGTGCGGCGCGAAATGGAAAACGCGCGTCGCGCTTTTGATCAGAATTCGTCCTCTGCCGACATTGGGGCAGGCGCGCCGGCAATTAGTGTGTCGGAAACAAAGAATGCCTTCGAAGTGACGGCCGAGCTTCCGGGCGTGGACGAGAGGGATATCAAGGTCAGCCTGGACAACAACCAGCTGGTCATTTCCGGTGAGAAAAAGGCGGAAAGTACGAAGGAAGAAAAGGATTGGCACGTCGAGGAGCGAAGCTACGGCTCATTCTACCGATCGATGTCCCTGCCTTTCGAACCCGAGAACGGCGCGGTCGACGCTCATTTCGACAGGGGCGTACTGCTTCTCACGATCAAGAAGCCGGCTAAGGCTATCAAGACCACCAAGACAATCGAGATTAGGACGGGCGCTGTACCGAGTAAGGCCGCCGCCTAGGCCGGCCGCTCTAAGAACAACGTGAGACCGGAATTAATAGGCCACAATTCCGGTCTCAGCATTTTGTTGCGCGGCGCTGGCTGGCAACTCACCTGCGAACGCCGCTTCTAACGCAAGCCAACGCTCGCTCACTCCCATTAAGTATCCAACGTCGAGCGCTTCGCCCCCACTAGCACGAAGCCTTGCCCGGGCTTCGCTTCCTTGAATTGGGGATTGCTCGATAGTGCGTCGTTATGCGCCTGCGCGAGCTTGCGTGCGGCCTCTGCCCTTGGTGCCGGCGGCCGCACCGGCTTCTCAGACTTGAGGCGCTGAGCGCGCGACTCGAACGTGGTGGTCATTCTTGGTGCTCCTTCGTATCTGGACCTGCAAAACCGCGCTTGGCCGAGGCAAGGCGACCTATCCGTTGTCGTCGCCTAATACCTTGTGCGTCGATCGATTTACGAGATGCACCCGATTGCAGGCCAAGCAGGTCATGGCCTCATAGAGGCCTTGGCTTTCATTCGAGGACGGGTCGTCCGCCAACTATCCCTGCACATTCCGGCCTGTGAAGGGACATCGATAAGTAATTGGCGCCATGACGCACCCTAACGCCGTCGGCGGCTTGTCATTTGACCAATCTCAAAAAACCGCCGAAGGAGAGGGCCTATTAACCTTTGTGAAGATGACTTGCCAGTTTGGCTTCTTCCTCAGCCAAAAGCGTGAATAGAAGCGTCCGTTTCGTCGGGTCGTTTTCTGTTTTGAGACGTTCCGTGAAGTTAGCAATATTCGTGCGTTCGATGAAGTCTTGGATGTCTAGCATTGGGATTCTCCACTGTTAGGAGCCCCCCTCGAACCCGATCAAAAACCCGCCCCACCTACACAGTGCGGCGGGAAAGACACTTCAAGCTGTTCAATATTGCTCAATTGCTCATTCAAAACCGGCCAGTTCGCCTCAATTGCGACCGGGTACGCTTACTCCTCTCCCGCACCACGCGCAGCCGCGCGCTCCCCGAATATCTTTGGAAACTTTTGAACTTGCCCTGCATAGCACCGCGGGCGGTGAACTCGCCGCAGCTTCCCAATCACCCTGGTCGCCGCTGGCGCGTCCGGGTTCTTCACCTTGATCCAGCCGGGTGAGCGGCCTGATCGGTAGGCCCGATCACGGCGCTGGCGACGATGCCTTCGAGGCCCAGGGCGAAGCCGTGCCGGAAAGCAGCCTAGTTTGCTCGCTAATCGAGTTCATGTCTGGTTATGATGCTGTGGACGGCTCCTCCACCGGCACATGAGTGCCATGGACGTGGGTGCTGCTAAGGCCCCATGATTCGGAGGAGTAAGTCATGCAAACGGTCACTACAGTTGGTCTCGACATCGCAAAGTCTGTTTTCCAGGTCCACGGCATCGATGCGAAAGGCGATGTGATTATCCGCCGTCAGCTCAAGCGCCGCTACGTTCTGGCGTTCTTTCAGAAGCTGCCGTCATGCCTGGTTGGTATCGAAGCCTGCGCATCGTCGCATCATTGGTCGCGCGAGCTCACGGCGCTCGGTCATACGGTACGCCTGATGCCGCCGGCCTATGTGAAGCCCTACGTCAAACGGCAGAAGAACGACATGGCCGATGCTGAGGCGATTTGTGAAGCCGTCACCAGAGCCACCATGCGGTTTGTGCCAACCAAGACCCCTGAGCAGCAGAGTTGCCTGATGCTTCATCGCACGCGCCATCTGTTTATCCGCCAGCAGACCGCGGTGATTAATTCGATCCGAGCCTACCTCGCTGAGTTCGGCATTGTCGCGCCGGTCGGGCGCAGAGGAGTTGAGGAACTGCTCCATGTTGTTGCCGACCCGAGCGACAAACGGGTGCCTGAGATTGCGCGCGCATGCCTTGCCGCACTCGGCGCCCAACTGCTCATCCTGAAGGAGCAGATTGTGAAGTTCGATCGGATGATCATGGCCTGGCACCGGTCCAATGAAACGAGCCAGCGCCTTCATTACATTCCCGGGGTCGGTCCGATGTTGGCGACCGCTCTGGTCGCCAGTGTCGCTGACCCCAGGACCTTCCGATCGGGACGAAACTTCTCGGCTTGGATCGGGCTCGTTCCGAAGCAGCACTCGAGCGGGGGCAAGGACAGACTCGGCAGTATCAGCAAGCAAGGTGACCGCTATCTGCGTAGCCTGTTCGTGGCCGGTGCACTCGCCGTCATCCGCTACGCCAAGATCCACGGAACCAAGCATCGCCCCTGGCTTGCGGCATTGCTTGCACGGCGGCCAACGAAGGTTGCCGCCATCGCGCTTGCCAACAAGATCGCCAGAATGGCCTGGGCCATGATGGCCAGGGGCGAGCGTTATAGGCAACCCGTCGCACTTGCGGCGTAAACGAGATTGCGCCGGACATCCGGCGTGATGTGAAGGTTGGGAGGGCGAACAGCACGTAATGCAGAGCCAGTCGATCCGGCGATCAGGACAACCCACTTGTGCCAGCGCATTGTCGAATGCGAGGTTATGACCGGGACCTGATCCGCGGAGGGCATTATGGCCAGCGGTCATGTCAACCGCGCACGTAGGCCGAACACATGGCTGCACCGACCAAGCCTGCAAACGTGAAGATTCTCCTTGCCAACTCGGAGCCGTCCACACATGGCGCAACTTGGACTTCCGCAAGTCCGCCATTCGGTCGCTGTCGGGTGCAAAGATGGGGTAATCGGCCGGCCCAGGTTGTGGATAGCTGAAGATTTTGGGTGCTGCGCTTCAGGCTGATGGTGAAACGAGGTCCGTGTGTACGGCCTCAAGCATCAGAAGGAGAAGCGCAGCATGGACCATTTTGGTGGATTGGACGTTTCGGTCAAGGAGACCAGCATCTGCATTGTGGATGACACCGGCAGGATCGTGCGGGAAGTGAAGGTAGCGAGCGAGCCTGAAGCGCTGTTGGCGGTGCTGAAGAACCCCGGCTTCGACTTAAAGCGGATCGGGCTGGAAGCTGGACCGCTGTCGCAATGGCTGTTCAGCGCCCTAACCGAAGCAGGTTTGCCAGTGGTCTGTGTTGAAACCCGGCACATGCAGGCGGTGCTGAAGGCGCAGATCAACAAGACCGACCGCAACGATGCGCGCGGCATCGCCCAGATGATGCGGGTGGGACTTTACCGTCCGGTGCATGTGAAGACTTTACGCAGTCAGAAACTGCGAATGCTGCTGACCCATCGCAAGCTTCTGCAGTCGAAGGCGATTGCCATCGAGAACGATCTACGCGGCACTTTGCGCAACTTCGGCCTCAAGGTCGGAATGGTTGGGAAGGTGAAGTTCGAGGCCCGCATCCAAGAGCTTGTGGAGAACTTTCCCGACTTGGCGGTACTGGTGGAACCGCTGCTCATCGTCCGGCGGGCGCTCCGCGAACAGATCGTCATCCTGCACCGCCGCTTGCTGGCCATGGAGAGTGCAGCGGCGGTGGAGGTATGCTGTCGAAAAAGTCGCTGTTTTCGGTTGGAATTGCTCTCAGAGGGACCGAGACCGGAGCTCAGGCGAGCGTTTGAGCGCCGGAAATCATCTCGTCGTCACCGAACTCTCAGGCAGGTGACGCGGACTGGACTACAGGCGGGGGTGCGAGGGCTCTCTTAACGCCAGAGTCTTGAGGTTTTGTACGATAGCTGCGAGATGGAATTCGTCACGCGCACCGGAAAGCCCCCGAAGCCTCATGCGTTCAAAGCCGTGGTGAATTTTCAGGTGGGCAAAGCGCATCTCGACACGCTTACGCTCGTCACGCGACTCGAGAAAGCCCTTTGTCCCCATAAGCCGTCGCGCCATGTCGCGTGCATCTTCGTGAATATCACGGGGGACCTGTCGCGCAGTCATGTTAGGACAGCACCGCATCTTCAGCGCACAAACATCGCAGTCGAACTTGGAGGCGCGATAGCGGAGCATGGTGCCGTCGTGCACTGTGCCGGTAGTGTGCAGTACCTTATTGTTCGGGCAGATGTAGACGCCGTGTCGTCTGTCCCAGCGAAAGTCGCTGCGAGAGAAGGTGCCGTCGTCGCGCTCGCCGGCATCGCGAACGGGAATATGCGGCGCGATCCCGCGGCCGACCAACCAGCCGAGAAAACGGCCAGTCCCATAAGCGGTGTCGGCGGCAAGCCGCTTCGGCTTCAACTTAAAGCGATGCTCGGTGCGCTCGAGCATCGTCTTCGTGGACTCAACCTCGTCATAGGTGCGCGCCGGCGTCGGCTCAACGTCGACAATGACCGCGTTCTCAGTGTCGATGAGATAATTGAGCCCATAGCCAAACTGAACCCGCTTGTTGGCTTTGGCCGTCCATGCCGAGCAGGGATCGCTTGGTGAGATTACTTTTGGCGGCGTGCGATCCGGATTGGGTTCCGCCTCGTGTTCGAGCGCCGCGAGATATTCCTTGACCGCGCGTGTCTGGTGCTCGGGCTCAGCCCAGGTGATCTCGTCAGGAGCTTTGCCGTGATAACGGCTGGCATTGGCCTCCATCACGCTGGCATCAACCGCGAACCCTTCACCTTTGACCAAGCCGGCCGCCATGCAGGCCACAACCACACGCTCGAAGATGTGGCGAAAGACATCGCTCTCCCGGAACCTGTGGAGCCGGTTCTCCGAGAAGGTCGAGTGGTGTGGCACCTGATCATCAAGATCGAGCCGACAGAACCACCGGTACGCCAGATGCAACTCGACTTCCTGGGTCAACCTGTGTTCCGAGCGAAGACCGTAGCAGTACCCAACAATCAGCATCCGGATCATCAGTTCAGGATCGACCGAGGGCCGGCCGATCTCGCTATAATACGACTTCAGCCGCTCGTGCACATCGGCGAGCGCCGCAGTCACAAAACCATCGATGCGCCTGAGCAGGGGCTCCTTCGGGACGCGCTCATCGAGCCGAAACTCATAGAAAAAACTTGCTTGATCGCCGCGCCGCCGACCCATCATCGCCGCCTCCAAGACCGTGATCCACAGAATCAGCGAATCACTGTTCGGCGACGTTCTCAAGCCCTTTTTCGACAGCATC
>CAWHYZ010000030.1:0-76902 GCA_963833605.1 uncultured Alphaproteobacteria bacterium
GCGTGAAGCGGTTGCGCGGCGGCAGACCTTCGCTTGATTAATCGCAATAAGCGTGAGCCCGGCAGCGGTTGCTCGGCGTTCGACGGCTTCAACCGGATGCACGCGCAATCCTAGGGACAAGTCCGCATTGCATTGCCGTGCACCCCTCCGACATATGCGTCGCGCTCGCCGCGCTGAAGGCAAACGTGCTCGTGATCGGGACAGCCGGCGAGCGCAGCATTGCGTTCGCTGACTTCTATCGCCTGCCGGGCGCCGCGCCGCAGATCGACAGCAATCTGCGCCAGGACGAGATCATCACCGCGATCGAGCTACCGCTCAAAGGGTTTGCCACGAACTACACCTATTTGAAGATCCGCCACCGCCTGTCCTACGCGTTCGCTGCGCGCGATTTGCCGATCACGCTCGACAAGCTGATGCCGGAGTAACCTTTGCTCGAAGACAGATCATTCTGCTTCAGCGTCCCCAGGTTTTTCGCAACACCCGCAACCAATTTCGAAAGCATACTTTCTCAATCAGCGGCTCGCCGTAACCGCGCGTGCGCATGATCTCGACGAGGTTTTGCAGTCCGGCCGCATTTCCAATTCCTTTTGGGATGGTGGCGCCGTCGAAATCCGATCCAAAGCCGACGCCGTCTTCACCGACATGTTCAAGCATGTGCTCGAGGTGCGCGATCGCGAGTTCGGCGGGGGTGTCGGCATCCTGGCGGCCGTCCGAGCGCAGAAAGCTGGTCGCGAAGTTGACGCCGACCAGGCCGCCGCTCGCGCGGATCGCTGCCAGTTGCTTGTCGGTGAGATTGCGCGAATGCGGGCTCAACGCATGCGCGTTGGAATGGGTGGCGACGAGCGGCGCATCGCTGATCGCGGCAACATCCCAGAAGCCGGCTTCGTTGAGGTGCGACAGGTCGACCAGGATCCGCAACCGGTTGCACGCGCCAATCAGTGCCTTGCCGAGGTCGGTGAGTCCCGGTCCGGTGTCGGGGGAAGCCGGACAACGGAACGGCACGCCGTGTCCGAACGCATTCGGTCGGCTCCACACCGGACCAAGCGAGCGAAGTCCAGCTTCATGGAGTACGTCGAGCAGTTCGAAATTGGAATCGATTGCCTCCGCGCCTTCGATATGAAGCACGGGTGCCAACACGCCCTCCTTGAGGCGTCGTTGGATGTCAGCGACTGTTCGGCAAATTCGCACGCGGCCTTCCGCTTCACGCTCGATACGCAGGAGAAGCGACACCATGCGAAACACGGCTCGTTGCGCCGGCGTCAATTCGACCGTAGGCGGGCTGCTGGCATCTTGCGCCGCCGTGTTGCCATTGCGGCCCTCGCGCGAGGGGACGAACACCGCAAACAGTCCGCCGGCGAATCCCCCTGCCTGCGCCATGGGAAGATCAAGTTGGCCTTTGGCCTCGCCCTCCAGGAAAGCCCGAGGCGCGTCGGTGCCGCCACGCCGGTCGAGCCGCAGCAGCACGTCATTGTGGCCGTCGAAAATCGGGACACGCCCGGGCGAGGTCATCGATGATGCTCCGTTGCCTGGGCGCAAGCGCCGTGTACCATTCGGCGAATGTTCCGTACGGCAATCAACACACCCGCTGGGCGTGCTTCAATTCCGAAGTTCGGCACACTTTCCGGCATCCTCGATTCGAACTTCGGAGAAAGAGCACTAGCAACAGGTGATTCTCGTTCGGTTTTTGACTTGAAGTTCCTATACGGGATTGGCGCAATGGTGCTAGGAATTTCAAATCCACCGCACGAGTAGCGAGGCAGGAAGGCGATGAAGGCTGTTTTCATTGAACGCTTTGGCGGGCCGGACGTCCTACAATACGGCGACGTGCCCGACCCCGTCGCAGGATCGGGCCAAGTGGTTATCGATGTGGTTGCCGCGAGCGTCAATGGCGCTGATTGGAAGGTGCGCAGCGGCCAATACAAGCAGGCGAGCTTTCCGTTGATCCTGGGTCGGGATTTTTCCGGCGTGGTCGGCGCCGTTGGCGCAGGCGTTGTGGATCTTGCGGTGGGCGATCAAGTCTTCGGCGTGCTCGAGGCCGGTCGGGAGGGGGCCTATGCCGAGAAAGTCGCCATCACCGCCGCGATCGCCGCCAGGAAGCCGGACACGCTCACCCACGTCAACGCCGCCGCCTTGGCGCTCGCCGGCCTGACGGCCCTGAGTTCCGTCGAGGATACGCTGCATCTCAAGCGCGGGGAGACGATCCTGATCCAGGGCGGCGCGGGCGGGGTCGCGAGCTTCGCGATTCAGCTTGCCAAGCATCTCGGCGCCCATGTGATCACGACAGCGCGCGCGGCACACCACGCGTACCTGCGCGACATCGGGGCCGATGAGATCATCGATTACACGACGAGCGACTTCACGCAGATCGGGCCAAGATGCGACGCTGTCTTTGAGACCGTCGGCGGCGACGTGGCGGAACGATCGTTCTCCGTCCTCAAGCCGGGGGGCCGCGCCGCCTTCATCGCGTCGGGCGCGCAGGCGCCCAAGCCCGAGCGCGCCAACGTCACGGCGTTGCGGCCTGCGGTCGGGCGCGCGCGGGCACCGCTCGAGCGCATCGCGCAACTGTTCGGAGCCGGCGCCATCCGCGCCCCGCAGATCAAACTCTATCGTCTGCCGCAGGTTGCTGACGCCCACCGGCTGAGTGAGTCGCGCCATTTCCGCGGCAAGCTCGTGTTCGAGGTGCGTTGAGCGCATCGGCCACATCCTTCGAGACTCAACCGCAACGGTGGTCGAGCGCCTCGGGGTGACGGCGAGAGCGTGTCGAGCGCGCGGCCGATTGTTGCTACACTCGCGCCCTGCCACCCGAGTCGCGCCATGCCGATCCGCCAGCTAGCGCCCGCTATCATCAACCGCATCGCCGCCGGCGAGGTGGTCGAGCGCCCGGCGAGCGTCGTCAAGGAGCTCGTCGAGAATGCCCTCGACGCCGGCGCGTCCCGGATCGAGATCGTCACCGACGGCGGCGGGCGGCGGCTTGTTCGCGTCACCGACGACGGCAGCGGCATGACGCCGGACGATCTTGCGCTTGCGGTCGAACGCCACGCCACCTCGAAGCTCGACGGTGACGACCTGCTTGCGATCCAAACCCTTGGCTTTCGCGGCGAGGCATTGCCCTCGATTGGTGCCGTGGCGCGGCTTACGATCACGACCCGCAGCGCACACGCGCCGCATGCCTGGGCGATCATGGTCGATGCCGGCGCCAAGTCGGCGCTCAAGCCGGCGGCGCTCGATCAGGGTACGCGGGTCGAGGTGCGCGACCTCTTCTACGCCACACCGGCGCGCCTGAAGTTTCTAAAGACCGACCGCAGCGAAGGCGCCGCGATCCGCGAGGCGGTGCGCCGGCTCGCCATGAGCCGGCCCGACGTGACGTTCACGCTGGCGGGCGAGGAGCGCGCACCGGTGACCTGGGCCGCCGCGCTGCCGGGCGCGCCCGGGCGGCTCGCCCGCCTCGCCGACATTCTGGGCGCCGACTTCGCCGGTCCAATGCCATCGAGATCCGCGGCGGCCGCGACGGCCTTGCGATCGAAGGCTTCGCCGCTCTGCCGACGATGAGCCGCGCCAACGCGTTGGCGCAATATCTGTTCGTCAACGGCCGCCCGGTGCGCGACAAGCTCCTGCTCGGCGCGGTGCGCGGGGCCTATGCGGACTATCTACCGCGCGACCGCCAACCGATCCTCGCGCTTTTCATCACGCTCGATCCGCGCGAGGTTGACGTCAATGTCCATCCCGCCAAGACCGAGGTACGGTTTCGCGATGGCGGCCTCGTGCGTGCGCTGATCGTGCGCACCTTGCAGGAGGGCCTCGCGCGAGAAGGACGTCGCGCCGCCTCGACTGGCGGCATGGCGGCGGTCGCGGCGTTGCGCGGCAACAGCGTATCGCGCCCGGGCTGGAATTGGCGTCGATCACCGGCGCGGCCGGTCTTTCCAGTGGCGGGCGCTACCGCGCTCGCGGGCTTTGCGGAGGCCGCCCAGGCGGCATTCGATGTCGGGGCACCATCGGCCGACGCGCGGATCGAGACCGCCGCAACCGCGCCCGATCTGATCGACCGCCCGCTCGGCGCCGCGCGTGCGCAGGTGCATGAGACCTACATCGTGGCGCAGACCCGCGACGGCGTCGTCATCGTCGACCAGCACGCCGCCCACGAGCGCCTGGTCTACGAGCGCCTCAAGGCCGCCCTGGATAAGGCCGGCGTCGCCCGCCAGATCCTGCTGATCCCCGAAATTGTCGAGCTCGATGAAGCCTGTGTCGAGCGCATGGTTGCGCGTGCCGACGAGCTCGCCCGCTATGGCCTCGCACTCGAGAGCTTCGGCCCGGGCGCTGTCGCGGTGCGCGAGACCCCGGGCTTGCTGGGCGAGGTCGATGCCGGTGCGCTGGTGCGCGATCTTGCCGAGCACATGGCCGAGTGGGACGAGGCGTTGCCGCTCGAGCGCCGCCTCCTACACGTGGCTGCGACGCTCGCGTGCCACGGCTCGGTGCGCGCCGGCCGGCGGCTCAAGCCGGAGGAGATGAACGCGCTCCTGCGTGAGATGGAGGCGACCCCCAATTCCGGCCAGTGCAACCACGGCCGCCCGACCTACGTGGAATTGAAACTCGCCGACATCGAGCGCCTGTTCGGGCGCCGGTGAGTGCGACGAGTATAGGTGGGTTGGCACCGCAGGCGCGCTTCCCACCTATTGTTCTCGTCAATTATCCCGACCCGCACCGGCGGGCGATCGGGCGCACTACTTCATGTAGGACGTTGACCAATTGTCCTGGAAGTCTTTCACCGTCTTCATGTAGGAGGTATTCCAGTTGTCCTGGAAGTTCTTCATGTAGGACGTATTCCAGTTGTCCTGGAAATCATTCAGCGCCTTCATATAGGACACGTTCCATTTGTCCTGGAACTCCTTGAGTGCCTTGCCGTAAGCCTCGCCCGTGCCCGGATCCTTCATGTAGGACACGTTCCAATTGCTCTGGAAGTCCTTCATGTAGGAAGTGGTCCAGTTGTCCTGGAAGTCCTTCATCGCCTTCATGTAGGAGACGTTCCAGTTGTCCTGGAAGGTCTTCATCGCCTGCGGCGCCGGCGTCGGGGTGCCTTCCACCATGTAGAGCTTGTCGTTGTAGCGGAACACGATCGCGCCTGGTCCGACCTCCTTGGCGCCGAGCTTCGCGATCTGGGCGGCGGGATCGCCCTTGGCGGTTCCCTTCGCGATCTTGAACGTCTTGGCGTCGACGAAGATGCCCTGGTTATTGGCGAGTTCGCCGATCACGTCTTGCGCCGGCGCCTGGGCAATGGCGAACTGCGACGCTCCGGCCATGGCCACTAGCGCGGCAGCGCCGAGAACCAACAACCCATTCTTGGATGACAGCATTCGACTCTCCTGTTGCAAACCCGAATATAAGAATAAGCCAGAGATGGACTGCTCGCCACCCCTAAGGCGCCGTTCCGTTTCCGATATTTCCGCCCGGGGTGGCGGGCAACCGCTTCCGGATCGTCCTCACATGCCGTCCCGTGCCCGGCGCTGACATCACTGCGCGGGCGGGGGAGCCGGCGGCGGCTCGGGCCGCGCCGCCGCGTCCGGCAGCCAGCTTTTCTCCACCACCTTCTTCGTCAGCTCGGGATCGAGATTCGGCTTGATCAGCTGTTGGAACGCATAATTGAGCTCGCCGTATTCCACCCGGCAGCTCTTGGCACGGTCCTTGGGGAGATATCCCTTGTCCACCAAATCGGCAAACGTCTCGCGGTCCGCCCCATACGCGATGCACAGAAGATTGTAGAAGCGCTGGAACGGAGAGCCGTGCACATCAGCAAACGCGGTGATCGGAGCCGTCACCTTCGTGCCTTCCATGTTGTTTTTATAGGTGTAGGCCGCGCCTGCGATCAGCCGACGCGCATCCTGCTTGGTGCCGAGATGCAGCATGAGGTAAGCTGCGAACTGATCAGCAGCGTCCTCGGGGCGCCCGAACAGCGGCACGTTGAGCGCGTCGAACATCGCGTGCCCCATCTCGTGGGCGACCACGTAGAAGAACTGCCCCAGGATCGCGTCGGTCGGCGTGATGCCCTCCGGTGTCGTCTCTTTGGGGGTGTTCTTGCGGACATCGTCGAGATACTCATAGCAGATCGTGAGGGTCGGGCGCTGGTACCAGGCATTCGACATGCCGCACTCGGTCGCCTTGATGGTCAACTCGCTTGGCAATCGAAACGGGCTGAAAATCTCCTGCAGCTTTTCGAGCGCGTGATGCTCCTTGAGCGTGTCGTAGATCGGCTGCAGGGCCGGAGTCTTGGGCGGCACGTATTCGATACGGATCCGGTTGGGCTGCGCGTCTTGGGCGACGGCTGGTGTCGCCGGCATGGCGACAAGCCCAAGGATGATCGCGGCACCCGCTGCTCCCGCGCGCGTGGCGACGGCACGACCCGGCGATGTCATGAATCAACTTCCTTCTATGGTTCAATGAAGCACCCGGGACTCTAGTGGAAGCCCGGCCGCCGGGCCATGTTGATCTCGATCAAATCACCGGGAGGGTCCCCGGGCGAGGGGCGCACGCGGCGCCGTCGCCTCTGTCACATTGTCAATCCGGGCGGTTTCGCCAAAAATAGCCGAAAACGGCGGCGGACGGCGAAGCGCGGCAACGGGAGGAGCCCTTGATCAGAAAGATATTCATTGCGGCGCTGGTGATAATCGGCGCGGCGTTTGACCCCGGCGGCATCTCCGCGCAGCCCTATCCCAATCGCCCGATCCGGCTGATCGTACCGTTCCCGGCGGGCGGACCGCCGGATGTGATCGCGCGGGTCATGGGCGATCAGATCGGCGCCGAGCTGCATCAGACAGTGGTCATCGACAACCGCCCGGGCGCCGGCGCAACCATCGGCTCGCGCCTGGTGGCCGGATCGGACCCTGACGGCTATACGTTGTTGTTCGCGAGCACGACGTTGCTCTCGATCGCACCGGTCGTGTTCAAGAACGCCGACTATGACCCGATCAAGAGCTTCGCGCCGGTCGCCGGTGTCTCGATCGGTCCGCTGGTGGTGGTGGTGAATCCGTCGGTGCCGGCGAGGACCATCGGCGAGCTCGTCGCCTACGCCAAGGCCAATCCGGGCAAGCTCAACTACGGCTCCGGCGTTGCGTCGCCGCCGCACGTGGCCTGGGGTCTGTTCACCATGGTCACCGGCACCGACATCCAGTTTGTCCCCTATCGCGCGATGGCGGGGGCGATGACCGATCTTGTGTCGGGCGAGATCCAGATGATGATCGACGGCACCGGGCCGCTACTGCCGCACATCCTGGAGGGCAAGGTACGGGCGCTCGCCGTTACCGGCAAGAACCGCAGCCCGGATTTTCCCAATCTGCCGACCATGGTCGAGAGCGGCTATCCCGATTATGTACTTTGGTTCTGGACCGGGATCGTCGCGCCGGCCGGCACGCCTGCCGACATCGTCGCCAAGGTCAACGCCGCGATCAACGCGAGCCTCGCGATCCCCGCCGTGAAAGCCAGCCTTGCCAAGTTCAACGTCGATCCGAACGTTACCACGCCGGCGGAGTTCGCCGGCTTTCTCGCCGCCGAGGCGCAGAAATGGGGCGGCATCATCAACAAGATCGGCATCAAGGCCGAGTAAGCCGCACGCGGTGTATGAGCTTTGCGAGAAGCACAACGTTGCTGTGCGCGTGAGGGGGCTCTCCAGGCGCTCGTCCTTGCGGAAGTGCGCACACCGGGACGCGGAGCTCGGACTTGATCTCACAGCCGCTAACTTTGAGTGGCATCGCAACAGACCGACAAGGTGTCATTGCCCGTGAGGGGCACCTCAGTAACCACTCATCGGTCTTGAGGCATGGCCTCGGAAATCATGAGCTTCGGTAATTACTGGGTCGCCTGCTTTCGCGGGCGCGATGACATTTATGGGAATGTCGCACAACTTCTCAACGCCGAGAGGGGGTCAGCGTTTGCTTGTGATTGATTAGCTGATCGGGCCTGGCCCGAGATTAGTTCTAGCTGAAGCCTGCCAGCGGGCTCGACCCGAGACATCGGATTTCCGTGGAGGTTTGCCGCTACAAAACGCCGCTACTGGGCCCGCCGCAAAATCACGAGCTCCGTGTCGCCGTACGCGCGCCGCTCCAGCTCGGCATATCCTTCCGGCGCGGCGAACTTCGCGCTCGCCGCTTCCTCGACCACCACCAGCGCCTCGGGCGTAAGCCAGCCGCCGTCGCGCGCCGCTGCGAGCGCCGCTTCGGCGAGGTTTTGGCCATAGGGCGGGTCGAGGAACGCGAGCCCGAACGGCGCGAGCGGGTGCACAGGGCCGAGCTTGGTCGCATCGCGCCGGAAGATCCGGGTGGCGCCGCCGAGTCCGAGCGCCTCGACGTTTCCGCGCAGCAGGGCGCGCGCCTCCGCCCCCTCATCAACAAACAGAACGAAGGCGGCGCCGCGCGATGCCGCCTCGAGCCCGAGCGCGCCGGTGCCGGCGAAGAGATCGAGCACACGCGCGCCGGTCACCGGGTCGCCGTAGCGATGGATCAAAATATTGAACAATGCTTCGCGCAGGCGGTCGGCGGTCGGGCGGATCGCGTCGGAGCGGGGCGACATCAGCGCCCGTCCGCGCAGCCGCCCGCCGACAATGCGCATCAGCGCTCGCGCGGGCGCGAGGGGCGCGGGCCGGAACGGCGGTCAAACCCGCGCCGGCTGCGCCGGCCTGAGCGCGGGTTTGGTGCATCGCCTTGCGCGCGCCGCGGCGCGCGCTTGTCTGGCTCTCCCTTGCCGGTGAGGCGAACGAGCGTCACCTTGCGGCCCTTGCGATCCGAAAGGATACCGGTCTCGCCATGATCGGCAGGTGCACGCGGCTCCCGGCGCTCGGCGCGCGTGCCGCGGAACTTGCTGCGCACCGGCTTGCCTTCGTCGCGCCAAACATGCTTGTGGCCGCGATGACGCTTGCGTGGCTTGTCCGGTGTAGGCGCTCTAGCCTCTCCCCGCTTGTGGGGAGAGGTCGGATCGCGGAGCGATCCGGGTGAGGGGGTGTCACCGCGAGTCTGAGGCCTTTGTGAGTCCCCCTCACCCGACTTCCTGCGTTGCGCTCGAAAGTCGACCCCTTCCCGCAAGCGGGGAGAGCCAACCGTGGTGCCATGCTGTCCGGTGCGCACGATCGGCCCCGAAAAGTTCGCATTCGCCTGCGCCGCTATGCGCTCGCCGAGCTGCTCACGCAGGTGCCGGGTCGCCACTTCCTCGATCGCGCCCTCCGGGAGCTCGCCCAGCTGGAACGGCCCGTACGACACGCGGATGAGCCGGTTCACTGCGAGACCGAGCGCTCCCAGCACATTGCGCACCTCGCGGTTCTTGCCCTCGCGCATCGCAAAGGTGATCCACACGTTGCTCCCTTGCGCGCGGTCGAGCTCGGCCTCGATCGGCCCATAGCGCACGCCCTCGACCGTGATGCCCTGGCGCAACGCGGCAAGCGCTTCGGGCTTCACGCTGCCATGCGCGCGCACCCGGTAGCGACGCAACCAGGCGGTCTGCGGCAGTTCGAGCGCGCGGGCGAGCCCGCCATCGTTGGTGAGCAGGAGAAGGCCTTCGCTATTGATATCGAGCCGGCCGACGCTGATCAGCCGCGGCAGGTGTTTTGGCAGGGCGGCGAAGATGGTCGGGCGGCCCTCGGGGTCGGCATTGGTGGTCACGAGTCCGCGCGGCTTGTGATAGAGAAAGAGCCGCGTGCGCTCGGGCGGCGGCAGCGGCTCACCGTCGACTGCGATGTGGTCCTTGGCGGTCACATCAAGCGCCGGCGAGGCAATCACCTCGCCGTTGACGGCGACGCGGCCGGCCGCAATCAACGCCTCGGCCTCGCGGCGCGAGCATAGCCCTGCGCGCGCGATCGCCTTGGCGATGCGCTCGCGGCCGCCGTCGGGGGTCACGCTCATAGGAGCGGTTCTATCGAGGCGCGGATGCGCGAGGCAAGGGTTGCGATGGCGGATCGGTCTTCGGAGCCGACATTCATGCAGGCGGCGCTCGCGGAGGCCGTCGCCGCGGCGGCCGCGGGCGAGGTGCCGGTCGGCACCGTCATCGTGCGCGACGGCGCGGTCATCGCGCACGCGCATAACCGCACGCTCGCCGACCGCGATCCGACCGCCCATGCCGAGCTGCTGGCGATCCGGCAAGCCGCGCGCACGCTCGGCAGCGAGCGGCTCACCGACTGCGATCTCTATGTCACGCTTGAACCGTGCGCCATGTGCGTGGCCGCGATCTCGTTCGCGCGCATCCGGCGGCTCTATTATGGTGCCGCGGACCCCAAGGGCGGCGCGGTCGAAAACGGCGTGCGGTTCTTCGGCTCGCCCACGTGCCATCACCGGCCCGAGGTCTTCGCCGGCATCGGCGAAACCGCGGCCGCGGTGCTGCTCAAGGATTTCTTCCGCGCGCGGCGGTAACGCCCCGTCATAGCCCCCATCACGGCGGGCGGTTCTACGCCCCCGCCTTCTTGGCAAACGCCCACGCCGTTTCTGCTAGCGGGCGCACCATGACGGCGCGGGCGGCGGCGTGCTCGCTCGTCGCGGTGCCGTCGCGCACCCGTCCGACGATGCCCTGCACGATCGCCGCCAGACGGAAGAAGTTGTAGGCAAGGTAGACCGCGAGATGCGCGCGCGGATCAAGCCCGGTGCGCCTCGCATAGGCGTCGACATATTCGCTCATCGTCGGAATACCGAGCGTCGCAAGGTCGAAGCCCACCAGGGAACCTGTGTCGGCGCCGGTTTCCGAGCGCGGCATCACCCACTGCATTAGGTGATAGGAGAAATCGGCGAGCGGATCGCCGAGCGTTGAGAGCTCCCAGTCGAGCACCGCCAACACTTTGGGCGCGTCCTTGGCCAGCACCATGTTGTCGAGCCGATAGTCGCCATGTACGACCCGCACCGGTCCGGCCGGCGGCAGGTGATCGGGCAGCCAGCGCATCAGCCCTTCCATCTCCTCGACATGCTGCGTCATCGAAGCGCGATACTGCTTCGACCAGCGATCGACCTGGCGTGCAACATAGTTCTCGCCGCGCCCGAAATCCGCGAGTTCGATCGCCGCTGGGTCGAACGTGTGGAGCCGCGCCAGCGTCGCGTTCATTGCGTCGTACACCGCGGCGCGCTCGGCTGGGGATACGTCCGGAATGTGCGGTTCCCAGATGACGCGGCCGTCGGCGTAGCCCATGACGTAGAACGCCGTACCGACTACGGTCTCATCCGCGCAATAGATCACCGGCTCCGCCACCGGAAAGCCTTGCGCGTAAAGCGCCGAGATCGCACGGAACTCGCGGTCGACCGCGTGCGCCGAAGGCAGGAGCTTCCCAGGCGGCTTGCGGCGCAGCACATAGCGGCGCGCCGGCGTCGCGAGCAGGTAGGTGGGGTTCGACTGGCCGCCCTTGAACTGGCTGACGGCGAGCGGACCGGCGAAGTTTCGTACGTGCCGTTTGAGATAATCCTCAAGCCGCGCCGCGTCGAAGCGCAGCGCTTCGGCAACGTCCTTGGTACCGGTGAACGCGAGCTGCCGTTCGATCATGTCTCAGCTGTCAGACGACGGACGACAGATAAAGAGAAGGACAGATCATCATCCATCTTTCGTATCTGTCGTCCGTCCTCCTCACAAATAAACGCTGCGCATCTGCGCTTCCGGGTAGCGGGTGCCGGCAGCGGCGCCGGCCGGGATCGCGTCGGTGATGCGCGCGACGTTGTTCGCTCCCAACTGCACCTTCAGCGCGCCGAGATTTTCCTCGAGCCGGGCGAGCCGCTTGGTACCGGGGATCGGGATTACGTCATCGCCTTGCGCCAATAGCCAGGCGAGCACGAGCTGCGCCTGTGTGCAACCGATCTCGAGTGCGATCGCTTCGATGCGGGCAACCAGATCGCGGTTGCGCATGAGATTGGCGCCGGCAAAGCGCGGGTGGCGCCCGCGCGGGTCGTTCTCAGCGAGCTGTTTCGGCTCCGCGCTGGTGGCGGTGAGTAGTCCGCGCCCAAGCGGCGAATAGGCGACGAGGGAGATGCCGAGCGCGCGCGTGGCCTGCCGTGCTTCTTCGGCCTCGATCCGGTAAAGCAATGAATATTCGTTCTGCACTGCCGCGATCGGGTGCACCTTGTGGGCGCGGCGAATAGTGTCCGGCCGCGCCTCGCTCAGGCCAAGCGCGCGCACCTTGCCCTGTTTGACAAGGAGTGCCATAGCGCCGACCGTGTCCTCGATCGGCACATTGGGATCGATGCGGTGTTGGTAATAGAGATCGATCACGTCGACGCCGAGGCGCTTGAGGCTCGCCTCGCACGAGGCAACGACATATTCGGGTCGGCCGTCGGCAAACTTGCCGTCCTTGCCGCCCAGGTTGCCGAACTTGGTTGCGAGCACGATCTTGTCGCGCCGGCCCGCGATGGCGCGACCGACCAACTGCTCATTATGGCCCCAGCCGTACATGTCCGAAGTGTCGATCAGGGTCACGCCGCGATCGATGGCGGCGCGGACCAGATCGACACCGGCAGCATCATCGCTCGGCCCATAGACGCCGGACAGCGACATGCAGCCGAAGCCGAGGGCGGACACATCGATTCCATTCGTACCGAGCTTTCGTTGCGGGAGTTGAACAGCCATCGGTGCCTCCATCTCTGCGTCGTCATGTGCGAAGCGATCCCGGGATCGGTCCCGCGCATCCCGCTTAATGTAGGCAATGAGCCTTGCTAAGTGAGATCGCGGGGTCAAGCCCCGGTGATGACGTGCTGGGTTTCGTCAATCTGATCGAACGGCGCGTCATCGCGTGAAGAACTCGATCAGCGCTGCGGCGGTGGCGTCCGGGGCTTCCTCGCACAGGAAATGCCCGCAATTGATTGCGGTTCCGCGCACGTCGGTCGCCCACTCGCGCCACACGTCGAGCGGGCTGAGGTCGCGTGGCAGGCCGTTCGCGCCCCACAGCGCCAGCATCGGACAGGTGATCTTTCTGCCTGTCGCGCGATCTGTCTCGTCGTAGGCGGCGTCGGTCGACTGCCCGGCGCGGTAATCCTCGCAGCTCGCGTGGATACGCAGCGGTTCGGTGAACGATGCGCGGTAATGGGCAATCGCGTGCACATCGAACGCCTCTTCGTTGCCGGCGAGCCATCTCGCGGTCATGAGTTCGAAATATTCGTTGGCGGCTTTGCCGAGCAATAGCTCCGGCAGCGGGAAAGGCTGCGCCAGAAAGGTCCAGTGCCAGGCCCGCATCGCCATTTTGGCATCCATGGCGCGCCACATCGCGGCGGTCGGGACGATATCGAGGGTCGCGAGCTTCGCAAGCCGGCCTGGGTGATCTAGCGCGAGCCGATAGGCGACCCGTCCGCCTCGATCATGACCGGCGAGATGAAAGTGGACGTGGCCGAGCGCTTCCATGAGCTCGATCATCACGTTCGCCATAGCGCGCTTGGTATAGGGCGAATGATCCGGCTTGGCGTCCGGCACGGCCGACCAGCCGTAGCCGGGAAGATCGGCAAGCACGAGCTTGAAATGCCGCGCGAGCGCGGGCGCCACCTTGTGCCACATCACGTGGGTTTGCGGATAGCCGTGCAGGCACAGGAGCGGCGGTCCGCTGCCGCCGACGCGCGCGAACATCTTGCCGACCGAGGTGTCAATCCAATGGGACGCAAAGCCAGGAAACAGATCGGCAAGGTCGGACATGTCAGCTCCTGGCGGCTTCGCGCGCGACCGCGCGGTAGCCGATGTCGCGTCGGCAAAAACCTTCCGGCCAGCGGATGCGATCGACCGCCGCATAGGCGCGCTCGCGTGCTTCGCTCACCGTCTTGCCGAGCGCCGAGATGTTGAGCACCCGCCCGCCGCTGGCGACGATGTGGCCGCGGTCTTCCACAGTCCCGGCGTGGAAGATCTCGACCTCCTCGATCTTCTCCGCCTCGTTGAGGCCGACGATGATCGACCCCTTCTCATAGTGGCCCGGATAGCCGCGCGCCGCCATCACGACGGTCAGCGCGGCATCGGGGAACCATCGTAGGTCGAAGGTCTTCAGCATGCCGTCGCGCGCCGCAACCAGCGCCGGCACCACGTCGGACATCAATCGCAGCATCAGCACCTGGCACTCGGGGTCACCGAAACGCACGTTGTACTCGATCAGCTTCGGCCCGTCGGGCGTGATCATCAGGCCGGCATAGAGCACACCCCGGTAAGGACAGCCCAATTCGCGCATGGCGCGGATCGTCGGCAGCACGATCTCGTCGAACGCGCGTTGCGACATCTCCGGGGTCATGACCGGCGCCGGAGAGTAGGCGCCCATGCCGCCGGTGTTGGGACCAAGGTCACCGTCGAATGCACGCTTGTGGTCCTGGGCGCTGGCAAGCGGCAGGGCGGTCGCGCCGTCACAGAGGACGAAGAAGCTCGCCTCCTCGCCGGCGAGAAATTCCTCAATCACGAGCTCAGCACCGGCCTCGCCCAACCCGCCGCCAAGGATCGTGTCGATCGCAGTCTCTGCTTCGGGAATGTTTTGCGCGACCACCACACCCTTGCCGGCGGCGAGCCCGTCAGCCTTGACCACAATCGGCGTGCCGTGTGCACGTACGTAATCCTTCGCCGGCACCGGTGCCTTGAAGCGCGCATAGGCGGCGGTTGGAATATTGTGGGTCCGGCACAGATCCTTGGTGAAGCCTTTCGAACCTTCGAGCCGCGCCGCCGCTTTCGACGGTCCGAACGCCTGCACGCCGGCGGCTTCGAGATCATCGACGATGCCGGCAGCTAGCGGTCCTTCCGGCCCGACCACGACGAGATCGACCGCGTGCGATTTGCAGAACGCGATCACGGCCGCGTGGTTGCCAAGGTCGAGCGGAACACAACGCGCTTCGCGCGCGATCCCGGCGTTGCCGGGGGCGCAATAGAGCTGGTCGATAAGCGGGCTTGCCGCGATCTTCCAGGCGAGCGCATGCTCGCGTCCGCCGGAGCCGAGGATGAGGATGTTCATGTGCGCAGTCGTATAGCCCCGATTGCCGCGGCGCTCCACCCGGGCTGCGGTCTGTGGTTAGGCAGCCGCAACCGCCCTGCGGTGTTCCTCGAGGATCGCCGGCACCTGCGACGGCGGGGTACGGCCGAGCCCGCAATAGGCTGCAAGGCCGAATTCCGGCAGATACTTGCGCGCGGTCGCGAGCCGCTCGGGGAAGCGATCCATATTGTGGATCACCCCGAGATAAACGCGGGTTGCGCCCGGCCGCAATTTGGCGAGTGGCGCGAAGAACGCATCATCACTGCGGTCGAGCACTGGGATATGCATCCAATCGACGCGCCGCGGCGCGGTTTCGATCAGCGCGCTGGCAAGATTGACCGCCTCGCCAAGATCCGGCGGGCTGAAGCGCGGCCAGCCGCCAAGGGTGCCGAAGCAGAGGTGATAGCCGAGCGCCACGTCAGCCGAGATCTGTCCCGACAGGCGCGCGAACTGCACGACGTTGCGCTCGATCGCGCCCTCCTTCGCAAACTGCGGAATATTGCCGTAGACGTCGCCGATCTCGCTCGCGCAGTCCCACTGGATTGCGAGATCCTTGGCCGGGATTTTCTCGACGATCTTGGCGACCTCGGCTGCGAGCGCGTCCTCGTAGCCGGGCTTGATTTTGTCGAGGTCGCCGGTGTTGGGAAAAATGCGCGGCGGCAGCACGCTGTTGACCGACGGGAGCGACACCTGGAAGCGCAGATGCTTTGGGAGGGCGCCCTTCTCACGCAAGGTCTTGAACACGAAGTACGAGTTGACCGCGTCGCGCGCGTAGCCGAGGCGCCAGCCGGGATCTCCGAAGCGGACCCGATCGACCCCGTCCTTGACCCGGAACAGCCAGCTATCGCTCGCATCGCGCGGCGCGAGCCGCTCGACCCCGTTGTCAGGTTTTGGTCGGCGCACGATCTCGAGTTCCGGGTGGCCGGCGAGCACCTGATAGTGGACGCGGCTGATCCAGTGCCGGCGCGGGCCAACCTCGCCGTCCGGAATGGTTGCCATATAGCGCCCGAGCGGGGCGCCGAACGATTCGAACACTTCCTGAACGGTGTCGAGCGGAATGCTGCCGACCAGGAGAAGTTTGTCGCTCATTTCACGTCGCCTCCGGTGCCGCCGCGGCGGCCTGGGATTGTTACTAGACGCCGGTCCGCAGCGGCTTTTCTTCCAGCAACAGCATGGCAACGAACGCGGCTGCCAGGCTCGCGGCCGCCGCAAAGAAGATCATCTGAAAGCCGGAGGCGGCGAGCGGGCCTGTGGCTGCGACCACGCCCCCGGGCGCGGACAGATCGGTGATCAACGCGCCGAACACGGCGGCCAGAACCGTTGCGTAGAGACTCCGCGTGAAGTTCATGGTGCCGACCGCGGTGCCAAACTGATGGATGGCAACGGTGTTCTGCAGGGCGGTGGTCGACAGCGGCGCCAGCGGCCCGAAACCGACGCCCAGCAAAGCGAGGACGATCTGGAATCCCCACGGACTGATGTCGCGCACCTGCCAGGCCAAAGTCGCCACCGCTGCGATCGCTAGCGCGAGCCCGATCAAGGGAACGATCTTGTAGCGGGTGTGGCGGACCAGCAATTGGCTCGAAAAGCCGGCGCTGGCGTTGAGTGTCGCCATCAGCACCATCAGACTAAGGCCGGCGGCTGTCGCCGACAGGCCGAGTACGCGCTGCAGATACATCGGCAGGAAAATGTTCAATCCAATGATCCCGCCCCAGCCGAAACTGTTGGCCGCGATCGCGCAGCACGCGATCCGGTCCCTCAGGATCGCAACCGGAATCAGCGGCTCAGGCGCGGTCAGCAGTCGAACGACGAACAGCGCGCAGGTCACGAATGAGAACGCCAGCAGTGCAATAATCGGTGTCGAAGCCCACGCGTAGCGCACTCCGCCGGAAGTGACCGCCAGCATGAAGGCGACCGTCGCCGCCACGATCAGCAGGGCTGCGAGCAGATCAAGCTTATGCGGGCGATCGTAGCGCGGCAGCCGGCGCAGTGCTGACCCGGTGAACGCGAGCGCCAGCAGTCCGAGCGGAATGTTGAACCAGAAGATCGCGGTCCAATGCAGGTGGTCGGACAGGAACCCACCAAGCGCTGGCCCGCATGCTCCGGCGGTCGTGTACACGATCGAAAAATACGCATAGTAACGCGCGCGCTCCTTCGGTGCCGCCACGTCGCCGAGCACCACCATTCCGGTCGAGGTTAATCCGCCGCCGCCGAGCCCGTGCAGGATGCGGCCGAAAATCAGCACTGGCATGCTGGGCGCGAGCGCGCAGATCAACGACCCGGCCATGTAGGCGCCGACCGCGATCAAGATCACAAAGCGGCGGCCGCGGATGTCGCTGATCTTGCCGTAGAGTGGGGTGGATGCTGTGGCGGCGATCAGGTAGGTCGTGATCAGCCAGGGCAAATCATTCACGTGGCCCAGGTCCCGGCCGATCGCCGGCAGGGCAGTCGCGAGGATCGTCGAGTCGAGCGAACCCATGAACACCGGCAGCATCATCGCGAGGATGATCAGCCGTGCGTCCCGGTGTGAGAGCGTCCGTTGGGTATGCCATCCGGCCGCACCGGCCCGGGCATCGGCGTCCATAGCGATCGTCTCCGGCCAGCGAGCAAGTGGCGGTTCGTCTAGCATGGGGCGCCAATCAGGGGCAGCGCACTGCCCTCATTCTAGGCATGTGCGCCACGCACGATCGTTCGTCTCCGAGGCGCCATTACTGCCGCTCGCGAGGCAATCACAGCCCTCGCCCTTAAGGGCCACGTGGTCGAGATCCGCGATCCCGATCCCGATTGCCTCGGTCGTTTCTCGCGCTTCATTACTAAGATTCACCGCTGACCGGGGTTGCGCGGCGATCCCAAAGGGTTTCGCCTTCGTCGATGCGTTCGTTGATGCGGCAACGGTTCGATGTGCTGTCCCGATCCACGAGCAGGGTTAAGTGCTCGCGGCAGGGCATAACGCGTACCGATACCGCCGCACAAGCACGCTTTTCCCGCCTGCTGGACGAACTTGCATCGCCACAGCCGGTTACCCGGTTTGCGATATCGGCGCAGGAATTGCAGGACATGGCCGCAGTTCTCTGCGTGATCAAGATGCGATGGGAACGGCAAGCCGGGGGAAATGGATGGTGCGCGATCAAGCCGATTTGGCACTCGCGGTGGCCGAATTGCGCGCCAGCGCTGCATTGATGTCGGGCGACGACATCTTGGTGCAGGAATTCATGCCCGGGATGATCGAGCATGCTCAGGCTGTTTACTGCCGTGGGAGGCTCACCGCCATGACATGCCTATCGGCGAGTTGAGCCCGGCGCCGGAGGGGGGATGCGGTCAAGGAGAACGTGGAGCGGCCGCCGGTCCCCAATCATCTTGCCCAGATCGGGAAACGGCTGGGCTGGCATGGAGCCTTGTCAGTCGACTATATCTTGCCACGGGAGTCCTCGTTATATCGACGGCAATCCCTGGCTGGTCGAGCCGATGAGTGCACTACTCGTTGATCTCGATCCTGTCGAATTGCTGGTTCACGTATCACGCGGCGAGACACCGACCAGAGCACCGGGGAGCCGACCAGGCGTTCGCACGCATTTGGGCATGCAAGCTTTGCTTGGGTGCGGGTTGCGGGGCACCACGCGGCGTGAACAGGTGGCAGAGTTTGGACGACTTATGGCGGGCCGAGGCACCTATGTGAATAGCCAGGAGGAGTTGACGCCGGTGCGCGTGGATAGGCTGAGGGCCGTGCGATGACTGCGTTGATCCTGCGATGCGTCCGGGTTCGGCGCACGCGTTGCCAAGGTGGGGTTTTGGCGAGCACCTGCTCAGCGGCAGGAGTGTGAAGCTGATCGAGAGCGAGATTGCAGCCGAATGCTCGAACTCATAGACAGCCCGCCGATCGCGGTCTCGCCGGTGCCACCCGGCCCGCGCCGTAGCCGTAGTGCACCCAAGGTTCTGGTCACTGGCGGTAGCGGCTTCCTCGGCCAGTACCTGGTTGCAGCGCTCGTCGGCCGTTCCCAATTCGTCCGCATCCTTGATCCGGCCACGCCCTCGCTGCTCCCTGCCGGCGTCGAATATATGCGCGGATCGGTGCTCGACCGCGCCGATGTGCAGCGTGCCCTGGACGGCATTACCTGCGTCTATCACTTGGCCGGCATGGCGCATCTTTGGACTGCAGATCGAGCGGATTTTGATCGGGTCAATTGCATCGGCACGGAGATCATGCTGGCTGAGGCCCGGAAGAAGGCGGTCGGCCGTTTCCTGCATTGCTCGACCGAGGTGGTGCTGCTGCCGCCGCAACGACGCGACCGACCGATCGATGAAACCATCGCCCTCGATCTCAACGATATGGCGGGCCCTTATAGCCGTTCGAAATATCTGGCCGAGCAGGCCGCGTTCGGGGCTACCGCACAAGGTCAGGACGTTGTTGTCGTCAACCCGACAATTCCGGTCGGCGCCGGCGATCGCAACCACACGCCGCCGACCGCCATGCTGGCGCATTATTTGTCGGGCTCGCGTTTCTTCCTTGATTGCATGCTAAACCTCGTCGATGCACGCGATGTAGCTGAAGGAATGATCCTGGCGGCTGAGCGCGGTCGGCAGGGCGAGCGCTATTTGCTCGGGGGTGAGAATGTGTCGCTCGCCGAGCTGTTACAAACACTGGAACGGGTCTTGGGCCGTAAGCGGACGCGGCTGCGCGTCCCCTCGTTGGTGGCGCTCGCCACCGGCTCTGCCAGCGAATGGATTGCCAATACTTTCACCGGGCGCGCGCCCGTTGCCACCGCGGAGGGCGTCCGCCTCGCGCTTCGCTCGTCGCGCTTTGATAGCGACAAAGCGGCGCGCGAGCTTGGCTACGCGCCGCGACCGATTGAAGAAGCACTCACCGCGGCTAGCCGCTGGCTCATCAACGATCCGCAGCCGAGTCCGAACCCGGGGCTGGCCGAAGCTCCGGTTATGTGAGACCGGCGCGGGCCGCGCGTCCGATCGGCCGCTCAGCGGCCGTAGACCCAGTCGAGATCCAGCTAGCAGAGATCGGCGCCCCACTGGATCGGCACGTAAGCGTAGCCGGTCGCGACCTTGGCCATGCGGCCAATCCCCGGGAATAGGAGATGTGCGCCGGCTATGGGGGTCCGGTCGCTTGCGGCTATGTCGAACACCTTTTTGCGGCTGGCGATCGCCATCGGCTGGTCGGTGTCGAGGGTCAGTGCCCGGTCGGGCTCGAATTGCAGGGCTGTGGGCGATGTCGCCCCATGGACAAGGCACTACACCCGGGGGCCGCAATGGGTGCGTCACGAGCGCGTGAGTTGCTGCCCATGCGGTCTCCCAAACAGACCGGTAGCGACTCGCGTGTCCGGGCGTGCGGCTGGTTGAGCCCGTGGCAGCGGCTCCGGCGGGTTTGGCCGAGACGACCCTTCTGCAACAATGCTGTGCTGTGCTATCCTGAGCTTCGGTTCGCGAGTTCTGCAGCCGGTCACAAGGCTTCGGGTCGCCGAACCAGTGGGGGTGAGGTCCTTGCTGGCGAAATCGCGCATCGTTGCGGTCACCGGGCTTGCGTTTGAGACGCGCATCGCGTCAGGCCCAGGGGTCGTCGTTGTCTGCGGCGGCAATCGTTGCCGCTTCGCGGACGAACTCGCCCGCGCGATAGCGGCCGGGTGCCATGGCGTCGTCAGTTTTGGAATTGCAGGCGGGTTGTCGTCAGCGTTACGGCCGGGGGCGCTGGTGGTCGCCTCCGAGGTGATCTCCGACGGTGAACGGATCGCGACCAGCGTTGGCTGGTCACAGGCGATTTTGCGCTCCCACCCCGGCGCCATCCATGCGCCGATCGCCGGCAGCGACACTTTGATTACGCTCCCATCCGCCAAATCGGCGCTGGGTGCCGGTACGGATGCGGTTGCGGTCGACATGGAATCCCACGTCGCTGCGCGCATGGCGGCGGCTCACGGTCTGCCGTTTGCGGCGATTCGCGCAGTCGCCGATCCGGTCCATCGTGCGCTGCCCGAGGCCGCGCTCGGTGCCATCGCGTCGGATGGGCGCACCAGTGTAAGGGCCGTGATGCGCTCATTGGCGCGCGAGCCACGACAGGTCATCGGCCTGATGCGGCTCGGGTTGGACGCGCGCCGGGCGCAATCCGCGCTACGCGACAGTCGCCGCCTGCTCGGGGAGTTCTTCAGCCTGCCGGAACTGAGCGAACAGACGATCGGCGTTCATTCTGTCCCCGTCGGTCGGCCCGTCGGGTTGCTCGCGGTTGCGCCGACGACATAACGGTCCGACTCAACGTTCAGCGCTCGGCGCCGCGGTCATACGCAAGATCGCCTGCCACGTAGGTCGCGCGCACAGCGCGGTCATCCCCGATCGTCATCAGCACGGCCAGTTGTTCCTCGACCGATTGTACCCGGCTGCTCCGGAACGCCATCAATGGCGTGGCCTTGGGATCGAGCACCACCAAGTCAGCCTCGCGGCCGGGCATGAGGCTGCCGAGCCGGTCCTCGAGCGCGAGTGCACGGGCGCCCCCGAGGGTCGCCAGATAGAGCGCCTCGACCGGATCAATCGGCTGGCCGGCCAGTTGCGAGACTTTGAAGGCCTCGCCCATGGTTGCGAGCAGCGAGAAGCTTGTTCCGCCCCCGATATCGGTGCCAAGCCCGACTTCGATCGGCCGCTGCGGGTCGCGAACGGCGCGCATGCGAAACAACCCGCTGCCCAGGAATGTGTTCGAGGTCGGGCAATGGGCAAGCGCGGTACTGCTTTCATGGCAGCGGCACAATTCCGACTCATCGAGATGGATGCCATGCGCGTACACCGATCGCCGGCCGATGAGACCGTAATGCGCGTAGACGTCCAGATAGTCACGCCGATCCGGATAGAGTTGCTTGATCCAGGCAATCTCGCCGACACTCTCTGAGATATGGCTCTGCATGAAGACGTCAGGATGCTCGCGCCAGAGCGCGCCTGCCATCGTCAGCTGCTCGGGCGTGCTGCTGCCCGCATAGCGCGGCGTGATTGCGTAGAGCGCGCGGCCGCGGCCGTGCCATTTCGCAATCAGCGCTTTCGATTGGTCGTAGCCCGATTGTGCCGTGTCGCGCAGCGCCGGCGGCGCGTTGCGGTCCATCAGCACTTTGCCGGCGATCAGGCGCAGGTTTCGCCGCGCAGCCTCCGCGAACAGTGCGTCGACCGAGCCCGGATGCACTGAACAGAACACCAGCGCGGTGGTGGTGCCGTTGCGCAGGAGCTCGTCGCAAAACACCCTGGCGGTCATCGCCGCGACGTGCTCGTCGGCAAATGCTTGCTCGGCCAGGAACGTATACTGCTCCAGCCAGGACAACAGGTCCTTTGCCTGTGACCCGATGATGCCGGTCTGCACATAGTGGATGTGTGCGTCGATGAATCCGGGCGCGATCAGGCACCCCGTGTGATCGCTAACGGCCGCACCCGGCGGCAGCTGCGTTCTCATCTCGGCAAACGCGCCGGCGGCAACGATGAGGCCGTCGCGACAGATCACAAGACCGTCGGGCTCGTGATGGAACGCCATCGCCGGATCGGTCAGGAACGGATCGTCGCGGCAGCAAATCAGAGTGCCGCGCAACGCTGTGACGCGGGAAGCGGCTTGAATTTCACTCACGGGGCGGGCTCGCGGACGCGATGGCGGGCTTGGCGTGGCATCTGGTTCGAGTTGGTCACTGGCACTTTCGCCTTGTCAAGAATTATAGCCGGGCGTCCGTGGACCGGCGAAACCCATCTGGCGATTGCGCGCGGCGCAATGCTATCCTGCCTTAACGCTTGCGCGAGTGGCGGAAGCAATGAGCCGGGGTCTTGCGGTGCAAACACCCAAAGCCGGCGTGTCTCGATGGGTGCGACGTGGCCTCGCCGCGCTCGCGGTAATCGTCGTTCTTGGGGCCGCCGGCTTTGCGGCCATTGCGTGGCGCTCTGAAGTCGCGTCGATCGCGCCGCTGCCGCGGGCCACATTCGATCAGAAAGACATCGAACGGGGTGCAGCGCTGGCGGCCATCGGTAATTGCAACGTCTGCCACACGACGCCGGGCGGCAAGTTCTACGCCGGTGGGCGGGCGCTGCCGACGCCGTTCGGCACGATCTACGCGACCAACATCACACCGGATCCCGCAACCGGCATCGGCGGATGGTCGGAAGACGCGTTCCGACGTGCCCTGCGCACCGGTGTTGCCCGCGATGGTCATCACCTCTATCCGGTTTTTCCCTACGACCACTTCATCTATGTCACAGATGCTGATGCGCACGCGCTCTACGCGTTCCTGATGACGCGCGCGCCGGTCTCAGCGCAAGCCAAGCCAAACGATCTGCGATTCCCGTTCAGCTGGCGGCCCATACTCGCAGGCTGGAAGCTTCTTTACCTGCGTCACGATGGGTTCAAGCCGGAGGCATCCCAAAGCGCCGATTGGAACCGCGGCGGTTATCTGGTCGAAGGGCTTGCCCACTGCGGCGCGTGCCATACCCCGCGCAATGCAGAGGGCGCGGAGAAGCACGACCAGAAATTCGCCGGCGGCAGTTCAGAAGGCTGGAACGCGCCGGCGCGTCGCCTGCGCCCCTGCCATGGACCGCGGACCAGTTGTTTGCCTACCTGCGCCACGGTGTCGACGAGGCACACGGTGCCGCCGCCGGACCGATGGCGCCTGTCGCGCACAATCTGGCGCGCGCGTCGGATGCCGACGTGCGTGCGATCGCAACCTATGTGGCGAGCATGGCGGGCGCGGCGACCGCGCGGGCCGGCCGGGCAGCCGCGCAACAAGGGGCGCCCGAGGCCGGACGCCGCCCGCCGCCCAAACCGCAAACTGCAATCTTTGTCGGCGCCTGCGGCGGCTGTCACTCGGGTGCGCCCGGCGCGGTGGCGATCGACCTTGCGCAGGCGACTGCGATAAACGCGCCTGATCCGCGCAACGCAATTCATGTCGTGCTCGAAGGCATCGCGCCGCCGCCGGGCGAACGGGGACCTCTCATGCCCGGCTTCGCCGGCGCGCTCACCGACCAGCAGATCGCCGACGTACTGAACTATCTGCGCTCGCGCTTGGGCAGCTGGCCCAGCCTGGAGCGATCTCGCAACGCAAGTACGAGCAATCCGGCTGGGGCAGGAAAAGTCGTAGACATGCACCATTGATGGAGTGGCAATGACGACGATCATCGTTAACGGACGCGCGCACGAGGTCGACGCCGATCCGGCGACGCCGCTGCTTTACGTGCTGCGCAACGATCTTGAACTCAACGGCGCCAAGTTCGGCTGCGGACTTGGCCAGTGCGGTGCCTGCACGGTGTTGATCGACGGCGAGGCGGTGTTCTCATGCCTACTGCCGATCGCAGCGCTCGCCGGCCGCAACGTGACGACCGTCGAGGGGCTTGGCACGCTGGCCGAGCCAGGACCGCTGCAGCGCGCCTTCATCGACGAGCAGGCCGCCCAGTGCGGCTACTGTATCGCCGGAATGATGATGCGAGCGCAGGCACTGCTCGCACGCACTCGCACCTTCTCGGACCAGGAGTTGCGCGACCACATGCAGCCGAACCTCTGTCGCTGCGGCACCCACATGCGCATCCTGCGCGCGGTGCGGCGCGCCGCCGACACGATGCGCGCCGCCGAAGCTGCGCCGCTGCGCAAGGAGGCAGCCCGATGAATGCAATCGACAACGGATTGTCGCGCCGTCAGGTGGTCGGTCACGGAGGCGCGCTGATTGTCAGCTTCGCCCTCTTCGGGGCGCGTGCGCGCGCCCAAATGCCGCAAACCACGCCGGTGGCGCCACCGTTGCCCGGCAGTCTCAAAGACACGCCGATGCTCGATTCCTGGATCCGCATCGACGCCGACGGCAGCGTCACGGTGCTTACTGGCAAGGCCGAGCTCGGCCAGGGCATCAAGACTGCACTGCTACAGGTGGCGGCTGAAGAACTTGGCGTTTCGATGGAGCGCATCAAACTCATCACCGCCGATACGGCGCGTACGCCAAACGAGGGCTACACATCCGGCAGCCAGTCGATGTCCGACAGCGCGACCGCAATCCGCAATGCGGCCGCGCACGTGCGCGAAATCCTTCTGGCGCGCGCGGCCGAGCGCATGAGCGTCAACGTCGAGCGGATCAAAATTCGCGATGGCGTCATGATTGCCGATGACGACAGCCGCCTTCCATTCGGCGAGCTTGTGGGTGCCGATATCCTGCACGTGCGGGCGCAGCCGGCCTCGAAGTTCAAGGAGCCGTCGACCTACACGGTCATGGGCAAGCCGGTGGCCCGCGTCGACATTCCGGCCAAGGTCACGGGCGGCGTCGCTTACGTTCACGACCTGCGGTTCCCAGGCATGGTCCACGCGCGCGTCGTGCGTCCGCCCAATCATGGGGCGCGTCTCATAGCGGCCGATGCGCACAAAGTTGCATCCATGCCCGGCGTGCTCACGGTTGTCCACGACGGCAGCTTCCTGGGGGTGATTGCGGAGCGCGAATATCAGGCGATTGAGGCCATGCGAGCGCTGGCGGCGTCGGCCCGCTGGAGCGAGTCGTCGCTGCCGGATCAGGCTAACATTTACAACTACTTGAAGAGCCTGCCCGCGCGCGACACGACGATCCTCAACCGCGGCCTAGTCACCAGCACCGGTACACTGCACTCCGCGACTTATCACCGGCCTTATCAGATGCACGGCGCGATTGGGCCGGCGTGCGCTGTCGCCCACTATCAGGACGGCGCGCTCACGGTCTGGTCGCATGGGCAGGGCATGTTTCCGCTCCGCCGCGCGGTCGCTGAACTGGTTGGACTTGCTCCCGAGAAGGTGCGCTGCATCCATATGGAGGGCTCGGGCTGCTACGGCCACAACGGCGCCGACGATGCAGGCGGCGACGCGGCGCTGCTGGCGCGCGCCTTTCCGGGCCGGCCGGTGCGCGTTCAGTGGATGCGCGAGCAGGAGCACACACTCGAGCCGTTCGGCCCGGCGATGACGACGAGCGTCAGCGCAGCGCTCGACCGGGGCAACATCGTCTCGTGGCAATACGACGTGTGGAGCAACACGCATTCGACGCGGCCCGGGACCGCCGGCAGCTTGCTCGCAGGCCTCGCGAGCGCGTCGCCGTTCCCGGCACCGCCACCACAAGTGATCCCGCAGCCGGCGGGTGGCGGCGATCGCAACGCCATCCCGCTTTACACCATTCCGAATGCAAAGGTGGTGCATCACTTCATCCCCGACATGCCGCTGCGCGTCTCGGCGATGCGCGCGCTCGGCGGCTACATGAACGTATTCTCAATCGAGAGCTTCATGGACGAACTGGCGAAGGCGGCGAACGTCGATCCGGTGGAGTTCCGGCTGCGTCATCTCGACGACGCGCGGGCGCGCGCCGCGATCCGCCTCGCTGCCGATAAGTTCGACTGGCGGGTCGATGCCAAGCTGCCATCCGGGCGCGGGCGCGGCTTTGCGTTCGCCCGTTACAAGAACTTCGCTGCCTATTGCGCGATCGCAGTGGAAGTCGAGGTCGAGCATGAGACCGGCGGCGTGCGGCTGGTACGTGCGGTCGCTGCGATTGACAGCGGGCAGGCGGTGAATCCGGATGGTATCCGAAATCAGACGGAGGGTGGCATCATCCAGGCGGCGAGCTGGACGCTCCATGAGGAGGTGACGTTCGACACCAGCCGCATCACCAGCCGTGACTGGTCGAGCTATCCAATCCTGCGGTTTCCGGCCGTACCCGAAATCCTCGATGTGCACGTGATCGACCGCCCCGGTCAGCCGTTCCTCGGTACCGGTGAGGCGGCGGCCGGGCCGACCGCGGCAGCCATCGCCAACGCCGTCACCGCGGCCACCGGCACCCGCATCCGCGACCTGCCGTTTACCCGCGCCCGGGTGAAGGCCGCGATCGGGGTGTGAGCTTGGCGGGCGGGCCGGCGCGCGAAAGGTGCAGTTGATCGATCGGCGTCCGATCGTGCTCAACCCGTCTGGCCTGGGAATATCCTCCATGGATGCCCTGGAGGGCGCGTGCGCAACAGGGCATCCATGGGCACCCCCGGTCATCCGAACTTCCCTTGACAGCCGGTTCCGTTAGCTCTATCTAACCGTTAGTATAAACTAACCATTAGCCGAGACTAACGCATATCACATGAACCGAAAGGAGACATGACTATGCCCGAGCTTCAGATCATCGGCGGAGCGGCCAGCAACTTTGTCTGGATGTGTCGTATTGCGTGCGCCGAAAAGGGCGTGCCTTACGCACTCACATCGGTGATGCCGCACACACCCGAGGTCGACGCCATACACCCGTTCGGCAAGATCCCGGTCATGCGCCACGGCGATGTCACGCTCGGCAAGTCGCGAGCGATCTGCGCGTATATCGACCGCACCTTTGCGGGCCCGCCTCTGGTGCCTGCGGACGCGGTCAAGGCGGCGCAGGTCGAGCAATGGGTTTCGATCATCAATACGACGATCGATCCGATCTGGATCCGTCAGTATATCGGGGCGGGCTATATCTTTCCCGGGACACCCGACAAGTCTCCCAACCGCACCGCGATCGACGCGGCGTTGCCCAAGATGCAGCAGCAGTTCCCCATAATGGATAAGGCTGTTGCGTCCGGACACCTGGTTGGTGACACGTTCACGCTCGCTGACATGAACTTCATGCCGATCCTGTTCTACATGAACAAGTTTCCGGAGAGCAGCGCACTGCTTGCCGCGAGCCCCAATCTCAAGGCTTATTTCGAGCGTCACTTCGCCCGCAAAAGCGTGCAGGACGCGATCCCGCAAAGCCCGCCCGGCACTGCCGACCAGTCAGAGCGCGCCAAGGTCGCGCGAGCGGTCAATGCCTGAAGCGGCCGACCGCATGGCGGCGCTCGGCGATCCGGTGCGCCGCGCCATTTTCGAGATGCTGGCGGAGGGCCCGCGCTCCGTTGGTGACATCGCGGGTCACCTGCCGGTGACGCGCTCGGCGGTCTCTCAGCATTTGCGCGTGCTCAGCGACGTTGGACTTGTCACCTACGAGCAGGCCGGCACCCGCAATCTCTACCGCATCGAGCCCGAACGCGTCGCCGAAGTGCGCGACTATCTCGACAAGCTTTGGCAGAAGGCGCTCGGGAACTTGAAAAGCCGCATCGAAAAACCGCACCAGTGAGGGTGTCATGTCGGTCATGGAAAGTTCTGCCTCGGGTCTGTTCGTGCGCAAGGAGATCACCGTCGAGGCGAGTCAAGCGCGCGCCTTCAGTGTGTTCACGCAGGAGCATGGTGCGTGGTGGCCGCTCGCGACCCATCACATCGGCAGCGCTGCGGCAGAGACCGCCATTATCGAGCCACGCACAGGCGGCCGCTGGTTCGAGCGCGCCGCCGACGGCAGCGAATGCGATTGGGGTCGCGTGCTGGTCTGGGACCCGCCGGGCCGGCTGGTTTTGTCGTGGGAAATCTCAGCGGACTGGAAGCATGATTCAAGTATCGACACGCAGGTCGAGGTGCGCTTTGTGGCGCTCGGGCCGGCTCTCACGCGGGTTGAACTCGAACATCGGCGGCTCGATAGTTTCGGCGCTGCCGCCGAGCAGATGCGCGGCATATTCGACTCGGAAGGTGGCTGGAATGGAGTCCTGAAGTTGTTCGCCGCACGAGCGCGCAACTGAGGCCACCTTCATAAATCGGTAGGTTTGTGCTGGGCGTCACAGTTTGCGTGTGATCACCTAGCTACCGAGCAACCAGTCGCGCACAAGCGCAGTACGATAGCCCAATACCTCCGGGCTTTCGTGTTTTCCTATTCACGCGTTGTTTATTGATTATTCCATCGATCACATTCGCTTGAGTGCGAAATTTCGTGATTGCGATGTGAATCGTTGTGATCGCTGCCGCCGCTTGTTCGGCGGATTTTACGCCCTAAGTTAAACGCGACGCCGAACCAAGCGACCCAAGCTCTGTGGCGCGGCTTGAACAAACAGGAGAGATTCAGATGTCAGTTCTCAAATCGATCACGCTCGCGGCCGCTGTCGTTCTTGGAATGGCGACGCTGGCCAATGCGGCCACTTATCACACTTACCGCGCTCACAACCAGGCTGCCGCCAACACGAGCGCCGCCGAACACTTCCAGGCGCAATTCAAGAACAGCTACTGACCTGGATGCGGTAACGCGAACGGCAAAGGGCGGCCCTTGGCCGCCCTTTCTGCGCTGTAGGGGAATCGGCTATTGTCGGAAACTTGCCGGACTTGATCCGGCTTTCGCAAGCCGATGCGCGCATGAATGATCCACGCGTCAATATTCCGGAGTGGACCGTCTCCGAACTGTCGTCGGCGCTCAAGCGCAGTATCGAGGACAATTTCGGTTATGTGCGGGTCCGCGGCGAAATTTCCGGCTTCAAGGGCGTGCACTCCTCCGGCCATTGTTACTTTGCGCTCAAAGACGAGAACGCGCGCATCGAGGCCGTGATCTGGAGGGGGAATTTTGCGCGCCTGCGCATCAAGCCCGAGGAGGGGATGGAGGTCGTCGTCACCGGCCGGCTGACGACCTATCCAGGCCGCTCGACCTACCAGATCATTATTGAGAGCCTTGCGCCGGCCGGACTTGGCGCTCTGATGGCGCTGCTCGAAGAGCGCAAGAAGCGCCTTGCCGCCGAAGGCCTATTCGACCCGGCCCGCAAACAGCTGCTGCCGTTTCTGCCTGAGGTCATCGGCGTGATCACCTCGCCGACCGGCGCGGTCATTCGCGACATTCTGCATCGCCTGGCGGACCGTTTCCCCCGCCGGGTGCTGGTATGGCCGGTGCGGGTGCAGGGTGATGGGTCGGCCGAGGAGGTCGCTGCCGCAATCCGCGGGTTCAACGCGCTGCCGGCGCAGGGTTCACTTCGGCAACCTGATCTCCTGATCGTGGCGCGCGGGGGCGGGTCGATCGAGGACCTGTGGTCGTTCAACGAAGAGATCGTGGTGCGCGCTGCCGCCGACAGCATGATCCCGCTGATCTCGGCGGTCGGTCACGAGACCGACACGACCCTGATCGATTATGTGGCCGACCAGCGCGCGCCGACGCCGACCGCGGCTGCCGAGATGGCGGTGCCGGTGCGGGTCGAGTTGATCAGCAAACTTGCCAACATCGCGCGCCGCGCGTTTGGGTCGTGGCAGCGCGCGCAGGATGCGCGCCGCACTGAGCTGCGCTCCGCCGCGCGCGCACTACCGGGCGCCGACGAATTGCTCGGTCTCCCGCGCCAGCGGCTGGATACTGCCGCTGATCGGCTACCGCGAGCGCTGCGCGCCAACGCCCAGCTGCATCACACCGCGTTCTCGCGCATCGGCACGCGGCTCACGCCGCAGGCCCTGCGCATGCGAATCGCGCGCGAGGACGAGCGACTCGCCTCTGTCATGCGTCATCTCGGCCGCTGCATGGAGGTCGATCGCGAGCGGCGGCGCGAGCGCTATCTCGCGGTCGGCGCGCGGCTCACGGCAGGGCTGCGCGCCAACGCCCAGGCGCACGGCGCTCGCATCGCGCGTGAGCGCGACCGCATCGGCAGCTTGGCCGAGCGCGCGCAGCGGGCAATGTTGGCGCGGATCGACCGTTGCGACGCGCGCGCGGAACGCGCCGGCCAGCTGCTGGCGGCGCTCTCGTATCATGGGGTGTTGGCGCGCGGCTTTGCGCTCGTGCGGGACGGTGCCGGCAAGCCGCTGCACGCCGCCGCCGGCGTTAGCCCCGGACTTAAGCTCGACATCGAATTCAATGACGGCCGCGTTCCAGCCATCGCCACGGGCGGTCCGGCCGGCAAGCCAGTGTCTTCGGCCGCCGCGGCAGCACCGCGCCGGCGTCGCGGCAGTGGTGGCGAAGGGCAGGGGACCTTGTTTTGACGCGCCAGCGTCCCGCACGAAGTGTTTTGTCCACGACACCGTGGCTTTGGTTGGGCGCGCTAGCGTGCTGGTGGATACCTGCAGGCTGATGCAGATGTCGCGCGCGTGACTCGCTGTGGCGCGCACGAAGCTGTTCGCGCCGTGTTCTTGCGACCGCGTGGTAAACCGCGTAGTTTTCCGTCGGGGATTGGCGGCGACGCGCGCGCACCGTCGCCGCGTTTGATCAACAAGAGCACGGCGGGTGATGGTCAGACAGCGGCGGCAACGCGTCGGAGATGGCGTCTGGTGGCTTGCAATCGGGCTAAGCGCACTTGTGGTCGCGCTGCTGGGACCTGGATCCGCCCGCGCCGACGACAAGTTTTCGGTCTATACCTATAGCGACACCAAGGCTTTGGTTGCACTGGTCGAAGACGCCGCGCGCCTGATGGAACGCGACGGCGAAGCGGCGTTCAAGCAATTTTCGGTCAGAGGCTCACGCTGGCTCAACGGCGACCTCTATTTGTTTGCCTATACGATCGACGGCGTCTGTGTGTTTCACCCGATCACGCCCGAACTGGTCGGCAGGAACGTTCTCGACCTGCGCGATCTGCACGGCAAGCCGATCATTCAAAACGTCACCGACATCGGCAAGAAATCCGGCCCCGATGCGTCCGGCTGGGTGTTCTATTTCTGGGAAAATCAGGTTCAGCTCACACCGAGCTGGAAGAGCACCTACGTTCGCAAAGTGATCGGGCCAAACGGCAAGACTTACGTGGTGGGCGCTGGCCTGTACGACATCAAGGTCGAGCGGATGTTCATCGAGGACCGCGTCAAGCTGGCGGTCGATGTCTTGAAGAGCGATGGTAAGGAGGCGGCATTCAAGCAATTCCAGGACCCCGCATCGCCGTTCTTCTTCCTCAACTCCTTCATATTTGTGCTCAACGACAAGGGCACGACCATCATCGATCCCGCGTTTCCGACGCTTGCCGGGCGTGATCTTCGCGATTTTGCGGATGTCGTCGGCTTTCGCCCAATCAAGGAAGTACTGGCCAAGCTCAAGGAGGCGGATGCGGCCTGGGTCCAGTACCTGTGGCTCAAGCCGGGCAGTCCGACGCCACAGCGCAAGCTCATCTACGCCCGCAAGCTGACGGTCGGCGACGAGACCCTGATCGTGGGATCGGATTTCTTCGTCGCAACCCCGATCTGGATGCGTGTCGAGGACGATCGGTCATGGCCAAAAAGCCCGCCGGTCTGATCTACGGGGTCGATGATCGGCCGCCCGTGTCGGCGCTCGCTCTGCTCGCAGTCCAGCACATTTTCCTGATGTCGAGCACGCTGGTGCTACCGATCGTGTTGGTCAGCGAGATCGGCGGCGATTTCGCGGAGGTCAGGGCGGTTGTCGCACTCACCATGATTGCGTGCGGGATAGGCACCATCCTGCAGGCGATGCGCTGGCGCGGTATCGGCTCCGGGTTCTTATGCCCCAACCTGTGCGGGCCGAATTTTTTCGCAGCCTCGGTCGGCGCGGCCTGGTTGGGCGGCCTGCCGCTGATGCGCGGCATGACGATCGTCGCCGGCCTGGTCGAACTGGTATTTGCCCGCCTGGTGCATCGCCTGGCGTTTCTGTTCCCGACGGAAATCACTGGGCTCGTCGTGTTCATGGTCGGCATCAGCCTCGTACCGGTCGGCACCTCCAAATTCATGCACATCGATTATTCGGGTGAGCCGATTTAGGTGGCGAGCTTCCTGGCTGCCGGGGCGACACTGCTGGTCATGATCGGACTCAATGTCTGGGGCAGCATGAAGCTGCGACTTTACGGCGTCCTCATCGGCATGGCGTTGGGCTATTCGCTGTCGGCATTCGCCGGTCTGATGCCGGCGGATGCGCTGGCGCGCGTTGCTGAGGCGCCGTGGATCGGAGTGCCGACCCTCGATCACATGTTCGACGTGACTTTTCGTTGGTCGCTGGTGCCGGTATTCGTGATCGTGTCGATCTGCGGTGCGCTCAAATCGTTCGGCAATCTCGTCATGTGCGAGAAGGTCAACGATGACGACTGGAAGGACCCTGATATCGACCGTATCGGCGATGGCCTCGTGGCAGACGGGATCTGCGTGACCTTGTCGGGCGTGCTTGGCGGCGTTGCTTCTGATACCTCGTCCAGCAACGTCTCGCTCTCCAGTGCCTCGGGGGCGACGAGCCGCTACATTGGATACGCCGCCGGCGGCCTGTTCATCCTGCTCGGCTTTTCACCCAAACTCAGCGCATCGCTGTCGATCATGCCGGCGCCGGTGCAGGGTGCGATCGTGGTATTCGTTACCTGCTTCATGGTTATGTCCGGACTGCAGATCATTCTCACCTCGAAACCGGACACGCGAAGGACGTTCGTCATCGGAGCCGCGCTGGTGTTTGGACTGAGCCTCGATATCGTGCCGGACCTGTATGCTCAGGTGCCGTCGTGGCTGCGTCCGTTGTTTGATTCGTCACTGACCCTCGCTACCGTGGTGGCGGTCGTCCTCAACCAGATGCTGCGGCTAGGAGGCACCAATCCGGCGGCTCCGGCGCGGGCTGTCTCGGAAGGATGACGCCCCGATTCCGAAGTTCGTCTCACCTTGCAACACGCTCGACACGAACATCGGAATCGAGAAAGCGGCCGCCGCAAAAACTGTAGGAACTTCAAATCCACCGCACTAGGCGCGCTAAACACTCATCGCTGGGAATGTTGGGCGCCGACCTCATGCCCCTGACTGCGCGACAGAAATTGGATTACGCGCCGGATCGCATCGGCGCGCGCCGCCGGGTTGGTGCCGGTATGTACTCGGCCGGAGTTGTCGATCGAAAAGGCGTACCCCGTTCGCACCTGCACGGGCCGGCTCGGATGGTCGAAGTCGTGATATGCCCCGGGATAGACCACGATGCTGGCGCGCGCGCTGCGCCCGCGGGCGCCCGCCACCATCTGCTCGCACGCTTTCGCCGATACTCGATCGTCGGCGCCGCCAATCAGGATTAGCGTCGGGATGCGTGTACTCCAGGCGGTGACTTCAAGCCGGGTGCAGCCGGGGTAGAGGGCGACCGCCGAACGAAAATCCGGCTTGTCATCGCGACTGGCCGCGCGCGGGCGCACCGCCTGCAGCACGCTGACGCCGCCCGTTGACCAGCCGAGAAGCGAAATGCGATCCGGTTTGGCGAATGTCTGGCTCTGCAGCCATTCGCGCGCCGCGGTTGCGTCGGCAATGCGCTCGCGGTTGGTGCGCAAGATCGTCGCTCGGTTGCGGCATTGCGGGCCGAGGTCGCGCGAGCCGTAGCTGTCGAGATAGAGCACGGCGAATCCGGCCCTGCCGAGGCGGTTGGCCCAATCGCGATAGCGTGACGCAATCGTGCCGTCGGGGCTGCGCAAGCCCTCGCAGCCATGCATCCCGATCACGACCGGGAACGGACCTGAGCCGTCCGGGAGGTAGAGGAAAGCCTTGAGAAAACCGTCGCCATGCCGGATTTCGACCGGCTCGGGACCCCCCGCTGCGGCCGTGGGACCGATGGCGGCCAGGATCGCAGCGCCGGCCGCGGCGACAACGGCAGCAAGGCGGTTCATCGCGACTCCTGCATGGACGCTCGTATACCATGGGTGCATCGGGACGCCCGCACGGCATGGTTCACGATATGGTGCGCACATCCGCACAGTCGGTGTGGACTGCGACCGCGCGCACGGACAATTTGTCGCTTTCGCCGGAAGATAGTCTGTCCTGTTTCACGCGAGTCCCGCCTGAACCGGCCCCGAACCTGGCCCGGATCAGCCGTGGGCATCCGGGGTTTTACTCCTGCGCCGGAATGACTATCTTTGCGTCCCTGGTTTGCGGGCTCCGGTCTGGGACTTTCCACTCGGTTGGAGCCGCCGACCCGACCTTGGCATTCTCCGCGGAGACCCGACGTGCTCAATCGTTTCGATCCTCGCTCGCCCGCCGAGGCAGAGGTGAAATATCTGGACGGAGACTTCAGGGTGTTGCGGCCGGGCGCGTTCGTGCGCTGCGCCGTAACCGGCGTACCGATCCCGCTCGAGGAGCTCAAATATTGGAGCGTGGAGCACCAGGAAGCCTATGCGAGCCCCGAGGCTGTGCTCAAGCGGCTTAACCCGGCGCGCGTGAGATAGACCAGCTGGCGTGCGGTCGGTCCGCTCGATCGCCCGCCGGCCTTCGATCGGCTCATCAGCCAGCGCTAACGGCTTGGATCCGTCCACATCAATCCGAAGCTTCGTCCAGCTCCTGGTAGCCCCGGGCGTGGGCGCACCGGCGTTGCGGGCTTCCCTCGGGTCGTGCCCCGGAACGATGACTTAGTCTGCATGTTTGATCGGCCCGACGGTGCCAAAAGTGCCGCCACTGTTGAGGAAATGCGTAAGGGGCGCAGGACGCGCGGCGGTCTCTGGTCAATACGCTTGGGGTTGTCCGCTGATGATTGGTCGGAAGCGACGGCAGGATACCCTAGGGGATGGCCGGTCAGAGGATGCGGCCCAGACGCCTTCATACGCCACCAGAACCTCTTTCCAGCGGCGCCACGTATGTTACTCTTGTACCAGGGGCTTTGACGTTCCGCCTCCCGGTTGGAGGCCGGCGGAGTGACTGAGGCCGTGGGCCGACGCTTTCCCCGATCGTGAATGTCCGGCCGAGCCGTCGAGCCGTGCGGGCTCGCGGCGAAGCAACCGCGGGGATAGGAGTTTCCCGATGGCAATGGGTGGTACGGTCAAGTTTTTCAACGGCGAGCGAGGCTATGGCTTCATCAAGCCGGACGACGGCGGGCGCGATGTGTTTGTGCACATCACGGCGGTCGAACGTGCTGGGTTGAAGTCGTTGAACGAGGGCCAGCGCATCACCTTCGATGTCGAACCTGACAAGAAGGGCAAGGGGCCCAAGGCCGTCAATCTCGTGGTCCAGGGCTAGCCCGCAGCCACTTCGGAGACGGAGCGCGAGCGGCAGCCTGTTGCATCGCTGTCAGCGCGCGAACGCAGATCATCAGATAAATGCCAAACCCCGGACCGGGGTCCGGGGTCGAGTTGTTGTTGCTCATCCTAGAAGTGGACGTTCACACCGCCGCGCAGGATGTTCGCGGTTGAGCTCACCGTCGTGACCGGAAGGTTGCACGTCGCGCAATTGAAGTTGCCGAGATTGACGTAGAGATATTCGGCTTTCACCGTCACGTTGCTCACCAGTCCGTATTCGACTCCCGCGCCGACTGTCCAACCCGCGTTCGTCGTGTTGGAGTTGCCAATCGTGCTGGCGGCCTGGAAGTTTCCAAACGCCAGTCCACCGGTGATGTATGGCATCCATCGGTCGGCTGCGTAGCCCAACCGCCCGCGCACCGTCCCGAGCCAATTGTCCGTCGTCTGGCAGCCGAACGTGCAGATGCCACCGCCTTTGATGTTGGCCCAGTCGAGATCGCCCTCGATGCCGGCCACCAATGGGCCGAATTGGCGATTATAGCCGACGGTGCCGCCGATCAGGCCACCCGACGTATTGAAGCTCGAGAAACCGCTCCAGGTTGATGTCCCCCAACCGCCGCCGCCGTTGAGACCGACATAGAATCCGGTCCAATTGTAATAGGGCGCCAAATAGGGCGCCGGCGCATAGGGTGCTGGCCGCGACAGATCGGCGCCGGCGGCCGCGCCAGCGAAGCCCGCCAACGCGGCCAAGCCGACGCTCGTCAACAAAACCCGCTTCATGGTCCGTCCTCCGTATTCATTCGCGCGCACGATAGTCGCGAAATGTGGCCACTCTAGTTAAGACGACCACATTGCACGTTGGGCTTAGTAGGAATGGTTGATGAATCGTTTATTTGCATAAGAGTTCCGGCGGATTACCGGCGTGCCTGCAGTTCTGTGGTGCATTTCTGCTTGAAACGGCTTCTTGGTCCTGTGTTAGAAGAACTGGTGATGCAGAACGGCTCAGCAGTTCCCACGTGCGCCGCTCTGGTGACCGGCGGCGCGCATCGCATCGGCGCGGCGATTGTGCGTGCGCTGGCACGGAGCGGATACGCGATTGCGATCCATGCCCATCGTTCGGGTGCGGCGGCCGAGCAGGTGTGCCGCGAGATCGAACGCTCCGGAGGGAAGGCGGCGGTGATCCGCGCTGATCTTGCCGATCACGACGCGGTGTTGAGCCTGATCGAGACTGCGGCTGCCGCTGTTGGCCCGTTAACCCTGCTCGTCAACAACGCGGGCGAGTTCGAGAACGACGCGTTCGGTGCGCTTGATCGCGCGCGCTTCGATCGCCAGTTCGCCGTGAACCTGCGCGCGCCGCTATTTCTGGCGCAGGCCTTCGCAGCGCAGGCGCGCCCCGTCGACGATCCGTCCATCGTCAATATCGTCGATCAACGCGTGTTCCGACCGACGCCGCGGTTCTTCTCCTACACGCTCACCAAGAGTGCGCTGCAGACGGCGACGACGACACTCGCTCAAGCGCTGGCGCCGCGCATCAGGGTCAACGGCGTGGCGCCGGGCCCGACGCTGCCAAGCCCGCGGCAAGATGCGCAAGCCTTCGCCCAGCAGGCCGCGCTGTTGCCGCTCGGGCGCGGCCCAACTCCTGAGGACATCGCCGCTGCGGTGCTCTACCTGGCCCGTACGCGCAGCGTTACCGGCGCCACCATTGCGGTCGACGGCGGCCAGCACATCGCGTGGCAGACCCCGGACGCGACCCGGGTTGAAGAATGAGCATCGTCTAGAGAGCCGGAATATAGGTGTCGCGGCGGCGAAGCATTACATTCCACCCATGACCGACCCGAAAGAGAACATCGAGCCTGCGATCGAGCCGGAGTCCGATGAGGAGGATGAGGAGGCGACGCTGCCGGAGGCCGAGGAGAGCCTCGATCTCGCGGACGGGCAAAGCCTTGCGGCCGGTCGTGACGCCATCAGCCGATTTGGCAAGCTCGCACCCTCGACACCCGGCGTCTATCGCATGGTCGGCGGCGCCGGGGACGTGCTGTATGTCGGCAAGGCCAAGAACATCAGGAAACGCATCATCGCCTATGCGCGGCCGACCGGGCACGTGTCGCGCATCGAACGCATGATCGCGGCGACTGCGTCGATCGAGTTCGTCTCGACCGCAACCGAAACCGAGGCGTTGCTGCTCGAGGCCAACCTGATCAAGCGCCTGCGCCCGCGTTTTAACGTGCTGCTGCGCGACGACAAGTCGTTTCCCTATATTCTGCTCACAGGTGATCATGTCTCCCCGCAAATTTCCAAGCACCGCGGCGCGCGCAGCCGCAAGGGCGACTACTATGGCCCGTTCGCGTCGGTGTGGGCGGTCAACCGCACCATTACGGCGCTGGAGCGCGCATTTCTGATCCGCTCATGCACCGACGCGGTCTACGAAAGCCGCACGCGGCCGTGCCTGCTGCATCAGATCAAGCGATGCTCCGCACCGTGCACGGGCGAAATTTCCCATGCCGGCTACGCCGAGCTCGTGGGCGAAGCGCGGGCATTTCTGTCCGGCCGCAGCCACGCGGTGCGAGAGCGCCTTGCCACCGAAATGGACGAGGCCGCAAACACGCTCGACTTTGAGCGCGCGGCAGTGTTGCGGGATCGTCTGGCGGCGCTGTCCGCGATTTAATCGCAGCAGGGCATCAACCTGCGCGGAATCGACGAGGCCGATGTGTTTGCCGCCTACCAGGACGGCGGCTTCACCTGCGTCGAAGTGTTTTTCTTTCGCGCCGGCCAGAATTGGGGCAACCGCGCCTATTTCCCCAAAGCCGACCGCTCGCTGAGCGCAGCAGAGGTACTCGGCGAATTTCTGGCGCAGTTCTATGACGACAAGCCGTGCCCTCGCTGCATCTTGCTTTCGCACGACATCGCGGAACGTGAACTGCTGGCGGAAGCGCTCGCGATCAAAAGCAACCACAAGGTCGAGATCAGCGTGCCCCGTCGCGGCGAACGCAAGCTGGTGATCGACCAGGCAGCCGCCAACGCGCGCGAAGCGCTTGGACGAAAGCTTGCCGACACGGCCTCCCAACAGCGCCTGTTGGTCGGGCTGGCAAGTGCATTCGACCTTGCCAAACCACCGCTGCGCATCGAGGTCTACGACAACAGCCATATCCAGGGCAGCAACGCGGTCGGCGCCATGATCGTGGCCGGACCCGAAGGATTCCGCAAAAACCAGTACCGCAAGTTCAACATCCGCTCCGAAGATCTGACCCCGGGCGATGATTTTGGCATGATGCGGGAAGTGCTGGGCCGACGCTTCAAGCGCCTGATCAACGAAGCTCCGCGCGCGGACGCAAATGTCCAGCAGGACCTCGACGGCGAGGCAGCCTCGCCTTGGCCCGATCTCGTGATCGTGGATGGTGGGGAGGGGCAATTGACCGCGGCGCGCGAGACACTTGCCGCTCTCGGCGTCGACGATGTCGCGCTTGCTGCGATCTCCAAGGGACCCGACCGCGACGCGGGGCGTGAGACGTTCCACCAGCCCGACCGCGCCTCGTTCAAATTGCCGCCCCGCGATCCGGTGCTCTATTTCATTCAGCGCCTGCGCGATGAGGCGCATCGTTTCGCCGTTGGGTCGCACCGAGCCCGCCGGCGACGGGACATTCGGGAGGCCGGTCTGCAGGAAATCCCCGGCATCGGACCGACTCGTAAGCGGGCTCTGTTGCGCCATTTTGGGACACTCAAGGCGATCGAGCGCGCATCGGCTGGCGATCTGATGCAGGTCGCGGGCATCAACGCCGATATGGCGCGTCGAATCTATGATTTCTTCCACGAGGCGGCGAAGTGATGCACACGCGCCGCAGCGATGAGGGGTTGTTGCATGGCGCCGCAGGCGACTATGCTGGTGTCATGGATGGTACCACTACCCGGCGGCTTTCGGCGCGCTCGCTGACGTTGCCGAACGCCCTGACCTATGCCCGCATCGCGGCGGTGCCCGCGGTGGTTGCTGCCATGTATTGGCAGGACATCCTGCAGGGCGGCATCTGGCTACGCTGGGTGGCGCTCGCAATTTTCATCGCGGCGGGCGTGACCGACATTCTGGATGGCTATTTCGCCCGGGTCTGGGGTCAGCAGTCGAGCTTTGGGCGTATGCTCGATCCGATTGCGGACAAGCTGCTGGTATCTTCATGCCTGCTGATGCTAGCTGCCGACGGCACCATCCGGGGCTGGTCGTTGTGGGCCGCGATTGTGATCCTGTGCCGCGAAATCCTGGTCTCGGGCCTGCGCGAATATCTGGCCGAGCTGCGCGTCGGAGTGCCGGTGACGACGCTCGCAAAATGGAAGACTACTGCGCAGCTTGTGGCCATCGGATTTTTGCTCGCCGGCGAGGCAGGCGACGCGCTGGTGAGCTCGATCGTCAAGGTACCTGGCCTCTATGTGACCGGCGTCGGTCTTGTCCTGCTGTGGATCTCCGCGCTGGTGACGCTCTATACCGGCTACGATTATTTCAAGGCCGGCGTACGTCATCTGATGGACTAGTGCCGCCGATTTGAAGTTCCGACAGCGGTTGCGAACGCAAAAATGAGTGTGAGACTGTTGTATTTCGCGTGGGTGCGCGAGCGGATCGGTAAGCCCGACGAAGTGGTCGAACCGCCGTCGAATGTGCGAACGATCGCCGATCTCATGGCTTGGCTTGCTCGGCGCGGCGAGGAATATGCCTATGCGTTCGAGAACCCGAAGGTGATCCGCGCTGCCATCGACCGCTCACACGTGCGGCCTGACGCGGTCTTTGCCGGCGCGCGCGAGATCGCCTTTTTCCCGCCGATGACGGGGGGATGATGCGCACAATTCGACTGCAGCGCGAAGACTTCGATGTCGGTGTCGAGCAGGCGCTGCTCGCGCGTGGTCGCACCGACATCGGCGCACTCGTGTGTTTCACCGGTATCTGCCGCGGCGACGGTATCTCGGCGATGACGCTCGAGCACTATCCGGAAATGGCCGAGGCCGAGATTGCCCGGCATGTGGAAGAGGCCGAGCAGCGCTGGCCATTGCTCGGCGTCACCGTGGTCCATCGCTTCGGCCGGCTCGTTCCAGGCGACAACATCGTGCTCGTCGTCACCGCCTCGGCGCACCGCGGCGATGCATTCGCGGCGGCCGAGTTCCTGATGGACTATCTCAAGACCCGGGCGCCGTTCTGGAAGAACGAGGAGCGCGGCGATCGGAACGTCCTGGGTGGAAGCGAAAGTGACCGACGATACTGCGGCCGAACGCTGGAAGCGAAACCGCGAGGCCGCCGAATAAGACGCGTGCATGGTTGCGCGGAGTTGGTCGGAGGAGACAGTATGTTCCGGGCCCCCCTGATTATCCTGATGTTGGTGTTCGGCCTCACAGCGGCGCGGGCCGCGCAGGTGACCTACTACGACCTGCCTGAAGGCGCGTACCCGCACGATGTTGCGCCCGCATCCGACGGAACTGTCTGGTACACCGGCCAGGCCAAGGGTTTTCTTGGCCGCTTCGATCCGAAGACCGGCAAGAACGAGCAGATTCCGCTCGGCGGCGGCGCCGCGCCGCACGGCGTGATTGTGGGTCCGGACGGCGCCGCCTGGGTCACCGAAGGCGGGCAGAACGCCATCGCGCGGGTCGATCCAACAACCAGGCAGGTAAGACTTTTCCCGCTGCCCAAGCAGTTCTCTCGGGCGAATCTGAACACGCCAGCCTTGGACAAGAATGGCGTCGTCTGGTTCACGGGACAAAGCGGTGTCTACGGCCGCGTCGATCCAAAGACCGGGCGGGTCGATGCCTGGGCCGCTCCGAAGGGCACGGGTCCCTATGGAATCACCGCAACCCCGTCGGGCGATGTCTGGTACGCCTCGCTTGCGGGCGACTACATCGGTCACATCGATACGGCGACCGGCACGGTCACGGTTGTTGACCCGCCGCGCCGCGGCGTCGGCCCGCGCCGGATCTGGTCCGACTCCAAGGGCATGCTGTGGGTAAGTTTCTGGAACGCTGGGCAGGTCGGCCGCTACGATCCGGCGACCAAGAGCTGGAAAACCTGGTCCTTGCCGAAGAGCCAGAGTGGTGCCTATGCGGTCTATGTCGATGACAAAGATCGGGTTTGGCTCACTGATTTCACCGCCAATGCCATCGTGCGGTTCGATCCTGCGACTGAAACCTTCGAGAGCTTCCCAAGCAACAAGCGGGGAGCGAGCGTACGGCAATTGCTCGGCCGTCCTGGCGAGGTGTGGGGCGGCGAATCCGGCACCGATCGGCTGGTAGTGGTGAGGGATTGACCATGGTCAGGAGGATCGACATCGGCACGCTTGTGGCCACCATCGCTGCGTTGTTGCTGATCGCAGCGCCAGCCGGCGGGCAAGATTGGCCAACCCGTCCGGTGACCATGATCGTACCCTATGCGGCGGGCGGTCCGGTCGACACGCTCGGACGCATCTTGGGTGCGCGCCTGAGCGAAGTTCTCGGTCAGCAAGTCACGATCGAAAACGTCGGGGGTGCCGGCGGCATGACCGGCTCCGCGCGCGTCGCCAAGGCCGCCCCTGATGGCTACACCTTTCTGATGGGCGGCAGCTCCGTGCTCGCCATGAACCAGACTTTGTACAAACACCCGCTATATGATTCCGCGACCGACTTCGCGCCGGTCGCGCTCGTCACCGACTCGGCACGCGTACTGATTACGCGTAACGATTTTCCCGCCAACAATTTCCTGGAATTCGTCGCCTACGCCAAGGCCAATCAGGGCAAGATGCAGTACGGGAGCGCCGGCGCGGGCTCCGGGACCCACGTCTGTGCAATCCTGCTCGACCAGGCCATGGGCACCAAGATCACGCACGTGCCTTATCGCGGCTCCGCTCCTGCGATGCAGGACATGATCGGCGGCCGTATCGATTTCATCGCCGAGCAGATTTCGACAGCGCTGCCTCAGATCCAGGGCAAGGCGGTGAAGGCGATGGCGACGCTCGGTGCCGACCGCGCCCCTGGGCTCGAGCAACTCCCGACCGCCGACGAGCTCGGGTTCAAGGGTCTCGATTGTGGGTCATGGGGCGCATTGGTCTTTCCCAGGGGCACGCCCGAGCCGATCGTTCGCCGCTTGGCCAAGGCCGCAAACGAGACCGTAGATTCGCATGCCGTACGCCAGCGCCTCAGCGAGGTCGGCGTGACGGTACCGGCCGCCGAACGCCGCACACCCGAATATCTTGCCAAGTTCATCCCGGCCGAGATCGAGCGCTGGGCCGCACCGATCCGCGCCAGTGGGGTGACGGCGGATTGAAAACAGCCAGTGTGTTGCCCGTATGGAGCGAAGCGCAATACGGGTTGACCTTTCCCGAATTGCTAGAGCGCATCCCGATCGCAAGGAATTGTTATGCGCTCTAGAAATCTTCTTTTTGCGCATGTCCTTTATCGGAAAACCGGCATCCACTTTTCCGGGACATGCGCTAGAAGTGCTGACCGCACATATTGAAGGAGAACGCCGATGGATGAGGAAGTCCTCAACACCAGCCTGCGCCGATTCCTCAAGAAGGTCGGCATCACCGCCCAGCGCGAGATCGAAAAGGCGGTGCGCGACGGGGTCGCCAGCGGCAAGCTCAAGGGCCACGAGGCGCTGCACGCCCAGGCCGCGTTCACCCTCGCCGGCGTCGAACTCAAGTTTGAGGTTGAGGGCGACGTCGAGCTGGCGTGATCAGACTAAGCCGCGGCGGCGTTGCCCTTGGGCTGCACTTCGGCGGTGTAATCGTCTGCAAGCTGCAGGGTGAGCGCGCTGGGCGTGAATTTCCAGTTCGCGATCTCCGACACCGCCGTGATCTCGGCCGCCGTGCCAGTGATGAAGCACTCGGAGAATTGGTCGAGCTCGGAGGGCAGGATGCGGCGCTCGATCACCTCAATGCCGCGCCGCTTGGCCAGCATGATCGCCGCCCGGCGGGTGATGCCATCGAGGAAGCAATCGGCAATTGGAGTATGGATCTTGCCGTCCTTGACGAAGAAAATGTTGGCCCCGGTGCACTCGGCCACACGCTCCTGCCAGTCGAGCATTAAGGCATCCGCGTAGCCCTGGCGCTCCGCCTTGTGCTTCTCGATCGTGCAGATCGCGTAGAGGCACGACGCCTTGGCGAGCGCCGGCGCGGTGCGCGGGTCGGGTCGCCGGTAATCGGCGAGCGCCAGTCGGATTCCTTTGGCGCGCTGGGCCGGATCGAAATAGCTCGGCCATTCCCAGGTGGCGATCGCGAGATGGATCGCGTTGTGCATGGCGGAGACGCCGAGCTGCTCCGACCCGCGCCAAGCGATCGCCCGGATATAGGCGTTCGGCTGCTTGTTCTTTTCGACCACCAGACGCTTGGCGGCGTCGATTTCGGCGATGCCGTAGGGGACCTCGAAATCCAGGATGCCGGCCGAGCGTCGCAGCCGCTCGGAGTGCTCGCTCGACTTGTAGATTTGGCCCCGGTAAGCGCGCTCGCCCTCGAAGACGGCGCTGGCATAGTGCAGGCCGTGTGTAAGCACGTGGATCTTGGCGTCGACATTGGGAACGAGTTTTCCGTCCAACCAGACGACACCTGGCATTTGATCAAAAGGCACTGCCATGGTTTTTCCTCCGGGGCTGTTGCCCTCTTCCCGCTGACGTTGCACCGCTTTTGCGTCCAGCCTCAAGTCCCGATATGGTTCGCCGCGCGTGACCGAACCAGTGCGGCCCCGTATGCAAGAACCATGTCCACGGGCCTGCGCAAACCGCGGCCCCCGAACCGAGGGGGTGTGCACGATCCTTTCGCGGCGGTCGGTGATGGCGTAACAATCCGTTCGAAATATGTCAATATGGCTGACATAAATGTGACTGCGATCAAGCAACGCCGGCCGGCCGACACCCCCGCCCCGGAACCGATCTGGGACGTGATCGAGCTTCTATTCTTCGCCTACAGGGATTTCGTTGGCGATCCGGACGAGGTTTTGGCCCGCTTCGGGTTCGGTCGCGCCCATCACCGGGTGCTGCATTTCGTCAACCGCAATCCGGGCATGAAGGTCGCTGATCTGCTCGACCTTCTGCGCATCACCAAGCAGTCGCTCGGCCGCGTGCTGAAACAGCTCGTCGACCAGGGATACGTGATCCAGAAGGAGGGCGCGCACGATCGTCGCCAGCGGCTGTTGCACGTCACCGACAAGGGCCGCGCGCTCGCCCTACAGCTCGCCAGCTTGCAGACCTCACGCATTGCCGCGGCGCTCGGCGAACTCGGCCCGGGCGCGCACGAGACCGCGAGGCGGTTTCTCGCCGGCATGATCGACGCCGAGGATCGCGCCAGGGTCCTGGAATTCATCGAACGCGCCAACCAGGCGCATCGGAGCACGTAACGCAGATGACCGGATTGCCGGGCATATTGAGTGCGGGGCGCGGCCGATGACCGCTCCGCTCGCGGCGCCGGCCGACGATGCACCGCACCTGCTGATCGTCGACGACGACCGGCGCATCCGCAGCCTGCTGTCGCGCTACCTGCAAGGCGAGGGCTATCGGGTGACGACGGCGGAGACTGCCGCCGACGCGCGGGCACGGCTGGCCGGGCTCGATTTCGACCTCCTCATCCTCGACGTGATGATGCCGGGGGAGAGCGGGTTCGACCTGGTGAAGGCGATCCGGCAGACCTCGACGGTGCCGGTGCTAATGCTGACGGCGCGCGACGCGGCCGAGAGCCGCATCACCGGTCTCGAGCTCGGCGCCGACGATTACGTGGCAAAGCCATTCGAGGCGCGCGAGCTGTCGTTGCGGATTGCCAATATTCTCAAACGCGCGCAACCGGCGGCGCCGCCTCCACCGGCGGAGACATTGCGGTTCGGGCCGTTTCTCTATCACATCGGCCGCGGCGAGCTGCGGCGCGGCGAAGAGGTTATCCACCTCACCGACCGCGAACGCGAAATGCTTGGCATGCTGGCGGCCAGCCCGGGTGAAACGGTGTCGCGGCTTGCGCTCACTGGCAATGGCGCTGCCGCGGGCGAGCGTGCGGTCGATGTGCAAATCAATCGATTGCGGCGCAAGATCGAACACGATCCGGCCAACCCGCTGATCATCCAGACCGTGCGCGGGGTCGGATATCGTCTGGTGGTGTCGTCATGACCACCCTCGACATTGGCATCGACCGGCTCCGATCCGCCGCGGAACGCGCCGCCGTATTTTGGGACGCGGGCACGAGTTGGTTCAAGAGCAAGATGCCGGCGGGGCTCTACCCCCGCTCTTTGCTGATCATCATCATGCCGATGGTGATCCTGCAGTCGGTGGTCGCTTTCGTGTTTATGGAGCGCCACTGGAACACGGTGACACGGCGGCTGTCGGCGGCAGTGACCCAGGATATTTCAGCGCTGATCGATATCTACCGGACGTTCCCGCAGGATCCCGGCAACGCCCAGATCCGGCGGATCGCGCAGCAGCGGCTCGGCCTCGTGGTCGATTTTCTGCCAGTGTCGGAGATGCCACCGCCGGGGCCGAAGCCGTTTTTCTCGTTGCTGGACCAGGCGCTGTCGGAGGAAATCCGCAAACAGATCGGCAGGCCCTATTGGCTCGACACGGTCGGCCGCTCGTCCATCGTTGAGATCCGCATCCAGCTCGATAACGCGGTCATGCGGGTATTCGCCCGCCGCGGCGCGGCCTACGCGTCGAACTCGGAGATCTTTCTGCTGTGGATGGTCGGGACGTCGCTGGTGTTGCTCACAGTCGCGATCCTGTTTCTGCGCAATCAGATCAAGCCGATTCAGCGACTGGCCGACGCCGCCGAAAGCTTCGGCAAGGGCCGTGAGGTGCCGAACTTCCGCCCGCGCGGCGCAACGGAAGTGCGGCGCGCGGCCCATGCGTTCATCGAGATGAAGTCGCGGGTGGAGCGTGCGATCGAGCAACGCACCACCATGCTGGCCGGCGTGTCGCATGACCTGCGTACGGTGCTCACGCGCTTCAAGCTCGAGCTCGCCTTGCTCAAGGAGAGCACTGAAGCGGAGGCGATGAACCGGGACGTGGACGAGATGACCCGCATGCTCGAGGCCTATCTGGCGTTCGCGCGCGGCGACGCCGGCGAGCAGTCGGCGTCAACCGACATGGCAGCGTTCCTGGAGGAGCTCAAGGTCGACACCGAGCGCGCCGGCCGCAACGTGACGGTCGCGTTCCGCGGCCAGCCGGTGGTCACGGTGCGCCCCAACGCGTTCAAGCGCTGCCTCGCGAACCTCGTTTCGAACGCCGCGCGGTACGGTAAAACGATCTCGATCATCGGCCAGCGGGATCATCGCTGGCTGATCGTCACCGTCGATGACGACGGTCCTGGCATCCCGGCAGGAATGCGCGAGGACGTGTTCAAGCCGTTCTTGCGGCTCGATGATGCACGCAACCAGGATGAGGGCGGCACTGGTCTCGGGCTCGCGATTGCCCGCGACATTGCACGCTCGCACGGCGGCGACATCACGCTCGGCGACAGCCCGCTGGGTGGATTGCGCGCGACGGTCCGGGTGCCAGTATAGATGGTGAGCAACCCGAAACGCATCGATTTGTCCGCCATGCGGATTGTTGATGGGTTTCGCTCCGCTCAACCCATCCTACAGATCGACGCATAAAATCATCAATCAGACGACCTCCGCCGGCGCCAGCCGGCACAGCAGTTCCGTGTCGCCGGCTTCGATCTGCAACGTCGCGTGCCTGATCTTGAAGCGCAGCTCGAGCTCACGACACGCCGCGTGCAGCATACGATCGTCGAGGCTTGCGCCCGGCCGCACGATGTGGGCGGTGAGCGCCGTTTCGGTTGTGCTCATGGCCCATATGTGTAGGTCGTGCACCTCGGTCACCCCGGGCAGGCTTTGTAGGAAGGCGCGCACGGCCTCGTGGTCGATCTCGCGCGGGATGGCGTCGAGCGCAAGGTTGATCGAGTCGCGGGCGAGACTCCAGGTACTCCACAGCACAGCGAGCGCGATCGCGACGCTGATGGCCGGGTCGAGCCAAAACCAGCCTGTGCCGGCAACAAGCGCTGTGCCCAAAACCACGCCCAGCGAAATCCCGGTGTCACCCACCATGTGGAGGAAGGCACCCTTGATGTTGAGGTCATCCTTGCGGCCCGACATGAACATCAGCGCAGTGGCGCCGTTGACCACGATGCCGAGCGCGGCGACGCTCATCACGACGCCGGTCGCGACCGGTTCCGGGTTCTGGAACCGGTGCGCCGCCTCGATCAGGATTCCGCCAACGGCGACCAGCAACAGCGCGGCGTTGCCGACCGCAGCCAGGATGGAGGCTCGGCGAAAGCCGTAGGTGTAGCGCTTGGTGGGCTGACGCGCGGCAAGCCACGCGCCGCCCCAGGCCAGCAGCAATCCCACCACGTCGGTGAAATTATGCGCCGCGTCGGCGATCAGGGCGAGCGAGTTCGCCAGATACCCAAAAACCAGGCCGGCCGCGACGATGATGAGATTGAGCGTGACTCCGACCGCAAACGCACGGTCAAAGCTCGCCGGGGCGTGGCTGTGGCCTGCGCCATGATCATGGCCGTGCCGGTGATCGTGCCCCGCAGAGTGCTCTTCGTGAGCGTGCGCCATGCCTGATCCCTCGCCCCGCGTTGTAACACGGCTGCGACAGATCGGTCCGCAGGGTCAGGCCGCCACCATCTCGTCGTCGCCCTCCTCGCGTGCACGCCGGCGTGCGCGCGGGCGGCAGGGTGAGGTGAGCCGGCACAGGCCGTCGAGCACACGCAGGAGCCGCCCGCCGCGATCGAGTTCGCGGTCGAGTGCCGCCATGGTGCGGGCGTTATCGTCGTCGTCATCCACGAATGTGCGCAGCACGCGCGCGAACAGAAGCGCGAGCCCCTGGGCGCGGGCCATGCCAGCGGGTCCGGCTGCATCGATGCCGGCCGCAGCCAGCATCCACTGCTGGGAGCGCACTGCGATGCCGTTGAGCGCCAGTGCCAGCGGCGGATCGAACACAGCTGATCGCAGCAACGAACGCACGGCGGCGCGCTCGTCTGCCATGGCTTCCAGGCGACGCATCAGCACGTCGAACAACCGTTCGCGCGCCGGCTCTTCGGCCATGTCGGCTGTGCTGCCGGCGAGCACCTTGCGATCGAGCTCCTTGGCGTGAGCGGCGAGGATCGCGATTTTGCCACCGAACTCGTCACGGATCGCTGCGAGCGACACGCCGGCGCGGGCAGCGATGTCGTTGAGCCCGATCGCTTCGAACCGCTGCTCGGCAAGAAGCCCCATTAGGGCGGCAATAATCTTGTCTCGGTCGGCAAGGGCGGGATCGATTGGCTTCGTGGCGCTTGCGCGCGCGGGTCGGCGGGCCATGACGAACTCCGTGCTATTATTACAACACCACTTAACTGTAATGCGTCGAGTACAGGAGTTCCAGGGCCGGGCTTCAAACGTCGAGCTCGCGCGAGCGTCTTGTCGCCGCAGCGATCGCTTTCACCATCAGCGCCTCGAGGCCGTCTTTCGACATCAAAACGTCGAGCGCCGCCGCGGTCGTGCCGCCCGGCGACGTGACATTGCGACGGAGCGTTGCGGCATCTTCCGACGCGCGGTTGAGAAGTTCGCCCGAGCCAGCGATCGTCGCCCGCGCAAGTTTCTCGGCGAGGCTCTCGGGAAGGCCAGCCGCCACGCCCGCGCGCGCAAGCGCCTCGGCCAGCAGGAATATGTAGGCCGGTCCGGAGCCTGAGACCGCGGTAACGGCATCCATCAATGCTTCGTCCGTTATCCATTCGACCGCACCGGTTGCTGCCAGCAGCCGATCGGCAAAGCTTTTCTGGTGCGGCGTGACATGCGCGTTGCCGATCGCGACCGTGATGCCGCGCCCTATCGCGGCGGGCGTATTTGGCATCGAACGCACGATCGCTGTCGCCTGTGGGAGCGCAGCCTGCAGGAACCCAAGCGAGCGACCCGCCATGATCGACACCACAACCGTGGCTGGGCCGATCAGCGGGGCAAGCTCGGGCAGGACTTCGGGCGCAGCCTGCGGCTTGACCGCGACGATGATCGCGTCCGCTCGTATCGCCTTCCGGTCCGGGTTGAGGCGCAGCCCAAGCGTCCCGTAGCGGGCGACCTGCAGCGACGGCTTTGGTTCGAGGACCGCGACCGCGGCCGGGTTGAGGCCGCGGGCGATCCAGCCATCAAGCAAGGCCGAGCCCATCTTTCCGGCGCCGGCCAACACCAGCGTGCCGGAGACGTCGCGCAGTGATGCTGTTTGATTCACCCGCTGAGATTAAGCCCGGCCGGTCGTCTCGAACAAGCTCGCATCGAGGGCGTCGCGCGCGCTCTTGCCGGCCCACACCACGAACTGGAAAGCCTGGAAGTAGCGCTCACAGGCCTGCACGGCAGTGCCCAGCAAGGCTTCGCATTGGTCGTCGGACGCGGAGCTGCCGCCGGCCAGCATCAGGGCCTGCCGGAACATGACCAAGCCGTCCTTTTCCCAGAAATCGAAATGGCCGACCCAGAGCTGCTCGTTTACCTTGGCGACGAGCTCAATCACCTCGCTGCGGCGAAGCGTCGGAACCTTGAGATCGAAGGCGCAGGCGAGATGCAGCGCCTCGATGTCGTTCATCCACGTGAACGAGAGCTGGTATTCGGCCCAGTCGCCGCTCACCACCAGGGTGACTTCATCGTCGCTCGAGCGATCGAACGCCCAATCGCGACTGGTGGCCAGGCGCTCGACAATGTCGAGCGGGTTGTATGCGCAAGTCTCTGATAGGCCGATGAGTGACATGCCAAGCATCCTGCCGCTGGAAGTTGGGGTGCGTTTTTGGTCTGCATACGCTGGAGGCACGCGAATCATGTGGGCGACCGACTGCTTCTGAGTTTGGTGTGAATCGAGAGCGCGGGCTCCGAAATGGGCTCAAAAACGGTCTTGTCGCGTTGTTTGAAGTGGCCGAGCAGCGCAACTGATCAAAGATTCGGCGGGCCAGCGCAACGGCGCGCCGACGCCCCGTCCACAGTGCAGACCTGCGACACGTTAACTCAGTTTTGCGGAAATCAATCGAACAGGCTTGAAACCGATTTTTCCTCGGCGGTCCGGCCGATCGCCTCACCTATCAGCGACGCGATGGAGAGCACGCGGATATTGTTTGCCACACGCACCGCTTCGCTCGGTTGGATCGAATCAGTAATGACCAGCTCCTTGAGCTGGGATGCGGTGATGCGCGCGACCGCACCGCCCGACAGCACGCCATGGGAAATATAGGCGTAAACGTCGAGTGCCCCCTTTTCCAGCAAGGCGTCGGCGGCATTGACGAGGGTGCCGCCCAAATCGACGATGTCATCCACGAGGACGCAGGTGTGACCGGCAACGTCGCCGATCACGTTGACGACTTCTGAGTCGCCGGCACGCTCGCGCCGTTTGTCGATGATGGCGAGCGGCGCGTTGATGCGGGCAGCAAGCTGGCGTGCCCGCACCACGCCACCAACGTCGGGCGACACCACCATCACCCGGCTCAGGTCGAAGCGCTCGCGCACGTCCCGCACCATCACCGGCGAGGCGAACAGGTTGTCGGTCGGAATGTCGAAAAAGCCTTGGATCTGGCCGGCGTGGAGGTCGAGTGTGAGCACGCGGTCGGCCCCGGCATTGGTGATCAGGTTGGCGACGAGCTTTGCCGAAATCGGCGTGCGCGGACCCGGCTTGCGGTCCTGGCGCGCGTAACCGAAATAGGGCAGCACCGCGGTGATGCGCCGCGCCGACGCGCGCCGGAGCGCGTCCATGATGATCAGCAATTCCATGAGGTGATCGTTGGCCGGGTACGAGGTCGACTGGATCACGAAGACGTCGGTGCCGCGTACGTTCTCGAGAATTTCAACGAAGATCTCCATATCGGCAAAACGCCGGACCACGGCCTTGGCGAGTGGGGTGCGCAGGTAGGCGGCGATCGCTTCGGCGAGGCGCGGATTGGAATTGCCGGCGACGAGCTTGATGGCTCCGTTACTGCCCGACATCTCCATCTCCCCGAAAGCAGAACTTTCGCGCTTGAGAATCCCGTGGCCGCGGCGGTGATATCAAGGACGCTGCGCGGGTGGCAATACGCTGGGTTTCGTTGTCCCGAAGCTTTTCAGCGGGCGAGCGCGAGTGAGACGGGTTCGGCCGCGGGGGCGGACGCGACCGCGATGCCCGGCGCGGGCGCAGGCGCAGGAGCCTCGATCCGCGCGGGCGGAGCCACCAGGAATGCCGCGAGCTGATCCATGCCCTCACGGGCTATGCGGCGGAGCATCTGGTCATCGGCTGCCCCCCAGCCGCGCTGGTGGTTGTCGGCCTGTTCCTCGCCGCCGAGACGGGTCACGCGCTGCTGGTTGCCGTCGTAAACGTCCCAGACCCACGCGATCACCGTGCGCTTGCCGCGGATCTGGGCAGCCGCATAGCCGCGCACCCGATACTGAGCCGGATTGGCGCGGGAGACGACCGCGACATGCCGCGTGTCGGCTTCTTCGGAGAGGTTCTGCACCAGTTTACTGAACTGCCCTTCGGGCAGGCCGTCGATGCGCTCGAACGCGACCGTTCCGGTGGGGCTGGCAGCGAGCGGGGCAATCGGCTGGCCGACGGTATTGCAGCCGGCAACGGCGATCCCAAGCAGGATCGTCGCCATGAGGCCGAGTGCAAATCGATGGTACGTCATCGGCACGCCCCGCCCGGATCGGGCTCTCCAATTCCCGGCAGGGCTCCGTAGGGACAATCGTCGGCGGCGTCCAGTTCGTTAGCGATTTGTTAAGCATAAAGCCGCGCGGTGTGTCCGGCCGGCAACGGTCGCCCGTGCAAAGACGGGGCTATTGCAGCACGATCGCACTCAAGTGCCGGCCGTAATCGGGTTCGCCGCGATGGGTCGTGCGGCGAAAGCTGAAAAAACATCCCGCATCCGCATAGGTACAGAGCCCAAGGTCGTCGAACCCGCCGATACCGGCGCGACTGAGCCGCGCCATGATGTAGCCCGCGAGATCGAACTGAGCGTGGTTTGCGCGTGCTCCGGGAGCAAAATATTGCGCGCTGTCCGGATCGGCCGACGTGAAACTTGTCACGAGGTCGGGTCCAACTTCGTAATTGGGTTGGCGGATCATCGGCCCGAGCGCGGCGCGGATATGGGTGCGCACCGCGCCGAGCTCTTCCATGGCGGCGATGGTCGCCTCTATGACGCCGGTCAGCGCGCCGCGCCAGCCCGCATGGGCGGCGCCGATCACGCGGGCGTCCGCGTCCGCCAGCAGCACCGGGCCGCAATCCGCGGTCGAGACCGCGATAGCGAGCCCGGGCACCTGCGTCACGATCCCGTCGGCACGCGGGCGCGCGTCCGCGGTCCAGGGCGTGTGCGCCACTACGACGGTGGGTGAGTGGATCTGGTAGGCGCTCAGCAGGTTTTGGGGAGGGCAGCCGAGTGCGGCCGCCATACGGGCGCGGTTCTCGGCCACGCGTTCCCTCGCATCGTCGGAGCCAATGCCGGCATTGAGGCTTGCATAGATGCCCTCGGACACGCCGCCCTCGCGGGTGAAAAAGGCATGCCGGATTCTAGCGAGGCTCGCGAGCGTGTCGGACTTCAGCATCATGGACGGCTGTGCGTGTACGACCGGGCTCATCCCGGTGTGGCCCATGAACGCCCGCCGGTGAATCCCGGTAGCGTGGTGAGCTTTGGGTCGGACAAAGCGAGCACCTTGAACATCCGGCCCATGCCGGTTTCGCCCTCGGCGGTGAGGCGCGCCAACGCGGCGTCGATCTCTGAGGATCGCTCGGGTGACCGGGCCTTGAGTCCGAGCGCGCGCTTCTCGATGCCGATCGCCCGGAGAAAATCCCCTTGCTCGATCGGCCCGTGGACGCGCGCGCCGATGCCGGCAGCCGCGTCCGCAAGCGCTTCGAAATCCACGTGGGCCGACAGATCTGCAAGCCCGGGCGCGTTCAACGGATCATCATAGCGGTGGTTGCGTAAGGCTTGAAACGTCGAACCCACGGCGCTTCGCACGTGCCCATAGTCGATGATCAGGGCCGCCCCGCCCCGCTTGACGCGGCGGGCAAGTTCGAATGCGACGCGGTGGGAGCGCCATTCGAACACCGCCCCGAGCGGGGCGGCACGGATGTGCTCGGGCAACGTTTGCTCAAAGTTTTGCAGCGCCTGCGGACCGACGCCGAACACGAGGTCACCATTGTCATCCAACGCGATGGTGCGCTCGTACCATCCGTCCGCTTGCCTGACGGCCTGATTGATCGAAAGCGCATCAAAAAACTCGTTCGCGACGATGATCGCTGGCCCGTCGGGCACATCATCGACCAACTCGTGCCAGGTCATCGGCTGCTCGAACTGGCCGAGCTTCAGTCGCTGCAAGTCGCGCAGCACCGGGCTCGTTTCCACGAGGTGCACGGTGACGGCCTGTTCGAAAGCAGGCATGACCTTGGCGGCGCGCAGCGCGTCGGCCATCAGGGTACCGCGGCCTGGGCCAAGCTCCACCAGATTGATGCTCGACCGCGCGCCGGTGCTTTGCCAGACCGCCGCGGCCCACAAGCCGATCAACTCGCCAAACATCTGGCTGATCTCGGGCGACGTGGTGAAATCGCCCGCGACCCCGAACGGGTCGCGACTCATGTAGTAGCCATGCTCCGGATGGGTCAGGCACAGCGACATGTAGCGGGCGAGCGGCATCGGGCCGCGCAGCGTGATCAGCCGGCGTAACTCGGTGGCAAGCGGTGCTGTGATGTCCTGTGTGCTCATGGCCGTCGCGCGTTATGCAATGCCGCGGCCGCAAACGCGACCCCGGCCAGGAACAGCGGCACTGACAGCAGCATTCCCATGGTGAGTCCGCTATTCCAAAGGAACCCGATCTGGATATCGGGCTCACGAAACAATTCGCAAAACGAACGCAGTAGCGCATAGAACATCGCGAACAGGCCAATGATCAACCCGGGGCGCTTCAAGGCACCCATCCGGATCGCGATGGCCAGGAGGACAAACAGCACAACGCCCTCAAGTGCGGCTTCATAGAGCTGGCTGGGATGGCGCGGCAGCGGGCCGCCGTTGGGGAAGATCATCGCCCACGGGACATCGCTCGGGCGGCCCCAGAGCTCGCCGTTGACGAAGTTCGCCAGGCGACCAAGGAACAGTCCGATCGGACCGACTGCGCAGGTGATGTCGCCGAGCGAGAGGATCGAGAGGCCGCGGCTAAGCGCGAACAGCACGACCGCGAGCACGCATCCGACGAAGCCGCCGTGGAACGACATGCCGCCCTTCCACACCTCCAGAATTTCAATCGGATGGGCGGCGAATTGGTCGAAATTGTAGAACAGCACATAGCCGAGGCGCCCGCCCAATACGATGCCAAGCGTCACCCAGACGATGAAGTCGTCGTAATCGGCGACTTTGAGGGGTGGCGGGCCATCCCACAGCCCCTCGTTACGGATCAGCGCACGCGCGTACAGCCAGCCAAGCAGGATGCCGAAAATGTACGCGAGCGCGTACCACCGGATCGCAAACGGGCCGATCGTCACCAGTACGGGGCTGAGCGCGGGGAACGGCAGGACGAAGAGCGGCATGGTACCTTGCGGGCACGCGGACGCGACGCCATTGTCTGCATACGCGAACCGCCGGAGACAAGCCAATGGTTCAGACCACCAATCGGTTCTTTGACGAGATGGCGCGGCTGATGAACGACGCGGCCGGCGCGGCGCAGGGGGTGCGGCGCGAGTTCGACACATTGTTCCGCACCCAGGCCGAGCGCTTTTTGCGCGAGCTCGACGTAGTGACCCGCGAAGAGTTCGAGGCCGTGAAGGAGATGGCGCGGCTTGCGCGCGAGGAGAACGAGGCGCTCAAGGCGCGGATGGCAGCGCTGGAGGCGAAACTGGGGGCGGGAGCGCCGCCTTCCGCGCAGTCTTGAGGCCGCAACCATCGTCGAGGGCGTGGCCGCCCGCCGGCATTCATGCACCATGCTCTCATGGATGCCCTTGTGCGCACGCGCATAGGGCATCCATGGACGTCGCCGCCGCGGCGGCACGATCGCCGCGCGGCCGCAATCCGCAGGTGCTTGATGAGAGCGGACGGCGCCTTGATGAGAGTTTGATGAGAAATTCCTCATCAAGGAAAAGATGTTGAAAAACAAATAGTTAATCCGCGAATCCGGCCCTTGATGAGGATTTTGCCGGGAGACCTGGGAGCCCGCGCTCTCATCAAGCGTGGCCACGCCCAGAGGCGATCCATGCTCTCATGGATGCCCTTGTGCGCACGCGCATCCATGACCACGCCGGCCGGGCATCCATGGCTGCCCCGGGCCCGCGATTCGGACTGCAGGCCGCGTTTTCTTGTGTTTCGCGGCCTGCGGGGCTATAAGCCGCCCGCGGCCGTATCAACACCCCTGGAGGTTGGCCGCGCGGACCGGGAAACCGGTCATTTTTGTTGCAACCACAAAAGCTTAAGGACAAACCATGGCTACCGTCAGGGACCTCAAGGCGACGGCGCGTCTGGACAGCGGCAAGGGGGCCGCACGGGCAGTTCGTCGCACCGGCCGCGTGCCGGGTGTGATTTATGGCAACCAGCAGCCGCCGGTGACGATTTCGGTCGATGCCGCCGAGCTGAAGCAGCGGATCTTTGCCGGCCGCTTCCTCACCACGCTCTACGATCTTGAGATCGACGGAGCCAAGCATCGCGTCATCCCGCGCGATTTTCAGCTCGATCCGGTCAGGGAAAACCCGGTTCACGTGGATTTCATGCGCCTGGGCGAGGGCGCCAAGATCCGCGTGCGGATTCCGATCCACGTCATCAACGTGGATCAATCGCCGGGCGTGAAGCGCGGCGGCGCGGTCAATATCGTCACGCACGCTCTCGACGTGGTCTGCCCGGCCGACCAGATCCCGGAGTCGATCGACGTTGATGTGAGCGGCCTCGAAATCAGCCATTCCAAGCATCTGAGCGATGTTCAGTTGCCTCCCATGGTGCGCCCGATTGTGCACGTCGACGCGACGCTCGTGACCATCGTGCCGCCGTCCGGCTATGCGGAAGAACTCAAGGCCGCCGCCGAAGCTGCTGCTGCCGCTGCGGCCGCCGCCGCCGCCGCTGCGGCTGCGGGCACGGCGGTTCCGGCGCCCGGCGCAGCGCCGGCGCCCGGCGCGGCGGCTCCGGCCGCGGCTGCTGCACCGGCCGCAGACAAGGCGGAGAAGAAATAGGCTCAATTCTGCTGACGTGTTCTCATGCGTCTGCTCGTCGGGCTCGGAAATCCGGGCGCGCGCTATGCCGGTAACCGCCACAACATCGGTTTCATGGTGGTGGACAAGATCGCGCGCCGCCATAGCGTCGGACCGTGGCGGCGCCGTTTTCACGGTGTCGCGGCGGAAGGGCCGATCGGGGCGGAGCGCGCCCTCCTGCTGCTTCCCGGCACCTACATGAACAATTCCGGACTTGCGGTGGCGGAAGCCGCGCGCTTCTACAAACTCGAACCCGCGAGCGTCATCGTCGTGCATGACGAACTCGACCTCGCGCCCGGCAAGGTGCGGGTGAAGGCCGGCGGCGGCAGTGCCGGCCACAACGGGTTGCGATCCGTGACGGCGCACATCGGCAATGATTACAAGCGCGTGCGGATCGGCGTCGGCCATCCCGGCGACAAGGATCTGGTGCTGAACTATGTGCTCAACGACTTTGCCAAAGACGAGCGGCCCTGGGTCGAGGCACTGTGCGAGATCATCGCGGAGAATGCCGAGCTGATCCTCAAAGGGGCCGACGCGACGTTTCAGAACAAGGTCCATCTCGCGATGCACGCCAAGGGCTTCGGGGAGCCTTCGCCAGAAGGCGATGCGACCGAGTGAGACCGTTCCTATCTGTCACACATTCAGGATTGCAGAAGCGGCCATGGGTTTCAAATGCGGTATCGTCGGCCTGCCGAATGTCGGCAAGTCCACGCTGTTCAACGCGCTGACCGAGACCGCGGCGGCGCAGGCGGCGAACTATCCATTCTGCACGATCGAGCCCAACGTCGGCGAGGTAGCTGTTCCCGATCCGCGCCTCGACGAGCTCGCGCGGCTCGCCAAGTCGGCCCAGATCATTCCAACCCGGCTCACGTTCGTCGATATCGCCGGCCTTGTCCGCGGCGCCTCCAAGGGCGAGGGGCTGGGAAACCAGTTCCTTGCCAACATCCGCGAGGTCGATGCGGTCGCGCACGTCGTGCGCTGTTTCGAGGACAGCGATGTTGCTCACGTGGCCGGCAAGATCGACCCGATCGCCGACATCGACACGGTCGAGACCGAACTGATGCTCGCCGATCTCGACAGCTTGGAACGGCGCGTCGACGGGCTCGAGAAGAAGGCGCGCGGCGCCGACAAGGAAGCAAGGGAGACGCTCGACTTGGTCACCCGCGCGCTGGCGTTGCTGCGCGCCGGCAAGCCGGCGCGGCTGCTCGAACGCAAGCCCGAGGAAGAGCAGTTGTTTGGTCAGCTCGGTCTCCTGACCTCAAAGCCGATGCTCTATGTCTGCAATGTCGACGAGGCGTCGGCCGCAACCGGCAATTCGTATTCGCAGCAAGTCGAAGCGCGCGCCCGTGCGGAGAAGGCCGGATGCGTCGTGATCTCGGCTCAGATCGAGGCTGAGATCGCCGTGCTGCCACCGCACGAGCGCGCCGAGTATCTCGACCATATCGGGCTCACCGAGCCCGGGCTCGATCGGCTGATCCGCGCCGGCTACGCGCTGCTCGATCTCGTTACATTCTTCACGGCGGGTCCCAAGGAGGCGCGTGCCTGGACCGTGACCCGCGGCACGCGCGGGCCGCAGGCGGCGGGCGTCATCCACACCGATTTCGAACGCGGTTTCATCCGCGCGGAGACGATCTCCTACAACGATTATGTGGCGCTGGGCGGCGAGGCCGGGGCTCGCGACGCCGGCAAGCTGCGCCTGGAGGGGAAGGACTACGTGGTCGCCGATGGCGATGTCCTGCATTTTCGCTTCGCGACGTGAGGCATGTTCAGGAACGGTGGATACCCATAAAAATCTGATCAGCAAAAAGCCGGGCTCACATTTCGGCGCGGCTGCGCAGTGCGCCCAGATGATCGTTCATGCGAAACGTGATCAGTACGAACTCCGCCGCGAGCCGCGCCGTCAGGATGGCGAGCAGCGCGCCGGCGATGCTGCCGATGCACACGAGAAACGCCGCGAGCGGGTTGAATGGCAGAAGCTGCAGGCCGGTCAGAACCCCGAAGCTGCCGGCGACCACGGCAACGAATAACGCTAACCAGAAGAAGACCCGGATGATGGAGGGCGTGATGAATCTTTCCCACTGGAACAAATCGCGGATGTCAAACATGCAGACCTCCTCATGCGTGCGGCCGCGGATTGCGCGCCCTGCATGCGCGGGCAAGACTGCCCGCGCTGCAAAACGGGGTCAACGTGTCAGAATTGACGGGGCCGGCGAGGCCCGTTAGACGGCCATGGGCAAAATTCCCGCGCCGCGAGCTTCGTGATGGCCAAACTCTACTGGGAAGACTTCAACATCGGGCAACTCGGTGAGTTTGGCCGCAAGCGTGTCAGCGCGGAGGAAATCAAGGAATTCGCGGCTGCGTTCGATCCGCAGCCGATGCATCTTGACGAAGAGGCGGCACGCGCGACGCTGGTTGGTGGCCTGTGCGCGTCCGGCTGGCATACGTGTGGCATGATGATGCGCATCGTCGCCGACGGCTTTCTGCTCAACTCCTCATCCATGGGCGCGCCCGGCGTCGAGGAAATCCGCTGGCTTGCTCCGGTGCGTCCGGGTGACGAGCTCACGGTGCGCGCGACGGTGCTCGAGAAGAGGGCATCCAAGAGCCGTCCCGACCTCGGCTTTCTGGACATGTTCTTTGAGGTGCTCAACGGCGATGGAAGCTGCGTCATGACTTCGCGCACAAACCTGATGCTGGGGCGGCGTACGGCTGACGCCGCCGGGGGCACGGCGCGGGCATGAACTACTTCGAGGAGCTTTCCGTCGGCGAGCGCGAGATGCTCGGCAACCACACGTTCACGGCCGAGGAGATCAAGGCGTTCGCCGTGCGCTACGATCCGCAACCCTTCCACATCGATGAGGAAGCAGCCAAGCGTACCCATTTCGGGCGCTTGTGCGCGTCCGGTTGGCACACGGGTGCGGTGTGCATGCGCTTCATCGCGCTCGCGAACCAGCGGGCCGCGCAGGAGCGGCGGGCACGGGGTGAGGACGTGCCGCGGACCGGGCCATCGCCTGGGGTGCGTGACCTGCGCTGGCTCAAACCGGTTTATCCCGGCGATACGATCTCATATGCGACCGAGATCAAGGAATTGCGCGAAGCCAAGCGGCCCGGTTACGGGCTCGTCGTGTCGTCGACCACCGGCACGAACCAGCACGGCGAACTTGTCTATTCGGCGCTCGGGGCCGTGTTCGTGGGGCGGCGGTCGGCAGTGGCATCGGGGTCCGGCGGCCCGGACGGCGCATAGCCCAATCCGGGCCGGCTTTCCGGGGTTGCGCTGGGGTCAGACCACTGGGTGCTTTGCCGCATCTTGCGCTCCCAGCGGCCTATTCCTAACTTTGGCTCACATTTCAGGATGTGCGCTATGGATCCTCTCAAGCTGGTCGCCCTCGACAAGGACGACCTCGCGATCATTTCGACCCACCTGCAGGATGCCGTGGTCAATGTGGGCGACATCGTCTGGCTGCGTACCGACAAACGCCTGGTGCTGGGGCTGAATCGGTTCGACTGGGAAGCAGCCTGCTGCGAAAGCCCGCAATACCAGCGCCGGCGCACGGCGCTGCGCTTCGAGCGGGTCAATGCCGTCAAGTGCCGCAACGTCAAGCCGGCCAACAAGGATGCGGTGTTGTGCCTCCTGTCCGTCGAGTTCCTGGAGAGCGACGCGCCGGCGGGCACGATTGTGCTGACGTTCTCGGGCGGCGCTGCGCTTCGGCTCGAGGTCGAATGCCTGGAGGCCGAGATCGCGGATCTCGGTCCGGCCTGGGTGACAACGCGCCGGCCTGAGCACTCCGAGGGAATGGCCGAAGGCCAGCGTTGAGCAGACCTGCTCTGCGCCCGAGTTGACCCGGATAGCGATCCGAGATTCGGTGTTCATCGCATCTTCGGCGGAAAACCGGTGGCCTTTTTCGGAAGATGCGTTAAGTCCTGCTCCGCGCGGCATGATCAGCCACCTTTCACACGCAGGGCCGAAACCAGGACCGAGCAATGCCGATCCGGCTTGATACGCGCAGCCCCGATTTCGGCGGCCGGTTTGCTGCATTTCTCGACACCAAACGCGAAGCGTCGGCCGACGTGGAGGCGGTCGTGCGCACGATCGTGGCCGATGTTGCGGCGCGCGGCGATGCGGCGCTGCTCGAGCTCACACGCAAGTTCGATCGCGTCGACCTTGACGCGGCGTCGCTGCGCGTCGGAACGGCCGAGGTCGACGCCGCCATGGCGCAATGCGATCTCAAAGCCATTGACGCATTGCAGCTCGCCCACGCGCGCATCGCGGCGTATCACCAGCGCCAATTGCCGCAAGATCAGCGCTTCACCGACGGCATCGGCGTCGAGCTCGGTTATCGCTGGACGCCGATCGCGGCCGTTGGCCTTTACGTTCCGGGAGGCACTGCCGCCTATCCGTCATCGGTGTTGATGAACGCGGTGCCGGCCAAGGTCGCCGGCGTCGCCCGCCTGGTCATGGTGGTGCCGGCCCCGCAAGGGCAGCTCAATCCGCTGGTGCTGGCGGCGGCACGGCTGGCGGGGGTCGATGAAATCTTTCGCGTCGGCGGCGCCCAGGCGATCGCCGCATTGGCCTATGGCAGCGCGAGCATCCGTCCGGTGGACAAGATCGTCGGTCCGGGCAACGCCTATGTGGCAGCGGCCAAGCGGCTGGTGTTCGGCAAGGTCGGCATCGATATGATCGCGGGGCCTTCCGAGGTGCTGATCCTCGCCGACGGCGGCGCAAATCCGGATTGGATCGCTGCCGATCTGCTGGCGCAGGCCGAGCACGATACCGCGGCGCAATCGATTCTGATCACCGACGATGCGGCGCTCGCGGGCGAGGTCGAGCGGGCGGTGGCGGCGCAGCTCAAGACCTTGCCGCGCGCGGCCACCGCGACCGCATCCTGGCGGGACTACGGGGCGATCGTGCTGGTGCGAGACCTTGGCGAGGCGCTCCCGCTCGTCGATGCGGTTGCGCCTGAGCATCTGGAGATCATGGCCGCCGGCGCCGAGGGGCTCGCCGACCAGGTCCGCAACACCGGCGCAATCTTCATCGGCGCGCATACGCCCGAGGCGATCGGCGACTATGTGGCGGGTTCAAACCACGTGCTGCCGACCGCGCGCTCGGCGCGATTTTCCTCGGGGCTCGGTGTCCTCGACTTCATGAAGCGCACCTCGATCCTCAAATGCGGGCCTGACCAGCTTGCGCAGCTCGGGCCGGCCGCCATCGCGCTCGGCCAGGCCGAAGGCCTCGAGGCCCATGCGCGTTCGGTCGCGGTGCGGCTCAATCGGCGATGAGTCCGCCCGATCAACGCCGCCTCGTCAAGGTGACCCTGGACGAAGGGTCGATCGGCCGTTCCAACCCGGACGTCGAGCATGAGCGCGCGGTTGCGATCTATGACCTGCTCGAAGACAACACTTTCGGGCCGCGCGGCCATGCGGGCGGACCCTATGCGCTCAATCTCGCGATCACCGGCAACAGGCTGGTATTCGATATCCAGCTTGCCGACGGCTCGCCGGTGGTGGCGCATCATCTGTCGTTGAGCCCGCTGCGGCGAATCGTGAAGGACTACTTCATGATCTGCGACAGCTACTACGCGGCGATTCGATCGGCGAATCCGGACCAGATCGAGTTCGATCGACATGGGCCGCCGCGCCATGCACAACGAAGGCAGCGAGTTGTTGATGGAGCGGCTGCGGCACAAGGTTGAAATGGATACCGACACGGCCCGCCGGCTGTTCACGTTGATCTGTGTTCTGCATTGGAAGGGGTGATCGATGGCGGGCGGGGGGCGGCCGCAGGCCGTGTTGTTCGCCTGCGGTCTCAACACCGTGCGCTCGCCCATGGCCGAACGCATGTTCAAACATCTGTTCGGCTCGACCGTCTATGTCGCCTCGGCCGGCGTGCGCAAAGGCGAGCTCGACCCGTTCGCGGTTGCCGTCATGGACGAGATCGGCCTCGACATCGCGCGGCACAGGCCGAAGACCTTCGAGGAGCTCGAGGACTGGGAAGGGCTCAACTTCAACGTCATCATCTCGCTCTCACCGGAGGCGCATCATCGCGCGCTCGAGCTCACGCGCGTGCTGGCGGTCGAGGTCGAATACTGGCCGACGCCTGATCCGACCGACGGTTCCGGCAACCGCGAGCAGCGGCTCGACGCCTACCGGGCCGTGCGCGATCAGCTGCTCGCGCGCATCAAGTCGCGGTTCGCGCCGGCGCCTGCGGGCAACGAGTAGACCCCGCGCCTGCCGGGTCCCGGCGCGGGCAGGGGACAGGCGTGGGCGGCTGGGGCCAAGCCCGGCCGTGAGGGGATCTGCGGCGGTTGTCGGGCTTCGCTGATTCCGCTAATTTCCGCGCCCGGCCATTGAGTTAAGAGGGCCGCCTCGCTGTCTCCGATTCAAATAATCGAACAAACAACCGAACGAACAACCGAACCGTACCGCTCCCTTACGCTCCGAAACCCGCAAGACCGCGCCCGCGGTCTGTCAGAGGTGTTGATGAACGGCCGCACCAAATTCGTTCTGGCTTCAGGGTCGCCGCGCCGCCTGAGTCTGGTCAATCAGGCCGGGATCGAGCCCGATGTGCTGCTGCCGTCCGACATCGACGAACTGCCGCTCAAGGGCGAGCTCCCGCGCGCCTGCGCCAACCGGTTGGCGCGGCTCAAGGCCGAAGCGGCGTTCGCGAGCGTGCGCCGCGACGACGAGCTCAAGGGCGCCTTCATTCTCGCCGCCGACACGGTGGTTGCGGTCGGCCGCCGCATCCTGCCGAAGCCTGAGCTGCTCGACGAGGCCAGCCAGTGCCTGCGGCTCCTTTCCGGGCGCAACCACAAGGTCTTCACAGGCATTTGCCTGGTGACCCCCAAGGGCGGGTTTCGCCAGCGACTGGTGGAGACGCGGGTGCGCTTCAAGCGCCTGTCGGAGCAGGACATCGAAGCCTACCTCGCCTCCGGCCAGTGGCGCGGCAAGGCCGGCGGCTACGCAGCGCAGGGCATCGCCGGGGCGTTCATCGTCAAGCTGGTCGGCTCGTACACCAACGTGGTGGGCCTGCCGCTTTATGAGACGATCACGCTGCTCGCCGGCGAGGGCTACCCGGTACAGTTCGGCTGGGTCACTGCAGCATGAGCGGCAACCCTTCCGGGATGCCCTTGTTCCATGATTGGTGTCCTCGCGCGGGCGACCGCATCGATGCCCTTTCTCACCATAGATGCCCTCGTACCGGCGGATGGCATCTACAGGTGGCGAACCTCATAGATGCCCTCTCTGACCATAGATGCCCTCTCTCACCATAGATGCCCTCGTATCGGCAGATGGCATCTATGGCATCACGCTTTGCGGATAGCGCCGCTCGCGTTATAGCCCGGGCGCATTGGCGGCCGACGGGTCGCAGGAGCGCCCCATGAACGTGCCGAAGACTGCGAAACCTTGTCCGATCTGCGGCAAGCCGCGAGTGGAGAAATTCCGTCCGTTCTGCTCCCGGCGCTGCGCCGATATCGATCTGCATCGCTGGCTGGGGGGTGCCTACGCTGTTCCCGCGCAGGAGCAGGATGACCTGGAGGGCGAAGACACGGCGCGAGGCGCGGAAGAGGAGGCTTAGCCGAACAACTCGGGTGACCCGGAATGCTCACCCGAAGGCGGATGCCCTCCGCGATGCGACGGTTGGTCACCTCGCGAAAACGGGGCGAAAATGAAGCCTGCAACATGGCGCCCCGCCTTGCCTGGCCTTGCTGGACAGGCCCGGACCGAGCCTCTATAACGCCCCGCGCTCTGCGAAACCCCCGCGCCGGCGGGGCCGGCGCCCAGGTAGCTCAGTTGGTAGAGCACGTGACTGAAAATCACGGTGTCGGTGGTTCAATTCCGCCCCTGGGCACCACCAATTTCCCCCACGGACACAAGCACTTCTGCGATTTTACAAATACTCGATTTGCAAGCGCGCTTTGAATTATGCAAGGACAATGCAAGCAGGCGGTTTGGTACTACATAGCTTGATTTTCGCGCGCACATTTTATAATCGCGGACAGTGAAAGGTCTTCCGCGTAGGGCGGCCGCAAGCAGTTCAGGTCGACAGGTGGGCCGAGCGAAGTCGGTTTCCGCCCGAACAAGAGCTTGGTACAGCACAGTTCGAACTGGGCAGCCCGATAGGGCCACTTGGGTAGAATAGGCGGGCGTCGGGATCCAAACAGATTGATTCCACAAGCTCGAGCGTTCGGCTTCTATCCCCACGCCTGAAGAGTTTCCACCAGATCAAGCATATAGCCAGCGCGCTGATCCTTCGAGCAACAAAACGGTCGATCCAAATCGGCCGTGCACGAAGGATACAAGCGTATGTCTGCGCGACCCGAAGTCACCGCCGCCGCCGCATCGGCATCGGCCACAACAATCCGCCCATCGATCCGCCTCAGCCCCCAGCGGCCGTCGATCCGCTCGCGTTGATCGTAAGCAAGCGAACTCGCGGAACTGCTCGACATCAATCCTTGGACGATTGATCGCTGGCGGAAGGCGATCCCGACTTTCCGCAACCTGTTTGGATCGCGGATCGACGCCGCGTTGGCGTCGGGTCGAGATCGAAGGCTTGGCTTGCGACAAGGCAAACGCGGCGGGACATCGCCGGACTGGCAACACATGACTCGGCGCGAGCGTCGGAGTTCGTCGCGGTCCAAACAAACACACAAACAAAGCGTCGGCGGGGGCGGCCAATGCTTGAGCGCCGCCGATTAGGCGGCGGGCTACGTCGATCCGCGCGCCATCATTGTCCGCAAACAGTCGCAGATCGAGGCGCTCGGGAGTGTTCCAGCCGCGATGGCGGCTCTCGACCAGCTTGAACGCGACATCAAGGCCGCCCCAACGCTTGAAATACTGAACGACGTCGCAAACACGCGGCCGGACTCCAGCGTCGCTGGAAACCAGTCAAAAAGGTCGCCGATCGCGCGGGCAAGTGCTGGCTTGCCGCCGAGATGAGGCTCGGCAAGGAACTGGCGCAGCTTCCGAAGGCAAAGGGCGCTCGCGCTGGGGGGAAGCGAGCTTCGCTACGCGGTCCCATTGTGGCACCGCGTGACTCGGCCGCCACCTTGGCCGAGCTTCGTGTCGCTAGGAAGGCGTCGGCGCGCGCCGCAAGCTCGTTGAACTCGGCGAAACCAAGACCACCGCCCTTGCCGCCGAGTTGATCGCCGACAATCGGCCAGTGACGCCGCACTCGGTGCTTGCCAGGGCTCGCGTCAAGAACAGGGAGGCGAAAAAACACAAGATCGCGACCGCCGCGTTCTCATCGAATGGGCCGTTCGATTGTGTGGTGATCGATCCGCCCTGGCCTATGCGGAAGATCGATCGCGACGACTACCCCAACCAAGACGCCTTCGACTATCCGACCATGAGCGAGGACGAGCTAACGGCTTTCTGGGCCAAGAGATCGCGGGCAAGCTCGCGGCTGATTGCCATGTTTTATGTGGACGACGCAGGGTTCTTACCAGTAGCGCTTCGCCTGCTTAAAATCGTGGTAGCTCAAGTATGTGCTGACAATGGCGTGGTTGAAGCCGGGCGGATTCAGCCAGTTGGGCTGCCGCAATACAATATGGAGTTCGTCATCTACGCCCGCAAAGGCTCGCCGATATTCATCGACACGAAGGATTTTAACTGTGGCTTCCAAGCAGCGAGGCGTGAGCACTCGCGCAAGCCGGATTATTTCTACGATCTTGTCCGGCGGGTCACGGGTGGCTCACGTATCGACGTTTTCTCACGCGAAAAACGCGAAGGCTTTGCCCAATACGGGAATGAACTCGACAGGTTTACAAGACCGACCGCGCTATCGGGCAAGGATGTCCAGCGTGCTGGCAAAGGAGGATCGGCCAATGCGTAGACGGCTCGGATCCAACGACGGCGGCGACCAGCAGGAGACCAACAACTCGATTGATTTGGCGACGGCGCTGATTAAACGTGAGTTTGAGCCACGCGATAACAACAAGGACAAGAACAAGGACAAGAACAAGGACAAGAACAAGGACAAGAACAAGGACAAGAACAAGGACAAGAACAAGAACAAGGACAAGAAGAAGTCAGCTGAAGAGCACGCTCGCGAACAGACAGACCAATTCAATGCTTTGTTCGATTGGGCTGACAAGTCTTGGAGGAACATGGGCTTACTCGACGCACTCCGAGACGCCAAGACCCGCGAAGAGTTGGATGCCGTCAAACTCGATGAGGGCAACCTCGAACTGATCATGGCGATCCGAGCTGCGCTGCACCCCGGTGCCGGGAAAAAACGCAAGAAACACTTCGAGAACCTGAACGAGGGGCAGTTGATAAAGATCCTTCGAAACCGCCTCAACGAGCACAAGAAAGAGGAAAAGAAGAAACTGGTGGCGGGCGAGCAACAAACTGCCGCCGCCGAGGAAGCGCGTGAGAAACGCGAGGAGAACGCCAGGTTCTACGGCGAGTTCAAAGCAGTACAAAGTTGTCGACCACAGCGGCGTATCCGTCCTGATCACCGAGGAACCGAAAACCGGGCCGGTGACCAAGTGGGTGCAAATATCCCACACCGCATCGATTTGCTGGCTGTCACTCGCAGCAAGCAGGATGATAACTGGGGCGTCTACGTGAAGATCATCAACATGGACGGGCGCGCCACGCGATTGGCGATCCCCCGCAGCATCATCAATGACAAGCAGGGCAACATTGCCGGTCGGTTAGCAGGCCTGGGCGTGGATGTGGTCCGGGAGCAGCGCGGAGCAGCTGCCGGATTTCTTGCTGACCACCGTTGAAGTTCTGGACGACGATACGGTGCAGGACTTGGCGCGGTATCTGGCCGTTCCCACGACTGGATGGTGTCAACTCAACAACGGGCGGTGGGTGTTCGTGCTCCCGCACACGACCAAGCTTCCCGCCGACTTGCCAGCAGGCGAATTAGCGATATTCCAGAACGAGCAATCTTCACCTGAAACACGGCTTTGCCATCGAGGGAACCGTCGAGGAATGGTGCGAGCAGATCGCCGCGCCGTTCGCAGGTAACAGCAACATAATCCTAGCCGTGGGGGTGGCGCTGTCGGGACCGCTGACGGTGTGGGCCGGTGTACCTCCCGGGTTATTTCACATTTTCTGCAACATCAAGCATGGCAAATCGCTTGGTCTCCGCGATTGGTCAATCGATCTACGGTCGCCCGTTGATCCCGAACGAAGCCGCACCGATCCGTTCGGCACGAGTTGGCTGGCGACCGCGAACAGCCATCGGGGAGCTGATCCTAGTCCGCTCATCTGTTGGGGCGTTCTTTGAGGAGCTCAACCAGGGCAAGGCCCAAGACATTGCCGACGCGCCTATCGGGTAGCGAACGGCATCGGCAAGATGCGGATGCGCGGTCGTAACCTTGAGCCTCGTCCGACCTATAGCGTGCCCGGTTTTTCAACCGGCGAAGAAGCGATGGTCGATTTCCTCACTCGAATGGGCAGAGGGTAACCGACGGCATGCGCACAAGATTTGCTGATATCCCCGCCGAAGTGCAGCCGGGCAGCGTGTTCGAGACATACGGTGCGAATGCCATCCCGAGACTGGGCAAGAAATACTATCCGCTGCTCAGCAAGCTCCATGGCGCGGTCGGGGACGCATGGCTGCAGAAGCTAGTCGACATGGGTCCTGATAAAATCCAAACCAAAATCAATTTCCACCAAAAGAAGTTTCGGTCGCGCCCCCGGGTGGCGGCCATCTACCAGGTCGCCGGTCCGTATCAGCGCAGCGTGATTGATCGGTTCGCGACGGTAGCAGCAGCGTGTCGGATGGCGATCAAAGTCGGATTGTTGCCGTGGGCCATCGAGGACACCGATACAGGCATCGAATCCTGTGTGGTCCGGTGGGCGTTGGGTGAGCACGACAGGCTGGATACCATCGTGGTCGCGATCGTCGAGGTTATGGACGGACTGCAGTCGTGGGAAGGAACACCATCACAACTGCTGCCAGAATTAAACGGCGCGGTTGACAGCCCGGAATCGCTGGGGCGCTGGCTGCGGAGACGCGAGAACGTGCAGCGGCTCAACGCGGTGGGTTTTGAGATCGCCGTTAGCTCGCCCCGTAACCACACCCGGTTGATCCGGATCGAGCGGATAGAGGCGGAATGAAAATGGGCGGTTCGGACGGTTTGGGCGGTTTTTTCGGGACCGGATAAGGGAACCGACCGCTATCAAGGCTCAGGTTGCAACCTAGGCCCTTCGGCGACGCCACAGCCACTCCCAACACAAAAGAACCGCCCGAACCGCCGAACACGCGCGCGAACCTACAGTATTGCAACACAGGAGGATAACTTGGCCGATGACCTGACAAAACGGAAACAGGCTCTCACAACCAAGATCCCGAAGCAGGATGCCGGTTCTGAGATTGACGCCTTCCTGGAGCGGTCGCGAACGGTTCAAGCAACTAAGGCAGCGCAGCGCGGTCGTCTGATTTTTGCGCTGGATGCTACCGCACTCCCGACAACCGACCTGGGATGCCGCCTGTGAGCTACAGGCCGAAATGTTCAACGAAGTGTCCGGACTCAATGTGCAACTCGTATACTACCGAGGGCTGGGTGAGTGTCGGGCATCGGGCTGGATTGCAATTGCGGATCGGCTTGCCGGACTGATGCAACGGATCACCTGCTCAGCGGGGATGACACAAATCGGCAAAGTCCTGACCCATGCCCGGCGCGAAACCGAAAAGCACAAGGTTGCGGCCATGGTGTTTGTTGGTGATGCTTTTGAGGAGACACTTGATGAGCTTGCCGTCACTTCAGGTGAACTCGGGACTTTTGGCGTTCCAGTATTCATGTTTCAGGAGGGCAACGATCCCGAAGTCGAACGCGCATACCGTGAGATCGCTCGACTGACACACGGGGCTTATTGCCGGTTCGAAGCGGGCGCTCCGCAGCAGTTGACAGAGCTGCTGCGTGCGGTCGCAGCCTACGCGGTGGGTGGGGTCAAGGCGCTGGAGGCAAAGCCTGGCGCGGCAAAATTACTTGAACAACTCACCCAATGATAGCTGGACCATGACCGTGCTGCTGTTGAACGAGGGCAACGCGTTCCGCGAGCACGCGCGTCGTTGGCTGTATACCGGCTCACGCGCGCCAGCGACCGTCTCACCGTTGTGGATTACGGCTGATGCCGCGCCGACAATCGATATAGGAGGACTGAGGGACTGCGGTAGCTAACAAAGCAAATGCCCCGCCGGTGGCGAGCCAGCGGGGCATAGAACTGCCGATGGGCCAATGCCAAAGGACCATAAGCGATGTCAGAGATAGCAAGCGTCGAGGCGGCGCGCAAATCCCCGCACAGTATCGCGCCGTCCGGTATCGAAGCGTACCCGGATTGCATTCGGATGTGGCTGCCGGAACCGTTGCAACAGGAACAACTGCGGTGGCTCAAATCCGAATGCGGCCACGTCAAATGCCGAAATGGGCATAAGCGGTGGGACCGTGACCGGCTGTACCAGCAATCGATTCAGCTAGGCCAACCCAGCCATGAGGCACTGCAATCGTTGAGTACCGTCGAAGGCGTGCAGATGAACTATCTGGAACTCGCGCTGGACTGGATGTTTGACGACGAATATCAGCGCGATGACGCGTTCGAATTTGTCTGCAACCATCTGGTGAAGCGCTGGCACGGCAAGCAAGCAGTCAAGTTCTGCAAAAAGACCCGCTATACCGGCCAGCGGAAAGTTGCGAACAAGCTCGTCAGCTATGCCGACCAACCGAGTCGAACGACCGGTGAGCTTTATTGCGTACATAACGAGTGGCGTTGCAATGGAGATCCAAGCGTTACATCGGGTCTGTATCGATTCCGTGCAGGACTTATTGAAGTTAAATCATCGGCAGTTCTGGCAGGAACGGCTGATCATGAAAACCGTCAACCAGCGTGAACTTGGAAAACAATGGAACGTCCACGTGGTCGGGAAAGGACGCAGACGCGGTCCGTGGATCGGATTCTACGACATTGGTGGAATGGAATTTACCTATGATTTCGATGCAAGAGCGGGAGGAACCTTGATGCGATTGTTCGCAATCCACAACAAAGAAGAAGGGTTTGCGTCAACGCAAGCTGTCATCGAACTCGTGTCGAGGAAAAATCGAGGTGAATCGGTGCTTGGTTGGGATGGAAGTTGGTCATCTGCTGCCGACAGCAACGATGTATCGGCAGTCTGCGGTCAGGTGTCGATAAATCAATGGGTTAGAGGAGTTAAAAGGGGTTTGTGACCATATATCATCGTCATATCATAGAATAAAGTACAGCCTACGTGGGCGGAAGCAATCATCACGACGCCGAAAATGACCAGTCAACAACAAACCTCACAGCAGGCAAACAGCCGGCAAATGAAACCGAAGAAAAGCGTTACCCCGCATCCACTCGAAGCGATGGTAGTCAAAGCTTTCACGCTTATGATCGATAGATGGGTGCTGCTTCGGTCGCGGCTTGAGGAGAAGGCGAAATGTTGAGAATTTGTGTTTTGATCGGATCATTGATGCTCACCATTCCCTGTGCAACTTCGCAAGAGGAACTTACGTTGTTCGTTGGTCAAATAGAGTACTGGCCTCCTTCGGAATATACGATGACCAGCGGGAAGTCCTCGCATTCGCCCGGCGTTATCAATCAGAGCCTTGCAGTGAAGAACAATAGCTCTGTTCAGTTTCGCACAATCAAGGTCGATGCGGTTTCTTTAGTAAAAGCGAACTGATCGCGACTGGATGGACATTTTTCGAAAATGTCGCTCCTAAAACCACTGGATTTACGACGCTCCGAGAAACAAACGACATGAAGCCGGACCATTCGGAGTGTCGGATTGTAAAGGCCGAATGAGCGTCAGCCGGCCCTGGCCTTGCTTTGACATGGGAGCAGTCAAAGAAAAAGTCCCGACTGCGGGGCAGCCGGGACAATCTCGTGAGTGGTCCGATCGCTTAGGGGGGTGGGGGACGATCTGACCCTTGGCCTCGGGTAAAGGCAAGTCTCACGTTGAAAGATAAGCACCCACGCTCGAAGCCTGCTTTGCGCTAAATCAAATGAACGTTTTTCGCTTGCAACGATGTTCTGCGCCAGCGGGCGTGCCTGGCAGATTAAAATCAGATGATTGAAAAAAACGGATTCCGGTCATATTGCATATCCGGCGTGAGCGAAGAAGTTGGCACAGGCTGTAGCTTCGAGTCTTCGCACGAATTGTCCGGTCCGCCGGGTAAGGGCGTCTTCGGTGCGTTCGGCACACTTGCGTAGGAACGCCTTGAACGCACCGTAGGCCATCTCGATCGGATTGAGGTCTGGCGAATAGGGCGGCAGATAGCGCAGCATTGCGCCCACGCCTTCTATCGCGTCGCGTACTCCGTCGACCTTGTGTGCCGGAACGTTATCCATGACGACGATGTCCCCGCGTTTTAGGGTAGGCACCAGACACTGCTCGACATAAGCAGGAAACGCCTCTCCGTTCATTGCCCCCTTGATCATCATCGGCGCGCTCATCCGGTCGCAGCGTAGCGCTGCAACGAACGTCAATGTCTTCCAGGCAGCGAACGGCACGCGCCCGATCACCCGCTCCCCTCTTGGACCACGGCCACAAGGGCGCGTCATGTTTGTGTTCACCGATGCTCGTCGATGAAGACAAGACGCGACGAATCAAGCAGCCCTTGCTCGCGTTCCAGCGCCTGCGGCGCGGGCCACGTCCGTACGCTCTTGCTCGCTCGCGTGCAGAACTTTTTTTGAATGTGATGCCGTGGCGCTTCCAGAAAGCGAAACAGCGACGTGCGGCTTCCAGGAATCCGACGCTCGTGCATCGCCGCGACGATCTCGTCGAGCGTCCGGTCGCGCTGGTCCTCGACCAACGCGATAATCTCCTCGGCATAATCCTCCAACGGCGACCGGCTCCCGCCACAGGGCTTGGCCTCAACCGTCCCCGTCTCCCGCCACGCCTGATGCCATCGCACCGCCGAGCTGACGCCGACGCCAAAGCGTTCTGCTGCCTCCGATCGGGTCGCTCCCTCGTTCACCGCCTCAACCACGCGCTCGCGCAAATCCGACGAATACGGCCTGGCCATATGGGCACCCCCCAGAAGGCGAATCCGGGCCGAGACTCCTCCCTTCCGCCCGCTTTGGGAATCCCAATTCAGCCTCAACGGAAACCGCTCTAGATCAAAAGTAAGGTCCGTCCCGACCTCTAAGATACCGGGCCCAGTGTCACGCACGGCAACGGTAAAGGATCCGTCGGATGCGGTCGCCCTGATCGCATCCTCCTCAGAAGTTGGGTCCATTTCCGAGTTAATTTTTTCACTCATGCCAGTTCGTCGCGTATCACGGCGTTGCTGGCCTTGGGTCTGCGCTTCGGCTTCCTCAGAGGCCGCCAACATCACAACAGCCGGTACTGCAAGGCTCGCCGCAGCGGCTTTCCAACCAACGAGAATGATGTGAGTTTCGCCATGAGCGTCGGCAAAAATTCGAACACATGTCACGCGCTCATCGGTAACCCGACTGCTCGATATTGCCGCCATATATGCGGTTCCTTCTTTGAGGCTCTACACTACGAGACTCACCGCATGTTGCCGAGCGTCATGGGCGGACCGGGCGGGTGCTTGGGGTCATTCAATCACTTTGTCGGCTCGCGCGAGAATGCTGTCTCGGTATAGCCCGAGTGCGTGGGCCGTCCGGAGGTTAACCGCAAGCATCGGACTTCGTCGGCTGTTCTACCGGTAGATGGGCCGGATTCGCGCCCTTGAGGATCTTCCCTTATCGGCGTATACGGCGATGAGACGAAACTGTTCGGGAAGAAAGGTCAGCGCTGTAGAGCAATCAGTCCACCCATACTCAACGAATGCAGAGATATTGATAGAATGCTGGTATGCGCCACTTATTTGCAAGGTCTACGATTTTCTGATCCAGTCGAGCGTCCGCTAGAGAACAATAAAGAGCATCACAGTTTTCAATAGTGCATCGTCGTAAAGTGCACCGCCCAAATCGGCTGGTGTTCGCGCCATGATCGGAACAATAGTCTGGCCCAGTAATCTTGCCGCACCATGTTAGCTTAGCTGACCATGGTTGTAGTGGGCGGCGTTTGGCGATCTTAAGACGGCAATACGCTGGCCGCTTTCGGAATAACGATGTAAAGAAGTTCGAGCGACTTTCGCGGTCAAGTCGGAGAATTCTGATTGTACACGTCCTGTGACGTTGCCGCCTGGATTTGCAAGTGATTTGACCAAACCCGCGCTAATGGGATCGGTCCGCTGTCGGGCCGGTCACGATTGGGATCGATGATGTAGCGTGCTGAAGCGCTATCAGTCGCGTTAGAGGCAATACCGACTATTACATCTGGTGCGAGACAAGTTCAGCTGCAAGAGCCGGTAACTTTGCATAGTCGCCTTCGGCGCGCTTCACGACAAGGTCGTTCGACTTTCCACTTCGACATAGCCCAACTCTTGAAGCTTCCGCTTGAAAGCATCCAACAATGCAACACCTGCTTTGTCCGCGGCCGATGACGGAGTAAGGTAGCCAACGCGCCAAACTTTCGATTGTTGGCCCCGCGCCACCATCGGCCACGCCGCCGCGCCGCCGAGCCCCCGCGATGAACGCGCGCCGCTTCATTCGATGACCTCGTCGGCGCGGCCGAGCAGCGTGAGTGGGAACGTGAGGCCTAGCGCTTTCGCGGTTTTCAGATTGATGACCAGCTCAATTTTCACCGCCCGCATGACTGGCAGGTCGGCTGGCTTTGTGCCTTTAAGGACACGGCCCGCATACTTGCCCAAGTGGTGAACAGCGTCCGATAGGCTGCTTCCGTAACTCGTTAACCCGCCAGCTTGCGCGATTTGCCGCCATTCATAGATTGTAGGGATCGACGTATGTGCTGCCAACGAGATGATCTGTTTCGCGTTGGTTGTTGAGAAAACGGGGTCTGCCATCACCAACAAGGCGCCGGCACCGTGCGAGGTCATGGTTACGAAAGCGCCATCGATCTCGCGGTCGTTGCTGGCATTCAAAATCAGTATTGGTTGCCCTGCTGCAACGCAGCGGCGGCCTCAACCGCCTTAACATCGTTTTTGGCTTCGGGATCGAGTTGGCTCGGGTTAGTTAAAACAGCGATGAGGCTTCGCCTCGGGATTAGTTCCTGCAGCAATTCGAGCCGCTTCGGCCCTAACGAAAACGCAAACAGACCGACGCCCGTCAAGTTGGCTTCGGGCCGATTGAGACTAGCAATAAAGCCGGACTAGACCGGGTCACCGCCGAATACAGCAAGGATCGGTATCGTTGTTGTTGCAGCTTTGACCGCCAGGACCGCGCTGGCGGTCGCGACGATAACGTCGACGCGACGGGCGACCATTTCAGCCGCGGCCGCTGCCGCTTGATCGTGGCTGACTCCCAACCATCGCAAGTCGAATGAAACGTTCCCGCCCTCCTGAAAACCTTCTTCTTTCAGGCCACCGCGGAAAGCCCTGAGGTGATCAGCAAACGCACCAGCCGACCCGACACCGAAGAACCCGATTACGGGCATCGCTGGCTGCTGCCCTTGCACGACCAGCGGCCACGCCGCCGCGCCGCCGAGAGCCGCGATGAACTCGCGCCGTTTCATTCGATCACCTCGTCGGCGCGGGCGAGCAACGTCGGCGGGATGTTCGAGGTCGATGAGCTTTTGCTGCTTTCAAATTGATCACCAGTTCAAATCGAACGGTTTGCCAGACGGGCATGTCGCTGGGCTTTTCGCCTTTGAGAACGCGCCCGGTGTAAACGCCCAACTGCCGATAAGCATCCGTAAGGCTTGGGCCGTAACTCATCAGCCCACCGGCAACTGCGTGAATCGAACGGGTAGAGCGCGGCGACCTTGAACTGGTTGGCCAGCCTAATGATGTGATCATCGGGAGACTAGGGGGTCTGCTGCAACCAGAAGCGCTCTGATCTGTTGTTCATTCATCCAGGCGAACGCATTTTCGAGCGCGGCCTCGTCAGCGACATTGATTATCACGAGGTCCAGCCCAAGCGATTGTCCCGCCGCTTCGATGTCGGTCAAATGTGATGCAGCATCGGGGAATCCGGGTTGAACAGCACGCCAATCCGACTGGCATCGGGTACAAGTTCGTGGAGCAATCCGAGCCGCTTGCCTTCCGGGGCGACCATCATCGGGTTGATGCCGGTTGCGTTCCCTCCTGGACTGCGCAGGCTCGCTACCAACCCATTTTTGACCGGGTCATCTGCGGCGGTAAACACGATGGGGATTGTCGTTGTCGCAGCCTTGAGCGCGAGGGTCGCGGGTAGCTGAGCGGCAACGAGGACGGCGGGCTGAAGCTTGACCAGATCAGCGGCAAGGTCAGGCAGTCGTTCGTAATGGCCGTCCGCCTCGCGAAGGTCGATCTTTAGATTTTGTCCCTCGACGTAGCCCAGCGATGCGAGTCCCTCTAGGAACGCCGCCCAATCGGACTGCATCAGTGGTCCCTTGAAACTTATTCCGTTCAGGAAGCCGACAACCGGTGACGCAGCGTCTAGCGCGTTGGCCAATGTTGGCCACGCCGCCGCGCCGCCGAGAGCCGCGATGAACTCGCGCCGCCTCATAGCATCCCTCCCGAAAGGGCGCCGCTAGGCTAACACATCCGCCGGCACGGACACCGCTTGAACGTTAGTCCTTCCAGAAACTCTTAAACCTGGTCGGCGCCAGCTCAGTGTAGCGCACCGTGTGCTGGATGTTCCTGTGACCGAGGTAGGCTTGCAGCGCTCGGGTATCGACGCCGTCGTTCGCGAGCTTGAAGCCGCAAGCGTGCCTGAGCATGTGCGGGTGAACCTTGATCTCGATCCCAGCCGCATCAGCCACCCGCTCCAGCATCCGGGCGAAGCCGGCCATCGAGAATGGGGCACCGCGCTCTGAGACGAACACGAACGGCGATGTCTCGGCCTCGCGCTTTAGCTTCCGAAGGGATCGATGCACTTCTGCGCCTGTCGGCGGCACTCCTCTAACGCTGCGCGAGCCACCGCCGGGTCGAGCGGCTGCTTCACCATTCCAGTACTCTAGTCCCAGCGGGCGCATTTGAGTTTTATCATTTTCACCCAATCCGGCGATCGTCTGGATCAGATGGGTTCGATCCCGTCGCTTCGAGACAATGCCTTCGAGGCCCATCGGGGGGCTGGCGACCATTGACAGCGCCTCTGTGGCAGCAGCATAGGGGAGAAGTCTCGTTCGACCCTGTTTTTAAGGATTGCACACGGTGACGAAACCCGAGCTTGGCACAAAACGCCTCTGCGGCAGTTGCACTGCAAAGTTTTGCAGGCAATC
>CAWHYZ010000031.1:0-22492 GCA_963833605.1 uncultured Alphaproteobacteria bacterium
ATCAAATCAAAGACTTGCGCCAGTTTTTTCGAGCTTAAAATCGCCCGTTTTGACGCCGGGGCCGCGCGGCCCGGTTTGGACTAGCGATGCCGCTTGGCGCGCCCGGCCTAACCAGCCCGCGCCCGGCCCTGCCGTGGCCACCGTAGTTTTTCTCGTTCGTCCCCAGCGGCACACGGCACAGCCCGGTCATAATCCTAGACCAGAAAAAACTCTAAAAAGATACTTTTCAGTACATTCCTGAAGGGGTAGCTTTTCGCGCATGGCCACGGAAAAAGCAGAGACGGACCGAATTCCTGTTACCCTGGCGCTCTCGACAATCACTTACCTCGAAAAGCTTGTCAGGCAGGGTACCCACGGAACCAGCGTTCCGGGAGTAGCAAAGACTTTGATCGAGGAAGGAATTCGGCTCGCAATAGAGGATGGGCTGCTTTCGATCCGCGACAACTCCAAGGGAGCGAACCATGAACATCCTTAGGGCGCGGCGGTTCGAACATCAGCGTGGCCGAGAAAACCGGTCGAGGCCACAAAATGTTCGCAATCAAACAACCGTGGACTGCTGAAACAGTCGAGCTGCTGAAAAGTCGGGTCGATGCCGGCCTCTCGTGTCGGGAGATTGCTCGCGAGATTGGAGTAACTCGCAACGCTGTGGCCGGCAAAATTTCCCGCCTCAAGCTATCGCGTCCAAAGCATGTAAGCGGGAAGCATTCAGAGCAAAAGGATAATCCCAAGTTCCGACGCTCAAGGGTTCTTAAGCGTTATCAAATTCTCATGGCGCTACGCACCATGCAGCCGCCTTCGGCTGAAGAATTAACAATCCACAACGGACACCCCTGCTCGCTACTGAGTTGACCCAGGAAAAATGCCGCTGGCCGATCGGCAATCCCGCCGCCGTGGACTTCTGGTTCTGCGGGGATAAGGCAGTTGAAGGCTTTCCCTATTGCGCGGAACATGCTCGGATTGCTTATAAGCCGGCGTTTTCTCGGGGGCGGTAGCAGCCTTCGAAGATGTACCAGCAACTTTTGTCCCGGGGCCGAGGTCAGGAGGAAAACCGTCCGGTGGCCACGCCTGGCTGGCGGGCGAGCCACGTCAACCGCCAATCCTACCTTCGCTGGATCGTTGATCCTTCATTTAGGAAGAACGTGCCAAGCGTCTTTGTGCTCAAGGACGGCCTTTCAGACGATGCCCGTTACCGGATAATGGTCAGTGCGCCCAGGCGTTTCAGTTCGGCCTGGATCAGGATTTTAACCTGCTTTTGGTCCAGCATGAAGAATTGGTTGGGCCCTCCGGTGGGAACGAACGCTAACACATAAAAAAGATTGGCTCTGATCGGCTTGCGTTTGATGAGCCAAGGATTAGTCCGATAGAGCCCTTTCACATCGACCAAAAACATCTTCCCGCTCGGGCTAATCACCATCAGGTCTGCAGTTGGAGTGGTGTTGCCCAGAGTGAATGAGACCTCGTAGCCGCGCTTACATAATTCGCTCGCGACGGCGAATTGCGCAGCCCATTGTGTTTGATGTCCACGGCTACGGGTCTTCGCGGCCCGCTGTTCGGCCTCAAGCTCACTCACGTCGGATTATCTCAGGGCATAGGGACTATATTCCCTATAGACTATATGCCCGATAGTGCCCCATCCTGCAATGCAGGATTGGCGGGCCATCTTGGGTAGAATTAGCCTAACTTGGCTTCATCAGCGCACGGAACGATACAACGTCACTTGGATTCGAAAACCGATGGATCATTCGGTGGCAATTGGAACAAAGTACGGCAAAGTCCGCCGCGACATCGTACTTCACAGGTACGCCCTCTTCGAGCGTCGCTATCGGCCGGAGGTGGTGGGCCTCAATAAACCCTTTGCCCAAATCGCCGTAACGCTCCTCGAAGTCTAAGTCACACGCTTGGCAGCGTGTGCCATGGAATTTCTTGGCCTGTCGCGCCGCAGTACGGTTTCGTTCGATCTTGCGATGAAAGGCATACTTGCGGGTTTCCGTGACGGTTGCAGCCGGGACCCCAAATTCATCTTCTACGTTGGTTTGGTTTTCGACATCTGCATCATTTCCGCCACGATAAAACAAGGCGCGATAGGCGCGCACAATGGTTTGCAAATCAAGGCGCAACTTTGCTTCGTCGGGCAAGGCATTGAGTTGATACGTGAGGCCGCGGATGGTTTGCAGCCGGTGCAAGGCAAAGTGCATCGACGTGCGGCCTAACTGGAAAGAGCAACCACCGCAAGCGAGCCTGACCGGCAAGCAGTGGCCGTGAAGCGTGCCGCCTCACGTGATCAATTCTTGTGCTTCCGTTAGGATCTTCTCAAACTCGGCAAGCGCCTGCAATCCAGCATCGCCAGGAGACATTGACTTAGGTGCGGGATAGCGCTGCCCATGGTCCACAACATCAAGGAGCGCGACGTGCGGGTAAACTATTTCTAATAAAGCTAGAGGAGCATAAGGAAGTGGCTGCTTGGCCATGTTGTCGTGAAATTGCTGTAACTCTTCCGGTGTCGGTGAAACTTCCTTGATCGACCCTGGATTGAATTGCGCGACAGATTGGAGAGTGTGCTCGTCGGCATTCCTCGCATGCCACAAATAGCATAGAAGCGGGTCTGTCCGCCTCTGAGTGTAGCTTCGTGCTCCACCATCCACGGCTTTTCGATGATGCCTTGGCGCCTTGCTCTAGCTTTGTAAACACTCGGCCGGACGCCACCAAGAACGCCGCCCAGTGATTTTCGACTCCGGGACACTGTTTGATGCAGCCAGATTCTTGATACTCTGAGATGCACGGCTAAATTCTGTACGTGCGGCATCAACAGCTTTCTTGTCCATGGTAAGCGAACCTAACCCTCCGCGACGTAGCCCTGCGGTAAGCGCCGCCCTGGGGTGTCAAGGTGCCATTCGATTTCGTCCCTGGGCGTAGCCTAAGCCGTCCAGGCCCTCGTACAGCTCGATACGCGCGCCCTCGGGTCAATGCGGCGCGTCACGTCGGGCGCGCGTAGGGCGGCCTCGTAGCCGCGGCGAGGTGTCGGAAGTCGCGGAGCGCCCAGGGCGTCAAAGTGCGCGCCGGGCAGGCCAAGGGCTCGATGGCCATGGACAAGGCCCCTCCGTTTGGCGGTAGGAAACGGTACACAACTCCGGCGATTTGGCAAAAGGCAAGCCCCCTTTTTGTGGGATAGTATCCGAAAAGGGGGTAACCAGGATGGACTTCATTAGAGATTTTTTTGGATGGGATTTTTTGGCCCTCTGGCTTCCGGTTTTGCTCGCGGTCGCAGGAATAATCGTGACGATCGTCGCGCCGCACAGCACTACTGGAAAGGTCGTGTGGTGCGTCGGAATTTTAACGCTCGCGATACTCGCTACCTACGTCATCCATCAGCAACAAAGACACTCGCAAATAGAGGCATCCCGCTCGTTGGAGGAGCAAAGAAAGCGACTAGTATTTGAGCTTACTGGCGGCGATAGCTATGGCTATCTGTGGGCGCAAGTTTTGCAACAACCTGGCAGCAAAACGAAATTGATGTTGTGGGCTAGGAACGATACCGATTTCATACTACAAAACCCAATTACGACCGTTAGCCCACCCTTCGCAACAAATCCAAACGATCCGAAATACGCCTCGATTGGTTGGAGGCCGCTGAAGTCAATGCCGCCCCATTCGCAAGCGGCTACGGGGATATTTGTTGAGCCCGCCAATCAATATCGTGTTGAAGTAACCGCACCAAATGGCTCTGTTGTCGAAATGCTTACAATATTTTGGGACCTCACTCAATCAGCAACTATAAGAAAACCGAACGGAACGGAGGAAACAATACGGGGGGCGATTGAATGATTTTCTTTTTGTAGTTGGTTGAGCGGCGCACCGATCCGAGACAGCGCGCCGCTCTGCACGTCGCGGCGTCAGGGGGGCTACGCCGGACACGTTTTAACTGCGGCCCCTCAACTCGTTCGAGGCCGTGTCGAGTATTTGATCGCGAAGCTGTAGACGTTCCGAGATCGGCAACATGTTGGCCTCGCGACCAAGGCGCTCGACTTCGAAACCCGCAGACTGTTGGCGTTCCTCTTCCAGGTCTTTTGCTGTGGGTGGGGCCGCCTTACTCATCCATTGATCAAAAGCCGCGCCATGTTGCATGCCGGTGGCCTCGTGAAGCGCGCCGGTCGCCGCATCGAGCGAGGCCTTGGCCAAGGCAAGCGCCTCGTCCTCGTCTTCGAACGCGGCAAGTTGTTTCGCGCACGTTGCTTGTAGGTGCGCGGTCAACAATTGCTCACGAGCGGGCGCGGACAAATTCGGCAAAGCCAAGGGCGCGGTCAACGCAACCCGCAGGATGTCGGAATTCGTGCTCGCCAATGCTATCAACTCGCTTTGGCTCAAGGATTTGAGGTGTGTCCAGATAATTATGTCCCATTGCGTGCCCGCTATGCCGTCCTTGTCGCGAGGGCGCACAGCACCGCCCAAGAGGGCGTCCTGCCGGTCCAGCCGCGTCTTGGTAGCAGCGGCGCGCTGCCGGCGGGCCCTTCCGATTGTTGGGGCAAACTCGGTGGCGGCCTTCATCAACTCGGCACGCTTTCCAGCTGGCGCCAGGTGGTCATTGCGGGCGATTGCCGCCGATCGCTCGCGGAGTTTCTCGTAAACACTTAGGGCTGGAATCGACTGGACCGACCGCGTGCCGCGCATCGTGAATGCGCTCCACGCTCTGCCCGTAGCCAGCGTGACGCTCGACGGCGAGGGCGTTGCGTGCGGCACGATTTACCCAAGAATCGTTCCCTTGCCGCGGCCGCCCTCGCTCTGCTCGATCATGACGGTGTCATGTTTGAGCGCAAGCTGACTGGTGAGCTCGGCGTTCATGAGCTGGTCCTGTGTGAGCGCGTGCATGTCAGCGAACATGCCCTCGGTGCCGGCGGGGCTATAGATCATCAGCATGCGCACGCCCTCGCTCGACGTCACCTGATGCGGCACGCCGGGCGGAATATGCACGCAGGAGCCCTTACTGGCGTGAAACAATTCATCGCCGACCTGAAAATCAGCGCTGCCGTCGAAGACGTAAAATGTCTCATAGGCCTTAACGTGATAATGCGCGCGCGACTGGAAGCCGGGCTTGCAGTTCTCTTCCACCACCTCGAACGTCTGGTTGGTGTCGCCGCCCGTGACCTTGACGATCACCTCATTGGCCTTGGCGTAGACATTGCCCGCGCCCGGCGGCGAATGCTTGCCCCTGGTTGACATGGTTTCGCTCCTCCTCTCAGCCGCAATCCAAGACTGTGCGCGGCCATGCAAGAAAAGCTAGCGTAAACCAGCCCAGACGGACAGATGACTGCTGAACTGGCGTGAACGATGTCACCGCTCCGGATTGCCTAGAAGCTGGACGCGCGGCGCGGACGGCTATTGGTGGTCCCATTCGGAACGACCCCGTCGCGGCGTTGCGAACGTGCGCTGCGAGGCCTTTCAGTCGAGCCGGCGACACGTCAAATGACGCAGCCCCATTTTCAAACACGATTACATCGTATCGCTACTTGACAATTGGCCCGACGGACCCTCGAATATCGAGCATTCCCACTGGAACGGCGAGGACTGAAGAGCACGCCGGTTTCAGCTTCAGGCGTGAGGAGGAACAGCAATGGCGTCGAGCGCAGAGGCAGTCCCCGCCGCGGAGCAAATTCCGGTGGTCGACTTGGCGCCGTTCAGGGCCGGCACCCGCGCCGGCAAGGATCAAGTCGCCAAGGACATCCGCTCCGCCGCCGAGGATAACGGTTTCCTCTACATCAAGAACCACGGCGTGCCACTGGAGGCGATCAATGCTGCCTTCGCCGCCTCAAAGCGTTTCTTCACCCTTTCCGAAGCTGACAAGCTCGCCATCAAGATCAACAAGTGGCATCGGGGATACCTACCTTTCAACAACGCCGTCGCCGCCGAGGGACTTAAGCCCAATCTCAGTGAATCCTTTCTTGTCGGGGGCTATCTGCCGCCGGACGATCCTGACGTCCTCGCGGATGTCCCCATGCATGGGCCGAATCAGTGGCCAACCGCCATGCCGGAAATTCGGCCGGTTCTGGAAGCCTACATCGAGCAGTTGACCGATCTCGGATTGGTCGTGTTGCGGGCCTTCGCTGTCGCACTCGAGCTTCCCGAGCACTTCTTCGACGAGCACTACCGCAAGCCCATGCGCTTCATCCGCCTGCTGCACTACCCTCCGCAAGTGGGTCAGCGTGCGGACAATGAATTCGGTGCCGCCCCGCATACCGACTATGGGTGCGTGACGATCCTGGCGCAGGATGAGGTGGGCGGACTCCAGGTCAAGCGCCGCGGCGGTGGTTGGATCGACGCTCCGTCGATCCCGGGAACCTTCGTTGTCAACATCGCCGACATGCTGATGCGATGGACGAACGACAAGTGGGTATCCACGCCTCATCGCGTGATCAATACGTCAGGGCGCGATCGTTATTCGATTCCGTTCTTCTTCGATCCGACCTACCACACGCTGGTGTCGTGCATCGACAGCTGCCGACGCCCGGGCGAGCCCGCAAAATATCCGCCGATCACCTGGGGCGACTATCTCAAGCAGCGCTTCGACAGCGTCTACGCTTACCGCAAGCGATCCGAAGGCGCGCCGGCGGGATGAACGTGAAGCCGGGCTCAAACTTGAACGGCAACAGGAGTTATTGATGCCTCGTCGGTCGATCAAATTTGGGCCGGTTCGCGCAGCAACCGTCGGAGCTATCGCGGCACTGCAGATCCTGGCAGCACCCGCCGAAGCCCAGGACAAGGCGCCGATCAAGGTCGGCGTCATGCTGCCGTTCACCGGACCGGCTGCGGCAACCGGCCAGGAGAAATTCCAGGGAATTGAGCTTGCCGTCGCCGAAACCGGATTCGCGATCGGTGGCCACAAGGTCGAGCTGCTGCGCTCCGACGATCAGAACAACCCCAACGTTGCGCTCAGCGAGGCACGGCGCCTGGTCGAGAACGAGAACGTCAGCGCTATTTTGGGCAACTTGTCGAGCGCGGTGTCGATCGCCCTCAATCCCTACACATCACGTCGCGAAATACCTTTCGTAACCAGCGGAATTGCGATCGAGCTGACCGGCAGCAAGAAATCACCATTCACGTTCCGCTCCAGCTTCGCTTCCGGCCAGGTCGAGCGCCCCCTCGCCTATTATCTGTACTCGCGCGGCTACCGGAAAGGAATCCTTATGGGTTCCGACTACTCCGCCGGACACGACGCAGTGACCACCCTGGGCGCCGGCTTCAAGCAGCTTGGCGGCACGGTATTGCAGGAGATATTCCCGCGTGCCGGTGAAACCGATTACAGCCCGTTCCTATCCCGGGTCGCCGGCAGCGGCGCAGACTTTGTGTTCGGTTATTTCTTCGGCGGAGACACGCTGCGTTTCGTGCGCCAGTATCAGGATTCCAACGTCGGTTATCCACTGGTGATCACCACGTCCGCAATATCGGCCGGAGGCGTTCCCGATGCGCTCGGCAAGAGCATCGTGGGGATCGAAATCGGCTGAAGTCTACATGTGGACACTGCAGACGCCGGCAAACCTTGCCTTCGTCAAGGCCTATCAGGACCGTTACAAGGCCATGCCAAGCACGCTGTCCTATGACGGCTACATGGCGGGTCGCGTTCTCGTTGCCGGGCTGCAGGCGCTGGATGGCAATGTTACGGACAGGACTGCCCTCGCCCAAGCAATGCATAAAGTGGTGATCGATGGGCCGGCCGGAAAGTTTCGCTACGACGAGAACAACAATCCAATCATCAACCTTTACATCACACGTTGGGAAGACAAGGACGGCAAGGTTGTGCCGAGCATCGTGCGTGAATTTCATGATGTCGGACTGGACTGGGCGCCTCCAAAATAGTGCCGCGACATTGTCGCGGCATCCCCGTCATTGAGCGCATGGATCTTGACCAGTGACGGGTGGTGAGTCTCAACCTCTAGATCATCCAGATTCTCAACGCCGGGTCACCCGCAACTCGGCTTTTTCTCGTTATCGCCGCAAGGCCTCTAGAGTTGGAATGCCACGGCTTCTGTCGGGTAGTGTGCCTCCATCCTGGGTCGATATTTTTCCATGAGATCATGATTGAGGTTTGCCGGCGGGCGCTGGTCTTCCGGCAGCAGCGGCCTGTAGGCGACATCGCCAATTTCGCGCTTGAAACTGACCTGCGTTTGCGTGACCAGATCGAGATTCTTGAAATAGTCGATGATCGACCCCGCAAACGCCTTGGCGCCCGCAATGCCTCCCTTGTGGGCGATCGAGGTCGCCAGCGCGGCGCCGGCGCTCCAGTGGTGGAACGGCAAGTAAGGCACGTTGCCAGGGAACCAGAGTCGCCCATCGGAACTTTCCATGACACGTCGCCGCAGTCGTTGGAGGCAGCGATCTGCGGCGTCGGCCCGGTCAACGGAGTTGTTGCCGGCCGCAATCCAATTTCAGGCGCGCCGATTTTTGCTTGCAGGGCGCGCGCGAAAGCGTGCTCCTGTTCGGTCCAACGCGGCATGCCGATCGCTTCGACGTTACGCTGGATCACTTCGGCGATGGTCTGGTTCAGGCGCACGGGCCAGACCGCTGCGCGCACGTCGATGGAAACCTCGCAGTCCGCCATCATGGCGGCCCCCTGGGCAATCCGCTTCGCCCGCTCGAACAGGCCGCCCGCGCCTTCGGCCGTCGGGTCGCGAAAATACCACCAGGAGGCGGCACGCGACGGAATAACGTTGGGCTGCTCGCCGCCCTGGGTGATCACCCGGTGCGCCGTCATGGTCGGTCGCATATGCTCGCGAAATTGCGCGATCCCCATGTCCATCAACACGACCGCATCGAGGGCGTCACGCCCCTTCCAGGGCGACATTGCGGCGTGAGCGGCCTCGCCGTGGAACGTGAACTCGGCCGAGACGGCGGCGCTTTGGATCAGCCCGTAGTCGCCCTTGAACTCGTCGCTGGTGTGGTCGTGGAACGCGACGTCAACGTCGTCGAACAGCCCATCGCGAACGAAATAGGGCCGACTGAGCAGTTGCTCTTCCGCCGAAGCGCCGAATATCTTCAAGGTTCCCGGCACGTGGAACCGTTCCATCGCGTAACGCACGGCCAGGGCCGCAGTGATCATGACCGCGGCGTTGGTGTTGTGCCCTTCGCAGTGGCCGGGAGCGCCCGGCACGATCTCCGCCCGCTCGGTCACACCCGATTTCTGGCTGTTGGATGGGTTGGCGTCGTACTCGGTATGAATGGCGATGACGGGCGCACCTTCGCCATAGGTCGCCATAAACGAGGTCTCGAACCCGGAGATGCCACGGGTCACCGAAAAACCGTGCTGCTCCAACAGCCCCGTCATCAGGCCGGCGCTGCGCTTCTCCTGCATCCCGAGTTCACCAAAATAGAAGATTGCATCGTTGAGCCGGATCAAGCCGCTGCTGTTGCGTTCGACAAAATCGATGGCGAACGATTTCTCAACTCCCGTGAAGGCAACATCCATCGCACTACTCTCCGCGTCGGCGGCCATTTGGTAGCAACAAAGCGCGCATTCGGCGAATGTCAATTCCCAGTACAGCCGCATGGCTTTTGAAAATAGACTTGCCAACGCCGCACAAATGCGATCACCTCAGGCTCGAACATCAACAAGGTGAAAGACGGATATCACAGATGGCTCGCGGTATCTCCAGGCGCCATTCCTTGGGACTCTTGGCCGGTGTTACAGGAGCCGTTGCAGGGCGCACGACCTTTCTGCGCGCACAATCCCAACCGGTCATCACGTTCGGCGGCACCATTCCGTTCAGCGGGCGCTGGGCGGAAGTCGGTCAGAGCGTGAATGCCGGCTACGTGACGGTCGCGAAATACGTCAACGAGGTGAATGGCGGGTTGGACGTCGGCGGCAAGAAGTACCGGCTCGACATTCAGTTGGTCGACGATGCCTCCGACCCGCAGCGCGCCACGACGCTGCTGCAAAAGCAGATCGATGACGGCACGCAATATTTTCTCGGCTCGTATTCCAGCGGCATCGTGCTGCCGCAGGCGGCGATCATCAATCGGGCGCGCCGCCCGATGGTGCAGGCCGGCGGCGGCGCCGATGCGATCTTCACGCAGGGATACCGTTATATCTTCGGGATGTATCCGCGCGCCTCGAGATCCGCGTTTCCGGCCGTCGACGCCATGGCGGCGCTGACGCCGAAGCCGCAAACATTCACGGTGGCTTTTTCCAACGATCCCTTTTCCAAACCGCAAGGCGAAGGCGTCATTGCAAGGCTCAAGAGCATGGGGTTCGATGTGATCGACACGTTCGAACTGCCGCCACAGGTGCAGGACGTTTCAGCCATGCTGACGGCGATCCGGGCCAAGACGCCCGATGTGCTGATGTGCGTGACGGCCGATCAGATCTCGTTGCTCATCGCGCGCCAGCTTGCCCAGGCCAAGATCGATTTGAAGATGTTGTTCACATCGCTCGGGCCGCAGACGGCAAGTTTCCGCGACGCCTTGGGCAAGTACGCCAACGGAATCACCTGCATCTCGACCTGGTCGCCGACGTTCCCCTACAAGGACCCGATCTTCGGCACGACCGCTCGCTTTGCAGAATATTACCGGGCCAACAACACGGTCCCGCTGATCTATCACCAGGGAACAGCGGCTGCGTGCATCGTCGCCTACTGCTGGGCCTTGCAGCAGGTGGGGCGTGTCGACGACGGCAACGCGGTGCGGGATGCCCTGGCCAGGATCGACATCGAATCGCTCTATGGCCGCATCAAATTCACCCCCGAGGGCGACGGCGATCCGGTCCTCATGGGCTCCGCGGTCCAGCAGGTGCAGGACGGGCAGACCAAGGTTGCGTTTCCGGCCGCCCTTCGCGAGGCGCCGATGCAATGGCCGATCCAGCCGTTCTCGCAGCGGTGAGCAACCCGTTCGAGCACGTCGCCTGACCAGGAAGCGGGAGCGGTGCTGCAAACCATCGTCAATGGCCTGCTGTACGGCGGAACTCTGGCGGTGGCGGCGGTCGGGTTCTCGCTGATCTTCGGCGTGATGAACATCATCAACCTGGCGCATGGCGTATTCGTCATCGGCGGCGCCTACGCCGCACTAGTTGCGTGGGCGCGGTTCGGCATCGACCCGTTCGTCATGCTCGTGCCGCTGATGTGTCTCGGGTTCGGGCTCGGCTGGCTGGTCGAGCGCCTGGTCATCGGCCCGTCGGTGCGCAAGTCCGGCCCGGTGATGGCATTGCTGGTCACGTTTGGCGTTAGCCTGATCGTTGCCAATCTGCTCACCGTGGTGTTTTCGTCTTCGGTTCGCAACATCAGTCCGCCCTACGCGTTCGCGAGCTTCAAGTTCGCAGATATTTCGATCGACGCGGTACGCGGCGCCGCGTTCCTGGCGGCGCTGGTGTTGATCGCGGTGCTGGCGTTGTTTCTGCGCCTGACGTCATGGGGGCGGACGATCCGCGCGACCGCGCAAATGGAGCTCGCGGCACGCCTCTGCGGTGTCGATACCCGGGCCGTCTACGCATTGACATTCGCGGTCGGCAGCGCGTTCGCCATGGCGGCAGGTGTGTTGATCGGGCTGATCCTGCCGTTCACGCCCGCCGAAGAGGTGCAGTGGACGGTCTATGCCTTCATCGTGGTCACCCTGGGCGGCGTCGGCAGCCCGGCCGGAGCGCTGTTGGGTGGATTGTTGCTCGGGCTGACGGCGACCCTGACCCAGACATTCCTCGGGGCGGTCTACACCAACGTAGTGATGTTTCTGATTCTGCTGCTGATGTTGCTCGTGCGTCCGAACGGACTGCTGGGCAACGCGTTCCGGGGAAGCCGATGACCCGGATCGGGTCGATCGGGGTAATCGCAGCCGCTCTGATGATCGTGCTCGCGGCCGCTCCACTTTATCTGTCGCCATTCCAACTGCGGCTCGGGCTCTCGATCTTCCTGTCAGCCGGGATGGCCGTCAGCTGGTACATTCTGGGCGGCTTTGCGAACTACTACAGCTTCGGACACACGGCGTTCGTCGGTGTCGGCGCCTTTGCGGGCGCGCTGGTGCTCGCACACTGGCAGCCGCCCCACTGGCTCGGCGCGCTGTTGCTGAGCGCCGGTTCGGGCATGCTGGCCTGCGCGCTGCTCGCCGCGGCGATTGCGCTGCCGATGCTGCGGTTGCGCGGACATTATTTCACCATCGCCATGCTGGCGGTGGCGCTCGTGTGTGGAGAAATGGCAAGCGCCTTTCCGGTGCTGCGCGGATCCATCGGCATATCGCTGCCGGACGTCGCGCCCCCGACGCTGAGCCCGGAACTGTTCTTCTACTGGGTGTCGCTCGCGGCGTTGTCGATCATCCTGATCATTGCGCTGCTGATGGCGCGAAGTCGCCTCGGCTACGGCCTGTTTGCGATCCGGGAGGACGAGGATGCGGCGCAGATGCTGGGGGTCCCGACAACGCGCACCAAGGTGATCGCATTCATCATCAGCGGCACGCTGACCGGATTGATGGGTGTGCTCTATGCGCTCAATCTCGCCTACATCACGACGGACTCGGTGTTCCGCGGCTCGCTGAGCCTGGACATGATCGTGAACAGCCTGGTCGGGGGCATGTCGTCCCTGGCTGGACCGGTGTTGGGTGCCGTCGTCATGACGCTCGTCACCAAGGTTCTGCTCGGCGGCGTGCTCGAATATCATCTCGCTCTCACCGGAATGATCATCATCTTGATCGTCTATTTCGCACCCGATGGGGTGATTGGGATGGCGCGCGCCGCCAGCCGCCACTTGACCCGGCGGGAGCCATCGACTTGAGCGACAGCATATTGATCGCGGAAAACTTGACGCGCCGCTTCGGCGCACTGGCGGCCGTCGACGACGTGAGCTTCGCGATCGCGCGCCACGCGATCACGTCGTTGATCGGCCCCAACGGAGCGGGCAAGTCCACCATCTTCAATCTGCTCACCGGATACCTGCCTGTCAGCGCGGGGTGCATCATGTTTGCCGGGCGGAGAATTGACGGCCTGCCGACCTATCGCATTGCCCAGGCTGGGATCGCCCGGGTCTTTCAGATCGCGCGACCGTTTCGTGGACTGTCGGTACACGACAACATACGGGTGGGCGCGCTGTATGGTCGCGACGGCGTGCGCGACGTGGCCTCGACCATCGACCGGGCCATCAGGCTGGCGGGGCTTACGGAGGTCGCCTCCAAGCCGGCCTACGAATTGTCGGTTGGACAATTGCGCCAGGTCGAATTGGCGCGCGCGATCGCGGCGCGGCCCGAACTGTTGCTGGCAGACGAACCCCTTGCCGGCCTCAACCCGACGGAAAGCGATGATGTTCTTGTCAGCCTGCGGACGCTCATCGCCGAGGGGGTGACCATCCTTCTCGTTGAGCATGATATGGCCGCCGTCATGAAGGTCTCGAATCGGGTCCTGGTTCTCGATGCCGGTCGTCTGATCGCCCAGGGCGCTCCCGAGGACATTGCACGCGATCCCAGGGTCATCGAGGCCTATCTCGGACGGGAGGCGGCGTAAGTCGGCGTCGGAACGCACGTGTACACACCCGCAGCGGCCACACCTAATCCGGTCAATCCGGGAAGCCCGTCGATATTGACGGTCAGTCAATTGCGCGTGGCTTACGGCCGCGCTGTCGCCGTGCGCGACGTGAGCTTTGACGTTGCGGCGGGAAGCGTCGTCGCTCTGCTTGGGGCCAACGGCGCCGGCAAGACCAGCACGGTCCAAGCGATCGCCGGCGCGTTGCCGACGCGCTCCGGGACCGTCAGGTTGCTGGGCGAAATCGTCACCGGGCTCGGATGCAAGGAGCTGGTGCGGCGAGGGTTGAGCCTGGTGCCCGAAGGCCGCCTGGTGTTTCCGCAGATGACGGTCGACGAGCATCTGCGGATGGGCGCGTTCAATGCGCGGGCCGCGGTCAACTTTCAACGCAATCGCGAGCGCATCTTTGCGCTGTTTCCGCGCCTGGCGGAACGCCGTCGCCAGCTCGGGGGCCACATGTCGGGCGGCGAACAGCAGATGCTGGCGATCGCGCGCGGCCTCATGGCCGAACCGCACGTGCTCATTCTGGATGAACCTTCGCTCGGCCTCGGTCCAAAGATCGTCATGGAACTGTTCGCGCTGATCCGCCGCATGAATGCCGACGGCATGACGATCATCCTGGTCGAGCAGAATGTGCGTCAGTCGCTGCAGATCGCGGACCTCGCGTTCGTGCTGCAAAAAGGTCAGGTGGTGAAGTCCGGATCGGGACGCGACCTGCTCGACGATCCCTTCGTCCAGAAGGCCTATCTGGGACAGTAAGCACCCGGGCTGACTGACCGTCCGCGCGATTGCGCGGCGCGTTCGCCGCAGCATCGAGCAAAAGCTTCATTTTCAAATGCTATTACATCGTATTGCTACTTGACAATTTCGGCAATGAACCATCGAATATTGAGCGTCGGCCGTTGGACGTGGCGAGGGCCAGATAGGCCCGCAAACCACGCCGGTTTCTGGCTTCAGAGATGAAGATCGAGGAACGTTTCATCATTCCTGCGCCAATCGACCGGGTCTGGGCCTTCGTCAGGGATCCGGATCGGGTCGCGCCATGCATCCCCGGTTGCGAACACGTCGAAGCCGTCTCCGACACCTCGTACCGCAGTACGATTGTTGTGACCCTTGGCCCGATCAAGGCGCGCTTCATCATCGTGGTGCAGATCACCGAAGAGCATCCGCCCACGCGCCTCACCTGCATGACCAAGGGCGAAGAAGGCAGCCGGGCCAGCGTGATCAACGCCAACAGCGAGCTTCGCCTGATCGAACTCAACGAGCGAGAAACCGAAGTGTATTGCACCTCCGAGGTGTCGATTGTCGGACGCCTGGGAAAATTCGGTCTGGGAATCATGAAAAAGCGCGCAACGCAGCTGGCGGGAGAATTCGCGACCGCCATGCGGGAAAGGATGCAAGCCGTCGATGCCTGAGATCGAGCTGTTGCGTGCGAGAAGCGTCGATGACGCCGTTGCGCTGCTGGCGAGCCATGACGGAAGTCGATGCATTGCCGGCGGCCAGACCGTGGTGGCGATGCTGAATGCCGGATTGATCGACGCATCGGCGCTGATCGCGATCTCCGGTATCGATGAGCTTGCGACGTTGACCCGGGCGCCCGACGGGGCGCTGCGGATCGGCGCCGGCGTGTCCCATCGCGTCGTTGCGGGCAGCGACAAGTTCGCAGGCGCGAACAATGTGCTGCGCCAGGCTGCGCACGTGATCGCCCACCCGGCCATTCGCAATTTCGGCACCATCGGCGGTGCACTGGCGCACGCAGACCCCGCCTCCGATTATCCGGCCGCCGTCATCGCCGCCCGCGCCAGGATCGAAGTCGCGGGCAAGTCCGGACGCCGGACCCTCGCGGCGGAGGACCTCTTCCTCGACTATCTGACGACCGCGCTGGCGCCGGGCGAAATGATCACCGCGGTCGAATTGCCCGCGGCCGCGAAAGGGTCGGCCGGTCACTACCTCAAGTTTTCGCGTGTCGACGGCGATTATGCGATCGTTTCGGTGGCCGTCGCAATCACGGCGGCCGCAGGCCGCTGCACGGCGGCGCGCGTGGTCCTGGGTGGTTGCGGGCCGACGCCGGTGTTCGATCCGGATGCCGATCGGGAGTTAGTTGGTGGCGCGTGTGAGCCCGCACAGATACGCGCTGCCGCCCAGCGCCTTGCCGAGCGCGCCGATCCGGTCGACGACGTGCGCGGGTCGGCCGGCTACCGGCGCGCCGTCATTCCCAAGCTCGTGCTGCGCGCCGTGCGTACGGCATGGTCGCAGGCCAGCGGAGCGAGCCAATGACAGCCCTCACGGTGAACGGCCAGGCGCACAGGGTTCGCATCGCGGGCACCGAGACCCTGCTCGACGTGCTGCGCGACCAACTCGGTCTGACGGGTGCAAAGCGCGGGTGTAATCAGGGCGTCTGCGGCAGCTGTACGGTTTTGATCAATGGGATGGCCGCCCGCGCCTGCCTGTGCCTTGCAGGACTGGTCGGCGACGTTGCGGTGACGACGGTCGAAGGATTGGGCCGCGATGGCCGGCTCTCGCCGGTGCAACAGGCTTTTGTCGACACCGGAGCGATCCAGTGCGGCTTCTGCATGCCGGGCATGGTGGTCGCCGCCACCGCACTTCTCGCCGAAAATCCCGCAGCCCAGTGACGACCAGATCCGGGAAGGACTCGCCGGCAATCTGTGCCGCTGCTCGGGCTACGTGAAGGCGATCGATGCCGTCCGCAAGGCTGCCACCGCAGAAGGAGCGACCCGATGACGGCACATGTTCCGGCGGTCGGTGCCCGCCTGCCGCGGCTCGAAGCGGTCGGCAAGATCAACGGCGCGGCACAATATACGGACGACATCGTGCGCCCGTTCATGCTGCATGGTGCGGTGCTTGGAAGCCCGTTCGCGCACGCCAAGATCCTCTCCTACGACGTGAGCCGTGCCCGCCAGTTGCCGGGCGTCGCTGCAGTCATCACGGCACAGGATTTTCCGTTCCATCCGATGGGCGCAGTGGTCAAGGATGAAACCATGCTGGCGCGCGACAAGGTTCGCTATGTCGGCGAACCCATCGCGGCAGTCGCGGCAACCGATCGTCCGACCGCCCTTGAAGCCCTCAAGCTCATCGACATCGAATATGAGGAGTTGCCGGCCGTCCTCGATATCGACGGTGCGCTCGCCGCCGGTGCGCCCCTGATCCACGACGACGTTGCCAGCTATTTCAAGATCTTCGATTGCCGCTGCGGTGGCAATGTTTTGTCGGAGCAGTCGATCATCGAAGGTGACGCCGAGTCGGCGTTTGCCAAATGCGACGTGATCGTGGAGGGCGACTACGAAACGCAGGCGCAGGCCCACGTCTACCTCGAGCCATGCGCCGCTATCGCCGAGCTCGACGACCGCGACAAGATCACCATCTGGTCTTCGCATCAGTCGATCACGCGGGTGCAGGGCAACGTTTGCGAAGCGCTCGGCCTGCCGATGACGCGGGTGCGCGTGATCACGCCGCGCGTCGGCGGCGGCTTCGGCGGCAAGATGGAGGCGACCGTGCAGCCGATTGCAGCCGCGCTCGCGCTCAAGACACGCAGGCCGGTGAAGGTGGTGCTCTCGCGTGAAGACGATTTTGCCATGATGCGCACGCGCCATCCCGCGCAGATCTTCATGCGCACCGGCGCGAACCGCGACGGCGATATTCTGGCGCGCGAAATCAAGCTTCTGCTCGACGGCGGCGCCTATTCGGACGACAGTCCGGCGGTTCTGGGCTTCGGGCTCTACATGGGGCGCGGCCCCTATCGCATCCCGAACTACCACGCGAGCGGAAAGGTCGTTTATACCAACAAGCTGCGGGCGGCCGGTTTCCGCGGCTTTGGCAATCCGCAGGTCTCGTTTGCCGGTGAATTGCAGATCGACGAACTCGCCGACAAGCTGGGCCTTGATCCGCTGGAGCTGCGGCTGCGCAACGCGATGCGCAAGGGAGACAAATGGGTCGGAGGTCACACCGTTCCCGCCTGCGGCCTCGCCGAATGCCTGACGCAGGTGCGCGAGCGCTCCGGGTGGTCAAGCCGGAAAAGTCGGGCCGCCGGGCGCACCCCTGGATCGCGCAAGGGACTGGGCGTCGCCGCCCTCGCCCATGTGTGCGGTGTGCTCGGATCGAGCGCCATCGTTCGATTAGCCGAGGATGGCTCGGTCATTCTCAACACCGGTGCGGTCGACATCGGCCAAGGTGCCGACACGACCTTGGCGCAAATCTGCGCCGGCTCATTGATGATCGACGTCGACCGCGTCAACGTCGTCGCGCCCGATACGGACGCCACGCCCTACAATTGGGGGACGGGCGCGAGCCGCGTCACCTACATGGCTGGACGCGCGGTGGCGGGCGCATCGCTCCAACTCAAGAACAAGATCTTCGATCACGCGACCGCCATGCTCGAATGCGCAAGCCAGGATCTCGAGCTTCGCCCCGGAGGAATTGTCGGGGTGCAGGGCACGGACCGGCAGGTCTCGTTCTTCGAAGTGTCCCTGCGCGCGCATTTCGGTGTCGGTGGGTCCGCCGATCGGCGAACATGCGCTTGTGTTCGACGGAGAGGCGTTCGATCCGAAGCGAACCAAGATGGTAGGCTTTCCGTTTGGAAACCTCGGAATCTACCTGTTCGGCGCCCAGGTGGTCGAGATCGAGGTCGACGAGGATACCGGCAAGATCACCCCGACCGCGGCTTGGCTCGCGCATGATGTCGGGCGCGCCATCAATCCCCTTGCGGTCGAAGGACAGATCGAGGGCGGTTTCGTGCAAGGTCTCGGATTTGCACTGTGCGAGGAGTTGGTGTGGGACGGCGGGCGTCTCGCGAACCCCACCATGATGGACTACAAAATTCCCGGCACGCTGGACGTGCCGACCGCGATCCACGCCATCATCGTCGAAGACGAGGAGCCGACCGGACCGTTCGGTGCCAAAGGCGTCGGCGAACCGGGCATCGTCGGGGTCGCGCCGGCAATCGCGAATGCGCTCGCGGCAGCCACCGGCACGCGCATCCGCGAGCTTCCACTCACCCCGGAGCGCGTCTTCAACGCCTTCGCCGCCGGCACGCCGACCGGGCAGCGCTGATGGCGCGGCATTTGCGGCCCGATGCGGGCAAGAACGTCTAACAGACACATCGTTTCGTGGAGCGCGACATGACTGCAATCGCAACGACACGACGCACATTCACCCTCTCGTCACTGGCCTTCGCCGCCGGCGCCCTGACCAGCACGGACGCGCGTGCGGCCGACACCGTGCGTCACGGCATCCAGATCGGCGCGCTCGGCGCGCTGCGGACGACGCTGCCCGACACCGAAAAGAAATATGACCTGAAATATGACGTGAAGGACTTTCGCGACAGCACCTCGGTGCTGCTCGCCCTCGAGCAAGGCGAGCTCGACATCGGCAATACGACGACCCAACACCTGACCCGGGCGATCAGCGAAGGAATTGACGTGGTCTGGATCGCCGGATGGGGCGGCGGCTACAACGTCCTGGTCGCCCGCAAGGGCCTCGACCTCAAGCCGAACGACACCGCGGCGCTCAAGAGCGCCGTGGCCGCCAAGAAGCAATCCGGCAAGCCAATGGCAATCGGCGTTCCGACCGGATCGCTGCAGCACGCCAAGCTCCTGATCTATCTCAAATCGATTGGCGTCGACCCGGACAAGGACGTCCAGATCGCGAATATCCCGTTTCCCAACCATCCGCGCGTGCTCGAGGCCGGCGAAGTCGACCTCGCGATGACGCTGTCCGCGTTCGGTGCCATCGCCATTGTGAAAGGCGATGCCACCCTGTTCCTGCATCTGTTTGGCGGGCAGGCCGGCAAACAGGAGGTCGGCTTCATCGTCAACCGCAAGCTTGTCCGCGACAAGCCTGACCTGGTGCAGCGCATCGTGGGCTCGCATGTCGACGCCATGAACATGTTCATTGGCAAACCCGACAAGCAGATCGAGTATGAGCGTAAATATTCGCGACTGCCGGAGCCGGTGATCGCCATGCAGGAGAAGGATTTTCTGCAGTACAATTATCGTACCAACGTGGTCGACATCAAAACCATGGCGCGCGAGCTGCACGATCTCGGCTGGGTAAAGGAAGACTACGGCCCCAAGGTCGACGGCTATGTCGACTTTGCGTTCCTGTCCAAGGCCACGGGACTTCCGGCCGCGGAGCTGTCGAAGTGGTAGTGGCGGTTGATGCCGATGTGACCCGCAGCGTCGACGATACATTCTCCGCCCAAGGCTCGGGCCGGGCGTCGCGCCGGCTCGCAACCGTTCTGCAATTTGCTGTTTTTCCGCTCGCGGTTCTGATCCTGTGGCAGGTCTGTGCCCAGGTCGGCTTCGTGCGGCGCAATGTTCTGCCGGCCCCTACCGACGTCATCGCGGTCTGGTACGACCTGATCACGGGGGCGACCGACAGTGCCGGCAGATATTCGGGCACCTGGTTCGATCACGCGCTCGCCAGTACATGGCGGGTCTACGCCGGCTTTGCGTGGGGCGTTGCGCTCGGAATAGCGATGGGCCTGTTGATCGGACTGTCCCGCCTCATGGAACGGGTCTTCGATCCCACCATTCAGGTCCTACGCAACATTCCGGTCACCGCCTGGGTACCGCTGTCACTGGTGTTTTTCGGGATCGGCAATGCACCGGCAATCTTTCTGATCGGCCTCGGTGCGTTCTTTCCAGCCGTCATCAACACCACGCATGGGGTACGTCAGGTCAACGTCACGCTCTACAAGTCGGCCCGAATGATGGGTGCCGACGAGCGCGAGCTGCTCGCCCGCGTGATCCTTCCCGCGTCCATGCCCTCGATCATGACCGGGGTCAGGCTCTCCATGGGCATCGCTTGGGTTCTGGTCGTCGTCGCCGAAATCCTGGCGGTTCGCAGCGGCCTCGGCTACCTGCTCAATGACGCTTATCTGTTCTATCGCAACGACGTGGTGATCGCCGCCATGCTGAGCATCGGCATCCTGGGGTTTGTTTCCGATCGCCTGGTGGTTCTGGTGCGAAACTCCTTGCTCGCCTGGAACAAGATGGAGACGTTCGGTGGCCAGAATTGAGTTTCGCCGCGTCAGCAAGAGCTTTGCGACCCGCGAAGGCGAACTTCTCGCGCTGACGGGGATCGATCTGTCCGTCGCCGACAAGGAGTTCGTGGCGCTGGTGGGCGCCAGCGGATGCGGCAAATCGACTCTGCTCAATCTGGTCGCCGGCTTCGAGATACCGACCATCGGCACGGTCCTGGTCGACGGCGCGCCGATCACGGGACCAGGCCCCGACCGTGGCGTCGTGTTTCAGCATACGGCATTGTTCCCTTGGCTCTCGGTCGCCGACAACATCGCCTTCGGCCTGAAGCTGCGCGCCAACAAGGGCAAGGGATCGCCGCAGGCGGTGACGCAGCGCATGCTCGAGCGCACCGGACTGCTGCCGTTTCGCGCCCGCCTGCCAGCGGAACTGTCGGGCGGCATGCGGCAGCGCGCCGCCATCGCAAGCGTGCTCGCCATCAATCCGTCGACCTTGTTGATGGACGAGCCGTTCGGCGCGCTCGATGCCCTGACCCGCTCGGTCATGCAGGATTTCCTGCTGGAAATCTGGGAACAGGAGCGAAAGACCGCTGTGCTGGTGACCCACGACATCGACGAGGCGATCTATCTCGCCGATCGGACCGTGGTGATGACCGCCCATCCCGGCCGCATCCGCGAGGTCGTCAACGTCGAGCTGCCGCGGCCACGGCGTTACGAGATGCGCAGCCATCCCCGCTTCATCGAATTGCGCGATCACGTCACCGGCATCGTGCGCAGCGAAGCCCTGGAGGGCGACGCTGCTTCCCGCCATGCGGCCTGATCCGCGGAAACAGAGCGACGATCATGCAACCGACCAACGAACTGCCCAAATATGCCCAGCTGTTCATCGAGGGCCTGAAGGAAGCCGGGGTCTCGGTCGTGTGCGCGGTTCCCGAATCCCTCCTGGCCGGCGTCTATCGTGGCTGCGCGCGCGACAACAGCCTGCGTTACATTCCTGTCACCAACGAAGCCGAGCTACCCGGGATCTGCGCCGGAACCTACCTGGCCGGCAAGAAGGCGATCATGGTGATGGAGAATTCGGGATTGCGGCAGGCGTGCGAGCCGATCGCGCGGTTCTCGTTCTGCCACGCGATGCCGCTGGTGATGGCCATGAGCTTTCGCGGCGAATGGGGCGAGCGCAACTGGTGGGGACATAATCACGCCCAGACGATGGAACCGATCCTCAACGCGTTGCGCATTCCGTTCCGCTTCATTGCCCGGCTCGATGAGATCAAGCCCGCCATCAAGAAGGCCTACTTTCACTCCGAACTCGAGCAACTGGCCCGTCGCAATGGTTTTCACCGGCGAATGTGTCGAGGTACCTGCCTATGCAAAGAATTGAAGCCATCAAGGCGATGGCGGCCGTCATCACCAAGGACGACCTGCTGACAACGTCGATCGGCCAGACCTGGGACGATTGGTGGAATCACAAACCGGCCGACAACACCTTTTTCACCGGCATCCTCGGCTCGGTTTCGACGACGGCGCTCGGGCTCGCCGTCTCCCTCCCCCACCGCCGCATTGTGGCGATCGAGAGCGACGGCTCGATGCTGCTGAACACCGGCGTCATGTGCACGCTCGGCAAGGAACGCCCGCCCAACCTGACCGTGGTCGTCATGGACAATGGCATCTACGAGAATATCGGCGGACCGCCGACCCACACGTCCGCGCATACCGACCTCGCCAAAATGGCCGAGGGAGCAGGCTGCGTGAATTGCGTCACGGCGCGCGAGATTGCCGAGTTCGATCGGCAATTTCGCCGGATGCTGGACGATGGCGAGATGGGATACCTGGTCGCCAAGATCGAACCGTTCGTCCGCCACCCGTGGGAATGGAAGGATCGCAAGGCGACGGATGGCATCGAGGACAAATATCGCTTCCTGCGCTACGTCGAGAAGCTCGAAGGAGTGGTGATTCACCCCGGAGCAGTGCAGAACTAGAGGCAGCGTTTGTTGACGGAACCGGCTCGTGTGGCTACCGAC
>CAWHYZ010000032.1:0-168539 GCA_963833605.1 uncultured Alphaproteobacteria bacterium
GGCACGTGCGTCAGATCAACGCCAGCCATCACCTTGAACAGTTCGCCCGCGAGATGCGCGGATGTTCCGAGCCCGTAGGAGCCGAAGTTGATCGCACCAGGCTTCGCCTTCGCGGCGGCGATCAGTTCGCGAAGATTGTTGATCGGCTGTTTTGGGTTGACCACCACGATGTTGAACGAACGCGCCACCAGGGCAACCGGCGCGAACGCCGCAAACGTGTCGTACGGTAGCTTGGGGTTGAGGCTCGGATTGACCGCATGGGCGAAGGTCGCCATCAAGAGCGTGTAGCCGTCGGGCGCGCTGGTCGCGGCCGCGCTGGTGCCGATGATCGTGCCGGCGCCGGGCTTGTTCTCGATGATCACGGCCTGGCCGAGATCCGCCGCCATGGTTTCACCGAGCCGGCGCGTCACGATGTCGGTTCCGCCGCCGGGCGGAAACGGCACGATGACCCGAATGATCCGATCGGGATAGCCGGCCTGCGCCGTAACGCCTGCAAGAACCGCGGTCAGCCAGATCGCTGCACAAATCGCAATCGGCCGATACCGAGCCCGATCGGCGCAGGTCCGCACGGTTTGCAGCGATGGCATGAGTTCCTCCCGGGTCGCCGCCGTGCTCAGGATGTAGCATGCCGCGAGCGCAGTTGTTATGCGTGGGCAGAGCTGGCAGGCGCAGTGTTAAGGATCATGAATGCGCGATGGCGTTGAGCGCGCCGGGTTGGCCGCGATCGGAAACGCGGGCGTGCGCATCGCGTCGCGCACCGAGATCGCGCGCCTCCCGCACTGGCCGCGCGCATTCGCTGGCGAGCGCAAGGATCACCGCTTCTACGAGCTCGTCGAGGACACGCTTGGGGGCGGTTTTCGTTACGGCTATTTGGTCATCGGCAATGACGCGGATGTTGTCGCGATCCAACCCTACTTCGTTCTCGATCAGGATCTGCTCGCCGGGGTCGATGGTCACGCCAAAACGATCGTCGGCGGGATTCGGCGGCTGTGGCCGCGCTTCATGCGGGCGCAGACGCTGATGATCGGCTGCAGCGCCGGCGAGGGACATCTCGACGGCGATGAGCATTGCCACGCTGCGATAGCGGGGGTGCTCGCAACGTCGCTTCCGCATCTCGCGCGCGAACTGAAGTGCGCAATGATCGTACTCAAGGAGTTTCCGGCCAAGTACCGTCCGGCGCTGCAATGCTTTACGTCGAGCGGCTTCACCCGCGTGCCCAGCATGCCGTTGACCAAGCTTGCGCTCGCCTACAAGGATTTCGATGCGTATGTGAGCGAGAAGCTGAGCCCGGTGACGCGTGCAACGCTGCGGCGCAAGCTGCGCGTCGCCGCCCGCGCGCAGCCGCCGATCAGCATGAGCGTCATGGGGGATGCAACCCCGATCGTCGATGAAATCCATCCGCTCTACCTCAACGTATTCGAGCGCTCGCCGCTCAAGTTCGAGAAGCTGACCAAGGCGTTCCTGTGCGAGGTCGGGAGGCGGATGCCCGACCGTGTACGTTTCTTCATCTGGCGCCAGGACACGCGTGCGATCGCGTTCGCGTTGTGCATGGTGCACGATGGCGAGATCTATCACGAGTATGTCGGCTTCGATTACACCGTCGCGTTCAAACTTCACCTCTACTACCGCGTCTTTGAAGACATCATCGAATGGGCCATCGCCAACGGCTGCAGGCAGTTCCACAGCGGTAGCCTCAACTACGATCCGAAGTGGCATCTGCGGCAATCGCTCGATCCCATCGACCTCTACGTCCGGCACACGTTGGGTCCGATCAATGCCGTGTTGAAGCGCCTGCTCCCGATGATGGAACCAACGCACGCCGATCCAATTTTGAAGAACTTCCACAATTACCGGGAGCTGTGGGAGTAGTTCGGATGGCGTGATCAAAAACGAGGCTAGAGCGTGTCCCGCAAAAGTGGACACCGGTTTTGCGAAAAGGACACGCTCAAACAAAAGGATAGAGCGGGATGATGATTCGAAGAAAAATCATCCCGCTCTAGTGTGGTGGATTTGAAGTTCCTATCATTCTTGCGGCACGCTCGTCATAGGAACTTCAAATCCAAAACCACGCTAGCGCATGTCCCGGAAAAGTGGATGCCGGTTTTCCGATAAGGACATACGCAAAAAGAAAATTCTAGAGCGCATCCGATTCCTTGTGATCGGGATGCGCTCTAGAGTCATATATTTTCTAGTGTCCTTTTGATTCCGAAGTTCGCTCCAGAGGGTGCGGCAGGATAAAGCGAACTTCGGAATCGGGACACTGGTAGCTCACGATCGCGATGACACCTGCGGGTTTGTTTCCCGCTAACGCACCACGCGCAGATGCCGGATAGGCCGACCCGGCGTGAGCGTTTGCGCTGCCGTCATGATCGCCGCGGCATCGATACCGTAGTGGCGGTAGAGATCCGCGATCGAACCGGTCTGGCCGAAATGCTCGACCCCCAGTGCGCGCACCCGATGACCGTGGACCGATCCGAGCCACGCCAGGGTCGCCGGATGGCCGTCTAGCACGGTGACGATGCCGCACGCCGTTGGCACGTCGGCAAGCAGGCGCTCGACATGTGATCGTGCGCCCAGATCTCCCGCTTCGCGCGCGCGCTGCGCCGCGGTCCAGCCGGCGTTGAGCCGGTCGGCGGACGTGACGGCAAGCAGGCCGAGATCGCGGCGATCCTCGCTCATCAGCCCGACCGCCTGGATCGCCTCGGGCGCAACCGCCCCCATATAGGCGACCACGGCCTGGCAGTTCGGGCCCGGCCGGCGCAGCCAATAGCCGCCGTCGATGATGTCGCGACGCAGATCAGCCGAGATCTCGCGCTTGATCTGTTCGATCGGGCGCGTGCTCAGGCGAAGGTAGAGCGACCCGCCGGCGCCGTCGTGCAATCCATTATCTTTGTCCTGCTGGCTGCCGTCGCGCTGCAGATAGTCGAACCCGAACGCCAGTATGACGGCGAGTTCGTCCACGAATGCCGGCTCGAATGCAGCCAGTCCATCCTGCGCCATGCCGATCAGCGGCGTGCCGATCGATTGATGCGCCCCGCCCTCGGGCGCCAGCGTGAGACCCGACGGCGTGCCCGCCAGGATGAAGCGCGCGTTCTGATAACACGCATAGTTGAGTGCATCGAGGCCGCGCGCGATGAACGGATCGTAGATCGTGCCGATCGGAAACAGGCGTTCACCGTTGATCTCGTGCGAGAGGCCGAGCGCCGAGAGCAGGATGAAGAGGTTCATCTCGGCGATGCCGAGCTCGATGTGCTGGCCCAGCGGCGAGGCGCTCCAGTTGAAGGTGGACGCGATGTGCTCACTACGAAACACGTCCGCGGTGGTCTCGCGATTGAACAGTTTGCGCCGGTTGACCCAGGCGCCGAGGTTGGTCGAGACGGTTACATCGGGCGACGTCGTGACAATGCGCTCGACAAACGGGCTTGAGTCTTTGCCGAGCTCACTGAGGATCGCGCCGAAACCGGCCTGGGTCGAGTTTAGCGCCTGCGACGGCGGAGGAAGTGCGAGAGGCACCGCGAACGCCTCGGCGCGATGCCGGCGCTCGCGACGCGCCGCGAACGGAACCGCGTCGAGAAACGCCTGCACATGTTCCGGTGCGATCGGCAAGCCCTCGAACTTGTCCCACTCGTGGCCCGGCCGCACGTTCATGGCGCGCCGGAAGACCTCCATCTGGGCCACGGTCATCAGGCCGGCGTGATTGTCCTTGTGGCCGGCGAACGGAAGCCCAACGCCCTTGATCGTGTAGCAGATGAAACAGATGGGCCGCTCGCGACCGGCGCTGGAAAAAGCCTCGACCAGTGATGGCAGGTCGTGGCCGCCGAGATTGGTCATCAGATCGGCAAGCTCGCCATCGGAGCGCCGCTCGATCAGCGCCGTGACCGCGCCGTGGTCGCCGATATCGTCGATGAGCCGCTTGCGCCACGCCGCGCCGCCCTGAAACACCAGCGCCGAGTAGAGTTGGTTCGGGCATTGGTCGATCCAATCCCTGAGCTTGTCGCCGCCCGGTTCCACGAACGCCTGCTGCTGCAGGCGGCCGTGTTTAAGGATCACCACGTCCCATCCGAACGCCCGGAACAGCGCCTCGTAGCGCGCCCACAGTCCTTCATGCACGACCGCGTCGAGGCTCTGGCGATTGTAGTCGACAACCCACCAGCAGTTTCGCAGGCCCTGCTTCCAGCCCTCGAACAGCGCCTCGAAGATGTTGCCCTCGTCGAGCTCGGCGTCGCCGACGAGCGCGATCACGCGCCCTTCCGGATGCTGCTGGCCCCAGCCGTGGGCGCGCACGTAGTCCTGCACCAGCGAGGCGAACAACGTCTGCGCGACGCCGAGCCCGACCGATCCGGTGGAGAAATCCACGTCGTCGTCGTCCTTGGTGCGGGACGGATAGCTCTGCGCGCCGCCGAAGGCGCGGAAGCGGTCGAGCCGCTCACGGCTCTCACGGCCCAGCAGATACTGGATGGCATGATAGATCGGGCTCGCATGCGGCTTGACCGCCACCCGATCTTCCGGACGCAGGACGTGGAAATAGAGCGCCGTCATGATCGCCGCGAGCGACGCCGACGAGGCTTGGTGCCCGCCGACCTTCAGACCGTCGGTGTTGTCGCGCAGGTGATTGGCGTTGTGGATGGTCCAGGCGGCGAGCCATAGCACTTTGCGTTCGAGCGCGCGCAATATCGCAAACTCGTCCGGCTGAGAGGCGCTCGTGCGAGCCATCGCGGTTGACCTGCTGTATGGAGCGTCGATAGGCGCGATTCTAGCGAAACCCGTCGCCTTTGTCGCTCCGCCGCGCGGCCCCGGCGAGTTCCCGGCGTTCCTGTAGCCCGGATGGAGCGAAGCGAAATCCGGGGACGCCGGGACAGGCCGACCCGCTACGGCACAGCTGTCCCCCAATGCAACCTTTCCCCGCTTGCGGGGAGAGGTGGAGCGCAAGGCGCGCTCCACGCCAACCATTCCGATTCACGTGTCAAATAGCCCGCGCAGCCAACGCTGCGCCGCCCGGAGAAAGCGGGTTCCGGGCCACCCATTGTCCTCTTTTCCGTTTCCCCAAGGGGATGGGAGCGCCGAGGCCGGCGAGTAAGGTCAACACATCGTCCGCGCTTTCGACGCGGACCCGCGTCCGGTGAAGGACACGGCCCGCCTCTCGGCGCTCCACGCGGCTTTGTGAGCTCCAAGGAGCTTTCGGGACTTCGGACCAGGCGAGCGCTAAGCCCAGACCCTGCTGCACTAGGTCCCGCGGGACGACCGTAGTATCGCCCGGCTGATCCTCGGGGCCTCCCGAGTGCCCGGTTACGAGCCGGACCCGCAGGCACCGCATTCCCGCTCCGCTTCAGGATCGTCTCGAGAAACGCCCCTTGGTGAGCCGGAATAGGGTCATTATGCATTTTATTATATTAATATCAAGAAATGTTTTCGGGCGCGCCTATGAGTCCTGGGCCATCCTTCGAGACGCCCGCGCTGCGCGCAAGATCTTAGGATAGGATCGAGGGGTGAGCCCCTTGCGAAACCCATCATGTGCCTCAAAATGATAGGTTTCACTGCGCTACAAATGCCCTATCCTAGGTCGCGCGGCCGCAGGCCGCGCGTCTCGAAGGATGGCCTCAACGAAGGTGCTTGACAAGAAATAAACGCCACGTATGTCGGTTTGCTAACGCAAAGAATTGCGTTCGTCCCGGGGGCGGTTACCCGGGACTTCTACTTGGTCTAGGGGAGCAGCAGTGGCCCGCACAAAGGTGTTCGTCAGCTACAGTCGTGAGGATGCCGCCTGGCTGAGCAAGGTCAAGCAGCATCTTGCGGTGCTGGAGCGTAGCGATCTCCTGGAACTATGGGCCGACAGCCGGTTCGCGGCGGGCGCCAATTGGGAAGATGAAATCGAGACGGCGCTGTCCAACGCCAAGGTCGCGGTTCTTCTGATCAGCCCGGCATTCCTGGCGTCTGAATTCATCTGGAAGCGGGAAATGTCGCGGATCGAGGCCCACACCGCTCAGGGGATGACCACATTGCCGTTGATCATCAAACCATGCGCGTGGCGGCTGGAAGGATTTCTGGCCCGGCTCATGGCACGGCCAAGCGAAGGCCAGGCGCTGTCCCTGGGATCCGAGAGCCAAGTCGATTTTGATTTGAGCGCCTTTGCGTACGAACTCGCCGCCATGATCGGGCGATCTCCCGCGGCCCCGCTGCGTTTACAGTTTGCATCGACAGAACGCACTTCCACACTTTCCGCCAACGGGCATAAAGACCTGAGCGGCACATGGGCGGGTCTTTATAATGAAACACGTGCGATCCGCCTGCTCGTTCGCGAGGTGAACGCGAACTTCTTTCAGGCATCGATGGAGTATCCGAGGGAAGGAACCACAACCCATGTGGAGGGCACCATCCACTCGGGGTGGTCGAGAAATGATCCCATCTGGTCGCAGATAGATACTGGGGCGACCGAAAACGATCGCGTTGCCGTGAGCTTCAGAGAGACGCGATACCAACGCAAGGGCAGCAGCGACATCAGTTTCAACGGCGAATATCGCGGTTTTGCATGGGATAACGACATCTCAGGCGCGTGGTTCAGCGGGACGCGCCTCGTTGGACTGTTCAGGCTGCGCAGGGGTCCCGAGTAAGCCAGCCGCGATTGCGTCAATTCCTATCATCGGAACACAGACCACAAGTACAATTCTGTCGCAGGTTACCCCTGTTTCGATTTGATCCACCGCGCCGCGGCCTGCAGCCCTCCGAATGGAAATACATGAAATCCCGGCACCGCGCGGATGCGCCGCTGCGCCGAGGCGCGGCGCAGGCCATCGACGACCGCATCGGGCGCGCTCTCGGTCAGCAGCCGCATGAAGCGACCGGCCTGGCTCTGCAGCGCGCGCATCGAATTGCCGACGCCGCAGCGCAGCGCGAACTTCAACAATGTCGCGGGCGTGGCCGGGCCGGCGAGCCCGATGCGGACGGGTTCATCGAACACGCCTTCGTACCAGTGCAGCCAGTCGATCACCGGATCGGCTTCGAAACAGAACTGCGTGATGACGCTCATCGCGATGGCGTTGCGCCGTCCCCACAAGAGCTTTTCCTTGAGTGCCTGGTCAACGATCTGGCGCGCGACGCGCGGATGGCCTTCCGGATGGCCCGCCACATAGACACGTCCTACCCCATGCTTCTGCAGCAAGCCGGTGTCGAGCACGACCTGGCAAGACTCGAACGGGCCACGCGGCTGCGGCTGGTCGCCCGCAATCAGGAGGACGCGCGAGACGCCAGCTTCCCCCGTAGCACGTGCGAGGAAATCGTCGAGCGCCGCGGCGGTCGCAAACTGGCGCACCGCCACGTGCGGAACGGCGTGAAAGCCGGCGCGCGCGATCGCGGCGGCGACGGCGACCTGGCGAGCGGGATCATCCCCCGGCAGCCAGGTCAAAAAAGCCTCGGTCCCCGGATTGCAGCATTCGATCAGTTCGCCGACGTGATCGCCGCGTGCCGAAATCTCAATCGACGCGCTCGCCAGAATGTTTCCGTGTGACATGGTGCCGGCCGCTCGTCTTCGTCGTCCTGGCGCGCATCTGTATCGGCCCACAAATCGTGTGTATCCCATAAAATGATTGGGCATTGATTTGGGATTGTTCCCACGAGATTTGACGGCAACAATTTTAAGCTTAAAATAATTTCGGATCGAGCGACAATGATGACCGGACCGCATCTCGACCTCGTCGTCATCAAGACCCATCCCGAAACGAGCCAGATCAAGGCCTTCGAACTCGCGCGGCCGCAGGGTGAACCCCTGCCCCCCTGGCAGCCGGGAGCGCACGTCAAAGTGCGGTTGCCGGACGGAGACGAGCGCTCCTATTCGCTGATCAACAGCGCGCCCGACCCAGCCGCAAACGGTGCAGCCGAAAACCTATCGGCTCGGCGTCCGGCTCGAGGAAGCGAGCCGGGGCGGGTCGCGCTACATGCACGGCCTGCAGGCGGGCGACATGCTTCACGTGTCCCTGCCCACCAACAATTTCGCACTCGAAGCTTCGGCTAAGCCGATCGTCCTTTTGGCGGGCGGGATCGGCATCACGCCGCTGATCTCGATGGCGGCGCGGCTGGCCGCGCAGGGGAGCCGTTTCCGCATGATCTATGCGGGCCGCTCCATGGCCCATCTCGCCTTCGTCGAGGAGGTGAACCGGTCGGCGAACGGAAACCTCACGCTGCATACGGACGATCGCTCCGGCCTGTTCGACGTGAACGGCCTGATGGCGTCGCTTTCCAACGACGAGCCGCTCTATGTGTGCGGGCCGACCCCGATGATCGACGCCGCGATCGCGACAGCAAAGCGGCTGGGCTGGCCGGCCGGCCGCCTGCGCTTCGAACATTTCACCGCGGCGGCGCCGGCGCCCGGCGACAAGGCGTTCGAAGTCGTGCTCAAGGCGAGCGGCCGCAGCTACACGGTGCCGCCGGGCAAGAGCATCCTCGACGTTCTCATCGAGGCCGGCGTCGATCCGCTCTATGATTGCAAGCGCGGCGATTGCGGGATCTGCCAGACCGGCGTGATCGAGGGCGAGCCCGACCACCGCGACTACATTCTGTCCGATGCCGAGAAGGCCGCGGGCAAGGTGATGCAAATCTGCGTGTCGCGCGCCAAGAGCGCGCGCCTGGTGCTCGATTTGTAGGAAACTGATTCAAGGTCGTGATGAGCGATGTGAAGGAGGCAGTGATGGCCAAATACCGGGGAAATATCGAGGCCGTAAAGGCCCTCGTGCGCGAGACCGAGGTGCATCGCAACGTCTATATCGATGAGGAGGTGTTCGCGCTCGAAATGGAACATGTGTTCGGCAACACCTGGGTCTATGTCGGCCACGACAGCCAGGTGGCGAACTCGGGAGACTATTTCGGCACCACTATCGGCCTCCAGCCGGTGCTGATGGTGCGCCACACCGACGGCAGCGTGAAGGTCCTGCACAACCGCTGCCCGCACAAGGGCACGCGCATCACCACGGAGACCTGCGGCAACGCCGGCAAGTTCTTTCGCTGTCCGTATCACGCGTGGAGCTTCAAGACCGACGGGACGCTGCTCGCGATCCCGTTGCGCAAGGGCTATGAGAATACCGGCCTCGAGCAGAGCCACGCCGGCCAAGGCCTAACCCCGGTGCGGCATGTGCACAATTACCGCGGTTTCGTGTTTGCCAAACTCAACGATGCGGGGCTGGGGTTCGAAGAATTCTTCGGCGACAGTCTGTCGAGCTTCGACAACATGATCGACCGCTCACCGGTCGGGAAGCTGGAAGTTGCCGGCGGCGTTCTGCGTTACATGCACAACTGCAACTGGAAAATGCTGGTCGAGAACCAGACCGACGCCTGCCACCCGATGGTCGCCCATGAATCCTCGGCCGGCACCGCCATCGAGGTCTGGAAACATGCTCCGCCCGGCGCCAAGAAGCCGATGGCGGTCGAGATTTTCGCGCCATTCATGAGCTCGTACGAATTCTTCGAAGGCATGGGGATCCGGATCTGGCCCAACGGGCATGGCCACACCGGCGTGCACCACTCGATCCATTCGGACTACTCGGCTATTCCAGGCTATTTCGACGCCATGGTTGCGGCCTATGGCGAGGAGCGTGCCAAGGCGATCCTCGGAGAGAACCGGCACAACACGGTCTATTTCCCACACCTCATGATCAAAGGGCCGATCCAGCTCATCCGCGTGTTCAAGCCGCTGGCCGCCAACAAGACGCTGGTCGAGTCCTGGACGTTCCGGCTCGTAGGCGCGCCCGACATGCTGCTCGAGCGCACCCTCGTCTACAATCGGTTGATCAACGCGCCGACCTCGGTGGTCGGTCATGACGACGTCGAAATGTACGAGCGTGCACAGGAGGGGTTGCATGTCGACGCCAATCAATGGGTCAATATCCAGCGCCTTTACGATCCCGCCGAGCAGCCGGACGCGGTCGCCGTCACCAACGGCACCAATGAATGGCAGATGCGTAATCAGTTCCGCGCCTGGTCGAAATTCATGACCATGTCAATGTGACGGGCTTAGATCATGGCGGTACCAACCAATCAGGAACTGATCGATTTCGTGCTGCATGAGACGCGGTTGATCGATCAGCACCGCTTCGAGGAATGGCTCGACCTGTTCGCCGACGACGGTGTCTACTGGATGCCGCTCGAATGGGGGCAGACCGATCCGAAGCTGGTCGGCTCCCTGATGTATGAGGACAAGCTTCTGCTCAAAATCCGGGTCGAGCGTCTCAAGGGCAATCGCACCTTCTCGCAGAAACCGAAGAGCCGCTGCCATCACATTCTGCAGGTGCCGCAAGTCGAGAAACGCGACGAGGCGGCGAATGAATACGTGACCTGGACCCCCATGCACTATGTCGAGACCCGCCTCGACCAGCAGGATCTCTACGCCGCGTGGGCGACCCACACGCTGGCCATGATCGATGGCGGGCTTAAGATCAAGCTGAAGCGGGTCGACATCGTCAATTGCGATGCGGCGTTCGGCAATATCCAGCTGTTCATGTGAGCGATCTGTGCGATGTATTTGACGCTCTGCATTGCACCGCGGCTACCTCTCCCCGCTTGCGGGGAGAGGTCGATTTCGAGCGTAGCGAGAAATCGGGTGAGGGGGATTCTCCAAGCGCTCAAACTGGCGGCAAGGCCCCCTCACCCGGATCGCTGCGCGATCCGACCTCTCCCCGCACGCGGGGAGAGGTGGAGCGCGTTGCGGTACCCAGGCGTCTCCCCAGCATGACCCGCGCATCCTACGACGACGTCGTGGTGTGCGCGCCGGTCACCATTCCGTACCGGCGGTTCTCGACCAACAATGCCCATTGGTGGATCGGCCGCGCGCTGCGCGAGTTGACCGGGCAATCGGGGCTGCGCCCGCGCGATCTCGACGGGCTGTCGGTTGCGAGCTTCACGGTCGGCCCCGACACCGCGATCGGATTGACCCAGCATTTCGGCATCTCGCCGCGCTGGCTCGATCACATCGCGCTCGGCGGCGCGAGCGGCATCGTGGCACTGCGGCGGGCGGCGCGTGCCGTGCAGGCCGGCGACGCCGAATTCGTCGCATGCGTCGGCGGCGATACCAACCACGTCGACTCGTTTCGCAAGACACTCGCAAACTTTTCGCGCTTCGCGCAGGACGCGGTCTATCCCTATGGTTCGGGCGGCGCGAATGCCTCGTTCGCCCTGATCATGCGGAACTACATGAACACCTACGGGGCGCGGCGTGAGGATTTCGGCAAGATCTGCGTGGCCCAGCGCGACAATGCGCTGACGTTTCCGCATGCGCTGATGAAGAAGAAGCTCACCCTCGATGAATATATGTCGGCGCGCCCGATCTCCGATCCGATCCACCTGTTCGACTGCGTGATGCCGTGCGCGGGGGCCGAGGCATTTTTGGTCTGCCGCGAGGACAAGGCGCGCTCGCTCGGGCTGAAACATGTGCGGATCCTGTCCACCATCGAGCGCCATAATGCGTTCGGCGAGGATCCGATCCAGATCCGAGGCGGCTGGGCCCGGGATGTCGACGAGTTCTGGGGCATGGCCGGAGTTACGCCCGATGATGTCGACCTGCTCGAGACCTACGACGACTATCCGGTGATCGTGATGCTGCAAATGGAGGACCTCGGCTTTTGCCGCAAGGGTGAAGGCGCCGAGTTCGTGCGCTCGCACACCCTGACCAACGACGGTTCGTTCCCGCACAACACTTCGGGCGGGCAACTTTCGGTCGGCCAGGCCGGCGCGGCCGGCGGCTATCTGGGTCTGGTCGAAGCGATGCGGCAGCTCACCGACACGCCGCTCGGGAGCGCCGTGCCGGACGCCAGGATCGCGGTCGTGTCCGGCTTCGGCATGATCAACTTCGATCGCGGGCTTGCGTCGTGCGCCGCGGTGCTGGCGAGGGCGGCATGACCAAGCCGCTCGCGCGCCCCAAGCGCAAGGACCCGCTGCGCAAAACGCGCGCGCCGCTGCGCCCGCCAGAGGTACGCAGCCGCACGGCGCACGGCATGACGGCGGCCGCCGCCGAGGGCCGTTTCGCGCTCCAGGTCTGCACCGATTGCGGCACCGTGATCTATCCGCCGCGCGATGCCTGCCCGTCCTGCCTCTCGGCGCGCCTGCCCTACCGGGACATCGACAACGGCGGCATGCTCATCGCAGAGACCACGGTGCGCGTCTCGACCGACCCTTATTTCCGCGAGCGCATGCCGTGGCGAGTCGGTACCGTGAAACTCGATGCCGGCCCCATGCTGGTCGCGCACCTGCATGACGACGCGCGGGAGGGTGCGCGCGTGCGGCTCGCACTGAAGCTCGACAAGAGCGGGGCGCCGGTGGTTCTGGCGCTGCCCGAACAGGCGACGGAGAACATGCAGGACGACCGCCAGCTTCGTGAATTGACCAGCGACCCGAAATTCCGCCGCGTGCTGATCACTGACGGGCGCACCGCGGTCGGCCAGGCCATGGCCAAAGCGTTCGCCCAGGCTGGCGCCGCGATCGTGTTCGTCGGTCTCGCCGACCCATGGAAGCCGTTTCCCGGCCTTGATGCGCTGCGCGCGCTCGAGCAGGTCGAGATCCTGCCGCTCGACCTGACCGACACCGAATCCGTTTCCGAGCAGGCAGCGCAGAACGGCGGGCGCATCGACATTTTGGTGAATACCGCCGAACACGTGCGGCCGGGCGGCGTCGTGGAGCGCCATGGCGTCGGCGTCGCGCGCGAGGAGATCGACATTCGTTACCTCGGCCTGATGCGCCTCGCGCAGGCGTTCGGCCCGGCGATGCGGGCACGCGGCGCCGACGGCGTCAATTCGGCAAGCGCTTTTGTCAATCTGCTGTCGGTCTACGCGCTCATGAACTGGCCAGCCTACGGGGCGCACGCGGCGGTGGAAGCCGCGTGCCTGTCGGCGTCGCAATCGATCCGCGCCGAGCTGCGTCCGGGTGGCGTGAAGGTCGTGAATGTCTTCCACGGACCGCTCGAAACCGAATGGTTCGAGACCGTACCGCCGCCCAAGGTCACGCCGGCGGCGCTGGCGAACGCAGTCGTCGACGCGTTGCGCCGCGGCATTGAAGACGCCTTTGTCGGCGACGTGGCGCAAGACGTGCGCGCGCGCCTCGCCGTCAATCCGAAGGCGCTGGAACGGGAACTCGCCGGATGAAACGTGAAAGAAAATATGAGCATTCAGGCATTGCACCACTGAGCACCACTGTTACCTCTCCCCGCCTGCGGGGAGAGGTCGATTTCGAGCGCAGCGAGAAATCGGGTGAGGGGGATTCTCGATACGCTCAGACTCGCAGCGATGCCCCCTCACCCGCTCGCTTCGCTCGCGACCTCTCCCCGCTTGCGGGGAGAGGTAAGGCGCCCTCACACATCGATTGGTTCTACGGATGAAGGAATTGCCTCGATGACGAGCCCACTTGATGTCGCGCGCGCGATTTCGGCCGGCACCGTCCGGGTGATCGATCTCACCCAGACGCTGACACCGGAATTTCCGATCATCACGCTGCCGCCGGAATTCGGCCAGTGCGCGCCGTTCCGTCTGGAAGAAGTGTCGCGCTACGACGAGCGCGGCCCGGGCTGGTACTGGAACAACTTCAGCACCGGTGAGCACACCGGGACGCATTTCGATGCGCCGATCCACTGGGTCACCGGCCGCGAGCTTCCCAACAACGCGGTGGATACCATCGATCCGACGAAGTTCATCGCGCCGGCCGCCGTGATCGACTGCTCGACCGAGTGCAAGGCCGACGCCGATTTCGTGCTGACGATCCCGTTCGTTGAAGCCTGGGAAGCGCGTCACGGGACGATCGACGCCGGAAGCTGGGTCCTGCTGCGCACGGACTGGTCGAAGAAAGCACCGGCCGACTATGCCGGAATGCGCGAGGACGGCGCCCATACGCCGGGGCCCTCCCCCGAGGTGGTGAAGTGGCTGGTGGAGGCGCGCGACGCGCACGGGTTCGGTACCGAGACGATCGGCACCGACGCCGGGCAGGCACATCATTTCGTGCCGCCCTACCCGGCCCATTTCTACATGCACGGCAAGGGCCGCTTCGGCCTGCAATGCCTGACCAACCTCGATCTGCTGCCGCCCAAGGGCGCGGTAATCGTGGCCGCACCGCTCAAGATCAGGCAAGGGTCCGGGAGCCCGCTGCGCGTCCTTGCGCTGATACCCGGGAACGCATCATGAGCGAGCGCGACGTCGCAATCGTCACCGGCGGGGCCAGCGGCATCGGCGCCGAGATCTCCCGCCAGATGCTGGCGCGAGGCTACGAGACGATTTCGCTGGCGCTGCGGCGGCCGGATTGGTCCGACCCGCGTCTGCATGCCATCGAGGTGGATCTCACCGATGAAAAGGCGACCGCCGCGGCTGCCGCCGATATCGCGTCACGGTTCGCGGTGACGCATGTCGTGCACAACGCCGGTGCCATACGCCCGGCCCTGCTGCCCGAGGTGAAGACGCAGGACCTGCACGCATTGACGCAGCTGCATCTCGGCGCCGTGCTTCAACTCGTGCAGGCCACGCTGCCGGGCATGAAGGCAAACGGTTTTGGCCGCATCATCATGATCTCGTCGCGCGGCGCGCTCGGCTTGCAGACGCGCTCGGCATATTCGGCCACCAAGGCCGGCATGATCGGCATGGGCCGCACCTGGGCGCTCGAGCTCGCGCCCGAGGGCATCACGGTCAACATGGTGGCGCCAGGGCCGATCGGCGGAACCGAGATGTTTAATGCGATCGTTCCGGCCGGCAGCGAGCGCGAGCGCGCGCTCGCGCAATCGATTCCGGTGCGCCGCGTCGGCACCCCGGCTGACGTGGCGAACGCCGTGATGTTCTTTGCCTCCCGGGACTCCGGCTTCGTGACCGGGCAGGTGCTCTACGTCTGCGGCGGTGCGAGCGTGGGGACGCTGGTGGTGTGAGACCGGGCCGACGGCTCGGCTCGCCTTGAATAGACTGATCCAATGGACTACATTCCCCTATGCCCGGGGCCACCCCGATCAGCGTTGTCGAGACCCCCGAGTTCCTGTCGGCGACGCGGAAGCTGATGACCGAGGACCAGCGGGCGGTGCTGGTAGATTATCTGGCCCACAATCCGACCGCCGGCGATCTGATCCAGGGAACTGGCGACGTGCGCAAGCTGCGCTGGGGGATCGAGGGACGCGGAAAGCGCGGCGGCGCGGGCGTCATCTATTTCTACCACAGCGTGGACATTCCGTTGTTCGCGCTCACCGCTTACGCCAAGAACGAGCGTGACGATTTGAGCCACAAGGATCGGAGCGATTTTCGGCAACTGACCAAGCTCTTGGTCGAGACCTACGGAAGGACGAAGAGATGAGTAAGGTAGCTCGCAGTATCCGCCGTGGTTTGGAGGAAGCCGTCGCGTATGCGCGTGGCGAGGCCAAGGAAAGCGATTACAGGGTCCATGTCCCGGCTCTGATCGACGTTCGTGCGATTCGAACGAAACTCGGCATGACTTCAGGAAGAGTTTGCCGGCCGGTTCGGCTTCAGCGTTAACACGCTACGCCACTGGGAACAGGGCAAGCGTCAACCGGAAGGACCGACGCGTGCCTACCTGCTGGTCATCGATCGCGCGCCAAAGGCCGTGCAAAAGGCGTTGCATGCGGCGTGACAGTGGGTCGTTTGTGCACTGACAAGAACGGCACAAGACCTGTTTCGGCTCACCCTCCGATCGTCACGATCGCGGCGCCGGGCGGGGGGAGGTCGATGACGAGCTCCTGGCCGTCGAAGTGAACGACCTCCTCGGCAGGGTTCCATCCGCCAAAATCGTCGACGCTCGCGCCGCCGAGCCTGATGCCTGCGATCGCATCGAGGCTCGGCGCGGTGAGCCGCATCACGGATGCCGAGGCGAAAGTGCGGCCCGGATCGATACTCACGCGCGCCCCCTGCCCGCCATTCTGATTGATCAACGTCACACGCAGCCGCCCGTCTGGCGCACGCGCCGCGTAAGCCTTGAGATCGGACGTGTCCGCGGCGAGATGCGGCGGCACGAGCGTGCCGTGAGCCGCACGCGCGAACATGAGCATCCCATAGTAGAGCGGTGCCGCCCGGTAACGACCGCCGGCGCCGCGCGCAATCGGCGTGTAAGCCTTGTCTTCCTCGGGACGCAGATTGTGGACACCGGCATGAAAATTGACGCCGGCGGCGCCCGCGGCGGCGAGCCGGAACAGCAATCCGAGGCCCCACAGTGCGGCGCCGAATGTATCGCTCACGCCTCTCTCGCCCTCGCCATAGATGGAATTGGCCTCCACGATCCGGAAGGGCAGGTGATAGGTGCGACCGTCATGTGCGAGCGCATCGAGCACGCGTTCGATTTGTTGGTCCGCGTGCAGCAGCCGCCCGAGCGATACATGCGATGCCCCGGCGGGGCCATCCGCATAGAAGTGCCGGGTCAAGAGAATGAGACCGGCCGGCTTCTCCTTCGCCAACGCCCCGATCCAGGTCATCTGGTCCGCGACATCCGGCCCGGCGAAGCGGGCATCCGGCACGCGCGCCCGAATCGCGGCATGAAATGCGCGCCACTCCGTCAGAAAAGCCGCCACGTCATAGGTCTTGGGCCGTACCGCGGTCCAGCGGCCGAACCCATCGGGCTCGTTGCCGATCTGGAATGCCAGCAGATTGGTGCCGACCGCGCGCGCCACGTAGGCCGCCTCCTCGGCAGCCTGTTCGGGGGTGCGGCGCGCGAGGTTGAGCCCATAGATGAGCTTCCATCCCAACCTTCGCAGCACCGCGGCCAGGCGATCGATGCTCGCCGGCGTGAGGACGAAGCTGCCCGACGGCACGGGCTCATCGCGAGCGCGCCACACCGTACGTTCGCTGGTATTGCCGCCGATGCGAATGACCCCCTTCGGACCGAGCAGGCGGATCAGCCCGAGCACGGACCCATTGTCCGGCGTGAAATAGTCGGCATCGGTAAGAGCCGCGGATTCGAAGCTCAGGCCGATGAAGTCCGCAGGGATCTCGATGCCCGCATCCTGATAAGAGACGGCCATACGGGCGCTGATCGGAACTTGCGCGCGCGCACCCGCGGCAGCGCCGAACCCGATTGCCGCGCCCGTCATCCCGGCCAAAAATTCTCGGCGCCGCATCTCCCTCCCACCCTTCGTTTGTGGCCGATCCGGTGAGCACCGCGCTATCTGCAAACGTATGTGCGGCCATCTCAAATTTCGTAAGCTCTTACCGTTGAACGCGCAAATGCTTCGGCTAATCTTTGCCTGCACTCCGAACATAAAATCACACCGGGAGTAAGCAAATGCGAGGCATGATGTGCGTCGCCGCACTCGCTGCCATGCTGCCCGCGGCAGCAGCTGCGCAGAGTGATCAGGAGCTGATCGACGGTTCCAAGAACACCAAGAACGTCGTCAATTTCGGGCTGGGGTATGACCTCCAGCGTTTCAGCACGCTTGATCAGATCAACAAGCAGAACGTCAAGAACCTGAAACCGGTATGGTCCTACTCGCTCGAGAATATCCAGTCGCAGGAATCTCAGCCGCTCGTCTACAACGGGGTGCTGTACGTTTCGACCGAGAAGGCCACGATGGCGGTCGACGCAAAGACCGGCCGCCAGATCTGGAAAGTCACCCTCGATTACGCGCCGGAAACCTACCGGATGGCGTGCTGCGGCGCGAACAACCGCGGCGTCGCACTCTACGACGGCAAAGTGTTCCGCGCCGCGCTCGACAACCGGGTCATTGCCTACGATGCCAAGACCGGCAAGGAGCTGTGGTCGACCAAAGCCGCGGAGGTGAAGGACGGTTATGCCATGACGGTCGCGCCGCTCGCGGTCAACGGCATGATCATCGTCGGCAACTCCGGCGCGGAGTACGGCACGCGCGGTTTCATCGACGGCTACGACGCCCAGTCCGGGCAGCGGGTGTGGCGCAGATATACGGTCGCCTGCCCGGGCGAGCCCGGCGGAGAGACCTGGCCGGCGGGCGATGCCTGCCAGCACGGCGGCGGGTCCGCCTGGCTCACCGGTTCATATGATCCGGAGCTCAACACCGTCTACTGGGGCACCGGAAATCCCGGCTCATGGAACCCGACGACGCGCAGCGGCGACAATCTATACACCAGCTCGGTCCTGGCGCTCGATCCCAAGACCGGAGCCATCAAATGGCACTACCAGTTTTCCCCGAATGACGGCTTTGATTTCGATGGCACCAACGAAATGGTGCTGGCGACGATCCCGGTCGAGGGGCAGCCGCGCAAGGTCATCCTGCATGCCAATAGAAACGGATTCTTCTACGTCATCGATCGCACCAACGGCAAACTCCTCGCCGCCAATGCGTTCGTTCCGCAGAACTGGGCCAAGGGCATCGACCTCAAGACCGGCCGTCCGATCACGACCGAACTCGTCGACCGCTACCACAAGGGCGAGAACGTCGGCGCGGTTCCCGGCGCCTTCGGCGGCAAGAACTGGTCGCCGATGTCGTTCAACCCGGACACCGGCCTCGCCTACGCCAACACAAACTACGTTCCGATCGGCATGAAGATTACCGCGCAGCCTTGGAAGGCTGGCGAACTGTGGTTCGGCGTGGACATGGGCCCGCCGGTGGAAACCGACCTGCCGGCGGGGGATCACCCGAAGGCTGCGCTGAAGGCGATCGATCCGATGACCGGGAAGGCGAAGTGGATGGCGCCGGCCGAGCGCCCGCGGTGGGGCGCCACGCTCTCCACCAAAGGCGGGCTGGTGTTCACCGGCGAACTCACCGGCGAGTTCGAGGCGTTCGATGCGGACACCGGACAATTGCTGTGGTCGCATCAGACCGGGTCGGGAGTCGAAGGCCAGCCCGTCACCTGGGAAGCCGACGGCGTTCAATATGTGGCGGTTACCAGCGGCCACGGCGGCGTCTATGCGCTCTTCGGCAACGACGAAAAACTGAAGTCGGTGCCGCAGGGCGGAATGCTCTGGGTCTTCGCCCTGTCCGACAAGCGTTAGCGGACCGGCGAGACATCGGGCCGCCGCCCGGGCGGCGGCCACGTCTCAATCACATGCTCCGATGAGTTTGATGTATCCCGCTGTAGCCCGGATGGAGCGTCAGCGTAATCCGGGGCGGCCCTCCCGCATTGCGCTCCGCTCCATGCGGGCTACGGTTGTCCTCTTGCTCATCGTCGCTCGGCCCGGCAGTGCATCGGCGGCCGGTGACGCGACCGATACGCTCGCGACCGAGCTGCAAAAGGAAGGGAGGACGATCTATGCCCGCCAGTGCTCGCGCTGTCACGGCTTCAACATGAACAACAACGGCCTGCTCGGCTACGACCTGCGCAAGTTTCCAAAGGATGCGCGCGACCGTTTTGTGAGCTCGGTCCGCCAGGGCAAGCCACCCAAGATGCCGCCGTGGGGCGATGTGTTGTCGGCGGACGAAATCGAAGCGCTCTGGGTCTACATCCAGGCGGCGGGTGCACCATGAATCCGGTCCGGTTGTTTGCATTGCTAGCCGTGCTCGTGTCGGTGTCGCTGCAAGCAGAAGCCGCCGACACGCTGCGCGTCTGTCTCGATCAGGATGCGGCGCCGTTCTCCTTCAAGCGCGGCGCGCGCACCGGCGGGTTCGATCCTGCGCTCGCACAAACGGTCGCGGACAAAATCGGACGAAGCCTGAGCATTCAATGGTACGAGTTGGAAGATCAACCGGAGAAGGGCAAGGACACCAGGACCGGTGTCGCGGCGCTGCTGGCTGACCAGCGTTGCGACCTTGCCGCCGCGTTTCCGCTCCTGGCCGACAGTCTTGGTGGTCCGCTGAGCCCGCAGGCGCGCCTGCCCAGGTATCAGGGTCGCACGCGGGAAGATCGGGGGCGGGCGGTCGCGCTCAGCGAACTCCTGGGGAGCACGCCCTACATCTATACGGCGCCGGCCGTTGTCCTTGGGCCGAAGGCCGCCGGCCGGACGATCAACACCCTCGCCAATCTCGATGGCGTGCGCATTGGGGTCGAGCAGTCGTCTTTTCCTGACGTGATCCTGACGCTCTACCAAAGTGGCCGCCTGCTGCCACACGTCACGCACATCGTCCCCGGCCGTGGACTGCTGGAGCGGCTCGAAGCCGGCGACTATGACGCGGTGCTGGTCGATATTCACCGCTTCGACGGTTACCGCGGCGATCATCCGGAGACCGCGCTGCGACTCTCCGGCTTCCTGCATCCGAGCGGGTTCAACCTGGGCTATGTCGGCCTGGCGCGTGATGCCGAACTGATGCGGAGAATCAACGGGGCGCTCGACGCGCTCATGCAAAGTGGCACGGTCGAGGCGCTCGCAAAGCAAGCCGGACTGATTTATCTCGCGCCGCGTGAGCCGGCGGTGCGCCCTTCCCCGTCGCTGGCCGATCTGATCAAAGGCTGATTATTCAGCCTTGAGACCGGCCGCCGCCAAAAGCGGGGGCCATTTCTGCTTCTCGGCGGCAAGAAATTCCGCAAACTGTTGCGGCGTCATGATCTTCACTTCAAAGGCGAGCTTTGCAAGGGCTGCCTTCAGCTCCGGGGATTTCAGGCTCTCATTGATGTCGCTGTTGAGCTTGTCGATGATCGCGATTGGCGTACCGGGCGGTGCCAGAATCCCCAACCAGACATCCGGGTTGTATCCGACCTGCGGGAACCCGCTTTCGATCATCGTGGGGACATCGAGCAGGTCCGGACTCCGCGTCGGCCCGGTGAAAGCGAGGGGCCGCACCTTACCGTCCTGAATCAGCGGCAACAGACTTGCCACCGGTGCCATGTTGATGTGAACGCGGCCGCCGAGCAGGTCGGCTCTTGCCTGTTCGCCGCCACGATAGGGAATAAAGGCGATGTCCACGCCAGCCGCTTGTCGGAACGTCTCCCCCAAAATGTGGGGTGTGGTTCCGAGACCGAATCCAAAGATCAATTTGCCGGGATTTGCCTTCGCGTAGGCGATGAGGTCCGCGACGGTCTTCACGGGGAGGTCCGGCGCGACCACCATCACATGCGACCAGGTCACGAGCGTGGCCACCGGTGCAAGGCTTTTGATCGGATCGAAATCGAGATTGGGGTAGAGCACCGGGACGTACAGCAAGTTCGAGCCGGTCAGCAGCAGCGTGTAGCCGTCGGGAGCGGCAGTGACGACGGCCCTGGTCCCGATCGTGGTGCCGGCGCCCGGCCGGTTCTCGATGACGACGCTCTGTCCGATCCTAGTCTGCAGGTGTTGCACCACGACGCGCGCAGCGGCGTCCACCGGAGAACCCGGCGTAAACGGCACGATGATCTTGATCATCCGGTTCGGATAGGCTTGCGCCTGCACACGCAACGGCCACGCCGCAACCGTGCCGGCAATCAGCGCGATGACATCACGACGTCGCATGCAGCCCTCTTCAAGACCCAAGGACCTTCGGAACGCGGGCTTGCAAGATACCACCTCGCCTAATGACCGTCCTGCGGGCGGCAAATGAATCAACGGCTCCGCCACACCGATGAATCCGCTCGTTGCAGGAAGAAACGGTTCGCCCAACCTGCTCCGCCGAGCCAGGATTTCGAGCGTTGACCGACGCGGCTCCTCGCGATCGAGGGCTTCGACAACCCGCCAGGCGAGGCAGAGGTTGCACGACATCACCGGCGCACCGTCCCATCCGATCGAACCGGCGATCGGCCCCAAGGTCGGCATCCCGGTTCCCAGCATGACGACGGCATCGAGCGGCTCGCGCTCAAGCGTCTGTAACGCCTGGGTCGCCTTCGCCTCACCGAGGCTGTAAATCGGATGAAACGCGTCCGCACTGTTGAAGACGCTGACGACGTGAACAACGTCGAACCCATGACTTTGCCAATACATCACGCTCGCAGCGTTGAGATCGTCCGAATAGGGCGACACCAGACCGAGGCGACGAGCATTCAACGCCGCCAATGCGTCCACCACCGCGAGTGCCGCGGTGATGAACGGATGGCCGGTTTGCGCGGTGAGTTCCCGTACCAGCGTCGCTTCGCGCTCGCGTCCCGCCAGATAGGATGCGCCCGTGCAGGCCGCCGCCACCACACCGACCGGCGCATTGGCGAACTGCCGCAGACCGACGCCATATTGATCAAAATATTCGACCAGCCGCGCCGACATTGTGCTCTTGTCGCTCACCAGCCTGGCGTTGATCATCGCAACGCCGGGCGGCCACAGCAGATTGAATTCTGGTTCCACCGTGGTGTTGGCCTGCGGCGTCAGCATGCCGACGAGGCCGCGCGGGGCGTATTCGAGCGACATCTCGGTATCTCTTGCTATTGGCGCTTTTGCGCCCGACTCTTGAACGATCTTTCCGAGCCGCGCCAGGTCGCGGGCGACGATCGCCGCGAGGTCCTCGGGCGTGCCGGGAATGACGAATGCGACTTCCGGCAGCACCTTGTTCATGACCTCGTCGCTCTGCAGCGCCTTGACGAACTCGGCGTTGAGCTTGCGAACGACCGGCGCCGGCGTGCCTGCAGGCGCAAACAGGCCGAACCATTGCTGCATCTGGACATCGGGATAGCCGGCTTCCGCCATGGTTGGAACGTCGGCAATGCGCGGGTGCCGCTTCGTCCCGGCAATGGCGAGCATGCGGAGCTTGCCGCTCTCGATATGCCCGGCTGACGGAAATATAGGATGAGAACAGCATGTCCACCCGCCCGGCAACGGCGTCGGTGACCGCCGGCGCGATGCCGCGATAAGGCACATGCACGAGCTTTATCCCGGCGTGACGGGCCAGCAACTCGCCCAGCAGGTGCCCGCCGGTTCCAATGCCCTGCGACCCATACGTCAGACCATCCGGTTTCGATTTGGCCAGGGCGACGAGTTCCGCGACCGACTTTGCCGGGCTCGTGTCCGGAACAACCAGGATGTTGTTGAACGCGATCAGCGCCGTGATCGGCTGGAAATCCTTGACCGGATCGAACTTCAAATCGGTGTAAAGCCACGGATTGATGGCGTGGGTGCCGGTGTGGCCCATCATCAGAAGATAGCCATCGGGCGGTGCATTCTTGATCGCCACCGCGGCCACATTCCCGGCACCGCCCGGGCGATTGTCGATGATGATGGTTTGCTTGATGCTTTCGGACACTTTGTGGGCAACCAGCCGCATGACGATGTCCGAGCTTCCGCCCGGCGGGAACGGCACGATCACCGTGATGTTGCGTGACGGATAGTCGTCGGCCTGCGCACGGGCGGGACTGATCGCGGAACCTGCGCCAACCGACAGACCGCACAGGACGACAACCAAAGCTCGCCGAAATGATGACATCATGCTGCGTTCCATCTGATTGACTCGATGTGCAAGCGACCGGTCATGGCGTGGCCGCGGCCCGCCGCAAGCCATCGATCATCGACGATTTCATGAGATAAGCCTTGAGCTTGACCGGATCGGCGGTCGTACGCTGCAGGTCCTCGAGCATCCGTCGGCGCCGCTGCGGATCGCGCTCCTGCATGCGGGTACGATTGCGGTGCGCCTGTTCGATGATCTCTTCCTCGGCGATCGGACGGCGCTGGCGTTCATAGCGATCGAGAATGCGCGGATCAGCGCCGTCGAGGAGTACGGCAGCGATCTTTTCACACAGATTGAAAGCATCGTGGATCCCGCCATTCATCCCCATGCCGCCCGAGGGACTGTTGAGGTGTGCGGCGTCGCCGGCAAGAAAGACACGGCCCCGGCCGTAGGCCGCCGCCAATCGCCGGTGAATGCGATAGGGCCGCGTCTCCAGCACCTCGATGCGACCGGCATCGGGCACGATCTCGTGCAGCAGATCCTGCTGGACCTCGTCGGCTAACGCCTCTTCCACCGTCTGGCCGTCGCGCGCATAGAGGCTCACGCGCCACACGTCGGGCAGGCGAAGCAGGCTGAAGGTGCCGTCGGGCTTCCAGCAATAGGACACGTTGGACAGGCCTTCGAGTTTGTCGTGAAATGGAAAGCGCGTCGTCGCCAAAATGGTCGTCTCCGGGTAGATGTCGCCGGACATCTCGATCTCGAGCGCCCGCCGCACAGCACTGCGCGCGCCATCGGCACCGATCACGTAGTCTGCGGTCAAAATGTCTTTCGCGCCGGAGACGGAGACCTGCACGTCGACCGCGTCGGCCGTCTGCCGCAATCCCGTTACGGGAGTCGAAAACAGTAGCGTGACATTCGGCAGCCTCTCGAGCGCCGCCAGCACGAATTGGCAATAGCGTCGATTGCTCGCACTGCAGACGGTAGGGATGATCGGTCTCACCCGCGAGCACCGCGAGCTCGAAGACGGCGCGCTCGCCCGAGGGATGCAGGCGAATCTGCCAGGTCGGGCAGATCAGACCGGCCTCGAGCAGGCACGTCGTGATTCCGTACGGTGCGAGCATGTCGAGCGTCGGCGGGTGAAACGTCGATGCGCGCAGCTCTTGCGACAACGCGGGTTCGGCTTCCACAACCGTAACCGCGATATCCCGGCGTGCCATCAGCAAAGCCGCCGTCAACCCGACGGGACCGGCACCGGCGATGATGACTTCTGGCTTTCCCGTCATGACCGGGCGGGCGGGGTCGCCCAAGGCCGGCGGGCGCGGTCGTTCGTCTTGAACGCAGAAATCTGCGCATGGAAGCGTTCGGTGAGCGCGATGTCGTCCCAGCCGTTCAGCAACCGCAGGCGACGGACCGGATCGATCGAAAAACTGTAGTTGCGATTGCCGCACATGATCGCGCGTTGCTCCAAATCGACGGTCACCGGGAGGTCCGGCGTCCGGTTGAGCGCCACGATGATCTCGGCCGATTCGTCGTCGGACATGATCGCCGTTAACAAACCATTCTGGACGGCATTGCCCGAAAAGATGTCGCCAAAGGATGGCGCGATCAGGCAGCGGATCCCGTAATCATAGAGCGCGTAAACGGCGGCTTCGCGCGAGGACCCGCAACCGAAATTACGACCACTCACGATGATCTTGGCGTTGCGCCACGCCGCCCGATTGAGCGGAAAATCCGGCCGCTCGCGCCCATCGGGATCAAAGCGCAGGTCCTGCAACAGCACCTTTCCGATGCCCGCCGAGCGCGGCCATTTCAGATAGCGCGCCGGCAACAGCTGATCGGTGTTGAGATTGTTGACGTCGAGCGGACAAGCGGTCGCCGTCAGTCGGGTGAACTTGTCCATGCGTGCCTCGGTTCACACTTTCCGGCCGGCCAACAGCGGCCGCATGTCGGTGAGATGACCGGTGACCGCAGCGGCCGCAACCATGGCCGGCGACATCAGGTGCGTGCGCGCGCCGGGCCCCTGCCGGCCGCGGAAATTGCGGTTGGTGGTCGAGGCGCAACGTTCCTGCGGGCGGACGAAGTCGCCATTGATGGCAACGCACATCGAGCAACCGGACTCGCCCCATTCCAGGCCGGCCTCGCGGAAGATGCGATCAAGGCCTTCCGCTTCCGCCTGGTGCTTGACCAGAGACGAGCCTGGCGAGACCAGTCCGGGCACCTTGCTGGTTCGACCGGCCAGCACCGCCGCGGCCGCCCTCAGATCCTCGATGCGCGCATTGGTGCACGAGCCGATGAACACGCGATCAACCGCAATATCGGTGAGCTTTTTGCCCGCCGCGATCCCCATGTAGTCAAGCGCCTCGCGCTGAGACTTCGCGCGCACCGGATCCGTCTCGCGCGCGGGATCGGGCACGCTGGCGGTGATCGGCAAGGCGTCTTCGGGACTTGCTCCCCAGGTAACGATCGGAGCGATGTCGGCGGCGTCGAGCGCGGCCTCCTGGTCGAAGGCGGCATTGCTGTCGCTCGTCAGCGCCGACCACGCCTCGACGGCCTGGTCGAACGCAGTCCCCTCAGGCGCGTACGGACGGCCCTTGAGATAGCCGAAAGTGGTTTCGTCGGGTGCGACCATCCCGCAGCGGGCGCCGGCTTCGATCGACATGTTGCAGAGTGTCAGGCGTCCCTCGATCGAGAGGTTGCGGACCGCGGAACCGGCGAATTCGATGGCATGGCCGGTGGCACCGCCGGCGCCAATTTTGGCGATGACCGCGAGCGCCATGTCCTTGGCGGCAATGCCGGTGGCGACCTGGCCATCGATCGCGATGCGCATGCGCTTCGGCTTGTGCTGCCAGATGGTCTGCGTCATCAGCACGTGCGCGACTTCGGACGCGCCGATGCCGAACGCATAGGCGCCGAGCGCGCCGTGGGTTGACGTGTGGCTGTCGCCGCAGACAATCAGCAGGCCGGGAAGCGTCAGGCCCTGCTCCGGGCCGACGACGTGGACAATGCCTTGCCGTGGGTCGTTGAGACCAAACAACGTGATGTGGTGCTTCGCCGCATTGTCCTCGATCTGCCACACCATGCGGGCGATCTCGGGATTGTCGATGTGACGGCGCGACCCGCGCGTCGGAACGTAATGGTCCGCAACCCCGAATGTGAGACCGGGCTCAGCCACCGGTGCGTTCCGTTCGGCGAGCTTGCTGAAGGCGTGAAACGAGCCTTCATGCACATAGTGACGGTCGACCCACAGCAGCGCCTCCCCATCCTCGCGCCGCACGATCTCATGGGCGGCCCACAGCTTGTCGATCAGGGTCTGGTTCATGCCGGCAGATGACGCGTCGTGATACCTGGTGTGAGGACAATATAGTCGACGTTAGAGCGCGATGACATATCCTTGATTCGTCATCGCGCTCTCGCCCTTTGTTGGAGCATGATCTTTTCCGAAAACCGGTACCCACTTTTCGGGATCATGCTCCCGATTCCGAAGTTCGCACATCCTTGTTGCAACCTCCCGCTCTTCCTGCAGAAGCAACCGTGCCAATTTGTGACCTTGGCCTACGCCGGCAGTCCCGCCTTGAGCAGCGCCATGCGATGGTGCTCGCGATCTTCGTCGCGGAGATAACCGAGGCCTTTGACATAGGCCGAGACCGAGAATTCGGGTTTGATCCGAAGCGTCTCGGCCACCTCAGTCGCCATCTCCGCGACGCGGCCGGCCTGTGCAAGCGCGGCGGCGAGGTCGGCATGCCGCTCGGCCCGGTTTTGGTGAGCGGACTGGCGATAGGCGTCCGCCGCCTCTGCGTAGCGCTGCGCGGCGAACAACGTTCGGCCAAGCAGATGGGCGCGCTCGCGGACTCCGAAGGGATCGAGGCGCATCGCCGCTTGGAGCCACTCGACCCCTTTCTCAGGTTCGCCGAGCCAGGTCATTAGTTCGCCGCGCTGGGCTACGATACGTGGATCATTTGGATTGAGCGCGAAGGCGCGCTCATGATGGGTACGGGCACGATCGAGGTTGCCCTGATTCATGAACGCTTCACAAAGAACCCGGTGACATTCGATATCGTTCGCGTCGAGCGAAAGCCCCTTCATGACAAAATCGAGGGCTCGCTTGAGGTGCTCCCGAGGGTTTCCGTCGAGGAAACCATGAAAGGCGCCTTGGCCGGTGAGGCAGGCGCGCCATGCATAGGCCTGCGCAAAGCTGGGGTCGACTTCAATGGCGCGTTCAACGAGCTTCAGGGCGGTAGCGTTGTCGTCTTTGGTCGCACGGTGGTGCAGCACTTTGGCGGCAAGGACGAGCTCATAGGCTGCCATGTCCTTGGGAGGTGTGCGCACGATACGCTCAGCGTATGCGGCCTCGATTCGACCCGACAAGGTGGCAACGATCGTGCGCGTAATATTGTCCTGAAGATCGAAGACATCGGCCAGTTTGCCGTCATATTTCTCCGCCCAAAGGTGATTGCCTGTCGCCGCCTCGATGAGCTGTGCGGTAATTCGCAGTCGTTCGCCGCTCTTGCGTACACCCCCCTCGAGCACATAACGCACACCAAGTTCACGTCCCACAGAACGAATGTCGACCGCCCGGCCTTTGTAGACGAAGCTGGAATTGCGAGCGATCACGAAGAACGAGCGGAAGCGCGAAAGCTCGGTGATGATATCTTCGGCGAGCCCGTCGGCGAAGTACTCCTGTTCCGGGTCTCCGCTCATGTTCTGGAATGGCAAGACGGCGATCGACGGTTTGTCGGGAAGCGCAAGCGCAGGTCTTGCTGCTTGCAAATCTGCCTCCAGCCGCACTCGAAAGACCCTTACCGGTCGCGCAATATTCTTGAGCTGCTGCTCTCCAGCGTCATCGAAGGTTGCATTCAGCTTGTCGCGTACCTGGCGATAGGCATCCTCGGAAATACAGATGCTGCCGGGCTCGGCAACCCCTTCCAGACGGGCAGCGATGTTCACCCCATCACCAAAGATGTCGCCATCCTCTATGATGACGTCGCCGACATTGATGCCTATCCGCAGCTCGATGCGCCGTTCGGGCGAGGCGGCAACATTGCGCTCCGCCAAGCCACGCTGAAACTCAATGGCGCAGCGAACAGCGTCGACTGCACTGGGGAAGTCAATCAAGATCCCGTCGCCCGTTGTCTTGACGATGCGCCCGCGGTACTCGGCAATCTTCGGATCTAGAAGCTCCTGCCGGTGAGCCTTGAGGGTGGCGAGGGTGCCTTCCTCATCCGTGCCCATCAGGCGGCTGTAGCCAGCAACATCGGCCGCGAGGATGGCCGCCAGTCGCCGTTCGACGCGCACATCCGACATTCAATTTGCCTTTGAGCGTCCTCGATTTCGCGCGCAGCTTATGGTCGCATCCCAAAGTCGTCCACCAACGCCCAGTTTGGGGTCAAACTCGATAAGGCTCAGAATGAGCGCATGCTTCCGGCACGCCCTCCAAAGCCGCGCTCTATCCTAGCGTCCTAATGCAGCAAGTCTATGATTTCAATGTCGCTTTTCGATTTGACGTTCCTTTGCAAGATCGTCACAACTTCTGAAGCGCTGCCGACATCCGTAACGATCCCAATCCCACACGCACCTATCTCGGGATGTGACCATGGCCGAGCCGGAAACCTTGCGTTCTCGCCTGACCCGCAAGCCCATCGTGGTGGCGCCCGGCGTCTATGATGCGTTCACAGCACTGGTCGGCACCCAGGCCGGATTTACCACGCTCTATGTCTCCGGCGCAGCAATCGCCTACACGCGGCTCGGGCGGCCCGATATCGGTCTCGTCAGCATGAGCGAGGTCGCCGACACGCTGGCCTTGATCCGCGATCGTGTCGGCGCCCATCTCGTCGTTGACGCTGACACCGGCTACGGCAACGCCCTCAATGTGGTGCGCACGGTCCGCCGGTTCGAGCAGGCCGGCGCCAACGCAATCCAGCTCGAGGACCAGGACTTTCCCAAGCGGTGCGGTCATCTCGACGGCAAGGTTTTGATTTCCGCCGGCGAAATGTGCGGCAAGATCCGCGCTGCGCTCGACGCCAGACACTCAGGCGAGACGCTGGTGATTGCGCGCACCGACGCGATCGCGGTCGAAGGGTTCGACCGCGCGATCGAGCGTGCCGTGCGCTACCGCGATGCCGGCGCCGACATGCTGTTCGTCGAAGCGCCGCGGGCGCGCGGCGATCTCGTCCGCATGGTTTCGGCTGCGGGCACGAGCGTGCCGCTGATGGCCAACATGGTCGAAGGCGGCCAGACACCGCCACTATCCGCGGCCGAACTGGAGGCGATCGGCTTTGCGCTGGTGATCTTTCCTGGCGGAATCGTGCGCGCGCTCGGACGGACGGCGAGCGACTATTACGCCTCGCTCGCCGCCCATGGCACTACCGAGCCGTACCGTTCCCGCATGCTCGATTTCGATGCCCTCAACCATCTCATCGGAACACCGGAGATGATTGCAATGGGCCAACGCTATGAACCGCCGCCGCCTCCGACCGACAACAAAACGGGCGCGCACCGGTGACCTTGCTCGATCCCGTCACGCTTGCGGTGCTCAACGGCCGTCTCGTCCAGATCGCCGACGAGATGGACGCGACGCTCTATCGTTCGGCGTTCAACCCGATCATTGCGGAGGCGCACGACGCCTGCCATGGCCTGTATCATGCCGATACCGGCGCGACCCTGGTGCAAGGTACGTCCGGCTTGCCGATTTTTGTCGGCGCGATGGCGTTTGCCGTCAAAGCGGTAATCGACAAAGTCGCGCGTGACGGCGAGCTCGCGGCCGGCGACACATTTCTCTTCAACGATCCCTACGACGGGGGCACTCACCTCAACGATTTTCGGTTGGTGCGACCGCTGATGCGCGCCGGCCGGGTTTTCGCGTGGCTGGCTTCGGTCGGTCACTGGCTCGACGTCGGCGGTAACGTGCCCGGCAATTTCAACGCCAAGGCGACCGAAAGCTTCCAGGAAGGTTTTCGGCTTCCGCCCGTGAAGCTCGTGCGCGCGGGCGTGTTCCAGCAGGACATCGTCGACATCCTGTCGGCGAACTCGCGGGTGCCGCAATCGAACTGGGGCGATCTCAACGGACAACTCAATGCGCTCGATCTGGGGGAACGACGGCTGCATGCCTTGCTCGACGAATATGGCGACGAGACCGTCGCCGCCGCCCTTGCGGCATTGAGTGCGCGCGCACAATCACTGATGCGCCAGAATATCGCGGCGCTGCCGGACGGCACCTACAGTTGCGACGATTTCCTCGACAATGACGGCGTCACCGATACACCGCTGCGGATCGCACTCGATCTCACCATCACGGGCGATCGAATGCGGCTCGACTTCTCACGCTCAGCTCCCCCCTGCGATGGCCCGCTCAACATCGCGCGCGCGACCACCGTTGCGTGCTGTTATGTTGCGCTCAAACATCTCTTCACCGACGTTCCCGCCAATGCGGGCTGCCTCGCGCCCATTGAATTCGTGATCCCGCCCACGAGCCTGCTCGGCGTCACGGCGCCGCGGCCGGTCGGCGGCTACACCGAGACCATTCTGCGCGTCATCGACGTGATCTTTGGCGCCTTCGCCAAGGCCGCACCCGATCGCGCGGCCGGTAGCCCATTCGCCACCATCAACGCGCTCTCGCTCGCCGGCTGGCATGCGCACGGCCGGCGCTGGGTCATGTTCTGTTTTTTCGGCGGTGGACTCGGTGGCAACCCGGAGAGCGACGGGCTCAATCACGCCAACAATCCAATATCGACTGCAACCATTCCGCCCCTGGAGATCCTGGAGGCGCTCTATCCGATCATGTTCACCCAATGGGCGTTGCGGCCGGACTCGGGCGGCCCCGGCTGGCATCGCGGCGGGCTCGGCGCGATCTATGAAATCGAGGCCCTGGCCGAGGGCGGAGCCGAGGTATTTCTGCTGGGCGAGCGCGGCAAATATCCGCCGCGCGGGGTGAACGGCGGCCAAGCGGCGGCACTCAACCGCTTCGTTCACGAGACCGATGATGGCGAGGCGATCCCTCCGCTCATCTCGAAGGTCACCGACATCAAGATCCGGCGCGGCCAGAAGGTGCGGTTGGAGACGCCGGGGGGTGGCGGGTTCGGCGATCCGGCCACGCGCGCGCCGGAGCGTGTCGTTCGCGACGTACGGCTCGGCTATGTCTCGCGCGAAGCGGCCCGCCGCGACTACAAAGTCGTGCTGCACGAGGACGGCTCGCTCGATGCCGGCGCCACCACGAAGGCCCGCGCCGGAAAACCGGCATGAGCGCGCGCAGCGTCATCGTCGGAGTCGATATCGGCGGCACCTTTACGGATTTCTTTCTGCTGGATGCGTCGACCGGCCGATTCCTGACCGCCAAGGTGCCGTCGCATCGCGGCGACGAGGCGCAGGGCTTTTTGAACGGGCTGACAGTGATCGGCGGCGCCGCGGCCATTGACTCGATCGTGCATGGCACCACCGTCGGCACCAACACGCTGCTCGAGCGTCGCGGCCCCCCGATCGGCATCATCACCACGCGCGGCTTTCGTGACGTGCTCGAAATGCGCCGACGGGACCGCCGCCGCACCTGGGGCCTGTGGGGCGATTTCATTCCGATTGCCGACCGCGACATGCGCGTCGAAGTCAACGAGCGCACGCTCGCCGACGGCAGCATACGGCTTGCGGTCGATGACGCCGAGATCCGAGCGGCAGCGCAGCATCTCCTCGACAAAGGCGCGCAGGGCGTCGCCATCATATTCATCAACGCTTATGCCAATGCCCACAACGAGCGCCAGGCGCTCGCGCAGTTGCGTGCGGTGTGGCCAAACGAGTTCATCACCGCGTCGCACGAGGTGCTGTCGGAAATCCGCGAGTTCGAACGATCGTCGACCACGGCTCTCAACGCCTACCTTCAGCCGGTGGTCGCCTCCTATATCGGCAAGCTTGATGCCGCTCTCGCCAAGCAGAACTTTCGCGGCCAGCTTCACATCGTGCAATCCAACGGGGGCATCATGTCGACGGCGACCGCGCGCCGGCTGCCGGTGCGCACCGCCCTGTCGGGGCCGGCCGCGGGCGTTGTCGCTGCTGCAGCGCTCGGCAAGGCTTCGGGTTTCGACAATCTCATCACCTGCGACCTCGGCGGCACCTCGTTCGACGTATCAGTGATCGCGGCGGGCAAGGTCGCGGTCGCGGCGCAGACGACCGTCGACTTCGGGCTCGTCATCCGCACGCCGATGGTCGAGATCACCACCATCGGGGCCGGCGGCGGCTCGATCGCCTCGGTCGATCGCGGCGGCCTGCTGCAGGTCGGGCCGGAAAGCGCCGGCTCGGTTCCAGGGCCCGTGTGCTATGGCCAAGGCAACACCCGGCCAACGCTGACGGACGCTCAGGTCGTGCTCGGCCGCATCAACGCGGCCCGTCCACTTGGTGGTGACCTGAAATCCCTCGACGCCGAGGCAGCCAAGGAGGCCATTGCGGCACACGTCGGGGCGCCGCTCGGCCTCGACGCCGTGGCCGCCGCCGCCGCGATCGTGCGGGTCGCCGATGCGCGCATGGCGGGCGCGATCCGGCTCGTCTCGATTGAACGCGGGCACGATCCGGCCCGTTTCGTCGCGATGCCGTTCGGCGGCGGAGGCGCGCTCCATATCGGCGCCCTGATCCGGGAAATTGGGTTGAAGTGCGCGCTGGTGCCGCGGTTTCCGGGCATCACGTCGGCGCTCGGCTGCGTACTCGCCGACCTGCGGCACGACATCGTGCAGACCCTCAACCTCATGCTCGATGGCGTCGACGCAACCGCGCTTGAACGGCGGATGCGTGCCGCCGAGGGCGAGGCGGCGGCGGTGGTCGCCGCAGCGGGCATTCCGATCGAGCGAACCGACGTGCTGTACGAGCTCGACATGCATTACCTCGGTCAGACCCACACCGTGTCCGTGCCGTTGCGGGTCGCACCGGAAAGTCATGAGCTTGGCGTGAGCGAAGGCATGGTCCGCTCGGCGTTCGAAGCGGCCTACCTGGCCTCGTTCAGCCGCCTCCTCCCCGGGCTTGCCATCCGGATCGTGACGCTCCGTGTCGCCGCAATCGGCCGCCGCCCGGCCTTTGCCTTCTCGGTGTTCGCCCCCGGCCCTTCCGCGTCGATCGCGAAGGCGCGGATCGGCTCGCGGCCGGTGTGGTTCGACGGCGGCTGGCGCGATACCGGCGTCTGGGCACGGCTCGACTTGCCTGCTGGTGCGACGATCGCCGGGCCGGCCATCCTCGAGCAGGCCGACGCCACGACGGTGATCGAGCCCGGACTTGCGGGCCGGATCGATGTGATGGGCAACCTGGTCGTGGAGGTCGCGTGATGAGCCCCGGCACGAGCGCGCTCGTCCTCGGCGATCTGCAGAATGACTTTCTGCACCGCGATGGCGCCTATGGCCGGGCCGGTCAAACGAATCCCGTCATGGCGGCGCTGCCGGCCAAGCTTGCCCCACTCGTTCGTGCCGCGCGCGATCGCGGCATCCCGATCGTCGCCACTCTGTTCACGTTGGTGCCCGGTCGCGCGGGCGAACCGATCATTTCGCCGCACCTGCGGTCGCTGCGGCCATTCCTCAAGAAGGGCGATTTCGCGCCTGGCGGGTGGGGCCAGCAACTCGTTGACGCGCTTTCTCCCGCAGACATCTCTGTAGAGAAGATCGCATACTCGGCGTTCTACATGACGCGCCTGGAATGGGTGCTACGCAAGTGTGGGATCGAACAGCTCTATTTCACCGGTATCGTAACCAACGGCGGCGTGGCATCGACCGTACGGGACGCGCACGTGCGCGAATTCGATTGCACCGTGATCGAGGATGGATGCGCGGCATTCTCCGATGAGGTTCATCGTGCCGCCATCGACGGCTTGCGGCCCGTGGCGAAGGTGCTCACGATCGCGGACGTCATGCAAAGGATCGCACAATCCTAATCCGGCTTGCGCTCCCGGTTGAGCGCTGCCGCCCAGCCCGACGGCCAGAATGCGATCACGAACACGACCAGCACCAGCAACAGCAGACCAATCGCCATCTGGAACGCACCAAAAATCGGCTCATCCCGGGCGATGAACCAACTGGCCACGAATCCAGCGACAATGAGCAGCCCCCGCGCAATCCAACTGACCATTGTTCGCTCCCATCACGACTTTTTGGTCAAGCAATCGCTTTGCCGGAACGCGCAATCGACGACAAACAGCGCCGCGTTGGATTGACCACGGGCATCAATATCTCTCGCGCACGAAATGCTGGCCCACGAGGCTCGCTGCATCGTTGTATCGGCCCTTATCGGAGCGCTTGGGTAGTTTGATTTTCGGCCGCGCCACCTTGCCGGGCGGAATCGTCTTCAGGATATGCGAAATACAGTTGAGACGCGCACGCCGCTTGTCATCCGAGCGCACGACGTACCAGGGCGCCCGCTTGCTGTCCGTCGCCTTCAACATCAAGTCGCGCGCCTTCGAATATTGGTACCAGAGCCTGTAGGATCCCAGATCCATCGGGCTGAGCTTCCACTGCCGCAGGGGATCGTTGACGCGAGCCGCAAAACGCCGCTCCTGCTCTTCCTTCCCGACTTCGAGCCAGAACTTGATCAGTATGATCCCGCCGTCAACGATATAGCTTTCGATTTCCGGACAGAGCCTGAGAAAAGTCCGGTGCTGCTGCGCGGTGCAAAATCCCATCACGTACTCGACGCCCGCCCGATTGTACCAACTGCGATCGAAGATGATGACTTCGCCCGCTGCCGGAAAATGCTGGATGTAGCGCTGGATGAACATCTGCGTCTTTTCCCGGTCGGAGGGCGCCGGCAGCGCCACGACCCGGAATACGCGCGGACTGACCCGCTCCGTGAGCGCCTTGATGGTACCGCCCTTGCCGGCCGCGTCGCGTCCCTCGAACACGATGATGACGCGCAGTCCCTTGTCTTTCACCCAATCCTGCAGACGACAGAGCTCGACCTGCAGCTTGCGCAGCTCCTGTTCGTAGATCTTACGCTTCATCCTGGATTTGCCGCCTTTGGCTTTGGCTGGGCTTTCTGCCATGACTTCATCTCCCGAGCGTGGTCGCCAATGAGGGCGCAGATCGAGGCGACCGGCACTTACCTTATCGACTTTGATCGGGACGCGCCCAGATACGATCGCACTCGGTGCGCTATAATGGTACTTCGACCCGCTACTGCGCAATATTCTGTTGCGCATACACGGCCGGGAGAATTATCGTTTGATCGAGGTCAATCCGGTTTTTGGCTCGCCATTTAATTGGACAGCGAGCGCGAAGAGAGGAATGCTGAATGGCCGCGAACGACACAGCAAAGGACAAGAAAGCCGCCACTGCGGTCGAACTGCCGAGCGCCAAGCAATTGATGCAAGAAATTGCGCGCAAGGAAGCCGAGAAGGCGTCCGAATTTATGCGGCATCAGAGCGCCGCCGAGGCGGAAAAGAAGGCGCTGATCGACCGCCTGACAAAACCGTCCGGTGTATCGGACGAGGAGGGAATCAGGCGGGCTGCAGCCATCATCCAGCGAGCCGCCGCGAACGGTCTCACCGAGGTGCAGGTCGCTCGTTTCCCTAACAAACTTTGCACCGATGGCGGACGTGCCATCAACAACCAGGAGCCGGGCTGGGAAAATACCCTGACCGGGGTACCCAAGGAAATCTATCAGCTCTGGTACAGGCACCTTCGCGCAAAGGGATACAAGCTGCGCGTTCAGATCGTCGACTTTCCGAAAGGAATGCCCGGGGATGTTGGGGTCACGCTGAGCTGGGGTGGATGATTTGAAGTTTTGCGCCAATGACCGGAAGGTAAGGCGTTCCGCTAATTCAGTCAGAACGGGAAATCCGGGGAACGTGCGACCCGCCACGGCGCCTCGCAACAAATTCCGATTCACTTGTCAAACAGCCCGACGCAGCCAACGCTGCGCCGCCCGGTGCAACCGGGTGCCGGGCCACCCTTCATTCTTCCTTCGCCCCTGCGAGGGGGGCAGAGCGCCGAGAGGCGCATCGTCTTGGGATCCGCGCGACCAGAACCGAGGCTTTCACCTCCGTCCCGTCCACGCGGCCCGCATTCGTCTTGCTGAATGCGGGTCGCCTATCGGCGCTCCACCGCGATGTCTTAAGTCTGGCACCGTTCTTCCGGGCTCCGGCCGCGACTGCGGGATCCGCCTCCTGTTCCGCGAGGACCTTGGCGAGACCTGGGGCTTGCGCCGGTATCTCGAACCAATTCCGCGGATGGCAGGTTGCCATCACCCGTCTCCCGACCGGTCCACGTCCAGCACGTCCACAACGGCAGACCCCGGAAACCGCCGGGGCCGGACGATGACCAGGCCTCCCAAAGATCCGGGTTGCCCCGGGCCCTTGGGCACCGCACCCGCTCCATCTCCGAACGTCTTCCGGAAGACGCCCCTCTGGCGCGAGCGGGATAACCAGTATTATGCATTTTTGTTTTGATGCGTCAATAACAAATTTAAATATAAGTATTTGGCGCGTGTGGCGACACCTCAGAACCCGCAGCGCTACCATGCGGGCTACGCGCTTCGTCGAACGAAGTCCGGATGGACCCCGCCCGTGATGCGGGGGAATCCGGGACCGGCTGGCCCTGCATTCCGCCGAGCTCCCTGCGGGCGGCGAGCAGAACGTCGTCAAACCGTGCCGGTGTGTGGCTGATTGTGATCCAGTTCACATCACTCGCGCATGGCCAGAATTAGGATGAGCGAGGTTCCTCCAATCCTGGAGTGGTTCTTCAAAAGCTACCCATCCACTTTCGTTACCCTTTGCCGGCAGCCTGGGTTCGTGCTGAGGCAAGCAAGCGCAGGGAGGCTCTGATGGGAGAGGTTCTCGTCCTCGTGGAAAAATTCGGGATCAAGGCACTCCCCTTGATACTTGCTGAATGGGGACCCCTCACGACGTTCATTGCGTTCTTTGTCCTCGTTCCGCTGGGCCACCTTTCGGTGGGGATTGCGCTGTTGCTGTGTGGGGCTTTCGTTCCAAAGCTACCCGGGGACGATACCAAGCACGTGATCAACATCGGTTCTTCGGATCACAAGATCGCGCTCAACGGCAACGCGCGAACCGCCCTTATGGCGGGAGGCTTGGTCATCATCCTGGGTGCGATCATCGAGTTTTCCAGGGGATCTGCCGTTTCCTGACCGACTACTTTTGTTTGCGCGCACACCGAGCCGCCAAGAAGCTTTTTACATGCTGCGGACGCCATCAAAGTTTTGTTGAACTGAGGGGGATTTGGCACCGGATCACCCTCCCGGCTGCGCATTTCATCTTGCGGCGACGATTGCTGCGCCCTATCTCCCAGCGCTGACCCGCGCGGGGCACGGTCGAAGACCCCGCACCCACAAAATCTTTCAGAGGCAACATGGCCGCGATTGAACTCGGACTGGATACGTTCGGCGACATTACGACCGGGGTCGACGGCCAATGGCTTACGCACGCGCAGGTCATCCGCAACGTCATCGACGAGGCGGTTCTTGCCGATGAGCTCGGGATCCATTTCATCGGCCTCGGGGAGCACCATCGCGCCGATTTCGCGATATCAGCGCCTGAAGTCGTCCTGGCGGCGATTGGCGCGCGCACGAAACGAATTCATCTCGGCTCTGCGGTGACGGTCCTAAGCTCGGATGACGCGATTCGCGTGTTCGAGAGATTTCTTCGCTCGACGCCATATCGAATGGGCGCGCGGAAGTCATTCTCGGGCGCGGATCATTCACCGAGTCCTTTCCGCTGTTCGGCTTCGATCTCAATCAGTACGAAGAGCTGTTCGAGGAAAAGCTCAGCCTGTTTGCCGCATTGGTCTCGCAAGAGACCGTGACCTGGCGCGGCACGTTGCGACCGCCGCTGACCAATCAGCGCGTTTTCCCGCCGATCGAAAACGGATCGCTCAAGACCTGGATCGGCGTCGGCGGCAGCCCCGACTCCGTAGTGCGCGCCGCTCACTACGGTTTGCCACTGATGCTCGCAATCATCGGCGGCGAGCCGGCGCGGTTTCGGCCGTTCGTGGATCTTTATCACCGCGCGCTGGCGCAACTCGGCAAGCCCGCGCAGCCGGTCGGCGTCCACTGCCACGGCTATGTGGCGGACACCGACGAGCAGGCCCGTGCCGAGCTGTGGCCGGACTACAAGCAGATGCGCGACCGGATCGGCGCCGAGCGTGGCTGGCCCCCAATGGGACGGGCGGAATTCGACCGCGAAGCCAACCACGGTGCGCTGCATGTCGGGTCGCCTGAAACGGTGGCGCGCAAGATTGCCGCGACGGCGAAAGTCCTCGGCGTCACGCGTTTCGACATGAAATACAGCGCCGGAGCGCTGGCGCATGGCAAGCTCATGCACAGCATCGAACTCTACGGCCGCAAGGTCATTCCGCTGGTCCGCGATATGCTCGCCTGAACGTAGCGAGAGGATGCTTCCAGCATGTTGATCCGGCACGACCCATTCGAGCGCGGCAACGTGCCGGCAAGCTGGACATGAGCGTGCGTTGGCCCGGTCGGCGACCGCACGCCTCAATTGCCAATTGCGGAAAATTGTCGCGCCATTTTTAGAAAGCAAGTAGAAGTATCGCGTTACTCTGAAGTCCTACTCAACGCCCGACTGCATCAGAGATCACTTCTACCCGTCGTGTCCGATCGCGACCTTTGGTCGAAGCAGGAAAGAGATATTTCGTGACCACCTTGGACCCGCAGAAGCTGCCGCCCGCGTCACCAACACCGCCGCCCCGTCTCAATTTGGTGCTTTTCGCCATCGGCGGATTGCTGCTCGGCATTTTCGTGCAGGAGTGGCGCCTGGGCAGTCTATCGCCACAGCACGACGACACCTATCAGCTCGCTCAAAAAGCGTTTCGGGACGGTGACGATAAAGTCGCATTGTCGCTTTTCAGCAAGCTCGCTGATCAAAACAAACCCACGGCACAATACTGGCTCGCCCATATGACCGAGCTTGGTCTTGGCGTTCCGCGCGATCCGGCAAAGGCCATTGAACTGTACAAGAAAGCGGCCGCACAAAATGTCGTTGCCGCGCAATTGCGTCTTGGAGAGATCTATCTCCACGGCGACCTTGTGCCGCCAGATTTTGCGCAAGCCAAGCACTATCTGGATAGTGCGGCCTATCAGGGTAACGCGCGCGCCGCGATGCTGCTTGGCCAAATGTATCGCGCTGGCCTTGGAGTGCCACCGAACGCCGTGGAGGCGTATGCCTGGTCCGAGGTTGCCACGATTGAAGGCAGCGCGTTCGCAAAACCTGAGCGCGAGGCCTCCTTGCGTGATCTCAGCGCCAGCGACCAGCAGTTAGCCATTGCACGCGCCAAGGAACTTCTCAACGACATCAAAAAAGAGACGATCGCACCACCGACGCCGCCTTCAAAATGAAGGCGACCCAAGCCCGGTTCGTTCGCTGCTGGAACGCTTCTCGTTTGTGTCATGCATCATGTGGAACGGGGTCGAGAGCCTGGCCATAGTAGAGCGTGACCGAATGTTTCGCTTCGGCAAAGAACAGCCAGCGCTCGATCGTTACACCGGCAGTCGCCAGGATGGCGGCGAGGATGGCGGCGGCAGCAGCGACCGGTCCCGGAATGCTGAGCGCAACGAGCAACAATGCGAACGGGATAACAAAAGCCGCGAGTACCGCAATCCTGCGAAGCTTTTGTGCATGCTTGCGCGCGATCCGGAATCCCATCTCCTTCAGGAGATAGTTCTCCGATGTATGGGGAGCGGAGAACAGTCGCACCGTTCCGAGCGCGCCGAGCCCGGTTGCCGTCTCCGGCGTGCTGGCGACGGTTTGGTTGTCGATATGGCGCCAGTAGCCAAGTTTGAGGGCCAGTGCGATTGGAATTGCAGCAAGTGCTATGATTGAAGCCTGCGTCGACAGCAGCCCGATCGGCTGAGCGACCGCGTCAAGCCACAGCGCTCCTGTCATCGCCGCGAGACTCAGAAAGTTGGGCAGCACCCAATTGTTGTGCCAGCGCGGAATGGGTTTGAGCGACTGGTAGATGAACGCAGTGCACACAACGGTGACCAACGCGCCGAGCGCGCTGGCCAGGCCGACCAGGCGCCAGCCATCGTCGACGCGTCCGAATATGACCCAACCGATGCCGAACAGCCCCGCCGGGATGTAGGTCACGACCGACGCCACGCCTTCGCGCGAGAGCCAGGACGTGCGCCATTGCGACAACGCGCGCCAGGCGCGTTCGGGATGGCCGAGATGAAATGTCGATGAGAGCAGGCCGATACTGATGGCGGAGATCGCCAGGCCCAATGCCACGAGGCCGAACGCGCGGCTATCCGGAAGCAATGCCATCGTGCTGAAAATGCCTAGCCATGCCAGCAGGCCATAGCCGGCGCCGGAGAGGGTCGTGAAAGCGATGATGGAGAACGAGGGATGCACGAGGATCAACCCGACAACAGGCGGTCCACCCAGCCCAGAAAACCGGCGCCGGCGGTCGCGCTCGGCAATTCCGCCGCGCCGGCGGCGGTTGCTGATCCGGTCTTGCGGGGCCGTGGCGGCAGATATTTGTTTGTGGGCGCGTAGCCCATCTCCGGCATGAGGTCATAGCCCGCACGCTCCCGCACCAGCTTGGAGACGGCGCGAGTTCGGGATCGCCGAGGTCGCCGAAATGCCGTCGCCGAGGTCGGGCAGGTCGCCACGCAGGCCGGCACGCGGTCGGCGGGCTCGAGCGTCTCGTTGTAGATGCGGTCGATGCAGAGCGTGCATTTCTTCATGACGCCGGCGTCGTAGTCGTATTCACGCGCGCCGTAGGGGCAGGCCCACGAGCACAGCTTGCAGCCGATGCACAGGTCCTCGTTGACCAGCACGATGCCGTCCTCGGCGCGCTTGTAGGACGCGCCGGTCGGGCAGACGGTGACGCAGGCCGGCTCCGCGCAATGCAGGCACGAGCGAGGGAAATGCACCGTGCGGCCATGTTCGCCTTCGCCGGCCTCGTAGGTGTGCACGCGGTTGAACCAGACGCCGAGCGGCTCTTCGCCATAGGGGTCGAGGTCGGTCAGCGGCGCGGCCACGCCGCCGGTGTTCCATTCCTTGCAGTTGACCGCACAGGCGTGACAGCCGACGCAGATGTCGAGATCGATGACGAGGCCGAGCTTCTTGGTGGTCGCCTGTTGCGGGCAAGCAGGTCATCGTTTGCGTCTCCCGCTGCCGGAATTGGGCGCCGTATCGCAAGACCTCGGGGCGTTCCTGGCAGCGGCGGCAGCGTTGAGCGCGGCGAAAGCCGGCTCGCTTCGGTCGTGGCGCCGCGACTGCCTTCTCGATGCGCACGCGCAGAGTCGTACCAGGCCGCCTGGCCGGTCACCGGATCCGCGTTGGCGTAGCGAAATCCGCCATCGCGTTCAGGCAGGAGATCGCGCGATGAGATGGTTGAGGAGGAAGCCGCGTCTGGATTCGGGCGCGTCGGGTGCGAGATTCCAGGCGCCCGACCGCTTGCCGATGGCGTTCCAGGTCCAGACCGTGTCGCGATTGACGCCTTCCGTCAGCTTGGCCTGCACCTTGATCTCGCCATGATGCGCTCGAGACCGTCACCCAGTCGTCGTCGGCAATGCCGAGGCAGCGCGCCAGTTCGCGATGAATGTGGAGTCGGTTCTCGCCGTGGATCTGGCGCAGCCAGGCATTCTGCGAGCCCCAGAGTGGTACATCGCCATCGGCCGCTGCGTGATGGCGTGCAGCGGAAAGTCGCCGCCGATCGCTGGCTTCTTCGAACGGCGTGTACCAGAACGGCAACGGGTCGAAGTAGGTCTCGATGCGATCGCGGTGCTGCGTCCGGCGGCTGCACGTCGCCATGGCCGCGCGCGGCGAGGCGAAACTTCTGCAGCGGCTCGCTGTAGAGCTGAAGAACGATCGGTTCCGGCCTGATCGATGAAAGCCCATGTCCACCGCCCAGTCGAGATAGGCGCGGTTGCATGGCTTGAAGTAGAGCGCTTGCGCCGGAAGCTCGTGGCGCCAGAAGCAGCCGTTGTCGATGTAGCGTCGAGCTGGTTCGGATTGACTGCGCCGATGCCCTCGCTTGTCGCCGTCCGCGCCGCGCCAGCCGGCGAGCGACGCCGATGCCGGGCTTGCGCTCGTGATTGACGATGTAGTCGGGATAGCCGCCGGGATAACTTCGGCCTGCCGTCGCTGCGTCCACCAGGCCCGGCAAGCCAGCCGCGCGCCGAGATCGATCAGCACGTCCTGGAACGGCCGCACGTCGCGGTCGGGCTCGACCACCGGCTGGCGGATCGCATCGGCGGCGCCATCGGCATCGCAGATCGGCCGGTCGAGCAGCGAGATGCAGTCCTAGCGCTCGAGATAGGTCGTGTCGGGCAGGACGAGATCGGCATAGGCACCATCTCCGAAGAGTAGGCGTCGGAATAGATGATGTGCGGGATCTTGTATTCGCCGGTCGCGGCGTCGCTGCTCGGTCAGCATCCGCATGGTGTCCGCGGTGTTCATCGCGAGTTCCAGCTCATGTTCGCCATGTACAGGAACAGCGTGTCGATCGGATACGGATCGCCCGCCCAGGCGTTGGCGATGACCATGTGCATCATGCCGTGGGCGGCGAGCGGCGCTTCCCAGGAGAAGGCCTTGTCGATGCGCTGCGGCGTGCCGTCGGCATCGACCAGGAGATCTTCGGGGCCGCCTGGAAACCCGAGCGGCGCGCCGGGCCAGCGGCGTCGTCTGGACTCGGCAGGCGTGGCCGGTGGCTTGACCTCGGGCGGCGTAGGTCTCGGAAAGGGCGGCTTGTAGCGGAAGCTGCCGGGCGAATCGATGGCGCCCAGCAGGATCTGCAGCAGGTGGATGCGCGCGGCAGGTATGGAAGCCGTTGGAATGGGCCGAGATGCCGCGCATGGCATGCATCGCGACCGGCCGGCCGATCATCGTTTCGTGCCGCCGGCCGGCCCAGTCGGTCCACGGCTGGTCGATCTCGACCGTCTGCTCGAAGGCGGCATGGGCAAGCTCGGCGGCGATCCGGCGGATGGTCGCGGCGGGGATGCCGGTCTGCGGCCGCGACGGCTTCGGGCGAATAGCGCTCATCGAGATAGCGGTCGGCGATCAGCTGGAACACCGGCACGGCGCGGCGGCCGTCGGCAAGTCGTACGCTCGCCGGCGAGCGCCGGCGAGACATCCGAGTTGGCATCGCGCTCGGCCAGCGTCTTGCCGCTTGCGGTCCCACGCCAGCGGGTCGCCGTGTCGTCGCGCGCGAACAGCCCGTGATCGGCGGCACCTCGTCCTGGATCACAAGCCACGGCGCATTGGTGTAGCGCGCGAGATAGTCGACATCGATCTTGCCGGCCCGCAGCAGCTCGTGGATGAGCGCAAGCACGAACAGCCCGTCGGTGCCCGGCCGTGATGCCGATCCATTCATCGGCGATGGCCGAATAGCCGGTGCGGATCGGATTGACCGAGACGAACTTGGCCGCCGCGTCGCCTTGAGCTTGCCGAGGCCGATCTTGATCGGGTTGGAGTCGTGGTCCTCGGCAACGCCGAACATCAGGAAATAGTTGGTGTGCTCCCAGTCGGGTTCGCCGAACTCCCAGAACGAGCCGCCGATGGTATAGAGGCCGGCGGCCGCCATGTTGACCGAGCAGAAGCCGCCATGGGCGGCATAGTTGGGCGTGCCGAACTGGCTCGCCCACCAGCCGGTCAGAGGCTTGCGATCTGGTCGCGGCCGGTGAAGAAGGCGAGCTTGCTTCGGATCGGTCGCGACGTGATCCGGCCGAGCCATTCGGTCGGCGATCAGCAAGCGCCTCGTCCCATTCGATCTCGCGGAACTCGCCGGAGCCGCGCGGCCCGACGCGCAGCAGGGGCTTGCGCAGCCGCGCCGGGCGAATAGTGCTGCATGATGCCGGCCGAGCCCTTGGCGCAGAGCACGCCCTTGTTCACCGGGTGGTCGCGATTGCCCTCGATGTAGCGGATTGCGCCGTCCTTCAGATGAACCTTGATGCCGCAGCGGCAGGCGCACATGTAGCAAGTCGTATATTTGACCTGGTCTCCCGTCGGGACGTTCTTGGCAACTGGCGGATCACCCGCACGCACGCCGATTTTCGGATTTTCGACAACAATCATTCGACCACGTCCAGACTGGAGGCCACCGATCGACGTACCGATCGCCGGGGGGAGGTTTGCGTTTGCCGTCCCGCATTATGGCAGAAAAAGCAACGGCACCCGCCGCCAGAGACAGAAATTGTCGGGTGGAGGTTTCACGGTTTCCTCTCTGCAAGGCTGACGATAGCGCTATCCGAAACACAGCGCCGACGTGCAGGCGACAAGTGCCGACACACCCCCAGGCACACCAAGATCGATTTTCGGAATGCTCGCCCGCCAACGAAAAACGTGACGCGGACATGACGAAATCGACGCCTATGACCCAACTGCGACATCGGCTGGCCGCTCAGCCGCCCGTGCCTGAACTCTCACCGGGCTACTTCCAGTGTGGTAGCCTAACCCGCTACGATGCCTTTTTGTCCTGGCCTCGTCGGCAGGTCGCCAGGAACTTGATCAAACAAAATCAACCTTAGGACGGACGATGGCCAGCGACGATAAGAAAATTGAAAGCCCCGCTCCAAAAAATGAAGCCGCTCCCAAGAGCAAGAGCACTGCAGATGTTGAACCGTCCAAGCCTGAGGCCGGCGAACCGTCCGGCTACAGCAGGGGCGAGGGCCAGAAACCGGTTTCTAAAGCTTATAAAGATAACTGGAACGTGATCTTCGGGAAGAAAAAGAAGCGATGATTCGCCCATTGAAGCGGTGCCGCCAGCTCGTCAAGGAACTTCAAATCCAAAACCACACTCGAATCATAAGTTTGCTAGTACCCTTTCGATTCCGAAGTTCGTGTTGAGCGTGCTGCAAGGATTGACGAGTTTCGGAATTGGGACACCAGGTTGCGGTGATCTTCACCGGCGACGGCTGCAACGGTTCGTGCTAGATTGCGCTCGTCCAGTGCTGCTGGATTCGACGGCAGGTATCGCAAATGTCGATCAGCGAGAAGGCGAGGTTTGCCGCGGCTATTCAGCGGAAACTGCGAGCCATTGCCGCCGTGCTTTCGGATCCAGCCGCAACCAAACACGAGAGATCCAATGCCGAGGCGCTCAAAGATACGCCTGGAAAAGCGGCTCGGACCGGAAGCAACGCCCGAGGGGACATGGACGGACATGATGTTTCGGTTGGGCCGGGCAGTTAAGGACATCAAGCAATCCACAGCTCCGCCCTCTCCAAAGCGCGACTGGACCGATCATGCCTTCCGACTTGGCCGAACATTTCGTAGAGGGCTCAAGAAATAGCGGCCGACAGAAGACCTAAAGCATGATCCCGAAAAGTGGCTACCGGTTTTCGGAAAAGATCATGCGCGAACAAGAGGCTAGAGCGCGATGACGAATTGAAGAAAAATCATCGCGCTCTAGGGCAAGCGCTCGGCTGCGAAAGCCGAATTGGTCGATATTTCACGGCCGAACGCCGATCTCAAACGTCAAAGAAACGATCAGGGCGTCCTGAGGCGCCGTGGCCACTACTCAATGTGGCCATGAAGTCGCTTTCCGGGTGCAGACGAAGGCAGCTCGTCCGACATTTCGCTGTCAGCTCAAAGTCGACCCATGAGAAACAGCACGACGAGGATGATCAGGATGATGCCGATAATACCGACGCCGCCGTGGCCGTAACCGTAGCCATAGCCGCCGAAGCGGCCACTAAAGCCCCCAAGCAAAAAAATGATGAGGAGGATGATGAGAATGAGTCCGAGCGACATGCTTGTTCTCCGGTCGCGGCACCTATCGAAACTGAGTCTCTTCAGCTTCTTCTAATTTATAAGACAGCGCAATGTCTTTGTGTTCAGCCTGCCAAAGCCGTGACCCAGCCCGGTCGAAACCGAGCTGAGCAAACCGGAGAAGACGAAGGCAATCACAATGGCTTTTCCCGAGATATCGCGGAGTATCTGACCTTCACGCGCCCGCCTTCAATCAAGTTGGGCGGTAAGCATACTTGAAGAACGACCTCCCGGTTGCCGCATCCGCGTCAAGTCGTCTCCAGCTCGATTGCTTTGTTGGTGCAGTCTACCGCGTCGTAGATCGCCACCTGAACAATGGGATGCCCCTGCTTTATTGCCAGCCCCGCCACCTCCGCGGCTTCAGATGTCGTGTAAGACCCCTTCAATTGCCGGTCTACCAGGAGGCGAAATCGGCCGGCTTCCGGCCGCTTGCGCTGCGTGAAAAGTTCGGGCGCAGGCTCTGCCACCACGGGCCCAACGGTCGTCGCTTTAGTCGCTTCGCGTGCTGCCACTTGATTGCTCCCCTCGAAGATTGACCACTCAAACCAACAACCCCTTAAAGCTGCTGCTCCACTCGAAGCCGCAGGCGCTGCAGACCCAGTCGTTCTGGACGGCACTGTCCCGAAGATAGGTCGACACCATGGGGGCGATCGCCGGTAGGTCGCAGTTTGGACATCGCACTCGCGTCGTAGAGATACCCTCGACGGGCGCGGGCGCGTGGATGCGGTCGGTTTCGAAAGGGCCGCCGGCGTGAAATTCCTTTGAATGGATGATCATTGAGTTCAAATGGGCCCCCCAGACCCGATTACAAGCTATTTCTTTACCGAGAAGGTCGGCGTCCTGCTCGAGATGATCCGGAAACGAAGCAACAATCCGCTATAGCAACGCCCGCCGAGTGTGACAGTGGCTTATGGTTCCAAAGCGAACTCCACCAAGCCGCCGCAGAAGCTCGGACAAAGTCCGTGGTGATGGTGTCTGGCAAGCAACAAGAATGACCGCTCATGCCACGAAGCAATCGATCCGGGTGTCTGCTGTTCGGTCGCTCTTGGAGGGAAAGCGGTTACTAGCAGGCCGTGCTCAGCAAGCTCGATTTATAAGTGCACGCCCCAGCTTTCCCGCTGCTGTTGCCAACCTCTCGAGGTCAGCAGCGATGTTGAAGGCGATGGCCCTGCACTCCGGATCATCGGTCTGTTCGGCCATTGCGCGAAATTATTCGGCGCGTCCGAGCCAATAATTCTCTTTGGTATTTTCGGACATGGCCAAACCCCTCGTGATCGCTATTTAGCGCAAAATCTGCCCACTTCTGAGCGTCGGCCGCGCCTGCACATCACGACTGAAAGACCAGGAGGCTGAGTTACTAAGCCGGTAATCGGAACGAATTTGTTCAATATTGCTCACATCAAAACTCGGCCAGCGTGCCCCTGCGCCGCCTTGCAGTAAAAAAGAAGCCCCAGCATACCTCTGGGGTAAGAGGGGTCTGGGGCTCGATCTCGGGAGTTGAAACTGCGTCACGATTTCTCAATCGTTCCCAGGGATTACAGAGTCAACAAGCATGGAGCCGGGAAAGTTCCGCGGTCGGCCACAGCATCTCTTCTGACGTGAGCTATTCTGCACAACCGGTCAGCCCGACGGCAGAACACCTGCCTGACGCAAGACGGGTGCCCGCGTCCACGTGCGCGTCCGGTGACGGCCGCGGACGCGGTCGTTGATAGGTGTCAGAGAATTCTGATCGGGGGCGGCTACGGCGGCGCATGATTGATAGCGTAGCGCACGTCGCAACGAACGCTTTACGCTCGGCTTTTCGGCCCGGGCAACTCGGACCAGTCAAGGCCAAGTTCCTCGCAAACGCGGCGTACAACGCGAGGGTCAAGGATCTGGCGAGACCCCCCGAGCGGAACCTCCGTCTTTCGCCCTTCGTGATGGACTGTCACCATGACCGGGCCCTCCCCGCGTTTCTCATGCCCTTGGTCGAAGCGACATCCGCGGTCGGCTAGCCACTTTCGAAAAGTTGCGCTTTCCATGATTGGATTCCCATATTCAACGCTGATCCACTGATCAGAACGCGACCCCATCGACGTGCCGCATGGTGACCGGGTGCATTGCCGATTGCCTAGTTTGGAATATTGGGTTGTTCTGTAAGGCTCGATCGCCCCTCGGTATTGCCGATTTTCATGCGGTTCTCCAGAGGAATCCACTATGCCCAGACCCGCCATCAAAACGGCTTCTCCATTCTGGCAACTCCCCGTCGCGGCGCTCCTGGAACAAATGGGCGCAAGCTCTGATGGATTGAACAGTGCCGAGGCGGCTGCCCGCCTGACACAGTTCGGCCCAAACCTGATCCATGGGGAGCGAAAAAGGGCGCTGGTCCTTCAATTCCTGACCAAGTTCCGCAACCCCTTGGTCATCATTCTCCTCATCGCCAGCGCCCTGTCCGCGTTCACCGGCGATGCCGCCAGCTTCTTCATTATTGCTACCATCGTCATCATCAGCGTGACCCTTGATTTCGTCCAGGAATACCGGGCCGGACGGGCGGCGGAACGACTGCGCCAATCTGTGGCGGTACGTGGGCAAGTGCTACGGGACGGCAAGCCCGTTGAGATACCGCTTGCGGAGCTGGTGCCGGGCGACGTGGCGCTCCTGACTGCCGGCGATCTTGTGCCCTGCGACGGCCGGGTGCTGGAAGCGAAGGACTTTTTCGTCAATCAGGCGCTTCTGACCGGCGAACCATATCCGGTGGAAAAGGCCCCCGGTGAACTACCCCTCGAGAGCGAAGCTCACGTCGCCGGCAACACCGTGCTGTTAGGGACATCGGTGATCAGCGGCACGGCCAAGGTGCTGATGTGCCGCACCGGGCAGAATACGGCGCTTGGTGAGATTGCCGACACCCTGCTGGCGAAGGCCCCGCCCACCGATTTTGAGCAGGGGACCCAGCATTTCGGCCTCCTCATCATGCGCATGACGGTCCTCCTCGTCCTGTTCGTCCTCCTGGTCAACGCCTTTTTCCACCGCCCATGGCTGGAATCTTTCCTGTTTGCCGTTGCCCTGGCGGTAGGGCTGACGCCTGAGCTTCTCCCCATGGTGGTCTCCGTGACGCTGTCTCGGGGCGCTCTGCGCATGGCTGCCAGCAAGGTGATCGTCAAGCGGCTCGCCTCGATCCAAAACCTGGGGAGCATGGATGTCTTCTGTACCGACAAGACCGGCACCCTGACCGAGTCGCGCATCCACCTGGAACGGCACCTGGACGCCCTTGGCCGGGAAAGTCAGCGGGTGCTGGAATTGGCCTATCTCAACAGCTTTTTTGAAACTGGACTGAAAAGCCCGCTGGACGACGCTATCCTGGAGCATACGGAGATCAACGTCAGCGGGTGGCGCAAGATCGATGAAGTGCAGTTCGACTTCGAACGCCGCCGGATTTCGGTGCTCCTCGACAACGGCAGCAACAGGCTGCTCGTGGTCAAAGGCGCTCCCGAAGATATCCTTCGTCTCTCAGTCAGCTACGGGTTGGATCAGGAGGCGACGCCTCGTCCTTTGGACGATGCGGCGCGCGCGATCATCAATGCTCAATTTGAGGCGCTCAGCAAACAGGGTCTCCGAGTCCTGGGGATTGCTTCACGGCAGGTGGGGACGGACCATGCCCATGCCGTGGTTGGCGATGAAACGGAACTGGTCTTTGCGGGCTTTGCCGCCTTCCTCGATCCGCCCAAGGAAAGCGCCAAGGCGGCCCTGGCCGGACTTGCCGCGGATCGGGTCGCGGTCAAGATCATCACCGGCGATAACGAACTGGTGACCCAACATATCTGCGCGCAGCTCGGCCTCCCGGTAACGGGTGTGCTTACCGGTGCTGAGATCCAGCAAATGGATGATCCCGCACTCGCGGCGCGCGTGGAGCAGGTCAACCTCTTCTGCCGCGTGGCGCCTGCCCAGAAAAACCGGGTCATCCTCGCCCTCAAACGGCGCGGCCATGTCGTGGGGTATCTCGGCGACGGCATCAATGACGCGCCCTCGCTCCATTCGGCCGACGTCGGCATTTCGGTGGAAAGCGCCGTCGATGTGGCAAAAGCGGCTGCGGACATGATCCTCCTGGAGCAAGACCTGATCGTCCTCCATGCCGGCGTCCTGGAAGGGCGGCGCACCTTCGGCAACATCATGAAATACATCATGATGGGCACCAGCTCCAATTTCGGCAACATGTTCAGCATGGCCGGGGCTTCGCTCTTTCTTCCCTTCCTCCCCATGTTGCCGATGCAGATCTTGCTGAACAATCTCCTTTACGACGTTTCTGAACTACCCATCCCGCTGGACCGGGTGGATGACGACTATTTGAGCCATCCTCGGCACTGGGACATGAACTTCATCCGCAACTTCATGCTGATTATCGGCCCGGTCAGTTCCGTCTTCGACTTCCTCACCTTCTACATCATGCTGGCGGTCTTCCATGCCGGCGAGACGCTCTTCCATACCGGCTGGTTCATTGAGTCCATGGCCACGCAGGTGCTGGTCATCTTCATCATCCGCACCCGCAAGAACCCCTTCAGAAGCCGCCCCAATCCGTGGCTCATCGCCTGTTCACTGACCGTGGTGGCGGTAGCCGCACTGCTGCCGTTTACCCCCGCGGGCGTGCATTTCGGTTTCGTGGCGCCCCCAGCCTTGTTCTTCATTATCCTCGTCGGCATGCTGATCCTCTACCTGTTGGCAGTGGAAGGAATGAAACAATGGTTCTTTCGTCGCTTTGCGCCAGAGTGAAGCCGAAAGGGCAAAGGATAGGAATCCATGCGCGTTACCGCGAACGGGGCACTGTTTGGCACGCCCGGGTTACCCGGTCGGAGGACCGATGGCCATTCCGGAGGCCGCTTGGTTTGAGCCCATGACCCACGCACCGTTTCCAAGCGACTTATTGACCTGGATCGGCATTGCATTTTGCATCACGCAATCGGCCATCTTCTCAGGGCTCAACCTGGCCATCTTCAGCGTGAGCAAATTGCGGCTGGAAGTCGAGGCTGCCGGTGGTAGCCGCAACGCTGCCCTCGTGCTCGAGTTACGCAAAGACTCCAATCTCACGTTGTCCACGATCCTTTGGAGCAACGTTACCCTCAATGTGCTTCTGACGCTGCTCTCGGATTCCATTCTGGCCGGCGTAGGCGCATTTATTTTCTCGACATTCGTCATCACCTTCGTTTGTGAGATCATTCCACAAGCATATTTCTCGCGAAACGCCTTACGCATGGCGGCGCCACTCGTGCCCGTGTTGAGGGTTTATCAGATCATGCTGTTTCCGCTCGCCAAGCCAGCGGCGATGATTCTCAACTGGTGGCTTGGCCCTGAAGGGATTACCTTTTTTCGAGAGCGGGACTTTCGGGCGCTAATCCAGAGGCACGTGGGAGCCGCGGGCGGCGAAATGGGACAATTGGAGGCTATCGGCGCACTAAACTTTCTCGATCTCGACGACATCTCGGTGCTGGATGAAGGCGAATCCGTCGATCCCCGCAGTATCGTCACGCTTCCCACGGCAAACGAACGACCGGTGCTGCCCGAGTTCGCGCGCTCGCCGGATGATCCCTTCTTGCGACAACTGGACTCTTCCGGCAAGAAGTGGGTCATCATTGTCGACACCGCCGGCCAACCCTGTTTGGTATTGGACGCCCATCACTTCTTGCGCGACGCTCTGTTCGATAAGATTTCCGTCGATCCTGAGGCCTATTGGCACCGCCCGATCACCATCACCCGTGCGGGTACGCGGCTAGGCGATGTGATCGGACGCATGGAGGTAAAGCCGAAACATCCCGAGGACGACGTGATCGACAACGATTTGATCCTGGTCTGGGGAACGCAAAAGCGCATTATCACCGGGGCCGATCTGCTGGGGCGGCTCTTACGTGGAATCGCCACGAGAGAAACGAAACCGACTTAGCGTTTGTCCCCGCTCTCCCAAGAACGGCGCCGGCAGTATGCACACCCCTTGCTCCAGCATTGCCTTACCCTTTCGTTGATTGGCATGCCCATCCGTGCTCGGGGCCCCCTGCGTCAATCCCCGATTGCACTGCCGCATCGAATGTGAGCAATTTTGAGCAGACCGTCGCCCTTTAGTCCTGCTAATCAAGCTTGGAGACCAAAGGGAGAAGCCAACCCGCTCTTCCATTCAGCGCCAGGTCTCGGAGAAAAATATCATGGACAAGGACCGGATCGTCGGATCGGCAAAGGAGATCAAAGGCGCTGTCAAGCAAGTGGTGGGCAAGGCGGTCGGTGACGCCAAGCTGGAGTTGGACGGCAAGACCGACAAGATCGAAGGCAAGGTTCAGAACGCCATCGGCGGCCTCAAAGACACGCTCAAAGGGAAATAGTCATAGCGGCGACGTTCTTGGTTCCCTGCAAACTTGGACTTCGTGCCAGATCGGCGAGAGCGTTCACGTCGCTCCTCCTCTTCTCACGAAAGGTCGTGTGAAATGCTCACCGCACAGCAATGTCGCGCGAAAGCAGTCGAGTATAGAGGTTTTCTGGATGCTCCGCGCTCGCTCGCTGAGGCCAGCGAGTTTCGCAATCTGGAACAGGCGTATACGACGTTGGCCGAGAACGAAGAATGGCTGGCGCTCAATGCCAACAAAATCCTGACGGCGTCGGGCTACGACATCGTGCCAACATTAAAGGACGAGCCGGACAAGCGCGTCGTCCGTGTCAGAGACGACGAGCGTATTCTGCGGTGCTTGGCCACTTGGCGCATCCGAACGGCGCACGAAGAAACAAGCAACTTCCAACGGGGTAGTCATTGCGCCCGGCTGAAGGCGTTCTGAATGACCAAGTCCAACCACTACAGAGCCAACGCCGAGCGATGCGAGCGCAAGGCTAATGCCGACCGCGATCCCAAGGTCAGAGCTCAACTCGAAGACTTCGCGGATCAGTGGCGCTACATGGCCGCACAGGCCGAACGGCTGGGCATTTAGGCCGCCTCAGGCAGGCGGCATCTCGTTTATCATCGCGGGCTTTCTCGGGCTTCACTTATAGCCGGGATGCATATCTCTTCCGCTGCCTGGTCTAATTCGACCAATCACGAGTTGAAGGCCGACCGCAGTCTCAAGCGTCGCGCTTGCCGCGTGCAGCGAAACCACCCCGCACTCTTCAGATCACAGGCTTGCACGGTAATCGCTCGGGCCGCCGCGACGCGAGTCACCCGCCGCGCAGCTAGACAATGCGGAACTCGCAGTGTCGCCCGGCGTTGATAAGACATGTCCATGCCTAGCAGGCTCACAAACGCGGCGCGACGGCGCCCGGATTACTTCATAATGCTGGGTGCAGCGGCGATCCTGCTTGGCATCTCTATTATCACGGGAATCGTATATACTTACGTTGATAGATCAATAACGCCGAACGACTTAAGTTCGCGCTTGCATTTGTTGGATATTCCCCAGCTTCCCGCCGACCTTTAGCTCTCACGCTCGGACCTCACAGCGCTCCGTTCGCGAACCTCAAAATTTTGACTGCTGAGCTGCCGTGATGTCGATTGGCGTTTGCCCCGTTCGACCGCCATGTGGCCGGTACGCCCTCCTATATTTTCTCGCCGCCCGGCCGGTTTCATCAAAGCCACCAGATTTGCATGTGAGCCATATTGAGCAGATTTCTCCGGACCGCGGTGCAACATTCCTATGGGGTTGGGGCCTAGAGGAGTTTTATGCACGCATCTCAACGCGCCATACAAAACCACCGCCGAAACGCACCGCGTCCGCGGACAATGAGCACCAATTGTTCCAGCGCAGACATCAATTCCCCGGTACGCGATGGCATTATCGCGATTGTGCCGAAGCTGCGCGCGTTTGCGATCTCGTTGTCGGGGAATGTCGACCGTGCCGATGACCTTGTGCAGGAGACGCTGCTGCGGGCGTTGGCGAACATCACCTCGTTCGAGCCCGGAACCAACCTTCCAGCGTGGTTGTTCATGATTTTACGCAACGTGTTCCGCTCCGAGTACCGCAAGCGCCGGCGTGAGGTCGAGGACGGCGACGGGCGGCATGCTGACACGTTGAAGACTCACCCCGAGCAGACGAGCTGCATCGAATTCGAAGAGTTTCGGCAGGCGCTTGCGAAGTTACCACCGGGCCTGCGCGAGGCGCTCATCCTTATCGGCGCCTCTGGCTTCTCGTACAAAGAGGCCGCTGATATTTGCGGCTGCGCCGTCGGCACAGTCAAAAGCCGCGTCCATCGTGCACGTTTCAAGCTTATTGAATTGCTGTCAATTGAGGACAACGACGATTTCGGCCCGGATCAGGCGAGCCGCGCGGTCGTTGCCGTTGGTATGAGCGCAGCGTACAGCATTTCACCGATCCGTTACGCGTGATTCGCCGTCTAGCGACCGCTGTACCGCCCGATTTCCCCATGGCCAAAGGAGAAGGGCGGCCATCGGCCGCCCTTGTACGCACGCGACATACAAAGTCATCAAGCGTCGAGGACGGCTACGATCTGGTGCGTTTGCGGGTTGACGACGATGATCTGGTTGCCGACCAGGAAGAACTGATACCCCCGCCAATGCGGCTGAATCTGCACGAGTTCCATCGGCACCGGATAGAAGTGAACGTTGTCCGACACCCGGCTGCCAACCGAGATCGAGAAGTTGACGTTCGCCACCGGCTGCACGCTCTGCTGCCTGATGACGTTTCGGATCGTAGTGCGCTGTTCGGTTGACAGAGTCGCCGCGCCGGAAGCTGCGTCCTGCCCGGTGCTCAACGTCTTCGCATCGCCGACTTTCTCGGCACTCTTGGTGTCGGCCTTGACGTCAGGGGTTGGCTTTCCATCGGCTTTCGCGTCCAAACTCGTCTTGCCGTCCGGCTTGATCTGGGACTGCGTGTCCGCGCCCATGCTCTTTGGCTTCATGCCGTCCTTGGTATTGTCCTGCACCTGCTGGGGGTTGGCGCGCTTGGGCTGCATCTGCTCGGCCTGGCCCGCCTTTATGCCGGGTGCCGCTTTTTGTTCCATCTGCCCAACGCCCGGCGCCATCCTCTGTTCGGCTTGCCCCGCCTTGAGGCCGGAGGCCGGCGTTTTGGTTTCGGCGGCGCCCTTCACCGGCGTAATCTTCTCGGCCGGCGCGCTTGGCTGTGCGGCGGGCGCTGGCGAAGACCCCTCGCGGCTCTGATTCGGGCCTTGGGCCGACGCAAATCCGGAGCCAGCGATCAACGCAACGGCGGCAACGGACATCAGCAACATATTTCTCATGGAAACGCTCCTTGTGTTTCCGGGTGCAGCTATCAGTTTTGTGAGATCAGTTGACAACGTAGATCGACAATCAACGTTCCAAGAAATTGGTATTTATTGTTTGAACTGACGGATGCGGCAATTATCGGCTATTTTGCTTTTGCTCCAACACAGACGCAGCGTCGGTGCCGTCGAACAAAGCCCTGCGACCCGAAACGTGTTTTTTGCAATGGTTAGAAGATCGTGACGCGGTTTCGACTCTGGAGATCGAAGTTCGGATTGGGTAGCCTTGAGTCATTCGCCTAGCACGGGTGTGGACATGGCTCGCAGCCGGCTCGCGGTTGCCGCCAACGCTCTCACTCCTCGCCAATCTCCTTTGACGCTACTTGCCTTGTACAATACGCCAGCGAATGCCGTTCCGGCGTGCGTAGGCAATGGCCTGCTGCTTCTGCTCGGGAGTCATCGCTCGCGCGGTCGAGGCGGGGACTTCGACGATCTTGCTCTTTTCCATCGCACCTGCCGGTGCGGCATAACCAACACAAATCACCATCACGGCGGAAAGAAGCGCGAACAGGCTGGCCTTTACCAAGTCCCTACCTTGCGCCGTGAGTGTCGTATCTAACACCAACATGACCGTGACCTCCGAAGCCGCCCCGTGGGTAAGGCCGCTGGCTAAGCGGCGGTAGGTGCCGGAGGCACATAGCGACAGAACAAGCCCATTAGCTTTGATGGGCTCGAGTACCTCCCGACTCGCGAGCAGATTGTGCAAAGCCAACGCGAGCCATGTCCTAGGATGCGCTCGATAACCGACGGGCGTCTGTATAAAGTTGCTCAGACCTAGATCAGACCCGCTCACGACCCTCGTTTCGCTGCCACAATTGAGCACCTGTATCAATCTAAGTCCGGTCGAATGGGCTTGAGCAGCCCGTGCAAGCCAGCCTTACGGGCAAGCAATGGATGAACAAGCCCAACTTGCCCCCTGGAATGTGATGGTCAATACCGCACAGACACCAGTTAGCCGTCGCGCCTAGCCTCGCAAGCGTCGGCCCACAGCGCATCCCATTGGGCCACGCTTCGCTCAGATCCCCGGCTGAAAGGCATCGATCCGGTTTCGGTGCGCTTACGGGATCCAACCTTGGCTAGGAGTTTCCGTAATGTCTCATCGTCGATTGGCATCGTTCTTGATAGGGTTTTTTCTCGCGGCAAGTGCTTCGGCCGCCCATGCCGAATGCGGCATCGCGTCGGTCTACAGCGGCGGTGTTACGGCGAGCGGCGAGCAAGAGAATTTGGACGGTCTCACCGGCGCCCATCGCACCTTGCCGTTCGGCACTATGGTGCGGGTCAACAACAAGAATAACGGCCGCTCTATCACAGTTCGTATCAATGATCGCGGTCCTTTCACTGTCGGCCGGGTGATCGATTTGACTCCCGCCGGGGCCAGCCAGCTTGGCTTCTCCAACCTCGCTCCTGTCGTCCTGACCGTGGTGCCGGTGCCGTTTAAATTGAAATTCCCCGATGACTTTCGAACTGATGTGAAAGAATAGCGATTTCAGGTGAGCTGTAATTGAGACCGAGGAGCTTCGGCTACGGTGACGCTGCTTACATAGTCACGATTCTTAGAAAATGACCTTTTTGATGAGAGCTTCGCAATCCTGCCCATCAACGCCGATAAGCCCCGACTTTTCCCCAGTTAGATCCCATGATAAAATGCGACCTCACCTAGAAGCGTGAGCCGGCGGGACCAGCACTCGAGTGAGGACGTCGTGCCATGACGATCGACCAAGGGCTGTCATTCGATCCGAAATCCTTCCTCGCCAAGGTCGGCGAGGGACGGAGCATGGGCAGGTACCGCAAAGATGTGATCGTCTTTGCACAGGGAGATCCTGCGGATGCCGTCTTCTACGTCCAAAAAGGCAAGGTCAAGGTCACCGTTATTTCCGAGCAAGGCAAGGAAGCGGTCGTCGCAATCCTGGGGCCTGATGAATTTTGCGGCGAAGGTTGCCTGGCCGGCCAGCAGCGGCGAATGGCAACAGCTACCGCGATGACGGAATGCGAGATCATGCGGCTGGAGAAAAGCGCCATTGTCCTCACCCTTCATGAAGAGCCGGCATTTTCCGAGATGTTCGTGGCGCACCTTTTGGCCCGGACGATCCGGGTCGAAGAGGACTTGGTCGATCAACTGTTCAATTCGAGTGAGAAGCGCTTGGCACGGGCTCTCCTGTTACTGGCTAATTTTGGCAAGGAAGGCAGACCCGAGCCGATCATTGCGAAGGTAAGCCAAGAGACCCTCGCGGAGATGATCGGCACGACGCGGTCCCGTGTGAGCCACTTCATGAACAAATTTCGAAAATTGGGCTTCATTGATTACAATGGTACCCTGGAGGTCCACAGCTCGCTATTGAGCGTCGTTCTGCACGATCAACCGCATATCAAAAGGTGAATGTGAGCAATTTTGAGCAGGCGGCCCCACTTTACCGATTTATACGGTTATCCGTCGCTCTTGCGTTGGGGCGAAAATAACACGTGCAAGCGAGAAAATCTAAGTCGCTAGCTTCGTTTGGCAGTCCGTCCTTGTAATGGCTTGATGACGGATGCATTCGATGTCGAGCTCCAGCCCTCGTCGCGCAAAGCGACGTATTATCATCAGAGAGAAGGCAACGAACAATGACCATTGAAAGTCTGCCGTACAGCGCCGACTCACCTGTGAATGCCATACTTGAAAACTTGGACCGCAGTGCGATCGCGAACTACGAACGCGAACCGACAAACTACAGAAGTACGCAAATTCAGCTGCGAGAGGCTCTCGCCCGAGAAGAGGCGCTGCTGCGTCAAAAGAACGAGTTGATTAAACAACACGCGATTTTGAGCAAGGAGTCCGATCATAGACTGTTGAATGGCGTGCAAATGATCGTAAGCCTGCTTTCGTTGCAGAGCCGGGCGTCGGCGAACGCAGAGGCGGCTTTGCAATTGGCGGTCGCGGCCAATCGCGTGGCCACAATCGGGCGTGTCCACCAGCGGCTTCATTGTTTCGACAGCTTAAAGGCCATTGCGTTCACGCAATACCTCAGGGATTTTTGTCGCGACTTTTCCCCGATGTTGTTTTCAGAGGAGTGTCTTGAGCAGGTCATCGTCGTTGAGGGGCCTGAAATCAAATTGCCGACCATCACAGGCATTCCGCTCGCCTTCATCATCAACGAACTGATCACGAACGCTGCCAAATACGGAAGAGGCCGGATCACGGTCAAGTTGGAACCGAATCCCGGAAAGGGCTACGCGCTGTCGATCTCCAATGATGGCCCATTTTTGCCGGAAGGATTTGATCCAGCTGCCTGCAAAGGACTAGGAATGAGAATCATTCGGTCTCTCGTGGAACGGATCGGCGGCGAATTGCGCGTTGGTCGAGGTGATAACGATCAAGGCACGCAATTTACGGTGCTGTTCTCTTGAACCGATCGCGGTGGATCATGGATCCCTGCATAGAGACCAGCGTCAGCAAAGTCAGCAGGTCCATCGCAGCTGCTTGCGCATAGCCTTACAAGCCACCAGAGACTCGCAAGGTGGACCGCAGAGGAGATCGACAGGGCAATTGGCCAGAGTGCAAATGTGTTTTCGGAAAACGTACTTCAATTTCTGAAGCAAGTTCAAAGCAAGGTGAATGCGCGCATCGTCAAGCATGAAAGCAAAACGCCCGAGTTGGCGCGCGCGACGGTCGACCGCTCAACGACAAATCCTCGCCGATAGAGGAACTTGAAAAGCGAAAGCGTAGGCTCAAAGAGCTAGCGGGGTTCCCGATAATCGTGAATCTCGCAGACCGAAGATGTGATCGCCGTTGGAAGGTAAGTGTCTCGGCAGGTGCCGAATTCGCCAACTGCGACGTGGCCCGGGAATAGGGCTCGAGTGATCATCCGTTGCTCGTCGCGTCCGGGCAAAACGAAAGCGCCCCGATTTTCCGGGGCGCTCCTAAAATTCGACCGGCCAGTGCCTCAGGCAGCGACCTTGGTCGGCGCTACCTCCATGAGCCTAGAACTTGCGATTGGGATCGACCGGGGCTTCATTGCCTCCGGTATCTCGCGCACGAGGTCGACGTGGAGAAGCCCATTCTCCAGTCTCGCGCCCTTTACCTCAACATGATCGGCGAGCTGGAAGCTACGCTCGAAGGTCCGCGCGGCGATGCCCTGGTAGAGCACGTCGCGGGTCTTCTCCTCGTCGTTGGCCTGCTTCTCGCCGCGAATAGCCAGCCTATTCTCATTCGTGTCGATCGAAAGATCAGCATCAGTGAAGCCTGCGACTGCAACTGAGATGCGATACGTGTTCTCACCGGTGCGCTCGATATTGTAAGGCGGATAGTTCGACCCCAAGCCTTCCACGCCTTCGAACTGGTCAAGCATGGAGAACATCCGGTCAAAGCCGACGGTTGAACGGTAGAGGGGAGCAAAATTCAATGTACGCTTAGCATGACCTCCTGTTAGAGCGACATGCGAACGGTCCGCCCTCAGGGCCGGACCTTCCGTATCACGCAGCTTCATGGCCTGCGTATACGCCATATAAGAATGCAATCCGCCCTCGATCCTGCAATGCGAATCCAGGCGGCGCCGCTCATCAGCGCGAGATGATCGAATGAAGTGACGGATTTGACCGCAGGTCATTGCTTCGCAGCGACTGTCCGTCGTCGCCAAGCGCCGTGGGCCTCGTTCTCTTCAATAAATGGTTTGGCTCAATCCCTTAGACAATCGTTCCGAAAAGCTTGCCGATACCGGCGGTGAGAGCCATGGCCAACGCACCCCAGAATGTCACCCGGGCTGTGCCGCGCAGTACGTTTGCACCACCTGCCCTCGCCCCAATCGCACCCAGAAGGGCGAGAAAGCCCAAAGACGCAGCAGACACGACGGGGGCAAGCGCAGCGGCGGGTGAAACGACGACCATGAGCAAGGGCATGGCCGCACCTATGGAAAACATGACTGCCGATGTGAGCGCGGCTTGCACGGGGCGAGCGGTCGTGATTTCGGAAATCCCAAGCTCATCGCGTGCGTGGGCGGTCAAGGCATCTTTCGCCATCAGCTGCCGGGCAACCTGCCGCGCAAGTGGCTGATCGACGCCGCGCTTGACGTATATTTCTGCAAGCTCATCAAGCTCAAACTCTGCATTTTCGTTCAACTCTATGCGTTCGCGCGCGAGATCGGCCTTTTCAGTGTCGGACTGCGAGCTGACTGACACATACTCGCCGGCGGCCATCGACATTGCGCCGGCCACCAGTCCTGCGACACCCGCGATCAGGACATCGTGCTGCGTCGCGGACGCGGCGGCAACGCCGACGATCAAACTTGCGGTCGAGATGATGCCATCATTGGCCCCAAGCACCGCGGCCCTCAACCACCCAACGCGGTTGAAGAAGTGATTCTCGGGGCGCAGGCGAAGGCGGCTCATGTGGCTGTCGTCAAATCAAATTCAGCGAAACGCACTTCAATACCAGCAGTAGTCAGAACGTCCTTGGCGACATGTTTCGCCAAGTAGTTAACACGCTTCGGCACCCCACGATGCCCAGCCGCGCCCTGGTTTGGTGGCCCCTGTTCGGTCGATCGTTGACCCACAAGCAGCCTTGCACCCAATGAACAATACATCCCAAATTTGCGGGAGATTTGCGCTGGGTCAAATGGCGTGCCGCCGGCGGCGCTAATGTGCGACTATGATTGCGGTAGTCTATCGATGCCCTATCACGGGCCTGACAGTGGACGATTGGGTCGTGGACGATGCGCCCGCGAACCAGGGTGAGATCTATGAGGGAATGATCTGCCGCGCGTGCAACCGGGTCCATCTTGTAAACTTGTCAACGGGCAAAGTGTTGGCCGCCGGCAATCAAACGGCCCCGCGGTTATCCAATAGCTCGAAATGCGCAATCAGGCCTCATGGCTAGGATGTTCAAAACCGTGAGTGCGAATCACGACGGCTGGCGGTCTGGTGTTGCTTTCGGCTTCTGTCCCTGCTGATCTTGTCAGCCGCCGCCGGCCTGCCGATGACGTTTGTCAGCATGCGTTCGCGCTCGGAGTGCGTTCATGAGAAGCATCGTCACGGCCGGAATTGTGGCTGTTGTGGCATGCTTGCGGGTGGTGGCTCCGGTGGCCGCCGGGCCGCTTGAGGATGCGACGGCCGCCTATCAGCGCGGTGATTACACGACCGCCCTGCAGCTCATTCGTCCATTGGCCGATCAGGGGAACGCCAGCGCCCAGTACAACCTCGGCGTTCTGTACGCAAAAGGCATCGGCGTGCCGCAAGATTTCGCCGAGGCGGCAAATTGGTATCGCAAGGCGGCCGACCAGGGCTTTGCGCTCGCCCAGCACAACCTCGGTTTCGTGTACAAGAATGGCCGAGGAGTACCACGGGACGATGCCGCGGCGGTGACGTGGCAGCGCAAGGCCGCCGACCAGGGCCTCGCCTCGGCCCAGTGGGTGCTCGGCGTCAGTTACGAGACCGGCCAAGGCGTGCCGCACGACGACGCCGAGGCGGTGAAGTGGTATCGCAAGGCAGCGGACCAAGGCTTCGCCAACGCCATGCTCAACCTTGGCTTCATGTACGTCTCCGGCCGCGGCGTGCCACAGAACTCCCTTCAGGCACACGTTTGGTTCAATCTTGCCGCGGCCCGATTACCGGATAACGAAGAGCGCAAGCTAGCTGTCGAGAGCCGCGACATGGTTGCCGCGAAATTGGCTCCGGCGCAGATTGCCGAAGCACAACGGCTTGCCCGTGAGTGGACGCAGAAGTGATCGCTTAACTGGTCGGGGCTCTGGAAATGCTGGAGGCATTTGATGCCCGCAAACAGGTTGCCTAATCGGCCTAGGAATGAGCGTTGAGCCGAATTATTTTACTCGAACTGGACACGCGACCCAGCAATCAATCCAAGTTGTTTCTTACGAGCTGAGAAACTCAATCAAGGTTTCATTGAACTGAGAGGGATTCTGCAGCATCGCGAAGTGGCTCGCGTTTGGCAATATCGCCAACCGAGCCCCCGGGATCGCGTCGGCCATCTGCTTTGCGTGTTCTGTTTTGATGACCTCGTCGTGTTCGCCGTCCACGATCATCGTGCGCGTCCTCACACGCGCCAGTTCCTGGCGCGTGAAATTCGGCTCCGCGCGCCACATGCGCCGCAGGCCCTCCATCAATTGCGCCCATCTTTCTGGATGCGGCGAGAGCTGTGCGTATTCGGCCTTGCAGCGCGTCGCGTAAGCCGTAAATACACCGCTCCTGGCGCCGTCAGGCTTGAGCCCTTCGGGCGAACTATTTCCACCGAACGCAAATAGATTCGACACCCGGTCCGGCCTGGTCATTGCCAGCACCAGTCCGGTAATGGCCCCGTCACTCCAGCCGACAATCGCCGTGGCGGGAACTTTGAGAAAATCGAGGAGAGCGACCGCATCCTGCGCGAACAGGTCGTAGCCAAAGGTGCGCGAAGTCACAGGACCGCGCCCGTGGCCACGGGTGTCCATCACCGTAACTGAAAAGGCCTTGGTCAGCTCTTTGATCTGGTATCCCCAATAATTCGAGTTGCCGAGGCCGCCATGCAGAAACAGAACCGGCGGCCCCGCTTCGCCAAACTGGGCGAAGAAGACGCGCGTTCCGTTGACCGCCGCAAGCCCGCTGCGCGTTGCGCTCGGAAGCGACGGCGTCGGCGGCAGCGTCAGCCACACCGCATTCTTCGATGCGGCCCGTGTCGCCGGCGCCCGCTTCGGTTCACGGCTCGGTGGAAAGGGTGGCGGCGGCCCGCCGCTCTGGGCGCGTGCTCGACCGACGAGGCCCACGGCGCCCCACCCATCAGGGCCGCGATGGCCTGTCGCCGCGTCACTTGTCCATGCGATGCCCTCATGGCCGGCAGTCCGAATGAAGGTCAGTCCCCCAACGTTTGTTGATCTGTTGCCATGTAGCGTCGGCATGGAGCGCCGCAAGGCCATCGTCCAGCCGAGCCAGCAGCTCCATCCTCCGGCCTTTTGGCACGGCAACGGCCAGCTGTTGTTGCGCGAACATGACACGAGGCACGGTTATGCGACCGGCATAGAGCTCAGCGACCATGCGGGCTCCGACCTGATAGTTGAGCGCGGCGGCGTCTGCTTCGCCTGCCACGAGGCGCGCCAGGCTCTCTTCGTAATTCGCCGTCGTGACCAGCCTTACGTCCGGAGCCATTCTTTGGATGACGGCCGCAAGCGGACCGGTTTGCGGCGTGACGACGATCTTGCCAGCCAGGGCAGCGAGGCTCGTGGGCTCATCATCCGGCGCGCGCACGTACAGGGCGCCGCCGGTCGTCAGAAGCGGAGCGCCGAAGTCGAACGATTGGCGCCGCTCAGGCGTGATCCCGAGAGGAAAGATCGCCTGCGCACGGCCATCATCGAGAGTGTGCTGTAGTTGCTCGAACGGCACCGGTACCCATTCGATCGCGATTACGACACGCGCTGCGGCAGCGGCGAGAATGTCTATGGCGAGCCCTTGCGATTTGCCGTCCTTGACCTCGGCAAATGGAGGAAAGACCTGACTGTGTCCAATCCGCGCCGCCTGTTGCTTCATGCCGCGATGTTTCCGCGCATCCAACCGTGAACCCGGCGAACCCAGGGACTGTCGAGCCGCTGGGTGTCTTCGTTGGTCCGGAAGTGGTCGAATCCCGCCATTTCTTCGAACTCCAGGCGACACGGCTGCCGGCGCAATGCTGCCACCATGGCGCGGGATTGCTGGATGACGCTGTCGTAATCGCGATCGCCCCAGGTGATGAAGAATGGCGTCGCATTGCCGTCGACATAGGCGATCGGGCTTGCCATCGCGTCATCTTCCCGCCGCGCAAGGACCTGCTGGTAGATGCGGTCCTCGAGACTTCCGGGCACCGGATCCTTGGCACGCATGTCAAAGACCCCGCTCACCGGGAAGCACGCCTTGATGACGTCGCGCGGCAGGCCGCGGGCGACAGACAGCTCGCGACGCAACGTGAGCAGTGCCGCCAGGTGTGCGCCTGCCGAGTGTCCGCCGGCGAAGATCCGATCCGGGTCGCCGTTGAAGCGGGCGATATTTCGATGGACCCAGGCCAGCGCGTCAAAACAATCGTCCATCGCGGCCGGAAAGCGCGCCGCCGGGGCAAGCCGATAATTGACTGAGACGAAGATCGACGGCAGCGCCGTGACCGGCGCTGCCATGAATGCCACCCATTCCTTGCTGCCGCTCACCCAGGCGCCGCCGTGCATGAAGCAAAGCACCGGTAGCTTCTGCTGTCCCGCGGCCGGCGGGACGAAGATATCGATCTTCTGCCAGTAGTCGTCGCCATAGGCGATGTCGAACTCGCCGCGCGCGGTCTTGAAGGCGGCGCGCGACAATGCGCAGACACGGTCGATATACTTTTGGGCGTCGGGATTCACTTGCGGCGGCAGCGGCGGCAAATCATCAAAGGACATGCAGACCTCCGATCAGGAAAGCCACACCGACCCTCGGTCGGCGCGGTGTCAGACGGGCCGAGGTTCCCCGCCTCCGCGATGGCGCCCGTCGAGCAACTCGATCACCTCGATCATGGCGGCGACGTCCTGCGAACCGCGCCCCTGTGCAAGCGCGAGAGCAAACAATTTTGCGGCGGCGTCGAGCATCGGTGTGGCGGCGCCTGCGTCGTCGGCAAGGGCCCCAATTGCCGGCGGCAGTTTCGCCAGCGAATCGAACGGTCCGTCCAACTCGTCGAACTTGCGCGCGGCCATGAGCGGCCCGCGTTGGGTGAACATCACCGAACTGCCGGCTCCGGCGCCGAACAGCGCCAGCATGGCGTCCGGATCAAGGCCTGCCTTGATGCCGAGAGCGAGAGTTTCGGCTGCCACCGCAACATGCACGCAGGTCAGCAAGTTGTTGACGAGCTTCATTTTGGTCGCCGTCCCGAGCGGGCCGAGATAGCGCTTCTGCGTCGTCGTAATCGCATCGAACACCGGGAGGCATCGCTCGAACGCAGCGCGGTTGCCGCCGCTGATGAAGAAAACGCATTGGCGCGCCGCCACCATCGTTGGAACGCCGGTGATTTCGCACTCGAGCAGGACCGCGCCGCGTTCGGCCAGCCGGTCGGTTGCCCAGCGCTTCGCATCGACGGGATGGGTACTGGTTTCGATCAGGACCGCGCCGGCGTCGAGTGCCGACAAAAGTCCGCCCGGCCCTTCGAGAACGTCCCGCAGAATGTCGGCGGACCCGGGAAGACAGGACATCACAAACTCCTGCCCGGCGGCCGCTTCGCGCGGCGAGCGGGCGGGTTTTCCGCCGGCCGCCACAAACCGGTCCATGGTGCGGGGGTCAAACCCAGTAACGGTGTAGCCGGCGTTGATGAGACTCACCGCCATCGGCAGGCCCATCCGGCCAAGGCCGACGAAGCCGATGTCCCGGCTCATTGCGCTCACGACGACGCCGCGGCTGCGGGTACGGACGCGCCCGCGAAGGCGGCGCAGAACCTCGCCGTGGACGTGACCCAGCCCAGGATCATTTCCACGTTGTAGAGCGACGCATCCTTCACGAACGGCGGTCCGGCCGCATTGGTGGCGTCTTCGATCAGAAGGCACTTGTAGTCCCGGTAGAGGGCGTCGCGCAGCGTCGCTTCCACACACACATTGGTCGCAATGCCGACGAATGCGAGCGTGTTGATGCCAAGCCCGCGGAGAATGGAATCGAGGTTGGTTTCGAAAAAGCCACTGAGCCTGGTCTTCTGTATGAGTATGTCGCCCTCCTGCGGCGCCAGGTCATCGATAATTGCATAGTCCCATGTCCCGCGCGTGATCGCGGTGCCCGCAAGGTCCGGACGCTCGCGCATGAAGCGCAGTCCGACCGATTTGTGCCACATCCCCTGATAGGGCGCCCCGGCGTCGTGCAGATCGCGATGCCACCCCATCTGCAGATAGATGATGCGTGAACCCCCGTTCCTGGCAGCGTCGATCACTTTCCGGCAGTTGTCGATCGTCGCCCGGGGTCCGGAAATATCCAATCCGGCGCGCTCGAGGTACCCGCCTTTGGCGGCAAATCCATTCTGCATGTCGACGACGATCACCCCGCATCGCGGGGGCTCGACGTCGACGGCTTCCGGGCGTGCATCAACGCGCACGGCGCTGGTCGATCTCATGGTGGCTTCTCCGGTTCGCACGGTCATTTCGCACGACGCCGCGCCTCGGTGGTTTGCCTCGGCGGCGGCAGTTGTGGTGAACGCACTTTGTCCAGGCCGCGGGTGCCGTTCCGGCCGGCGTGCAGACCGGCGCCGTTGGCTCCCACGGCGAACAGCGAGAGGATTGCGTCGAAGGACGATTGGATCTCGATCGCCTGCCGGACGCCGGTGCGGATGTTGGCCTGCAGCCCGAGCCCTTGCACGCACGCAACAATCAATGCGGCGGCGGGTCCGGCTGTGCCCTTTTGAAAATCGCCCGACCGTTCGCCGGACTGAATCACGACCCGGATGGCGCCAATCAGCCGGTCGAGGAGTACTTTGTAGGCCTCTTTCCAGCGCCCTCCCCGCGCCATGGCGTGCGCCCAGAACGCAACATAGACGATGAAGACGTCGTGGCGTTCGACCACGAACCGGCGCCCCGCCTCCAATATCAGCTCGACTTTCTCGCGTGCCGACGCGTCGCTCGATGCGATCTGGGTCATGATCAATTCGCTTTCGGCGAAGATCATGCGCAGCAGCCGCATCAGGAGTTCATCCTTGCTCTTGAAATAATAGTGGATGATGCCCTGCTTCAGGTGCGCCTTGCGGGCGATGGCGTGCGTCGTGGTGCGGTCGATGCCTAATCCGACGATGCACTCCATGGTGGCGCGCAGGATCTTGCCCTCCTGCCCCATGCCGTCGAACGCCGCTGGAATGAGCCGCGTGTTGACGGCCTTCGGTGGGCTCGCGTCTTCCGAATAACGCATTGACGAACCCGAAATTTCAGCCGTCCAGGTGGAAGCATGACCGGGCTTGCCGCCGTCATGTCCGGCGCAAGCCGCGGGTTGGCGCGCGTTTGGTCGATTGACCAAAATGGCTTGACTCCACGTGCTGTGTCAAGGCTAACTCGTGTAGCACGGACGCCGCCTTCGATCGGAGGATCGGGTGAGCAACGCTTTGGCGCAGGGGAGGATCACACGATGAAAATCAGGCTTCGTTTGGTGGCTGTCCTGTGCGGCGCTGTCATCATGGCTGCCCTCCCCGCACGCGCCGACATCGCCATCGGCATCATCCTCGGCACCACCGGTCCGACCGCATCCGCGGGGCTGCCTTACAAGAGCGTTTTCTCCAATCTGCCCGACACCATCGCCGGTCAGAAGGTGCGCTACATCATGCTCGACGACGGCGGCGATCCGACCACCACCGTCAAGGACGGACGAAAGCTGATCGGCGAAGATAAAGTGGATGTGCTGATCGGATCCACCTCGACCCCCACATGCCTCGCGCTGGTCGACGTCGCGGTCGAGAGCAAGGTCCCGCAGATCTGCATGTCGCCGATCGTTGTTCCCGCGAGCAAGCAACCGTGGGTCTTCACGGTGCCGCAGCAGGTCCCGGTCATGTTCAGCGCATTGGTCGACGACATGAAGGCGCGCGGAGTGAAGACGCTGGCCTACATCGGTTTCACCGACGGCTGGGGCGATCTGTGCCTGCAGACGATCGAGAAGCTCGCCGGTGATGCGGGGATCAAGGTCGTCACCAATGAGCGTTACAACCGCGCCGACACCTCGGTGACCGGCCAAGTGCTGAAGATCATCGCGGCCAATCCGGACGCCGTGTTCATTGGTGCCACGGCCTCTCCGGCGACCTTGCCGCAGCTGGCGTTGCTGGAGCGCGGCTTCAAAGGTCAAGTCTATCACACCCACGGCATCATCGGCCCGGATTTCCTGCGCGTAGGCGGCAAGAGCGTCGAAGGCGCAATCGCGCCCAGCGGGCCGCTGATCGTCGCCGATCAACTCCCCGATACAAATCCGATCAAGAAGGTGTCGCTCGCGTTCTTCAAGGACTTCGAGGGCAAATATCCTCAGGTCCGCAACGGCTTTGCGGGCTACGCCTATGATACGTTCCTGCTGGTGCAGGCGGCCATTCCAGGCGCTCTCGCAAAGGCGACACCGGGTACGCCGCAGTTTCGCCAAGCCATGCGCGACTCGCTGGAAGCGATCAAGGAGCTGGTCGGTACCCACGCCGTCTACAATATGTCGCCGCAGGATCACAACGGCGTCGACAAACGCGCGCGCGTCCTGGTGCGCGTGCAGGACGGCGTGTTCAAGCTCTACCAATAGCCCGATGGTCTGAGCGCTCGCGCAGATCGCGTCTAGATGAATGAGGCCATTGCCCTCGTCCTGGTTCAGGATGGGATCACGACCGGCGCCATCTATGTACTGGTGGCGCTTGCGATCGTGCTGGTCTTCACCGTCACGCGCGTGCTGTTTGTTCCCCAAGGCGAGTTCGTCACCCTTGGCGCTTTGACCCTGGCGACCCTGCAGGACGGCAAGGTGCCGGGCGTCATCTGGTTGTTGCTGGGCCTGGGCGTCTGCGTCGTACTGATCGAGTTGCGCGCCGCCGTTCGCGCGCGGCGATGGCAGCCTTTTCGGACCGCCCTGATGTTTGGCATGGCGCTGCCGCTGGCGCTGCTCGCGATCACGACGTGGCTCGCCCCGGCGCGGCCGCCCTTGTTCGTTCAGATTGTGCTCAGCCTCGCGCTGGTGGTGCCGCTCGGACCGTTTCTGTATCGGATCGCGTTTCAGCCGGTGGCGAACGCGTCGGTGCTGTTGCTGCTGTTCGTCGCCGTTGCGGCACACTACTCCCTGGTCGGACTGGAACTGGTGTTCTTCGGAGCCGAGGGTTGGCGCACGCCCGCGTTCTCCGACGTCCGCATGCAGGCCGGCCCGATGCTGGTGTCGGGCCAGAGCCTCGTCGTCATCGCCACCTCCGCGCTGCTGATGTTGCTGCTCTGGCTGTTTTTCACACATAGCGATCTCGGCAAGGCGCTGCGTGCGACCGCGATCAATCGGGTCGGAGCGCGACTCGTGGGCATCAGCACCGAGACGGCGGGCAAAATGGCGTTCACGCTCGCCGCGCTGCTCGGCGCATTCAGCGGCATTCTGATCGCGCCGCTCACGACCATCTATTACGATACTGGCTTTCTCATCGGCCTGAAGGGCTTCGTCGGCGCCGTGATGGGCGGAATGGTCAGCTACCCCCTCGCCGCCGTGGGCGCGGTGTTCGTCGGACTGCTCGAATCCTTTGCCTCGTTCTGGGCGAGCGCGCTCAAGGAAGCCATCGTCTTCGCCCTGCTGGTGCCGTTCCTGTTGTGGCGATCGCTGGCCAACCGTCACCTCGAAGAGGATGACGAGGAATGACGATCGACAGGATCGGCCTTGCCTGTCTGCTGGCCTTGATTGCCGGGGGCCCGTTACTGTTTCCCGACTTCTACGTGACAATGCTCAACTACATCGGGCTCTACGCCATCGTGGCGCTCGCCCTTGTGCTGCTGACCGGCGTCGCCGGCCTCACGTCGTTCGGGCACGCGGCCTTCGTCGGCATTGGCGCTTACACGACCGCCGTCCTGACTACCACCTACGGCCTTTCGCCATGGCTATCGCTGCCGGTCGCGATCGGTCTCACGTCGCTCGCGGCGCTCATCCTCGGTCTGCTGACGCTGCGCCTGTCCGGTCATTATTTCGTCGTCGGCACGATCGCCTGGGGCATCAGCCTTTATTTCGTGTTCGGGAACTTGCAGGGTCTCGGTGGGTACAATGGAATTCCGGGCATCCCCGGCCTCGGCATTCTCGGGTTCTCCTTCGAACCGGAGCGGCGTTACGCCTATTTGATCTGGTTCGTGACGGTCATTGCCCTCGTGTCGATCGTCCGCCTGCTCAACTCGCGGCCTGGCCGCGCCATTCGTTCACTGCGCAACGCCACGATGGCCGAGGCTTTCGGCGTGCATACGTGGTGGCTGAAGATCATCGTATTCGTCTACTCGGCCCTGCTCGCCGGTTGTGCCGGCTGGCTGCACGCGCATTATCTCAGATTCGTCAATCCGACGCCGTTCGGCGTCGACGCCAGCATCGAATATCTGTTCATGATCGTGGTCGGCGGCGCGACCGAGGTCGGCGGCGCCCTCATCGGTGCCGGCGTCATCACCATCATCAAGAGCTGGCTTCAGGATGTGCTGCCGAAACTGATCGGCAGTGCGGGGCAGTTCGAGGTGATCGTTTTCGGGATCGCGGTGGTTTTGATCCTGCACAATGCCAGCGGCGGGATCATGGCGAGGATCCTTCGGGTGCTGCCCGACCGATCGCCGGTACGTGTACCGGAGCAGGCACCCGCCCTGGCGCGCCGGCCACGCGTGTCGGACGGCCAGATTCTGCTCGAGGTCGACGGGGCCTGCAAGTTGTTCGGCGGGTTGACGGCGGTCAACAACATCGATTTCGAGGTGCGCAGCGGCGAGATTGTCGGGCTCATCGGACCCAACGGCGCCGGCAAGACAACGCTGTTCAACCTGATCAGCGGCGTTCTGCCGTTGACCTCCGGGCAGATTCGCTTCCGCGGCCGCAGGATCGACCTATTGCCGGCGCGCGACATCGTCAGGCTCGGGATCGCCAGGACCTTTCAGCTTGTGCGGCTGCGCCCCACCATGACGCTGGTCGAGAACGTCGCGCTCGGCGCTCACACCCGTGCCCGCAGTGGCGTGATCAGCGCCATGTTGCGGCTCGATCGGCGTGAAGAGGCTATGTTGATGTTTGAAGCGGCGAGCCAGATCCGCCGCGTTGGTCTTGACGGCCATATCTACAACGTCGCCGGCAACCTTCCGCTTGGGCAGCAGCGCGTCGCCGAAATCGCCCGGGCCCTGGCCGCAAATCCGTTGTTGGTGTTGCTCGACGAGCCGGGGGCCGGACTTCGCCATCAAGAGAAGCAGGAACTCGTCCGGTTGCTCAAATCCTTGCGCGACGAGGGAATGTCGATCCTGCTCGTGGAGCACGACATGGATCTCGTCATGGGAGTGGCCGATCGGCTGGTGGTCATGGATTTCGGCGAGAAGATCGCCGAAGGGTCACCGCAGCTGGTCCGGCGCGATGCGCGCGTCATCGAAGCCTATTTGGGCGCGTGAAACGGATATTCGAACCACGACGTTGCAGCCGGCGAAAAAACTGCATGAAACGACCCCGCGCAGCAGCTCACGGTATTCTGGCCCGAGGCCCATCTCGACCGCACTTGATACTGCATTTGTAATTCCAGCGCCGGGTTGCCGCGAACTGAGCTGCGTACACGGGCACCATCAGCTGAATTCAGTCAGCCCGTCGAAAAGCCGTCGGTTGCAAAGATCTCACAGTTCCCCCGGATCTCTGTGATCGCCAACGAGATCGATCCGCCGCTACAGAACGAACTGTGATTGCCCCCGCGGACGCTGTTCGATACGTTGACCTACTGCTCTTCGGCCCGACGCATGCGTGGGCTCACGACCGGCTCGAAATCCGGTGATGTTGCAAAGAGCTACACTTTTCACGTTCAACACCCCTGATGCCGCGAGCGGCGGACCGACACTCGGAAATAGCACGGAGGCGAACATGGCGACCTATGATCTCGACCAGACGCAGTTCCTACAGGTCATCGCACCTACTTTTGACACCGCAACCCAAGATCAAATCCTGGCCTACCTGAACAATCAGGGAATCTACCCGGGTGGTGCGGGCCTCGCAGCCGTCCAGATCAGCGCGACGCCTCCGATTGACGCCGTGTCGGCGCCTCCTCCGCTCAATATCCCGGCGCAGATCGCCATGTTCACAGCGACCAGCTTCACCGTCGACACCGACGCCAACGCCATCATCAAGGCCATCATTGCGCTCAGCCAGAACTCGGCTGTGATCCTGACCGGTCACGAGAACGTTCTGCTGGCCGCAGGCAACGGCAACGATCAGCTGTTCGACGACAGCTCCGGCAACGATGAACTGGTCGGCGGCGCCGGCAACGATGCTCTCAACGACGCCGGCTCGGGCAACGACACCCTGTTCGGCGGCACCGGCAACGACACACTCACGGCCAGTGGCATGGGGACCGATTCGCTGTCGGCCGACGCCGGCAACGACACGCTCACCGGTGCCGGCAACGGCACTTATGTGCTCGACGGGGGGCGGGCAACGATCAAATCTTCGCTCAGGGCCTCGGACCGGAAACCGCCTACGGCGGTGACGGCAACGACAACATCCTCGGATCCGGCAACGGCAACTATTTGCTCGACAGCGGAACCGGCGACGACAGCATTTATGCGACCGGCAACGGCAACGATACGCTCTTCGGCGGCGCCGGAAACGACATCGTCTATACCGGCGGCACGGGCAACAACCAGCTTTTTGGTGGCGATGGCAATGACACCATGGCGGCTGCCGGGAGCGGCCCCAACGTTTTGGATGGCGGCAATAACGACGACATCATGCTGGCGCAGGGTAGCGGCCTGGAAACGGCCTACGGAGGTGCGGGCAACGACATGATCACCGGTTCGGGCAGCGGCACGTTCGTGCTTGATGGCGGAACCGGGAACAACACGCTTTACGGGACTGGGTCGGGCCACGAGACGCTCACGGCCGGTGCCGGAAGCGGCAACAATGCGCTTTCGGCATCAGGCACCGGCCTCTATGTGCTCGATGCGAGCGGCGAGACCGGGTCGAGCACGCTCTATGACAGCGGCACTCAAAACGACACGTTGATCGGCGGCATCGGCAACGACACGATCACGACCGCGGGCAGCGGTGCCGACAATGCCAGCGGCGCCGCCGGCAACGATCTCATGACCGCCACCGGCACCGGGTCGAGCTTGCTCTTTGGCGGTGCCGGCAGCGACATCATGAGCGCGCAGGGCAACGGCAGCTACGTGCTCGACGGCGGAACCGAAAACGACAGCCTCTACGCCACCGGCAACGGAAACGACACCCTCACGGGCAATTTTGGCGACGACGTCCTCGCTGCCACGGGCGGGGGGTTTGATTCGCTGGCCGGGGGTGCCGGCAACGATACCGTCACGGGCACCGGGAGTGGCCTCTACATACTCGACGGCGGCAACGACGACGACCAGGTCAATCTGCAGGGCACGGGCCTGGAGTTTGGCTTCGGCGGCGCTGGCAACGACCTGCTGATCGGTTCCGGCAGCGGCAACTATTCGATGGATGGCGGAGCCGGCAACAACGCGCTCTATGCCACCGGCGGCGGCAACGACACCCTTACGGGCGGGTCTGGCAGCGGCAACGACACGCTGACGGCGACGGGCACCGGCACCTATTTTCTGGATGCCAGCGGTTCAACCGGATCAAGCACGCTTTATGACAGCGGCCCCAACAGCGATACGCTGATCGGCGGCGTCGGCAACGACACGCTCACGACCGCCGGCAACGGCGCCGATAGCGCCTTCGGCGCAGCGGGAGACGACTTCCTCGACGCAACCGGCGCCGGCGCAAGTTCGCTGTTCGGCGGTTTGGGCAACGATCTCTTCGTCGGGTCGGGCGCCGGCAACTATCTGATGGACGGCGGCGACGGCAACGACCTCATCTACGGCACCGGCAATGGCAACGAGACCCTCGTCGGCGGCAACACGGATGCCGGCAACGACGTCCTCTACGTCAGCGGCACCGGCAACGATTCGCTATCGGGCGGCGATGGCGCCGATACGCTCTATGGCGCCGGCAACGGCCTCTACACGCTCAACGGCGGCGCCGGCAACGACCTGGTCTATCTCCAGGGCTCGGTTGGCGAGACCGCGTCCGGCGGAGGCGGCGACGATATCTTCGCCGCGACCGGCATCGGCAACTACTCGATCGACGGCGGCACCGGCAACGACAGCATCTATGCGACGGGATCCGGCAACGACACGCTGGCCGGCGGCGACGGCAATGATTCCATCATGACCGGCACCGGGACCGACACGGTCAACGGCGGCAACGGCAACGACACCATCTTCTTCTCCTCCAACTCGGGCCAGAACGACACGCTCGACGGCGGTGCCGGCACCGATACGGTCACCTTCCAGGGCAGATCCACGACCGATATCCAGAGCGAGTCGACCAACGTCAGCGGTGTCACGACGATCGTCTTCAAACCCGGCTTCGGCGGTCAGACGGTGTTCGTGCAGAACGTCGAAACGCTGCAGTTCACCAATGGAACCCATACAAATCCGCCAGGGTTCCCGACCATCCCGTAAGGAATTGGTTCAGACAACGCGCTCCGCAATTTGCGGTGGCGTCTGTCAAAAATCGAACAGCTAGCACAGGAGATCACCATGGCTTTAAAGACCTTTCTAACGACCACCCCAACGCTCCTCAAATACAAGTGGAGTACTACCGGCAACTGGAACCCGAGCGGTTCCCCGACAGACGGCGACGACGTCACGATGGCGTCCGGCGGCGGCAATCAAGCCACCTACACGGCGCTCGACGACATCCTGAACCTCACGCTCAACAATATGACGATTGCCGACAACGGCGTGACGCTCGAGGTCGGGGCCGGCAATTCGCTGACGGCGTCGACTCTTTCGAACGCGGGCCAGATCAACGTTTTCGGGACGTTCACGGTCCAAAACATCAACTCAAATGCTGGCTCGATTACAGCGGGGTCGGGCGGACAGATCTTCCTGACGAACGTACCCACCGGCAACTATTTTGTTCAGACCGGCGGGCAGATCACGATCTCCGCTTCTGGAAATCTCAATAACGACCCTACCTTCTTTATCCAGGGTGGTCTCCTGCAGGGTCTTAACAACACCGCCGGTCTGGCAACAGCCGATTTCTCAGGCAGTGCGGCCGGGCATCTCGCCATCAATACGACGCTTAATGCGAATCCGTACAATAATGCGGTACTGCACATGGGACTCGGCGATACGATCGAGTTCAACGATGTGAATATCACCAGCCTTAATTTCAATTCCGGAACCAGCACGCTCACGCTGAACTGGACGGCCAACGGGGGCGGCAGCCGTGACGTTCACATCACCTCGTTCGACGTAGCAAATCCCGGCTTCCAGATCGTGACCGATACGCTTACCGGCCAGCAGGCAGCCGAGGTCACCTGTTTTCTGCGCGGCACGCGCATTCGCACGCCGGCCGGGAGCAAACCGGTCGAGATGCTGCTGATCGGCGACAAGGTGCTGACCGCCGACGGACAGACGCGCGCCGTGCGCTGGCTGTGGCGCCAGACCGTGGTGTCAAGGTTTGCGGACGAACTGCGCGCATACCCGATCCGGATCATGGCCGGCGCGCTCGACGAGAATGTTCCGCAATGCGATCTCTTCCTGTCGCCGGACCATGCGATCCTCCTTGACGGCTGCCTGGTGCATGCCGGAGCGCTGGTCAACAACTCGACGATCGTGCGCGTCACCAGGCCGGAACCGAGGTTCGTCTACTACCACGTCGAGCTGGAGGATCATTCGCTGATCCTCGCGGAGGGTGTGGCCGCCGAGACGTTTGTCGACAACGTCACCCGGCGCAACTTCGACAACTATGCCGACTATGAGGCATTCTATGGCGCCGACGAGGTGATGATCGTCGAGATGGAGGTGCCGCGCGCGAAGTCGGCCCGCCAGTTGCCGCGGGTGGTTCGCGAGCGACTTGCAGCCCGGCTCGTAGCACTTTCGGCCGGCATGCGGGAAGCCGCCTGATATCAGCAGGGCGCGGGGCACAAACTGCCCCGCGCCAGAGCATCGGCCACTGCAAACAAGACCGGTGCTCCATCAGCGGTGCTTAAAGCGTAATCAAAAGACGGAAACAGGGATATGGCAACGACGGCTTGGCAGAAGGTCGGCGGCGATCCTGACGGCAATTGGTCGGACTCGGCACACTGGGATAATGGGATACCACGGGACGGCGATGATGTCGTCTTGCCAATCCTCAGTGGTAAACCTGCCTATACCATCACCCTCGACGTCGACACGGCGAACCTTGGCTCAATAACGATTGCGCAACCGAAAGATCCGGGTCCGGTTGACGTAACGCTCGATATCAAGGGCTTTACGCTCAATGTGACAGGCGGGACTTTGCTAACCGCCGGCCATATCAAAATCTCAGGCGGCACGTTCAATGACATTGGCGGGCTCGCGCTTAATTCCGCGAGCGACTTGATCGGCTTTGGTACGCTAAACGTTCTTGGTCACTATACTGGCACTGGCACCTTGCAAGCGAGCGGCGGGGTCCTCCATGTGTTTGGTTCGGTTGATAGTGGTGTTGTCCTCTCCATTGATTCCACTACAAGCTCGACACTCGAAATTGAGAACGGCGCAACCTCGGCGGCCGCTATTTCCATCACAGACGGTAATCAAACACTGGCAATTGGGAGTTTGGGGAATTTAACGATCAATGCTGCGGAGAGCGTCACTTCAGGAACGATCACGCTCGATGGCGGCACGCTAACCGATACGTTTGCAATCACAATCGCTTCCGGTGCGACGTTCACAGGTGACGGCTCGGTAACGGCCGGCTCGACATCGAGCACCGATTTCGAGGGCGGAGCAACCGCCACCTTCGGTACGCTTCATTTCACGAGTGAGGTCAATCTCGGGGCCGCATCCACTTTCCACATTGCTGCGGCGAGCGGAAACGCGTTGAAATTCGACGCGCAGGTCGGAACGGCCTCCATCCACCCGACCATCACGTTCGATAATGCGACTGGTACTGCCTCGGGAGAAATACTTGATCTCGAGACGGTCGGCCTGACCAACTTCTTCGGCCACATCGCCGGCTTCACCAACAACAGCGGTGGTGACGAAAATCTCTTCGACGGCATCAAGGTCACCGGCGCCAACCACGCAACGCTTGGCGGCGACAATGTGACGCTGCACGTGTTCAACTCCTCGAGCACCGAGATCGGAACGGTCACGTTCACCTCATCGATGGCGGGCAACTATTTCCATGTCATCAATACTGACGAGATAGTCATCTGCTTCATGCCGGGTACGCGCATTTGCACGCCCGCCGGCACGCAAGCGGTTGAGACATTCAAGCCCGGCGATCTCGTGCTAACCGTTGGGGGCGCCCCGGCCCCAGTGCGCTGGGTCGGCCGGCAGACGGTATCGCGGATCTTCGGCGATCCGCTGCGTGTGCTGCCAATCCGCATCAAGGCTGGCGCGCTTGGCAACAATATGCCGGTGCGCGATCTGCTACTCTCGCCCGACCACGCTTTGCTGGTCGACGGCGTGCTCATGCAGGCCGGCGCACTCGTGAACGGAACCTCGGTCGTGCGCGAAAGCGACGTGCCCGAAATCTATACCTACTATCACATCGAACTTGACGACCATTCGTTGGTTCTGGCGGAGGGCGTGCCGGCGGAGACGTTCGTCGATAATGTCGATCGAACTCGCCTTCGACAACTGGGACGAGCACGAGGCGCTCTACCCGCAGGGCAGGTCGATCGTAGAAATGGATTATCCGCGTGCCAAAGCCTATCGCCAGGTTCCGCGGGTGGTTCGCGAGCGGCTTGCAGCCCGGGTCCTCGCGCTTTCGGCGGACATGCGGCAAGCGGCCTGAGATCAGCAGGGCGCGGGGCACAAACTGCCCCGCGCCAGAGGACCGGGCACGGCAAACAAGGCCAATGCCGAAGTTTGCCGCCTGCTCCGCATCCGTCGTCCATCCCTGAGGGCGAGTGCGAGGCCACCTCGATCAACTTGCGCTCATTGCCATCTTCATCCTGGCTGGCGTGTAGGGCACCGAGCGCATGCGCACGCCGGTCGCGTCGAAGATCGCGTTCGAGATCGCCGAAGGCACGACCGCCGCCGACGGCTCGCCCGCGCCCCATGGGCGCTCCGCCGGACGATCGATCAGGTCGATGACGATCTCAGGCACATCCGGGAAGGTCAGGATCGGATAGCTCGCCCAGTCGAGGCTCGTCACCATCGCGCGGTCGAACTTGAGCTCCTCGATCAGGGTCCGGCTCACGGTCTGGATGACATTGCCCTCGATCTGGTTCTTCAAGCCGTCCGGATTGATGATCTGGCCGCAATCATGCGCCACGAAGACGCGCGACACGCGAACCTTGCCGGTCGCCCGATCGACCTCGACTTCGGCGATCGTCGCGATATAGGTGCGGCTGAGTTCATATTTCACATATGACACGCCGCGCCCTTTGAGGACATCACTGCTGCGCTCGCTTTTCGGCGAGGGGCGCTTGTCCCATTTCGCCAAGGCGGCGACCCAATTCAGTGTCTCGATGCCGCGCGTGTCCTTGGGATCGAGGTACTTCAAACGAAACTCGATCGGGTCAGCACCGGCCGTCGCGGCGAGTTCGTCCATGAAGCACTCGTTGGCGTAGGTGTTCTGCATCCGACCCGGCGTCCTGATCCATGACGGACGGAAGGGCGTCGTCTCGAGGCGGCGACAGACCGTCTTCACATTGGCGAACTTGTAGGGAATTGCCGAATTCTGGAAGATGTTCCCTGGCGCGATGTCAGGCTTCTGCGGCAAGCTCGCGAGCGTCGCCGGAGTGAGTGGCACCATGAAGCTCCCGGCCGTCTGCTGCGGAATGAAGAATTCCGATTCCCAGGCGACGACATTGCCGGAGCCATCCATGCTGGCGCGCAGGTCCACGAGCGTCGGGGGGCCCTTCGGATCCCAGCCATGTTCGTCAGCCCGCGACCATTGCACCCGCACCGGCTTTCCGACCGCTTTGGCGAGCATCGCCGCGTCGCCGGCGGCATCCTCATGGCCGTTGCGGCCATAGCAGCCCGAGCCTTCGAGGTAGATGCAGCGCACGCTTTCAACGGGCATCGCGAACATTTCCGCGAGCTGCTTGCGCAGATCATGCGTGGCCTGCGACGCCGACCATGAGGTGAGTTTGCCGTCCTTGAACTCGGCTATGGCGCAAGATGGACCAATCGAACCATGGGTATGAATGGCAAAGTCGTAGCTCGCCTTGATCGCCTTGACACCCTCTTTACCTTGGGCTTCCGCGGTGTTGCCGACGTTGCTGGTGACTTCGTCCTTCGCGACATTGGTTGCGCGGACATGCTCCCACAGCTTCGCCGGATCAGGCAGCGTTTGCGCTTTTGACCATGTCGCCTTGAGCTGCCGCGCCGCTTTGATCGCCGCCCATTCGCTTTGTGCGACGACGCCGAGGAAATTCCCCTCGCGGACGACCTTCACCACGCCGGCGATGTTCTTGATCGAGCTCTCGTCGACATTTTCGAGGTTGGCGCCGAAGGCCGGCGGACGCACGACGCGTCCATGCAACATGCCGGGCACACGGAAGTCCTGCATATAGGTGAACCGGCCGGTCACCTTGTCCGGAATGTCGACGCGCGGCACCGGCTTGCCAACCAGCTTGTAATCCTTCGGGTCTTTCCCCTTGGCCGGCTTTTGGTGGTCGAGCTTGAGTGAGAACATCTTGCCGCCGACCAGCTCGCCGTAGGTGACGCGCTTGCTGCCGCTGCTGATAACGCCATCGGAAACTTGGAGGTCTTCCTTTTTGGCGCCGAGCCGGTTGGCCGCCTGTTCGAGCAACGCATCCTTGGCCGTCGCCGCGGCATTGCGAATCTGCATGCCGCCAAGCTGGATCGTCAGGCTGCCCCAGGTCTTGCCCTGATCGGGCGTCAGCATGGTGTCGCCCTGAATCAAATCGACCATCCGGATCGGCAGATCGAGCTCCTCGGCGGCGATCTGCCGGAGCGCAGTGGTGACGCCGGTTCCGAGATCGACTTTGCCGGAGTAGACCGTGCAGCGGCCCTTGGCGTCGATGGCGAGGAAGGCATCGGCCTCGGTCAATGCCAGTGGCCTTGCTCCGGACCCGCCTTGCGCGAGCGCGTCGCCGATCTTGCTGGCGAACGAGAACGCGACGATCATCGCACCGCCGGACTTGAGCAACGTGCGTCGGGAGGGATGATAATTCATGCTTGCCTCCCCTTACGCGTAATTCGACGCACGGCTGACCGCGCGAACAATGCGGGCATGCGTCCCGCAGCGGCAGAGATTTTTCGCCAGCGCCGCACGGATCTGCGCTTCGGTCGGCTTCTTGTTGGTGGCGAGGAACGCGGCCAATTCCATGATCATGCCGTTGATGCAATATCCGCATTGCGCCGCCTGCTCCTCGATGAAGGCGCGCTGCACCGGATGCGGCTTGTCCGGTGTGCCCAGTCCTTCCAGGGTGACCACCTTCTGGTCGGGCTTGAGCGATGAGACGCGGGTGACGCAGGAGCGTACCGCCTTGCCATCCACATGCACGGTGCACGCACCACATTGCGCGAGCCCGCACCCGAAGCGCGGACCATGCAGCGCGAGATTGTCGCGAAGTGCGTAGAGCAGCGGCATGTCGGGGTCGTCGACCTGGATCGTGACCCGTTTGCCGTTCACATTGAGTGACTTCGAAATCGCCATGGGGGCCCTCCCTTCGGGTTCCTTTAGCGGTTTGGCTCGGCTCGCCCGTCGGGCGTCCGTGCATCCCGCCTTTGTTAGAATGCTTCCAGCCAGCAGCTTATGCCATAGGTGGGCGGGGCCCAAGGCCACGCTGGCGGTTTTGAGGACGCGCGCAGCCGAACCGGAACGCGCAGGAAGCGCGGGAAGGCTGACGGGCGAATTCCTAACCGACGCCGAAACTGCCTTTTCGAGCTATCGCCGCCATTCATCTACCCGCCGTGCGCTCGCCATATAGGACATGGTCGCAATTATCGCGACAGCGCTTGCCAACTCGATCAACGAGACGCGCATAAATAAGCTTCGACAACTGACATCATCCGCATGCGCTGTGCTCCTCATCCGAAGCGATGGAGGGGATTCATGCGCATGCGCTTTCGTAGGTTGCTCGACATCGTCACGCTCGACGCGGTTGCCACCGGGACGGCGGCGCATTTCTGCGCGGTAGCACGGACCGCTTACTCCGGCATGCGCACGCGCGGGTCGGTCTTATCAAGAAACCGGTGCAGCCGGTCGATCGAACTCCGGGCTGCGCGTGTACTCCGCCACCATGCGCTCGAAGTAGAGACCATCGTCATAGGACATGTCCTGCAAACGCGGCAGGCTGTTGGTGATGGCGAAATTCGAGAGCGGGGCGTTCTTGCATATCTTGGCTGCAAGCTCTTTCGCCTTGGCTATCGACTGTCCCTTCGGAACGAGGTATTGCACGACGCCGTAGCGCTCGGCTTCCTCGGGTTTGAGCGCGCGACCGGTCAGCATCATGTCCTGCATGCGGGCGAAGCCCAACAGCCGAGCCACCCGCACCGAACCACCGCCGCCGATGTAGATGCCGCGCGTTCCCTCGGGCAGACCGAAGAACGTCAATTCGTCCGCGACGCGAATATGCGCACAGGCAGCAGTCTCCAACCCGCCTCCGAGGGTTGCACCATGGAGCGCTGCAATGAAGGGAATGTTCCCGCGCGCGATCACTTCCTGGTAGGAGTTGCGATTGAACTGGAACGGGAGCCGCTGCGAGCGGCCTTCTTTCCAGTTCTCCGCTGCCCATGCAAGGTCCAATCCGGCGCAGAAGTTGCCACCGTGGCCGTAGATGATGCCGCATTTGGCTTCGTCCCCGGCGCGCAGCGCCGCCTCGCGCAGCTGTTCCATCAAGTCCGGGCTTAGGGCGTTGCGCTTGTCAGGACGGTTGAGGCCTATGAGAGCGACCTCGCCTTCCAGCTCGTAGGTGACCACTTTCGCTTCGCTCATGAATCACTCCTAGTTTCAGCGATTTGAAGATTATAGTCGACGTGACATCCAAAGAGGCCGTGGCCGCATTCAAAAAATGCTGCGGAGCGAGTCGCCCAAAAGCCGCTCGGCATTGACGGGCACCGCTTGGGAGATGTCCTCCATTTTGCGTCAGATCGCCAGCACCCGGCAGTCTGCTCCGCTGGCTGCGAACCCGGTGAGCTGCTGCGACTTGCTTGATCATGCCTGTCGCTGATGGTAGTGCCACTCGCCATGCGCTTTCGTCGGCATCAGGGTCTCCAGCTCGTCGCCACAGCGATCGCTGCAGTCGCCGGATCTGCTTTCGCATCGGCACAGGATTATCCGACGCGGCCGATCATGACTGTCGTCGGATACGCGGTAGGCGGGCCGAGCGATACGATTGCGCGGATTCTCGCGGAGCGGATGAGCGTTTCGCTCGGGGAGCGTCTTGTAATCGAGAATGTGACCGGCGCATCCGGCAGCATTGAATTCGCGCTATCGGAAACGAAAATCGGGATCAAACATTCATCCGGGCAACTGGTGGCCGAGTGCCCGCCGGCGTCATGACGCTACCGCACATTGAACCGAACCCAGGGATCCTTAACCGCCGTGACGACATCGAAGTCATAGTTATTGGGCTGTGAGCCTCGTTGTTCTACCCGACGGATATATACGTTTTGGATAATGTCCCGTGTTTCCGGGTCAACAGCTACCGGGCCGCGCGGGCTTTCGTCATTTTTCCAATGCGAAAGGATTTCCATGGCTTTGTCGCCATCGAACACGCCTTTCGTCTTTTTGATGAGATCAAAAATTGCGTCCATTCCATCCCACCCGCCAGCCGACATGAAGATCGGCACTTCGTTGGCCCCGTAGTCGCGCTTCCATGCCGACACAAAGGCTTTCGTTTGCGGGCGCTGCGCAGTACCGGTGTAGTTGCAACTCGAAACCACTCCGACAGCGATATTGCCGGTCCGCGGAAGATCATCGTCGGCCACCAGTTCGCACGAGCCCATGACCTTGATGCCGGCGCCTTCGAAATCGAGTTCCTTGGCCAGTTTAAGCATCGAGGTCGCACGTGCCCCGCCAATTGTCATCAAGTAGAAGACGTCCGGTTTTGCGTCCTTCACGCGATGCAGGTAAGGCAAATATTCGATCGTATTCAGGGGTACGCGTACACTCCCCACCATTTGTCCCCCCGCATCGGTAAATCCCCTTGCAAAGGCGGCCTCCACTTCGTGTCCCGGAACGAAGTCCGGTACCGCCGAATAGGCCTTTTTCGCGCCCTGCTTGGCAGCCCACTCCCCCATCGGATATGCGAACTGCCACAACGTGTATGAGACGCGCACGATATAAGGCGACAGGCGTGGAAGCCCGGAGGAGGCCGCGTTCATCAGTACCAGGGGGACCTTGGCTTCAGTCACCATCGGGGCAATTGCCGCCGCGTTGGGAGTCCACACGAGGCCGGCGATCAAATTGACTTTGTCGCGCACGATCAATTCTTGCGCAAGCCGTTTGGCGGCATCAGGGTTGGGCCCGCCATCATCCTTGACCACGAGTTCCACCTTCACGCCCGGAGGCAGGTCTTTCTCGTGCTCCTTCATGTAGAGACGCAGGCCTCGATCAATCTGCACGCCATTGTTCAAATCCGCTCCCGAGTAGGTCAGGATGATGCCAACCTTGACGGTTTGCGCGCGCGCGGGCGACGCAAATAATCCTATCGCAAGCCCTGCAAGCGCGACGTTTCGAAAGCTGGGCATGGATGCCTCCCGGTCGGCTGAGCGGTTTGAGGCAGTATACATACACAACCTTGATCAGTGGCACACGTGTTTCGAGACCCGCGTCGGGTAGAGCGGTGATGCCTCATACAACCGTTCCCTTGGAACGCGGGGAGCTGCCCCACCGCGCATTCAAATCACCATGATTGATACTGCGCTGCGACAAAAGCTACTATAAATAACGCTCGACAGTTGAGTGCTCATGATGGGGAAGCGCCGTGCAGATTGAAGCTCTGGGACCGAAGCGGGATTTTACGGGGTATTACAAGAAAGACTTATCAGGACCCAACCTTTACCTGACTTAAGTGCGGCGAGGGACGCCAGGTGGTGAGTATTTGCGGCGGTTCTGGATGCCGGTTGCCTATCTTTCGGAACTTGGCAAGGCTCCCCTGCGGGTGCGCGCGCTGGGCGAAGACCTCGTCATTTTCAAAGACCTTTCGGGCCGTATCGGCGCGCTACATATGAGCTGCTGTCATCGCAATACGTCACTTGAATTTGGGATTATTGAAGAGCGCGGCATTCGATGCTGCTATCACGGTCGGCTTTACGATATTGACGGCACGATACTGGAGATGCCTGGCGAGCCGGAATTGTACCGCCTCAAATCCAATGCTCGGCAGGGCGCTTATCCAACACACGAGTTCGGCGGGATCGCATTCGTCTACATGGGACCGCCCGAGCGGGTTCCAGTTTTTCCGCTCTACGACCGACTGACACTGCCCGGGGTCAAGCTCGTTCCGGGCACCCGCTGGCCGGTGCCCTGCAACTGGCTGCAGGCGCAAGAGAACGCTCTCGATCCGGCCCACACGGCAACGCTGCATGCCATACCGCAACTGCGCAGCATGGACCACTTCGCGTCACAATTCGGCAATTTTCCGAACCTCATCACGTGGTTCGAGACGCCGGGCGGCTTCATCTACATGGCGGCGCGCGTGATCGACGACAAAGTCTGGGTTCGCTCAGCGGAAACTCTTGGTGCAAACATGCGCACCATCAGTTCGATCTTCGAATCAGGAACTACGTTGAAGCGTGCGACCCCCCCGTTCATGTCATTCTGGATTTTGCCGATCGACGACGATGAGATTTGTCATTTCTATGTGAGCCATGTCACTGACAGTGAACCAATGCCGTTTGAAAAGCGACGCGTGCTGGAAGACTTTGGTCAGACGGCCGATCGGCCTTATGCGGACCGGCAATTCATTCCTGGAGATTATGACGCGCAGGCCGGACAAGGGCGCATCAACGACCATGGCGCGGAGAATCTGGGAACCATGGATCGCGGCATTGTGATGCTGCGGCGTGCCTTGCGGCGCGACATCGAAGCGGTCGAGAAGGGTCGAGATCCGCAGGGATTTTATCTTTCACAGGAGAGCGTCGCCCCAACGTTCGCGAATGACTGCGTCGCAGAGGCATCGAACATCCAAGGCGACGTTTCAGATCCTGCTGTGCTCGAAGCATATTGCAAACGCCTTGTAGAAGACTACCTGGCCAAGCCTCCGATGGGGACACTGCGGGCGACCCTATCCGGCTGATGCGCGAGCGACTGACCGGCGACAGCGTGACAGTCGATCAGACTGGCGGCACCCAGCGCTGGCGTGACTTCGGTCTCGAAACAATACTCGTGCAAGCGGCTCCTCAACTTGCGCCAATTGTCGCTGCGGCCTGACCGACATAGGCCGTCTCGGCGCTTCGAGATGATGCCTTCGATCTGGAGCCGGTACGTATTGCGCAAGATCGTCGGGCTATCGCACACGATACGCTCGCGATCCCTGTCAAAAATCGTGGTATGAGCATCGGACATGATCGTGAATTTGCCGTGATCTCTCCGTGAGCATCCGATTCCACTTGATATCGATATTAGATCAAAGGAGGGCGACAGGCGCGGGGGCTACGCTGCGGCTGCGCCTCCGGTGGGACCGCTTGTCCGGATCGCTCGTAGCGCATCTGCCGCCTCGACAATGATCGCGATGGCCTTATCCAGCGCGGGCGTGCGCGTTGCAAGCACCTTGTCTGCGACGTAGTAGACATCGCCTTCTTGGCGAACATGTCCGCGTTTGACGAGATTGCTGAGCTTGCTCTGCACGGTACTGCGCGGCATGCCAATCGTGTGCGCAATTCGCTCCGCAGTCATAGGGGTGCCGCGTAGAGTGCCAATCCATACCGCTCGAGCGACGTGCGCGACCTCGGAGAAAGACGCCACGCGGTGATCGAAGTGCTCGCTAACGATCACGCGGTCGAGCCGCTGCCATGCCTCGATGACGGTCAAGACTTCTTGGCGCTGTGGGATGTCCTCAAGTTTCATTTGATGTGTCTCCCAAAAGTCGAGAGCCGCTTGCCGTCAGGCGTTCTCCTAGCGCTGCTCAGCTGTCAGCACTTCGAGTTTCGCAAACGGCGCGTTCGGCGAGCACCGTCGGCACGACAGCGCCGGGAGCAAGCTCGATATCGACAGGATGACGGTCCAGCGTGCGCAAATCAACCACTACAACCTGCCGGCACGCCGGGCACGACAAGCTCAGCCATGGAAGCCGTCCGCTATCGCCGCACCGGTCCTCGAATAGAACCACAGCTCGCGCCCGCCGGCCTTCAGGATGAATGCCTTCCTGCCTTCATCGCTCTCCGCTCCTCCCAGCCAGGGAATCAGCGCGGATGACTTTAGCCAAAAACGATCCAGTTTTGCGGCCTCAGAGCAGCCTCCAGCCAACCGATACACGTAGATCAATATACGTCGCGCGAATACTGCTCCAGTTATCGCCTACGCGGGTAGGGCTTTCGTTACTGGCATATGCATGTTAAGTACTTTCACTAGACTGCCGAGCTTCGTTATCCACTGCACAAACACCGTTTGGCCTTGCGCTCTGTTACAGTCTTCTGGCCTTGCGCTCGCTCGGCTACGGGTGTTGAAAATGTCCTCAGTCTGTTTCGAGGACAAGAACCTTCGTCGCTTGAATTGGTTTCTCGCTCCGACCGGCAGTAGATCGGTGAATAGCGCGCCGTCGACAGACCAGCGGCGTGGGAGCAGCAAAATATGAGCCTTGCCGCCGAGAGCCTTACCAGCGCGGAAATCGTTCGCTGCGTCGAGAGGCTGACGGCGCGGGAGCAGCAAATCATGATCCTGATCTCTCGTGGACTCTCCAACAAGGAGATCGCTCAAAGCGTCGATGTAGCCGTAGGAACGGTGAAAATGCATCTGCACAATGTTTATCTGAAGATAAGGGTGTCGAACCGCGCGTCGCTGGCCGCGTTGGCTATCGCGTATCAACTGCGGCCATGAGAATGGCATAAGCACGTTCTTCTTCATTAGAGCATGATCCCGAAAAGTGGACACCGGTTTTCGGAAAAGATCATGCTCCAACATGAACCTAGAGCGGGATGACGAATTGAAGATAAGTCATCACGCTCGAGGTGAGCAACTTTGCACAGATACCCGGCTTTGCGGCAGCCTGGGATCGCCGGCAACGTGCAACGAGTTCCACAAACCCCGTTAAGCGAATCAGGATCCGCAGGTCCGTGACCACAAGATCCAAGACAACCAGAGTCTCGCTCGACAACCTAGGGCAACTTTCGCAATGTGAACGGCTTTCCTATCCAACGAGCGGATGCCTTGCCGGCCCGCGACTACTTTAACAATGGAGCGGTTTGCAGAACCACGCAATCGCTCCTACCCGCGTTCTCGACCGGGGCCGCAGCAATACGCCAAAAGCCTGCACGTCGCTCCACTGGTCGGTGCAGCAGCAAGAACAAGCGTTCAAGTCACTTCCAGTGTGGTTCTCCAAAGCGTTGGATTCGCTGACCACAACTCCATTCAATTTCCGGAACGCGCTTTGACAGGATCTTTCACGTTTTCAAACTTCTCGATTTCGACGTTGACCAGATCGTTGCCGACCTTCTCTACCCTGCGAATATAGATGGTCTGCACGATATCACGCGTTTGCGGATCGATCAAAACCGGACCACGCGGGCTTTCCCATGACATTCCCTTCGCCGCGGCTATCAAACTATCGCCGTCAGCCTTGCCGTCGGTCTTCTTAAGCGTTTCATGGATAAGGTGCATGCCGTCATAGCCGCCGATGGAGAAAAAATTCGGATTGCGCTTGAATTCAGCGTTGAAGGCCGCCACGAAATCCTTGTTCTTCGCGGACGGATGATTGTAGTCATAGTGAAACGCCGAGATGATGCCGAGCGCGGCATCGCCCATGGTCTTGAGCGTCGTTTCGTCCGAAACTTCGCCTTGCCCCATGACCTTGATGTTTTGCGGAACGAGGCCACGTTCGAGCATTGACTTCGCAAGGGCCGCCGGCTGCGCGCCACTGGGGACGAAGACGAAGATGCCATCGGGATTCGCGTCCTTGACGCGCTGAACGAACGGTGAAAAGTCGGGGTTGGCCAGCGGCACCCGCACGGACCCGACGACGTTGCCTCCGGATTCCTTGAAAGTCCGCACGATCGCGTCTTCGGCGTCGTAGCCGGGGGCGTAGTCCGAAACCAGCGTGTAAAGTCGCTTCACCCCGTTCTTGTAGGCCCAGATGCCAAGCGATTCGCAATTCTGTCCAAGCGTCTGAGAAACTCGTGCAATGTAGGGTGATTTCTCCGTCAGCGTGGACGTTGTCGCAGTCATGATCACCATGAATTTCTTTGCGTCAGCGGAGAGGTTGGCGACCGCCGCCGCATCTGGCGACAACGAGAAACCGGCAAGGATGTCAACATGATCGCGCACGACGAGCTCCTGAGCGAGCCGTTTGGCAACGTCTGGGGAGCCGCCCGAGTCCTTTCGAATGATCTCGATCTTCTTGCCGGCGACCGTGTCGCCGTGCTGTTTCATGTAGAGTTTGATTCCATTATCGAGCTGATCGGACGTATCGGAGAATTGTCCCGAGTACGGCAGGATGATGCCAATTTTCACGGTCTGCTGAGCGTGAGCATTGCCTGCAGTGCCGAGCAGACCGGCAACCAATACAACTCCAAGAACACTTGTCTTCACTTGGTTCCTCCGTGGGCAGGTGGGTAGGCCCCGTTAGGGGTGTGTGCGCGCGCGGGCAGACGCCTCGCCGAATCAATTCCAGATCCGATCTGCGGCTTGCACCAGATGTGCGAGCTTGCGCTTCTGATCGTCGAACGAAAACCGCGTGACGTTAAATCCGGAAGCAAAGCCGCATTGCGGGCTCAGGCAGAGCCGATCCACATCGACAAATTTGCCAGCTTCCCCCACCCGCCGCTCAAGGTCGTCGATCGGCTCGAGTTCCTTGAGCTTTGTGCTGATCATTCCAAGGACAACCTGCTTGTTCTTTGGCATGAACCGCAGCGGGGTAAAGTCGCCGGCCCGGTCGGTGTCGTATTCCAAAAAATAGGCGTCGACGTGCATCTGGCCGAACAGGAAATCGGCAATCGGTTCGTATCCGCCGCGGGCAATCCCAGCCCCGGAGTTTCCCCGGCAGAGATGCATGCAGATCCTCATGCCCTCAGGACGGCTGTCGACGATGGTATTGATGAGGTCGGTGTATTGCCTGAGCAACTCGTTGAAATCCTCCCCACGCTGTTCAGAAATCTGCCGGACCTTGGGGTCGCAGGCGACCGCCAGACAAACCTCGTCGAGCTGCAAATAATTGCAACCCACGGCGGCGATATCGGCGAGTTCCTGCTTATAGATCGACGCAATATCATCGAGATATTCGGCACGGCTGCCATAGACCTGACTGATGATCTTGTCGCCCAGGTAGAAATGGTTGGTGATCGGTGACGGCAGGGTGAGTTTCGCGGTCTTGCTGACAAGCGGTTTGAGGAACGCGAATTCATCCTTGGCCATGGACTTCATCCGCTTCAGCCTGCTGACGACATGGGGAATCGGCCTGCCCTTGTGAGTTTCGCCGGAAAATTCCGTGAAGGTGAATGGGCTGTCGTAGCGCTCCAACGAGTAGCCCGATACGGTTTCAAAGAATCTGGTCGCGCCAGTTGTCGCGACGGAATTCGCCATCGGTGATGGATTGCAGGCCGATGCTCTCCTGCATGCGCACGACGTTCCTGGATGGCGCGGTCTTGGATCTTCCCCAGGTCTTGTTCCGATATTTTGCCGGCCTTGAAGCTGGCGTGCGCTTCGCGCAACTCGGGCGGCCGCAACAGGCTTCCGACGTGATCGGCACGAAACGGAGGGAGCGTGCGCGCAGAGGTCATGGGCTTCCTCCCTGGGCTGCGGCAAATGCGCATAGAAGTGGACCCACTGCCGCCTCCTGAGCGCTGGGCGATTTAGGTCCGCGGATTTCTTCCTGAAGGGATTTCGCTCCCCGAGGAGTTGCTGCGGCCGCACAAGGGCGCTGATATTGTTCGGCCCTGAACGCCAATTTCATATCGCGCCCCCTACGTTTGGGCTCGGGCACGAGCCTGAGTAGCTTCAAGATCGTAGCCAGCGATTGTTTTATATTTTTCGGAAATCGCGGCGAGCTCCTCGGGCCTCACCACGTCCTCGATCCGTGTAAATTTCTTTCCGTTACTGCGCGTTTCAACGAGGTCGATAATCATATCGGGAGGCTCAGAGCGGTTCGTCAGTGAAATTTTTGTGGTCTTGGGTCGGCGGTCGGCCTCGTAGGCTTGCAAGGCGTGACGAGGATCGGCGGCTTCAGCAAGCAAGGGCGCAATCGCGCTCGCGTCAACGATCGCCTGGGCTGCGCCATTGCCGCCGCGGGGATACATTGGGTGCGCGGCGTCGCCCAGAAGCGTAACGCGACCGAAGGTCCAGCGATCGATGGGGTCGCGATCGACCATGGGGTATTCGAGAATGAACTCTGCATTTTCAAAAAGCTGCGGTACGTCGAGCCAGTCAAATTTCGAGTCTGCAAAGTAGTCGATGAAGTCTTCGATACGACCTCGGCTACCCCAATCATTCTCTTTGCGTACGTCCATAAGCACTTCGGCTGCCCAGTTGAGTAACTGCGTTCCGTCCGCAAATTCGCGGATAGGGTAAAGAACCAGCTTGCCCGTCGAAATGCGGCCTACACGGATAGCCGAGCGCCCGTCGAGCACGGGTTTTCCGATTGTCACACCACGCCACAGGTTGATGCCTGCGAACGCGATCCCACCCTCTTGCGGGTGGAGCAGTCCTCAAATCACGGATCGAATTCCGTCACAGCCGATGACCACGTCGCCTCGGGCCGGTCTTAAGGCCTTGCCCTCTGGATCAACGAAGCTCACCTCTACGTCGTTGTCGTTCTGGTTGAAGCCGACGCACCGGTGGCCGGTATGAACGGCATCATGGCCTAGACGTTCGCGGACGGCATCGAGCAACACGGTATGAAGCGCGGCTCGGTGGAACGAGAGATGCCGCGCTGGATAGCCTGCGTAGAGTCCCGCCGGCTCGCTGTAAATGAACTGCCCGAGTCGGCTGAAAAAGCAAAACTGCTTGGGCTCGATTCCGACAGCAGCCAAAGCGGGGCCGAGTTCGAGCTCATCGAGCCGCTGCATCGCGTGAGGAAAGAGATTGAGCCCGACGCCCAGCTCTTTGAGCTCGCTGGCCGCTTCGTAGATTTCGGAGTTGATCCCGTTCTTATGAAGGTAGAGCGCCGTCGTGAGGCCGCCGATGCCGGCGCCGACGATCACCACATGATGCCTGTGCACAGTTCAACCTCTCTGGCGAGAACGTTGTCTTCAACGAAGCGCGCGAGGCGCGAAGGCGGCGGGTAAACGACGCCTGGAACTGGCTTGCGCACGCCAATTCCTGCTGTCTGCTCATCCATCGCGTTCTCCCGAACCTTCTTGTTGCCCGATGCGCCTGCCTTGACAGGCAACCAAGCGTGGTTTACAGCTTTCGACACGGATGTGCAATATTTGACATTATGTGCAAACCGCATCCCTGGCAATTCGAAAAGCGTATGGTCACGCCTTCAGAAGTGAGGTTGGGCGTAGCGGCAGCTGCCGTCACCCCGCCTGCTTTGCGATGGACTTATTGGAACAAGGCGCGGCTCCACAAAGGTGCGCTGCTCACCGTTGATCCCCCCCGCACCGAAGCCGGCGCTGTCGTTACCGGTTGTCGAGGCGGTGAGCGCAAAGTTCCTCGTGATACACTCACAATCTTCGGCGGAATTCGGATGTGAGGACAATTGTCGGAACGACGACGAAAAAAATCTCAGCGCGCGCTCGTAGACGAGCGGCGGCGCTAAAGCAGTCCGTAGCAGGAACGAGCGCCGCCAATAGCCTGCGCAAGGATCTCGTTCTCAAGCATCTGCTGGACACGGCAGCAGAACTCTTCCTGCAGCGCGGGTATGCCCACACACGCATGCAGGACATTGCCGAGTTCATGCAGATGAGCCGCTCCGCGCTGTATTACTATTTTCAGAACAAGGAGCAGGTGCTTCTGGCCCTCACCGAGGGCGATGTGCTGGTTGCAACGGATATACTCGAAGCCCTGCTGGATGACGCATCCATATCATGGGCCGACAAGCTGCGCGGTTGGATCGAAGGAAACATCCGGGAAAAGCTTGCCGGAGGCGCCCGCTTTCGCCTCGTTGAGCGAATTCAAGACGATCTTCCGGTCGAATACCGCGAGATATTCCGTAAGCAGCGCCGCAAAATCCTCGATCTCGTCACGACCGTTGTTGAAGGCGGCGTGCGGGCCGGAGAGTTCCGAGTGACCGATCCGAAAATCACCGCGTTCGCCGTCATCGGCATGTCGAACTGGACGGCGTGGTGGTATTCGCCGAACGGCAAGAGCGCGCCCGACGAGATCGCGCGCTGCATGACCGATCTGGCGATCCGCGGCATGCTGAAAGCGACAAGCGAGCAAACGCGACCCGACATCGAGGCAGCCCTCGGTCAATTGAAATCGGCAGCCGAGACCTTGCAAAGCCTGATCGACACGACCCGGGAATGAACCATGCCCAAGCGCACGGAAGAAAGGCCGACGAATGGTCGCGTCATTGCAAGCGACGCCTACATCGTGTCGACCGATTCGGGCGGCACGTTTGTCGACGCCGTCATTCTCGACGGAGCGGGCAGGATCACCATCGGCAAATCACCTACGACGCCCGAAGACCCGGCAAAGGGCATCATAGCGGCCGTCGGCGCTGCCGCGGCGCGCGCCGGCCTCGATCTTCGACCCGTGCTGGAGCAATGCGCGATGTTCCTCAACGGAACCACGGTCACGACCAATGCGATGATTCAGCGTACCGGCGCGAAAACCGGCCTGATCACGACGCGGGGCTTCGAGGATACGTTGATCATCGGCCGGGTCCGATCGCGTTGGGTTGGGTTGGACGAGACTGCGCTCGCCGACTTCAAGAACGTCGAGCGCCCGCCGCCGGTCGTTCCCACGAGCCTGATCCGAGGGGTGGCAGAGCGCATCGACTGCTTCGGCAAAGTGGTGGTCCCGCTTGACTTGACCGAGGCGGAGAAGGCGATCGACGAGCTGGTAAATGCCGGCATCGAATTGCTCGCCGTCTGTTTGCTCTGGTCCTTCAAGAACCCGGAGCACGAGGAGGCGATTGCCGCGCTAGCGCGGCGCAAATATCCATCGCTCTACGTGGTCGCCTCCAGCCAGCTCGTCCAATCGATGGGCGAATACGAGCGCGCGAATACGGCTGCCGTTGATGCGTATTTGGGACCGACGCTGAATAGATATCTCGCCAATATCGGCGCATCGCTCGGCGTCGCCGGTTACAACGGTGAACTCCTGGTGATGCAATCCATCGGCGGTCTGGCGCCGGCTTCCGGACTGCTCCAAGCCGCTGTAACGACTCTCCAGTCGGGGCCGGCGGGTGGCATCATCGCGGCGCAGAAGCTCGGTCAACTCATCGGTGAGCCGAACGTCATCACTGCCGATATGGGTGGTACGACCTTTGACGTTGGGATTGTCGTCGACGGCCGGCCGCAAACCGCCAAGACCAGCGTGATGGCACGCAATCTTCTGCTCGTGCCCGCGGTAGAAGCGATCTCGATCGGCGCCGGCGGCGGGAGCCTCGCCTGGCTCGATTCAGCGAACGCGCTCCATGTCGGGCCCCGAAGCCAAGGTGCGCGTCCGGGGCCAGCTTGCTACGGCCGCGGCGGAACACTGCCGACCGTCACTGACGCCGATGTGGTCTTGGGCTACATCAATCCGGACCGATTCCTTGGTGGCGGTATGCAGCTTCGCGCTGATCTCGCGTACGAAGCCATCAAGAAACACATCGCGCATCCGCTGGGTGTCCCGGTCGAGGCCGCGGCGCAGGCGATCTACGACATCGTCAACGCGCACATGGCCGACCTTGTGCGCAGCGTGACCGTCGGCCGGGGCTACGATCCGCGCGATTTCGCGATCGTTGCGTTTGGCGGCTGCGGCCCGACGCATTGCACGGGCTTCGGCCCGGATTGTCAGCCCCGGCGGATTGTCGTGCCGCCAGCGGCCACGGTGCTCTCGGCGCTCGGCATTGCCCAGTCCGATATCAAGCATTTCCATGCCCGAACCTTTGTGCGGCAGATCGATTCGAAGGCGGACGCTCAGGTCGAGCTGCTCAAAGAGCTGAACAGCCATTTCGAAGAGCTGGTCGCGCTCACGACCGCCCAGTTCGAACGCGAAGGTATCCCGCCCGGACAACGCACATCCGTACGCAGCGTGGATATTCGGTACCGAAAGCAGGTTCACGAGTTGACCATTCCAATCACGGCATCGGGGCGGGTTGATGATGCGGCGCTCGCCGCGGTCATCGACGATTTCGTGCACACCTATGAGCGCATTTACGGCGCCGGCTCCAGTATTGGCAAATCGGGCCTTGAGCTCGCGACCCTGCGCGTGGAGGGAATTGCCAAAATTCCCCGCAATCACGACACTCCTCGGTCGGAACAGGGATCGCCTTCCCCCAGGCTCGCCCATCTCGGCCAGCGAAAGGTGTGGTGGAAGCACTTCGGCGGATTCCGCAACACCGATGCTTTCCAGCTCGAGAAGCTTGCTTCCGGAAACGTCGTCGAAGGCCCGGCCATCATCGAGGCCTACGGCACGAGCATTCCGCTGCATCCGGGACAGCGCGCGCATGTGGATGAATGGCTCAACCTCGTCATCGAAGTCTCGCCTGCGCATACGACCGCGGGATCGCAATCGACCAAGGCGGTACATCCGAGCGATGAAACGATCGGAGCGGACGCATGACCGACGAACCGAAGCGAACCGTCCACTTCACGCCACGCACTGATCCGACGACGTTCGAGGTCTTGCGCCATCGCCTGTGGCAGATCAACGACGAGCAAGGGAAGACCCTGCTGAATATGTCGGGTTCGCAGATCGCGACCGAAGCGAACGACTTCAATGTCGGCATTTCGGACGCCGAAGGAAACCTGATCGTCGTGGGGCCTTACATCCTGGTCCAGATGGCGCCCCTCACGCTGCTCGTGCAATCGATCATTCGCACCGTGGGCGATAATGTTGCCGAAGGCGACGCGTTCCTGTGCAACGATCCGTGGTTCGGCGCCGTGCACCAGAACGACGTTTGCGTGCTCGCACCGTTCTTCTGGGACGGAAAGGTTACGGCGTGGACGGCCTCGGTCGTGCATCAGGTCGATGTGGGTGGTAGCACGCCGGGAAGCTGGTGCCACGAGGCGACCGACACGTTCCAGGAAGCGCCACGCTATCGATTTCTCCGCGTCGTACGCGGCGGCGTCCTGCAGCAGGAGGTCGTGGACACTTATCTGACCAATTCGCGCACGCCGGAGCTTCTCAATCTTGATCTACGGGCGCAGATCGGGTCGGCGAAGGCGACGCTGGGCCGCCTCAAGGATCTCTTCGAGCGCTACGGCAGCGAGGTCGTCCACGCGACGATGAACGACATGTTGGACTACGCGGAGTGCCTCTTCGCCAACAAGCTTGAGACGATTCCATCAGGCGAGTGGCTCGCCGACTGCTATCTCGATCACGATGGACGCGGCGAGAGCACCCATCGCTATGCCCTGCGTCTCAGGAAGGATGAAAACGGTCTGACTTTTGACTACACAGAAACCGATCCGCAGATCGCGGCGTTCATCAATTGCCCTTATGGAGGCCTGTTCACGGCGACGTACATCGGCGTGCTTGTTTACCTGTGCGCAGATATTCCATGGAATAGCGGTGTCATGCGCCGAGTACGCATTCTCTCGCGCGAGGGCGCTCTCAATAACGCGCGTTTCCCGGCTGCCGTAAGCGGTTCTCTCGAATTGATCTGGAACTCCACGAATGCAGCATGCGCCGCGCTCGGCAAGATGTTGTCCGCCAGCGAACAGCAGCGTTCATCGACGATGGCGGTGTGGCAAGGGTCGACGCTGGTCTACACGCTTTTCGGAACCAACCAGTATGGCGAGCGCTATGGCAGTTGGATGATCTCGTCGAAGTCTCGGCGGCGCCGGCGCACGGAGCTTTGGCGACGGCCACGACAATTCAGGGCCTCTGATGGCGCCCTGCTACAGCGCGATCAACGTCGAGCACGCCGAGAGCCTTTATCCGGTGCTGTTCCTCTATCGTAAGCGAGCAGCCGACTTCTGGCGGCCCAGGCAAATGGCGCGGAGGCGTTTCAGCCGATCACGCGATCACGCCACACGGAACACAGGAGATCGCTATTGGCGTCACATCGTCGGGCGCCGATCACTCGCACACGCTTGGCCTCGTGGGCGGTTATCCCGGCGCGGGATCGACGGTGCGGATTGCTCGTGCGGGCATGCCGGGCGGCGGGCATCGGGTCGTTCCTGCTGATTGGCATGAGATAGGAGGCGACAAGGAGGTCCTGGCCCCCAAGACGCGCTTGGTCCTGAAGACCGGCGATGTGTTTTCGACGATCCCCCACGGTGGCGGCGGCTTTGGAGATCCGCTCGATCGCGACCCGGCGCTGGTACTCCGCGATGTCCTGGAACACGTGGTCTCGATTGAGGGTGCCCGCGATTACTATGGCGTTGTGGTAGCGGGTGAGCCGCTCCACGTCGATCATGAGGCCACCGACCAACTACGTTTGTCTGTACGGCGTCGCCGCGTTGGCAAGCCTGACGATGCCGCGATGGCACAGCCCGCGAGTGGCAACGCTCAGGCACACCCGCAGTGTTCTGGCATCGTGCGAAAGAACGGACATTGGGCGTGCGGTGCGTGCGAAATCTCTCTGGGTCCCGTCGCGAACAACGCCAAGGACGCCTGCTCGCACCGGTATCGCTCGTTGGCCGCGGCTGGTCCCCTTATCGCTCCTCGGAGCGGCGGCGAAAGCAGGAAGTTTCGATTGAGCGAATACAGCTGCCCGAACTGCGGAACGTTGCTTGCCGTCGACCAAACGTTGAAAACGGTCGAGACGCATTGGCACGACGTTCGGCCCGCCTAACTGCCCTGCCTAGAGCTCGCATGGGAGGAGGATACGACCATGGCCGTGAAGAATACTATGCACGAGAAGGCCGCTTCGGACAGCGCCTATGCGACCGAACGCGATTACTTCACCAAGGACGTGGACATCGGGAACCTCAGGCGGGCCGATTTTGATGCCACCCGACTGCGGCTCGACGGCGTCGACCACACCGCGCGGCCGACTTGGAAACTGAGGGGAACCATCGAATTCTATCGCGACGTGCTTGGACTTCCCTTGATTCACACGATCAGCGCGCGCGGGTGGGGCCCTCCGGGTCATCCGGATTTCCTGCACTTTTTCTTTGATGCGGGGAAAGGCGCGACCATAGCATTCTTCTACTACATCGGCACCGATCGCCCGGAACGATACGTGCCGGAGGATCATCACTTCTACATCGCTACTCATACCGCTTGGAGCGTCTCGACTTCGGAAGATCTGCATAAATGGAAGACGACTCTCGAGTTCCGCGGGTTGACCGTTTCACCGTACACGCGTCATGAAATCCTGGAGTTGATCTACTTCCGCGATCCGAACGGCTACCCGGTCGAGATTACTCTGCGACTGCGCGACATCGAGGTCATTGACGCGGCCGACGCGAAGCTGACGCTCGAAGCCGCCATGCAGGTCGAGGACGAGCTCCGGGCGAACGGTGACCGCCTCAAGGACATCGATACCGTCTGGCGCCGCAAGGCGAAACTCGTCGAACAACTGATTTCGGAGCGATGAAACGGTAGTTCTCTACGCCCTCGATGTGCCGGAGTTCCTGCCGATCGTTGAAAGCGATCACAAGCTGAAGACTACTTGTGAAGCCGAGAATGCGATCACTATCCGCATTGCGCACCGCCATTCCAATTAGAAATCACCTCAAGAGGGCCCGTCTGATCGATAGCGCTTCGGATGACCCGCTCGAGGCATGTGCGCGCGACCCTCATTTGGGCTCCATCATCGCCCTCAGCTTCGGACCATCTGTTGGACTAAGTGCGACGAGCGCATCCCAGCCGGAACCATAAGCGGTTTTCAGCATGGCCTTCGCCTCGGCCTCGCCGAGCTTGATCACCTGAATGCCCGCCGCCTGCTGGCGTTTGACCTCGTCGGGCTCGTCCTTCTTGATGGACGCGACCCCCAGTTCCTCCAGCCATACGCGCTGCTTCTCGAGGAATGCGCGCTGCTGCGGGGTCAGCTTCTTCCATTTGTCGGCGTTGAAGATGACGCCAAGTTCGACGGCCCAAAAGCCGGGGTCAATTCTGTACTTTGTCTTTTCCTGCCAGTTGAAATCGAAGATGCCGATGAGCGGCCACGCGTAACCGTCGACCACGCGGTTCTGCAGCGCAGAATAGATCTCCCCTGGCGCGATCTCGACGCCGGTGATGCCCATCTTCTTGAAGAAGCCTTGGTAGATCGGCGCGCTGCGGATCTTCAACCCTGCGAGACTGTTATTTTCCACGTTTTTGTTGGTGTAGATGTAATAATGCATCCCCTCGCCTGTGCGGGCATAATAATAGAGGCCCTTCTCCAGGAATATCTTGTTCAAATAATCCACAACCCCGTTCTGACGCATCTCCGCCATGGTGAGATCGGTGTAGTTGAGGGCGAGCCCCTCCGGCACGACCGAGGCGGTATACGAGGTCGTCGTGTTGCCCAGATCGACCACCCCGGTCTTTATCGCATTGGCGAGCTGAAAAGTGGGGATCGCCTTCGGTCCGCCGATGTAATCGATATGCACCAGCCCCTTGCCCTCCTCGTTGACCTTTTTGACGAAGGCCTCAAAGTCACGCGCATAGTACGTGCCTTCCTGGAACGCATTGGCCGCTCGCAGCGTTACCTCTTGGGCTCCGGCAGACGCAATGCCACACAGGCAGGCCGCTACCTGGCCGCCCACAAGCGTGAGGTACCACCTCGGTTGATGCCTTTTGTTCACAACTTCCTCCTGTCCGTTTGGGATAAAGTGGATTGCAGTCACTATCCAAATAGGTTCGGTAACCAGAGCGCCACCGCTGGGACAAAGAAGACGAGCACCAGCAACACCAGGCTCAGCATCACATACGGCACCACCGCGCGGAATATGTGGCTCATCCGCACCTGCGGCGGCGCGACGCCCTTCATCGTCATCAACAGCAACCCGTGCGGCGGCAACAGCAACCCGAGCTGCATGCAAATGAGGTACATCACGCCGAACCAGACGAGGTCGATGCCGAACTTCTGCACCACAGGCATGAAGATCGGCAGCGTAATCAGCATCATGCTGACCTGATCGACGAAAATGCCGAGGAAGATCAGGATCAGCATCATGCCGGCGATGATCGCCTCCTGTGTCAGGCCGCGCCCGGTTATCAACGAGGCAAGTCCGTTGCTGGCCCCGGAAAACGACAAGATCTGCGAGAACGTGGTGGCCCCGACGATGATAAACAGGATCATGCCCGAAATCGTCATCGTGCCGCGCAGCGCCGCGAGCAGGTTGCGCCGCGTCAGTACCCGGTAGGCAAGCGCCAGCACCACGGTGGCGAACGCACCGATCGCCGCCGATTCGGTTGGGGTGGCCCATCCCTCGCTCATGGAGGCGACAACCACGAAGAAGATCGAAAGAATGGGGATGACGTATTTTACCAGGGGCATCAGCTTGTCCCAACCCTGGTACGCGGCGAGTTGCGTGGCGGGCGCCAGCGAAGGGTTCAGCTTGACACGAACGACGATGTACACGACGAACGCGCCCTTCAGCAGCATGCCCGGGACAAATCCCCCCATCAGGAGTTTGGGAATTGAAATGCCGGAAAGGCTTCCGAGCAGCACCGCCAACGCCGAGACCGGCATCAGCATATCCAGCGCGCCGACTGCCATGATCGGACCGGTCGCCATGACGGGGTGATAGCCGCGCACGACCATCAACGGCACCATCAGGCTGCCAAGCATCGCCGTAACCGCGATCGTCGAGCCCGATACTGCCGAGAAGATGGTTCCAGCGACGACAGCCACGACCGCCAGTCGGCCGGGCACCCTGGTGATCAGGCGCTCGACGGCGTCTATGACCTTCACGGCAAGACCGGTGTGAAACAGCACCTCGCCCATCAGCACGAACATCGGAATCGGCGTCAACGAGAAGCTCGCAACCGAATCGACGCTATTGCGCGCCAACTGCACCAGGCCCGGTTCACCGCCGAGAAACAAGATTGCGCCAATGAGATTGATGGCAAGGAAGCTGAATGCCACCGGCAGGCCGAGGAACAGCAGCACCGTGGAGCCACCGAGGAGCAGCCAGGCTGCAGCTTGCCAGGACAATGGCGTCGCCCCTGCTAGGATGCCGACGCGGCGTCGTCGCGCGGTGCCTGCTCGCCCTGCGCCAGACCCTGCATGCGAAACAATACCTCGATCGCGAGCAGCAGAAAGGCGACTGGCAGCGGCGCGAGCGACCACCATTCCGGCGTCACGAGCGTCTTGATCGTAAGCGCGCCGGAGGAATAGCTCGCATAGGCCGCCTTCGCACCGTAGATGACCATGGCGGCACAACAGACGAAGGCGATCGCGTCGGTCAGCCACTCGCAGTACCAGCCGAGGCGCGCGGGGATTGCGCGCAGCAGGATGTCGACGCGGATATGATGACCCTGCCGGAGCAGCCACGGTGCGGCGAGCATCGTGACGAGGTAGAGCATGTATTCGGATAGCTCATTCGCCCACGACAGGCCATGCAACAACTCGATCAGCGCGACGTTCCTCAGCAGCACGTCGGTGCAGATCATGAGCATCATCAAGAACAGCACACCGCACGCCGCGAGCAACAGCTTCTCGAGCATCCAGCCATAGCACACCGACAGCGATTTCATCGCGGCTCACCTCGCAGCCAGTTCAGCCCCGGAGCCCGCCCAGGCGCCCCACCTCGAATACGCAGTCTTCCGACCTCACCCCGGTGAGTAGATCCGAACAGGGCTGTTCTGCTCGAATGCCTGCCGCTGATATTCGACGATCTCAAGCTGATTGCCCCACGGATCCAGGAAGTAGTTCACGCGCAGTCCGGCGCAGGGCCCCTCGTTCAGCACGATGGGCCCTGCCATGACCCGCAGTCCATGTGCCTTCAGATGCGCGATCGCCGCGTCAAGATCGCTCACCTTGAGCGCTATATGATGTCCGCCGTAGTCGCAGTTGCGGGGAGGAGCGGTTCTACGGTCGATCGGTTTGTCATACTGGAAAAGCTCGAGCATCAAATTTGACCCGATCTGAAGCATCGCGATGGTCAGCGCGGCACCGGCCACATTGACGTGCGCTGCCGTCCAATCGCTGCCGTCCGCCATGCGCGGCATGTTGGCCGCATCGAACGGACCAATCCGGTAGAGCTCGGTCCCGCCGATCACGTCGCAATAGAATTTCACTGCCTCGTCGAGGGAGGGAACCGTAATTGCGACATGGTCGACATGCGATAGACCGGGTAAACCACGATTGCTCACGAGAGCGCCTCCTCTAGAAATCGGTGATCGGACGAACGACGCGCATTGCTCCTAGATCGGGATCGCGGATGGCGGCGCCAGCATCCTGGTCTGCAGGCGCACGATCCGCTTAAGCAGCCTCCAATCGCCAGACCCCTTGTACCATCGGTCCTCATAGCGCCCCACGGCATAGACCTCCGTCGCGCCGCGGCCATCCGTGTGAAAGACGCAGAAGCCGGCCCGGCTATCGGCGATGTCACCATCGAGATCGATTTCTTCGACTGTTATCAGATGGCTGCGTTCTCCCGTATTCCACTCATGCTTCGGCGCCGACGTGAGCAATGCACTCATTTCCTGCCGATTGAGCAGGATCCAGGTCATAGGCTGAGCGACCTCCGGGGCCTTGGCAGTAAGTCGGTACTCGCCATTATCGCAGAACAAGGCGGTGTAGTTTTCGAAGTCCTCCTGATCGAGCAAGCGCCCCGAAAGATGGATGAGCCGGCTCAGCTTGTGGTACTCCTGGATCATGGAATGTGCGTTGCCCCAACAGCGGCTGGCGCGTCGTCCGCAACTCGATACCGCACGTCAACGTCATGAGAGCACACGCCAAGCAGGCGTCGCCACTCGCCATAGAAGCTCCGAAGTGGAGCATCATCAGTCGCCTGCCGCTCCTCCTCCCGTGCAATAATCGAAAAGCGGCTAGCGCCCGAAGCCATGTTTGCCCACTGGGTTTCGATAGCCCAGATGTCTTCAGGAAGGTTTCGACCAAATGGCCCCCAGACTTGGTTGTGATGTCGGATTCTCAGTTCTCGGATTTCCTGGGTGTCATCCGCGCGGCCTAACCCCCGACACTCAAGAACTGTGAGTCCTGGCGCCAATGGAGTGAGGGAATCGATCCGGACGACGGTGGCTCTCACGTTGACCATGGCGTCAGGAAAGAGATCCACAACGACGTGCCCGTTCGGCGTCATGCCGGGCAACGTTGCGCTGGTGCGTTCGCCCAGCGCGAGTCGGTTGTACGCGATTTGCGCGGGCTCGAACGTGTGATGCCCATGTGGGTGCAAATGCCATAGACGCTTACGGTACGCGGGCTGAGATAGACCCGTCGTCCGATTAAGCAGGTGCAGGAGCTCGTGATAGCCCTCGCTATTAGTCTCTACAAAGAGCTTCCAATTGGCGCGGATCTCAACCCGGTGATAGTGAAGGAGTTCGAGTTCCCCCAAAGGCTCCCGAAGGTTTTCGAGCGTTGATCCAAGGAACCGCGAAATCGGTTCCGCCTCGTCGTCAAGATTTAGAAATACCAAGCCAAGAACTGACTCGGCACGGACCGCACGCAGCGCGATCTTTTCGCAGCATATCGAGGAGTTCGCGTAAGCTTCGTGACGGGGAATATGGAGACACTCGCCCTGCGTCGAGAAGCTCCAGTGGTGATAGAAGCACTGAAGTCGATGGCCGGTGAGCGCCCCCGCACTATCCCGCACTAATCTGGCGCCGCGATGCGGGCAGGAGTTGAAAAAGGCGTGTATCCTTCGATCGACAGCCCGCAGCACAATGATCGATATCGCGCCGATCTCGACCACTCGATAATCGCCCGGATTTCGAAGCTCGCTTTCATGGCAAGCAAATTTCCAGGTTTTGTAAAAAATCTTTTCTTGCTCAACACGAAAGATCGCGGCGTCCGTATAGATCCGATTGTCCAGGTAATGCGTAGACGGCAAGTCGGGCGGCAAATCCCACGGCTGTTGCAGGCTTTTGGTCAGCATGACCCGTTGTTCCTATGATCCCGCGCGCTTGATTGTCGGCTTTCACCTACGGATGGCCTCCAACGGAACCGACGCGCCTGAGCGGATGTTTCTATATTGTTAACAGCGTTGCTTTATTAGAAACCTCGGCTCGAAGCCTTGTCAAGCCGCCCTCACGAATCGATTACAACAGAGGGTGCCGGCTGAGGTCAGGAGCGAGCTGGCACGAGCAACACCGAGCCCAAGATCGGCGCGTCCTTGGCCTGCGCGGAGCGTGTCAAGCCGGATGCGAAAGATCTTCTGAGATCGCGGCAGCCGCCTTAACCACCAAGGTGACGAAGGTCTCAAGGTGTCGACGGCTGACCCGGATTGTTGGTCCGCCGACCGCCACCGCCGCGATCACGCGATTTGACCCGTCGCGAATGGGGGCCCCGGCTACCCTGAGGTGTTCCACAAAGCCCTCGTCGTCCGTAGACCATCCCCGATCACGGATTTCCGCGAGTTCCTTTCGCAGCTTCGCGGGATCAACGATTGTGCGAGGGCTGAATCTCCTGAGCGGCCGAGAGAAGACCTTGTTCTGCTCAGCCTTCGCGGCATAGGCAAGAAATATCTTGCCAGCCGCGGTGCAGTGAAGCGGGCCATGCGAACCGACCCCGAGGGCAACGCGGATCGGCTGCGGACTCTCGACGACGCTTATGTAGAGGACGCGAAGCTCGTCCAGAATCGACATCTGCACGGTCTCCCCGGTTTCCTGTGAAAGCTTCGCCAGGTGCGGTTGGGCAATCGATGCCAATGGCATCTGCCTGAGCTTCATCCCCGCCAACTCGACGACCGCGTAACCAAGCCGGTACTTCTTTGTTGTGTGATCTTGTTCTACGAAGCGGTAGCGTTCGAGGGCTTTGAGGGCGCGGAAGACGGAGGTTTTGTCCATCCCGGTCAATTGGCTTAGCTCCGTTACGCCGAGTTCGGGTGTTTCACGCGCGAATTGTCTTAATACTGCGAGAGTCTTGTAACCACTCCCATGCGGAGGCATCTTCGCATCCTGCTTTGCCAACTCGTCCTCCGTCACAGTACCTGTATCCAAGGACCTTTATAACCCGCGCGTCTCGTCGGTGAGGTCTTCTTTATTCACGCCACACTTGCGATAAGCGTACCCGCCGCCTCCCCGATGCTGGCAGCCGCCTGAAGTGCAAAACTTTGTCGGCCGCCGCCCGCTCATAGCCCGCATCCACTGAGACTTCCAACCAGATAACGTTCGGGTCTTGGCGAAACTCTCGGATGATCGACACGCACTCGTGCCGCTGCCCGCCCTTCCGGCGGGCTGGTATCAAGTGGTTGCTGATTTGAATCAACTCTCCGCTACTGATTAGTACTAATTTTGACCAATAATATGCCGATGCCCCGGTCTACGCCGGGATGACGAACGGTTCGTCGGTTGAAAACTTGTCGGAGATGATTTTCGGCGGGCCGTCTGTGATCAGCACCAGATCCTGAAGATGCCAGTGCAGGCGTTGCGGCTCAACCGCAATGATCATCCCCTTTTCCAACGCGATGTCGCTTCCGCGCCGCAACACCGGCTCCTGCTGGTGGAACCAGGGCCCCATGCTGTGGCCGACCAGCGAGGCAGTGTAATCGATCCCGTGTTTCTTGAACTCCTGAACCACGAACGAATAGATCTCCCCGGCCGTGATACCCGCCCGGCAGCGGTCGATCGTCTTGCGATGAACGTCCAATGTCAGATCATAGCCGCGCTGCTGGTCCGCGCTGGGTGATCCGAGAATGGCGAGTCGCGATTGATGTCCGGGGTAACCCTGAAGGTACGCCACGTAGTCGTTGCGGACAAAATCGCCCTTGCGAAACTGGACGCTGCTCTCGCCGCCATACATGATGTCATTCGAACTGGAATTGAGGATTCCGTGCGTGAATGCGCAACCGCGATCGATGCAGGCCGCGACCAGGCGGGCGTGGACGCTGCGCTCCGTGTCGCCAGCCCGGATGGTCGGGAACACCTCAAGATAAACGTCGTCCAAAAGGTCGGCAGCCTTTTTCTGCAAGGCCAACTCCGCATCGGTCTTGATCCACCTGACCTCATCCATGAGCCGGGAACAGTTCACCATCGTCAGTCGCGGCAACGCGCGCTGAATTTCCGCCCAGTGCGCCGCGCTCAGCGCGTCTTGTTCAAGGCCGATACGCGCCGTCGCAAGCCCGCGCTCTGCGATGATGGCGGCCACCTTCGTGTAGAGCGATTCCTCATAGGCCTGATAGACCTCAACCTGCGTGATCCAGGACTCGCGGCGGGCCAGCCGTTCGGCGAACGCGTCGAGCACGATCACCGGGTCGCCGGTGCGCGGCCAAAGCACCATGAAGCCGCGCACCGTGCTGGCGATGTCGAGATGGCGGGCCAGGGTGCCCGGCATCGGCATACCGGACAGGTACGTGAAGTTGACACCCGATCGGACCGCCACCGCAGCCAGACCATGCGCGTCCATGTAGCTGTTCAGCCGATCGACATTGGCCAGGATGCTACGGCCAGGTTGAGCCATATCGCGTCACCTTGGGGAGCGGAGAAATCAACGGTTATAGCGGACCTCGAATGTCACCACGCCTTCGTCGGTGCGGTAGGGCCCATGCTTCATCCCCGGCGGCCGGCAGGCGTACATTCCCTTCTTGAAATGGCGGTCGCCATCCCAGTGGCTGCCTTCGACAATATAGACCTCTTCCCAAAAGTCGTGCACGAACACCTCGCGGCCCGCGCAACCGGGGTCGACCTTGGTGAGCCGCGTGACAAACATCTTGTCCGGATCTTCCGTCAGGACTTTCTCGTAGTGACCGGGCGGCGCACCCGGAATGGGGACCCATGGCAGGTCGTCGGTCGGGAAGAACTCGAATTCCGGCTTAGGCATCGTCGCTGATCCTCCTCGCTTGCCGGGGCATGCCGCCCCTAGCTCTGATAATCACTGTGCGCCCGACCCGCGCGGGTTTCACCCGGTTCGAATCGCGACGCTCGCCGTCGTCACGCGCGGACTTGTCCCGTGCGTCCCGCCTGTGGAGGCACTGAACCTTCCCAAGCAAGATCGCCGGGTCAAGCCCGGCGATGACGAGTTGAGAGAGGTCGCGGTTTCAAATAAGCGAGACTCGCTTTAGTTTCCGACAAAGCCGGGTGCAAAGACGTCGTCGACCGTGACCGGCTTCTTGAGGTCGAAGGCCCCGGCAACGATGTCGATCGTGCGCTGCACGCCGTCGCGGCCCACGAACCCGGGCGGTGTGTTGGGCACAAGCGCGAGCGCACACACCATCTCGGTTTCGCCGGTGGCTACGTCGACATCGATGTTCTTGTGATACTTGTTCATGATCTGCCCGGCTTCGCCCGGCTTGGCGCATGCGTCCTTCAGTCCCCGCATGGTCGCGACCACGAACCTGCGGATCATTTCGGGCTGCGATTTGATTGTGTTCTCCGTCGCGATGAGGCCGGCGCCATAGAAGTTTAGACCCGCATCGGCATAGGCGAGCTTGGTGATCTCCTTCGGCGCCGCGCTCTTCTTCAGCAGCGGCTCGCCGACAGTGTACTGCCCAATTCCATCGACCCGCCCGAGCGACAGCATTCCAGGAAGCGTATCGCTGCCGGCGACGATCCATTTGACCTTCGAGGCATCGATGCCGGCAGCCTTGGCATAGGCCGCGAACATCTTCGGAACAGCGCTGAACGCCGTATCCGCGACGGTGCGCCCTTCCAGGTCCTTCGGTTTGCTGATGCCCAATTCCTTGAGAACATAGATCGCGTGCGGCGGGCGCGCATAGATCACCGCCACGAGCTTGACGGGAATCCCGTCGTTTGCGCGGCCGAAGATGACGGCCGATGTATCGGCGAAACCGAGCTGCGCGGTGCCGGCCGCCACCTGCTTGACGGCGTCCGCTGACCCCTGCCCGCGCACGATCGTGAGATCGATGCCGGCGTCCTTGTAGTAGCCCTTCTCGAGTGCATAATAATAGTAGGCATGCCTTCCGTTGAACCCGAAGTCCGTGATCAACGTCACGTTATCCGCGGCTTCGGCACCTCCGCCATGCAGAGTCAGCGCGCCCAAAAGCACGCCCACAATCAAGGCGCGGGGAATCCATGTCAGATAGGCCATTGCAACGCTCCTTGCGTTAGCGCGATCGAAAAGCCGCCATTGATTGCGGCCGTGAGAGCAGCCCGGCGCCGCTCAGCCTCATGCTTCAGTCACACAGATAGCTCACGCGCGAGTGTACACAGCCGTGCGTTTTGCGATCAAGCAAACACCGGTCGGATCGCTTGGGACGATCATCAACGACGCTCGCCCGGACGTCGAACACCGTGCGAAAAATGTTCTTCCTTTCTAGCCATCCCAGAGATGACTGAACCGCGTGGCGACGATCTGTTCGCGCGCCGGAGAGCCTTTCAGCAACCCGGTCGCCTGCGCGAAACCGATCAAGCCGGCGACCGCGGCATCGGATATTTGCGGCGTGTAGTAGGGAAGATCGCGCGCCACGACGTCGGCGATGAGTTCGGCCTCCGCGGCCGGAAACAGCCGCCGGCCGACGGTCGTGGCAAGGCTTACATCTGCTCTGAGCGCGCGCTGCGCCGCCAGCACGGCACGCAGCCCGGCAGCAACCACGTCCGGATCCGTCTCGATCGCGCGATCGCTGGTTGCAAGAACCGGCATCGTATAGTGGAAAGCCGCGGCTGGGCCGATCCCGCGTCGCACGTCTAGAACCACTTTCCCGACCCCGCTGCGGATCGCATTCTCGGCGCCCATGGCGTTGGCCCAGAACCCGTCGATCTGTCCTGCCTCCAGCGCCTTGGCGGCTGCGACCCCGAAGGAAACGCCAGGTTCATGGCTTCCCGGCACTCCGACAATTCGAACGTGATCGGCAACAAGATCGAGCCCGGCATCGATCAGCAGGCGTTTCAGTCCCAATTCCACCAACGGCGCGGCGCCGATGGTCCGATTCTTGACTGCGTTCACGTCACCAGGTTTGGCCTCCAGGTCCGCCCGCATCACCAGCAGCCAGTACATCCCCTGGGCGAGCGCCGCCAACAGCTTGGCCCCGCGCCATTCGGGAAAGGCCGGCAACAGGGCGTGCGCGGGCCCAGCCACGAAGTCGACCCCGCCGTCGCGCAACGCCTCGTAGGCTTTGTAGTTGGGAAAGATCAGTTCGTGACGGACGTCGAGTCCTTCCTTGGCAAAGAAATCGAGCGCGATGGCTGCGATCGCCGGAAAGTACGAGTTCGAGACGAGATCAGGAACTGCAATTCGTGCAATCTTCACCGATCGCCTCGCGCTCTCTCCGGGGACGGGCCGGAAGTTATTGATTGACGAATTGTGGTGCGTAGACGTCGCCGGGAGCAACCGGCGAATTGAGTTTGAACGCACCGTTGACAACGTCGAGGGTCGCCTGAATGCGCGCCGGGTCGATCACACCCAGCGCCGTTCCCGGAACCTGGGCGAGTTGAGCCACGGCTTCGGTCTCGCCTTGCGCAACCTGCGCATCCACCTCCGCGCGATATTTGTGCATGATCTTCCCGGCCTCGGCAGGATCCGCGAAGGCGGTTTGCATTCCCCGGATCGTCGCCCGGACAAAGCGGCGGACGAGGTCGGGATTGTTCTTGATCGTGGTCTGGCTCGCGATGATGCCGTTGCCGTAATAGCTCAAGCCCGGATCCGAGTAGGCGAAGCGAACCAACTTGTTGGGCGCGACGCTCGCGCGCAGCAGCGGCTCTCCCACCGTGAACTGACCAACGCACGGCACCTTGCCGGTGGCCAGCAGACCGGGGAGCGCCGAACTGCTCGCCACCACCCAGCGCACTTTGGAAGCATCGATCGCCGCCGCCTTCGCGAAGGCCGGGAACATGTCGGGGATCGACCCCCCGGCCGGATTGGCGATCGAATTGCCTTCGAGGTCCTTCGGCGTTTTCAGGCCGGCATCCTCGCGGCAGAAGATCGCTTGCGGCGGCTTCGCGTAGACGATCGCGACCAGCTGCACCGGGATTTGATCATTGGCACGGGCCAGCACCAGCGAGCCCGCGTCGGCAAAGCCGAACGTCGCATTGCCGGCGCCCACCTGCCGGATCGCGTCGACCGATCCCTGGCCGGGAATAAACCGCACGTCGAGGCCGGCGTCGCGGTAGTAGCCCTTTTCGAGCGCAACGAAAAAGTAGGCGTGACGGCCGTTGAAGCCGAAGTCGGTGATCACCGACACATTGTCGGCCGCGCGCACACGCTGCGCGCACAGCAGCGCCGGCAGCATCGTCGTGGCAATCAGGAGAGCACGGATTGCGATCTGCATGCCTCGCATCGTCATCTCCTTGCGGCGGCAACGCGCGCGACGCCGTTGAGCGGACCTTGACCGGACGATCCAAATCGTATGTTTTAGTATACAAAATTGCAAACCCTTTGCCGATGGCCGGACGCACGGCCACCCCTCGTGAGGACCTCAATTCTCGGTTGGACGCATGTCTTCATTCCCATTTCGAAACGCCGTGACCTGGGATCGCTCCGATCCGCGCGCGACCCGTCACGCGATTCGCTCGGGGGCCTATACGGGATACACCGCCGGCATCGCGCCCGGCCACGTACAGGCCAATATCTGCATTCTTCCGCGCGCGTGGACCGAAGACTTTCTGCTGTACTGCCAAAGAAACCCGAAGCCCTGTCCGCTCATTGCCCGCTCCGATCCGGGCGACCCGCGCTTGCCGACCCTGGGCGACGATCTCGACATCCGCACCGACGTGCCGCGCTATCATGTGTTCCGTGACGGCAGCTTCGTGGAGGAAGTCAGCGACATCCGCCGCTACTGGAGCGATGATCTGGTGACGTTCGCGCTCGGCTGCTCGTTCTCGTTCGAAGAGGCGATGCTCGAAGCCGGGCTGCGTCTCAAGTTCCTGGAACGCAACGATGTCGCCGGGGTGTACGTCACCAATGTCGAGACCGTACCTGCAGGCCCGTTCCGCGGACCCCTGCTGGTGACCATGCGGGCGTTCAAGCCGGCCGACGCCATTCGCGCCATTCAGATCACGTCGCGATTTCCCAATGTTCACGGCGCGCCCGTTCACATCGGCAGGCCCGAAAGCATCGGCGTCGACCTTGCCGACCGCTATCAGAACGTTGGCGACGGCGACGTGGCCGATGACGAGATCGCCGTGTTCTGGGCCTGCGGATTGACGCCGCAGCTCGCGGTCAAGAACGCCAAGCCACCGCTGTGTATCACCCACGCCCCGTCCTCGATGCTGGTCACGGACTTGCGCAACGCAAGTCTCGCGGTGCTGTAGCAATCGATGCGCGACTTCGAACGGCCGGGTCGCTCCGAGGCGCTGGGCACCCAGGGCATGGCCGCGACCTCGCATCCGCTCGCCACGCTGACCGCCCTCGATGTGCTGCGCGGCGGCGGCAATGCGATCGACGCCGCGATCGCCGCGGTTGCCGTCCTGGGCGTGGTCGAGCCCACGCAAACCGGCATCGGAGGAGACTGCTTCGCGCTCCTGATGCTGGGAGGCGAAGGGAGGGTGCGAGCCATCAACGGGTCCGGCTGGGCCCCAAAGGCGGCCACCCTCGACCGGTTCAAGGCGCTCGGACTCGCCGCGATCGCAACCGAAACCGCCCATTCGGTCACCGTGCCGGGCGCGGTCGCCACGTGGGCGCGCCTGGTCGCCGATCACGGCACGATTGAATTCGGGCGTCTGCTGCAGCCGGCGATCACAATCGCCGAGCAGGGCTATCCGGTCACCGAGCGCGTGGCGCGCGATTGGGCCAAGCAGGTCGACAAGCTGAGCCGAACCGCGGCCGCCGCACAAGAATTGCTGTTCGACGGCAAGGCACCGGACCGCGGAATGATCCATCGCCAAGGCGGGCTTGCGGCCGCCTTGCGCAGCATCGCAACGGACGGTCCGGCCGCCTTTTACGACGGCTGGATTGCTCGCGCCATGGTCGCGACCCTGCGCGCGCTCGGCGGCTTCCACACACTCGATGACTTCAGCAGCTTCCAGCCGGAATATGTCGATCCTATTTCCGTGAGCTACCGCGGGTTCGACCTGTGGGAATGCCCCCCCAACGGCCAGGGGGCTGCGGCACTGATCATGGCAAAGGCGCTGGACGGTTTCGATCTCGGACGATGGGACGCGGAGTCGCCGGAACGCTACCACGTGATCGCGGAGATCGGGCGTCATGCCTATGCGGATCGCGATTGCTTCATCGGCGACCCAAGAAACGGTCGCATACCGGTCGAAGCCTTGTTGTCGGCGGAACGCGCCGCCAAACTGCGGCAACGGGTGGATCCCGATCACCGGCAGGCAGACCTGACGCCGGTTGCCTGCCCCGAGCAGCGCGACACCACGTTCCTCGCCGTCGTGGATCGCGACCGCAACACGATTGCGCTCATCAACTCGATCTTCGACGATTTCGGCAGCGGAATCGTCTGTCCAGCCGCGGGCGTCATCTTTCACAACCGCGCCGCCGGTTTCAGCCTTGAGCCTGGCCACCCCAACGCGATCGCGGGGCGCAAGCGCCCGCTCAACACCATCATTCCGGCGCTGCTGACCAAAGCCGGAAAGGCGGTGATGCCGTTCGGGGTGACCGGTGGTCATTTCCAGCCGACCGGGCAGATGCAGATCCTGAGCAACATTCTCGATCACGGCATGGGCCTTCAGGAGGCGATCGACCGGCCGCGCATTTTCGCGCGCGGCGACGCGTTCGAGGTCGAGGGCACGGTGGCGCCGGCCGCCCTCGCCGGCCTGCGCGCACGCGGTCATGACGTACGGCGCGCCGCGAATCCGTTAGGGACCGCGCAGGCAATCTGGATCGATGCAGCGGCGGGCATCTTGCGCGGGGGAGCCGACGGGCGCCGGGACGGAATCGCGTTGGGCTGGTGAGCATGAGCGGGACGCACTTGCTGACGGGCGGCTTTCATCTGTTCGTGAATCCGCGCGCGACGCGCGACGCGGCGTTTGATGCGGACGGCCGCGCCGCCATCCTGAGCCTTGCGGCGTTCGCCGATGCGAAGCGCGAAATCGCGTCATGGCCCGGCTATGGCGCGACCCCGCTGCGGTCGCTGCACGGTCTCGCGGCCAGAGCCGGCGTCGGTTCGATCTTTTTCAAGGACGAAGGCTCTCGCTTCGGCCTGGGCAGCTTCAAGGCGCTCGGCGGCGCCTATGCGGTATTCCGGCTGCTGCGAGACATCATCCACTCCCGCACCGGAAAACTCGCCACTTCGCGCGATCTCATGGACGGACGACACGCGGACATCGTCTCCAACATCACCGTCACGTGCGCGACAGACGGCAACCATGGCAGGTCGGTCGCCTGGGGTGCGCAGACGTTCGGGTGCCGCTGCGTGATCTATGTGCACGAAACCGTCACCGCCCAACGCTGTCAGGCGATCGCGGCCTACGGGGCCGAGGTGCGGCGCGTGCCCGGAACGTATGATGACGCCGTACGCGCCGCCGCCGCAGATGCCGAGGCCCACGATTGGCATGTGGTCTCGGACACGTCCTACGAGGGCTACACGAAGATCCCGCGCGACGTGATGCAGGGCTACAGCCTGATGGTCGAGGAGGCGCTCGAAGCGATGCCTGGAAATCGACCGCCGAGCCACGTGTTCGTGCAGGGCGGCGTTGGAGGGCTCGCCGCCGGGGTCTGTTCCTATCTGTGGGAGCGGTTCGAAGCCGACCGCCCACGCCTCGTCGTGGTCGAGCCCGACAAGGCCGATTGCCTGTATCGCAGCGCCGTCGCCGGCCGGCCGACGGTGGTGGACGGCCCGCTCGACACGATCATGGCGGGGCTTGCGTGCGGAGAGGTGTCGCTGCTCGCCTGGGAGATTCTGGAGGTCGGCGCGGATGCGTTCATGACCGTCGGCGACGAGGCCGCCCTTGAATGCATGCGTCTGCTCGCCGACGGGCGTTTTGGCGACAGCCCCGTGGTTGCCGGGGAATCCGCCGTCGCAGGTCTCGTTGGACTGCTGCTGGCGAGTGACGATGCGGACGCGCGCCGGAGGCTCGGCCTCAATGGCGACGCATCGGTTCTGTTGTTCGGCACCGAGGGGGCGACCGATCCCATCGTCTACCGGCGCGTCGTTGGTCGCAGCGCCGAGGACGTGGCCCATGGAACGGGCCTGCAACCCGCATGACCACAGCCATGGGCACCATGCACGGCCTTACCGAATCGATCGATCGCGACATCGACGCCAGGCGCGACGACCTCATCGATCTGTGCCGACAGCTTGTGGCGGCGCCCAGCGTCAATCCGCCGGGGCGCACCACCGAGGTGGCGCAAGTCGTGCGCCGCTATCTCACCAACTACGGCATGGCGAGTGAAGTTGTCGCCGCCGACGACGATGCCCCCAACGTCGTCGCTCAAATCAATGGACGATCGGCCGGGCGCCACGTCGTATTCAACGCCCACATGGACACGATGGAAGCGGGTGACGAATCGCAGTGGAGCGTGCCGGTGCTTGAACTCACGCGCCGCGACGGTCGGCTTTACGGCCTCGGCATGGGAAACATGAAAGGGGCTCTGGCCGCGATGTGTCTTGCCGCCGCGATCCTGCACCGCCGCCGCGAGGCCTGGAACGGCCGGTTGTCGATGACGGCTGTTTCCGACGAGGTCATGTTTGGCGACAGAGGCACGGTATTCCTTCTGCGCAACCGCCCCGACCTGGCGGGCGACTTCCTGATCAGCGGCGAAGGCCCGGGCTCCATGGATTGCGCGGTCGCCGAGAAGGGTTTGCTCTGGGTCGACATCGAGGCCCGCGGGGCGCCCGGCCATTCGTCCAGGGCGCTGCACCGAGAAACGGCGGTGATGAAGCTCGCGGCCGTTCTCAGGCGGCTCGACGCGATCAACGATCTCTACGCCACCGTGCCGCCGGAACTCGCGGGCATCGAGGGCGGCGACGGCAATGTCGGTTTGCGCGTGTCTCTCAACGCCGGCACGATCGCGGCCGGCACCGTGCGCAGTCAGATCGCCACCAGCGCCCAGGCCCAGCTCGATTTGCGCCTGCCGCCCGGAATCGCCGCCCAGGATATGGCGGATCGGATCCGATCTGAGTGCGCCGGTGATGCCGGCATCGATGTCACGATAATCAAGGCGTGGGACGCCAACTGGGTCGCGCTGCAGAACCCGCTCGTGGTCGAGCTCATGGCCGCGGCCGAGGCGGTGCGCAGCCGTCGCCCCTCCTACGTCGTGCGGCTTCCGGGCAGCGATGCCCGCAGGTGGCGCGACCTCGGCGTACCCGCCGTCTGCTATGGGCCGCAGCCTGATCTCTCCGCCGGCATCGATGATTATGCGTACGAGCAGGACGTCATCGACTGCGCCAAGATCTATGCGCGCACGGCGTTGATGCTGATGAACCGGTAGTGTCCTCGAGCCCCAACATTTGCGCTGAAACTTCTCAACGGGTGGCCTCGACCAGCAGCGTCAGGGCCCGCGCAGCTTCGCGCGTCGTCCTGAACACCGGAACGTTTGCACCCTCGACCTCGGTGATCCAGCGCTGGCCCGCGCTGCCCCCGTAGACGACGAGCGCCACCGGTTTGTCGTGGCGTTGCCGCAACCGCTTGAGCAGCTCCCCGAAGCCGGCAAAGTCAGCGTTCGCTGGCGCCAACAACGTGCACAGCACGATGTCGACGTTCGGGTCGGCGAAGACGGCGCTCAAGCCGACCTCATGCGCTTCTCGCGGTCCTTTGACGTCGATGCCGATCCAGAAGTCGAACGGGTTCGCAGGTTCGAGCCACTCGGGCAGAATGCTTCGCATGGCGGAAATCGTCTGCGGCGCAAGGGTCGCGAGCGCAAGGCCGCCCTGCACGATGAGGTCGGTCGAGATCACGCCAAGCGCGCCACTGGTCGTCGCAATACCGACGCGGTTGCCGGCAGGTCGCGGCAGCAGCGCGAGCGCGCGCAGCGCATTGAGAAAATCGGCCTCATCCTCCGCCCGCGCGATCCCGTATTGGCGCAGCGCGCCGTCGAGCAGCTCGTCGTCGGTCGCCAGCGAGCCGGTATGGGACGAGGAAGCACGTGCGCCCTCCTGGGTCCGTCCGGGTTTGAGCATGACGATCGGCTTGGTGCGGCGAACTTCGCTGGCCTTTTGCAGAAAGCCACGCGGATTCCTGATGCTCTCCACGTAAAGGCCGATGACCTTGGTTCCTGGATCGCTGGCGGCGAAATTCAGGAAGTCGAGCTCATCGACGTTCGATCTTATTTCCGACGTCGATGCTTTTCGACACCGGCAACCGCTGCGTTGCGGCACTCATCACCTCCAGCATCACGGCGCCGGTGAAAATGCCGGTCTGAGTGAAAAACGAGACCCCGCCCTTTTCCCAGTGCGGGAAATTCACGAAGCTCCCCATCATGCCGCAATCAGCATTCACCATTCCGATGGTGTTGGGGCCAGCCATGAGCAAGCCGGATTGGCCGGCAATTTCCCGCAACCGGTCCTCGTCCGCGCGCCCCTGGCTGCTCGCCTCGGAAAATCCCGCCGTGATGATGCATGCGGCGCCGGCCTTCGCGTCCACGCATTGTTTGATCGCCGCTTCAACATGAGCCTGCGGCAGCACGATGTAGACGAGGTCAATGCGCTCCGGCACCTCGGCCAGTGTCGCGTATGCCTTGCGCCCCATGATCTCGCCGCCGCCGCGGTTGATCGGATAAAGCGTACCTTTGAAGCCGCCCTTGGCCAGGTTGTCGAACAGGACACCGCCGGACTTGGTCGGGTTGGACGAGGCTCCGATGACCGCAATGGAGCGTGGAGCAACCAAGGCCCGAATGTCTCTCATCAGCGCGCCTCCTCGACACGAAGCACGATCAGCGCATCGAGGGCGAGGATACCCCGGTCGGTGACCGTCAACGGGTTGATTTCGATTTCGGAAATCGCTTCTGCGATGCCGGCCTGGCCGGACAGATCGGACAGGGCGCGGATCGCTGCCTTCAGACTCTGGCGATCTGCCGGACGACTGCCGCGAACGCCATCGAGAATGCGAGTCGCCGGCTTTTCGGTCAGCAGGGCGTCGATGTCGGCGTCGCGCAGCGGCGCCAATCGAAAGGATACCTGACGCAGCAGCTCGACGAAGATGCCACCAAGCCCGAACATGACGGCCGGCCCGAACTGGCGATCGATGCGCAGGCCCAGGATCCATTCGGGTTGCGCCGGCCGGTACGCCTCGACCAGGAATCCGATCGAGAACCACGTCAGGCCTCGCCTGGCGCACCCGCGCGGCGATTGTTTCGCAGGCCGCCGCGGCCGCGGCCGCGGTCTCGACCGGAAACATTATTCCGCCCGCATCGGTCTTGTGGGTCAGCGCCGACGACACCGCTTTCACCACGACCGGCGGCCGGATTTCGTCGAGCGCAGCCGCCGCCTCGGCCGATCCGGAGACGACGCGACCGGGGGGAACCGGAATTCCCAGCGCACGCAGAAACGCCTTCGAATCCGGTTCCGACAGCGTGCGCTGGCCACGCGCGCGCGCGCGTGCGATCAGTCCGACGACATCCTGACCTGGCTTGCTCGCGGGCATCGGGCGAACCACGCACTGCGCCTTAGTGATCGATGCGCAGAAGGACCTTGCCGAACTGCTTGGCCGACTCCAGATAGCGGTGCGCATCGGCGGCTTCGCGCAGCGGAAAGACGCGGTCGATGACCGTCTTCAGTTTGCCGTTGGCCAGCAAAGGCATCATGATCTCGAGATCGTGCTTGGTCGCGCTGTTGGAGCCGATGATCTGCAACTCCTTGTGAAAGATATACTGTACGGCGATCGTGCACTCGTATGACTTGGTGCCGCCAACGGTGATCAGCCGCCCGCCACGCGTCAGGCAGCGGATGGACTTGTCCAGGAAGTCGCCGCCGACGTGTTCGACCACGACGTCGACGCCGCGCTTGTTGGTGCGACGCAAGATCTCTTCGGTGAAATCGGTCTCGTTGTAGTTGATGGTCTCGTCCGCGCCGAGCTCCTTCGCTTTCTGCAACTTCCACTCGGCGCTGGACGTGGTGTAGACGTAAGCGCCTGCGAGCTTGCCGATCTGGATCGCCGCCATGCTCACGCCTGAACTGGCCGAATTGACGAGCACGGTCTCGCCGGCCTGCAGACGACCGCGGTCGATCAGCATGTGCCACGCCGTGCCGAACGCATTGGGAAACGCTGCAGCCGCTTCGAAACTGACCTCCGGCGGCAGGGCAATCAGATGGTTCGCCGGAAGCTTGACGTATTGCGCATAGGCGCCGTGCTCGTGGGCCCCGAGATAACGATAATCCCGGGCGCATCGATTGTGGTGTCCAGCCATGCATTGTTCACAGCGGCCGCACGGCAAAATCCACCAGCTGGTGACACGGGCGCCGAGCGGCAGGTCGCACGCCGTCTCGGGGCCAAGCGCAACCAGCTCGCCGCCGAAATCGCCACCGAGGATGTGGGGAAACCTGCCCTTGTTGGGTTTGTAGCGACCGGCACGCGCCATCAGATCGTAACCGTTGAGGCCGACCGCATGGACCTTGACCAGCGCTTCACCGCGTTGCGGTTTCGGCACCGGAACATCCGCGTAGCGCAGGACATCCGGCTCCCCGTATTTGTCGAAAACGGTCGCCTTCATCTGCTCTGGTATCACGCCATCCCCCATGCGGCTCGCGCCGACGAAAAAGCCATGTTCGGTTTCCTTGCGGCACGCGGCGAGAGCCGGCGCCAAGCTTTCGAATTGCCGTCAGTTCGCGCCGGTCTTGACCTGACGCGCAGCCAGGATTTTGCCGCGCCAATGTGCACCGGCGCTGATCGGCGGATAACGCGCAGGATTGTCCGCGCTCATGCATTTCTCGAAGCAGCGCACCTCGGTGTCGTGGTTGGGCACGAAGAAGAACGCGACCGACATGCGATCCACGTTGCGCCGGATCTCCTCTGGCGGATTGACGACGCGATGGATTGTCGAAACCCACATATCGTTGGTCCAACGCATTAGAAGATCGCCAATGTTGATGATGAACGCCCCCTCGACCATCGGCACGTCGGCCCAGTCGCCGCCGCGGCGGAGCACCTGCAATCCGCCCGGTGCATTCTCGCCGCGCAGGATGGTGAAAGCCCCATAGTCGGAGTGCGCGCCGGCGCGGAACTGGTCCGCAAGCGGTGCGTCGTGCTGGGCCGGATAATAGTTGATCCGCATGTTGGTCACATGCCGGTCGCTGCGGCTGATGAAGTAGTCTTCTTCAACATCGAGGGCGAGCGCAAAGATGCGCATCAGCCGCGTCGCCAGTTGCTCCATCGCCCGCCAATAGTCGGTGACCGAGGCGCGAAAGCCGGGCATGTCGTCCGGAAACAGATTCGGATGGAAGTGGGTCGGACCGTACCCCTCGCGCCAATAGGGTCCGTCTCCGATTTCGAGCGGGCCGAAGCCAAGACTTCTCCATCAGATCGGGCGGCGCGGCTTTTCCCATCGTGAGGCCGAGGCTCTGGCCCGCGAGGCTGTTGTAGCCGCGGCTGATCCCCGGGCCTGGCCGTTTGATGCGCAGTTTCTCCTCGGTCGGACGCGCAAAGAACGCGCGGCCGTTCTTGAAAATGGCATCGATGACGGTGTCGGAGACGCCGTGACCGGTGATGACCAGGAACCCCACACGCGCGCAGGCGCGACCGACCGCGTCGACAACCTGCTCGCGCGCGGCGCGATCGCCGCGGTCGAAGCCGGAAATGTCGATGACCGGGATCGTAGCATCCGCGTCGGCGACGCGATCACGGTCCGGCGTGAAATCGCCGGTCGCTTCCATGCTCATCCTGGTCCTCGCTGAGGTCATTCCCGCAACGACGCAACGTGCCGTCGCCAACCCTTGATTTTGTATACTAAATGAACCGGATTTCAATGGGGGCAGTTTCCGCATTGGGGGCAGGATTCGTGCGCCGTGGCGGTGCCCGTATCAGACCATCTGGCAGATCACGTTGAGCAGCGCCTGGCGCTTTTCCTCTTTGACGACGCGTACGGCCCGCGCCAAAGCCGGTTCAAGCTGCTCCGGCGTCTCTACCAGTTCGCCGTAACCGCCAGACGCCTCGATCACCTTCTCGAAATGCGGAGACGGCTCGAGGTTGGCGAGCGGCATTCGATTTGCGTTCCGTGCATATCCGTCCGGATACATGGCTTGAGTCTCGCTGCGCACAGACGCCCACCCCGAATTGTTGGTCACGATAAAAAGCACCGGCAGATCGAGCGCGCGCGACATGAAGTGCGCCGGGGTCGGATTGCCGAACATGTAGCTGCCGTCACCGATCGCCGCGATGACGAAGCGCTCGGGAGCCGCCAGCTTGGCGCCGAGCGCGGCCCCCAATCCCCAGCCGAGGCCGCCGGCCGAGCTTTGCTGAAAATAGGTTCCCGGTTTGGTCAGCCGCATGTGGGCGATCTGGACACCGAGTTCGTTGATCAGGATGGTGTCGTCGTCCTTGATCCGGTCGATGGCGCGGCTGAGCAGCGCCGGATGCATGGGCCGCTCGCTCATGATCCCGGCATAAGACGCGTCGAGCGCAGCACGAAGCGCCGCTCGTTCGCCAGCGAGACGGCGGCGGCGGCGCTCGATGCGCTCCTGATCCGTGGACAACCGCTGGCTCAACGCCTGCGCCAGCATGGGCAGCGCCAAGCCGGGGTCCCCAGGCACCGCAAGGTCGCAGGGAAAATTGCGGATCCCATAGCGCGCAAAGATCGGGTCGATTCCCATGTGGATGATCTTTGCACCGGGACCGGGCGACACCAGGTTCGGAATCCATGGCACGTCGCATTCAAGCACGAGAATTGCGTCGGCCTCGTTCACGAACGGCGTGGGCGCAAATCCCATATGCATCGGATGGTCGCTCGCAAGGCAAAGCGATTTCGGAACATGGCACACGACCGGCAGCGCAAAACGCTCGGCGAGCGTCGCCAGTGCCGCGACGGCAGCCTTGTTCTGACCGAGACTGGCAGTGATCACGAGCGGACGATCTGCGTTCGCCAGGATATCGGCCGCTTCGGAAATGGTGGCAGCGTCGGCGACTACGGGCCGGGTGGCAGGCTGCGGATGCCGAGGCGCGCACCCGCCAGGGAGTTCGGCGGCGAGGACTTCGCGCGGCAGCGTCAGATAGACCGGGCCCCTCGGCTCGCTCATCGCGATCGACATCGCCCGATCGACGGCCGAATGGATCTGTTCGGGCAGCTTAACTTCGTAGTCCCATTTCACCGTTTCGCGAACCATGCCGGCCTGGTCAAACATTTCCTGGGCCCAGTGAATGAACAAGCTGCGCGACGCGGCGTGGCCGACTTCCGTGAACGGTGTGCGGCCCGCCGCAACCAGCAGAGGAATTCGCTCGCGGTAGGCGTTCATCAGGGCGCAGACCGCGTTGGCTGTGCCGACGTTGACGTGCAGCATGATCGCCTGCGGCCGTCCGGACACCAGATAATGTCCGTAAGCCATGGACACGGCGAGATTCTCGTGCGGCACCGCGATCGCCCGAACGGTGCGCCGCCCGTCCGCCGACGGCCGCGACAAGGCCTCGACGATCGGCGGGAAGTCCGTGCCCGCGTTGGCAAACAGAGTTCTCGATTCCAAGTTCGCCGAGCCGTTGCAGGAACGCGTCCGCGCCGGTCGAGCTCGAGGTCGATGTCATGGCAGCCTCCGGGCGTTCAGCAATGAGCGACGACGCGAACAAGCGGCGGTTTGTTTCCGGCACAGAGGCTGCGGGAGTCGCCAACCAAGGCTTGTGAAGCAAGTCCGATTTTGTATACTAAAATAAATTGGCCGACAACGTGATCCGACCGGCGACAAGCCGGCACAGTTTTTGCTGTTCGAGAGCGGCTCTTCGGCGACGCGGGGGATACGGCATGACCGACACCGGCACGATCAAGACGATCCGCAGACCTCGCCGCCGCGCCGGCGCGCGATTGGCTTTTGCCGCGGGCGCGCTCGCGGGCATGACCGCAACGGCTGGCGCAGTCGACAAGATCACGTTCGTGACCGACTATGGCTTGTACGGACGCCATGCGTATTTCTTCGTCGCCATCGAGAAGGGCTACTATAAGCGCGCAGACATCGAGGTCGAGATCGTCCGCTCGCAAGGCTCCGCCAACACCATCAAGCAGGTTGCCAACGGCACCGCCCAGGTTGGTTTCGCCGATGCCTTTGCGGTGGTTCTGGGCCGCGCCAATGACAGCGTTCCGGTCAAGCTTGTCGCCATGATCTACCCCAAGCCACCGCACGCCGTTTTCGTGCTCAAGGATTCCGGCATCGCAAAACCAAAGGATCTGGAAGGCAAGACGCTGGCCGATACCGCTTTCAGTTCGGTGCCCAAACTTTTCGCCACCTATGCCAAAGCCGCGGGCATCGACGCCACAAAGGTCAAATGGGTTGCGGCAAACAGCGATGCCCTGCCTGGCATGCTGACGATGGGCCGGGTCGACGGCATCGGACAGTTCGTTGTGGGCGAGCCGCTGCTGGCCGCCGCGGCGGCGCCCAAACAGGTGCTGGGCTTGCCCTATTCCGACGCGGGCCTTGACTACTACAGCAACGGGCTGGTGGCGTCGGATGCGACGATTTAATCCAATCCCGACCTCGTCCGACGCTTTGTCAGGACGACGCTGGAGGGCTTGACGTACGCCATGGCGAATCCGCAAGAGGCCGGTGAGATCCTGCACAAGCTGCACCCCGAGATCGATACGGCAATTGCCGTCGCCGAGATGAAGGAAGTCAAGAATCTGGCGCTGCAGCCGAACGCCCCGCTCGGCACCATGGATCCAGCGCGAGTGCAGAAAACGATTGATATCGTCGGAGCCACGTTCGCCCTCAAGAGTACGGTGACGCCGGCCGACGTCTACGCGCCCGGCTTCTTGCCGCAATGAGCTCCGGCTGCGGCCACGCAAACTTCAAGCTTGATCTTTGATGGCCGTCCGATGACGCTGGCGCATGTTGTCGGTTCGCCACGACGGCCGCGCAGGAGCGCAATGAGCAAGATTTCACATCGAAGGGCTGTACAAGACCTACTCGGCGACCAATGGACGAGTGACGGCGCTCGAAAATGTCAATCTGGGAATCGAGCAGAACGAATTCGTGACCTTGGTCGGGCCGTCGGGCTGCGGCAAGTCGACTTTGCTGAAGCTGATCGGCGCGCTCATCCGCCCCTCGCGCGGAACTCTGCTTTTCGATGGCAAGCAACTCCTGAGCCCCACCCACGACGTGGGAATCGTGTTTCAGGAGGCCGTTCTCCTGCAATGGCGCACGGTGTTGGACAACGTCCTGCTGCCGGCTGAAATTCTGCGGCTCAACAGCACCGAATTCCGCACACGCGCAATGACCCTCCTCAAGTCGGTCGGACTCGAGGGGTTCGAGAAGCGGTACCCACGCGAGCTTTCCGGTGGAATGCAGCAGCGCGTTTCGATCTGTCGAGCGCTGATCCACAATCCCTCCGTGCTGCTGATGGACGAACCATTCGCCGCGCTCGATGCGATGACCCGCGAGGAACTCGGCTTCGAACTGATGCGCATTTGGGATACCTATAAGAAGACCGTGATCTTCGTGACCCACAACATAACGGAAGCGATTCTGCTCGCCGATCGGGTCGTCGCGATGTCGCCGCGTCCGGGCCGCATTGCCAAGATCGTCGACATCGAGCTTCCGCGTCCGCGCACGATCGACATGGAGTTTACCGCCCAATTCAAGTCCTACTCGGATCAGATCCGGGAGGTCATCTATCACGGGCCAGGAGAGCGAAACGATGGCCGTTGAACATACCGCCGATCCGGCCCTTGAAGATGCGCTGGACCCCGCCAGCTCGACGATGAACGCCATCCTGGGGGCGACGTTGACCTTCGTCGTCATGATCGTGCTGTGGGAATTCCTGGTCCGCTGGTTTCAGATCCCCGGCTGGCTGCTGCCATCGCCGAGCGCCATCGGCCAGGCCATGACGGAATGGCGCGCCGAGCTCTTCGGACACTTCATGGTGACGCTTTACGAAACGCTGCTCGGATTTGCGCTCGCGATCGTCATCAGCATTCCGCTCGCCGTGGCCGTCGTCTATTCGCCGCTTCTGCAGAACACCATCTATCCGATCCTGCTCGCGTTTCAGTCGATGCCGAAGGTGGCGATCGCGCCGCTGCTCGTGCTATGGATCGGCTTCGGCATGCTGCCGAAGATCGTAGTCGTGTTCCTGGTCTGCTTCTTCCCGATCATTGTCGCCACCGCGACCGGCCTCACGGCGATACCTGCTCCGCTCATGGACCTGATCCGTTCGCTTTCTGCCAGCACGGCGCAGACGTTCATCAAGATTTGCTTTCCAACCGCCATGCCCCACATTTTCGTCGGGTTGAAGATCGCGATCACGTTTGCGGTCATCGGCGCGGTCATCGGCGAATTCGTCGGCTCCGAAAGCGGCCTCGGATACCTCATTCTGATCTCCACGTCACAGTCGCGAACGCCGCTTGCCTTCGGCGCGCTCGTCTTGTTGACGGTGATGAGCATCGTGCTCTATTACGGAATCGCCTTCATCGAGCGACTCGTCGTGCCTTGGGCCCCGAAGAACTGAGACCGGTCTGACGGTCGAAAAGCATCCTGCGATGAGATCCCTTTCCACCGCGACAAAACGAGCCCGTGACCGCAATGGCGGACCAGGACTCCGCCTGTCGGACCCGAAGAGCCGCCTGCCATTGTCCATCGTGCGGGGCAGCGCGCCGGTCCAGAAGGACGGTGAGTCGCTCGGCGACTTCGCCTACCGGCTGATGCGCGACGCGATCCGTTCCGGCAAGTTCAAGCCGGGAGAGCATCTGCGGGAAGCCGACGTCGCGCAGTGGCTGGACATCAGCCGCACGCCGGTCCGCGAAGCGTTTCACCGGCTTATCACGGAAAGCCTGCTGACTGCCGGACCCTGGAACGGAGTCATGATCGCGCAACTCGATGCGCAGCAGTTGACCGAGCTCTACGCGGTGCGCGAGACGCTGGAGGGAACGGCGGCGGCGCTGGCGGCGCGGCATGCAACGCGAGCCGAAGTGCAGCTCATGGTGAAGATCGCGGCAACTGAGGCACGCGAGCGAGGCCGGCCCGAAAGACTGGTAACCATCAACGGCGAGCTACATCAGACGATCTACACTGCGGCTCACAATCGCTACCTGCTGCAATCGATCACCACCATTGTTGACGCGCTCGGGTTGTTGCGCCATTCGACCTTCATCCTGCCCGGAAGTATCGAGCTCGCGCACCGGGAGCACATGAAAATCATCAGGGCGATCCGGGAACGCAATCACGTCGCTGCCGAAGAACTTGCGCGCGAGCACGTGAGGCACGCCTTGGCCATGCGGTTGCAGCTGCTAAATAGCGAAACAAAAGACTATGATCGAGCCAGGCGCTGACATTGTTCCATTGCGCGGGAAAGGCAGATCACTGCTTCACAGGTATTGGCATCGGCCGCCGAGATTTCTTCGGCAGCGGTCATTGCGGGGTGGAAAAAATAGATCTGGCAGCATCCTGTCCCGGCGCTGATCCACCGCGGCGTTGCTCCTCTGCTGCTGCTTCGGATCGTGCCTTGGCCATCGCCTCGTTTCCCTGAGATACGGTCAGCTCTCCCTTTTCCACCTGTTGAGCAATTGCAATTCGCTTGGCGATAAGCCCGTCCAAGATATCCGGATGGATCATTGTGGGGCGGAGGATCTCCCAGGCCGCGTGTGGCATTTCGCCCTCGCAACGGCTGCCCTACGATCGGCCGGCGGATAGGCAAGGTCGCACTCCCGAGCGGCAGAGAACGATTGAGCCTGAAGTTGCTCCGGGGTGGCTTTTGGTTCGCGCTCGCCAGCGCAACTACCAAGAATGAGTCCGATGGATGGAATGAGCAAAAGGCTTCCGCGGGAAATGATCGTGCGGCTTCGGTTACCGGAAGCGGTGACAGACATCAGACATCAGCCTCGAAAGCCCTCTGCAAGGAATGCGAGGGCCGAAAGGGTTCGGAACATGGCATGCTTTCCTGAGTTGGGTGTTTCTAGTCAAACCATGCTTAGAGCCCTGTCAAGGACTGCCACGGTAATGCGCTGGATTTTGGTCGGCTGAACTCGAGAAAATCTGGCAACCGGGACGCGCCGAACCGCCGACGGGCTCGGCTAGGCGGGATAATCCTTGAGGGTAATGGCGTTAGCAGCTTGATGTATCCGCCGGGTGGAGCGATTGATAAAGAATTCCGTCATGCGGCCAGGTGCAATCTGCATGAGGCGATCGAGCAGCCATGCAGATACAGTCCTGTTCTCTTTTGACCTCATCAGGTTTGCTGATCTCAATCCCAATGCCTGATTGAGGACAGCAAATGGGCGCATCTCTTCTTCATATTGATGAAATGCAGTTTGATAGGCGCCGGATGCAGCGGCCAATTCTCCGGCCAGCACATAGGCGCCAATGAGTGCGAGACTCGTGCCTTGACCGGACATGGGTGAAGCGCAATAGCCGGCGTCTCCCACCAGGACGGTTCGACCTTGCGACCAGCGAGTCATGCAGATCTGTGCCGCGGCATCGAAGTAGAAGTCAGGCGCACGAGGCATCATCTCCAGCAACCTGGGAATTTCTCCGCCGATGCCCTGATAGACGTTTTCGAGCACCTGCTGCTGCTGAGCCCGGTTGCGCAGATCGATATGGGTGGACCGTGCGGTGAAGCCAAAACACGCCTTGGCATCGTCGTCGCCGCGAGAGCTCCAGATCGCAGCCACCCTCCCGAGTCCCGAGTACTGCATCTCCATGCGGTCCAGGTTCAGATAATTCGGGACGGTATAGACACATAGATATAAACCGAGATCGCGAACAAAGCGCGACTTATCGCCGAACACGAGGCCGCGTACATTCGAGTGAAGACCGTCCGCGCCGATCACAAGGTCAAATTCACGCGGGGCATTGTTGGCGAACTCGACCTCGACGCGATCGGAATTCTGCGAGATTGCCTGGATTGCATCGCCGAAGATGAATTCTGCATTCGAAATGCTGTCCTTCAGAATCTGGCACAAAGTACCGCGAACGATTTCCAGATCTTCGCTGGCGCGATGTCCAAATTCATCGCCGCTCATCTTGTTGAGGACTTTGCCATCCTTGTCGACGAGCAATGCGCCCTGCATGTCGGTGCGTGCCGCGACAACAGCATCATGAACATGCATGCGCCGGAGAACCTGCAGGGCGGTGCCGCGTACGTCGATCTTGTAGCCGCCCTTCACTAATGACGGCGCCCGCTCGACTATGGTCGGACTGAACCCGTAGCGCCGCAGCCAATAGGCGGCGGTGAGTCCCGCTGGTCCTGCGCCTGAAATCAATATCCTCATGCATGTCCCGCAGCGCCGGCGGCCCGACAATATTTGGAATTTGCCCGGCGCGATGTCCCGCAATTCGAGGGTAGCCGTTCAGGCGGCGCGGTCAATCGCCAGGCCCGCCGCCGGCGCGAGCCCTTCGGCATCCTGGCAACGCGGAGGAGTCTGCATTCAACATTGACTGACCAGCCGATTGCTCCGGTCCGTGGATTCGCAACACCGGCACCCGTCTTCCACCCAGTGGCGTCGTTGATGTAAGGTAATTGCCGACCTGACGTGGGAGACCTTGGTGTTGACACCCGTCGGATGGTTGAAACGCATCAGCCTCTCGGCTTTCGGCGGCGTTGTCGCGGCCTTCACCCTTGCCGCCGGGGCGGTGAACGCCGAGGGCGAGTTTCCATTCAAACCGATCCGCATCGTGGTTCCTTTTGCCGCCGGCGGCCCGACCGACATCGTCGCACGGCTCATGGGCGCGAAGATGGGAGAACTGCTGGGGCAGCAGTTCGTGGTGGAGGACAGAACGGGCGCGGGCGGAAACATCGGCGCCGACGTGGTCGCCAAGGCGTCGCCTGATGGGTACACGTTGCTGATGGCGACGGTGTCCACCCACGCCATCAATCCGGGATTGTACAAGAAGATGCCGTACGATCCGGTTCTTGATTTCGCGCCGATCGGACAGGTTGGCGTGACACCGACACTGCTCGCCGTGAACCCTTCGGTTCCTGCGACCGATGTCAACAGTCTCATCGCCGCGATCAGGAATGATCCAGGGAAGTTTACCTACGGCTCCTCCGGCCTTGGCTCGATCCTTCATTTGTGCGGCGAGCAGTTCAGAATGCTGGCCGGCGGCCTTAGCGTCGTACATGTACCTTATCGCGGCTCCGCGCCAATGATGGCAGATCTCGTCGGCGGCCAGATCTCGATGGCGTTTGATGCGACGCCGACGGCGCTGCCGCAGGTGCAGTCAGGGGCGATCCGCGCGATCGGCGCCGGCATGGCGACGCGCATGCACGCCATGCCGCAGCTGCCGACCCTGCAGGAGCAAGGGCTGAAGGCCTTCGAGTGCTATACATGGAACGCAATTCTTGCACCGGCGGGCACGCCGCAGCCGATCGTCGATCGGCTCAGCGAAGCCATCAACACCGCGCTTGCCGATCCTGCGGTGTTCAATCGTCTCAAAGAGATTGGTGTTGATCCAACGCCCGGCACGACGCCGAAACAAACCGCCGCGTTCATCAAGGCGGAATTGGCGAAGTGGGCCCCGATCATTCAAGCTTCGGGGGCGCAAGTCGACTGAAGAGCAGGCTCCGCGCTCCCGGTGCGCGTCACTTCTAGTGTGGTGGATTTGAAGTTCCTATCATTCTTGCCGCGCGCTCGCATAGGAACTTCAAATCCAAAACCACACTAGAATCATAGATTTGCTAGTGTCCTTTCGATTCCGAAGTTCGCGTCGAGCGTGCTGCAAGGTGTGGCGAACTTCGGAATCGGGACACTAGCTTGCGATCAACCGCAAGACTGCATCGAGCCGCCCGTAGTGGTGCGACCCTCGCATCTGTTTGGAAAAGTCGCCCCACTCAATCAATATCTTAGTGGGCTGACTTGTCCCAACATTTGGGTACCAAATGTTGGGTCAGACCACTAGCCGCCCACCAGTTACAAGAGGTTTTTTGGCTAAAGCTGCCTTTGCGTTTCCGTTCGCGCAGATCGGAAACCAAGCCGGGGGTCGGCGTGCGCCGCCCCGATCCGACCGATGTTTGATTCTTCTCGATGTATTTTCGAGTAAAGGGTCATCCGAAACCGGGCGCGTCAATCGCCAGTCGCGTTGCTCCGTCGGCCGTCACGCCCTATTCGGTCTTGATGTTGGCCGCCCGGATCACCTTGGCCCACAGGTCGATCTCCGTCTTGATGCGAATGGCGAATTCCTCTGGCGTGCTCGCGACCACTTCGTAGCCCAGCGCGGCGAGCCGCTCCTTCATGTCCGGCTGCGCCAGGATTTTCGCACTCTCGCGATGCAACACCGTGACGATGTCGGCCGGCGTGCCGGCGGGAACAAGGATGCCCACCCAGCTGTCGCCTTCAATCTGCGGGTAGCCCGCCTCGGTCATGGTCGGCACGTCGGGGAAGATTTGCGAGCGCGTCTTGCTGGTGACCGCAAGCGCGCGCACGGTTCCTTCTCTGACGTGCTGCATGGCCGCCTGCGGCGAACCAAAAGAGATCGGCGTGTGCCCTGCGACCACCGCAGCGACCGCTGGCCCGCCGCCGCCAAAGGGGACGTGAACGAGGTCGAGGCCAAGTGACAGGCGGAACTGTTCGCCGGCGAGATGAGCCTGGGTGCCCGCTCCCGCCGAGCTGAAGCTGTATTTGCCGGGATTGGCTTTGATGAGGTCGACAAGCTCCTTGACCGTCTTCGCCGGCACGGCGGGGTTGACGGTGAGCACGGTGGTGGACGCGACGGCGAGCGTGACCGGCGTCAAGTCGTTGACCGGATCGTAGGGCAAGCGCGCGAACAGCGTAGGATTGACCACATAAGAGCTGAACGCGAACAGGATCGTGTAGCCGTCGGGCGCAGCCTTTGCTACCTGGCCGGTGCCGATATTGCCGGTGGCGCCGGCGATGTTCTCGACATAGACCTGCTTGCCGAACTGCTGACTGAGCTTTTGCGCCATGAACCGCGCGAAGGTGTCGGTCACCCCGCCGGGCGCAAAGGCCACCACCGCGCGGATTGGCCGGGTTGGATAGGCTTGCGCCCATACTGCGCGCGGCACGCTCGGCAACGCGGCGGCGAGCGCGGCCAGGTGCAGAAATTTGCGGCGGGGAAGTTTCATTGGTTGCCTCCGCAACGGGGCAGCGCTGAGTGGTGCGGCGTCCAAGTTCCCTTGCGGCCGGATGTTAGGCTTCCCCGGGCCGCCGGACAATCACGCCATGGGAGTGACGGACCGCCAGCTGGCGCGGCCCGGCGATGCAGGTCAAGCGCCAGAATGTTTGTCGATGGCAGCGAACTGTCGCCAAATCTGCTATCGAACCGCACGAAATTAGAGCCCACTCGCAGAAAGGCAATCAATGACGAAGCGTCTCCGTGGCGTGCTCGCGGCCGTCACCACGGCCTCGACCGCCGACCGTGAACCCGACTGCGCCAGGTCTATTGCGCACGCGCGCTATCTGCTCAGCAACGGGTGCGATGGCTTGAACGTGTTGGGTACGACTGGCGAGGCGACTTCGTTTTCGCTGGAACAGCGCCGGCAGGTGATGACGGCCTATGCGGAATCCAGCCTCCCGCTGGCTTGTTGCATGGTCGGTACAGGTGCCGCCGCGGTGGCCGACGCGATCGCGCTGACACGACATGCCGCTGACCTCGGTTTTGCAGCGGCGCTGGTGTTGCCGCCTTTCTACTACAAGGGGGTTCCCGACGACGGTCTCGTTGCATATGTCGAAGCGATCGTGTCCGCAACAGCCTCGAACCCGATCCCTCTCTATCTCTATCATTTCCCGTCGCAGTCCGGCGTCCCCTGGCACCCCAGACTTGTGCGCCGGCTGATCGAGACCTTCGGACATCGTCTGTCCGGACTGAAGGATTCTTCTGGCGATATGTCCTATGCCCGCGAGGTGGCGGCCATCTCGCCGGATTTTGACGTTTTTCCCTCCACAGAGGCCGTACTGCTTGAAGCACGCGGCGGAGCGTTTGCCGGGTGCATTTCCGCCACCGCCAATCTCAATGCTGATCTGTGTGGCCGTGCGTGGCGAGAAGGCGACAAGACCGCCTACGAGAAGGCCGTTGCAATCCGGAAACTGTTTGACGGCAAAGCGCTGGTACCCGGGATCAAGACGGTGGTCGCCCACATTCACAAGGATTCGGAATGGAAGCGACTCATGCCCCCGTTTGCGTCGTTTCCGGATGCAGACAGCAAAGAGGTGGTGACCGCTTACGACCGGCTGAGAGCAAATTGAAGCGCGACATGCCGGTCCGTTCGATGACCTCGTCGGCGCCGCCGAGCAGAGACAGCGGGAACGTCATGCCGAGTGCTGTTGCAGTTTTGAAGTTGAGCGCTCGTCGGGACTGTGGCCAATTGCTGGAATGGCAACTCGGCAGACCACAACTTCTCGATCGCGCCCGCACTGAGGTCGTAGGGGGTATGGTGAGGCTTGCTCTGGCCACGTTGATCGTCGCACTGCTCTCAGAAGCAGCGCCGGCGCAGTACACATTGGACGCCGAGGGCCGCCGCGACAAGTGCCTGCCGGGTGACCGGTCCTGCACGGTGCTGCCGTCGCCTCGAGCACCGCTGCAGCCACTTCTGGAACCGGGTATGAGGTCGGACGCCCCCCGCCGCCTGCCAGCGCCTGCGCCTCACGTGCCGCCGAAGACGACACCATCTGATCCCTGCGGCTCGCGGTGTGATTTGTTGGACCGCATGAAGTAATTTTTGCTCGACCCGCTCGGGACCAAACGCCGAATAAAACTGTCAAACTCGTCCGAAAAAGTGTCTGACACTGATTCTTGTCTTAGTGATTTGAAAGCGTTGGTGCCCGCGGGCGCGCCGAAGTCCGACATCAGCTCGGTCGAAGCCCTCAAGCGCACGCTTCTCCTCGCACAGTCGAATCCCGATATTCTGTTATCACTCCGTTTTAGGCCGCGCCACGGGCACATAACCGCTTCTGCGTGCCCAATATTCCCACACGCGATCCGCTGCGAGCGGCGTCGCCGACATCTCGGCAGTCGCAATCATTTCGCCTTCAGACAGGAACGTCACATCCCCAAAACGCATCGCCTCGGTTTGCAGCCGAGCATTGACCATCAGGTAGACCGCTATGCGCACTGCATCGCGGACGGTTCTGCCGGCGACGGTACAGCCGTGGCCGCGCATCAAGACCGCGGCATTGTTCCCAAGCGTTTTGGCAAGGCTTAGTCCTTGCGGGAGATTGCGAACGAGCATGTCGGTATCGCCAAAATCATCGCGAATATCCCAGACCGGCACGTGGCGCCCCATGCCGCCCGCTGTATGGATTATCTGCCGCATCGGTAACTTACTCACCGAATAGGGAATCACTTCCTCAGCGTGATTGTGAACGACCGAACCCACATCAGGCCGAGCTTGGAAGATTGCGCCATGGATGGCCCGTTCGCCATACATCGTGCGCCCGCGCTGGTCGATCGGGTTGCAGTCGAGATCGAACTCCATGATATCATCTCGACTTACGAGTTCGGGACTGCGCGACCGAGACATGAAAAACCTATCCGGGCGATCCGGATGGCGGAGGCTGACGTGCCCGAACCCATCTACAACGCCTTCGCGTGCGAGAATCCGGTTGGCGATCACAAGATCCTCAAGCTGATCATCCAATTTTGCCATCGCTGCCTCCAAAACTTGCTTCGGATCGACCGCACTTCCATGTTGCGTGCCGGGGGAGCAGTAGCACGAGCCCCAACGGGAGCATCATGGCGAAAGTTCTTCCAGAATTTTTCCGCGCGTTTCGATGCCAAACAGGACAATCACGAGCGCGCCAATCAAGGAGACGATGCCGAACATCAAATACACCATACCGACATTGCTATAGCTCAGCGTGAAACCGACGATGGTGGGTCCGACGATCGAGGCAATGCGAAGGAACGAACTTGCGGTGCCAGTACCAAGCGCGCGCATGCGGGTGGGATAAGTCTCGGGGATGTAGACATAGACGCCAGTCAGCAGGAACGCCAGGAAGAAATAGGCGATGGCCCCGAGCGTGAGGACTTCGATCGGCGTGCGATCCGCGCCCAGCCACCACAGCGCGACCATGCAAATTGCTCCGCCGCTGAATGCAATGGCAAAGCTCAAGCGCCGGCCGATCGTGTCAATCAGCAACATACAACATAGCGGTCCCGCCAGCCCCACGAGGTTGACGATGAGCCCATATTGCAGAGCCTGCGCCAGCGGGAGCTGATAGACGGTGCGAAAGACCGTCGGCAGCCAGGTGATTAATCCATAGCCGATGAACGACGTGCAAAACGCAATCGTCCACGCGCACAACGTGCGTCTCAGATAGATGCCTTTGAAAAGATGGCCAAACCCGGCGTTTTCGTGAGCGACCGGAGGGACGGCAGGGGGCATTTCCAGTTGTTTCGGATCAGCAATCTTCGCCTCGATGCTTACCAGCGCGGCGTCGGCTTCAGCGAGGCGGCCCTGGCTTGCGAGCCATCTTGGTGACTCTGGAATGAGCCACCTTAGACCGAGAGCGAGAATTGCCGGCAAGATCCCGAGCCAGAACATCGACTGCCACCCGAAATTCGGAACCATCCAAGTCGCGATCCACGACGTGAAGGCCACCCCGATTGCAAATGACCATTGCAGAAGGAGCAGAAACCGGCCCCGGTAGCGTGCTTTTGTGAATTCATTGAGATAGGTCGCGGCCACCGGGACTTCGGCGCCAAGGCCCACACCTTGCAGCAACCGGAACACCAGCAGCGAAATGAAACTCCAGGCCATCGCGCAGGCGGCGGCGAAAATGGCGATAATGATCAGACTGATTTGCAGGACGCGCAGCCGGCCGTATTTCTCCGCGGCCTTACCGAATACCAGGGCGCCCAGGAGCTGACCGGCGAACCCCGCCGAGATAAGCAGCCCGATTTCGGAGGCCGAGAGTTTCCAGAGGCCAACGAGGACAGGTAGGATGAACGCGATCGTCAACGAGTTGAATGCATCGAAGAAATGCGCGGTGGCGACTGTTCCCAATATCCGCGCATACCACGACGAGACAGGAAGACGTTCAATACGGGCAATGATCTGCTGTTCGGTAACGGCGGTGCCGCTCATCTTAGTTCCCTCCTGCCAGTGAGCTTTGTCGACACTGAAAGGCGTTAGGCCGATGCGCCGATCAACGTGGCATCCCGGACCGCCGCGGTGTTAAAATTAACATGGCGAAGCAGCAGTGTCGCTATCTTCCATGTCGACTTTCATACGGGCCACGGTTGCTTTGTCGTGCTCGCTCGTTTTCAAAACTAGCCGAAGAACATAAGACGTCATGGCAAGCTCTCGTACTTCATTCGATGTCATCGTTGTTGGCGGCGGCATGGCCGGCCTGGCGGCGGCGCTATCCGCTGTCGAACATGGCGCGCGCACGCTGCTGGTGGAGAAATCCAATCAGGTGGGCGGCAATGCATCGATCGCAGCGGGGATGTTTCTCGGCTCGACGGATTTTACGGGCTTGAACAGCTACATTCCGGACGGCGATCCCGCTTTGCAACGCGCCTTCTGCGCGGATTTTATGGACTCTCTTTCCTGGCTTGAGGCGCATGGGCTGCCGCTCGGTCCAACAATTGATTTCGGTGATTTTCGCAAATTGAGGCCGATGGCCACAGGGCGGCCTGGCGACCGGCAGGCTTTTATGACAGCAATGGCGAAGCGGGCAGCAAGCGCGGGCGTAACAATCCAGACAAGCGCGCAGGTATGCGATCTGCGATCGTCTCGATCCTTGATCGTCGTCGATGTCATCGGCCCGCAAGATCAACGCAAGCTGACGACAGGTTCAGTCATTCTTGCTTGTGGCGGGTTTGCGTCGAATCGCCTGCTGCTTGAGAAGCATCTCGGTCACGCGGCGCAGTTCCTAAAAGTTCGGAGTCTATCGGGCGCGGGCGGCGACGGCATAATTCTAGGCCAAAAGCTTGGGGCCTCAATCAGCGAAAACGCTGGTGCATTCTACGGCCATACGATGGCTGACTGCGCGCTTGAGCCGATCGACTGGCAGCCGATGACGCCTTATTTCGCGCGTCTCGGCGTTTTGGTCAATCGCAACGGACGCCGCTTTGTCGATGAATCGGAAAGCCTACTCGAGGAAACGAATGCGCAGGCGGGCTTCAAGCAACCGGGAGGAAGATACTGGCTGCTATTTGACGAACGTATCAGAATGGGAGGGTCGTCAGGCGACGGCTCCGACAAGTTTCTTCCAGCCGGGGATTGGCTGGGGCGCGCCAAAAAGCTCGGGGCACCGCTTTTCGAAAAACCAACGCTTGCTGCGCTCGTCACAGCACTCGAAACCAATGGCATGGACGTGCCCGCATTGGAGGCCGAACTCCGAGGTTACAATACGGCTTGCGAGGAAGGCCGACATGAGTCCTTGCGACCGTCCAAACGGCTGAATGCTCGGTCACTGAAAACCCCGCCGTTTTATGCAATGCGCTGTGTCGCGGGGATCACCGCGACATGCGGCGGACTTGCGGTGGATGACTGCGGTCGCGTTCTCGACAGCACACGGCACCCGTTGCCTGGTGTATTTGCGGCTGGCATCGATGCCGGAGGCGTCTTTGGAAGAACTTACGGCGGCTTTTTAGCGTGGGCTGTTGTCAGCGGCCGTCGGGCAGGCAGAGCGGCGGCCATACCGCGAAGCGAAGCAACTTAACTTGGGATCGTATCAATCGACGCTTCGCGTGATAGCAGCTGGCGGCTGCGCGGCGAGATTGGAAAGCGGGCTTGCGCGCAAGTCTCACTCGGCATTCCATAAACGCCGCTAGGCAAATTCAGTGCTCTCAACTCATTAAGAAATTGTACTTTCTTCATCAATCGCAGTTCCACAAAGGCGTGAGAGCCAAGGGTCCCTGAACGCCGCTTGTCCAGACAGATCAGCTATTTCTGCGAAGTGAGTTGTTCAGTCATCTCAGCCTCGACTGCAGGGTGGTCCGGGTACCCTTCGATAGCGGCCATGCCGATCAATCCCGGGATCGACGCGATGTTCACAGAAGGCGACGTTTGCCGCCGGCCACTTCAATGACTTGCATGACGCGTTGTGCCCGCGCTCGCTCGCAATCGAACACCGCTTTCACGTTCCGCTAAATCGTGATCTTGGCAGTTCGGATAACGTTTGCCCATTTGTCGGCGTCGGCGGCAATCCGCTTCCCGAAGTCAGCCGCCGAGTGCGCAACGACAGTCCCGCCCAGGTTTTCAAGACGGGCCCTCACCTGCGGATCGGCAAGACCTTCGTTGATGAGCTTGTTGAGCTTGTCGATGATATCGGGGGCCGTATTTTTCGGTGCAACCACACCGAACCAGTTGCTTGCTTCGTAGCCAGGCACGAATTCACCGACCGTCGGCACGTCCGGCATCACCGCGGCGCGCGTTTCCGATGTCACTGCCAGGGCGCGAATGGTTCCGGACCTCACAAACCCCATCGACGCCGCGGGCCCCATGAACGCGACCTGAACCTGTCCGCCCGCGAGATCGGTCAGCGCTGGCGCACCCCCGCGATAGGGGACGTGGATCATGTCGATACCCACCATGATCTTGAACAGTTCGCCGGCGATATGCGGCGTTGTCCCGTTGCCCGGCGACGCCATGCTGAGTCTGCCCGGATTCGCCTTGGCATATGCAATAAACTGGGGAAGGGTCTTCGGGGGAAGCGAGGGGTTGACGCTCAGGATAATCGGCTCTTGGACAAGCATCGCGACGGGCGCACTGTCACGGATGAAATTCAGGCCGTCGCGAAGAGATCCATTGATGATACTTGCCGAGGAGATCGCCAAGAAAAGCGTGTGGCCGTCCGCTGGCGAGCGTAGAACCATCTCGGCCGCGACAACACCGCCCGCGCCCGTGCGATTCTCGACGATGACGGGCTGGCCAAGTCGTTTGGACAGCCAATCGCCGATCAGCCGCGCGAAGATATCGGCCGCACCGCCCGGCGCAGTGCCGACGACGATCCGAACCGGCCGGATCGGATAGGTCTGGGCCTGAGCAATCCGCGGAAGGGCAGGCAGCGCGGCAGCGCCAGCCATCAGACGAAGGAAAGCTCTACGGCCCAGCATCATGTCGGATCCCTGGAATTGCCAGGACCAGGCTTCTTGGGTTGGAGTTGGGCTCTGCTAAACTCGACGCTGGACCGTAACCGGCGAGGCTGGTTAAGGTCCATCGTTCACGAACTTAATTGTTCTTACCTTACGGCCGCGGCGGTTGAATATGATGGATCAGAATGAGGTCCGCTTTGGCCTGTTCCGCTTGGATCTGAGCCAGCGCGGTCTAGCGCGTGACGGCGTGCCGATACCCCTGGGCAGCCGCGCGTTCGATATCCTCTGTGCGCTCGCCTTGGCGAAGGGTGAAGTGGTCAGCAAGGACGAACTGATGACCCGGGTTTGGCCTGGATTGGTTGTCGACGAGAACACGATCCGAGTCCATGTCTCGGCGCTGAGAAAGGCGCTCGAAGAGGGAACGGGCGGCCAGACTCACCTGATGACCGTGCCAGGAAGGGGCTACCGGCTGGTCGGTCTCGAGCCACACCTTTCGGCGAGCGGCAGCGGCCCGGGTTCCTCATCGAGTCCGGGGCAGTCAGATAGGCCCTCGATCGCCGTGCTGCCGTTCCAGAACATGAGCGGCGACCCCGAACAGGAGTATTTCGCGGACGGTATGGTGGACGAGATCATCACCGGGCTTTCGCGCATCAAATGGCTGTCCGTGATCTCCCGCAATTCGACCTTCATCTACAAGAACAAGCCGGTAGCCATAAGAGAGATCGCGGACAAGTTCGGCGTTGGCTACGTGCTCGAAGGCGGGGTGCGCAAATCGGGGAATCGAGTCCGGATCACGGCGCAGCTCATCGATGCAAAGACTGATGCGCATCTTTGGGCCGAGCAGTATGACCGAGTCCTGGAGGATGTCTTCGCGCTTCAGGACGAGATCACTATGCGCGTGATCAGCGCAATCGAGCCGAGCCTGAGGAAGGCCGAGATCGATCGCGTGAAACGACAACGCCCCAGCAACCTCAATGCTTACGATCTTGTGCTGCGCTCGCTGCCACTCGTTTTTGCCATGGTGCCAAAGGACGCTGAGATCGCGATTCCGCTGCTTGAGAGCGCCGTAAAGCTACAGCCTGATTACGGTGCCGCTTACGCATTTCTGGGTTGGTGCTACCACCATCGTTTCGTCCGTGGCGGACTGCGTAAGGAGGATCGCATTGTTGCGATTCAACATGCCCGCGCGGCGATTGCCCACGGCAGTGACGACGCGACAGCGCTCGCGGTCGCGGCTCACGTCATCACCTACCTCGGGCATGACCCCGTTACCGCACTCAAGCTGTTCGATCGCGCACTGGAGCTCAGCAATTCCAATGTCTTTGCTCTGAACTTGAGCGCCATCGCCCTTGCATGGATGGGCAAAGCTGACCTTGCCATTGAACGGGCCGAGCGGGCGATTCGATTGAGCCCGTTCGACCCCTCTAATTTTCGATCGCACCACGCGCTCGCCATCGCGTGCTTTTCCAGACGGCGATACCAGGACGCCGTCGATGCAGCCCAAAACGCGGTCGATTACAACCCTCACTTTGGCCCTGCTCGTGGAGTCTTGGCGGCCGCACTATTGCGCGTTGGACTCGCAGCGGAAGCGAAGGTAGCCGCGCGGGACATGCTGGAATGCGAACCCACCTTCACAACTCATGCGCTTTCGGTCGTCGAGCTTGAGCCGGCGGTGTTTGTCCCGTTTGCCGAGGCTTGGCGCGAGCTTGGCTTGCCGGAATGACTGGCAACAAGTGATGTGATCGTCAGCGCGTTGAGGGGCTGGCGTCCTCGCAACAAGCTTTGCCGTAAACAGGACATTTTTGGGCCCAAGCAGTCTTCGCCTGAGACTTTGCGCCGCGGCAACAACCTTGCGGCACGCTGTTCGCTCTCCACCGGCTCCTTCGCAAGGGCCCTGAAGCGTTGCGGGGTCAGTATGGCGAAGCATTGCTCATGCTGCACCAACAAAACGTCTGCAGCGCTTATGCCATGCCTGTCCCGTTGTGGTAGCCCTCGCCTGGCTCGAATGCCATCGAGAAGGTACTCGTTAGGAAATCAGTATTTCTTAATGAGATTCCAACGGTAGCCCCCAAAACCCGAGCGCGAAAATCGCTCTATATACGCAGATCGGAAAGCGCCCTCCTCGATACTTGCTCGGCCTGTCCGTGCGCAGGCGACGCGCGATCCGTCGGAGCTGCCGCGGGTCGTGGAGTGCCGACCGAGTGCGCTGGCGGGACAGCCGGAATGGCGCCCTCACATGATCAGAAGTCAGCCGCCGAGACCGCAAGCGCCGATCGGCGCTGGCGATGACCGTGCGCCTTTCATTTGCACAAACTGGTGCTCTCGCGTCCGCCAAGATCAACGAGACTTGTTATTGAGGGACCGCCGCGTCTCACGGGGTCATCGCCAGCGAGGGTTCATCGCGCAACGCTCCGTGATCCCGAAAGCGGCCGATCCGGTACACCGAGAAGATGCGGGCTCGGCTCAGGGAGCACACCAGCAGACGCGCTGATTACTGGATGGCCCGCTTTCAGGCCTGCGACCCCGCGCGGGCTATGACACGCACGGGAAGCGTGCGAACAATGATCCATGAGAATCCGCTTCGAAATGCCTACTGAGGTGCGGTATCTATCATGCATGAACAGGGCCGCCAAAATGAAGACTTTCACTTTCGCAATCGGGACAGCGCTCGCGCTTTATGCAAGCGCTCAGGCGCAGTCCGTCTATCCCGACAAGCCGGTGCGTTTCATTGTCGACTCTGCGCCGGGAAGCGCCACCGACGTAACAGCGCGGCTGATGGCCGATCGCCTGTCGGAGATCTGGAAGCAGCAAACGGTCATCGACAATCGTCCCGGCGGCGGCGGTTCAATCGCCGCCCGCGCCGGCCAGACGGCGACGCCGGACGGTTACACCCTCTATATCGGTGCGGCTTCGACGTTTACCGCAATGAAAGGTGCGCCGGGCGTGGCACCCAACCTGCCGATCGAGCTGCCGCGCGATTTCATGCCGATCGGCTTCATTACTCAGCAGCCGATGTTCATTGCGGTGGCGCCACAGCTCGGGGTGAACTCGCTGCCGGAGCTAATCGCGCTCGCCAAGAGCAAGCCTGGCGAACTGAGCTACGCGACCACCGGGCGCGGCCGTATCACGCATCTGACAATGGAGCTGCTGCAGATGCGTGCCGGCATAAAGTTGCAGATGATCCCGTACAGTGGCGGGCCGACAGCGGCGATGGGTGATGTGGGCACTGGCCGCGTCGCCGTCGTGCTCGAAGGCTATTCGGGATTAGCCGGCGGATTGACCAGCGGCCTGATCAAGGGCATTGCCGTCGCCTCGCTCGAACGGCTGCCCGATTTCAAGGATCTGCCGACGGTCGCGGAGACGCTGCCCGGTTTCATCGCAGGTGGTTGGAACGTGCTGTTGGCACCCGTTGGCACGCCGGACGCCATTGTCCAGAAGGCCAGCATGGATCTTCGCACGGCGATGGACGATGCCGACGTCAAGAAGAAGCTCGCCCAGCTCGGCGCCTACGTGCATGCGATGACACCCGGCGAAGTCGCTCAATTCGCAAGCAACCAGCAACGGATCTGGAAGCCAGTCGCAGAAAAGGTTGCGCAAGAAATGACCGAGTCGCAAAAGTAAGTTGCCAGCTCTTTTTCTACCGTTGCGACCCACTGCACTTGTGAAGAAAGATGCATCTTTTTAACGAGTTTTATGGCTGCGCGGGTCCAACTCTTTCACCTCGAGAAGTCTTCAACAGCCAAATTGATTTGGAGAAAAATTGGAGAAGCAAACCGGTTCAACGAAAGGCGGCCTTGCAAGTTGTTGAAAGCGTTGGTGCACAGGGGCGGAATTGAACCACCGACACCGTGATTTTCGGCGACAGTCAATCTCGGTGTCACCTGTTGCAACCTGCCACTTCCCGCACGCTCAAATGTTTGGAATTCCTTTCGTATTACGCCCAACTCGTTGCTACTCACCCGAACGCGCCCCATTCAACCACACGGATTTCCGTTACCCATCTGTGACCTAGTTTGCTCGCCCTTCGCAAACCGACACAGAGCGAGAGCAAGGAACAGAACCGAGCTCCGCAGCCGGCCGCTCGCCGGCGGACTCCGGCGAGCGCGATCGTTAGCAATCCGGCCTACGCCTGCTCGCGTTATCAACACGGACAATCAGTGATCCGTTGATGTGGAAGTCAACGGCGCACTTCTGTGCACGAGGTGCTACCCGCGGTATGGACACAGGTGGTATCGGTCGAGCGTGGCTGAGGCTGAACTATCACTCGCTCGCGCGGCCGAGCGCCTTCCACAGCCCCCGTTGCGGCCCCAATGCCGGCGCCTACCGCAGCGCCCGGAGGTCCGCCCACGGCGGCACCTGCGGCCGCGCCAGCCCCGGCTCCAATCGCAGCTCCGGTTGCCGGGTCTTGGGCAGCTCCTATCGATGGGTTGGCGAGGACTGCGCAACCGACGGCTGCGATAGCCAGATAATTTCTCATACAACTCTCCTTCGAGTTTCAGCTCACTACGAAACGTCAGGTCATTGCAATTGTTCCCACTCGAAGCCTGAATGCGCGCGCGGTCGGCGCGTTGTCGACAGCTAACGAACTCGCGGTCCCGGATTTTAAAAAATCCGGAACCGCCAGCTTCTTTCCTGAAGCGTCAGTTCTGCTACTCGATCACTTGAATCACACGCCGTGACGATGGGTCGACCAAGCCGATGTGATCACCGGAATAAATGTATCGGTATTGGGTCAGACCCAGTCCCCAATCGTTGGGCACGGAGTAAAGTTCAACGCCCGCCGGAAGCGTGGTTCCCACGGCAAGGCGTTCCCTCATGGTGTAAGGCTTCACCTTGTTCTGAACCACGTACTGTTTGATCTTGGTACGCTGCTCGGGCGCGATCGTGACAGCATCGCGGTTGGCTGGATCCTGCATTTGACTCTGCAGACCCTTGGTGTTCGCGGACGGGGTTCCGCCAACCTGGGACGTATCGCCGGTGCGCGGTGCCTGCTTCGTTTGGTCAGCCACGCCCGCAGGTGAATTCTGCGGAGCGTTGTTAACGGTCTGGGCCAGGGCCCCGGCAGTCATCAGCGCGACGACAGCTGTTGCAAGCAAGAGTTTCCTGGTCATGTCAACTCCTGTACTTCTATCGCCCCTCCCCTCGACAACCATGGGGCATAGGAGCGGTTCCGAAATTCGCTTGCGCGGGGAATTTTTGGTCGCACCACACCGGAATGGAGCAAAACGTCGCACATAGGGGAACTCGTGGCAGCAATCATGCGTCGTTGATCCATCCGTCGAGCAACGAATTCCGTGCTCACGCCGCCGCTATGGGCGCGCTCGTGAGCTCAACAAGCGTGGCGCGGACAGTTCGCTATATCGAGTTAACGACCGGCCTCGGGCGGGCAGCGGAACGTCGCTTACTGCGCTCATCAGCTGGATGCTTTGGCCATCGCCAGGTGGTCTTTGAGATGCGGCAGCGTCTTTAAGGCCCATGCTTTCAGGTCGGCATTGGCGCCGCTGCGGGCATATTGTTCAAACAGTGCAACCGCATCCTCGCTTCCGGTTACTGCCTGCTGGGTACCGCTCCTAGCGGATTGATTGGTGGCGGCGCTGCTTCGCTGTCCTGTGCTTGCCGCGTTGTTCTGTCGTGACGAGCCGAAGGAACTCTGATTGGTGCTGGCGTGGCCCTGAACGTTCGAACTGACGCCCGCTCCGGCACTAGAATTGCCGGAATGGATGCTTGTATTTTCCCGCAGGCGGGCGCGGGTGCTAACCGAGGTGCCACTCTCGCGGGTTACGGTGAAACCGGGTCGGCTTCGATGCACGATCACGCTCGAACTTGAAGGCACGTATCCGACATAGTGGTGCCTTTTCTTTTTCTTGGTCAGGATGACCACATCATTATGATATCTCCGTTTCTTTATGATCATCGCGCGGGTCGGCTCCTGATATGCCGCAATTGAACGTCGGTGATTGATGACCACGCCGTTTTGCGACCGAATTCCAACGCTAGTCCGGACCCCCTCTGAACGGTGCTGAATCGTCGCATTGCTGCCAGCTGCCTTGCTGCCAGTTTGGATGGAAGTGGTTGCGCGAGTGGAGGCGCCACCCTGGCTTTGGTCATGCACGGCGGCTTTGCCTTGGCTTTGCGCATTCGCCTGGCCCTGGACTATTGACTTCCCGCCTGGGTTCCATTTCCTTGCGCATTTGCTTGTAGGGCGCTCATGCCGAACGCCGCTGCAGTGATCAGTGTCAGTGTAAGAGTTCTCATTTAATCCTCCGGATTTTTGCTCACCCTTCCATTGAACAACGTTGGAGCGGCGCGATCGTTTCGGTGAAACCGATTTTTTCTGTGTGAACAGATGTTTATCCGGCAAGCTACGGGCGCGGAACTTAAACGCACTAGCCAAGCGTCTCGCGCAATGCTTTCCGCATCAAGCAAACGGGATGTCATGGAGCGTCAACAAGTCTTGCATCCAGCCGTGACGCTCCACGACAGCGCGGAGTTCGCCCAAGTTGGTTCTGTACGTTGCGACGTCGTCGAGATGCAGGCAGGCATAGATTGCGGCCTGACCCGAACGACGGTGATTGAGACCAGCGTCTCTCTCTCTGTGCTTCAGGCGACTATTCCGGTTTAGGGTTCGCCAAAAAGGCCGCCGAATGCTCGCCCCCCGCGCCAGTCATGCGAACCCCAGCCGCTTTCGCGGCGGTCCGCGCGGGAGCCTCGGTGCGATGACGTCTGGCCGGACTCGCGCACCGGGTCGCGCCAATCTCGATCGCCCGAGCTCCAACCCCAATCGCTTTCCCGGCGCTCGTGCCGAGAACGTTGCTCGGAGAACCGTCGCGATGATGGTCGCCGTTGATCGCCCATCGCGCCTCGATCTTGATCATCCGAATTCATAGCTTGAGCGCCGCGCCAGTCGTTCCAACCCCAGTCGCTTTCCCATCGGGCGTCGCGGTGACCTCGTCCGTTAGTCAAGCGCCTGGGTGGCGATTGGCGCTGCTCGCGCGTCGAGCCGCGCCACGCCTGATCGGTGGACTGTATTCCCCACGCGCCTTCGCGGTTATTCCAGTTACGCGGTCGCGAGCTATCACCTTCCACATCGCGCGCAGCCTGTCGCCAACCCGTCGCATCACCAGGCGACGGTTCCACGGCGCGCCCGTCCTTCGGCGTAGGCGAAAGAGGACCAAAAGAACCTGATGGCTGTTCGCCCCAGGGCCCCGCGTCCGTCGCGGTCTCGAAAAACGACGGAGCACGCGCAATGTGCCGGTTGGAGGACGCCTCATCCATCCGGCGCTCGCGGTTCACGCGCTGCTCGCCCCGGCGCGCAGACCGGGATGCGACGTGACGTGGGGGCGTAGCCGTCGGCTGGCGCGTGAGATCGACGTCGCCTCGCTCGGCTGAGCGGGATGATGATGCTGACGGCGCTACTTCGCCCCCGCTGCTCATGGATACGCCATCCGGAAGCGAGCGTGGACCCGTGTCCGCGAAGGGCGCGGTTTTTCCCGGTCGGTGCTGGTCGCTGCGCGTGAACCGCCCTGCATCGGGCGGACGTTTACCTGTTTTGCTGGCCGTGGCGCCGGTCTCGTTGATCGGATCCGCAGCATGCGCGCCTTTTGTTTCCTCATCGGTCACAACAATTTGGCCTCCTGAGACGGATTGACCTTCTGGCTGGCGGACTTGGGCCTCATCCGTGCGTTGCTCTGCGGCGGCAACTTGAGTTCGCGATGCGCCGGGAACGGCCTCGGCGGGTGGTGGCGCAGTGGCCAGCGATTGTTTGGACTGATCGTTGCGTTCGCGCGCCCTGTGCTTTGACGCGAGCGCTCTCGCCGGCTTGTCCGCGCGGGCCCCATTCGCTAATGAGTTTTGTATTCGATATGCAATCGGTTTGCGGTTCAGACCCGCCTCGGATTGTTGGGACGGCCCAAATGCAACAAGAGCAGCAACGCCGCCCCCCGCGAATACGGCCAAAAAGGGCCACCAGCGTCGCTTGGGCGGAACATAGAAGTAAGGGGACACGTATCGGGGCCCATCAAAAGAGGGAACTAAACGGCCGAAAATAGACATGTCGCTCTCCTCCCTCTTTCCAAGCCAACGTGACGATGCTTCGCTAGTTCCTGCGCGTGTCGGCGGCAAAACTGATTTGTTACATCGAAGAGAAAGGGAACCATTCGCGTCGGCGCAGATGAAAGACCCCGGCGGGAACCCGGGCCCGCCGCTGAAGCTGCGGCCCCCTTACGAGAGGTACGGAGTGTCCGTGTGTTCCTCGATCCTACAAGCGGCGAGATGAATGCCCAGGTCAGCAGCCGTGTAAGGCACGTCAGCGCACTACTCCCGAGTTCGCTGAGAATCACATGTATCTGTGCGTCGGTCTCCGATACGTCATGTGACGCGAGGCTCGGCACCCTCCTCACGGGCGGCTCAACGCCGAAAACGCCTAGGCCAGCGTGAGCTCTTGCGAGCCGACATTGCCGTTCATCCGATCACTTCGGGCCTGATTTCATTCAGAAGATTTTGAAATCCGCACGTTTGCTCAGGATCCGTGCGCGAAAAGGTCGCCCTCAAGCGAATCAAAACCAGGAACATCTGGCATTTCCATCGCGTTGACTGATGGGGCCGCGACGGAGATACGAGCATGTTTACGCGTCTGATCTGCCCGCCTGCAGTGCTTTTGCTGTCGTTGTTTGCGATCAGCGCCACGAGCGCGCAACCCAACAAGCCTGGGCAAGCAGCGGCTCCGCGCGCCGCAGCATCCGCCCCCCATGTCGCGCCCCCAGCCGCCGCAGCACCGCATGTCGCAGCGCCGCAAGTTGCGGCGCCGACGCGTTCGGCCACCCCGCATGTCGCCATGCCGCAGCGCGGGCCAAATGCTGCAGCAGCTCACCTCGCCCCGCAGCGCTATTCGGCGCCGCCGCAATCCGCCAAGCCGTCGGTAACGCAAAGGGCACCCGCTGTTCAACGTGCACCCGAACGCGCTTCGCGTGCCGCGCGCGCGCCGGCTCAAACACGCGCATCAGGTCGGGCTGCGCAGAGCGCGGTGCCGCCGGCGCCGGCCGCGCAAGGTGCGCAGGCCGACCGGCTGCGCCAGCAGCAGCAAAAGGAGTTGCGCGCGCAAGCCGGCGGGGTTGCTCCCGCGCAGCTCAATGAACTGCGCGCGCAACAGCGCCAACAGCTTCAGCAGCTGCAGGCGCAACAGGACCAGGCGCGTCAGCGGGCCATGACTGGCGGCCAGAACTCGTCGTCGGCAAGGCAAACCGTGTCGCGAGTAGCGCCGCAAGTGGCTTCGCGGATCGCGCCTGACACGGCACGGCAAGGTCGCTTTGCCGCGGCATTTGCGCCGCGCACGGCCCGGGCGAGCGCGGAAGCGCTTCCAAACTGGACGGCATGGCGCCTGCGGCGCAGGGCTGCATTCGTGCCCTGGTCGGGAGCGTTGTTCTGGCCGTACGCCTACACCGACATGTTCTACTATGCGTTCTGGCCCGCGGCCTATGACGACGGATATTGGGCGTACGCCTATGACGATTTGTTGGACGGTGCGTACTGGGCCTATGGCAATCCATACGCGGCCTACGCTTACGTGGGGCCCAACCCCGACACCGCCGGATTGACCGGCGGGCGCTTGCCCCCACCCGCATCACGCGGCCGCGCGTTCGCGACAGCGTGCGAGCAAACGGCGAACATAGCGGATTGGCCGTTTGGGCAAATCGAGGCCGCGATTTCTCCGACACCGCCACAACAGGAGTTGTTGAACAAACTCAAGAACGCCGCCAATCGGGCCGCCAGCATGCTCAAGTCGTCCTGCCCGTCATCATTCCCGCTGACGCCTGCGGGACGGTTGCAGGCTATGACGACCCGCCTCCAAGCTACGCTGGCGGCCGTCAATGTTGTGCGCCCACCCCTCGCTCAGTTCTACGACTCGCTCAACGATGAGCAGAAGGCGCGGTTCAACGCGATCGGCCCCGAACCGGGCCGCGAAGCCGCGCGCATCACCAGCAAGTCGGAAGCGCAAGCGGCAAATGCGTGCGGCCGAGCCAAGCCTGGTCTGATCGACCTTCCGATTGAACAGATCGAAGCGGTAATACGGCCGACCGGCGCACAGGTACGGACGCTCGATGAGTTGCGCGACGCGAGCAGCCGAGCGGTCGGTACACTGCAGTCCGCTTGCCCGGATGCGATCGCGCAAACGCCGGTTGGACGTTCTCGATGCAATGCACGATCGGTTGGCCGCCATGGTCAATGCAGCGAAGATGTTGCAGCCTGCGCTCAATGCTTTCTACGCTTCACTCAATAATGAGCAGAAGGCAGCGTTCAACACGCTGGGCCGCGAGGCGCAGCCTCCGGGCTGACAGGGTCTAAAAGCTCGCGTTCAACGCCGCCTACTGCCGCCTTCATGATCACTGTCTTGAGGCTGTTCAAGCGACCCTCGAGGCCGCTGGGATCGAGTTTCTTGGGACCGCGCCTGGCGTGCGGCTTGCGGGGCGAGGAAGCGGAAGCGAGGCAAGACCGACAACTGAGGCGGCCTACTTGTCGTCCGCTTCCGGTTCTTTGGGCTGGATTTGCTGTTGTTGTTGCGCAACGGCTGACGAACCGTCTGATTTATCGGCTTTGTTCAACAACCCAGCAGCAGCCCCCCGCAGCCTCTTTGCTACGGCCTCACAATCGGCCGCCCATAGCAGGAGATCTTCGGCCTGCTTTCGATCGTCGTTTGAGGTTGCCGCCGATCGAGCGCCTTTTTCGTTTGCTCGAAGCATCGTTCAGCGTTGCGTCGGCACTCCGCAGCCTTGAACGTCATTCGCGAGATCTCCTGCGCTAGCCGGTTACTCGACGCTTCCGAGGTTCGGCATGTGGCCTAGCGCTCGCAATTCGTTTGCGGCAACAAATACTCGCCTGCGGGTGCCGCGTGGTACGCTCGGTCTCTATCGACGACGGCCCGTTCGTCATGGCTGATATCGACTGCGCAACAGGGTGTCAGATTGACGCCGCGGGAAAACCCCAGATGTGGCGGGAACCAACCACACCGGCGCGCGGTTGGCCCGCTGAAGTACTGCAGCACTGCAAGGAGGTCACATGACCCGCACACTCATCGCGCTGGCGGCCGCGGCAATGTCGATCACTTGTGTCACCGGAGCGGCCGCGCAAGCACTATATATCGAGGACGAGTACGCGCCGCCGGTGTACGGGCCGGCGCCGATTTACGTCGCGCCTCCAGCTTACGGCGTCCCAGCCCCACTCTACGGGCCGCCGGTCTATGCATTGGCACCGCCGGTCTATCTCGCGCCTGCGCCCACGTATGTGCCGCGCGTTTACGCCAACCGGCCGCGCATGATCTACGATTCGGGCTACGGTTCCATTGTTGTCGGCGATCGGTGGTAGCACGCCGCGTGACGAGCGAAGGGCAAAACGCGGTACGCGATGGCGGTATGGCAGAGATCTAAGGAAGCCGACCATCCGAGACGCGATCAAGCAACATTTCGGGAAGCCCTCGGCTTCCCGAAACGCGCACGTTGCGAGTGGTCCCGTAGGGATTTTTATCAGCGCCTCAATGTTTCATAGGGAAGCTTAGGCCTACTAATGAATTACCGCCCGAGAACCTGCCGTCCCCACCGTGAAAGAGGCTCCCGGGCAACACTCGGGAGCCTCTGCCCACCCCACCTACTCTATCGCTCCAAGCCACAGGCGGGGCTCGAACGAAAGTCTCGGTCAACGAACTAGAAGGTCCCCAGACCAACCGAGCAACCTGACGCACTCACGATATTTTAGTTTCGCCGTGTGCTAGAATTGTTCAAAAGTTAGGCCGGTTTTAGAGCGCTAGGCGTTTCAGAAATCGCCCCCACACCGCTCACGCCCAACAGCAACAAGTACACCACCGTGATGAATGGCGTGGGCTGCCCCGCAGTCGGGGCGTTTTCTTATGCTCCCAGTCAGAACTGCCGCCGCGACCCCTCCGGTCCGCCGATGACGCTCGGCAACATGCGCGAGCTTGGTGTGCAACTCGCATGAGTGCTTCTCTGCATCGTTCTTTCGAGACGATCACACCGTCTGATCTTGCGCGCCTTGCGGAGTTGGCGATGGCTGACTTAGCGGACCTGTTTAGACGCAAGCCCCATTTAAGAATTTGGGCGAGTCGCATGTCGTTGCTCTGTTTGTGTCAGGGTGCCGCCCGACATTACGTGCATAGTGATCGCGGGGTTCACGACTTCGATGTTTGGGCATTTTTCCGTGGGCTACCTACGCGAGAGTTCCCACCTCGCAGACAACCGGGATTTTGGGCCGTCGAAATTTGGATCAGACCCGGATGACAACACACGTTGATATTTTCGGAAGATCAATCCCAACAGTTCGCTTAGACACTGCCGTTAAGTCTGTGCAGCGGTACATCCATGAAGGGCGCGCAAAGAGCGCGCGATGCTTGGCCGCTAATCCCGTCGTCGTGCTCTGGCCAGCCCGCCAACGTGGCCGGGTCTTTGGGAAGGAAGCAGCGTTCCCATGCGGCGGAACCTGTTGATGTCCGCCCGAACTGGAAAGAGCAGCCGCCGCAGGAGGGCCTGACCGGCAAGCAACCAAAAAAGCCCCGCCAAAATGGACGGGGCTTAGGATTTCCTCGGCGCACCTAAGGGAATGCGGAGGACAGTGCGGCCGGTATGAAGTCATCTTGCTATGATTCGCGAGAAGTCGGAGAGGTATTTCCTTGCGCCATCGCAAAATTGCCACTCTGAGCCAGTAAATCGCAACGACTGGGCGACAACTCCTTCCCGTGTATCTGGAAAAACGCCCGGATACTTTCAGCCCGCCCGTACTCAGCGCGGCGGGCTTTTTCTTGCCGCCACGTGACTCAGGCGAGCCCCGCCCAAGGGGAAACCCTCACGAAAGCGCGCAGCTGAAGGCATCGTCGCCAAGCGCCGCGACCGGCCCCATCGGTCGGGGCGATCCAATGATTGGATCAAGGTCAACCCGGATGCACCGGCGGCGACTAGGATGATTGAGGGATGAACCCGGCTGCGTAGAAGTGCTAGCCTAGCGCGTCCTTGTGAGGGATGGATGAGGCGGCGCGAGTTCATAGCGGCACTCGGCGGCTTGGCCACTCGCAGCGCGCGCGCAGCAGGCAAGTTGCCGACCATCGGGTTCTTGGGCGCCGATGCTACGGCTTTTAGTCCATGGACGCCTGCTTTTGTGGCCCGCCTGCGCGAACTTGGCTGGATCGAGGGCAGCACCATCGCGATTGGATGCCAGAGTACGCGTCTGAACGACCGGACGAGGCAAAACCGAGATCACTTCTCGCATCGGATCAACAAATCTGTTAGATACGATCAACCCGAGCCAGAAAGCGGCAATACCCGCTTACCAGCGAAATGACGGACATCCGGCATTGGCTTGAGAGCATTGGCTTGGGCCAATATGCCGACCTTTTCACCAAAAATGACATTGATCGCGAAGTCCTCGCCGGCCTCGATGAGCAGGATCTTGAACGGCTCGGCATCTCGTTTGGCCATCGAAAAAGACTGCTGAAGGCAATCCCTGAATATTGCAGCGTGGCCTCGCCGGCGCCCGGGCGGCGTCACGAAGTCGAGCGCCTGACCGCCACCGCTACAATCAAGCCCGAACGGCGTCATCTCACCATCCTGATTTGTGATCTGGTGGGCTCGACCTCTTTGTCTGCGCAGCTCGATCCAGAAGACCTGCGCCAGATCCTGTTTGAGTTCCAGCGCTGTTGCACGGATGCGATCAGGCTTTTTGACGGCCACATCGCGCGGTTCCTGGGCGATGGCGTCCTCGCCTATTTCGGTTTCCCGGCGTCGCGCGAAGGCGATGCGGAACGCGCGGTAAACGCTGCGCTGAGAATTCTCCAATCGCTGTCCGCCTTGCCCGCTGCGCAACGGCTTGAGGTCCGCATCGGAATCGCCAGCGGCGTTGTCGTCGCCGGCGATCTCATCGGTGATGGGTCGGCTGCTGAGTTTGCCCTGGTGGGAGAAGCACCAAATTTGGCGGCGCGCCTGCAGGCGCTCGCCGGTCCGAACCAGATCCTGGTTTCCGCTGCGACCCGGCGGCTGCTCGGCCGGACGTTTGAGCTTGCTGATTTCGGCGAGCATCGTGTGCGCGGCCTGGAAACGCCCGTCCATGCCTGGCGAGTCCTCGGGCTCGGCGCAGCGGCCACCCGCTTTGAAGCGTTGCAGGCCGCTCATCTTACGCCGCTGATCGGCAGAGAGCTGGAACTCGCTTTGCTGCGCGACAAATACGCCAAGGCGGAAGACGGTCAGGGTCAGTTGCTCCTGATCTCCGGTGAACCGGGGATTGGAAAATCCCGCCTGGTGGTGGAGCTGACGCAGCGTCTGGCTCAGCCCTTCGCACTGATGTCTTTCCAATGCTCCTCCTACCATACCAGCAGTGCCTGGTATCCGGTCATTCGCTGCCTGGAACGCGTCGCTGGGATCACTCATGACGCTGCGCCCGATGCAAAGCTGCAGAAACTGGCAACCGCCGTCGGCGATTTGCTCGAAGAACCCGGCGAGACCGTCGCTCTGCTTGCGGCATTGCTGTCGATTCCCGCCGACAGTCGCTACGCGCCGCTCGATCTATCGCCCCAGCAGCAGAAGAACCGGACGTTTGCGGCATTGCTCGACCTGTTCAAAGCACAATCCCGCAAACAACCAGTTCTGCTTGTTTTCGAAGACGTGCATTGGATCGATCCGACCTCGTTGGAATTGCTGGAACGCCTGCGCGAGCGCCTTCAAGGCGCGCGGATCTTTGTGATTGCGTTGTTTCGACCGGAGCTCACCCTGAATTGGACCGAAAATCCGCAGGTCACCGCCTTGACGATCAACCGGCTTGATCGGGATCAGGTCGCTGTGATGGCCAAGGTGCTGTCGGCGGACACCAATCTGCCGGGCGGCCTCACCGATCAGATCGTTGCCAAGAGCGACGGCGTTCCGTTGTTCATCGAGGAAATGACCAAGGCCGTTCTCGAGTACCAGCAATCGAGCGAGGCGCAGATTCTCTCGGACTTTCGCTCCCGGATCACGGTGCCGGAGACGCTGCATGAATCGCTGATGGCTCGGCTTGATCAGGTGGCGCCCATGAAGGCAGTCGCCCAGATCGCCGCCGTTATCGGGCGCGAATTCTCGCTTGAGCTTGTTCAGGCCGTTGCCCAACTGTCCAAGGACGACATTCGCTCGGCGCTCGACCGGTTGTTGGCGTCGGGCCTGTTGTTTCGCAGCGGACGCCCGGCCGATGAAACCTATACGTTCAAGCACGCGCTCGTTCAGGACGAAGCCTACGCCAGTCTGCTACGCGATGACCGACGCCAGCTGCATCTGCGGACCGCCGAGGCGCTGTGCGGGCTAGCAGAAGCCGGGGACGCTTCGCCCGAAGTCGTCGCGCATCACTATACTCGTGCCGGCGAAGCAAAGGCCGCAATCGACTATTGGATCAAGGCCGGCCGGCGGGCCATTGAGCGGTTCGCTTTCTCCGAAGCGAGCACGCATTTCCAGTTGGCGCTGAAGCTGGTTGCCGATCTGCCGGCAAGTGCGCCGCGCAACCAATTGGAGCTGCAGCTGCAATACTCATTGGGAAACGTTCTGATTGCTGTGAAGGGCTTCAGCGCGCGTGAAACCGGCGCCGCTTTCAACCGGGCCCTGGAGCTCTGTCAGAAATTCGAAGATTCCCCGCAGAGCAACAAGGTGATCCACGAAATCATGAGTTTTCAGGTGACCAAGGGGGGATTTGAGGAGAGCCTGAGGCTCGGCGAGGAACTGGTGCAACGCGCCGGCCCAGACGGTGACATCACCCAACGGCTGAGCGGGCATCGTGCCGTCGGCATGTCGCAGTTTATGATTGGTGAGTTGCAGCAGGCGTGCGTCGAACTTCAGACCTCGCTTGATCTGTTCGATGCGCATGCGCAGCCGCCGGATCTGGGTTCTCCCCAGGATATCAGGGCGACCACGCAAGCCTACAGGGGGCTCTCGTCCATTCTCCTTGGGAACATCAGGGAAGGCTTTGAACAGGTACGCGCGGCTGTAGGCCGGGCCGAGCAGCTTCGGCACCCCCACACCCTGTGCTACGTCCTGACCTTCCACGCCGGCGCGCACGTCCTGTGCCGCGAACCGGAGCCGATCTTCCCCGTGGTGGACCGCAGTATCGGCTTGTCCAACGAGTATGGATTTCCGCTCTGGGCGGCTGGCGGTCAGATGCTGCGCGGCTGGGCGCGCGCGGAACTGGGACAGGCGGAGCAAGGCATTGCCGAGCTGCGCGAGAGCATCGAGGCCCTGGAGGCCACCGGCGCGCTGATCTGGGTTCAGTTCGCCCGCTATCTCCTGGCGCAGGCGTTGGCCGATACCGCGCAGCGCGGCGATGCGCTCGCGGTCGTCGATGAAACCTTGTCTGCCATCCCGTCCAACAGCGGCCGCTGGTACGAGGCCGAACTTTACCGGCTGAAAGGCGATTTGCTGGTCGATGCGCCGGTATCCACAATCGAAGCCTGCTACGAAAAGGCGATCTCCACGGCCACCGCGCAAGGCGCACGCCTGTGGGAACTGCGGGCGACCAACGCGCTGGCCATGCTTTGGCGTTCGTGCGGTCGAACCTCGGAGGCGCTTCACCGGCTGGCTCCGCTCTACACGAGCTTCGGTGCGGAGGACACGGTTCCTGATCTGCGCAAAGCCAGGGATCTGCTGCTCAGCTGAGACGGGGTGATGCCGTCGGCCGGTGATTTGAAATGAGCTCCAAGCTCATCACCGACGAAACCGACAAATGGGGCCGCAACAACAACGATCCCGATCATCTTCGGTGTTAGCGCAAACCCGGTCCAACTCGGTCTTGTCACCAACCTCGCTCGGCCTGATGGCGACGCAATGACGTGAGCGAGAATGCGATATCGCTGCTCGCCCGCGCCGACGAGGTGATCGAGTGAGGCCCGTTGTGGGCCACTGTGTTGCTCCTGCGAAAGGCTTCCCCTGAACGTCTCCGACACCGCTTAGGTAACAAAATACGGGCTCTGGTTTTGGTTGCAATGCGGATCGACTACGACGACTAGGGCTGACTTGTCGCGGCGCATCAGTCAGAATGTCAAGCGCGGGGAGCGATGAAAGGCAAGAACAATGACCATTCAGCTCACCAATCACGATCCCAAACACTGGCGCGATCTCGCGCAACAAAAACGCGACCTGGCGGAGCGAATGAGGACCCTTGCGGCAAGAACCAGCTTTATCCATGCCGCCGAATATTACGAGGAGATGGCAAGGCGAGCCGAGGCCATCCCTGATGAGCCCGAACTCGCTAGAGGGCTAGGCGGGTTATCGCGGTCTTGGCGTTCCGCTGAGCCCGCGCACCAGAAGCGGTAGGCGCAATCATCAATCGACCTCCGGCCAACGCAACACGGACCAGCTTGAGGCGGTTCGCCATGTGCACGATGCATCGCGCCAAAAGAAAACCCCGCCGTACGGCCACGGTGGTTTTGAACGAAAAAAACCCACCGGAGTCCCTCCAAGTGGGTTGTTAGTATTCCCTCAGGCGCCGCCAAATTTGGGAAGCACGGGGCCGGCGCCCGGTAGCGATGCCCTAACTCCACTAGCGGGAACGGGTTCCGCTTTCTTGTGAAATTTTCCGCGTTCTGCTGGGTCGGGTAGCTCGACACGTCGATCAGGGCCTGTGTCGGCATGCAGCGCCGATCTCAAACTTGGGCACCCGAGGAAATCATTTCCAAGCTTGTGCCTACATCCACCTCCTCAGCGGCACGGGGTGTATTTCGTCCGGCCGGATATCCCATATTTGCCAGACATGTCGCTGCGCGAGCAACTCATAGCTGAGGCTAAGGCGGTCGTAGATACGATGTTCACTCGCCCTTATGCGAGCGATCACTGAGACCGCTTCTACTGCTCTCGGCGTTGCTGGGGGATTTCGCGCCGCGCTGTTGAGCGATCGGCATTTGCATTGGTCCCAGGCCAACGCGTGCCAATCATCTCGGCGGGAGTCTCGGGCGTGGTCAACTCTGGTTCTTGTGCGCTGGAATTGATGAAAGTGGCGGCCTCCGCCTTCGTCGGCGGCGCCGCCATGGGACCAGGCTTGATCACCGGCTTGGATTCCGATCGGCGCTTGAACTCATGAGGCCCGACCTCCTGAGAGACAACGCGAGCGCCCGGCGAACCTGGAAACCAACAGTGCGCCCCGTCGGATTTACGCACATAGTAATACCAGTAGACATCCCGCTTGGCGGGTAAATCCCTGATGCATTCCTGCGCAGTGCTCGCGGTGGTCATGATCATCGCGAACAGGGCGCTGAGCGAAAAGCCCTTCATTGACCGGGATCGGATTACCGTCCGTGGCATAAGGTCGTCAGCCCCCGTTTCGACGGCATCGTCTTGAGCGCTGCAACGTGGCGAAAGGGTGGTTGGCTACGTGATCGAGTCGACCGCCCTGTTGGGTTTTCTTTGGACGGCTGCCTGCCGGTCACTAACAATGTCCGCATGATCTCGAGGGCACAGATCCAGGCAGCGCGACCAACGGGGCGCAAAACGCACCAATCGGGCTCGCCGCGGGCGAATGCAGGAACGAGCCGGCGTTGAGCGGCGGCTTGCAAGTCGGCGGGCGGTGCTCGCCCAACGCGCCGTTTAAGCTCGAGGCCCTGACGGCCGAGCCGCTTGCAGTCGCTGTTGCATCTGCACAACACCTATCTGCGAACTCTGAGCATTACGGAACCAGCCTACGTCGCTATCCGTTGCCGCCGTGATATTCGCGTGGGGATCGGACGGGCTGACAGGGTGAAACTCAAACCCAACCCGTTAGACCGCTGTGAGGGTTGATGGATACGGATGACCTCTACAAGGCTCTCTCGGCCAGAGTAACCGCAGATGCGATTGGACGAGAGACCGATGAGTGGCCCGCGTATTTTACCCGTTTGCGCGATCTAATCCGTCGCGTCGTTGCCGAAAGCACTGAAGGTGGTCTCTCTACGGAAGAGAAGGATTCGCTCATTCAACGGCTTTTGGACCATGTCGCTGCTTTGGAAGAATGGTGGCCAAAGCTAAAGCCAAAAACGAAAAAGCGAGTTGATGACCTCGTAATATGAGGATCTAAGCTAACAAACAGTCCCCTCGCGCCAGCACGCCGCGACCCGGGGGGCGTTTGCGCTGTACCCTGAGGTGATCACATTTTGGGTCCGCGTTCTGCGAAACGATAAACTGTCGATCGCTACTCGCCTGGAGGCTTCACATGGCGCACGTGTTCGGCAAGCCACCGCAGGCGATTCAGGGACATTTCCAGGAACGAAAGCATCAAATCCTCGAAGTTCGGTGGATGGAGCCGGACCCCAACGACCGCTCGAATTACATCGCGCCCGAGCCGGATTGAGGACGGCGCGGACGCGATGGTCGCGTAACCGTCGTGGGGATCGCGTCCGTCTGACACGCGCCGTTCGCGATGTTCGCAATACAGGGGCTCGCACTGCGACGGAGTGAGGCAGTAATCTTGCCCACGCCGTGACTGGGCATTTTGGAATGTCATCCAAAGCAGAAGATTATCGGCGCCAAGCCGAGGAATGCTTCGTGAGAGCGAAAAGGGCATGCAGTCCTGCGACCAAGGCCCGATATATTGAATTGATGTGCCAGTGGTTAGCCCTCGCCAAGCAGATCGAGCTCGAAGGAAACGCTGACGACCGCGCCTTAGGAAACCAGCGCAGATAGCTTCTGCCGTGAACTGTTGGTCCCATTAAAAGACCCCGCCGCCTACCCCATGACCGCAAGGGATAGGCGACGAGGAATGAGGCGGGCATCCACCGAGGTCAGATCCGCCTTTTATCAGCCAAAATGCTGAGACCTCTACTAGTGCAATGCCGACACACCGAGAGAAAAATCGCCGCACGGCACTTGCGTGCCGGTTCGCATTCGGTCTGTTCGACCGCTATGTAACGACATGCTCCGGCGCTCTCCCTCCCCGGCTCGCCACCCTCCCGGTTTCATCGAGCCCTGCCTCCGACGCTCGCGCGCCGCCGGTGCCCTGATAGTGGCCGCTGGGCGCTCGCTTAACTAATAGTCTAAAAGACGGAGGTACCTTTTATTTTGATTGCGACCGCTCAATAATGTCACCGGAGGTGCTGAATGACGTTTGATCCTATTCATCAATTCGAAATACACGACCTTCTGACGCTCTTTAAGATCGCCGGTAGAGAGATTCACTTTACCAACTCAGCTTTTTACATGCTTATCTCGGTGGTGTTCACTTTACTGCTCATGCTCTTGACTACCCGCGAGCGTCGACTAGTGCCGACGCGGTTGCAATCCTTCGCCGAGCTGATTTACGAGTTTGTGGCGAATATGATACGCGGTACCGCTGGCGAAGAAGGGATGAAATTCTTCCCGCTCGTCTTTTCGCTTTTCATGTTTATCTTGATCTCGAATGTCATCGGCATCATTCCGTATACCTTCACGGTTTCAAGCCAGATTGTCATCACGGCATCGCTGGCTCTATTGGTGTTTTTCACGGTGATTGTTTACGGGTTTTACAAGAATGGTCTTGGATTCCTCAAATTGTTCGTACCGCAAGGCATTCCAATTTTTATTTTGCCGTTGATCGTCTTGATCGAGGTGATTTCGTTCCTGTCGCGTCCAATCTCGCACAGCGTGCGACTGTTCGCCAATATGTTGGCTGGTCATATGACGCTCAGCGTATTCGCTGCTTTTGTGGTCATGCTGGGCGGCGCTGGGTTGGCTGGTTGGCTGGCCGCTTTTTTACCACTCGCACTCACCGTTGCACTTACCGCACTCGAGTTGGTTGTCGCGGTCCTACAAGCATACGTGTTCGCGATTTTAACCTGCATTTATCTTCGCGATGCAATACATCCGGGTCACTGACACGATGGTGGCCCGCGCGCCGTTCCATGCATGTGACAGCTCCAGACACAACAGAAGCACGCAAAGCCGTCGCAAAACGTCTAGGGATACCTTTCAGCCCGTCCTGAAGCTCTGTTCGGACCGTGGCAAAGCAAAAGCATTCACATGGCCCCCCGATGACGCTCAGCAACATGCTCGCGCTCAGCGTGCAGCGATTGCTGACTTCTTGTTTGAACGAGGCGTGCCGTCACACGGCCCTCATCGAGGTGTTGCGGGAGGGCTAGCCAGCCCGGCGCCGTTGCGGCAGATGAGGCGGACTGGCGCTCGAGCCATGCGCCTTCGGGCCGATAAGGTCGGCATGATCGCGATTGGCAAGCGGCTGGGGTCGGGACGGTATGCGTTCAGCGCATCGTGAAAGCCAATGCGGCTCCGCATCAATAAACCTCGTGCGCTATCCCCGTTAACAAACGAATAACCTCAAACCGGACGATTTCTTGATACGTCAATCGTGTCGTGAGACGCTTAGCTCGCGTGTCAGCTGGTTTTGCAGGTGGGTCGCACAAATGATCGGTTTTGATGTGAGCAATATTCAACAGATTCATTTCAATTGACGTAATGTTTCCAATTCTTTGGCGAGAAATGATCTCCTCCCCAGTTGCGGTGGCTCCCGGCTCGCTGGAGCCGAGGGAGTTGAGGGCTGTCATTCGTCCGATGCGCTCAGGGGGCTAGCCGTTGACTGTGTAGCGCTAGCAGAGCGCACCACCGATCTACACGCCCCCATCGCACTCCTAACTATTGCCCAGAAATGGATTGCAATCGCCCACAACCGTGCTGCGTAGATCACGCCAGCCCCCGAAAAATCGACTGCGAGAGCGCCCTCGTAGCTCCGACGCGTGATCGCTGAGACGTTGCGACCGTTGGGAAACCCGTAGCATATCGCGAGCGCGACAAGGCGAATTCCTATAAGAACCAAAGAATAACTGCCATTCAACGATAGCGCGTCTTCCAATAGCGCGATCTCTGCCCGTCGTTTTTCGTCACACGCTGCCGTACACCATCCGATACAAGAAGCGTTTGTGCTCGCCTCAGTCGCCGACTGATGTCTGTATTACCCTCAACGAAAGTTTCGTCGCGCCTGTGACGTGCTTTTGCTCATTACAGGTCGAGCAAACTCCAATGCTGCGCGAAACGATTCCCGTTACCGCCAATGTCGCGGTGATCATATGCACTTGTTGCCGCCACTTAAGGCCAAGCCGCTCCTGCACACACTCGTCGCAATATGCTCGGCCGTTTCTGTCGATAAGAAAATCTCTGATTTTTTCGGGGAGATTCCGAGCAGCCAAGACTTTTTGCTCCTCATTTGGCGGTTTCTTCCACACGCCACGTCTGCGATCGCGCGCCATTTTCGGGCACTGCACTCCAGAATACGCTTGCTGTATGGGTCGGCGGTGTTTTCCGCCAACTCTTGGCAAACACGCGCCATAGCGCGGTATTCTTCGGCCTGGATCAACATGAAAAGGGGTGATGCTCCTCCTCGGGATGTTCACCCTTGGCCCTAAGTCAAAACGCTACCCGTCTTCATGGCTTAAACACTCTGATATTGGTCACAAATTGCAGGCTCGACTTCTCAACAAAAACCCGGCGCGGTGCCTTTTGGTCACCCGATCGAATTACACACCGGGCTGTTTTGCGTCACGGACGCTTAGCGGGCGGCTTCTTCTCGCCTATCGCTTATCCAAGGTCCGTGAGCACTCTTCCGGAGTGTGGCGCTGTGGGTCGCAAGCCTGCTGTACTTGTTCCGGGCCTCGGCCTCGCAGGCGTTCAAGGTCGCATCCTGCGAGGACGTGCAAGGCTACAACTAGCGCTACTACTGCAAATCCCATGCGCGCTCTCGCGAACACTTGTCTCCTACATGAATAAGCAAAAACTGTTTCTGTTCCGCACCGTTCTGTGGGTCGGCCGCCATTCTACCCATCGTTAAGATCGGCCGCCTGGAAGGCGGCGCAGTTCACCGGGGCCGGTTTGAACCGAGTCTCGCTCAGATAATGAATACGCAGACGGGCCAGATTACGATGACGGCGCCCAGAACTAGTGCCCAAATCTGTGTCGGGAGATCATGTGGCATTGTCACCCAACGGACGGGCGACGTTTAACGCTCCGCCGACCTGGCGTTCCGCGACCGCCCTGGCGGCTCAATTGAAACGAATTGTTAACCTGCGATCTGAGATCGTTGGGGCTCCAAAGGTAAGGGAACCTCAATGCCCCTCTACTGGATAAAGTTCACCAATGGCGATGAGTGGCGCGGGACGGTGGTCGCGCAGCCGGACTTAACTTTCGCGGCAATGAAGGCGCGATCACTTGCGCTCGACATTTTGCAATCGCCCGCGATCCAATGCCGAGATCATACGAAATGGCGGATCGTCATCGCGACTGAGAACGAGGGACGATTGGAAGAGCCGTTCGGGGTGCCAAGCTAGGCGACAAAGCAGATCATTGCACGGCTTCACCGGCGTGTATTTTGCCGGGATGCGAGGCATCTTAGTAATTTGTGTCCCCTGCGCGTCCCCGACTGCAATTAGATTATTTCAGGTACTCCTAGGGACCGAAAAATAACCTTATCTCCCATGGTGTTAAGTGGTGCCCAGGGGCGGAATTGAACCACCGACACCGTGATTTTCAGTCACGTAATTTTGTCTGTGGATGGTCTTCGGTGCGCTACGGTGAAAGTTACATTTGCTCACGAAGACACGATAGTTTAAGCACTTAGCCCCACCGCAATGCACCGAAGCGCATCGGCGACCACGCCCAACATGCGCTAGGGACGCGCTAGTGGAAGGAGGTCCGATCGTGAAGCGCGCTCTTACCGATGCGCTGATCCGAACCCTCACCGCGCCAGACAAAGGGTCCGTTGAGCTTGCCGACCTGAAATGCACCGGGCTTGCGTACCGCGTGACGGCCAACGCGGCGCGGAGTTGGTATTTCCGCTTTCGTGACCCGCAGTCGCGTCGGCCGACCTACGCAACGATCGGGCGTTACCCCGACGTGTCGCTATCGGACGCACGCCAGACAGCCCACAGCATGCGCCGGCAGGTTGCCGCCGGCACCAATCCCGTCACCGTGAAGCGCCAAGAGAGGCACGACGCATGGACGCGAACGTTTCAGACGCTCGCCGATCGTTACCTTGCGGAACACTCGCAACGGTTCAAGCGCTCGCACGCTGCTGACGCTCGAAACTTGCGCCTGCACATTCTGCCGGCGCGCACCGGCAGCGACCCGCAAGCTTGGAAAGATCGCCGCTATACCAGCATCCGCCGCAGCGACATGATCGAGTTGGTGGAAGGTCTGATCAAGGCCGGCAAGCCGACCCTGGCGAATCGTGTGCAGGCGCTCGTTTCCGGCATGTACAGCTTTGCTGTGGACGCCGATCTGGTCGGCTCGCACCCATGCGCTCGCCTGAAAAAGCGCGGTGTCGAGAACAGAGGCCGGCGGGTTCTCACCGACGATGAAATCCGGCTGTTCTGGCCGGCCATCGTGGCGCCGCCGGTATCCCGCCGGGTTGGCGTTGCGCTGCGCCTGATGCTGTTGACCGGCGCTAGGCCTGGAGAGGCCGCGGCCTCCCGCGTACTGAGCTGCATTCGCTCGATCATCCCAATGCCGCGGCATGGGTGCTGCCCGGCGAGCGATCGAAGAACAAACGCGAGCATCTGATCCCGCTCGGCTCAATCGGGGCGGCAGGCGGTAGCCGATGGGCTCGCGCTGATCAAGGAAGGCGACGAGCTATCTCTTCCCGTCGCCCCATCATCGAAAGCAGCACAAGCCGATCACACCGCACGCGCTCGCCCGTCGCCATGGCGCGCTTTGCCGAGAAGATTAGTGGCAAAGGCTCGGACGGCTGGCGAGCCAGCCGCGACGCCGCATGACCTCGTCGCACTGTCGCGACCCGGCTTTCCAGTCTCGGCATTCCGAAGGAAATCCGCGACCGCGTGCTGAACCATACGCCGCCGGGCTCCGATGTCGGCGAGCACCACTACAACCTTTATGAATATGCGGCCGAGAAACGGCGCGCGCTCGCGACGTGCGGAGACCGCGCTCGCTGCAATTCTCGATACGTCAACGGTCGTCATTCCAATTGCCGGCGCCCGAAGGGCGAAGGCTCGCCGAACGACGGATAGGATCGCTCCCGACAAGGCCGGACAACCGCATCGGCTTTCCCGTTGCCCCCTGTGCGGCCCCTGCGGAGAGGCTTCCCGATGATCGCGCAGTTCACCTCAAATCACCTCGCCGAGAATGAGAAATTTTGGCGAACGCCAGACAATGGCCTATGGAGGCCGGCCGGATTCGTTTTCTGGCAAACGCGTTTCATCAAATCGGCCGCGCGATGTTCGGGAACAAATGGACAGGGGACAAAGCCTTTATCGAACAACCGAGGCTGATGGCAATCGCGCAAGGGCCAAACTTGATACTACTACGGCGCTGGAAACCGCGTCGAACAGGCAATCTAGTGCGTTCGGCGCGGCTGGTTGGTGCAGAGAGAAATCGCATCATTGGCTCAGGGAGGCCAACTCGCGACCGCTTGGCGCGCGCGCGCCGGCGGCGACGTTATTGCGATGCCGGCGGCGTATTGGAACACCGAGCAGCTTTCGCCGCGCTTCTATTCGGTGCCGTGCTCTCTCAACCTTTCGGTCAGCGGAAGTCAGCGGTCGCCAGGGTGGATTTTCGTTACGTCGGATACGTTGAACGCGGGTATCGTGGGCTGCACGTCGACACCGCCGCGACCAAGCAATCAGCCGGAAGACCCAAATCCGCGCCGGATCGAAGAAAGAATTTGATTGGGATGAGGGAAAGCTGTTCGCCTTCAAGCTGCTTAACAAACGTGGCGACTTCGAGGATTTTGACCGTCAGAACGACGATTGGCACGCTATGGCCGACCTAGAAAAGCTCGTGCTGCAGCACGTAGCCAAGGAGAAATATCGCACGAGCCGCGTAGACGTTGAACCGTCAACAAGCTCGGTGCGCCGCTATGTCACCAAATGGGTCAAGGAGTGGCACGGTTCACAATAGTTCACGATTAAATTACAGCTCTTTGTGAGCCGAATTGCTCACCAATCAGAACCATTGTTCGCTGACAACATCACTGCGGCGCAGGCATCCTTGCCGCAATGCAGCCGCGCATATTGTATGTGGTGCCGGCACAGAAAGAGGATGCAATGCGAGACATCGCAACAGCGATGGGACTTATCCCCGCCGATCCCGACAAGGCCTATTCCGTCGAGCAAGCCGCCGAACGCATCGGCGTCTGCGCAAACACAGTTTACAACGAAGCCGCAGCCGGAAGGCTGATCCTGCGCAAACTTCGGCGCCGTACCGTTGTAACGGCCGCAGACCTTGCCGAGTACCTCGCCAACCTGCCGCCGCTGTCCGAGCCGGTCCCGAAGATCGTGCACGCACCGGAACCGCGCCGATGAGCAGGGTCCCACTCACGGCGCGCACGCAGCTTGTTCAGGTCAAGGCCATCACTTTGCGCGCTCGACAAGGCGACCATCGCCTCCGAGATCATCAACCAACAACACGGACCGAACAAGAAAACGGCCCATCCTCGCGGGCGGGCCGATTTGATTCTCACCAACGTCAAGCGGCGCGGCCAGCGCCACCGGCACAAGGACATCCCCGTCAAGGAAGGCCGTCATGCAGTTCGTCCCAATACATGATCCGATTCCCGGACGCAAGAGCGGCATCGCCGCTGACCGCGAGATCGCAACCCCGATCCGCGCCGAGTTGATCGGAGATGATCAGGCGACGGCGCTCGGTATCGAGGTCAGGAGCGCGCGCCAGTTCTCGATCTCTGCCGCAAGCTGGTCGCAGCCGGGCACGACCGGGTGAGCGCACTGCGCGCTTATCGTGGGACGACGCTCTCGCTCATCGTCCGCTCCATCGGCGAGGCCGCCGCGCTCGACGAGGCGCGGCGCGACGAGCTCAACAACGCCGAGCACACCCTGGGCGGCACGAGCGCCTTGGCCAACGCGAAGAAGGCAGGCGAAGTTGCCGTTTGGGCACTATGCGACGCGGTGGATCGCCCAGCAGCACGCGAAAGTTGCAGCAGGGAAGCTAAAGCAACGCACCGCCGACGATTATGCAGATTTGTTGCGTCGGTACGTGCTGGGCCGCTTCCAGACACCCCTGGCCGCTTCGGTGCCAAGGCGGTAGGCGCAATAACATCGCTCGACTGCGAGGCGTTCCTGGCTGACTTGGGAGGGGCGGGTTTAGCCCGCAGGACGGTCACCTGAAAGGGGTTGGGTGTGCTCTCGGCGGTCCTTGCGCCTACGCGGCCCGCCACAACGCAATCCCTGCCAGCCCCGCCGACGCGGTGGACCGTGGCGAAGTGCATGCCGTAGGCGACCACCAACCCTTTGAGCACCACCCGCTTATCGGCGGGGCAAGTAGCTGCCTTCGCCGCTAAGGTAGAAAACGGTAAAGCGGTAAACCAACCCCGTTTACGGCCTACTCGTGCTGTTCTTGGCGTACACGGGTTTACGCGCGTGCGAAGCCGCAGGGCTGGAGGTACGCGATGTAACGCTAACCACCGGCCCAGACGGCACCATCCAAAGGTGCAGTGCGCGTGCAACGCACCAAGACCCCGCCGTCCACGGCGAGTGGGTCCTACCGGCACGCCCAAGAGCAAGCGCAGCCGTCGCACCGTACCCTTACCGCCTTGGTTGGCCACGAGACTTGCGGACTACCTTGCGGGCGGTACCACACGCAGATGTGTCGCACCCGCGCGCCGACGAACCGCAGGCACCCCTATGGCCGAACCGGCGACCAGGCGGCGCCCGCACGAAAGGGCAACCCCGCCGTAGCGGCCCTAGATTGGTTGGAGCCGTGCGAACTTCGACACCTTGCAATACCGGGTGCTACGGCCCGCCATGGAGGCGGTTGGGCTTACGGGTGTGCCCAGGGCTACATGACTTACGGCATACGTTCGCCGCGCTACAGCTGTCGGCGGGTACCCACTACATGCAGGTGAGTAGGTGGCTCGGCCACGCGAGCTACGTGGTGACGATGACCGCGTACGCGGAGTGGCTACCCGACGGAGGACGCCGGCAACACGCTACCCGAGCCAGTCCCGCCGCCGGTGGCAGAGACGAACGTAGTCAAGTTGTTTGCGTAGGCGGCTCCCCCCGCTGGGCAAAAATGCCGGAAGAATTTTTTTATGATGTCATATATGTGATGCCGTCGTACTGGTCGAGTATTGCGTCTCACTGCTCCGGCGCGCGCCTCTTTGCTTCTGTTCCGCAAGTTCTTTGCTGATCCTCGATCTTCATCTGCCAAAATGAGGACGAGCGCTGTCGAGCATCGAAATAGTGGAGTGCCGTTGCGTTTGCACCGCATCTCCCACGGGGCGGAAGACGGTGAAGTGCACAACAAGTCGAAAAGGGCAACATTCAGAATCAAAGGGCGGTACCACGCGGCTCGCGGAAACTACAAAGGACAAACCAGGGGGACATGCAGGACTCGGCGGGGAAGCGAAAGACCTGCGACACACGGATGTTTGATTTCCTTCACGGTCGCAGGCTTGTTGATCCGGATGTTTGGTACGCGGAACGTGTCGGCGACCTGCTTATGACGGGCTGTTCCCTTCTTTTTTTCGTTCCTACTATGTCTTGGTCGTTCGGGTGCTCGGCTAGCGTGGGGCCTTCACCGGATCGCGTAGAACCCGTCGAATTATGCGAAGGCCTCGGACACGGAGCGGTAATTGCTCGCATCGACGCGATGAGTTCGCGGATTACCCCCAACCCACGTCCAGGTCTTCCCGTCGGTTGCCTTCCCCGCTTCGTATATTGCTCTATAAATGAGCGGCGAAATTTGATCTGAAATCTAAAAATAGTTCGCCGCTAAGAACGGCCAATCGCATCGATTGAAAACGTCTTCGAGCCAGAAGCGCCACATGTCGGTCCGAAGTTCGGACGGTTGGCGTGCCCATCGTGGGGTGTTCCGTCTTCGGCGAGGCTGAAGAGCAGGCCGCCGATGCGGAGATCGCAGCCAATGGTCCGTATCCTCCCCGTGATTCGCGCTTCGCTGGCAATTCTTGGTCTTCGTCGGTTGTGTGGGTTGCTACGGTCGTCATGGTCCTAGTCCCTTCTCCGTGCTATTGTTGGCTCGCTACATGCTATTAGTTCCGGCACCGGCAGCCACATGTCTTTCATCGTTCTGAACACTACACCTAGTGTCCCACAAGTCGTCGCAACACAAGATGTTGTGTCTTGGGTGTCGCGCGCCGGCACGCCGGGTTAACCCGCGCGTACGCCGGGGTAGCGCCGGGGTGAACGGTCTTGCCGCGCTTGCTAACCGCCGCTGACCTGCGCGAACGGGCCCAACCCAGCACCATGTCGCCCGCTTCTACTACCCCGCCTACATGGGCCCGTGGGGCTGGCTCGGCCTCGACCTCACTGTTGGCGACGTGGAGTGGGATGAGGTCCGCGAGCTGGTCAACGCGTCCTACCGAATGAAGCGGCCCTGCGCAAGCTGATCAAGGAGCTCGACGGCCGCTAATCACCTCCGGGTCTGCGCTTAGGAATCGCGCAGTAATTGATTAGGTTTTTCCGTTTGGTTTGTCCACACTTGTGGTATGACGCTGCCTGCTGTGGATTCCGATCGGGTCGCCGCCCGTTTGTCGTTGATCCGCCCGCATCTGGACGAGCGGGCGTGGCGGTTGTTGCTCGGCGCGGAGGCGAAGGTGCTGGGTCGGGGCGGGATCAAGTTGGTCGCGGCGGCCGGTGGGGTGCATCCGGATACCGTGGCGCAGGGTGTGCGCGAGTTGGATTACGACGAACCGATTCCGGGGCGGGTGCGCCGGCCGGGTGCGGGGCGCCCGGCGATGGCGGTGACCGACCCCGATCTAGTCGCCGCGCTGGATGCGTTGGTGGATCCGGTCTCGCGCGGCGATCCGGAGTCGCCGTTGCGGTGGACGACCAAATCGACGGCGAAGCTGGCCGCCGAGCTGACCGCCATGGGGCATCGGGTGTCCGCGCGGACGGTGGCCAAGCTGCTCAAACAGGCTGGTTATAGCCTGCAGGCGAACTCGAAAACCCTTGAAGGCGCCCAGCATCGGGATCGGGATGCGCAGTTCGGCTATCTCAACACCCAAGTCGAGCGGTTCCAGGCCGACGGGGACCCGGTGATCAGCGTGGACACCAAGAAGAAGGAACTCGTCGGCAACTACAAAGCTGCTGGCCGTGAATGGGAGCCCGCCGGGTCACCGCGCCCGGTGAAGGTGCACGACTTCGCCGACAAGCGGCTGGGCAAGGTAGCTCCCTACGGGGTCTACGACATCGCCGCCAACACCGGCTGGGTCAACGTCGGCACCGACGCCGACACCGGCCAGTTCGCGGTGGAATCGATCCGCCGCTGGTGGACCACGATGGGCGCTACCAGCTATCCCGGATCGGACAAGCTGCTGATCACCGCCGACTCCGGTGGCTCCAACGGATCCCGGCTGCGGCTGTGGAAAACCGAACTCGCCGCCTTGGCCGCCGAGGCCGGACTCGACATCACGGTCTGCCACCTGCCGCCCGGCACCTCCAATAGGGTCGGGGACTGGCGCGGTGACGCAGTACGTGCGTTCCGTTTCCAGCCCCCGCCACCTCGATTCCGTGCGTGCGGTTCTCCCGCACACGGCTCACCGACGTCGTTCACCACCGGCATTCGGCTTCCCCCGCCAGTCCCGGAAGGGCCTGGGGGCGACGACGTTCCCAGAAAGGCCGACCAGGCCCAGATGGTCCGGGGAGGCATAGGCCACCACGTGCCATCCGAAGCTACGGGAGCGCTTGTGGCGTTTGCCGATGAACAGCGCCATCCGCATCCGCACGTACTCCCTGATCACCCCGAAGTGGTGTGCTGAGTTGCCGTACTTGAAGTACGCCGCCCAGCCGTTCAGGAACAAGTTGAGGTCCTGAACCACCACCTCGGTCGGCAGCAGCAACCGGGAGCGGTCCGTCAATTCCCGGATCCGTTCCCGTGCGTGCCGCACCGCCTTGTCCGCGGGCCAGCGGGCGAGGAAGGGGAACGGCCGCCGCCCAGGGCGAGCGGGCGCGTTCACCAACCGGTGATGGAAACCGAGGAAGTCCACTCCCTCGCCTCCCACCCGAAGGTGCACAATCCTGGTCTTGGCCTCCTTCGGTTCCAAGCCGAGATCGGCCAGCAGTTCCCGAAGCCGCGCCAGCGCGGCCTCGGCCTGCCGCCGGGACCTGCACATCACCAACGCGTCGTCGGCATAACGCACCAGGACCCCGTGCTCGCCCACGTCCCATGCCCGGTCGAGCCGGTGCAGGTAGACGTTGCAGAGCAAGGCGGATGCAACCCCGCCCTGTGGGGTTCCGGTGACCGGCCGACGGACCTGCCCCTCCTCCATCACCCCCGCGCGCAACATCGCACGCAGCAGCTTCAGGAACGGCTGGTCGCAGACACGTTCCTCGACCGCCTGTATCAACTTCTCGATCGGAATCGCCGAAAAACAGTTGGCGATGTCCGTCTCCACCACCCACTGACGCCCCCGCCAGGACTCATCGATGAGCGCCTGCAGCGCGTCATGGGCACCGCGCCGGGGACGGAACCCGAACGAGCACGGAAGGAAATCCGCCTCGAATACCGGCTCCGCCACCAGTTTCCACGCGGCCTGCACGATCCGGTCGCGCACCGAAGGGATCGACAGCGGCCTTTGCTCCACCGTGCCGGGCTTGGGGATGAACACCCGACGCGCCGGGAGCGGACGATAGCTGCCTTCCTTCAGTTCCACGGCCAGTTCGTCGAGGAGGCGGGCAACCCCGTACTCCTCGACCTCCTCCAGGGTGATTCGGTCGATACCTGGCGCGCCGTTGTTGCGGCGCACCGCGACCCACCCGCGCCACAGGACGTCCCTGCGCGAGACCTTGTCCATCAGCGCGTGGAACCGCCGCCCGGGATCGGCCTTGGCCGCCCGGTAGAGCGCATGCTGCAAGGCACGGACCGGATCCGAGGGAGAACGTCCCCCGTCGGCGGGACTAGCCACCTGGGCACTCACCGGGCCCCTCCTCCACATCTCTACGCATCGACGAAGTAGCGGCCCTTCCCTAACCGGCGGTTATGTTGTCCGCCCGGCTCAAGCAGTACTACGGCCGCCTCTGACGCCCACCCGGCCAGCACCCACTTCCCGAGGTCATCGGTTATAGGGCACCCAGCTTCCAGCGGCACCTGCGCGCAGGCCGCCGGGCCAGGGAGGGCCTCTCCAGTTCCCGCCGTCACTATCCGAACGTTCCGCGCCCCTTACGCCGGGGAGTTCTTCACAGCTGCGATTCCAGGGTCTTCGCCGCTTCCATGGCCTTCGCCCTGACACTCCGGGCTCGGCTCTCCCTTGTCCCACCTCACGATGGGGATTTTCACGACGCGGCAGGCTTCGCTTGATGCTGCGGACCGCTCGGTTGCTCCCCCTTTGAAGGGCTTTTGACGCTGGGCTTCGACACCGGGCGTTTCCCCCCGATGCCGCCAGCCTGCTACCGGGCCTCCTGGCAGTTACCCGGACCGGACTTGCACCGGCAAGCGACGACGAGCTTACGACTGACGATCAATCACCTACATGACCAACCTCCGGTCTTCTGGACGCACAATGGAACAGAATCGAACACCGGCTGTTCTCCGCGATCAGCCGCAACTGGCGCGGACGACCCCTGGAATCCCACGAGGTTGTCATCGAAACTCTCAGGGCAACAACCACATCCACCGGATTGACCGTGAACGCGGTGCTCGATACCACCACCTACGACCGCGGCATCAAGATCACCGACAAGCAGATCGCCGCCCTCGAAGCCACCCAGCTGCACCGTCACGAGTTCCACGGCGACTGGAACTACACGCTCACGGCCAACCACACCCCGACACACCCGACGCCACCTACCTAATTACTGCGCGCTCCC
>CAWHYZ010000033.1:0-41531 GCA_963833605.1 uncultured Alphaproteobacteria bacterium
ACTTCGGGTTCGGAGCACTGGCCGGAAAGCGCTCCAAGGTGCCGATTCGAACAATCGGAATTCCAGGCGGTCCAATTCGGACCGTGCAATCTCGCAGGGAGGCCCGATGCCCGACCGCAGCGCCAGCGTCCTCGACGGCGACTATGACTATATCATCGTCGGCGCCGGTTCCGCCGGTTGCGTCTGGCTATCCGGCTTTCAGCGGACCAGGGCAAGCGCGTGCTTCTGCTGGAGGCGGGCGGCAAGGACAACTGGATCTGGTTCCACATCCCGGTCGGCTATCTGTTCGCAATCGGCAATCCGCGCTCCGACTGGATGTTTCGCACCGAGCCGGACGCTGGGCTCAATGGGCGCAGCCTTGCCTACCCGCGCGGCAAGGTGATCGGCGGGTCATCCGCCATCAACGCGATGATCTACATGCGCGGGCAAGCCGCCGATTACGATCACTGGCGGCAACTCGGTTTGACCGGCTGGGGCTGGGAGGATGTGCTGCCGGTCTTCAAACAGCATGAGCATCATTTTCTAGGCGCGGGCGATCATCATGCTGTCGGTGGTGAGTGGCGCATCGAGGCGCCGCGCGTGAGTTGGAAATTGTTGGAAGAGTTTCGCAACGCTGCGGAGGAGGCCGGGATTAAGCCGATCGCCGATTTCAACACCGGTGACAACGAAGGCTCATGCTATTTCCATGTCAACCAGAAGTTCGGCCGGCGCTGGTCGGCGGCACGTGGATTCCTCAAGCCCGTGCTGCATCGTCAAAATCTGCGCCTCGAAACTGGCTGCCTGGTGGAAGGTGTCGATTTCGATGCGAAACGCGCAGTCGGCGTACGCTGGCGGCAAAATGGCGCTCGGCGCAGCGCGCGCTGCCGCGGCGAGGTGATCCTCGCGGCCGGCTCGCTCGGGTCGACGCAACTGCTGTTGCTGTCGGGCGTGGGCCCGGCGGCTCAATTACGCGAGTTCGCCGTTCCGGTCGTGCTCGATAAGCCCGGTGTCGGCGAAAACCTGCAGGACCATCTACAGCTCCGCCTCATCTACAAGGTCAGCGGGGTCAAGACGCTGAACGAGGTCTACCATTCGATGCATGGCCGGATCGGCATGGGGCTCGACTACGCGTTACGCCGGCGCGGCCCGCTCACCATGGCGCCTTCTCAGCTTGGATTGTTCGCCCGCTCGGATCCGAAGCGCGAGCGCGCCAACCTGCAGTTTCACGTGCAGCCACTGTCGCTCGACAAGTTCGGTGAGCCGCTGCACACATTCCCGGCGTTCACGGCGAGCGTCTGCAACCTGCAGCCGACCAGTCGCGGGTTCGTGCGCCTTCGATCAGTGGATCCGGCGGCTGCACCGGTGATCAAGCCAAATTACCTTTCGACCGAAGAGGATCGGCGGGTTGCCGCCAATTCGATCCGGGTCGCCCGGCGAATCGTCGCCCAGCCTGCACTCGCCAAATATCACCCGGACGAATATCTGCCGGGCCGCGACGTTGCGCGCGATGATGATGACGCCAGTCTGGTGAAGGCGGCGGGTGCCATCGGCACCACCATTTTTCACCCGGTGGGCACCGCCAAGATGGGACGCGACACCGATCCTTTGGCCGTGGTGGATGAGCGCCTGCGCGTCATTGGGCTCGAACGCCTGCGGGTGATCGACGCATCGGTCATGCCAACGATCACATCCGGCAACACCAACTCGCCGACGATCATGATCGCCGAGAAAGGGGCCACCATGGTCCGGGAAGACGCCCGGTGATCATCCCGCTCCAGGCAGGAGGATGGTTACGCGGCGATCCTGACGTATTCAAAATCGCCCGGCTTGTTGTCGATCCCGACCTTGGGCGGCGAAATCCAGTTCGCGAACTGCCCTGGCGCTGACTGCGGTGTCATCAGGCTTGCGATGAACGCGCCGTCGTCCGCCGAGGGCAGCCACTCTGAATTGCGCCTGTCCCAGGTCCTATCATCGATCAGTTCACCGTTGGGTGTCGCTTTGGCGTCCTTGAACTCGCCGATGTGGCAGTGGAACGCCACATGCGGGAGTTTCAGTTCATAGTTGATGCCGGCCGTGGTGATGACCTTGTTCCAGCGTAGCGGCCCTTAACGCAATCGGCGGTGTAATCGTCGCGCAGCCGCATATTGAGGCGGTCAGCGCGGGCTCGTCGACCTGCCGGATCGCGCCGTCCACCAGCTTGAGCACCGGATAGGTCGCATGTTCGAGCCGGTGATCGTCCTCGATCTGCGTCTCGCGATAACGACCCTTAAGGCCGGCATTGAACGAATTGGCGGCGTTGGTCGAAACCTCGGATCCGAACAGGTCGAGCGAGAGCGTGTAGTGCAGGTTGAGCTTCTTCTGGATGGTCGGCAGGTCGATGACGCCAAGCGCGCGCACCTTGGCGATGTCGTTCGCATCCTCATCCCGGCAGCCTGCATGGCATCGCAGGTGCGCTGGACCGTGCGCGTGATGCCGGTCTCACCGACGAACATATGGTGCGCTTCTTCGGTCAACATGAAGCGGCAGGTACGCGAGAGCGGATCAAGCCTGACTGCGCCAAGGAATGCAGCTGCATCTTGCCGTCGCGGTCGGTGAAGTAGGTGAACATGAAGAACGACAACCAGTCCGGCGTTGCTTCGTTGAAGGCGCCAAGCATGCGCGGGGCATCCGCGCTGCCGGATCGGCGGCGCAGCAGTTCCTCCGCCTCCTCGCGGCCGTCGCGTCCAAAATACTTGTGCAGCAGGTACACCATGGCCCAGAGGTGACGGCCTTCCTCGACATTGACCTGGAACAGATTGCGCATGTCGTAGAGCGACGGTGCGGTCTTGCCGAGATGACGCTGTTGCTCGACCGAGGCGGCTCGGTGTCACCCTAAATCACCACCAACCGGCGCAACATGGCGCGGTATTCCCCAGGCACTTCCTGCCAGGCCGGTTCGCCAAAATGCTGGCCGAACGGGAACTTGCGGTTCTCCTCCGCAGGCGCCAGCAAAATGCCCCAGCGGTATCCGGCATCCGCACATAATCGAACTTGGCCCAGCCGCGCGGATCGACCGCGTAAGCGGTGCGCAAATAAACGAGAGCTTGCTGGAAGCCCTCGGGGCCCATGTCGTTCCACCAGTTGAGATAGCCGGGTGCCAGCCTTCGAGCGCGCGCAGCACCTGCCGGTCGTTGATCAGGCCGACGTTGTTGGGGATCTTGGTGGAGTAGTCGATGCTGTTGCTGTCCATGGCGGTTGTCCTCGCTTGTCACACGCGCCGCACGTCGAACGCGGCCTTCTGCCCGGTCCCGTAGCGTTGAGCGCGCCCTCCTCGCCGACTGCGTTGGGGCGCTGGAAAATCCAGTTCTGCCAAGCGGTGAGGCGTGCAAAAATCTCGAACTCCATGGTCTCCGGCCCGCCGAAGCGTAGATTGGCTTCCATGCCGGTCAGCGCATCCGGCGAGAAGCTGGTGCGCTCTTCCATGAACACGCGGATTTCGTCGTCCCAATCGATGTCGTCGAGGGCGAACGTGATCAGCCCGAGGGCCTCGGCGCCCTGCGCATCGATCTGCTCGCCAGCCTTCTGCTGCGTCTCCTGCACGCGCTGCGGTTCGCCCAGAAATCGCGATGTCAGCCGCGTGAGATCATTGCTCATCGGATAGGCGCCGAAATTGAGCGGGCTCAGCGCGACTTTTGCTGGCGGCTTGTTGTCGCCCTCGCGCCAGCCGATCAGCATGTAGGAACGGTCGCAGGCGAACGCGACTTCGGCCAAGGTACCGGCAAAACATGATCCGGGTCGATCAACGCTACCAGGCTGCGCAACGTCACATCGATGCGCTTGAGCACGTTCTTCCAAAGCTGGCGAACTTCGTTGACCAGCCAATGCGTTGCATGCGTTGCGAGAAACGCGTCGTAGGCCAGCACCCGGTCAACGTCGCCGGCCGATTTGAACACCAAGGTGCCGATCTCGAACTCGTTGTTGCGCAAATGCAGGATGGCGTCGTCAAGCTCACGCGCGATCTGCAACGGCCAGAATGCCGCGCCTTGTGCGGTCAACGCGTCGATATGCTCGGGCGGAGCTTGATCGGGACCATGCAGCGTGATGGTGGCCGTACGCTTTGCACGGTCGATCGCGACGTTCGCGAATCCATAGTCCACCGTGTCGTCATCGAACGTGCGCCGCAGGGGAGCGAGCCGGATACCCGTTGCGGCATTGGTGCGCTTGGATTGCTGCGCGAGTTCCTGGGCGCGCTCGCGGGCACGCGCTTCGAGCCTGGTTTGCGGCACGACTTCGTCGACCAGCCGCCACGCGACCGCGCGCTTGCCCTTGATGCCTTCCTCGATGGTGCAGAACACATCGGCATGATCGCGCCGCACTTTGCGCTTGTCGGTGACGCGCGTCAGGCCGCCGGTGCCGGGCAGCACGGCAAGCAGTGGAAGTTCAGGCAGCGCCACCGCGGACGAGCCGTCATCCACCAGAATGATGTGATCGGCAGCGAGCGCGAGCTCGTAGCCGCCGCCGGCCGCGGTGCCGTTGATCACACAGATGAACGACAAACCGGAATTGCGGCTCGCGTCCTCGATGCCATTGCGGGTCTCGTTGGTGAACTTGCAGAAGTTGACCTTATGGGCATGCGAAGCACCAGCCAGCATACGGATGTTGGCGCCCGCGCAAAACACGCGGTTCTTCGCCGAGCGCAGCAGCACGGCTTTGACGGCCGGATGCTCGAAGCGCAGACGCTGCAGCGCATCGGCGAGTTCGATGTCGACGCCAAGGTCGTAGGAATTGAGTTTGAGCTGATAGCCCTCGAACAGCCCGGCGTTCTCGTCAACGTCAAGCGCTAAGGTGGCAACGTCGCCGTCGACGGTAAGCTTCCAATGCCGGTAGCGCGACGGCTCGGTCTGAAAATCGATGCGCACGGCACCATTCGACAGGAGGTGTTCAGCCATGGCGTGTCATCTCATTGCTCAACCGGCGTCAGTTTAGCGCCAATCAAGGCTGGGTATCGATCTCCTTAAGCAGCCTGATCAGCGATTTGTACCTCGCGGTACCGGTCCTCGCGATCACGTGAGCCTCGTGCTGCCGGGCCAGGCGCTTGATGCTTTCGAACGATTTCCGACCTTCGGCATTCAGGAACAGGGCGTGCGAGCGCCGGTCGGAGGTCGAGCGCATGCGCTGGATCATTCCGCGCCGTTCAAGCTCGTCGAGGACGCGCACGAGCCGGGCCGGCTCAATGCCGACCACGTCGGCGACCTCGGATTGGCGAGGCCCGGATTGGCGTTGATGATCACCAGAACCGAGTAGTGGGAAATGCGGATCCCGGCGCTGGCGAGCGTCTGGATGAGATCCTGGAAGATCCAGACCTGGAAGCGGCGGGCGAAGTAACCGATGTGCTCGTCAAGCTCGCCGAGCTTCAAAGCTCGAGCGTTGCGGCGGCGCCCGTCATCCACCGCGGCGGGCAACGCAACCGCAACCGATTTCGTCGCAAGCTTGCTCGGCCGCGCCATGGGCGTCCTCCGAGATCGTATTCTCGATAAATAATTGCTCTTGTCAATAATATATTTTGATAATCGATCAAGGCCCGACCCAGGCTATTTGTGCTTACCGGCCAAGGGATTCCAACTCGGGAAACGGCTTGAAGTCGGCATGCTCGCAGGGCCTGCGCGGCTGCTCGCGCGATTGCTCGGCAAAACGGTCGAAGCGGCCATGGATATAAACCGCCATCCCTTGCTTAGTCCGGTGTAGCGCCCATCCCTGTCCCTGGCGTTATAGCGCACGCATACGACGTACCGTTCCTGGGAGCCGCCGCTCGGATCGAGCAGATTGGCGAAGCGCCCCGGAGAACCTCCGGCGCGATCCGGCGAAGCACTAACCGGCATCAAGACAGGGTCTGCAATCGCGGCGTCGTGGATCTGCGTTGGGTCGTTGATGTAGGTGTGCAGGTAGCCGAGCAGCTCGGTTTTGTAGTTCTCGGGATATGCATTTGCACGTTCGTCCGATCTCGGACGGCCATGTCCCGCGCAATCGGCGAGTGCAGCTGCAACCGCTACACATGCGGTCATGACCAGGGTCAAGCGACGTGCTCTCGGGGTCATCGCCGGTTCATGACCTTCAAGGCTTATGAACTTGCAAGCGCCCGCCCCACGAACTCCGCGATCACGTGCAGCGTGCGCTCAGGGGCTTCGCGCTGCGGTGCGTGCTGTGCCCCCTCGATCAGCGTCACCTCGACTGGACAATAACACTCTTCTTCCGCCACCATGATTTGCCGCTTCGTTCCATACTGATCATCGACGCCTTGCACGATCGCAATCGGGACCCGGATATAGGCGAGCGCGTCGGTAATGTCCCACTTGCGAAAAGCAGGGTCGAGCCAGGCTTCATTCCAGCCCTTGAAGGCAGCGTCGACGTTCTTGTGCCAGCGCGCGAGCTTGGGCCGCAGATCGCCGGTCTCGTAAGCAAGCCTTGCGCGGGCGATTTCGGCAACGCCCATGTCCTCGACGAAGAAATGCGGGGCGATCAGCACAAGTCCATTGATCCGATGATCCTCGATGCTGCCTGCATAAATGGTTGCGATCGACGCTCCGTCGGAATGGCCGATCAGCACGCCTTTCCGAAAGCCGATTGCCCGCAACACCCGGGGCAGCACGTCGACCGCCTCGTCACGCATATAGTTCAGCGGTCGCGGCATCGTGATTGTGCTAGATCCGCCATAGCCGGCGCGGGAGTAGACGAACACCCCCAGCCCGGTGGCCGCGGCCAAGCGGTCGGGAAAACTGCCCCACAGGCCGACGCAGCCCAGGCCTTCGTGCAGTAGTACCAGGGTGGGGGCGTCGGCCGGGCGTGGACCGATGCAGCGATATTCGAGCTGCTGGTCGCCGAGATCGAGCATCCCGGTGTCTGTCAATCTGGACATTTGCGGAACCGCGCAGCTCACATACGGTCTCACGTTACCGACCGGGCAGTCAGCGGACAAGCGTAAGCAACTCTGCGCGACCGCGGGTTCCGCGCGTGGAACGAATATGGTTTGATTGGGTTGCCGTCACCGGACCGGACGGGGAGCGTCAATGCGATCCAAACGTGGCCGCGAGGATGCAATGGATCCGGAACGTCGTGCCGCGGAACCCTCGTACTATGAGCGAGCCATCCGCACGAGCATCGGCCGCGGCCTGCGCAACTACTATGATTTGTCCGAACCAATTCCCGAGCACATGCTGAAGTTGCTCAAGCAAATAGACGCAAAATCCAACACTCAGGACCAACAGGCCAACGACAAAGAGCCGGAAGACGCTCCGGAGCGCGGATCAAACTGAGGTTCTCCGATTTTCGGCGCCGCTCTAGGATCTTCTTTTTGCGCATGTCCTTATCGGAAAACCGGCATCCACTTTTCCGGGACATGCGCTAGACGCCGATATATCTTGCCACCATCGCGCTGTCGGCGAGCAGCGCCGCGGGCGCCCCTTCAAACACGATCTCGCCGCGAAACAACACAATCGTGCGTCCGGCGATTTGCGCCAAACGCTTAAGATCGCGGTCGATGATGACGGCGGAAACCCCGCTCGCGCAGATCGCAGTCAGTGTCCGCCAAATATCGCGCGCGATCAGCGGCGCCAGACCCTCGGTCGCCTCGTCGATCAACAGGACGCGCGGGTTGGTCATCAGCGCGCGCCCGATCGCGAGCATTTGTTGCTCGCCGCCGGACAGCTGGCGGCCGCCATTGTCGAGGCGTTCAGCGAGCCGCGGAAACAAGGCGAGGATCGCATCGATGTCCACGGACGGGACCCGTCGGGCGCCGGCCGTGCGCACATCACGAGGTTTTCGCGCACCGACAGGCTGCCGAAAATTTCGCGCCCGGCCGGAACGTAGCCGATCCCGGCGCGGGCGATTGCTTCCGGCGGCGCGCGCGTGATGTCGAGGCCTGACAGCATCACGGTGCCACCGCGTACCGGCGTGAGCCCCATCAGGCCGCGCAGCAGCGTGGTCTTGCCCATGCCGTTGCGACCGAGCAGCGCGACGACTTCGCCGGCCGCTATCGCGAGCGATACGCCACGCACCACCGGCACCGTCCCATAGGCGGCCTCGAAGCGCTCGGTCTGCAAAAGCGTGGTCACGCGTCTTCCAGGCCCAGATAGGCCTGTTGCACGGCCGTGCTCGCGCGGATCTCGGGGGGCGTACCGCACGCGATCACGCGGCCGTTGTCGAGCACGGTAATGCGATCGGCGAGCGCGAACACTACGTCGATATCGTGCTCGATCAGCATGATGGCGCAGTCGCCCTTCAGGCTCTCGATCAGCGCCACCACGTCGCGCCCTTCATCGGTCCCTAGACCCGCCAGCGGTTCATCGAGCAGCAAAATCTTGGGCGCGAGCGCCAGCACCGCCGCAATCTCGAGCCGGCGCTTCTCACCGTGGCTGAGCTCATCGGCCGCAACGTGTTCGCGGTCGGTGAGGCCGACGCGCCCGAGCGCCACGCGCGCCCGCGCCGTAGCCGCCTTGTTGGCGGCCAGGGAGGATAACAGCGCCACGCCGCCCTGCTCGAGCGCCGCGATGCGGACCATGTCGAGGGCACGAAAGCGTGGAATAACGGCGCTGCGCTGAAACGTGCGCCCGATACCCAGCCGCGTACGGGCCTCCACGCTCTGGTGCGTGATGTCATCCTGCTGGAGAAATACGCGACCGCGGCTGGGCGAGAGATCACCCGCCAACATGGCGAGGAGCGTGGTCTTGCCGGCGCCGTTGGGCCCAATGACCGCATGTACCTCCGACGGAAAGAGATCAAGGTTGACCCGGTCGACCGCGACCAGGCCGCCAAAGACCTTGCCGAGATCCGTGGCGCGCAAGGCTGGTTCAGGCATGCCGCACTCGCTTCCCCGGCAGGACCGACGCCAGATAGGGCACGAGGCCGTTTGGCGCCGCGATCACGACCGCCACAATGATCAGCCCGACGCCGACGAGCCAATGCTCGGTCGCGCGCTGCAAGACTTCTTCGGCGAGCAGCAGCAGGATCGCGCCGATGGCCGGACCCGACGTCGTGTCCTTACCGCCGATCAGCACCATGACCAGGGCGGTCGCCGAGTTGTGCCAGGCCAGCATCTGCGGCGCCACATAGCCGTGCTGTGCGGCGGTGAGGTAGCCCATCGCGCCTGCCATCGCGCCGGAGATCACGAACGCGACCAGCCTGATCGCATAGGGCGAATAGCCGAACGCGCGCGTGCGCATTTCGTTGTCGCGCGCCGCGACCAGAATGCTGCCGAACGCCGAACGCCGCAACCACCAGACAAGGCCGATCACCGCGAACACGACGAGCGACACGAGCTGATAGAAACGCGCCGCGTTGTCGAAGCCGATGTCAAAGCCCGGCAGGCGCAGCTCGGGCCGGAAATAGATGTAGGTCCCGTCCGGGCTGCCACCGATGCCGGTGTCATGGAAGAGGTGATAGCCGAGCTGCCCGAAAGCGAGCGTCATCAGAATGAAATAGAGTCCGCGCGAACGGATCGACACCGCCCCTACCAGCGCCGCGAACGCGGCGGCGCCGAAGATCGCGATCAGCGCCGTGGTGATGAGATTGGCGGGCTCAGCCTGCGGTGCCACGATCGCAAACAGATAGGCGGCTAGCCCATAGAAAGCCGCATGCCCGATGCTGATGAGGCCGGCCGGCCCGACCACGAACCCGAGCGCGACCGCGAGGCCGGCCTGGATCGTGATGGTGGTGGCGAGTTTGATCTCGTATCCGGAGAAGACGAACGGCACGATGAGTGCGATCATCGCGAGCGCAACGACCAGGCTGGCGTCGAGGCGATCCCCGCTCATGAGCCGACGCTCCGAAACAGGCCCTGCGGCCTTGCGATCAGCACCGCGATCATCGCCGCATAGACCAGGAACGCCGCAAAATCCGGAAAGAACTGCTTGCCGAAGGCGTCAACCAGCCCGAGCAGCAAGGCCCCGACCAGCGCCCCGGGAAGCGAACCGATGCCGCCGAGCACGATCACCACGAACGACAGGATCAGCACCTGGTCGCCCATGCCCGGATAGACCGAGGCGATCGGCGCCGCGATCACCCCGGCCAGCACTGCGCACGCAATGCCGGCGGCGGTGACGCCGAGATACATCAACCTGGCGTCGACACCGAGCGCCCGCGCCATGGCGCGGTTCTCGGCGCTGGCGCGCAGCATCATGCCGACGCGGGTTTTTCCCATCACCAGGCTGATGGCGAGCACGAACGCAATGCCGATGGCGCAGACGAAGACGCGATAGGCCGGGTAGGCGAACGTGTCGCTCAGCGGGATCGAGAAGTTGAGCAGCGCCGGCACCTCGACACCGTGGGGGTCGTTGCCGAAGATGATGCGCTGTGCCTCATTGATGAGGAGGATCAGCCCGAAGCTCAGCAGCACCTGCGAGAGATGATCGGCACCCTCAAGTCGCGAGAGCAGAAAGCGCTCCAGCAGGGCACCGAGCACGAGGCCGAGCACGATCGCAAGCGGCAGGGCGAGCCAGAAGCTTGCAAGATGCTGAACCACCGCGAACGCCAGATAGGCGCCCACCATGTAGAACGCCCCATGTGCGAGATTGATGACGCCCATGATGCCGAGCAGCAAGGTCAGCCCGCTTGCCACCAGGTAGAGGATGAGGCCGAACTGAATGGCGTTGAGGAGCTGAACGAAGAAGAAGAACGCAGACATGACACGTTAACATCCGTAGCCCGGATGGAACGAAGCGTAATCCGGGATGAAACGTCGCCCCCGGATTTCGCTTCGGCTAATCCGGGCTACAAGCAACGAGCTCTGCCAACGGAGATGCCGGGACCGGCACCCCACGCGCTTGCGCGCAGGCAGCCCGACAAGCCCGGCGATGACGAGGTTATTTGGCGTGACCCGATCTCACACCATCTTGCAGCCGGTGCCCGGATCAGCGAGCGCCTCCGCGGCGATCTTTACATAGGCGTTCTTGCCGTTCTTCACCTCGCGCAGATAGATGTTCTGGATCGGATTGTTGGACGCCGACATGGTCATTGGTCCACGCGGCGAGTCGAGCTTGGCTTTGTGGATTGCGGCATAGAGCGGATCCTTGGCGTTGATGTCGCCCTTGACCGCGTCCATGCCGATCACCAGCAGTGCCGCAGCATCATAGCCCTGTACGGAATAGACATCCGGCTCGGCGCTGTAGCGTTTCTGGTAGGCCGCGCGGAACGCCTTGTCGGCCGGATTGTTGAGATCATCGGCGTAATGCAGCGTGGTCTTGAGCCCCTCGGCGGCCTCGCCCTGTGCCTGCAAGGTACCGTCGGTGAGGAAGCCCGGTCCATAGAGCGGCACCGATTTCCGCAGGCCCGCGGCTGCGTAGTCCTTCACGAACTTTACCGCACCCCCGCCGGCGAAGAACGCGAACACGCCGTCCGGCTTTTTCTCGGCGATCTGCGTAAGGAAGGATTGGAACTCGACCTCTGGGAACGGAACCCACAGCTCGCCCACGATTTGGCCGCCGGCCTTGGTGAACCCTTCGCGGAAGCCCGCCATCTGCTCTTCGCCCGCGCCGTATTTCCAGGTCATGGTCATCGCCGTCTTGTGCCCGGCGTCGGCCATCACCTTGCCCATTGGAAAGCACGGCTGCCAGTTCGAGAACGAGGAACGGAAAATATTGGGTGCGCAGGCGGCGCGAGTTGCCGCATCGGCGCCGGCGTTGGGAATGATCATCAGCTTGCCGGTCTCGCGCGCGATCTTGACCATCGCCATCTGCACGCCCGAGTGGACGGTTCCAATCACCACGTCGACCTTATCGCGGTCGACCAGCTTGTTCATGTTGTCGGTCGCTTTCGACGGATCGGCCTGGTCGTCGACGGTCACGTACTCGACCCCGCGGCCGCCGAGCTTGTCGCCTTTTTCCGATACGTACTGTCGGAAGGCGTTGTCGATGTTCTTGCCGAGCGAGGCGTAGGTTCCGGTGTAGGGCAGCATGAAGCCGACCTTGAGCGGCGCACCCTGCGCGATCGCCGGCGTCGGGAACGCGCGCAGCGCGAGGCCGGCGGCGCCGGCACCGCCCACCAGTTTCAGTGCCGAGCGGCGATCGAATATTGTCTTCCTGATCATGTGGTCGTTCCTCCCTGTGACGGCGTGTTTTTGCCAGTCCGAGCAATCATATTAGTCTGGCATAGCCAGATTTGTCCCACCTATCCATGGCTACAGCGGCGTCTTCGTCACCCGGCCAGCCGCATCGACGAACCAACGCTCACTCGCGAAGGGTGCGCCGTTAAGCCGCGCCGCCATCCAGTCCGCAATCAGGGTCGGGCCGAACGGCCCAAGCGTGGCCGACGGCACGTTGCCGATGCCATGACGGGAATCCTGGTAGATCACGAGTTGCCGCGGCACTGTCATGACGCGGAACATGCGCTCCGTGAAGGCGAGCGGGCTCAACTCGTCGGACTCCCCGGTGACGCAGAGATACGGAATGCGGATCCGCTCGGCGTGACCGTCCCAGCTCAAGCTCTTGCGGAACTCGTCGAACGCCGCCTCGTCGGAAAAATTCGACATGTACATGAAGCGCTGCTTGAAGGTCGGCGACGCCTCCTCGAAGATCGTGTGGCAGCCGGGCTCGAGGCACGGCGCATAGACCGCACAGGCCGCAAAGCGTGGCTCGTGTGCCACCATCAGGGTCGAGAACAGCGAGCCAAAACTGCCGCCGGAGACGCCGACCCGCCCGAGGTCGACTTCCGGCCGCGCGGAGAGCCACTCCATCACCGCGGGTCCTGTGGCGGTCCAGTTGGGCACGCTCACGTGGATGCCGAGAACCGGGCTCTCGTACTGGCCAGGGCCGTCGAGCGCCAGCACCGCGATGCCCCGGTTGAGCCAGCGATCGCCGTACAGCGCGACGCTGAGCTCCTTGAAACTGTCCATGCCCGGAATTGTCACCACCGTCGGTATGCGCCCGCCCGTGTATCCGGCCGGCAAGTGAAACCAGGCCGGCAGCGCCTGGCCCTTGAACGGGATCCAGGCCGGCTCGACCCGATGCTCGGCGAGCTTTGCATAACGACCATAGCAATCGCGCTTGCGCTCATTGCAGGCGAGGTTCTGCGCGTTGTTCTCGTCGAACGGCCACTGGGCGGCGCCCCAATGGACGGCAGCGATGAAATAGTTTTCGCGCGCGGTCACCTTCTGGCCGGCCTCCTCGGCTGCCTTGGCGCGCGCTTCGCGCCGGCGGGCTGCGTCCTGGAAGGCAGGTGAGCAGTCGGCGAATTTCTGTACCCGCGCCCGGATCGCAACGAAATCGGCGCTCGCCTCGATCCCGCACGGCGCGTTGAGGTAGCTGGTGCGCGGCTGGTCCCAGTCGACCCCGTTGGCCCGGATGATGTTGTCGAGGAGCCAGCGCTGCTCGGAAAAGCGCCGTGCGCGAGCGGGGTGATCCTGCGGGGGAAGATCCGATTCCGGCCGAGCCTTCTTCTGCGGCTGTTGAGTCATCGCTTGTCTCTCCTCAAACTCGACATGGCTTGTCCCAGCCATCTCGTCTAGTTGCGCTGTTCCGCTTCCCAGCGCTGCGCGAAATCATAGGCCGCCATCAGACGCTGGTGGCGTTCCGTCACCCAGGCCCGCGTGTCCGGGTGGGTAATCAGATAGAACTGGCCGGCCCGAATGCCGGCGAGGACGCGCGTGCCGATCTCATCCGGCGCAAGGCCGGCCGCGATGTCCGACGGCGTCTTGGCGAACGGATTGGGGCCGCCGATCGCGCCGCGCAGATTGGCCGAATTGACATAGATGTCGGTCGCGACCGCCGCTGGCGTGAGCACCGAGACGCCGATGTTGGTGCCGGCGAGGTCCTTCTCCAGCGCTTCGGTGAGCGCCACTACGGCGAACTTCGAGGCCGCGTAGGCGCCGGTCTGGCGGTTGCCGACGTGAAGTCCCGCCATCGAAGCGGTGTTGATCACATGGCCACCTTCGCCATGGGCACGAATGCGCGGGACGAAACTCTGGATGCCGTGGATCACGCCATAAAGATTTACGCCCAGCACCCAGTTCCATCCCTCGTCGGTGATATCGGTCATCGGCAGGCCGCGCAGAACGACGCCGGCATTGTTCATGGCGACGTGGATTTTGCCGAACGCGCGCGTGACCTCGTCAGCCGCGTGTTCGACCGACGCCTTCTTCGATACATCGGTCGGAATGCCGATCGCCTCGGCCCCAAGCGCGCGCACACTCGCGACCGCGGCCTCGAGCGCGTCGGCGCGCAGGTCGCACAGTGCAACCCGCATGCCGGCGCGCGCAAAGGCGCGGGCGCAGCCGAGCCCGACCCCCGACGCCGCGCCGGTGATGATCGCGACCTTGCCGGTGAAATCCTGCATGTCTTCTGCTACCGATTGGCCAGGCCATAGACGCCGGCGGCGGTGTCGTGGAAGAGCGCGCGCTTCTCATCGGCCGAAGCCCCGGCGGCGAGCCGCTTGAAGGCGTTCCAGATCACCTTGTAGGTGCCCGAGATCTTGTCGACCGGAAAGTTGCTCTCGAACATCGCGCGGTCGGGCCCGAACGCGGCGATACAGGTTTCCACGTAAGGTCGCCAGGCGTCGGCAAGCTCCTGCGAACTCGGCGGGACCTTGCGCTTGTCGAAGTCGAAGCCGAACACATGCATCCCCAGTCCGCCGAGCTTGACCGTGACGTTGTCGCACCGCGACAGGGCTTGGATCGACGTCGACCAGTCCGCGAACACCTGGTCGCGCTTGCCCGCATAGGGTCCGACCCCGATGGCGCAGCCGACGTGATTGAGCACGATCAGGGTTTGCGGGAACGTGTGCGCAAGGTCGATCAGTTCGCCGATCTGGGTGTGGAAGAGCAGCGCATCGAAGGTGAGCCCGAGCGGCTGCAGCTGCGCAAAGCCTTCGCGCCAAGTCGTATCGCCCATGATGCCTTGCGGCGGACGCTGGGGCGTCAACTGGACATGCTCGTCCCACGGGGTCGAAAATCGGATGCCGCGAAAGCGGCTCGAGGCCGCGATGTGGGCCTCGAGCACCTCGCGCACCCGCGCGCCGATGCGAAAATCCGCATGGCTCACGATGCCGGCGCACAGCCGCGCCGGCCCGTAGTGTCCACTCGCGCTCATGGCCGCGACGCCGTTGACGAACTCGGTCTCGCCCACCGGCTGGAACTCGGGTGGGCCGTCGGCGCGATACATCGAGCGGCACTGAATAAACACGGTGGCGCGCACGTTATGGCCGGTGTTCACGTCGTCGAGCAGCTCGTCAAGGAGGTAGCGGTTGTCGCGATCCCACAGGTGATGGTGCGGGTCGACGATAGGCAGATCGGGTTCCAGGACCGGCTCGTCGTGCAGCAGCAGCCATTCGTCGTTGACCGCATACATCCCGGCGCCGGTCCGGTCGGCGCTACGAAGCTTGGCCATTATTTTCACTCTCCCCGTGGCAGGCCCCATTGATAGCAGGAAATGCCCGCCATGCATCGGTGTCGGATGCTTGAAGCGGTCTCGCGCCGCGCCTAGAGTGGCCCGTCTTGGCCGGGTTTGTCGGGTCCCCGCGGCGCCAGCGGTGCGGGAGCCCATTCCGGCCACCGACGCGTTTCTTTGCCGATTTGCCTAGATTGCCTTCGCGTGGATGTCCGCGACAAGCGCGGGCATGGCGAAGACTGGAGGAACCCCATGGACGACCGCACATCGCCGCAGCAACTGGCGCGCAACGATCTCGACCGCTTTCGCCTGCGCAACTTCATCGAGGAGCTCGGCGACGACGAACTCGACGTGCGCAACGACCCGGTCGATCTTGCCGATGTCGCCGCGATCCTGCATGGCAATCCGAAGGCGGTCTGGTTTCGCCATATCAACGGCGCTTCGCTCCAGCTTGTCGGCAACGTGGTCGGCAGCCGCTCGCGGCTGGCGCGCGCGTTCGGGGTTGCGCCCGACCAGATCCTCGCCGAGCTCCAGCGCCGCCTCAAGCTCGCGCCCGAACTGATCGAACTGTCGCAATCCGACGCGCCGGTGCAGGAGGTGGTGCAACTCGGCGATGACGCCGATCTCACCCGCCTGCCGGCGCACCTGCAGCATGGACTCGATGGCGCGCCCTACATCTCGGCCTCGATCGACTACTGCATCGATCCACGGACCGGGATCACCAATTCGGGCATGCGCCGCCTGATGCTGCGCGGTCCGCACGAAGCCGGCGTCGACCTCAACGCGCCGAGCGACCTGCGCGCGATCTATCAGGCGGCCGCCGCCAAGGGCGAGAAACTTCCGGTCAGCTTCGTGCTCGGCGCGCATCCGATCGACACCGTGTCGGCGACCATGCGCATTCCAGGCGATGAACTCGGCCTCGTCGCGTCCCTGCGCGGCGGCGCGCTGCCGGTGGTCAAGTGCCGCACCAACGACATTCGCGTGCCGGCCGACGCCGAGCTGGTGATCGAGGGCTATATCGACGGCCGCGGCTACGTGGAGAAGGAAGGGCCGTACGGCGAATATCTCGGCTATTACGGGGTGGTGAAGCAGAACCCGGTGTTCCACGTCACCGCCATCACGCACCGGCGCGACGCGCTGTTCCAGACCGCCACCATCAGCGGCGGCTTCATGGACATGACCGACACCTCGAACCTCGAGGCGCTGCGCACCGAGCTCAACGTCTGGCGCGCGCTGGAGACCGTTGTGCGCGAACCGGTCGCGGTCTATGCGCCGGTCTCTGCCGCCGGGTCGTTGAACGTGCGCATGTCATTGCGCCAGCGCTATCCGGGCGAGGCGCGCGCCGCGCTCTACACTGTGCTCGGCAGCGTCGGGCTCAAGAATGCGTTCGTGGTCGACCCCGACATCGACATTTTCTCCGATCGCCAGATGGAATGGGCGTTCGGCACCCGCTATCAGCCCGACCGCGACATGGTGGTGATCACCGGCGTACGCGCGTCGCCGCTCGACCCCTCGCTGCATGGCGCGCCGACCGGCGCCAGGGCCGGCTTCGATCTCACCTGGCCGATGCAACACGCGGGGCGCTGGGATCTCTCGATCCCGAAGCCGCCGGTCTATCAGGGCAAGCGCTTCCCCTCGATCCATGCCGCACTCGACGACGGCCCGAAATGGTTCGAGGAGCTGATGGCCGCGACCGGCAGCCGCGATGGCCGCGAGATCGTGCGCGAGCTCGACACCCTGCGGGCAAAGGGATTGGACCGCGACGACAAGGGCCGGTATTTGATCAAGGCGGATTAGATCGGTTCGATCTGCGCTCTCGATTGACGAGACCGCTTCATGCACCAGTAGCCCGGATGGAGCGAAGCGTAATCCGGGTCCGGTATTCAGCTGCGCTCCATACGGGCTACACGCGGTTCATTTATTTGATTCCACGCGCGGCAGCACCGAAACGTGGATCGCTCCCGGGGCACCCTCGCCGCCGACGGTCTTGATCGCAGCCTCGACCTGATCGAGCGTGAAGTGATGGGTCGCGAGCTTGTGGAGTGGATATTTGTTGGCTTCGAGCAGCCTGATGGCCTTTCTCATCTCGCGCGCGGTGCGGCCGCGCACGCCCTTGATGGTCAGCTCCTTCAAAAACAGAAGATCCGGCTCAAAGTCGGTTGCCGGCCCGTGCGCACTCACCGGCAATCACGATCGTCCCGCCGAGCTTAGCCAGTTCAACCGCCTGCTGCGTGGCGCCCGGCGCGCGCGCGGTGACGTTGATCACGGCATCGGCCATGTGTCCGCCGGTGAGATCCGCCACATGCTGGGTGACGTCTTTGACCGCATCGACGTCGATGCTGTGATGCGCGCCGAACTCACGTGCGAGATTGAGCCGGTTGGCATCGCGCGCCCGCCCTGTGACGATAATGTTGGCGGCGCCGGCTTCTTTCGCGGCAATCACGCAGGCAAGGCCCTGGCCGCCGGGGCCGAGGATGACGACGGTGTCGCCAATGCCGATTCCTCCCTCGACCTGCGTCCAGCGTATCCCGTTTGCGAGCGGCACGTAGAATGGTGCGCTTTCGGTTGGCACCGAATCGGCCAGCCGGTGAATGAGCGCATGCGGATCGAGATAGACGTACTCGCTGTATCCGCCCCACAGGCCCGGTGCCACGTTGATCGAGGTGAAGCCGTACATCTTCTCCATCTTCATTCCGCCGCACATGTAGTAGCGACCCGACAAGCAATACTCGCACCGCCCGCACGGCGCATATTCCTCCATCACGATGCGATCGCCCTCCCGCACGCCCCACCTCCGGGCGGCGTTGGCGCCGATCTTGGCGATGCGGGCGACGATCTCGTGCCCGGGAATCAAGGGGGGCGGGGCAAACTGGGCAAGATCGCCGGTGTAGATCGGCCAGTCGGCGCCGCACACACCGGTGATCTCGATCTTGGCCAAGCCGGAATCGTCGTCGATTTCGGGCAGCGGAAATTCCCGCAGCTCGATCCGGCGCGGAGCAACCAGCACGGCAGCCAGCGTCTTGGTCGTCATTCTTCTGTTTTCATTGCCTCGAACCGGCGAGGGAGTGCGCGCCCATCATGCTCCTCGGGGCCCGGGCCTGGTTCCGCAGCTACGGGCTGAACGACCGAATGCTCGATCGTGTGCGCCGGAGGTGGCTGCGTCGTTGCCGGCAGCGAGACGTGCGGATGGAGCCGCGTCGTGAAACGCGCGAACGCCCTGGTGCAGAAGATGCACATGCGACGTCACAAGTCCCAAGAAGAAATGATCCGGTCTCGCATGGGATCAGCGTAGGCAGACGTGAGATGCAAGACAACCAAAATTGTTAGACAACGTGGGCTGGTTGCCTGTAAATGGGCCACCGGTAGATCGGGCCATCGCACGGTGGCCTCTGACCTGCAAAGTCGTTGATCGCAGAACAGTGAAATAGTGATGACCGGTTCCTCGCTCCAATTCAATGAACTCGTCAGCGGACCGCTCGTGCACGGGCGTCTCTACCGCGATCCGGACGTGTTCCAGCGCGAATTCGACGCTATCTGGTACAAGGTGTGGGTCTATGTCGGGCATGCCAGCGAGATTCCGCATCCGGGCGATTTCGTACGCCGCCAGATCGGCTTGCAGCCGGTCATCATGATCCGCGACGATGATGGACACATCAACGTGTTCTTCAACCGCTGCCGGCATCGCGGAAACCTGCTCTGCCAGCGTGAACGGTCGAACGTTGAGGTTCTGACCTGCCCATATCACGGCTGGACCTACGCCCGTTCGGGAGAACTGCTGGAGCCGACCTTCGAGGAAGGCTATGATTCCAACCTGCACAAACAGGATTTTGCGCTCGCCCGCCTGCCGCGGGTGGACTCCTATCGCGGCCTCGTCTTTGCCAGCCTGAGCCCGGTCGGAATAACCCTCGACGAGCACCTCGGTCCGGCGCGTGAATTCATCGATCTGTTCATGGATCTATCGCCGCTGGGCGAGATCGATCTCAACGCCGGTACACAGAAGCTGCGCTACCGCGGCAACTGGAAAATGTTTCCGGAGAACTCGCTCGAAGGCGACTATCACGGGCCTTTCATCCATCGCGTGGCTTTCGATCTGCACGCGCGCCAGACCGGCCTGACCATGAGTTCGCTCTACGAGAACGAGGTCCCGGACGTGATCCGCTACCTTCCGGGCGGGCACATGGTCGAAGACTACCGCGGAGCGAGCATGGCGCCGCCTCCGGGACCGCCGAGCGCCGCGCGCCGTGCCTATGTCGAAGCTTTGGAGCGGCGCTACGGCCCGAAGCGCGCCCGCCAGCTCCTCTCCACGATCGCGCCGCTGGTTTATGTCTTTCCCAATTTCATTTACCTGATGACGCACATCCGCCGCGTGCAGCCGGTGAGCGTCGATGACACCTACGTCTACTATCAGCCGGTGTTCCTCAAAGGCGCACCCGCCGAAATCAACGAGACGCGCCTGCGCCTGCACGAATTCAGCTTCGGACCGGCCGGCTTCATCTCGCCGGACGATATCGAGATCATGGAGCGCAATCAGATCGGCATCCAGGCGCGCGGCAACGACGCATCCTTCATCGGGCGCGGAATCCATCGGGAAAAAGCCATGCCCGACGGCGGTACCAGTGGTTTCACCATGGACGAGAATCATCTGCGCGGGATGTGGCGCCACTATGCCAAGCTGATGGATGATCCCGACCATGCGGCTTTCATCCGCTGAGCAAAGCGAGCCAGGCTTTCGAGCATTTTACCACGATGGCTGATCCGCAGATCGAGAGCTTCCTCTATCGGGAAGCGTTGCTGATGGACGAACACCAGTTCGACGCCTGGCTGGCGCTGTGGAACAACCCCGCCCGTTACTGGGTGCCTTGCAACGAGGACGACATCGACCCGGCACGGCAAGTGTCGATCATCTATGACGATCATGCCCGGCTGGTGCAGCGGGTCGAACGCCTCAAGAGCGGCTCGGTGCAGGCGATGGATCCTAAACCACGGATGCGACGCGTGGTCTCGAACGTCGAGGCTGAGCCGGTCGATGGGGTCAACCTGACAGTGAGGTCGAATTTCATCTTGTGTCTGGCGCGCGCGCATACGCAGCAGCTCTGGTGCGGTCGAAGCATTCATGTGCTTCGGCGCGAGCAGGACAGCTTCAAGATCAGCGAAAAGAAGGTACTGTTGATCAACAGCGATCAGGAGATGCCGCTGCTGCAGTTCCTGATCTGAGCGCAGAGGTTAGGTCACCGGAAGATGTCGTCGGTTCGCATAGAGATCACCAAGAGGAAGTGCCAGGCGTTCGGCAACTGCATCGCCAAGGCACCATCGGTGTTCGCACTCGGGACAGATCGAAAGGTCGACATCATCAATCCCGCCGGTGCGGCTGACGAAATCATTGTGCAGGCGGCGAAGAGTTGCCCGTATCGCGTCATCGCGGTGATCGACGAAGCCGGGAACCAACTATTCCCGCCTGCACGCAAGTGAGCAAAGGTAGGCGGTTCAATTTTTGGACGGTCCGCTATCGCTCCATGCGGGCTACGCAGCTTGCTGAAAAAGTAGCCCGGATGAAGCGAAGCGTAATCCGGGTCGCCTCGTGACAAATTCAGACTCATTCAAACAAAAGTATCTGCCGCCCGCCTAAATCTTCGGCACCACGCGCTCCCCGATCGCCTGCTCCACCGCGGCCGCGATCGCAAGCAGTATGCGATCCTGTCCAAGTCCCGCCAGCAGCGTGATCCCGAACGGAACGCCGTTGGCGTCAAGGCCGGCCGGCACCGCGGCGACCGGCGTGCCGGCCTTGCCGGAACACTTTGCCGCGGCCCCCATCGGAGCGATCAGAACATCGGCGGCGCCGAGCGCGAGCGCGGCGTCGAGCCCGCCGGTGCGGGCAAGCACGATGTCGCGCGCGCGATCGCGAACATATTGTTCGTCGAGCGGCGTCGCGTCGGCGGCGATCAGCAACGGTTGACCGTAAGGGATGTTCTCGGGATGCGCTGCGTTCCAGGCGATGATCGCTGCCAGGCGATCCATGCCGCAGGGCGCGCCGTGATCCTCCAGGAACGCGTCGAGCGCTGCCTTGAACTCCGCCCGAAAAACGCAGGAGCGCACATCCTGCAATTCGACGGCGGTCGGCAGATCGCACGGCTCGACGATGACCGCACCCGCCTGCGCGAGCCGCGCCAGGGCGCGCTCGAACAACGGCAGCACCGGCGCAAAGTCGGGCCGGTCAGCCTGCGCACGGCGCGGCACACCGATCCGCACGCCGGCAAGGCTGGCGAGGCGCGCGGCGCTGCGCGATTGGCGCTCAGGGAGGAGACTGAGCAGGTCGCGCGGGTCGGGCCCGGCAATGGCGTCGAGCACCAGCGTCGCATCTGCGGCCGATCGGGTGAGCGGGCCGGGTGTGTCCTGGCTCGGCACCAGCGGGATGATGCCGGCGCGCGCGACAGCGCCGACCGTCGGCTTGTATCCGAACACCGACGAATAGCTCGCCGGTGTCTGAATGGAATTCTGCGTCTCGCTGCCGATCGCGAACGGCGCGAGGCCGGCCGCAACCGCGGCCGCCGAGCCGACGCTCGATCCCTGCCCGCGTCCATACGCAATGCCGTGCGGGTTCTTCACCACGCCGCCCACGCTGCTGAATTCCGACGGCATCACGTCGGAGATGTAATCGGCAAATTCGGTCATGTTGGTCTTGCCGAGCACGATGGCGCCCGCCGCCCGCAACCGCCGCACCAGGGCTGCATCGGTGCGCGGCGCGAAATCGGCCAGCGCAGCAGCGCCGGCCGTCGCCGTCATGCCGGCGGCGAGGATATTGTCCTTGAGCAGCACCGGAATGCCGTGCAGAGGGCCGCGATCGTGCCCGCGTGCGAATTCCTGATCAGCTGCGCGCGCGTCGTCATCAACGCGCGGGCTCAGCATGCGGACTGCGTTGAGCGTGGGGCCCGCGTGATTGAGACGCGCGATCCGGGCAAGATACCAGGCGACCGCCTCGCGCACCGAGAGTTGGCGAGCCCGGAAGGCGGCCCCGATCGCGGAGATCGATCCGTGGGTGAGGAGGTCGTCGATGGTCACCATAGGACTCGCTGCGTGGAGTGTCTCATTCCATGCAAATTACCGTCGAGAATTGGCCCGATAAACCCACAGGTGTCATCACCCGCGAGGGATCCCCATCGCGCTTTGCGCGATGGGGGCCCGAATGCGGGCGACCCAGTAATCACAAAACAACCACTAGGGCACTCGCGCGCAAAACTGCGAAGCTTGCGGCTACTGGGTCGCCCGCTTTCGCGGGCGATGACACCTGTGGGTATGACATTCGTGCCCATGGCGCGGCGTTCTGTCATCGCAGGCTCTGCCTACAGCATGCGCCCGCCCTACTGCGCTGCGAGCGCGCTCGTATCGCCGCTCGCTGCGATCGGCGCGCGTACGATGTCGCGCCAGGCGTCGCTGCGCGCGCAGACCTCGGCGGAGCGCCGCTCCAGCTTGTCGAGCACGCGATCGAGCGTCTCGCGCTCGGCCGGGCTCAGCACGCGCAGCAATTCCTGTTCGAGCGCGCGCGAAACCTCCTCGACCTTGTCGTGGATGCGCTTGCCCTTGGCCGAGAGCGTCAGGATGGTGCGACGGCGGTCGACCGGGTCCTCGCGGCGCAGCACCAGTCCCTGCTCGGCGAGGGCGTCGATCCCGCGCGTGACCTTGGCGGGCTCCAGGCTCGTGTGACCGCCTGCTTCCGAAGCCGATAGCGGCCCGAAATATTCGATCACGCTCAGCAATTTCCAGCCATTGACCGAAAGTCCGAAACGCGACGCGTGCATGTCGGCAAGGCAGCGGGTGTGGCGGCGCGCGATGATCGAGAACCGATAGGACGTGCGCCGGTCGAGCCGGCGCTGACCGGGATCTCCGACCGGCCGCTTGCGGCGGCCACCCTCCTCTGCGGGGATCGATGCTTTCTTCTTCATGTCGCCCTCATTCCTGCTTGGCGCCAGTCTCTTTCACGACCTCGCGCCAGTGCCGGGCCTGCTGCGCAATCAGCTGCCCGAATTCGCCCACCGTGCCGGTCGCAGCCTCGATGCTTTGCTGCGCGAATTTCGCCTGCACCTCGGGATCATGAATGCTCGCCGCGAGCGCTGCGTTGAGCTTGGCAATGATGGGTGCCGGCGTTCCGGCCGGCGCCAGAATGCCGAACCAGAAGATCACATCGACTCCCTTCACGCCCTGTTCGTCGAACGTCGGCACGTTGGCAAGATCTGCAACGCCCGGAAGGTTGCCAAGCCGTTTCGCACCGGTGACCGCGATCGCGCGCGCCTTGCCGGACTGCAGCGCGCTGATCGGGCCGGGCATGCTGTCGAAGATCACGTCGACGACGCCGGACTGCAGCGCGGTCCACGACTGTGCGCCACCCGGGAAAGGAATGTGGACCATGTCGATCGCGGCGGCACGCTTGAGCATCTCGGTTGCAAGGTGATGCAGACTGCCTGGGCCGGACGTGCCGTAGTTGAGCTTGCCGGGGTTCTTCCGCGCATAAGCGATCAGCTCGGCCAGATTATTGATCGGGAGATTCGCCCGTACCGAGAGGATGAAGGGTCCGCGCGCCACCTGGATGATCGGCGTGAACGCGAGCACCGGATCATAGGGGGCCTCCTTGGCGACGGCCGGCGCCACCACCACCGAACTCGTGCTGCCGAACAGGAGCGTGTAGCCGTCGGGCTCCGCATTGGCGACCGCGCGGCCGCCGGTGGTGCCGCCGCCGCCGGCCCGGTTCTCGATCACCACCGGCTGGCCGAGCCGCGGCGCGAGCTTGTCGGCAATGATGCGGGCATAAACGTCGGGGCCGCTGCCGGCCGGAAACGGCACGATCAAAGTGATGTGGTGTTTGGGGTAATCGTCGGCGTAGGCGGGCGCTGAGAAGGCGCAGAGCAATAACGCGGACAGGAGAAGTATGACACCGAGAGCGTGTGACCCTTTTGGACCTCGTTCTGAGAGCCTGCAAAACTTTCCGACCTCGTCCTGACGAGCTTGGCCCATAGGGCGAGGCGTCTCGAAGGACGGCCAGAATGCAGGCGCTTCTGCTCTTGGCCGTCCTTCGAGACGCTTCCCCGGATTAAATCCGGGGTCGCTTCTCAGGACGAGGGCCAAATCATTTGATTTGCGAATTCTCAGCATATTTGTCGACCCTTATGTGACTCCCGCCTGGAACCCGACGCCGGCGGCCGTGCGCGCTTCGGTCGGCGAATGCTTGTCCTTGCCCTGCGGGCCCAGCGCGCTGTGGCCGCCGTCGACCTTGAGGCAGCTTCCGGTGATGAAGGAGGCGTGCTCCGAGCACAGGAACAGGACCGCGTCGGCGACTTCTTCCAGCGTCCCCATGCGGGGAATCATGTGCAGCCGGCCGGACATCTTGGCGTAGTGATCTTTCACGTCGGGCGGCGCCGTCCGGTGCCAGGGCTTTTCGGTCCAGCCCGGCATCACCGCGTTGACACGAATGCGGTCGGGCGCCAGATCGAGTGCCTGGCTGCGCACCACCTGCTCGATGGCCGCCTTGGTGGCCGGGTAGATCCAGCGCCCGGTCAGCCCGACATGGGCGCTCTCGCTGCTGAACCAGACCACGCTCGGCCATGACGACCGGCGCAGGCGATCGAGCGCGCGGCGCACCAGCATCACGTGGCCGATGAGATTGGTGTCGAATCCGTTCTGCCAGGCGGCGCGGTCGGACGCGATGCCCTGATCCGCGTAAGTGGCAGCGGCGTTGATGATGAAGTCGATGCCGCCGAAGCGCTCGGCCGTCGTCGCCACCAGGCGATCGATGTCAGGGTCGTGGCGCAGGTCGGTGTGAACGAAGGCGCAGCGCGCGTCGAGCTCGGCCGCGAGCGCGTGCGCCGGCTCATCCTGAATGTCGGCGAACGCGACCTTGGCGCCGGCGGCCACGAATGCCCGCACCAGCCCGGCGCCGATACCGCTGGCGCCGCCGGTGATGATCGCAACCCTGTCGGCAATCCCTTGCATGGCGCGTGATCTTTCAAACAATGATCGAGAGCTTGCCGTGCGGCCGCAGCGCGCCCATGGCCAGGATGGTGCGCTTTTCGCGGATACGCAGCGCGTTGTCGGGCGCCACCAGCTGATATTCGTGGCGGCCGAAGTAGGTGTCGGTCACGCCCTGGCTGGTGCGGAACGTGACGAAGCTCGATCGCACCTTGAGGCCGTCGTCCTCGCGTCCCAGCACGGCGACGTTGCTGATCATGCGTTGCGTCAGGGAATGCGGATACTCGGCGTGCGCGGTCTTCTTGCCGAGCCGCTTCACCCGTTCGGTCAGATGGTGCTCGTCGTCGGCGATCAGGAACAGCGAGGTCTCCGGCGACCCATAGGGATCGCCATTCGTGTTGGGCACCAGGTAGCGACAGTCGGGTGCGAACAGGGCACGCCACTCGGTGAGCCGCCACTCGTCGAGGAGCGTCGCTTCATTAATGAGAAACTCCTCGATATCGGAGCGGGTGAGCTTGGACAGCAGGCTCATCGGGCGAGCCCCTCACCCGGCGCCTTCGGCGCCGACCTCTCCCCGCTGGGGAGAGGTGGAGGTTGCGGTACGGCCGTGCCCCAAGTCACCTCTCCCCGCCGGGGAGAGGTCGGATCGCGCACCGATCCGGGTGAGGGGGTCCGCCTCCAACAACCTTGCCTGCCAGCCACGCCAGAACGCGCGCTGCGGCAGCTCGTCCTTGGTCTCGCCGACCCGGTCGTCGCCGTGCGCGTCAAAGCCCTTGGAGAGATCGTTCCAAGGCGCTTCGCGCGCCGCCGCGGCGGCGCGCTGGCACGATTCCAGCGCCTCGATGTCGTCGGGCGTCGCAAACCCGCCGGGACCGAGAAACTCCAGGAAGTTGGTAAGTCGGCGTGCCAGTGCGGGCTTGCCGAACTCCTCGCGCGGCGCCAGCGACCAGACCGTCACATCCATATAGTCGGGCGCGACCGGCTGAAAGGTGCGCACCGTGATCGACATGATGTCGTTGAGCACGAGGTTGGGAAAGATCAGGAGGTTGCGCGCGCATTTCGCCATGCGGTGAGCGCGCTCGGGCCCGTAGCGGGCGACGAGGCGCGCATGGATCGCATCGATCTCGACCCGCGCCTCCTCTCCCCACAGCGAGATCCACTGGGCGATCGGACGGCCGTAGGTGGCGCGCCGCTCGATCACGCAATGGCCGTTGCCGAGGTCGATCGCCTGGCCTTCCATGCGGCCACGCTTCATCTGATTGTTGGAGTTGGTCGCAACCAGGTCGAGGTAGGTCGGATGCAGGGTTTCGACGTGCAGGATGTCAGTGCTGTTCTCGGCAAGGAGCTTCCAATTGGCACGCGCGGCATATTCCTGGACGCCGTCGACGACCTGCATGCCCTCGACGGCCTGATCGACGATCACGTCGATATAGTCGCGCGCCGGTCCGAGATATTCGGCGAGGCTTACGGCACCGGGATCGAAGTTGAGGAACCAGAAGCCGCGATAGGCTTCGAAGCGCGGCACCGGCACGAGGTCGTTGCAGCCAGGCGCATCAAAGCCCTTGGGATAGGTCTCCGGCTCCGCGATGCTCACAGCGCGGCCGGTATTCTCGAACGCCCAGCCATGATAGATGCACACGAAGTTGCGCGCCTGCCCGTCGCGCTGACGGCAGAGCTGCGCGCCACGGTGCGGACAGACGTTGAGAAAGCAACGGACCTCGCCGTTGCGGTCGCGCACGAAGATCACAAGGCGATGCGCGATCGCGCGGGTGATGAACTGGTCCGGCTTGGCCAGTTCGCTGTCGTGTCCAACATAGAGCCAGCACTTGGCGAAGATCGTGTCCAGCTCAGCGCGGAAGATCGCCGGATCGGTGTAGTTCGTGCGCGCCACCCGAAAGCGGCCGGTGGCGGCGTCGACCCGGACGGCAGCGTTTGGGTCCGCGGGATGAGTTGACTGCATACGGCCTCCCAACCGGCGCGCCTCAGCCGTTGCTCAGCCTCATACGATTATTTGCGAAAATCAATACTCTTCTTTCGCAATTAAAAATGCAGCGCCGATCGGTGGCAAGATGGCGTCGGAGCGCGTGCCTACCCAGGCCCGCGAGGTTCGCCGCGCCAAAAGCACGCGGATTCTGACGATGGCGATCGCCGCCTGGATGAGCCGCTAAAGCATGATTCCGAAAAGTGGCTACCGGTTTTCGAAAAAGATCATGCGCGAACAAGAGGTCTAGTCGGGTGGACGCCGTTTCGCACCGGGGCGGCCGCCGATTTCGGTGCGGGCTTTTGGCAACTGCGGCGCGGCGCCGAAGGGCAATGCGAATGTGCGCGCTGCCTCCAGCCAGGGCGACCACATGAGCTGCACCGCTTGCGCCCAGAACGCAAACGGATTGGCGGCCTCGACGAAACGGCCGAAGGCCTCAAAGGACGGCACCGCCTGCATGTTGATCGAGATTTGCTCGGCCTCGCCGCCCGGCGAGCGGCGGTGAACGATCTCAATGTCGAGGCCCGGCAGGTGCGCGGTCGCTCTGGTCGGCTCCACATCGGTCGATTTGGTGGCTTTCTTGAGCTCGGACACCGATCGTCTCCATGTTTCCGGCCGAATTGCCGCGGTTGCGCCGCGCGCGCCAGCTAGCATCTCATCATAGCGTACGCTTAAAATGCTTGCCGAAGCCAGCCGGCCGGAAGGAGCGCCGCGTCGTCGCGGTCAATCGTCATGTACAGGCCTGATCACTTTCGCGTCGATGATGTAAGCGAGATGCACGCGCTCATGCGGGCGAGGCCATTTGCCGCGCTGGTATCGGCTAACTCCGCGGGTCTCTACGCCAGCCATCTCCCGACTGTCCTCAAGGACGAGGGGCCATTCGGCACGATCGAATGCCACTTGGCGCGCGCCAATCCGCATTGCAAGGACCTGGCCGAAGACCGCGAAGCGCTGATGATCTTCCAGGGACCGGAGGGCTACATCACGCCCAGCTGGTATCCGTCGAAGGCCAGGCACGGAAAGGTCGTACCGACCTGGAATTATGCGATCGTGCACGCGTATGGCCGGCCCGAGGTGATGACGCAGAAGGACTGGCTGCTCCGCCATGTCGGTGAGCTGACCGCGCAGCAGGAGCGCAACGAAACCGTGCCGTGGGCCACCTCGGATGCGCCGCCGCCCTTCATCGATGTCATGCTGCGCGGCATCGTCGGATTTCGCTTCGCCATCGCCCGGCTCGAAGGCAAGTGGAAGATGAGCCAGAATCGCGAACCCGCCGACCAGCAAGGCGTCGTGGAAGGGCTTGGCAGGCGCGACGACGGCGACGACGCGGACATCGCCGAGATCATGCATCGCAAGCTCGATCATGACTCACACTAAGCGATTGCTGGTGGTTTGGGGCGCGATCGCTTTCGCGACGCCGTCCTCGCTCGCGCAGCCGGCCGACCAGACAAACCGAGCGGGCGTGTTTCTGCGCTACCTGAATGCCCCGGAGGCCGGTGGCGATCTGCGTGCAAGTCCGCACCTCTGGCTTTCATTCGGTGGGCGTCGGCAGCGCGCCGTGATGGACACGGGTTCGACCGGCGTCGTCGTATCGGCGTCGTCGATCCCCGACATCGATCGACTCCCGGGGCGCGAGCCAGGCACGCTGACCTATTCGAGCTCGGGCCGCATCATGCGCGGCGACTGGGTGCTGGTTCCGGTGACGGTCTCGGGCGCCAACGGCGCAAGCTTGACCACCAAACCCATTCCGGTCCTTGCCGTGCGAAGCATCGACTGCACCGAGACCGCGCGCAACTGCACACCGCGCGAAGACCCGCGCCACGTCGCCATGATCGGCGTCGGGTTTGGCCGCAAGCGCAAGCCTGAAGCCGAAAGCGGACCCAGCAAGAATCCTTTTCTCAACGTGGCCGGCGCGCGCGCCGGGGAAAGCGGGCTGCGGCGCGGGTATGTGGTGACTCGGTATGGCGTGCAGGTCGGCCTCGCCGGCGCGAGTCTCCCTGACGATTACGTCACTGTGCGCCTGCGTTTCGACGATGAGCTCACGGACTGGACGAGCGCGCCCGCCTGCATCGCGATCAATGATCGCGCGCCGGCTGCGTGCGGCACCGTTCTGCCGGATACCGGCGTGACCGTGATGTACCTCACGGTTCCGCCCGATCAGGAACAGGGGAGCGCGATCAGTGCCGGCGCGGGTCGAAGCTTGGCGCCCGGGACCAAGGTGGCGATCTCGCTCGCTCCCCCCACGTCGGCGCGCGGCGCGGTCTCCGATTACAGCTTTCGGGTAGGAGACACTGCCGACCCGCTGGCGCCGGGTCGCGTGATTCTGGTCGGCCGCGGTGACCGCCCGACCTACGTGAACACCAGCGTCCTGCTGCTCAATGGGTTCGACTATGTCTTCGACGCCGACAACGGCATCGTCGGCTATCGATGGACCGGCCGCCCGCCGGCCGGCGGCGCCCCGGCTGCACCCGCTGGCTCGGCGGGCGGGCGGATGTCAAAACCCTGATTGATGGCCGCGAACATCTGATAGAAGCCCGACACCACCACAATCTCGACAAGGCCCTCGCGGCCCCATTGGGCGACCGCGCGCACCTGCAGCTCGTCGGGCACGGCTTGCCACGCCATGGTCTTCGCGAGGATCCGTTGCAGCAGATCATAGGGCGCCGGCAGGGCTGCGGCGTTGCGGCTCGCGATGCTGTCGATCAGCGACGGTGAAAGGCCGGCCGCCAACGCGTGCTGCACGTGGTCGTGCCACTCGAACGCCGCGCCGGTGGCGTGAGCCACGGACAAGACGATGAACTGATAGACCGGCCGCGGCAACACGCCTTCGAACTTCAGGAAGAAGCCGAGCTCCTCGACGCGGCGAGCGAGCTCCGGATGGTTGAGCAGTGCCACGTAAGGTCCGCCAAAGCCCTCGCCACGGGCCTTGCGCTTGGTCGCAATCTCCGCATAGAGCCGCTGCGCCGCATCCGGCAGCTTCGCAGGATCCATCTCGAGTGCCGTCATGATGGCCACCTACTCGTGATACGACCAGGCGCGCGCGCCGGCCTTGAAATCGTAGACCGGTGTTGGGGCATCTTTGTTGGTCTTGACGTCGATCAGGACCGTGCCATCGGCGGCGAGCGCCTGGCGATAGGTGTCTTCGAGCTGCGCCGGATCGCGGACCGTGAAGCCGTGGGCGCCGAGCGCGCGGGCGAAAGCAGCCCAGTCGTGATCCGGAATGCTGGTCAGTTCCGCCGGCACCGGGCCGAGCTCGTGGGCGCGCAGCCAGACATTGCCGAGCGCGCCGTTGTTGAGCACCACGTAGATGATCGGCAGCCGATAGCGGGCGGCGGTCTGGATTTCCAGCCCGTGCATTTGCATGCAGCCGTCGCCGGTGATGACGGCGACGCGGCGGTCGGGGCGGGCGCAAGCGACGCCGACGGCTGCCGCAATGGCCCAGCCCATCGGGCCGAGATTGGTCGCCGAGATGTAGGTGCGCGGCGCGAACGCGCTCCAGTAGTGTCCGGCGAACGCGCGGTGCGCGCCTGAATCGACCAGCACGATACCGTCGCGCGGAAACGCCTGACGGAGGGCCGTGATGGCAGCGGCGGGGTGGATCGGGATATTGCGGCTCTCACAATTCTCGACGTCGTAAAGCCGCGGCCCCGCTTTGATCTGTGCGATCCATTTGCGGCGTTCCGCCCGGCCGGCGTCGAGCGTGCCGGCGATGATGTCCGCGCGTTCGGCCATCAGATCCAGGAACGCATGACTGCTGCCGTAAACGACCGCGCCGGCGTCGCCACGGCTCGTCAATTCGTCCATGTTCATGTTGACGTGGATCAGCAGCGCCTTGGTGCGCGTGCGCAGGGTCCAGTGCATGGTGTCCCGTTCGTTCAGTCCGGAACCGAGAACCAACAGGACATCGAGTGCATCGTCGAGAATCGCATGGGTGGCGTGCCGAGTGCCGGCGTAGCCGAACACGCCGAGGGACAGTTCGTGATCCTCCGCGAACACGCCTTTGGCACGCAGCGTGGTGGCAACCGGAATCGACCAGCGCTCGGCGATCTCGCGCAGTCGCGCCGCGGCGTTATCATGCTCCGCCCCGGCCCCGACCAGGAACGCGATTCGCGTGCGGCGAGCGCCTGCCTCCGTAAGGCGCGCGAGTGCGGCCAGCGCCGCATCGCGGCCGAGCGGCAGCATCTGCGGGAAATAGCCGGCGACCGCGGCGTAGTTTGCTGTGCATTCGCCGACCAGCACATCATGGGCGAGCGATAGATGAACCGGCCCGCGCGGTTCACTCCACATCGCCGTCAGTCCATGCCGGAGCCAGTGGTTGAGGTTGTCGACGTCCGCCACCGTCACGGACAGCCGGGTCAGCGGCTTCATCACCGCGGTATCGTCGAGGGTGGCCTGGCTCGCATCCTGAAAGGCGCCGAGCCCTTCCATCTTGACCGGCACTTCGCCGCTCAACACCAGTACCGGTGAGGCGTCGGTCTTGGCCGCCGCAACGGCGGTCGCCATGTTGCAGAGCCCGGGCCCGCCAATTCCGAGTGCCGCACCGAAGCGGCCGCTGGCGCGCGCGTAGCCATCCGCCATGTAGGCGGCGCCGCCCTCCTGCGCGGCAACGATCGGCCGCAACCCCGGCTGGCGGGCAAGCGCCGGCAGAAACGGATCGACCAGTCCGCCCGGCACCATGAACAGATGGTCAAGGCCCTCTTGCGCCAGCGCTCCGAGGATGAAGTCGGTGCCCAATGCCATTCTCATGATCCCCCTGATGTCACTAACTCACACGGTCGCTGGCATCCTGGATCGCCTGTCGACACGCTCACGCGGCGATGGCCAAGTATTCGGCGACCAGTTCCGCGTAGTCTCCGAATGTCAGTTCGTCCGGATGGAGATCACGTTTCGCGCAGATCGCCGGAAGCGCGTGCCGAAATTGCCTAAACTCACTGATCATCTTGCGTCCACCAGGCACCTTGGGATCGCGACTTTGGTTTCTCAGCCAAGCGGCCAGGCGCTCGATCAAAGTCTCCATATGACCCGCATGAGAATGAATGTCCTGACCGGAAATATCCGACATGAATTTTTGGTACCGGTAAGGAGCTGTATCAAGCACCATACACCGCTTCTTCTTTTGGAGACCTGATCCGTATCGCTTCGCAGCGAGAAAGACCCCCAGTTCCAATGGCATGTTGAACCGCGGTAGCCCGGACTGCGCATCCAGGGTTGTTCGGGAGATATCGTGGATCCCATAATGACATTGTTCGATTATCTTGCAGATCTTTTCGAATCTGTTCTCTGAACTGTCGTCTGTTTCAAGCGCGCAACGGGGTCGGAAGCCAGACCTGATTACGACAAAAACGATCGCGCGAAAAAATGGCTGGTACTTGGCGTCAAACGGACAATTGATGAATACGTCACGCGACGTGGCGCGCATCAGCTTCGTGTCGATGCGGGCTTTGCAACGGCGGTTATCGCTGCGCGGATTTGCGAAGACGTAAAGTGCTTTGGTTTCACGTTGGCGGCGAGGATCTTCACTCCGTCCGATGTTTCGCCGACGATGCGATATGTGCGCTCGCCCTGTTTAAAAGACTTCTTGGTTTTCGACGAACCCGCCACGCCCTTTTGGCGCGCGTGCAGCGAGGTCGCCGTCCCTTTCCCTCGACCCACGGCGAATTTGCGGCTGGATTTACTGGAAGCTTTGAGCTTGGTCATGCAAATCAATATCGATGAAACCGCGTCCAAACGCAAGATGACGAAAAAAGTCGGGCACAAACGCAGAGGCGAATTGACGGTTCTGTTTCGGCTCGGCTGAAGCGACTCCCTTCTCCCTTCTTCCTCGTAGAAAATATTCCCCAGCTCACTGCGCCGCCCCGGCGTCCTGGATCGCCTGCCAGACCTTCTGCGGCGTGGCCGGCATCTCGATGTGGCGCACACCGAGGTGTGCGAGCGCGTCCACGATGGCGTTGATCACGACGCCGAGCGCCGGCGTTGTGCCGCCTTCGCCGCCGGAGCGGAAGCCGAGCGGATGCGAACTCGCCGGTACCTCGCTGATATCGGTGGTGAACGAAGGCAGATCGTCGGCCCGCAGTACCGCATAATCCATCAGCGATGCCGAGAGCATTTGGCCGCTCTCGCGATCGTACCAGCACTCCTCCATCAGCGCCTGGCCGACACCCTGGGCGATGCCGCCGTGGGCCTGGCCGTGCAGGATCATCGGGTTGACGGCGCGGCCGACATCGTCGACGGACGTATAGCGTACGATCGCGACCTCGCCGGTGTCCGGATCGACTTCCACCTCGCAGACGCACGTGCCATACGGAAAGCAGAGTCCGGGGGTCACCTGGTCGCAACTGCCGGTCAACGGCCCGCGCAGATTCTCCGGCAGATCGCCGCTGTTGGCGGCGGCAGCGGCCAGTTCGAAGAGATCGAGCGCGCGCGCCGTGCCCTCGACCGCAAAGCGGCCGTCAGCGAACGTGACCTTGTCCATCGGCGCCTGCAGCAGCAACGCCGCAATCTCACGGCCCTTTCGAATGATCGCGTCGGCTGCGGCCCGGATGACGATGCTCCCGAACCGGATCGAGCGGCCGGAATGCGAGCCACCCCCGGCCTTCACGAAATCGGTATCGCCGGCGCGCACGGTAACAGCCGCGAACGGCACTCCCAACCAGTCGGCCACGATCTGGGAGAAGCTCGTTTCGTGTCCTTGCCCGGTCGCCTGGGTGCCGATGATCAGATCGACGCGCCCGTCCGGCAGCACCGTGAGATCCGCGCGCTCGCGCGGCACCCCGCTGGTGGCCTCGATGTAGTTGGCGAGCCCTATTCCGGCGAGCCTGCCGCGCTTGCGGGCGGCCTTGCGGCGTGCCGGGAAGCCGGCCCAATCGGAAAGGTCGAGGGCGCGCTGCATGACCTTCTCGTACTCGCCATTGTCATAGGTGATGCCGACCGGGTTGCGCCATGGCAGCGCCTTGGCGGGAATGAGATTGCGCCGGCGCAATTTGATGCGATCGAAGCCGCATTCCCGTGCGGCGAGATCGAGCAGCCGCTCGATCACGAACATCGCTTCCGGACGCCCCGCGCTGCGATAAGGAATGGTGCTCGGTGTGTTGGTCAGCGCGGCGCGCGCATGGTAGTGCGCGGCCGGTACCGCGTAGAGGCTCGTCATCAACTGCACCCCCTTGTTGAGGGGGACGAAGGAGGCCGCGTGCGCGCCGATATTGCTGAGGTTCTGGCTGCGCATTGCCAGGATCGTTCCCTTCGCATCGAGCGCAATCTCGGCCGCAACAGTGAGGTCGCGGGCCTGGTAGTCGCTCATGAAGGCTTCGGTGCGATCGGCGACATGCTTCACCGGCCGGCCGATCATGCGGGCCGCATGCGCGACCAGGGCCCATTCCGGGTGGGTCGCGTTGCGAGTGCCGAAATTGCCGCCGATGTCGCGCGGGGCGATCACCCGCACCTGCTCCGGCGCAACGCCCAGAATGGTTGCGAGCTCGGTGCGCACCTGCACGACGCCAAGCCCGTGCGAAACGTGGATCGTGTAGCGTTCGGCGTCGGCGTCAAAGGAGGCAACGACGGCGCGCGGCTCGATGTGTACGCCGGTCACGCGCTGGATGCGCGTGTCCAGCCGCACGCGATGTGCAGCCTTGGCGAAAGCCGCATCGGTCGCCTGCGCGTCGCCTATCTCGGCATCGAGCGCGAGGTTGCCCGGCACGTGATCCCACAGCAGCGGTGCCGCCTTCCCGATTGCCTCGGACGCAAGCGTCACCGCCGGCACCGCCTCCCAGGCAATGTCCACGAGGTCGGCCGCATCCTTGGCGGCAGCGAGCGTCTCCGCCACCACCATCGCGACCGCCTCGCCGGCAAAGCGCGCGCGGTCGACCGGCAGCAGCACCTGCTCGGTCGCAAGCCGTTCGCTGCCGTCGCGGTTGCGCAGCGGTACGTCCGAGCCCATGTGCGACGAGCCGACTGCATGTGGGATCGGCTTAAGACCGGCGCGCGCGCTATCGGCGCCGGTCATGACCGCGAGGACGCCTCGCGTTGCGCGCGCCTTGGTGACGTTGATCGATCGTATGCGCGCATGCGCGTGCGGCGAGCGCACGAACATTGCGCAAGCTGCTCCCTGGACATCGAGATCATCCGCATAGCATCCGCGGCCGACGATCAGCCGGTCATCTTCCTTGCGGCGCACGGCATCGCCGATTCCTGCCTGCGTCATTCGCCTTGCGCTCCTTGCGCGTCATCCCCGGCGAATGGCGTACAACATTTGGGGCGAGGTTCGGAAGCACTGGATCGACGAGGACGATCGGCGGAAAAGCATGAGTGGCCGTCCCCGGGTCGCTGCGCGCCCGGCGACGGCCATGACGAGGGGTTCAAATCAACGCAAATGCGATTGCGCTAGTGTCGTTTTCCGACCAGTGCGAACGCGGCGCCCTGCGGGTCCTTGCACTGGACGATCCAGCTGCCGCCGGGGACTTCCATCGGACCGTTGAGGATCTGGCCGCCGCCGGTCTTCACACGCTCAGTCGCTGCGTCGATGCCGGGAACGTTGAAGTAGTACAGCCAGAACGGCACCGGCATCGCGGGCGGCTTGGTGAACATGCCGCCGGCCTGCCCGTCCCCCGAGGTGAATATCTGGTACGTGCCCATCGGGCCCATGTCGTGGGCTTCGCCCTTTTTCCAGCCGAACATGTCGCTGTAGAACGCGAACGCCTTCTGCCCATCTGCGGCGGCTAGTTCGCGCCAGCCCATATGGCCGGGCGCGTCCTGTGCGGCGGGTGCAGCCGTGCTCGGGGTCTTCGACTTGAACAGGGCAAACGTTGCCTGTTGCGGGTCGGTCACAACCGCGAAGCGGCCGATATCCGGGATGTCCTGCGGCCCGGCGTAGACGTTGCCTCCCCGACTCTTGATCTTGCTGGCGGTCGCGTCCACGTCGTCGACCGCCACGTAGCCGATCCAGCTTGGCGGCGCGCCCATTTTCTTGGCGTCTTCCGACAGGGTCATCAGTCCCCCGACAGCAGTGGAACCGGCGTTGAACATCGAATAGGTCATGCCCGGCATCGGCATATCCTGTGTGCTCCAGCCCACGACCTTGCCGTAGAAGTCTTTGGCGGCTTTCGTGTCGGTCGTCATCAGCTCGTACCAGACGAACCGGCCCTGTGAACTCGTCATGACTGTTACTCCTTTGAAACTTGCTGAGGGGGTCGCTTATCTGAACCGATCCGTCTCCGCAATGGGTCGAACTCACACGTCGCGCACGCGCAAAGTATCGCAGCACCATCACTCGATCATGACAACATCCGCACCCTCGGTCGCGTAGCGCGCGAAGCGAAAATCGCGAATGTGGACGACGCGGCCGTCGGTCCAATCCAGTAGAACGAAATAGGACGGTGCGCCCGAGGGATCGTCGGGGCTGCGCACGAGCGCCGCGGGGTGCCCGTCCACAAAGCCGGCCGCGAGTTGCCAATCCTGTATGCGGGCGTAGTTGTGGAAATAATTTCCGACTTCGCCGCGCCCGTTCAGGCGCAGCTTGGCGACGAGATCGAGCCGGACCTCGTCGGCCAGCATGGTGCGGACCGCATCGAAGTCGCGCGCGTTGAAGCGATCGACGTAAGCGGCGAGCAGTGCGCGATCGGCGTCGGCCATGATCGGAAGCGGCGCATCATCCGGTTCCTGTGCGAGCTCGCGCAACCGCGCGCGGCCGCGATGCAGCGCGGCTTTGACGGCGGGAATCGTGATGTCCATGATTCCGCCGATTTCGTCCAGCGAATACCCGAGTACGTCCATCAGGATGACACTTCCGCGCTGCGCCACCGGCAGGCGCATGAACGTGCGCAGGCTTGTGGCCGTGATCGCGCGATCCTGTTCGCTGTCCGGGTCCACGATCATGTCTGGATCCTCGTTCGCACGGGCCGCATCATGCCGGCTGCGCCGGCGCAGGAAATCGAGCGCCGCGTTGTGCGCGATGCGAAAAAGCCAGCCCTCCATGTTGTCGATCGGACCGGTCCGCGACAGCGCCTCGATCGCCTTCACCAGCGCCTCCTGCAACACGTCCTCGCCGTCGACCACCGAACCGGTCATGCGCGCGCAGTAGCGATGCAGCTTGGGCCGCATGTCACCGACAATCCGGTCAAACGCCTCGCGTGCGTCCGGTGTGCGGTCGAGGGAGATGCTCATGCGCGGCGCCTTGTCGTCATGGCTCGTCCCTAGTGCCGCCGATTTGAAGTTCCTGCACCAGCTGCGGCAATGTCGTTCTGGAACTTCAAATCGAGAAGCGGCACTAGAATCATATACTTGCTAGTGCCCGTTTGTTTCCGAAGTTCGTGTCAGAGGATGCCGGCATGTATCACGAACTTCTGAAACCGGGCACTAGTCTATCACTCCTGCAGCATTCGATAATTGCCGACGATCGTCACCTCACCAGATTGCGGCGGCTCCAGGCAGCGCTCCTTGATGCCGCTTTGGAAAGCCGCAAACGCGTCCAGCTTCGGGATCTGCTGGGCGCCGTCCTCGGTCATGGCGAAATGCACGAACGTTCCATCACCCAGCCGCAGCGCCAGGTAGCGCACGCCCTCCGGGGACTTTTTTCGAAGTTCTTCGAATACCTTTTCGATCAGCTGCTGGTTGGTCGATGCCTCCTCGGGCTTGGCCTTGTAGCGCACCAGGGTCCGTTTCATCAGCGCCTCTCCGGTTGACGTTTAGCTCTCTCTCGACACGTTCGGGATCGGCAAAAGGATTCGGCGCACAAAAGATTCTTTGCCGGGAATCCTGCGCCGGCGCTCCCGCGTCTTGCCTTTGGAAACATGCCGCAGCGCGACACGCGACGGCGCCAAAGGACAAGTCCCATGGCAGAGCAAAGTTCAACGTCGTCGAGCACAACAGTCCTCATTCTGGTTTCAGTCGCATCGTTGATGGTTGCGCTCGACGCTCTCGTCGTTACCACCGCCCTGAGTGTCATGCGCACCGACCTCGCCGCGTCGATCGACGCGCTGGAATGGACGGTGAACGCCTACAATCTGTGCTTCGCGGTGCTGCTGCTCACCGGCGCGGCGCTCGGTGATCGATTCGGGCGCCGGCGCGTATTCGTCGCCGGCCTCACATTGTTCGTCGCGGCGTCCGCGGCCTGCGCGCTCGCCGGAAATGTCGGCTGGCTGATTGCCGCGCGCGCCGCGCAGGGTGCCGGCGCGGCGCTGGTTATGCCGCTCGCGATGGCACTTCTCAGCGCCGCATTCCCGCGCGAGGCGCGCGCCAGGGCGCTTGGCATTTTCAGTGGCATCACGGGTCTGGCTCTGATCGCCGGGCCGGTCGCCGGTGGCGCGGTCGCCGACGGCCTCGCCTGGCAATGGATCTTCTGGATCAATGTGCCGATCGGTCTGATCCTCATTCCGCTCGTGCTGCGCCGTGTCGATGAAAGTCTCGGCGCCGACACCCGTCTCGACATGTTCGGCCTCATCCTGGTGGCCGCCGCTGCACTCGGCGTGGTGTGGGGTCTGATGCGCGCGAGCAGCGCCGGCTGGACCAGCCCGGAGGTTGTCGCAACGTTGGTGCTCGGATTGCTGCTGGCGGCGGCGTTCGTCGTCTGGGAGCTGCGCACCCCCAAGCCGATGATACCCATGCGGCTGTTTCGCGCCCGCGCCTTCGCGCCGGGCAATGCGGTAGGCTTTCTCTACAGCGCGTCGATGTATGGCGTCCTGTTCTTCATGGCCCAATTCTTTCAAACCGCCCAGGGCAACGGTCCGCTCGGCGCCGGGCTGCGGCTGTTGCCCTGGACCGCCACGCTGTTCGTGACAGCGCCGATCGCCGGGGCGCTCGTCAACCGCTTCGGCGAGCGCACGCTTGTGGTTGTCGGGCTGACCCTGCAGATGTTCGGAATGGCGTGGATCGGTTTGATCGCATCGCCGCACGCTGCTTACGCCACCATGGTTGCGCCGCTGATCATCGCGGGCTGTGGAGTTTCGATGGCGATGCCGGCGGCACAGAATGCGGTGCTCAGCTCAGTTGCAGCCACCGAAATCGGCAAGGCATCGGGAACATTCAACATGCTGCGCTATCTCGGCGGCGTGCTTGGGATCGCGGTTGCGGTCGCGGTGTTTGCCGCAGGTGGAGGTCTGGGCTCCGCCCAGGCGTTCAGCGACGGCTTTGCGCTGGCGCTGCGCGTGTCCGCCATGGCGTCGCTCGCCGGCGCCGTCGCCGGGCTTGCGCTGCCGCGTGCCGGCGATTTCAAGTTCCTGGAGCGCCCGCCGCGAGCTGGTCCAGGAACGTCAAATCGAAAAGCGGCGCTAGAATCAAAACTTGCTAGTGTGGTGGATTTGAAGTTCCTATCATTCTTGCGGCACGCTCGTCATAGGAACTTCAAATCCAAAACCACACTAGAGTCTATATATTTGCTAGTGTCCCTTTGATTCCGAAGTTCGCTCGAGAGCGTGCGGCAGGATAAAGCGAATTTCGGAATTGGGACACTAGTGCCCCGGAGCCGAACCGGCCCCCGTGGACTTGACGCCCCCGAACATGAGAAAGTGCGCGACCGGGCTCCAGCAGCTGCGCCGCCAGGGGAGGAGTTCCTCCGATGAGCGACATCGCGAGCAAGCCGCGCACCAAGGTTCGGCTGAAGACCGAACGACCGCGCCTTCACAAGGTCATTCTCATCAATGACGACTACACGCCCAGGGAGTTCGTCGTCTCGGTGCTGAAGGCGGAATTTCGCATGAACGAGGACCAGGCTTACCGGGTGATGATCACCGCGCATAAACGCGGCGCGTGTGTGGTCGCGGTATTCACCAGGGACGTTGCCGAGACCAAGGCGACGAGGGCGACGGACGCTGGCCGCCGCAAGGGCTATCCGCTCATGTTCACGACCGAGCCGGAGGAATGAAGCGCAGCCGGGTGCGCCGCGCGCTTGGGCTATTGGCGGGCATGGAGGTGAGCTGGCCGAGTTCATGACGCTGGATCCCGCCCTCTCCGCGATTGCCGACCATTTGATTGCGGCCCAGGACGCCGCGGCCACGCTGGCGCCCATCACATCGAGCGCGCCCGCGTTCAGTGTCACGGATGGCTATGCGGTGCTTGGCGAGATCGAGCGCCGCCGCCGCGCGCAGGGGTGGCAATCGGTGGGGCGCAAGATCGGCTTCACCAATCGCACGATCTGGCCGCGCTACGGCGTGTGGCAGCCGATATGGGCGCACATGTGGGCGCACACGGTCGAGTTTGCCCCCCATGGGCGCGCCTCGATGCAACTGCGGCGGTTTGTGCAGCCGCGGATCGAGCCGGAAGTCGTGTTCAAGCTGAAAGCACCTGTGCCGGTGACGGACGATCCCGCTGTCGTGCTCGCATGTGTCGAGTGGATGGCACCGGGGTTCGAAATCGTGCAGTGCCATTTCCCCGGCTGGAAGTTTTCCAGCGCCGACTGCACGGCGGCATGCGGACTGCACGGCGCCCTCGTGATTGGTGCACCGGTCGCCGTCACCGATGCGACTCGAGCGAGCTTGGCCGCGGCATTGCCAAGCTTTGCGCTCGCGCTCAGACGCGGCGACACGGTCATCGACCGCGGCATCGGTGCGAATGTCCTGGGAAGCCCGGCGCTGGCGCTGGCGTATCTTGCGCGTGTGCTCGCCGATCAACCGCAGTTTCCGCCGCTTGCGGCGGGCGAGATCATTACCACCGGGACGATCACCGATGCCTGGCCGGTCGCGCCCGGCGAGACCTGGTCGTCCGATTACGGTGTACTGGGCCTCGATAGCCTTACGCTGAGTTTTTGATCAACCCAAAACGGCGTTCAGTGATGTTTGTTGAGCCGGCTCTCAGGTCCGAAGAATGTGGAACCGTAGACCACCAGCACGGTGATCACGAAAAAGAATCCGAGCGCGATCAACAGCGGCATTTGCATCCTCCCTGCGTGACCTTGTCGTGGCAGTTCGCGCCACGTCGCAATCGGTTTTCATGAGTCTGCAACTTTCACAGCGATTGCGCCATCGCGCCGGGCTCAGCGCGCTGGCGGCGACGCAGATAGCTTCTGTGCCTGACAGCGGAAGCCGTTGTGCGGCGCCCAAAGGTCAGTGACGATTGGGTGGGGCGGGACGCGACGCCGGTCGGGGCCATCGCGGGAGCATCGACCGGCTGAGGACCAGGCGGCGCGGCCCCCGCTCGATTTCCCTGTGAAAACAAATCATTGCGGCTCCAAAGGAACGGCGGGTCGCCGCACGATTTCGAACACGTGTTGCTCAACGGTCACGGTCTGAGCGCCGCGCATGGGCTAATATGGGGCCCGGTGGGTGGTGGGTGTTAAGCCAGGTGGG